>NZ_JBITZX010000001.1:0-1123738 GCF_044547145.1 Streptomyces sp. NPDC052773 | reverse complement strand
GGCTTCCTGCGACGAGCCGCCGCCTGGTTCGCCTCCCACGGCATCACCGTCGAACGCGTCCTGACCGACAACGCCTGGGCCTACACCAAGAACACCTGGCGCCAGACCTGCCATGAGCTGGGCATCAGCCCTCGCTGGACCAGGCCCTGGCGGCCGCAGACCAACGGCAAGGTCGAACGCTTCCACCGCACCCTGCTCGAGGAATGGGCCTACCACCGGCCCTACACCTCAGACAGCGAACGGCAGGCAGCATTTCCCGACTGGCTTCACTGGTACAACTACCACCGACCCCACACCGGCATCGGCGGCCACCCACCAGCCAGCCGCGTCACCAACCTGTCCGGACAGCACACCTAGGGGGTGTCTCGTCGATCAGGCTGGATCAGCGAGCGGCGTCTGGTGCCGTGCATCGCAAGGCGGAGGAGGGAGTCAACGCGATGGGGGTGCCCCCGCGCGAGCGCAGCCGAGCGTGGGGGAATCGGCGACCGACGACAACGCGGCGAGGCGCGGTGCCAGGCGCCGGGAGCCCGGCATGATCGGCGAGACACCCCCCAGAGCGAGCCGTGTGCGTACGTGAAAGGCGGCGGCCCCCGTCAGGAGGGGCCGCCGCCTTTCACCACTCGGCTCAGCTGAAGGAGTCGCCGCAGGCGCAGGAACCCGTCGCGTTCGGGTTGTCGATCGTGAAGCCCTGCTTCTCGATCGTGTCCACGAAGTCGATGGTCGCGCCGCCCAGGTACGGAGCGCTCATGCGGTCGGTGACGACCTTGACCCCGCCGAAGTCCTTCTCCACGTCGCCGTCGAGGGAACGCTCGTCGAAGAACAGCTGGTAGCGCAGGCCGGAGCAGCCGCCGGGCTGGACGGCGACGCGCAGCGCGAGGTCGTCGCGGCCTTCCTGGTCGAGCAGCGCCTTGACCTTGGACGCGGCGGCGTCGGTCAGGATGATGCCGTCGGTGACGGTGGTGGTCTCGTCCGATACGGACATCTACATCTCTCCCGGGTTGTACGGAGACTGCTTGCCGACGGTTGCAACCGGCGGGGCCGCGGATTCATTCCGGGACGCGCCCGACTGTTTTCTCCTTGGCTCGTTTTTCATGCTCGCACATGCGCGGGCGGGCGGACAGCGCCCTGTGGACGAGCGGGCACCGGCCCCCGGCAAGGTGACGTACCGGACATCGGGATTCACGTCACATCGACACGATGGCCATCGTCAAACTGACGTGAAGCGGTTATGATAGATAGCGTCATTTCGACGAAAAGGTCGAAACGCCGTCCCGCAATCCCGCCGACCCGGACTCCCCGGGTCGGCGAGCCGCAGAAAAGAAAGGGTGCGTGTCGTGACCACCGCCCAGACCCAGGAGCTCGACGTACAGCCGACGCCCCTCGCCCTGCTGCTCCTCGGCCGCGAGGCCGACCCGAGGAGCGAGCGCGGCGTGGAGTGCCCCGGCGACCTGCCCTCGCCGTCCGACCCGGACCTGGTCGAGCGCGCCCGCGCGGCCAAGGAGAAGCTGGGCGACAAGGTCTTCGTGCTGGGCCACCACTACCAGCGCGACGAGGTGATCCAGTTCGCCGACGTCACGGGCGACTCCTTCAAGCTGGCCCGCGACGCGGCCGCCCGCCCCGAGGCCGAGTACATCGTCTTCTGCGGCGTCCACTTCATGGCGGAGTCCGCCGACATCCTGACCTCCGACGACCAGAAGGTCGTCCTCCCCGACCTCGCCGCCGGCTGCTCGATGGCCGACATGGCGACGGCCGAGCAGGTCGCCGAGTGCTGGGACGTGCTGACCGGGGCCGGCATCGCCGAGCAGGTCGTGCCCGTCTCGTACATGAACTCGTCCGCCGACATCAAGGCGTTCACGGGCAAGCACGGCGGCACGATCTGCACCTCGTCCAACGCCAAGCGGGCGCTGGACTGGGCGTTCGAGCAGGGCGAGAAGGTGCTCTTCCTGCCGGACCAGCACCTGGGGCGCAACACCGCCGTCCGCGACATGGGCATGTCGCTGGACGACTGCGTGGTCTACAACCCGCACAAGCCGAACGGCGGCCTGACCGCCGAGGAGCTGCGGGCGGCGAAGATGATCCTGTGGCGCGGCCACTGCTCGGTGCACGGCCGCTTCAACCTCGACTCGGTGAACGACGTCCGTGAGCGCATCCCGGGTGTGAACGTCCTCGTCCACCCCGAGTGCCGGCACGAGGTCGTGGCCGCGGCGGACTACGTCGGCTCGACCGAGTACATCATCAAGACGCTGGAGGCGGCCCCGGCCGGCTCCAAGTGGGCCATCGGCACCGAGCTGAACCTGGTCCGCCGTCTGGCGAACCGTTTCGCTCCCGAGGGCAAGGAGGTCGTCTTCCTCGACAAGACGGTCTGCTTCTGCTCCACCATGAACCGCATCGACCTGCCCCACCTCGTCTGGGCCCTGGAGTCCCTGGCCGAGGGCAAGCTCGTCAACCGCATCCAGGTCGACAAGGAGACCGAGGCGTTCGCGAAGCTGGCGCTGGAGCGGATGCTGGCGCTGCCGTAACGGTGACCGCGGTCCCGCCTACTCCGACGCCGGTTTCCTGTCGGGGTGGGCGGGGTCGAGGCCGAAGAGGGTGCCGTCCGGGGTGGCCACGACCAGGGCGCCCTCGTGGAGGAACAGCTCGGATCGGGACCAGCCGTCGCCCGGCACGTGCCGGGCACGCGGGCTGGTCTCCCACAGCGTCGTCCCGTCGTCCGCGTCCAGGGCCGCCACCCGGCCGCTGAGGCTCGCCGCGAACACGGTGCCGCCCGCCTTCCGCAGCACGGGCGCGCCCGGCTGTTCCAGGGTGGTCTGGGTGCGCCACAGCTCCTTGCCCGTCTTCGGCGAGACCGCCTGGACGACACCGTTGGAGCCGGCCGACCACAGCGTGCCGTCCGCCAGCGCGGTCTTTCCGCGCAGCGTCTTTGCCAGGGGCACCCGCTCGCGTCGGCCGGTTCCGGGGTCCATCAGGACCACCGCGTCGTACAGGTCGTCCTCGTCGGAGGGCTCCGCCGCCCACTCGAGGAAGACAAGCCGGCCGTCCAGGGTGCCGGCGAACCCGCTCTCGGCGGGCGCGGCGAGCCTGCGGGTCGAGCCGTCGGACGGGTCCACGGCCAGCAGGAACGACTTCTCGAAGTTCTCGTGGAGGCACTCCGCGTAGAGGTCCGGACCGGACTCGGTCGCGAACGTGCAGTAGTACTGCGCGGGCAGCTGCGCGGCCCACTCCTTCGCCCCGGTGCGCGGGGAGCGGGCGGTCAGCGTACGGCCACCCTCGCCCTCCGGGGCCAGCACCAGGCCGCCGGCGAAGAACGCGAAGGTGCTTCCCTCGTCGACCGTACGGGTCCACACCTGCCGCCCCGAACCGGCGTCGAGAGCGACGACGCTGATCGTCTCGTTCTCGAGCGAGTCGTCGGAGACGGTCCGGCGCACCAGCACCGTGTCCTCGCGCACTCCGATGATCTCGGCGAAGACGGTCGAGTCCCGGGGGCTGTCCTTCGGCAGCAGACCGGCCCGCCAGACGACCTTCCCGGTGACCGCGTCCACCCGCACCGGCAGCGTCGTCTGGTCGGCGCAGTAGACGGCGGCCTCGTACCGCGTGCACCGCGCCATGTCGACCATGGAGCCGCTACCGCCGACGGCGGTCAGGGAATCGGTGTCCACCACGTTCGTCTGCCAGGGCCGCCACCCCGGCGGCAGCGCCCCCCACCGGGTGTCCCGGCCGCCGGAGGACGCGTTGCCGTCCGCGCCGGGGCCCAGCAGGTACGCGGTCAGGCCGAGGACGAGCGCGCCGACCGTGCCCGTGACGGCCAGTAGGGGGCGGATCCGGCCGCGGTGACGGGCGGGCTGCTCGGTCTCCCGGTCGGCGACCGTGCCGGGGTGGGTGGTGGCCTCCTCCGGGGGGCCGAGGCGGAGTGTGACCGTGGGCGGATCGCCCGGGTCCGGTTCGGGCAGGGCCTCGGCGAACTCGCGGGCCAGTTCGTCGAGGCCCGGCCGGTTCTCGCGCTCCTTGGTCAGGCAGTGCTCCAGGATCGCCCGCAACTGCCGCGGCACCCCGTCGAGCACCGGTGGGTCGTTGATGACCCGGTACGCCGTCAGATACGGACTCTCCGCGTCGAACGGGCCGCGCCCCGTGGTGGCGTACGCCAGGAGCGCGCCGAGGGAGAACACGTCGGAGGCCGGGCCCACCGAGCGGGCGTCGGTGAACTGCTCCGGGGACATGAACGGCGGGGTGCCGATCATCTGCCCGGTCTCGGTCAGGGTCAGGTTCTCGGTGGCGCGGGAGATGCCGAAGTCGATGACGCGGGGCCCGTCCTCGGCCATCAGCACATTGGCCGGTTTCAGGTCCCGGTGCACCACCCCGGCCCGGTGGATGTCCCGCAGCGCCTCCACCAGGCCGAGCGCGAGACGCCGCAACTCGGCGTCGCGGAGCGGTCCGTGGGCCCGTATCCGCTCGGCGAGGGAGCGGCCGGGGACGTACTGGGTGGCCATCCAGGGCCGGTCCGCCTCCGGGGCGGCGTCCACGACAGGCGCGGTGAACGCGCCGCTGACCTTGCGGACGGCCTCAATCTCCTGCCGGAACCGGGTGCGGAAGACGGGGTCCTGCGCGTACTGCGCGTGCACCACCTTGACGGCGACCTCCCGCCCGGACCGTGATCTGCCCCGGTAGACGACCCCCATGCCGCCCGCCCCGAGCCGGTCGAGAAGCTTGTATCCGCCGAGCGACCGCGGATCGTCCCTGTGCAGTGGCACCGCCCCAGTCCCCTCCCCCGTAGAGCAGTTCGCGGCACAGGATACGTAACCGCGGGTCGCCACTACCCTTGACTCCTCACCCGCACGGCAGGCACGGGGGCGCGATGGCGACGCGGCGCAAGGCGGATCCCGCTCAGGTGGACGACCTCGTGGTCGTGGTCCCGGGGATCATGGGGAGCCGGCTGGCGGACGCGGACGGCACGGAGGTGTGGGGCCCGTCGGGGGCGGCGCTGCTGGAGGGGATCAGGACCTTCGGCGGCTCCGTGAAGGGGCTGGCCCTGCCGCGCGGGGTGCTGGACGGTCATCCGGGGGACGGCGTACGGCCGTCGGGCGTGATGCGCGACGTCCACGGGCTGCCGGGGCTGTCGCCGCTCGTCGAGGGGTACACGGACCTGCTGAAGTGGCTGGAGGAGCACTTCACTCTGCGGCGCCGCCCACCCGGGGACGACGCTCCGGCGAACCTCGTGCCCTTCGCGTACGACTGGCGGCTGTCCTGCCGGTACAACGCGGCGCTGCTGGGCGAGCGGGTGGCGCGGGAGCTGGAGCGGTGGCGGGCGGCGGGGCACCCGGAGGCGAAGGTGGTGTTCCTCTGCCACTCGATGGGCGGCCTGGTGGCGCGGCAGTACGTCGAGCTGGGCGGCGGAGCGGAGGCCACCCGGCGGGTGATCACCCTGGGCACGCCCTACCGGGGTTCGCTGGACGCCCTGCTGTACCTGGTCAACGGCTTACGCCTGAACGAGCTGCGGCGGGGCGCCGGGCGGCTGGTCCGGCTGGACCTGACCCGCTTCGCGCGCAGCCTGCCCTCGCTGCACCAGCTGACACCGGACTACGCGTGCCTGGAGGGCGTGCCCGGCCAGCCGGGTCTGCGGTACGCGCGTGAGGTGCCCGGTCTGCCGGGCGTCGACGAGGAACTGCTGGCGGACGCGGGCCGGTTCCACGAGGCGCTGCGGGAGTCCGGTACGGGGGCGGCGTACGGCGTGGAGTACGTGCCCGTCAGCGGCGTGCTCCAGCCGACACCGACCACGGCCGAGTTGACCGGTTCGGGTGAGGATCGGGGCCGGCTGGCGGAACTGCTCACCATCGACGGCGTCGACGAGGGCGGTGACGGGCGCGTGCCCCGGCTGTCCAGCGCGCACGTGGGGTGGGGGCGGCCCGCGTACACGCCGTGGGAGCAGCACGGCTCGCTCCAGAACAACCCGGCGGTGCGGTGGGCGGTGTGGGGGTGGCTGGCGGGTGAGCCGCCGTTTCACCGGGCTCCGCGGGAGACCGGCGGGACGGCCCTGGGAGTCGCCGTGCCGGAGCTGCTGGCCGAGGGCGAGGCCTGCGAGGTCTCCGTCACGGCGCCCGGGCAGGAGGAGCTGGCCGTCGCGGTGGCGGTGGGCGAGCGCGGACCGGGGCGGACGCTGCGGAACCTGGGCGGCGGGCGCTACACGGCCGTACTGAGGGGACTGCCCGCCGGGGCGCACCGGGTGCGGGTGTGGGCGCGGCACGCGCCCGAGCAGGTGGTGACGGCGCTGGTGCTGGTGGTGCGCGCGGGAGCGGAGGCCTGATGACGAGGGAGACCCCCGAGCGGCCCGCGCCGAGGGCGACCGCGCTGTGCGTGGTCTGCGAGTCGTACGCCGACGAGGGCACCTTCCCCCGGCTGGCGGGGGCGCGGGCGCAGATGGAGGAGATCGCCGGGCGCCTCGAGGAGCTGGGGTTCGAGGTGCGGGTGGTGGGCGGCGGGGATCCGGGGCGGGCCGACTTCGACCGGGCGGTCGAGGAGTGGAGCGAGGGGTGGCGGCGGGAGGGCGGGCGCAGACCGGCGCTGATCCTGTGGTCCGGGCACGGGGTGCTGGTGGGCGAGGAGCTGCGCCTCGCCCTCAGTGATCTGGTCCCGGGCGATCACCCCGGTACGCGGACGGCACGGATCCGGCGCCAGGGGGTCTCCGTCGAGGAGCTGGTCGACTACGCGGTGTCCTCGGAGGCGGACCAGATCCTCGTGCTCGTCGACGCCTGCTACTCCGGGGACGGGGCCGGGCAGAGCGTGCAGACCGCGCTGAAGCACTGGTCGGAGGTGAGCCTGCCGCCCGGTCGTACGAAGTGGCTGGGTTTCATGGCGAGCTGCCAGCGCAACGAGACGTCCGCGGGTGACGGACCGCTCTTCCAGGCGCTGGCGCGGGTGCTGCGGGACGGGCCGAGGACGGACGCGTACCTGTCCGCGTGGAGCGCGCACAACGAACTCGTCACCGGCGCCGATCTGCTGGCCGCGCTGCCCACCCGCTGGGAGGGGGACGGGCAGCGGCCGGTCCGCGCGGCGGTGGGCGACGAGAGCCGCGCCTTCCCCAACCCGCTCGCCGAGCCGGGCGCCCCGCCCGCGCTCGTCGAGCATCTGGTGCTGGCGGCGCGCGGGGTCGGGCACCGGGAGGAGGGGTGGTTCTTCACCGGGCGGCGGCGGGTGCTCGGCCGGATCGTCGCGTGGATGGAGGAGGGCACGCCCGGGTTGTTCCTCGTGACGGGGCCCGCCGGGAGCGGCAAGTCGGCAGTGCTGGGGCGGATCGCGACGCTCGCCGATCCCGTCCGGCGGGCGGAGGCCGAGGAGCAGGGCGCGCTGCGGGAGGGCGACCCCGATCCCGGCGTCCGGGACCGCCAGTCCTTCGCGGCGGTCCATCTGCGGGGGCTGAACGCGTTGCAGGCGGCGGCGGAGCTGGCGGAGCGGCTGGGGCTGCGGCAGCCGAGGAGCGTGGACGATTTCCGGGCGGAGCTGCGGGAGCTGCCCGGGCTGCCGGTGATCGTGCTGGACGGTCTCGACGAGGTGCCGTCGGAGCACACCCAGGCCGTGATCGAGGACCTCGTGTTCCCGCTGAGCCGGATGACGCCGGTCCTGGCCGGCTCCCGCAAGCGGCCCTTCCGCAGCAAGCTCGCGGAGGGCGAGTCCCTGCCGGACGCCCTGGTACGGCATGTGGGGGCCGGTGTCATCACGGTCGATCTCGAGCAGGAGCCGGACACCCGGGAGGACATCGCCGGGTATGTGCGCAAGCGGTGTGAGGCGGAGGGGGTCGACGGGGCCGAGGTCGCCTGGGCCCTGGCGAGCCGGGCGACGGAGAAGGACGGGGGGTTCCTCTTCGCCCGGCTGGTGACCGGCTTCCTCATCTCGGAGATCCGGCGCCGGGGCGACGAGGAGGGCATCGACAGCGGTGCTCTGCTGGCCCGGCTGCCGGACTCGGTCGAGGCCGCCTTCGAGGAGGACCTGCGGTCCGGACCGGCTCGGGTACGAGACGACGGCGCCGTCCTCCCCTCGGCGGCCCGCGACCTGCTCACCGCCCTCGCCTGGGCGGCGGGACGCGGCATGCCGGCCGGTGGGGTGTGGGAGGCGGCGGCCTCGGCGCTGGGGGGTCGCACCGGGGACGCCGGTTACGACGAGGGGGACGTCGACTGGGTGCTGGCGGAGTACGGGCGGTACATCGTGGAGGACAGTGAGGGGTCCCAGGCGGTGTACCGGTTGTATCTCCGGGAGTTCGTGTCCCATCTGAGGACGCGACAAGTGCCCACAGGAACGGCGGCCGGCGAGGTCGTCATGAGGGCGATGGCGGATTACCTCAGGCGCCAGGTGGACGGCGGGGACTGGGGCTCGGTGGATCCCTACGTCCGGGAATGGCTGGCCACGCATGCGGTGTGGGCCGGAGAGCACGGCGCGGGCATCGACATCCTGCGTGAGCTCGTCGCATGGGACCCGGACAGTGCCTTGCCCCATCTGGCGAGTGCGCTCCATGACAGCGCGGTCGCCTGGTCGAGAAGGGGCAACCCCGCGGCTGCTTCCGGGTTCTCACGCGAAGCCGTCGAGATCTACTCGGGGCTCGCGGACCGCGATGCCGTCACCTACCTGCCCAGTCTCGCCATGGCGCTCAACAACCACGCCATCCACCTGGCGGAGAACGGAGACCGGCAAGCCGCCCTGGACTCTGCCCAGCGAGGCGTCGGCATCTACACGGACCTGGCGGAAGCCAACCCCTCCGCCCACCTCCCCGCCCTCGCCGGCTCCTTCGACAACCTCGCCAACCGCTTGGCCGACAGCGGAGACCGACAAGGCGCCCTCGACCCCGCGCAGAAAGCCGTCCGCATCCAACGGACGCTCGCCGAAGCGAACTCCGCGGCTCACCTGCCCGACCTCGCCATGGCACTCAACAACCTCGCCATCCGCCTGGCCGAGATCGGAAACCGGCGAGCCGCCCTCGAACCCGCCCGCGAAGCCGTGCGCATCTACACCGATCTCGTCGAGAGCAACCCTGCCGCCTACCTCTCCGCTCTCGGTCGTGCCCTGAACAACCTCGCCGGCCATCTGGTGGAGACAGGAGAGCGGCAGGACGCCCTGGAACCGGCCCACGAGGCCGTACGCATCCGCCGCCTGCTCGTCGACATCCAGCCCACCGCCTACCTGCCCGACCTGGCCGGCTCCCTGAACAACCTCGCCATCCACCTGGCCGTCACCGGGGACCAGCAGGCGGCGCTGGACCCCGTCCGCGAAGCCGTCCGCATCTACACCGACCTCGCCGAGACCCACCCCGCCGCCTACCTCCCCGACCTCGCCATGGCACTCGACAACCTCGCCAGCCGCCTGGCGGAGAACGGAGACCGGCGAGCCGCCCTCGACCCGGCCCGGCGAGCCGTCGGCATCTACCGCGAGCTCGCCGATAGCAACCCCGCCGCCTACCTCCCCGACCTCGCCATGGCACTCAACAACCTCGCCAGCCGCCTGGCGGAGAACGGAGACGCGCGAGGGGCCGTGGAGCGCACGCGAGAAGCCGTCCGCATCCGCCGCACACTCGCCGAAGACAACCCTGCCGCCTACTCCCCCGACCTCGCGCTGACACTCAGCAACCTCGCCAACCACCTGGCAGCCAACGGCGACCGACGAGGCGCCCTCCAGCCGGCCCGGGAGGCCGTTCGCCTCCAACGGACGCTCGCCGACACCGATCCCGCCGCGCACCTCGCCGCCCTCGCCGGCGCCCTCGGCAACCTGGCCAATCGCATCGCCGAAGTCGGGGACCGGGACACTGCCCTGGAACACGCCCGAGAAGCTGCCGACATCTATACCGGCCTCGCCGACACCAACCCCGCCGCCTACCTCCCCGACCTCGCCGGCACCCTCAACAACCTGGCCATCCATATGGCCGGAACCGGAAACCGGCAAGCCGCGCTTGACCCCGCCCGCGAAGCCGTCGGCATCTACCGCGAGCTCGCCGATAGCAACCCCGCCGCCTACCTCCCCGACCTCGCCATGGCGCTCAACAACCTCGCCAGCCGCCTGAGCAAGAACGGGGATCCACGAGCCGCTGAACCACTCGCCCGGGAAGCCCTCCGCATCCGCCGCACGCTCGCCGAAGCGCACCCCGCCGCCTACCTGCCCGACCTGGCCGGCTCCCACAACAACCTCGGGCTTCAGCTGAGCGCCATGGGAGACACACAGGCCGCTCGAGAACACGCCCACGAAGCCGTCCGCATCTACACCGACCTGGCCGCGGAACACCCCGAAGGCTTTGTCGCGAACCTGTCCACCGCACTCGACAACCTCGCCGGCCTTCTGGTCGACGCGGGCCTGGAATCAGCAGCTGTCCGTGCCTACAGAGAGGCCGCCGACCGCCTCGCTCACAACCCTGCCGCCGCACGCTTCATCAGGTGCAATTTGGCCGTCTTCCAACTCTGGCGCCCTGCTCCGACCTCCGAGGCCGGCCTGCGTGGGTTGCTCCATCTGCTCGGCGACGGCACCCCACCCCCCGATCTCGTCAGCGTCACGGCCCGCCGGGAGGTCCGCCGCTGGGCCGGTCTCACCCCGCACAACCGTCAACTGGTCGAACGGATCTGGCGCCAGGAAGCCGGTGCACCCGTCCCCGCATGGCTGTCCCTGTCGGAGGACATCCTCGATGTGGCCAAGGCATGGATCTTCACCGCCACTTGGGAGGAAAGCCAGAAGTTCTGGGCGGCCCATACCGACGCCCTCAGCTCGGACGCCGCCTCGACCGCGCTGCAGGAACTGGAGCTCATCACCCCTGTCGCCCAGCAGCATCAACATCTCCGGCAGCTGATCCTCACCAAGGGGGCAGCCCCCGTCTTCTTCGCGCACATCCTCGGCCATCGGCTCGTGAAGTGGCTGGACTGCGCATCGTGGGAGGACTCGGAGCAGTTCTTGCGGGAGAACAGCGAGCTGCTGCTCGACGCGTCCGCGGAAAGCATCCTCCTGGCGACCGCCGGGTTCACTCCGCACGCCGTCGCCCACGCGGCAATCCTGTTTCTGGCGCGAACCCACGGCATCGACACCGCCTACCGCTGTGTCCGGGACCGCGCGGCCTTGCAGCACAACGTTTCGCGAGCCATCGAAGACGGTGATGCCACCGCCCTCGAGTACACCGCGGCCGTCGAGTCCGCCGTCTTCCAGGACGAGTTGTCGTCCGTCACACACACGCAGGCGGTCCTCCTCCTCAGCAACCAGCCGGACGCCCTCGACTTGGAACTGCTCTCTGCCGCGGCGGCCGAAGCCGACCCCGCCACCCGCACCCGCCTCACCGCCGAACTGGCCACCCTCAGCACCCGCCACGGCGGAGAGCACATGGCCCACTGGATGAGTCTGATCGAGGCGCTGAACCGGTCGGCGTAGGGAAACGGCCGGGCCCGCAGCGCGGGACCCGGCCGTTGTCGCACCGTCAGGTGTCACAGATCCGTCAGGCGTCACACACCCGCCGGCTCCGGCGCCTTCTCCGCCCCCGCCTTCGCCGCCCGCTTGGCCGCGCGCTTCTTCGCGCGGCGCTCCTTGCGGAGTTCGAGCATGGCGTAGAGGGTCGGGACCAGGAGGAGGGTCAGCATGGTCGAGGTGACCAGGCCGCCGATGACGACCACCGCCAGCGGCTGGGCGATGAAGCCGCCCTCGCCGGTGATGCCGAGGGCCATCGGGAGGAGGGCGAAGATGGTCGCCAGGGCGGTCATCAGGATGGGGCGGAGGCGGTGGCGACCGCCCTCGATGACGGCCTCCACGACGCCGTAGCCCTGCGCCCGGTACTGGTTGATCAGGTCGATCAGGACGATCGCGTTCGTCACCACGATGCCGATCAGCATCAGCATGCCGATCATCGCGGGGACGCCCATGGGGGTGCCGGTGGCGACCAGGAGGCCGATCGCGCCGGTGGCCGCGAAGGGGATGGAGACCAGCAGGATCAGCGGCTGGGCCAGCGAGCGGAAGGTCGCGACCAGGAGCATGAAGACGATCGCGATGGCCGCCAGCATGGCGAGGCCGAGGTTGGCGAACGCCTCGTCCTGGTCCTCGGAGACGCCGCCGATCTCGGCGGTGGCGCCGGCCGGGAGGTCCAGGGAGTTGATCTTCGACTGGAGGTCGGCGCTGACCGCGCCGGTGTTGTCGCCGGTCGGCTTGGCGGTGATGGTGGCGGCGCGCCGGCCGTCGATGCGGGTCATGGAGACCGGGCCGTCGACCAGCTTCACCTCCGCGATGTCGCCCAGCTTCACCGGGCCCAGGGGGAGCTTCTTCAGTTCGGCCAGCGTGTCGGCGGGGCGCGCCGAGCGGATGACGACGTCGCGCTCGGTGTCGTCGAGGGTGGCCTGCGCGGCGGTGGTGCCGCGGACCGCCTGGGCGACGGCCGCGCCGAGTGTCTGGTCGGTGAAGCCGGCCGCGGCGGCCTTCTCGTTGGCCTTGACCGAGATCCGCGGGACGCTCTGGGCGAGGTCGCTGGTGACGTCGGTGACGTCGTCCAGGCCGGCCACCGCCTTGCGGACCTGCTCCGCGGCGTCGCGCAGCACCTTCGCGTCGGCCGCCTTCACGACCACGGAGAGGTCCTGGCTGCCGAAGCCGTCACCCGCGGCGATCGTCGTCGTGCCGATGCCGTCGAGCTTGCCCAGGCCCTGCTCGATACGGCGTTCGACGTCCTCGTACGACGCGGACTCCTCCAGCATCACCGAGTACGACGCCTGGTTGGTGTCCGTGCCGCCGCCGAAGGCGGCCATGAAGCCGGAGGAGCCGACGGTGACCTGGTAGTCCTTGACGCCCTCGACGCCGTCGAGCATCTTCTCGATCTTCTTCGCCTGGGCGTCGGTCGCCGCGAGGCTGGTGCCGGGCTTCAGCTCCTGCCTGACGGTGAGGACTTCCTGCTCGCCCTGGTCGAAGAAGTTGGTCTTCAGCAGCGGGGCCATGCCGAAGGTGCCGATCAGCACGACGACCGCGATGGCCACGCTGGTCAGACGGCGGCGCGTGGCGAAGCGCAGGACGGGGACGTAGAAGCGCTGGAGGCGGCTCTTGGCCTCCTTCTCCTCGGCGAGGCGGCGGGCCTCGTCGGCGTCCTCGGGGGTGCCCTTCGGGGGGCGCAGGAACCAGTACGACAGGACCGGGACGACTGTGAGGGAGACCAGCAGCGACGCCAGCAGGGCGGCGGTGACGGTCAGGCTGAACGAGCCGAACAGTTCGCCCACCATGCCGCCGACCAAGCCGATCGGCAGGAACACGGCGACCGTGGTCAGGGTGGAGGACGTCACCGCGCCCGCCACCTCGCGGACCGCCTTGAGGATCGCCTCCCGGCGCTCCTCGCCGTAGCCGAGGTGCCGCTTGATGTTCTCCAGGACGACGATCGAGTCGTCGACGACCCGGCCGATCGCGATGGTGAGCGCGCCGAGCGTGAGGACGTTCAGGGAGAGGTCGCGGGTCCACAGGACGATCAGGGCGAGGACCACCGACAGGGGGATGGAGACCGCCGTGACCAGCGTGGAGCGCAGCGACGCCAGGAAGACGAGGATGACGAGGACGGCGAAGAGGAGGCCGAGGGCGCCCTCCGTCGTCAGGCCCTCGATGGACTTGGAGACGGCCGGGCCCTGGTCGCTGACGACCGTGACGGTGGCGCCGGAGCCGAGGTCGGCGCGCATCTCGGGCAGCTTGTCGCGGACCGCGTCGGAGATGGCTACCGCGCTGCCGTCGCGGTCCATGGTGACCATCACGGCGAGGCTGGGCTTGCCGTTGGTGCGGGTGAGGGAGTCGGCGCGGGCGGGCTGCTGCGCGACCTCGGCGACGTCGCCGAGGCGGACCGGACGCTTGACGCCCTCCCCGGTGACCATCAGGTCCTCGATCTGCTTGAGGGAGGTGAAGCCGCCGCCGACCTGCACGGTGCGGTTGGCGCCGTCCTCGTCGAAGGAGCCGGCCGGGACGGTCGCGCCGCCCGCCTGGAGCGCCTGGGCGAGGGACTGCGTGGTCAGGCCCGCCTCGGCGAGCTTGCGGTCGTCCGGGGTGACGGTGACCTGGAGGTCGCGGACGCCGTCCACGGTGACCTGGCCGACGCCGTCGATGTCTTTGAGGTCGGGGACGACGGTCTTGTCGAGCCGGTCGGCGAGGGCCTGCTGGTCGCGGTCGGAGGTGACGGCGAGCACGACGGTCGGGATGTCGTCCGTGGACCCGGCGACGACCTGCGGGTCGACGTCGTCGGGGAGCTGGGCGCGGGCCCGGTTGACGGCCTGCTGGACGCCCGCGACGAGCTGGTCGGTGTCGTTGCCGTAGTCGAAGGACGCCATGATCACGGCGTTGCCCTCGCCGGCGGTGGAGGTGACGCCGGTGATGCCGTCGACCGCCTCCAGGTTGTTCTCGATCGGTTCGACGACCTGCTTCTCGACCACGTCCGGGGACGCGCCCTGGTACGGCGCGATCACCGACACCATGGGCAGTTCGATGGTGGGCAGCAGCTGCTGCTTGAGCTGCGGGATCGCTATCGCCCCGAAGGCGAGCGCGATGATCGACATCAGCCCTGTCAGGGCCCGTTGCGCGAGGCTGAATCTGGACAGCCAGGACATGGGTCAGCGTCTCTCTTCCGTGGCCTGAGCGGAGCAGTGGGCGCATGCGAGCGCCCACGCCACCACCCTGGTCCATGGCCGACACCCCGGCCGTCGCCCCCAGGTCCATTTCCTTATACGGCGCATACTGCGGCTGGAGTAGCGCCGTACGGCGGTCAGTCCACCCTTGGACGGACCAGCCCGGACTCGTACGCGATCACCACCAGCTGGGCCCGGTCGCGGGCGCCCAGCTTGGCCATGGCCCGGTTGACGTGGGTCTTCACGGTGAGCGGGCTGACCTGGAGGCGTTCGGCGATCTCGTCGTTGGAGTGGCCGCCGGCGACCTGGACCAGTACCTCGCGCTCGCGGACGGTGAGCGCGTCGAGCCGGTCGGAGCGGGCCGGGTCCGGGTCGCCGTCCGCGGCGTCGCCGCCCTGGGCGAGGAAGCGGGCGATCAGGCCCTTGGTGGCGGCCGGGGAGAGCAGGGCCTCGCCGCCGGCCGCGACGCGGATCGCGTTCAGCAGTTCCTCCGGCTCGCTGCCCTTGCCGAGGAAGCCGGAGGCGCCGGCCCGCAGGGACCGCACGACGTAGTCGTCGACCTCGAACGTCGTCAGGATGACGATGCGGACGTGGGCGAGCGCCGGGTCCGCGGTGATCAGGCGGGTGGCGGCGAGCCCGTCGGTGCCGGGCATGCGGATGTCCATCAGGACGACGTCCGGGCGGTGCTCCCGGGCCAGCCGCACCGCCTCCGTGCCGTCCGAGGCCTCGCCGACCACCTCCATGTCCGGCTCGGAGTCGACCAGCACGCGGAAGGCGCTGCGCAGCAGGGCCTGGTCGTCGGCGAGCAGGACGCGGATGGTCATACGGGCTCCCCCTGGGCGTTGGGCACGCGCCGGCCGGCGTCGGTCATCCGGGCTCTCCCTCGGCGCCGGAGCGGTTGTCGACCGGCAGGATCGCATGGACGCGGAAGCCGCCGCCGTAGCGGGGACCGGTGGTGAGGGTGCCGCGCAGCGCGGTGACGCGTTCGCGCATGCCGAGCAGGCCGTGGCCGCCGCCCTCCGGGACGGGATGCTCGCCGGCGCCGTCGTCGAGGACGGTGATCTCGATGCGCGGTCCCACCCGCACCACGCTGACCTCGGCCTTGGCCTCCGTACCGGCGTGCTTCTGGACGTTGGTGAGGGCTTCCTGGATGACCCGGTAGGCGGCGAGGTCGACGGCGGCGGGCAGGGTGGTGCCGTGGTCGGCGCGGGCGACCTCGACGCGCAGGCCGGCGTTGCGGAAGGTGCCGACGAGTTCGTCGAGCCGGTCGAGGCCGGGGGCGGGCTCGGTGGGGGCCTCCGGGTCGCCGGACTGGCGCAGCAGCCCGACGGTGGCCCGCAGCTCGTTCAGCGCGGAGCGGCTGGCCTCCCGGACGTGGGCCAGGGCCTCCTTGGCCTGGTCGGGGCGCTTGTCCATGACGTGGGCGGCGACTCCGGCCTGCACGTTGACCAGGGCGATGTGGTGGGCGACGACGTCGTGCAGGTCGCGGGCGATCCGCAGGCGTTCCTCGGCGACCCGGCGGCGGGCCTCCTCCTCGCGGGTGCGTTCGGCGCGCTCGGCGCGTTCCCGGATGGCCTGGACGAAGGCGCGGCGGCTGCGGACGGCGTCGCCCGCGGTGGCGCCGATGCCGGTCCAGGCGAAGATCGCCAGGTTCTCCTGGGCGTACCAGGGCAGGGGCCCGGCGAGCATGGCGGCACCGGTCAGCACGGTCATCGTGAGCAGGCCGATCCGCCAGGTGGTGGGGCGGTCGGTGGTGGAGGCGACGGTGTAGAGGGCGATCACGGCGGACATCGCGACGGGGGCGCGGGGGTCTCCGGTCACGGACTCGACGAGGGAGACCGTGCCGGTGAAGGCGAGCACCGTGCGCGGCGCCCGCCGGCGCAGCACCAGGGCGGCGGCACCGAGGGCGATCAGC
Source organism: Streptomyces sp. NPDC052773 (assembly GCF_044547145.1). NCBI lineage: Bacteria > Bacillati > Actinomycetota > Actinomycetes > Kitasatosporales > Streptomycetaceae > Streptomyces > Streptomyces sp. NPDC052773. The sequence goes on along the minus strand of NZ_JBITZX010000001.1, from coordinate 1,107,250 downwards.
ACCAGGCTGAGTCCGTCGGGACTGCGCAGGCCCCAGGTGACACCGTCCTTGCCATGCGGGTCCACGAAGGACCCGGCCACCATGCAGACCAGCACCCCCGCCGCCAGCATGGCGTCCAGCGCCATGGGGTGGGCCTTCAGTCGCTGCCGGACACGCTCCAGGGTGCTCACGATGCTCCACCGTATCCGGGCGGACACCACCGGGGGCCGGGGTACGGCCGAGCGCAACGGATGGGCCGGGCATCGGCCGGAGATCAGCCGGGACCGGGCCCCTATAGGCCGGGCATCGGCACCAGCGGTGACCAGCCGCAGAGCGGCTGCGGATCAGCCGGGCGTCAGTCGGGCGTCGGCCGGGCGGATCGGTGGTGCGCCCGCCGGGCGGATCGGCCGGGCATCGGCACCAGCCGGCGACCGTGGCGGCGGGTCAGTCCGGGATCAAGCCGTCCTCGGTCAGCATCTCGCGGACCTCCTCCAGGGACGCGTCCGGGGAGGGGAGGATCAGCTGTGAGGGTTCGAGGGAGTCGTCGGGCAGGGGGGTGCCCAGTTGGCGGACGGTGGCCAGGAGGGCCTGGAGGGTGCGGCGGAAGCCGGGTCCGTCGCCCTTCTCGATCTCGGACATCAGCTCGTCGTCGAGCTTGTTGAGCTCCGGGAAGTGGCTGTCGGCCAGCCTGACCTGCCCCTCCCCCATGATCCGTACGATCATGTCGCCCTCCTCGGCGTGGGCCCCTACTGCTTGTCGAACCGCGGGGTGTCCTGCGGCTGCTGCTGGGGCTGCTGCTGTCCGTTGCCGCCCTCGATGGCCTGCCGGTCACCGGACGTGCCTCCGGCCAGCTCGGCCTTCATGCGCTGAAGCTCCAGCTCTACATCCGTACCACCGGAGAGCCGGTCCAGCTCGGCCTGGATGTCGTCCTTGGCCATGCCGGTGGGGTCGTCGAGGGCGCCGGAGGCGAGCAGTTCGTCGATGGCGCCGGCGCGTGCCTGGAGCTGGGCCGTCTTGTCCTCGGCGCGCTGGATGGCCAGCCCGACGTCGCCCATCTCCTCGGAGATGCCGGTGAACGCCTCGCCGATCCGGGTCTGCGCCTGGGCCGCGGTGTACGTCGCCTTGATCGTCTCCTTCTTGGTGCGGAAGGCGTCGACCTTGGCCTGGAGCCGCTGGGCCGCCAGGGTGAGCTTCTCCTCCTCGCCCTGGAGGGTGGCGTGCTGGGTCTCCAGATCGGTCACCTGCTGCTGGAGCGCGGCGCGGCGGGAGAGCGCCTCGCGGGCCAGGTCCTCCCGGCCCAGCGCGAGCGCCTTGCGGCCCTGGTCCTCCAGCTTGGCGGACTGCTGCTGCAACTGGTTGAGCTGGAGTTCCAGCCGCTTGCGGGAGGTGGCCACGTCCGCGACGCCGCGGCGGACCTTCTGGAGCAGCTCCAGCTGCTTCTGGTACGAGTAATCGAGGGTCTCGCGCGGGTCCTCGGCCCGGTCCAGGGCCTTGTTCGCCTTCGCGCGGAAGATCATCCCCATACGCTTCATGACACCGCTCATGGGCTTCGCGCGCCCCCTTCTGACCGACTCCGGCTCCAGCTCTGCGACAGAACCCACAGTACGGGCCCTGCTTCCATTACCGCACTGTTCGGGCGCGGATGCGCTCATCCCCGAGGACGACTGAGGAGCCACCCGCTCCGGCGTAGGGAGGAGGTGATTCCCCGGGTGAACCCCAGGGGTCCCTCAGGGTTCCGAGGCGTACGCATCGTCCCCTCTGTCCCCTTACAGACGTCCGGTGTTGCCGGATCGTTCCCCGTGGCGCTGGGGTCCAACCCCGGGCACCCCGTACCCTTGGGTTTTGTGTTCCGTAGCCGTGCCAAGGAAGAGAAGGCCCCCGTCGCCGACAAGGCGCAGGTGACCGTCTCCAAGCAGCCCCGTGACCCGCAGGCCCCCAAGGGCCGCCCCACGCCCAAGCGCAGCGAGGCCCAGTCGCAGCGCCGCAGCGTGGCCAACACGTCGATGACGCGCAAGGAGGCCGCCAAGCGCGCCCGCGAGGAGCGCCGTGCCGCGCTGGAACGGCAGCGTCAGGCGCTCGCCGGCGGTGACGAGCGGTACCTGCCGGCCCGTGACAAGGGTCCGGTCCGCCGCTTCGCGCGCGACTTCATCGACGCGCGGTTCAACATCGCGGAGTTCTTCCTGCCGATGGCCGTGGTCATCCTCGTGCTGAGCATGGTGCGGGTGGCCGCGCTGCAGAACATCGCGCTGCTGCTGTGGCTCGTGGTGATCGTCCTGATCGTGCTGGACTCGTTCGTCACCGGCTTCCGGCTGAAGAAGCGGCTCGCCGAGCGCTTCCCGGACGAGAACAAGCGCGGCGCCGTCGCCTACGCCCTGATGCGCTCCCTCCAGATGCGCCGGCTTCGGCTGCCGAAGCCGCAGGTCAAGCGCGGGGAGCGACCCTGAGCGCTGCGCCGTTCACCGGGGGTGCGGCCGACGCCTGGCTCAGCAAGGTGGGCGGCCTGCGTGATGTCGTACGACAGGAGCTGGTGGCCCGGCAGCTCGAGGAGCAGATAGCCGGGCGGTTCCCGGTCGGGCAGCGGCTGCGGGTGCTCGACGTGGGGATGGGCCAGGGCACGCAGGCGCTGCGGCTTGCCCGGGCCGGGCACCAGATCACCGGTCTGGAGCAGGACCCGACGATGATCGCCGCGGCGCGTGAGGCGCTGTCCGGCGAGCCGGAGGGCATCCGGGAGCGGATGCGGATCATCGAGGGCGACGGCCGGGACACGGGCGTCCATTTCCTGCCGGGCAGCTTCGACGTGGTGCTCTGCCACGGGGTGCTGATGTACGTCGAGGAGCCGGATCCGCTGCTGGCGGGGCTGGCCCGGGTGCTGGCGCCGGGCGGGCTGCTGTCGCTGCTGGTGCGCAACGGGGACGCGCTGGCGATGCGGCCGGGGCTGTCCGGCGACTGGCAGGGCGCGCTGGCCGCGTTCGACACCACCGCCTACCGCAACCGTCTCGGTCTGGACGTACGGGCCGACCGGCTCGCCGCGCTGACCGACACCCTCGCCGGGATCGGGGCTCCGCTGCACGCCTGGTACGGCGTGCGGGTGTTCACGGACACGGCGGCGGACGGGGCCGAGGCGCCGGCCGACCTGGAGACGCTGCTGGCGGTGGAGGAACGGGCGGGGCGGACGGATCCGTACCGCGGGGTCGCGGCGCTGCTGCACCTGTGCGGGGTGCGCGGCTGAGCCCGTTCGGGCGTACAGCGCGGGCCCGTGCCGGGGCCCGGAGGCCAGACTCGGGGGCATGGAAGCTCATCCTCTCCGGGCGCCGCGCCGTGCCGCGGTCCTGCTGTGCGGCCTGCTCGGCGTCCTCGGCGTCCTTCTCGCCGGATGCACCTCGGACGGCGGTGCGGCGGGGGGCCGGGCCGAGCGGACCGGCGAGCGGACGACCGCGCGGGCCGCGGCGCCGGTCGCGGCGGGCGATCTCCAGAGCGACTACCAGAAGGTGATCCGCGACGTCCTGCCGTCGGTGGTGCAGATCCAGGGCCGCGAGGAGCTGGGCTCCGGGGTGGTCTACGACGACAAGGGCCACATCGTCACGAACGCGCACGTCGTCGGCGACCAGCGCGACTTCCGGGTGACCACCGCCAACAGCGAGGAGCGGCTCACCGCCCGGCTGGTCTTCTCCTACCCCCAGCAGGACCTGGCCGTGGTGAGGCTGGACCAGCCGCCGCAGGGGCTGCGCCCGGCCGTCTTCGGGGACTCCGCCAAGGTCGAGGTGGGGCAGATCGTGCTGGCGATGGGGTCCCCGCTCGGGCTGTCGTCGAGCGTGACGCAGGGGATCGTGTCGGCGACCGGACGGACCGTCACCGAGCCCAGCGGCGGGGGCGGTACGGGGGCGACGATCGCGAACATGGTGCAGACGTCGGCGGCGATCAACCCGGGCAACAGCGGGGGCGCGCTGGTGAACCTCGACGGTCAGGTCATCGGCATCCCGACGCTGGCCGCGACCGATCCCGGGCTCGGCGAGGGCGCGGCGCCCGGCATCGGGTTCGCGATCCCGGCGTCGATGGTGCGGACGGTCGCCGACCAGATCGTCAGGGACGGCCGGGTCACCGACTCGGGGCGGGCGGCGCTCGGCATCACCGGGCGCACGGTCGTCGACCGCGCCTATCAGCCAATCGGGGTGGCCGTCGTGGAGGTGCGCGACGGCGGGGCGGCCGACCGGGCGGGCCTGGAGCCCGCGGACGTCATCGTCCGCCTCGGCGACACGGACATCACCACCATCACCTCGCTCCAGGAGGCCCTGGCCGAGCTGCGGCCGGGCCGGCGGACGACGGTGACGTACACCCGTGACGGCGCCGAGAAGACGGTGGACGTGACGCTGGGCGAGCAGTGACGGGGGGCGCCCCGGCGCGGGCCGCCCCCTCCTCCTCGTGACCTCCCGAAGGGATCTGCGGCTACGACTCCTGCGCGGCCTCTTCCGCGTGCAGGCTCATCGGGCCGTAGACCTCGGTGCCGTCCTCGAACAGCCGCACCTGGTCCGCTCCCCCGGCGAGCAGGTCCTTCCAGTGCTCCCCGATCCACGACTCGGCGTCGCCCTGCGTGGTGAACTCCTCGGGCTGCACCGCGGGCTGGACCTCCGTCCCGTCGGCCTTCTCGAACCGCCACGTCCATGCCGCCATGTACGCCTCCCAGGTGTCGGCACCAGCAGAGCAGTGGGCCCGGATCTTGGTCCGGCTCCTGCCCTGAAGCCTAGCCGGACGCGCAAGACCTGCGGGGACCCGGGAAAATCGGGTCCGTGGAACTGACTCTGCTCGGCACCGGTGCCCCCGCGGGACTCCCCCGCCCCGACTGTCCCTGCGCGGCCTGCGCTACCGCGCTGGGGCCCGACGCGCGGGCGGCGACCGCGCTGCTCGTGGACGGGGCGGTGCTGCTGGACCTGACGCCGGGGGCGGCGTTCGCGGCGGCGCGGGCGGGCCGGTCGCTGGGCGGGGTGCGGCAGGTGCTGCTCTCCCATCCGCACCACGGGCCCGCCGTGGAGGTGCCGGCGGGGGTGCCGCAGCCCGGGCGGGTGCCCGACGGGCGCGAGTTGGCGCTGCTGACGGGGCATCGGGTGCGGGCGGTGGCGATGGACGCGCCGGGCACCGGGTACGCGGTGACCGGGCCGGAAGGGCACCGGCTGCTGTATCTGCCGCCCGGGGGCGCGCCGGCCGGTCTGGAGGAGGGCACCGCGCACGCGGAGCCGTACAACATGGTGCTGGCCGATGTGGTGGGGCGGCCGGACGCGCTGGCGCGGCTGCGGGCGGTCGGGGCGCTGGGGCCGACGACGGACGTGGTCGCCGTCCACCTGGACCACGATGTGCCGCCGGGGGCCGAGCTGACGCGCCGGCTGGCGGCGGCGGGGGCGCGGGCGGTGCCGGACGGGACGACGCTGACCGTGGGGGCGTACGAGGACGTGCCGGATGTGCCGCGGCGGACGCTGGTGCTGGGCGGGGCGCGGTCCGGGAAGTCGGTGGAGGCGGAGCGGCGCCTGGAGGCGTTCCCGGACGTCGTGTACGTCGCCACGGGCGGGACGCGCGGCGGCGACGGGGAGTGGGCGGCGCGGGTGGCGGCGCACCGGGAGCGGCGGCCGGGGTCGTGGCGGACGGTGGAGACGTGCGACCTGGTGCCGCTGCTGAAGGACGACGGACCGCCGCTGCTGATCGACTGTCTGTCGCTGTGGCTGACCGACGCGATGGACGCGGTCGGGGCGTGGGACGACGCGGAGTGGGCCGACGGGGGTGAGCGGGCGCTGCGGGAGCGGGTGCGGGAGCTGGCCGGGGCGGTGCGGGAGACGCGGCGGGTGGTGGTCGCGGTGTCGAACGAGGTGGGGTCCGGGATCGTGCCGGCGACGGCGTCCGGGCGGCGCTACCGGGACGAGCTGGGGCGGCTGAACGCGGCGGTGGCCGCGGAGTGCGAGCAGGTGCTGCTGGTGGTGGCCGGGCAGGCGCTGGTGCTGCGGGGCTGAGATGCCGGCCACGGTCCGGGTCCACGGCAGCCGGTGCGGGGCAGCCGGTGCAGGGCGCGGGCTCAGGTCCGGGGCCGGCGCGGGGTGCGGGTCCGGGGCCGCGTTCGGTACGGGCCCCGGGCTCGGCTCCGCGGCCGGTGCGGGCCCCGGGCTCGGCTCTGCGGCCGGTGCGGGGCGCGGGCTCAGGTCCGCCGCCGGTACGGGGCCTGGGCGATCACCCGGTAGGTGTTCGAGAAGCCGGTGTGGCGCAGCAGCGGGGCCAGGGTGTGGTCGGCCGCCAGGGCCGCCACGGTCAGTGGGGCCGTCGCCGCGGCCAGGGCGGTGCGCAGCGCGCGCTGGGCCTCCGTCGGCGGGATGGGGCGCCAGGGGGCGTCGGGGGACGGCAGCAGATGGGCGAGGAGCAGGGTCGTCGCCACGGACAGGTCGTAGGGGGCGTGGAGGCGGTCGGTGCGCAGGATCCTGCAGCCGTGGTGCTCCAGCTCCGCGCGGAGGTTGGCCGGGGGGATGAGGTGGAGGTGGCGGGGCTGGGTGTGCGGCAGCCACCAGCGGCCGAGGAAGGGGGCGAAGAGGCTCGTCGGGTCGGGGAGTTCGATGAGGATCCGGCCCCCGGGGCGGAGCAGGCCGAGCGCCGCGTGGAGGTCGGCTCGCGGGTCGGGGCTGTGGTGCAGCTGGTGCAGCAGGCTGACGACGTCGTAGCGGGCGCGCAGCCGGCCGGTCACGGCGCGGGTCGTCAGCCGGCCCACGTACGCCTCGTCCAGGCGTTCCGCCTCGGCGGCCTTCAGGACGCGCGGGCTGGGGTCGAGTCCGTCGAACGCGGTGTACGGGAAGAACTCCCGCGCGGCGGCCGGGAAGTCGGCGTCCCCCGTGCCGACGTCCAGCCAGCCCTCCGGTTCCCCGTACGGCAGCATCACGCGGGCGGTGGCCCGCAGCCGGCGCCGGGTCCGGCGCGCGCGGCCCGGGTCGGGCTGCGGATAGCGGAAGTGGAACGCCATGCCCTCGGGGGTGAGGCGGGGGTTCTGGAAGACGTGCGCGCACTCCTGGCACCGGTCGACGGTGAAGGTGCCGGGTCTGCCCTGGAGGGGGTCGGAGGCGGTGAACCGGGTCCGCAGGTCCCGGGACCCGCACCAGGGGCAGTCCTCGCGGCGCGGGCCGTGGAACCGTTCGGTGCCATGGGCGAGTTCGGCGAGACAGGCGGCCCGGCGGCGGGCGCCCACCTGCGGGGCGGAGGGCGTGGACGGCATCGGCGGCTCCCGGATGGACTCGGGCATCACAGGTACATACACGTACGCACGCATGCATACCCGGACACATGCGTGTACACAGGCAAAGGGAACGTATGGGATGGCGATCTTGGGTGCAACGACGTAGTGACCGCGTGGTGCCCCTGCGGCACCGCCCTGTTCGGCCGGTGCCGGTACTGTTCGGCGAATGAGCTCGCTTAATCTCGACGACTTCACCGATCTGATCGAGCGCCCCGACGGTGGGGTGCGCCGGGACGCCGAGGCGCGCCGGGAGCGCCAGATCGTGCCGCCCGGATCGCTGGGGCGCCTCGACGACCTGGGTGAGTGGCTGGCCGCGGCGCAGGGCACCGCGGTGGTACGGCCGGTCGAACGGCCGCGGGTGCTGCTGTTCGCCGGTGACCACGGGATCGCCGCGCTGGGCGTCTCGGCGCGGCCCGCGGGCAGCGCGCACGAGCTGGTCCGCGAGGTGCTGGAGGGCGCCCGCCCGGTGGCGGTGCTGGCCCGGCGGCTCGGGGTGCCGGTGCGGGTGGTGGACATGGCGCTGGACTGCGATCCGGGCATGTTCCCCGAGGACGTCGTACGGCACCGGGTGCGGCGCGGCAGCGGGCGGATCGACATCGAGGACGCGCTCACCCCCGAGGAGGCCGAGGCCGCGTTCCGGGCCGGAGTCGCGGTGGCCGACGAGGAGGCCGACTCGGGGACGGACCTGGTGGTCCTCGGCGACATCAGCGTGGGCGGCACCACGGCCGCGGCGGTGCTCGTCGCCGCGCTGTGCGGCACCGACGCCTCGGTGGTCACCGGGCGCGGGGGACTCGCCATCGACGACCTGGCGTGGATGCGCAAGTGCGCGGCGATCCGGGACGCGCTGCGCCGTGCCCGGCCGGTGCTCGGGGATCAGCTCGAGCTGCTGGCGACGGTCGGCGGCGCGGATCTGGCCGCGATGACCGGGTTCCTGTTGCAGAGCGCCGTACGGAAGATGCCGGTGATCCTGGACGGCGTGGTGGCCGCCGCGTGCGCCCTGGTGGGCCAGCGGATCGCGTTCCGGGCGCCGGACTGGTGGCTGGCCGGGCACGACAGCGGTGAGCCGGGGCAGGCCAAGGCGCTGGACCGGATGGCGCTGGAGCCGCTGCTCGGCCACGGGGTGTCGGTCGGCGAGGGCGCGGGCGGTGTGCTCGCGCTGCCGCTGGTGCAGGCCGCGGCGGCACTGGCGGCGGAGCTTCCCGAGAAGGCCGTCGAGAAGGCCGCCGAGAAGACCTCCGAAAAGGCCGCCGACACGGTCACCGAGAAGGGCACCGAGCAGGTCACCGAGCGGGAAGAGGCCGAGGCCGCCGCGGAGTGAGCGACCCGGCTCACGCCGGTTCCGCTGAACTCCGCCCCGTTCGGCGCGGTCTTACCGAGCGATGAACACGCTCGTCCGCTTCGCCCGCGCCGAATGGGGACCCCTCTGCGCGGCCCTGCGCGGTCCCCTTCTCCGACGACGGCTCGCGGCCGTCCCGCTGACCGTCGGGGCGGTCTGCCTGACCGCCGCGCTGCACGCCGTGCACGGCACGTCGTGGGGGTACGGCCTCGTGCAGGGCGCCGGCACCGTGCGCGCGGCGGATCCGCTGTGGCTCGCCCTGCTGCGCACGCCCCTCTCCCTCTTCGTCCCGGCCCTCGACCTGCCGGTGTGGGGCGCGCTGGCGCAGATCCTGGTCGTCTTCGGCATCGCGGAGATCTGTCTCGGCCGCCGCCGCACCCTCGCGCTCGCCTACGCCGCCACGCTCGCCGGGACCCTGTACGCCCGGCTCGGCATCGCGCTCGGCCCGCACACCCCGCTGGGGCTGGCCGCGTCGGACGCGCGGGTCGTGGACACCGGGCCGTCGGCGGCCGTGGTGGGGCTCGCGGTGTACGTCGGCCGGCGCTACCGCGCGTATGTGACGGCGGGCGCGGTGGGCGTGGCGATGGTGGCCGAGGTGCTGGTGAAGGAGAACCTGGCCGGCAAGGAGCACCTCGCGGCGATCGCGGCGGTACTGGCGCTGTGCGCCGTGGAGTCGGCGCGTCAGCGACGGGCGGGAACGCGGACGGGCTCGGCGCGCCGGTGGTGCTCCGGGGCCCGGACGGGGGTGGCACGCCGGTGGTGCTCCAGAGCCCTCGGGGGCGGCGCGTCAGCGGTGCTGCGGGGCACGGACGGACACGTCGCGTCACGGACGGCCGAGGGCCCGGACGGGTAGGCCGCGTCCGGGGCGGTCCAGGGCACGCTCGGGCGCGGCACGTCAGGGACGGTCCAGGGCACGGTCGGGCGCGGCACGTCAGAGGCGGTCCAGGGCACGCTCGGGCGCGGCACGTCAGGGACGGTCCAGGGCACAGTCGGGCGCGGCACGTCAGGGACGGTCCAGGGCACAGTCGGGCGCGGCACGTCAGAGGCGGTCCAGGGCACGCTCGGGCGCGGCACGTCAGGGACGGTCCAGGGCACAGTCGGCGCGGCACGTCAGGGACGGTCCAGGGCACAGTCGGGCGCGGCACGTCAGAGGCGGTCCAGGGCACGGTCGGGCGCGGCACGTCAGGGACGGTCCAGGGCACAGTCGGGCGCGGCACGTCAGTGGCGGTCCAGGGCGCGGACCGGCTCGTCGGGTGCGCCGCCGATCCAGTCCTGCAGCTTGCGGGAGGGGCCCGTCCAGCGGCGGTCGTGACGGTAGGCGCGCAGGGCCGAGCGGGCGCGGGCGCGCGGGCGGCGGGCGTAGAAGCGGCGGGCCCACAGGGAGCCGGGGCGGGCCAGCCGGATCGCGCCGATCAGGGCGACGAGCGGCACGATCGCGCCGAACAGCGCCATGCGCAGCTTGCCCTTGAGGAGGGCGACGAGGGAGAAGACGAAGTTCCCGACGATGGTGGAGATGACGGTGCCGCGCCCCTGGCGCTCCTCCTCGTCGACGCCGTCGACCCCGAACGGGGAGAAGCCGGACAGGACCAGGCCGACCAGGGCCACCGTCACCACCACGACCTCGACGCTCTTGCGGCCCGCCTCGCTCCAGTACACGTCGTCGAGGTGGAGGATCAGCGCGAACTCGTCGAGGACGAGCCCCGCGCCGATCCCGAAGATCACCGCCCACACGACCGGAGCGAGCCCATGGCGTCCGCTGGCCACCGCGCCGAAGCCGCCGATGATCGTGAGCACGACACCGGGGACGACATGGTGGATGTGCACTCCCCCCGCCCCCTGGACGTTGCCGAACGGCCCCTTGCCCGCCCGGATCAGGCGGGTGATCAGCCGCGTGACGAGGAAGGTCAGCACGAAGGCCGCGAGGGCGAGCAGGAGGGGGAGCTTGCCGGGCTCGATGATGTTCCGTTGCAGCCACTGCCCCATGCGTTCCAGTCTGGCCCGATTCGCCTTCGGGCGCCGTCCGGGAAGCCCCCAGGCCCCGTCCGGAGAAGCCCGGGCCTCGTCCGGGGAAGCCCGGGCCCCGGGGCGCCGTCCGGGCCGTCGCGTACCCTTCCGCCGTGTCCCCGATCTCGCCGCCCGCACCGGTCCCGCCACTGCACGGCCTCCGCTTCGCCTTCGGCACGCTCACCGTCCTGCCGGTGAAGGTGACCCGCTGGGACCGGGAGGCCGCCCGGGGCGGGATGCTGTGCGCGCCGGTCGCGGGGCTGGCCGTCGGCGCCCTCGCCGCGGCGGCCGGGGTGGTGCTCCTGCTGCTCGGTGCCGGTCCGCTGCTCGCCGCCGTGGCCTCCGCCGCCGTACCGGCCGTGCTCACCCGGGGACTGCACCTGGACGGGCTGGCCGACACCGCCGACGGGCTGGGCAGCGGCAAGCCCGCCGAGGACGCGCTGCGGATCATGAAGCAGTCGGACATCGGCCCGTTCGGGGTGATCACCCTCGTCTTCGTGCTGCTGGCCCAGGTGGCCGCCCTCGCCGAGGCCTACGACGGCTCCTGGGCGCGGGGCGCGCTCGCCGCGGTCGTGTCGGCGGGCGCCGCCCGGCTGGCGCTGACCCTGGCCGCCCGCACCGGGGTGCCGGCCGCGCGCCCGGAAGGGCTGGGGGCGGCGGTCGCGGGGGTCGTGCCCCGCACCGGGGCCGCACTCGTCACGCTGCTGGTGCTCGCGGCGGCTGCGGGCGGCGGCGCGCTGCTCGGGACGTACGACCTCGGCCGTGCGGTGCTCGCGGTGGTGCTGGCGGTGGCCGCGGCGGAACTGCTGCTGCGGCACTGCACGCGCCGGTTCGGCGGGGTCACCGGCGATGTGTTCGGCGGGCTCGCCGAGACGGCGGCGACGACCGCGCTGGTCGTCCTCGCCCTCGGATGACGCGAGGGCTCAGCAGGCCCGGCGCCACACCCCCAGCTCGTACCGCTTCAGCATCGAGCTGAGTCCCAGCCGCCGCGCCTCGGGGCAGAAGGCGCGCGTGGACATCTCGTACTCGACGTGGAAGACGGCCTTGCCCGCCTCGACGAACGGGGTGAGGGCGGCGCACTCGCGGTACTGGGCGCACTGCTCGTTCACCGCGAAGTCGAAGTCGCCGACCAGTTCGGGGATCTGGTCGAGGTCGTTCTTCAGGCCCACCGCGAGGCCCCGCTCGTGGGCGAGGCGGGCGATGAGCCGGTTGTAGCGGAGCTGGTCGGCGGCGGTGAGCGGGAAGCCGGTGCGGTTGCGGTAGCCGTCCATGTTGTCCGGCTCCACCGCGTCGAAGCCCTTGTCGCGGCACATGTCGAGGCGGGCCGCCATCAGCGGCTCCAGGACGTCGGTGCGGCGGATGTCGAGCCAGCGCTCGCCCGGCCAGCCGTTGCCCTTCCCCAGCACGGACTCCGGGAACTTCCCGGCGTCCGGGCGGAACTCCTCCCAGGCGCCGGTGGACAGGTAGCAGATCACCTTGCGGCCCCGGCGGTGCAGGTCGGCGACGGTGTCCGCGTCGTGGTCGAAGCCGTCGATGTCGTACACCGGCACGTCGACCGTGGGGTCGAGACGGCCGCTGAGCTGCCACTGCCAGGGGGTGCCGGGGCGCGGCTGCCAGCGCTGCCCGGACGGCCGGTCCGGCTTGTCGTCGGGGGCGGAGGTGCAGCCCGCGACGAGCAGCAGCAGGGCGAGCAGCAGGATCGGGCGTCTCACGGGTCGGGCTCCAGGGTGTGCGGCAACGTACCCCACGGATGATCGCCGGTGCCGGGCACCGCGCAGTGCACGGCGGCGCCGCGCTCGCGGGCCGGTCCGGCCAGGTCGGCGCCCGCCGGGACGCCGTAGACCAGGTGGCACTCCCGCGCCCCGGTGCCCGGCCAGGGGCGCGGCGGCCGGGTGCGGTACGTCGTCCAGTCCCCCTCGAAGGTGACGACCACGTCGGCGATGCGGGCGTAGCAGGGGTGGGGCGGCGTGCCGTGGTTCAGCACGAGGGTGGCGCAGCCCGCCGCCCAGGCTGCGCTCGCGAGGCGGCGGTAGTGGGCGAACTCCTCGGGTCCGGCGGCCACCTGGTCGAGGAAGGCGCCGTCCGTGCCGTACCAGGCGCGGTGGCGGTCGAGGTCGCGGGCCACGTCGGCGTGGGGGCGGCGGCCGTAGTCGGTGTCGGCGTACCCGAGCACCCGCACGTCCGCGGCCCGCAGCCGGGCGGCGACCTCGGCGAACGCCGGGTCGGGCGCCTCGCCGGGGCCGCTGGCCGGGTTGAGGACCACGCCGTACAGGCGGGGCGCGGCGGCGACGATCGCGTCCCACTCGGCGGGGCGGACGGACGGGTGCTCGTAGTACGGGACCAGCAGGGTGCTCATCGGTGGGCGGTCGCCCTCCCCAGCAGGACGCAGACCAGCACGGCCTGTACGGCGGCACAGACGCCGTGGACGGTCACGGCGACCCAGTGCGGCGTGCCCGTGTGGGTGACCAGGGCGAGGGTCTGGACGAGGGCGGCCGTGCAGCAGACCGCCGCCGCGCCGTGGATCGCGCCGAACGACTGGAGCAGCAGCCCGGTCCACAGCACCACCCCGAGCAGCAGGAGCCCGGCGAGGCGGACGCCGGCGGGGGCACCTCCCTGCCCGAGCGGGAGCCCGCCGGGCCCCGGGGAATGCGGCCACAGGGCGGACGCGGCGAGGGCGAGGGCGGACAGGGCGGCGAGATAGCCGGCCAGGCAGCGGACGACGATCAGCGCGGTCGTACGGCGGAAGGCGCTGGGGGTGCCGGCGGAGCGCAGTCCGGCGAGGCTGCCGCTGCGGAAGCGGTACAGCAGCCATTCGGCGGGGCCCATGGAGAGGGTGAGGGCCACCGCGGCGGGCGCGGCGACCGCGCTGTGCGCCTCGCCGGCCGGCACGTCGCCGAGCGCCGTGTACAGCACGAGGACGCCGCTGCCGAGGCCGAACAGGGCGTACGGCACGGACGCGGTGAGCCGGGGTCCGCCGGTGCGGTGCTCGAGCGGGCCGAGCGGCCCGAACGGCAGCAGCGCCGTCAGGCCCGCCGTCCAGCTTCCCTCGCCCAGCTCGCGCAGCGCGGGCGCCACCTCGCGCAGGGCGAGCGCCGAGACCACGGCGAGCGAGCCGAGCAGCAGGGTGATCCGGGTCGGTTCGGGCACCTCGGTGACCAGGGCCGCCACGGCGCCCGCCGCCATCGGCAGCAGCGCGACGAGCAGGGCCCGTTCGCGGCCCATGACCAGCAGGGTGGTGGCCGCGCCCAGATACCAGGACTGTCCGGCGGCGAAGGCGAGCGCGGCCGGGTCCGCGGTGCCCGCGACGGCGAGCGCGGTCAGGGAGCCGAGCAGCGCGCCGAGGGGTGCGCCCGCCAGGAGGCAGCGGCGGGCGGCCGAGCGGTCGCCGAGGCCGAGCCAGGAGTAGGCGCGGTGGGCGAGGCCCTGGTTCCACGTCCAGCCGGTGAGGGCGCCCGCGAGGAGCGGGACCGTGCCGGCCGGGAGCCCGAAGTCGCCGTCCGGGCCGGCGAGGAAAGGCCCGCCGAGGACGTAGGCGAGGCCCGGCAGGGCGAACACCACGCCGCGCAGCAGACAGCCCAGCAGGCCTGCCTGCCAGGGGTCGTGGACGGGGCCGTCGGGTTCGGGGTGGCGGCGCTCCACGCGCGCGTACAGCTCCTCGGCGAGCGCGAAGGAGTCCTTCACGCCGTACCGCTCGCGTATCCGGTCGTCGGAGAGGCCGTCGGACTCCAGCAGCGCGGCGATCTCGTCGGGGTGGACGGCCGCCGCTATGAAGTCCTCCAGGCGCTCGGCGAGTTCGTCGAGCGGGTCGGGCTCCGCCCAGCTGGGGGTGGCGCGCTGCCGGGGGATCGCGGGCAGGCTGTCGGGGCGGGCGCCCGGCGGCAGCCAGACGTTGCCGCTCACCAGCCGCTCCCGTCCGTCGCCACGGACGCGTACCAGGGGTCGCGCAGCTCCAGGGTCCAGTCGGCGACCGTCTCGACCGTCGGCTCGTACACCTCGGGCGCGCCGGCCAGTTCCCGGTAGATCGTGCGGAAGTTGTCCACGGAGCGGCGCAGGGTGAACCGGTCGATGACCCGCTGGCGGCCCAGTTCGCCGAGGCCGCGGCGGCGTTCGTGGTCGTGGAGCAGGGTGAGCGCGGCGGCGGCCATCTTCTCCGGCTCGCGCGGCGGCACCACCAGACCGGTGTCGCCGACCGCCTCGCGCACGCCGCCGACGTCCGTGGAGACGGTCGTACGACCGCAGGACATGGCCTCGATGATGGAGAACGGGAAGCCCTCCGAGATGGAGGACAGCATGACGATGTGGCCGGCGGCGTAGGCGCGCCAGACCTCGGTGACGCGGCCCTCGAAGGTGAGGCCGTCGCTGACGCCGAGTTCGGCGGCGAGCTTCTCCAGCTTCGTGCGGTAGGCCTCGCCGCCGGGCGGGACCGGGCCGAACAGGCGCAGCCTGGTCTCCGGGATCTCGGCGCGGACCAGGGCGTAGGCGCGGATCAGGGTCTCCAGGTCCTTGATCGGGTCGACCCGGCCGCACCAGGTGAGGGTGGGGACGTCGGGTTCGGGTCCGGCGTGCGGGAAGGCGGCCGGGTCGACGCCGTTGTAGACGGTGCGGATCTTGGCGGCGTCGGCGCCGCCGCGCTCCTCCCAGCGGCGGTTGTACCGGTTGCACGGGGTGATCAGGTCGGCGGAGCGGTAACCGTGCGAGTTCAGGGCGCGCCAGAAGCCGAGTATGAACGCCTTCACCGGCCAGCGTCGGCTCTCGTGGCGGTGGCCGAGGTAGCGCTCGCGCAGGTAGATGCCGTGCTCGGTGAGGAGGAACGGCACCCCGTCGAGGTGGCGGGCGGCGAGCGCGGGGAGGGTGGCGAGGCCGCTGCTCACGGCGTGCGCGACCGAGTCCTCCGGGATGCGTGTCCCGAGCGGGCGCAGGGCGTGTTCCAGCAGGTCGGTGGCGGTGAGCGCGTCGTGGACGGTGGGGCGGGCGGCGGCGGTCGGCAGATGCGGCATCGTCCATATCCACATCAGCGAGCGCAGCGCGGTCTCGGTGCGCAGCGCGGCGGAGAGGCGGCCGTCGCGGGCGAGGCGGGCCAGCTCGGTCAGGGCCGCGCCGAAGTCGCAGGGGGACTCCGGGTCGAGGAAGGACAGCAGCAGCTGTTCGTAGGCGTCGACGAAGCGGCGGCGGGCCCTGCCGTGCGGCGGGCGCCGGTGGCCGGGGCGCGGGCCCCAGGTCGGCACGGTGGTGTGCCGGTAGACGTTGGGCGGCAGTTCCCAGGTCACGGGTTCCCGGCCGCTGCCGGTGAGCGAGACGATGTGGAAGTCGACCTCGGGCATGCCCTTGACGAGCTGGTCGCACCAGGTGCTGACGCCGCCGTGGACATGCGGGTAGGTGCCTTCGGTGAGCATGGTGACGTGACGTCCGGTACGCATCGCTGCGCGGCTTCCCCCCTGTTGTGCGGATGCTGTGCGGGGAACTGCCGCCCGTCGTCCGGCCGCGCGCCGTCACGGGCTGGTCGCGCCCCGCGGCGGAGCCGCATGTCAATGCAGCCCCGCGCCCCTGGAGCGCGTTGCGCTCACGGGAGTTTCAAGGTGACCGCGGATTGCAGTGCCTCGGGTGCCGTCCAGGCGGAGCGTGCCCCTGCGTACGGGGTGCCGAACGGCGTGGTGCCGAGGAGGAGCTGCTTTCGCGTGCCCTCCGGGGCGGTCACCGGGATCTGGGTGCCGGACGGTGCCCTGACGGTCACGGTGTTGCCGATGCGGTAGGCGGTGACCTGGTTGTTCGCGATCGCCGTCCGCCAGGCGGCGCGGCGCTTCAGCTCGGTGCCGATGGCGCTGTGCCGCGGGTTCTCCAGCGGGGTGTTGTCGGCGAACAGGGCCCGGTAGTCGGCGAGGACCTTGTCGAGGACGGGGTAGAGGATGCGGTCCTCGGCGAGGTTGGACTGGTGCACGTAGTGCGGGCGCGGGTCGTTGCCGAGGGCGTGACCCAGGGCGATGCGGGCCTCCTGCGGGACGATGTGGGTGTCGTAGCCGGTGGTGACGTCCAGCGGTTCGTCGAGGCAGGTGGAGGTCGGGTTGTTCTCGCAGACGCCGCTGCCGCCGTCCGCCTTCGAGGTGTAGACCCAGTTGTACTCGTCGGTCATCTCGGCCTCGGTGCCGACGTTGTAGTACACGTTCATCGGGTGCCGCGGGACGGTCACCGCGGCGCCCACCGGGCGCTGCTCCGGCTCGCGTGAGTTGTCCGAGGCGATCCACTTCACGCCGGTGTCGGCGAGGGCGCCGGCCAGGTTCGGGTTGTCGTCGGGCTGCTGCGGCAGGGTCTTCAGGCCGGAGTGCTCGCCGGTGACCAGCTCGGTGCGGTCGACCGGGAGGCCCTTGGCGACGGCCCACTGGTGGTTGTCGCGGATCTGCGCGGCGATCTCGGCGCGGCTCATGTACCGGGTGGAGCCGTCGGCGTTCTTCGCGCAGCTCCACGGCACGGTGGAGGTGTCCTGCACACAGCCCAGGAAGGGGTGGGTGTAGGTGTGGTTGATCCAGCGGTACTGCGCCTTGTCGGCGAGGAGCCGGTCGGTGAGCGGGTCGGTGCCGCCGTGCTCGGCCTTCCACTGCTCGCCGGAGCCGGCGTTGTAGACCATGTCGAGGGTGAAGCCGCGCTCGCGCTGCCACCGGGCGGCGTAGGCCGCGTCGGCGGCGGTCATGCGGATCGGGGTGGTGGTGTCCTCGCCGCCGTCCGCGCAGTCGATGTCGCCCGGGGTGCAGTTGCGCTCGGTGTCCCAGCGGGCGTCGGGGGCGAGGACGTCGTCGACGTGGACCGCGAAGTGGTTGCGGTCGCGGCCCAGGTGGACGCCCTGGGTCAGCCATTCGACGATGCCGCGGGCCAGCACCCGGAACTGCCGCTGGTGCGCGTTGTAGGCGAACGTCACCACCAGTTCGCGGCGCCCGTCGTGGGCGTACTCCCCGACGAGGCTGCCGCGGCCGGTGGAGCCGGGCACGGGGATGTCGACGTAGCTGGTGAAGCCCGTCCGGGGCCGGGCCACGTAGCCGTAGCTCTCCTGGACGGCCGGGTCGTTGTCCTCGAAGGCGAGGGCGCCGTCGAGGTAGCCGAACCAGCCCGCCTTGCCGGCGGCGGTGACGGACGCCTCGCGCCCGTCGAGGGCGCCGGCCCAGCCGCCCTCGCCGGTGTAGTCGAGGCCGACCCCGGGGTGGGCCCAGGTGTAGGCGTCGACCTGCGGGATGCCGTACGTCCGCTCGTAGTTCTCCAGCGCGGTCTGCTCGGCGGAGCCAGTGCCGAAGGGGGCCTCGTTCGGCAGGACGACGCCCTGGTACTTGGCGCGGGGCGTGCCGTTCACCGTGTCGCTGAGGAACGCCGGGGTGACGGTGGGGCGGCCGGGGTCGTTCAGGTCGATCGTGGTGTACGGGATGCCGGTGCCGCGCAGTTGCGCGGTGATGGCCTGGACGGAGCTGTCCCCGTTGTCCACCACCAGCACCCTCAGGTCGATCCGCGGCTCGCCGGCCGCCGACGCCCCGGGTGCCCCCAGCCCCAGCGTCATCAGTGCGGCGGCGGCCGTGACGGCGACCGTTTCTCTCCTTGTGCGCGCGCGTGGCGCCATGATGGTTCCTCCCCCCAGAAGATCCTCCATGCCCTCGGTTCCGCGTGAAGGGTCCGGCTCTCCGGTGAGCCATCCACGGAGGATCATGTGGAAATCATGCAAAGCGGCGAGCGCGGGGCTCACCGGAACCCGACGAGTGTGACTCAGTTCATGGAGTGCGAGGATCGGGAAATGGCCACGACGCCACTCAGAGGTGAACGCCCGCAGGCGTGAGCGAACGAACCCGCGCGCGTAGTCTCGTCCCAGGTGCGCGCCGCAGTGACGCGGACCCCGTTGAGACCACCACACAGGGCCGGATCTAGGGTCGGCTGTCGGGCCCGGCCGACCCACCCTGTTCGGCCAAGCAACTTCACATCGGAAGCGAGAAATCACCACCGTGACTGCTCTCACTCTCAGCACCGCCGGGGCGGCCGGCCTGCGGGCCGACGCCCTCGTGATCGGTGTCGCCAAGAGCCCGAAGGGCGGAAAGGGGCTCGCCGTCGCGCCGGGCGCCGAGGCCGTGGACCAGGCCTACGACGGCAGGCTCGCCGACCTCCTGGAGACCCTCGGCGCCTCGGGTGCCGAGGGCGAGGTGACCAAGCTGCCCGCGCCCGCCGGCTTCAAGGCGCCGCTCGTGGTGGCGGTGGGCCTGGGCGCGCAGCCGGACAAGGACGGCGAGTTCGACGCCGAGGCGCTGCGCCGCGCCGCCGGTGTCGCCGCCCGTGCCCTGACCGGCACGAAGAAGGCCGCCTTCGCCCTGCCGGTCGCGGACTCCGCGGCGATCGGGGCCGTCGCCGAGGGCGTGCTGCTCGGCGCGTACACCTTCGACGCCTACAAGGACAGTGGCCCCCAGGCAGGTGGCGCCGCCAAGGACAAGAACGGCAAGGCGCCGCTCGCCGAGGCCGCGATCCTGGGCGGCAAGCCCCGCGACAAGGCGCACAAGGCGGCCCTGGAGCGCGCCACCGCCGTCGCCGAGGAGCTGAACCGCGCCCGCGACCTGGTCAACACCCCGCCCAACGACCTCAACCCCGAGGCGTTCGCCGCCGTCGCCCAGGCCGCGGCCAAGGAGCACGGCATCAAGGTGCAGGTGCTCGACGAGAAGGCGCTCGCCAAGGGCGGCTACGGCGGCATCCTCGGCGTCGGCGGCGGCTCCGCGTCCGCGCCGCGCCTGGTGAAGCTGACGTACAAGCACTCCAAGGCGAAGAAGCACCTGGCCTTCGTCGGCAAGGGCATCACCTACGACTCGGGCGGCATCTCGCTGAAGCCGGCCGGGCACAACGAGACGATGAAGTGCGACATGAGCGGCGCGGCGGCGGTCTTCGCCGCGGTCGTCGCCGCCGCCCGGCTCGGCCTGGAGGTCAACGTCACCGGCTGGCTGGCGCTCGCCGAGAACATGCCGTCGGGTTCCGCCGTGCGCCCCGGTGACGTGCTGCGCATGTACAGCGGCAAGACGGTGGAGGTGCTGAACACCGACGCCGAGGGCCGGCTGGTGCTGGGCGACGCGCTGTGGGCCGCGTCCGAGGAGAAGCCGGACGCGATCGTCGACGTGGCGACGCTGACCGGTGCGATGGTGCTGGCGCTGGGCAACCGCACCTTCGGTGTGATGGCCAACGACGACGCGTTCCGCTCGGCGATCGTGGAGGCCGCGGAGGAGGTCGGCGAGGAGTCCTGGCCGATGCCGCTGCCCGAGCACCTGCGCAAGGGCATGGACTCGCCGGTCGCGGACATCGCCAACATGGGTGAGCGGATGGGCGGCGGGCTGGTCGCCGGTCTGTTCCTCCGCGAGTTCGTCGGCGAGGGGATCACCTGGGCGCACCTGGACATCGCCGGGCCCGCGTTCAACGAGGGCGGGCCCTTCGGATACACGCCCAAGGGTGGTACCGGGTCGGGTGTGCGGACGCTGGTGCGGCTCGCGGAGCTGACGGCCGCGGGTGATCTCGGGTGACGTGCGCCCACTGAGTGGGGTTCGTCCGTCGTAGGGCGACTGCAGGGGCGTGGGGGGCTGGTCGCACAGTTCCTCGCGCCCCTTATGTCACCCCAGTCACCGCCGTCTGCAAGTGAACGTGCTACGTCTCACACCCCGGCCCCGCGTCTCGTCAAGCGCGGACTAGTGCGAAGATGGGGCACGGCAGGACAGGGCCCCCACCTAAGGGCCGAAGAACGAGCGGCCGGACACCAGCCGCCGACCGGTCACCGCAGACCGGCGTGGCGCACATGCATGGAGGACGTGACGTGGCGAACGACGCCAGCACCGTTTTCGACCTAGTGATCCTCGGCGGTGGTAGCGGTGGTTACGCCGCGGCCCTGCGCGGGGCGCAGCTGGGCCTGGACGTCGCCCTGATCGAGAAGGACAAGGTCGGCGGCACCTGCCTGCACCGGGGTTGCATTCCCACCAAGGCCCTGCTCCACGCGGGCGAGATCGCCGACCAGGCCCGCGAGAGCGAGCAGTTCGGTGTCAAGGCCTCCTTCGAGGGCATCGACATCGCGGGCGTGCACAAGTACAAGGACGAGGTCATCTCGGGCCTGTACAAGGGCTTGCAGGGTCTGGTCGCCTCCCGCAAGGTGACCTACATCGAGGGTGAGGGCCGGCTCTCCTCCCCCACCTCCGTGGACGTGGGCGGGCAGCGCATCCAGGGCCGCCACGTGCTGCTGGCGACCGGCTCCGTGCCGAAGTCGCTGCCGGGCCTGGAGATCGACGGCAACCGGATCATCTCCTCCGACCACGCCCTCGTCCTGGACCGCGTGCCGAAGTCCGCGATCATCCTGGGCGGCGGCGTCATCGGCGTCGAGTTCGCCTCCGCGTGGAAGTCCTTCGGCTCGGACGTCACGATCATCGAGGGCATGAAGCACCTCGTCCCGGTCGAGGACGAGAACAGCTCCAAGCTGCTGGAGCGCGCCTTCCGCAAGCGCGGCATCAAGTTCAACCTGGGCACCTTCTTCCAGAAGGCGGAGTACACCCAGGACGGTGTGAAGGTCACCCTGGCCGACGGCAAGGAGTTCGAGGCCGAGGTCCTGCTGGTGGCCGTCGGCCGCGGCCCGGTCTCGCAGGGCCTGGGCTACGAGGAGGCCGGGGTCGCCATGGACCGCGGTTACGTCCTCGTCGACGAGTACATGCGGACCAACGTCCCGACCATCTCCGCGGTCGGCGACCTGGTCCCGACCCTCCAGCTCGCGCACGTCGGCTTCGCCGAGGGCATCCTGGTGGCGGAGCGGCTGGCCGGTCTGAAGGTCGTCCCGATCGACTACGACGGTGTCCCGCGGGTGACGTACTGCCACCCGGAGGTCGCCTCCGTCGGTCTCACCGAGGCCAAGGCGAAGGAGATCTACGGCGCGGACAAGGTCGTCGCTCTGAAGTACAACCTGGCGGGCAACGGCAAGAGCAAGATCCTGAAGACCGCGGGCGAGATCAAGCTCGTCCAGGTCAAGGACGGTGCCGTGGTCGGCGTCCACATGGTCGGCGACCGGATGGGCGAGCAGGTCGGCGAGGCCCAGCTGATCTACAACTGGGAGGCGCTGCCGGCCGAGGTGGCCCAGCTCGTCCACGCCCACCCGACGCAGAACGAGGCCCTCGGCGAGGCCCACCTGGCCCTGGCCGGCAAGCCGCTGCACTCCCACGACTGACCTCCCTCGGTCACTGGGCGCGACGACACAGACTTCCGCAATTCGTTAGGAGCAACCGAAACCATGGCGGTTTCCGTAACCCTTCCGGCGCTCGGCGAGAGCGTCACCGAGGGCACTGTCACCCGCTGGCTGAAGGCCGAGGGTGAGCGCGTCGAGGCCGACGAGCCGCTGCTCGAGGTCTCCACCGACAAGGTCGACACCGAGATCCCGGCTCCGGCCTCCGGTGTCCTGGCCTCCATCAAGGTCGCCGAGGACGAGACCGTCGAGGTGGGCGCCGAGCTGGCGATCATCGACGACGGCACCGGCGCCCCGGCCGCCGAGCAGGCCCCCGCCGCCGAACAGGCCCCCGCCGCCGAGCAGGTCGCCCCGCCGGCCCCCGAGCCGGCCCCGGCCGCTCAGCCGTCCACCGAGCAGGCCGCCCCCGCCCCGGCCCCGACCGCCGAGGCCACGGCCGGCGGCGGCAGCGCCGAGGGCACGGACGTGGTCCTGCCCGCGCTCGGCGAGTCCGTCACCGAGGGCACCGTCACCCGCTGGCTGAAGTCGGTCGGCGACACCGTCGAGGCGGACGAGCCGCTGCTCGAGGTCTCCACCGACAAGGTCGACACCGAGATCCCGGCCCCGGCCTCCGGCGTGCTGCTGGAGATCGTGGTCGGCGAGGACGAGACCGCCGAGGTCGGCGCCAAGCTGGCCGTCATCGGCGCCCCGGGTGCGGCCCCGGCCGCCGCTCCGGCCCCGGCTCCGGCGCCCGCCGCCGAGGCCCCGGCCGCTCCGGCCCCCGCCCCGGCGCAGCCCGCGGCCCCGGCCCCCGCCGCTCCGGCCGCCCCCGCCGCTCCGGCGCCCGCCGCTGCCGTCCCGGCTCCGGCCCAGCCCGCGGCTCCGGCTCCGGCTCCCGCCGCCCCGGCCGCTCCCGTGGCCCCGGCCGCTCCGGCGCCCGCCGCCGCGCAGCCGACCGACGAGGGCGCCTACGTCACCCCGCTGGTGCGCAAGCTCGCCGCCGAGAACGGCGTCGACCTGGCCACCGTCAAGGGCACCGGCGTCGGCGGTCGCATCCGCAAGCAGGACGTCGTCGCCGCCGCCGAGGCCGCGAAGGCCGCCGCCGCTCCGGCCCCGGCCGCCGCCGCTCCGGCCGCCGCCCCGGCCAAGAAGGCGCCGGTCCTGGAGGTCTCCCCGCTGCGCGGCCAGACCGTCAAGATGCCCCGCATCCGCAAGGTCATCGGCGACAACATGGTCAAGGCGCTGCACGAGCAGGCCCAGCTGTCGTCGGTCGTGGAGGTCGACGTCACCCGCCTGATGAAGCTGCGCGCCCGGGCGAAGGACTCCTTCGCGGCCCGCGAGGGCGTCAAGCTCTCCCCGATGCCGTTCTTCGTCAAGGCCGCCGCGCAGGCGCTGAAGGCCCACCCGGTCATCAACGCCAAGATCAACGAGGCCGAGGGGACCATCACCTACTTCGACACCGAGAACATCGGTATCGCGGTGGACTCCGAGAAGGGCCTGATGACCCCGGTCATCAAGAACGCCGGTGACCTCAACATCGCCGGTATCGCCAAGGCCACGGCGGAGCTGGCCGGCAAGGTCCGCGCCAGCAAGATCACCCCGGACGAGCTGTCCGGCGCGACCTTCACCATCTCCAACACCGGTTCGCGCGGTGCGCTCTTCGACACGATCATCGTGCCGCCGGGCCAGGTCGCGATCCTCGGCATCGGCGCCACGGTCAAGCGCCCGGCCGTCCTGGAGACGGAGGAGGGCACGGTCATCGCCGTCCGCGACATGACCTACCTGACCCTCTCCTACGACCACCGCCTGGTGGACGGCGCCGACGCCGCGCGTTACCTGACCGCGGTCAAGGCCATCCTCGAGGCCGGCGAGTTCGAGGTCGAGCTGGGCCTGTAAGCCCTTCGGCTCGCGTGGGTGCCCCCGCCTGGATTCTCCGGGCGGGGGCACCCACGTTTTCAGGGGCGCGGGGCTGTATCGACATGCGGCTCCGCCGCGCGGGCGCGAGCACCCCCACCAGCCCGCACCCGCCCGACGACAGCGGAACCCGGGCTGTTACACGCGTCTCACCTGCACCAAAGCACCCCCACGCGCCCTTCCGGCGAAGCGTCAGGGCCGTATTGTCTAAACGTCAACGCGCCCTAAGGAGCCCTCATGACCGCGCCCGTCATCCACTCGCTGCGCGAACAGATCCGCGAGCACATCCTCGAGGGGATCATCAGCGGGCGCTGGCAGCCGGGCGAGCGCATCGTGGAGCGGCGGATCGCGACCGAGCTGGAGGTCAGCCAGACCCCGGTGCGCGAGGCCCTGCGCGAACTGGAGTCCCTGCGGCTGATCGAGTCCGCGCCGAACAAGGGCGTACGGGTGCGGAACCTGACCGCCGCGGACCTGGAGGAGAGCTACCCGGTCCGGGCCGGTCTGGAGGCCATCGCCGCGGAACTCGCGGCCGACCGCCTCGCGGAGGACTGCTCGGCGCTGGAGCCGCACGTCGCCGCGCTGTACGACGCGGACCGCGCGTCGGACGGCACGGCCCAGGTGCGGCACACGGTGGGCTTCCACCGGGAACTGGTGCGGGCGGCCGGCAACTCGGTGCTGCTGCACACCTGGGAAGGGCTCGGGATCGAGGTCTTCACCGCGCTGTCCATCCGCTGGCTGGGCACCGTGCAGCAGTCGTACGCGGAGGAGCACGACGAGCTGGTGGCCGCGTTCCGGCGCCGCGATCCGCGGATCGCGGAGATCGTGAAGGCGCACGTCCTGGGGTGCGCGCCGCGCGCGTGAGCCGATGGGCGCGGCCACCCGCGTGAGTCCGCGGGCGGGCACCCGGCGGCTGCCCTAGTCTGACCGGCATGTCCGATTCGCAGCCGGCGTGGGAGCGTTTCAAGGAGTCGCCGTTCCTGCCGGCGACGGTGCTGACGCTGATTCTGAGCGCGGCGGCGGGCCTGTTCGCCTGGTCCTACACGTATGCGATGGCGAATCCGACACCCCACTCCATCCCGGCGGCGGTGGTGGGGTCGTACGAGCACGCGCGGGGCCGGGCCTTCCTGGAGGGCATGGAGAAGGCCCTGAACGCGTCCGTGAGGGTGCGCCCCTACGACCGTCCGGCCGCCGCCCGCGCGGCCGTGGACGAGCAGGAGGTCTTCGGGGTCTTCGAGGTGCGCGACGACGGCCGGGCGGTGACGCTCGACGTCTCGGGCGCCTCCGGCGCGTCCGTGGCCGACGTGCTGTCCGAGGCGGCGCTGGAGGTCGGCGAGCGGACCGGGGTGTCGGTCACCGTCCGGGACGTCAACCCGCTCCAGCCGGGCGATCCGCGCGGGCTCGCGATCTTCTACGTCTCGCTGGCCGCGGTGATCATCGGTTTCGTGGGAGCGATCCAGCTCAGCGTGCACGCGCGGGCGCTGAACCCGCCGGAGCGGATCGCGTTCACGGCGGCGTACGCGCTGCTGGGCGGGCTGGCGATCGCGGCGGCGGTCGACTGGCTGCTGGGGGCGGTGGATCTGCCGTTCCCCCAGTCGTGGCTGATCCTGGCGCTGACGATGTTCACCAGCGGCATGGTCTTCACGATGTTCAACACGCTCATCGGCCGCTGGGCGATGCTGCCGACCTGGGGCGTGATGGTGCTCGTGGGCAACCCCTCCTCGGGCGGGGCGGTGTCCTGGCCGCTGCTGCCGTCGGTGCTGGGCGCGATCGGCCGCTGGCTGCCGCCGGGCGCCTCGGTGAACGCCCAGCACACGGCGGTGTACTTCCCCGGCCACCAGCACGCCCTGCCCTTCCTGGTGCTGACGGGCTGGGCGCTGCTGTCCTGCGGGGTGTTCCTGAACTGGTCACACCGGCATCCCGGCGGGCGGCAGAAGGAATCCGCCGGCGAACCCGCCCCCGCAGTCGAGTGACACCCGAGCAAACCTCCGCTCAGACGCGCCCCCACCTGCGAAAACAAGGCGGAATCGCGTCACCCGGTGCCATCGTCGAAGGCACCGCGTGCCTACTTTCTCGTGATCGAGAGGTTTTCGCCGTCAACCCTTTGATCGATCATCGATCAGGGAGTTACAGTCGCCGACGGACTTCCACCGAAGTCCCAGCCCTGTCCTGCCAAAGACCAAGGGCACCCCCGAACCCTTACCGATGAGGGAACCCCCTTCGACTGAGGAAGGCGGCGACATGACCGACCCCAACGCCATCCAGCCGAGCGCGCTCGACCAGCTCCCTGACCGCGACCCCGAGGAGACCGCCGAATGGCAGGCCTCGCTGGACGCGGTCGCCAAGGCGGCCGGCCCGCACCGCGCCGCTTACCTGATGCGGCGCACGCTGGAGCGCGCCGAGGGCGCCGGCATCGCGCTGCCGAAGCTCCTCGAGACCGACTACGTCAACACCATCCCCACCGCCGCCGAGCCCGCCATCGACGGTGACGAGGAGATGGAGGCCCGGATCACCGCCTGGAACCGCTGGAACGCGGCGGCCATGGTGACCCGCGGCTCGAAGTACGGCGTCGGCGGCCACATCGCCACCTTCGCCTCCGCGGCGTGGCTGTACGAGACCGGCTTCAACCACTTCTTCAAGGGCAAGGACTCCGGCGACGCCGCCGGCTCGGGCGACCAGCTCTACATCCAGGGCCACGCCTCCCCCGGCATCTACGCCCGCGCCTTCCTCGACGGCCGGCTGAACGCGGACCACCTCGACAACTTCCGCCGCGAGTCGGGCGGCAACGGCCTGCCGTCGTACCCGCACCCGCGCCGCCTGCCCTGGCTGTGGGAGTTCCCCACCGTCTCCATGGGCCTCGGCCCGCTGTCCGCGATCTACCAGGCGCGGTTCAACCGCTACCTGACCAACCGCGGCATCAAGGACGTCTCCTCCTCGCACGTGTGGGCCTTCCTCGGCGACGGCGAGATGGACGAGCCGGAGTCGACGGCGGCGCTCGCGCTGGCCGCGCGTGAGGAGCTGGACAACCTCACCTTCGTCATCAACTGCAACCTGCAGCGCCTGGACGGCCCGGTCCGCGCCAACTTCAAGATCGTGCAGGAGCTGGAGGCCCAGTTCCGCGGCGCCGGCTGGAACGTCGTCAAGACGCTGTGGGGCTCCGCCTGGGACGAGCTGTTCCAGCTCGACACCACCGGAGCGCTCGTACGCCGCCTGCGTGAGGTACCGGACGCGCAGATCCAGACGTACCAGACCCGCGACGCCGCCTACATCCGCCAGGACTTCTTCGGCAAGGACCCGGCGCTCGTCGAGATGGCGAAGCTGCTGAGCGACGACAAGATCCTCGAGTGCTTCCACGTCTCGCGCGGTGGCCACGAACCGCGCAAGGTCTACGCCGCCTACCGGGCCGCCCTCGCGCACAAGGGCGCCCCGACCGTGATCCTGGCCCAGACGGTCAAGGGCCACACGCTCGGCGAGGGCTTCGCCTCCAAGAACGCCAACCACCAGATGAAGAAGCTCTCGGTGGACGAGTTCAAGGCGATGCGCGACCTGCTCGACCTGCCGATCAAGGACAGCGACTTCGTCGACGGCGTGGTCCCCTACGGCCACCCGGGCCCCGACTCCCCCGAGGTCCGCTACCTCCAGGAGCGCCGCGCCGCCCTCGGCGGTCCGGCCCCGGCCCGCCGCGTCCACCCGGTCGCGCCGCTGCCCGCCCCCGCCGAGAAGGCCTTCGCCTCCTTCGACAAGGGCTCCGGCTCCCAGAACGTGGCCACCACCATGGCCTTCGTCCGCCTGATCAAGGACCTGGTCCGCGACAAGGAGACCGGCAAGCGCTGGGTGCCGATCGTCCCCGACGAGGCGCGCACCTTCGGCATGGAGTCGCTGTTCCCGTCGCTCGGCATCTACTCGCCGAAGGGCCAGACGTACGAGCCGGTCGACCGCGACCAGCTGATGTACTACAAGGAGGCCACGAACGGCCAGATCCTCAACGAGGGGATCACCGAGGCCGGCTCGATGGCCGACTTCATCGCCGCCTCCACGTCGTACGCGACGCACGGCGAGCCGATGATCCCGTTCTACATCTTCTACTCGATGTTCGGCTGGCAGCGGACCGCCGACCAGATGTGGCAGCTCGGCGACCAGCTCGGCCGCGGCTTCCTCATCGGCGCCACCGCCGGCCGCACCACCCTGACCGGTGAGGGCCTCCAGCACGCCGACGGCCACTCCCCGGTGATCGCGGCCACCAACCCGGCCGCCCTCACCTACGACCCGGCGTTCGCGTACGAGATCGCCGTGATCGTCAAGGACGGTCTGCGCCGGATGTACGGCGAGGCTGCCCCGGGCGAGGACCCGAACGTCTTCTACTACCTGACGGTCTACAACGAGCCGCTGCCGCAGCCCGCCAAGCCGCAGGGCCTCGGCATCGACGAGGGCATCGTCAAGGGCCTGTACCGCTTCAACACGGCGGAGTCGGCGGGCGTGGAGGTGCCCGCGAACGCCCCGCGCATCCAGCTGCTGGGCTCCGGCACCGCGATCCACTGGGCCCTCGAAGCCCAGAAGCTGCTCGCCGAGGAGTGGGGCGTGGCCGCCGACGTGTGGTCCGCGACCTCCTGGAGCGAGCTGCGCCGGGACGCGCTGGAGGCCGACGCGGCGCTGCTGCGCGGCGAGGAGCGGGTGCCGTACGTCCGTCAGGCGCTCCAGGGCGCCGAGGGCCCGGTGCTGGCGGTCTCCGACTACATGCGCCAGGTCCCGGACCAGATCGCGCAGTGGGTCGAGCAGGACTGGTCCTCGCTGGGCGCGGACGGCTTCGGCCTCTCCGACACCCGTGAGGCCGCCCGCCGCCACTTCGGCGTCGACGCGCCGTCGATCGTCGTCGCCGCCCTGGCCCAGCTGGCCAAGCGCGGCGAGGTGAAGGCGACCGCCGTGAAGGAGGCGCGCGAGCGCTACGGCCTGTAAGGCTCCCGCTCCGGCTGCTTGCTCCTGGTGAAGGCCCCCGCTCTCCGGCGGGGGCCTTCCTGCATCATGGGCGGCATGCGCGCTGCCCGGCTGATCAAGATGGTGCTGCTGCTCCAGTCCCGGCCGTCCATGACCGCCGCCGAGCTGGCGCGGGAGCTGGAGGTGTCCGAGCGGACCGTCACGCGGGACGCCCAGGCGCTGTCGGAGGCGGGCGTGCCCGTCTACGCCGACCGGGGCCGGGCCGGCGGGTACCGGCTGATCGGCGGGTACCGCACCCGGCTGACCGGGCTGCACCGCAGCGAGGCCGAGGCGCTGTTCCTGTCCGGGGTGCCGGGGGCGCTGCGCGAGATGGGGCTGGAGGACGCGGCGTCGGCGGCCCGGCTGAAGGTGTCGGCGGCGCTGCTGCCGTCCCTGCGGGACGCCCCGCGCACGGCGGCCCAGCGGTTCCATCTGGACGCGCCGGGCTGGTTCAGGGAGCTGAAGACACCGGAGCTGCTGCCGGCGGTGGCCGACTCGGTGTGGGACGACCGGCGGGTCACCGCCCGGTACCGGCGCGGGGAGCGCGAGGTGGAGCGGCGGCTGGAGCCGTACGGGCTCGTGCTGAAGGCGGGCGTCTGGTACCTGTGCGCGCGGGTCGTCGACGCGGGCACCTCCCGGACGTACCGCACGTACCGCATCGACCGGTTCACGGCCGTCGAGCCCGAGGAGGACCGTTTCACCCGCGACGAGGAGTTCGACCTGCCGGCGTTCTGGCAGGAGCAGGCCGAGCGGTTCGCGCGGTCGCTGCTGCGCGCGGAGGTCGTCGTACGGCTCTCCCCGGACGGCGTGCGCAGGCTGCCGTACGCCGTCGATCCGCTCTCCGCCCGGGACGCGCTGGCCACGGCGGGCGAGCCGGACGGGCACGGCCGGGTCACCGTCGCCCTGCGCGTGGAGTCGGAGGAGGTCGCCCACGCCCAGCTCACCGCGCTCGGCCCGGAGGTGGAGGTGCTGTCGCCGCCGTCGCTGCGGGAGCGGCTGGCCGCCGACGCGCGGCGGCTGGCGGAGCTGTACGGCGGGTGAGGCGCGGGGCGCTGAAGGTGCGTCCGTCTGCCGCAGGGACGATGCTGGAGCGGTGATGGACGAGACGGAGTTCTGGGAGCTGATCGACACCACCCGGGAGGCCGCGGAGGGCGACCCGGAGGAACAGGCCGAGCTGCTCGTGGACCGGCTGCTCCAGCTCGACCCGGAGGCCGTGCTGGACTTCGCCCGTCACTTCGAGGCCCGCTACAACCGCGCCTACCACTGGGACCTGTGGGGCGCCGCCTGGGTGCTGCTGGACGGGGCCAGCGACGACGCCTTCGACTTCTTCCGCTGCTGGCTGATCGGGCAGGGCCGCGAGGTGTTCGAGGGCGCCGTGCACGACCCGGACTCCCTGGCCGACCTCCTCGACGAGTTCGACGAGGAGATCGACGGCGACGGCGAGGACCTGGGGTACGCGGCCGACGAGGCGTACGAGCAGCTGACCGGCACCGTCGCCCCGGACCTGGGCGTCCCGCCCGCCCCGGCGGAACCGGAGGGCACCCCGGTCGACTTCGAGGACGAGAGCGCGCTCGCGGAGCGCTATCCCCGCCTCTGGTACCGGTTCAGGGAGTGACCCGGCGCCGGCTGCCGTCCGCCGGACGCGCGCCGGACGCCGCCGGACGCGCGCCCGACGGCAGGGCGGCGGCCTGGGCGTGGCCCGCGGACGCGCCGTCCTCGGCCCGCGCCTCGCGGAAGCGGCCCTGGAGCCGGGCGGCCAGGTCGCGGATCTCCGGCAGGAGGGCGGTGAGGGCGGCGCCGGGGCAGCTGGTCATGTAGCCGTCGTTGTGGCCGGCGAGGGCGGGCAGGGTGGCGGAGGTACCGGCGGCGTAGCGGCTGCCGCTGTTGCTGGACACGAGGCGGACCCGGGAGCGCGGGTCGACGCCCGACAACCCGAGCTTCCAGGCGGCCAGCGCGGCGATCGCGTCGGTCATCGCGCGCGGCACCTCCGCCCCGGCCGTGAAGGTGCCGATCGCGGCGATACCGGCGGTGCGGTGGTTGAAGCCCTGGGTGTGGGCGCCGGTGACGGCGCGGGCGACGCCGCCCGCGCGGCCCTCGTAGATGACGCCGCAGCGGTCGACGAGGAAGTTGTAGCCGATGTCGTCCCAGTGGCGGGTGCCGGTCTGACCGGCGTGCAGATAGCGGATGATGCGGGGCGCCTCGGCGCAGTCGTAGGCGTTGGGCGAGTCGGTGTGGTGCACGAAGACCGCGACGACCTTGTCGTCGTAGCGGGCGGGCGGCTGGGCCGCGCGGCTGCCGTCCAGCCAGGCCGAGCGAGGCACGATCGGCGGCCTGGACGCGGTGTACGCGGTCGCCGGGCGGGTGGCCTGCGTGCGGCGGTCGGCGCGGGCCTGGGCGGCCCGTTCGACGCCGTTCGCGCACAGCGCGAGCGCGACCACGGCGGCGATCCCGGGCACCGCGCCCAGCGCCACCCGGGCCGGGCCCGGCAGGCGCACACCGCGCCGGCCCGCCCGCCCCGTCCGCCGGGCTCCTCGCAAAACACACATGGTCCCACTGTCCGCGCGATCCCCGGCGCCCGCGATACGTGCTGTGCCACCTGGTGGAACCATCGTCCCGGTCCGCGACGTTTTCCCGGCACGAGCCCGCGTGGCCGGTTCGCGCCCCGCGGTCCCGGGCTCGGCTGATCACCGGGCCCGTCCCCCGCGTATAGGGGGCCGAGAGAAAGGCGGCTTGGTGGACCTCCTCGACATCGTTCTGCTGCTCGCGATCCTGCTCTACGCCGGTTCCGGCTACCGGCGGGGCCTGGTCGCCGGCTGTGTCTCGCTGGCCGGGTTCGTGGGCGGCGCGGCGCTCGGCGTCTGGGTGCTGCCGTGGGTGATGGACCTGGTGACACCGGGCGGTACGGCGGCGACGGTCACCGCGGTGCTGACGGTGCTGCTCCCGGCGGCGGTGGGCCACGAGCTGGCGGGCCGGCCGGCGCTCAGACTGCGGCGGGAGCTGGGCCGGGGGCCGCTGAGGGTGGCCGACGGGGCCGGCGGGGCGGTGGCGACCGCGGCGGCGGTGCTGATCGTGGCGTGGGTGGCGGCGAGCGTGCTGGCGGCGTCCTCGTCCGCGCTGCTGTCGTCGGCGATACGGGACTCGCGGCTGCTGGGGGCGGTGCAGGAGGCGATGCCGGACACCACGCCCGCCTGGTTCTCGCGGGCCACCTCGGCGCTCACCGAGGCCGGTTTCCCGCAGGTCTTCAACCCGTTCGAGAGCGAGTCGACGGCCGAGGTGGCGCGGCCCTCCGGGGACAGCGTGACACCGGCCGCGACGCGCGCCGCGCAGCGCTCCACGGTGAAGGTGGAGGGCGTGGCGGGCACCCAGGGCCGCGAGGGCAGCGGGTTCGTGTACGCGCGGGAGCGGGTGATGACCAACGCGCACGTGGTGGCGGGCATCGACGAGCCGACCGTGCGGGTCGGCGGGGTCGGCCGGGCGTACGAGGCGACGGTGGTGCTCTTCGACCCGGAGAAGGACGTGGCCGTGCTGAGGGTGCCCGGTCTGCGCGCTCCCGTGCTGCGGTTCGACGACGACGCGGCGCGCGGCGACGCGGCGGTGGTCGCCGGGTATCCGCAGGACGGCGGCCTGGATCTGCAGGCGGCGACGGTGGCGAACCGGGTGCGGGCGACGGGCCAGAACATCTACAACGACGGCACGGTCACCCGCGAGGTCTACTCGATCCGCTCCACGGTCCGCCCCGGCAACTCCGGCGGCCCGCTGCTGACCACCGAGGGCCGGGTGTTCGGGGTGGTGTTCGCCCGGTCCACCTCCGACGCCGAGACGGGCTACGTCCTGACGGCGGCGGAGGTCTCCGGTGACGCGGAGCGGGCGGCGCGGGCCACGGCACCGGTGGACACGGGCGAGCCGGTCTCCTCGTAGCGCGGGCGGGACCGTTGGGGCCCGGCGGGACCGACCGGCTGGACGGGATCGACCGGCTGGAGCGGCTGGAGCGGCTGGAGCGGCTGGAGCGGCTAGACCAGCTTGCGCCCCATGAGGACGTCGTCCACATAGGTGCCGTCCAGGAAGAACTCCTCCGGCTGCACGCCCTCGACGACGAAGCCCTCCGACGCGTACAGCGCGCGGGCGGGGGCGTTGTGCCCGAGCACGCGCAGGGTGATCCGGCGGAAGCCGCGGGCGCGCGCGTCCTCGACGGCGGCGCGCAGCAGCGCGCGCCCCACGCCCTTGCCGCGGGCCTCCTCGGCGACGGCGAGGCCGCGGATCTGCCGGACGTGCGCGTTGGAGGGCAGCGGGGTGGGGAAGCCGAGGCGGATGTAGCCGACGACCCGGCCGTCGAGTTCGGCGACCAGGTGGTCGGCGGGGCCGGCGGTGTCGCGGAAGAAGGGATCGCCCGGGGCGGGCGGTCCGGTGACCGCGTGCAGATACGACCAGGACGCGCGGTCCAGCCGCTGCAGCTGCTCCTCGTCCTCGGGGCGGGCGGTGCGTATGGACGGTTCAGGCATGCCGGTCACCCTACGGCGGAAAAGCACGTGGCTCATCGGGGTTTTACGCGCGCTCGGGGAGGATGGCGGCATGCAGCGTACGACGATCGCGGTGGCCGGCGCGTCCGGTCTCATCGGGGGCGCTCTGGTGCGGTCGCTGACCGCGGACGGGCACCGGGTGGTGCGGCTGGTCCGCCGGATGCCCCGGTCCGCCGACGAGGCGCGCTGGGATCCGGAGCGAGGGCAGGTGGACCCGGCGGTGCTGGCCGGGTGCGACGCGGTGGTGAACCTGGCGGGCGCGGGGGTGGGCAACCGCCGCTGGACCGACTCCTACAAGGCGCGCATCCGCGCCGGCCGGGTGGAGGGCACGGCGGCGCTGGCCCGGGCCGTCGCCGCGCTGGACCGGCCGCCGCGGGTCTTCGTCAACGGCAGCGCGATCGGCTTCTACGGCGACACCGGGGACCGCGTGGTCGACGAGGACTCCCCGCCCGGGCGGGGTTTCCTGGCGGAGCTGTGCGTGGAGTGGGAGGGGGCGGCGGCACCCGCCCGGGAGGCGGGGGTCCGGACGGTGTTCGCCCGGACGGGTCTCGTGGTGGCGCGCGAGGGCGGGGCCTGGGGTCGGCTCTTTCCGCTGTACCGGGCCGGGCTCGGCGGTCCGCTCGGCGGCGGGCGGCAGTACTGGTCGTTCATCGCCCTCCACGACGAGGTGGCCGCGCTGCGCCATCTGCTGGACCACGAGGAGCTGTCCGGCCCGGTCAACCTCACCGCGCCGGAGCCGCTGACGAACCGTGAGATCAACGCCGCGATGAGCCGGGTCCTGCGCCGCCCGGCGGTGTTCGCGGTGCCCGCTCCCGTGCTGCGTGCGGTGCTGGGCGAGCTGGCCAGTGAGGTGCTGGGCAGTCAGCGGGTGGTGCCGAAGCGGCTGTTGGAGTCCGGGTTCCGGTTCGCGTTCCCGAGCATCGAGGAGACGATCCGGGCGGCGCTGTGAGGCGGGGTGGCGGGGCGGAACTGTGAGGCCGGGCGGCGGGGCGGTGCTGTAAGGCCGGGCGGCGGGGCGGCGCTGTGAGGCGCGCCGGGGTGACGGGCGTCCGCCTCAGCCCTGGGGGGCGGGTCCTGGAAACAGGGCGGCCCGACCGTTTGCGACCGTTGTGCGACCGTGCCCTGTCCATGCGCGACTCCCCCTGACCGATCACGGCTCTACGCTCGATCCGAACTCGGGTATCCCCGGAGCCGGTTGGGGGCATCACGTCTCCACCGGCCGCGCAACCTCGAGGAGGGGCACGTGCTTGAGCCCGCGTTTCAGGCGGACGTCGTCGTGGTGGGAGCCGGGGTGGCCGGTCTCTCCGCGGCGCTACGGCTGGCCCATGCAGGAGTGACGACCACGGTTCTGGAGGCCGGCCCCGGTGTGGGCGGGCGGATGTCGACGGAGAAGGTCGACGGCTTCCGGCTCGACCGCGTCGGGCAGCTGCTGTTCACGTCCTATCCGGAGCTACGCCTGACCCCGGGGCTCGACGCGCTCGCGCTGCGCCTGTTCGCCCCGGGCGTCCTGCTGCACAGCGACGGCCGCCGGCACCGGGCGGGCGCCCCGGCGACCGGCCGGAGCACGAGGGGCGCACTCAACGCGGTGCGCGCCCTCGCGAGCGCCCCCAGGGCGACGCCGGCCCGGGGCCGCGGGACCACGCTGCCCCCGCCCCGCAACCGCGCCACGGCCCCGGTGGGCGGCGCCGTCGACCAGGCCCGCCTGGGCAGCGCGCTCGCGAGGATCGCGGGGACGCCGCTGGAGCGGCTGCTGTCCCGCCCGGAGCTGCCCGCCGGTCAGGCGCTGGCGGCCCGCGGCCTGCCGCCGCGCACGGTGGACGGCTTCCTGCGCCCCCTGCTGGCCGCGCTGCTGTGCGATCCGGAGCTGACCACGTCCAGCCGGTGCGCCGACCTCGCGCTGCGGGCGTTCGCCGCCGGGCGGATGGCCGTACCGGAGGGCGGGGCCGAGGTGCTGCCGGAGCTGCTGGCGCGGGCGCTGCCGCCGGGGACCGTGCGGACCGGGGTGCGGGTCACCTCGGTGTCCACCACCACGGTGACCACCGCCGAGCACGGCGAGTTCCGCTGCCGGGCGGTGCTGCTGGCCACCGACGCCCGCGCCGCGGCCGAGCTGCTGCCGGGGCTCCGCGTCCCGGACTTCCATCCGGTGACCGTCGTCCACCACACCACGGACGAGCCCCCGGCGACCGGCGCGGCGCTGCTGCTGGACGCCGACCGGGGTGGTCCGGTGGCGCACACGGCGGTGCTCAGCGCGGTCGACCCGAGCCGGGCCCCCGCGGGCCGCGCGCTGATCTCGTCGACGGTCCTGGGCACCCCGCCGCAGGACGT
This sequence comes from Streptomyces sp. NPDC052773, assembly GCF_044547145.1. Classification (NCBI taxonomy): domain Bacteria; kingdom Bacillati; phylum Actinomycetota; class Actinomycetes; order Kitasatosporales; family Streptomycetaceae; genus Streptomyces; species Streptomyces sp. NPDC052773. Next base: position 1,071,764 of record NZ_JBITZX010000001.1, on the reverse strand, counting down.
CGACGCGGCCGTGCGCACCCACCTCTCCCGGCTCTACGGCACCTCGACGGCCCGCTGGGAGACGCTCGCCGTCCACCACACCCCAGAGGCGGTCCCGGCGATGCGCCCGCCCCACGACCTGCGGCGTCCGGTACGCCTCCTGGCCGGCCTGTACGTCTGCGGCGACCACCGCGACTCCAGCACCGTCCAGGGCGCCCTCCACTCCGCCCACCGCGCCTCGGCCGCGATCCTGACGGACCTGGGCGCGACAGGCTCGATGCACAGGTCGGACCCGGCCCCGACGGCCCGCGCGGCCTGACGAAGGCCCCGAAGGGACGCCCCGAAAGGGGCGCCCGAAGGGGCGCGGGGCTGTGTCGATATGCGGCTCCGCCGCGTGGGCGCGGTCAACCCCCAGGTACCCGCACCCTGCACACAACGACCGGAGTCACGGCGCTACCCCAACGCAGCCACCTTGTCCCGATACGACCGCACAGGAGCCGCGTCCTTGTACGGCTCCAGCCGCCGCTCGAAGTCCCTGACGTACTCCACCGCCCGCACGGACCGCATCTCGGCCGCCTGCGCCGCCGCCTCCGCGGCGAGCGCACACGCCTGGTCCAGCTCCCCGAGCCCGAGGCGGGCGGTGGCGAGGACGACACGGCAGAACAACCGGCTCCGGGCGTACGCGGGCGCGCGCAGCTGCAGTGACCGCTCCGCGTGCTGCGCCGCCGCCCGGAACTGCTGAAGATCCCGGTGGCAGTGCCCGAACTCGTCGGCGAGCTGCGCCTCGTCGAAGAACCGCGCCCAGTGCGGCACCTCGTCACCGGGCCGCGCGGCCTCCAGCGCGCGCTCGGCCCGGACGAGGGAGGCCGTGCAGGCCCGCACCTCGCCGAGGACGCCGTGCCCGCGCGCCTCCGCCGCGTGCAGCAGCGCCTGGACGACCGGCGGTGCCGAGCCGCCGACGCCCTGCTGGGCCACCCGGGCCAGCTGGACGGCCTCCCGCCCGTGCCCGAGGTAGACGGCCTGCCGGCTCATGGTGACCAGCACAAACGAGCCGTACGCCCGGTCCCCGGCCGCCTGGGACAGGCGCAGGGCCTGCACGAAGTACCGCTGGGCGAGGCCGTGCGCGGCGATGTCGTACGACGTCCAGCCCGCGAGGCGGGTCAGATCGGCGGCCGCGGCGAAGAGGCGGCGGCCGATCTGCTCGCCGTAGGTGCCGCGGAGCATCGGCTCGCACTCGTGCTCCAGGTAGCGGACGAGGGCCTGGCGGGCGTGGCCGCCGCCGTAGGCGTCGTCGAGGGTGCGGAACAGCTCGCCGACCGAGCGCAGCGCGGCGATGTCACCGGCGGTGACCCTGTGGCCCGGGCCGCGCTCGACGCCGCGCTGCCGGGGCACCCCGGCGCGGCCCTGGGCGGGCACCCGGGTGGGCTCGGCGCCGCGGGCGACCCTCTCGTCGGCGCGCCCGATCAGCCAGTCCCGGCTGGGCACCACGAGTCCCGCCGGGGTGAACGCGATCTTGCGCAGTTCGGCGTGACTGCCGGAGTCCTTGCGCCACAGGCCGCTGACGATGTCGATGGCCTCCTCGGGTCCGGCCGCGAACTCCAGCCCCGCGTAGACCGGGGCGCAGGCGTCGAGGCCGAGGTCCTGGGCGGTGAGCCGGCGGCCGAGGCGGCGGGTGAACACCTCGGCGATGAGCGCGGGCGTGGTCCCGCGGGGCTGCTGTCCGCGCAGCCAGCGGGTGACGGATGTCTTGTCGTATCTGAGATCGAGGCCGTGCTCGAGGCCGAGCTGGTCCACTCGACGGGCCAGACCTGCGTTGGAGAACCCCGCTTCTGCGATGAGCGCGGCGAGCTGTCGGTTGGGGGTGCGCTGCGCGGGTCGTTCCGTCATCTGCGGTGCGATCTCCTGCCTCCGGGCTGCCGAAGTGCCCGGACTGCCTGTGAGCAGCCCTGATGGCCTTGTGAACGGCGCGAATGTAGCGGAGAGTAAGCACCCGATCGCACGCTTCGACGCTCATTCATCCGATCGTGTGAGGATTGCCCCCGAGGCTGACGTGCGGCCGACGGTCGTACAGTGACGTAGGCGCGTTTCACGCCTTACGACCTTCGAGGGAGGGCTCGCCGTGAGTGAGTTGCGGTTCGTCCGTATGGGATTCGGTGCCGAGGCCGTCGACTACCAGGAGGCCTGGGACGAGCAGCGCCGGGTGCACGCCGCGCGCTTCGAGGACCGGGTCCCGGACACCGTGCTGCTGCTGGAGCACCCCCCGGTCTACACGGCCGGCCGGCGCACCGACCCCAGCGAGCGCCCCCTCGACGGCACCCCGGTCGTGGACGTGGACCGGGGCGGCAAGATCACCTGGCACGGCCCGGGCCAGCTCGTGGGCTACCCGATCCAGAAGCTGCCCCGCCCGGTGGACGTGGTCGCACACGTCCGCCGCCTGGAGGAGGCGCTGATCCGCACCTGCGCCGAGTTCGGCCTGGAGACCACCCGGGTCGAGGGCCGCAGCGGGGTGTGGGTGCTGGGTGAACCCCGGCAGGAGGCAGAGCAGCGTCCGGCGCTCGGCGGGCTGGCCCTGGACTTCGACCCGCGGCTGCAGGACGAGGAGTTCGACCCGCGGCTCAACGGTCCGGAGTACGCACCGTCCAACGCGGGCCAGCGCCGGGAGGACCGCAAGATCGCGGCGATCGGCATCCGGGTCGCCAAGGGCGTCACCATGCACGGCTTCGCGCTCAACGTGAACCCGGACAACGCCTGGTTCGACAAGATCATCCCGTGCGGCATCCGTGACGCGGGCGTCACCTCGCTCGCCAACGAGCTGGGCCGGGACGTCACGATCGACGAGGTGCTGCCGGTGGTCGAGCGCCATCTGCGGGACGTACTGGAGAACGCGGAGCTGAAGCCGCGGGTGATCGAGAAGACGCCGGCGTAGGGAATGGGCCCCGCCCTGGGCGGGTTGGCCCGGTCGGAGGGCCATCAAATCCACGGGCGTACCCTTGAGGGCGCCGAAGAATCAACGCTAGGGAGCCGGTCGTGTCCGCAGTCGCACCCGACGGACGCAAGATGCTGCGCCTGGAGGTCCGCAACAGCCAGACCCCCATCGAGCGCAAGCCCGAGTGGATCAAGACCCGGGCGAAAATGGGCCCCGAGTACTCGAAGATGCAGAACCTCGTCAAGAGCGAGGGCCTGCACACGGTCTGCCAGGAAGCCGGCTGTCCCAACATCTACGAGTGCTGGGAGGACCGCGAGGCCACCTTCCTCATCGGCGGCGACCAGTGCACCCGGCGCTGTGACTTCTGCCAGATCGACACCGGCAAGCCCGAGGCGCTGGACCGCGACGAGCCGCGCCGCGTCGGCGAGTCCGTGGTCACCATGGACCTGAACTACGCCACCATCACCGGCGTCGCCCGCGACGACCTGGAGGACGGCGGCGCCTGGCTGTACGCCGAGACCGTGCGCCAGATCCACCGGCAGACGGCGGACCGCGAGGGCGGCCGGACCAAGGTCGAGCTGCTGGCCCCCGACTTCAACGCCGTCCCGGAGCTGCTGCGGGAGGTCTTCGAGTCCCGCCCCGAGGTCTTCGCGCACAACGTCGAGACGGTCCCGCGGATCTTCAAGCGGATCCGCCCAGGCTTCCGCTACGAGCGCTCCCTGAAGGTGATCACCGAGGCTCGCGACTTCGGCCTGGTCACCAAGTCGAACCTGATCCTCGGCATGGGCGAGACCCGCGAGGAGGTCAGCGAGGCGCTGAAGCAGCTGCACGAGGCGGGCTGCGAGCTGATCACCATCACCCAGTACCTGCGCCCGTCGGTGCGCCACCACCCGGTGGAGCGCTGGGTGAAGCCGCAGGAGTTCGTGGAGCTGAAGGAGGAGGCCGAGCAGATCGGCTTCTCCGGTGTGATGTCGGGCCCGCTGGTCCGCTCCTCCTACCGCGCCGGCCGTCTGTACCAGATGGCCATCGAGAAGCGCGGGACGTACGTCGCCGCCCAGGCTGTGTGAATTCGCGCACAAGCTGTTACCGGCAAGTAGCCGACGAGACGCCGCGGCCCCGGCCGTCCTCCCAGTTGAGGACCCCGCCGGGGCCGCGGCGGCGTTCCGGCACCCGGCAACTCCTCGGCCATCCGGCGGCATCAGGGCTTCACGCGCGTTTGACCAGTGGGTCATGCCCTGGTAACACCAATCAGTGACCCTGGTTTCACACCCCGTGAACCCGCGCACTGAGCCCTAGGGGGATCCACCATGCCGGCCGCGCCCGTCAACGAAGCAATGCCGACAGGCACCCGCGCCACCGCGCTTCCGTCCCTCACCGACGCCCTGCGTGCCGTCGAGTCCCTGCTCATGAGCGGCGGCCAGCGCACCGCCCGGCGCAACGCCTGGACCTCCGTGCTGGAGGACCGCCGCCGCGCCAAGGACCGGGTCGAGGCCGAGCGGGTCCTCGAGCGGTTCTCCTCCGCCGCCCACTCCTGAGCCGCGCCGCCGGTAACCGCGCGGGCACCGCCGTCGTGGGCGCTCCGGGAGCCACGTAGACTTCGTGGCATGGCGAGGAAGGACACGGCAGCGGAGGCTGCGAACCCCGGGCGACTGAAGCAGATCGCCCTGACCTACAAGATGACCCGCAAGGCCGACAAGAAGATCGGTCTTGTACTCGCGGCTGTCGGAATCGTCACCTTCGGTGTCTTCCTCGCGATCGGTTTCTTGATCGGTCACCCCATCTATCTCGGCATCCTGGGCCTCCTGCTCGCCTTCCTCGCGACGGCGATCGTGTTCGGGCGCCGGGCCGAGCGGGCCGCCTTCGGGCAGATGGAGGGCCAGCCGGGCGCGGCGGCGGCGGTGCTGGACAACATCGGCCGGGGCTGGACGACGACTCCGGCGGTGGCGATGAACCGCAGCCAGGACGTGGTGCACCGGGCGGTCGGCAAGGCCGGCATCGTGCTGGTCGCCGAGGGCAACCCGAACCGGGTCAAGAGCCTGCTGGCCGCCGAGAAGAAGAAGATGAACCGCATCGTCGCGGACGTCCCCGTGCACGACCTGATCGTCGGCACCGGCGAGGGCCAGGTGGAGCTGAAGAAGCTGCGCACCACCATGCTGAAGCTGCCCCGCGTGCTGACCGGCCCGCAGGTGACGGCCACCAACGACCGGCTGCGCGCGCTCGGCGACCTGATGAGCAACATGCCGCTGCCGAAGGGTCCGATGCCGAAGGGCATGCGCCTGCCGAAGGGCGGGCCGCGGCCCCGCTGACCCAGACCTCGTACGACGAAGGGCGCCCGGAGTGATCCGGGCGCCCTTCGTCGTACGAGGTGCTCTCAGATCCGTACCTCGACCGTGCGGGCCAGCCGGTCGTGCAGGCCGCGGCCGTCGCGGTCCCAGATCAGGGCGGGGATGGCGAGGCAGAGCAGGGCCGTGCGGACCAGGGCGCGGCCGGGGTGGACGGTGCCGGTGTCCAGGGCGACGACGCGCAGGCCGAGCAGGCGCTTGCCGGGGGTGAAGCCGACCGTGCCGACGGTGAGCAGGCTCATCACGAAGAAGATGAGCAGGGCCCAGTTGCTGGTCGCCTGGCCGTAGCCGTCCGTGATGAGACCGTATGCGATCAAGAGGCACAGGCCCCAGTCGACGGCCAGTGCTCCGATACGGCGGCCGGGGCGGGCCAGCGAACCCGGACCGTCCTCCGGCAGGCCGAGCTGTTCCCCCCGGTATCCGAAGTCGGCACCGGCGTCCTCCATGGCCGCGCGCGGCCCCGAGAGCCATGATCCGATTGCTTGCCTCTTGTCCACCCGTACACGGTACTGCGCCCGTTTGTGACCGATGGACGGCGGGGTGTTTCCGGGCCGTCCGCGGACTACTGTGGAACCCGAGCCGGTTAACTTGTGCGAAACAAATGGGTCACGCCGGAGAAATCACGCCTCCCTAGGGTCGAAGACAGCGTGTGCCACCGCACTGGCCGCACGAACGATCTACCACCCCGGCGGGACGGTCGGGAGTAGGAGGAGCTGGATGTTCCAGAACGCCGACGAGGCCAAGAAGTTCATCGCGGACGAGGACGTCAAGTTCATCGACGTCCGGTTCTGCGACCTCCCGGGCGTCATGCAGCACTTCACGATTCCGGCTGCGGCGTTCGACCCGGACGAGGAGCTGGCCTTCGACGGCTCCTCCATCCGCGGCTTCCAGGCCATTCACGAGTCCGACATGGCGCTGCGCGCCGACCTGTCCACCGCGCGGGTGGACCCGTTCCGCCGCGACAAGACGGTCAACATCAACTTCTTCATCCACGACCCGATCACGGGCGAGCAGTACTCCCGTGACCCGCGGAACGTGGCGAAGAAGGCCGAGGCCTACCTCGCGTCCACGGGCATCGCCGACACCGCGTTCTTCGGCCCCGAGGCCGAGTTCTACGTCTTCGACAGCGTGCGCTTCAAGACCGCCGAGAACGAGTCGTACTACCACATCGACTCCGAGGCGGGCGCCTGGAACACCGGCGCGCTCGAGGACAACCGCGGTTACAAGGTCCGCTACAAGGGCGGCTACTTCCCGGCCCCGCCGGTCGACCACTTCGCCGACCTGCGCGCCGAGATCTCCCTGGAGCTGGAGAAGGCCGGCCTGCAGGTCGAGCGCCAGCACCACGAGGTGGGCACCGCCGGCCAGGCGGAGATCAACTACAAGTTCAACACGCTGCTGGCCGCCGCCGACGACCTCCAGCTCTTCAAGTACATCGTGAAGAACGTGGCGTGGCGCAACGGCAAGACCGCGACCTTCATGCCGAAGCCGATCTTCGGTGACAACGGTTCGGGCATGCACGTCCACCAGTCGCTGTGGAGCAACGGCGAGCCGCTGTTCTACGACGAGCAGGGCTACGCGGGCCTGTCCGACACCGCCCGCTACTACATCGGCGGCATCCTCAAGCACGCGCCGTCGCTGCTGGCGTTCACCAACCCGACGGTGAACTCCTACCACCGTCTGGTCCCGGGCTTCGAGGCCCCGGTGAACCTGGTGTACTCGCAGCGCAACCGCTCCGCCGCGATGCGTATCCCGATCACGGGTTCGAACCCGAAGGCCAAGCGCGTCGAGTTCCGCGCGCCCGACTCCTCCGGCAACCCGTACCTCGCCTTCTCGGCCCTGCTGCTCGCGGGCCTCGACGGCATCAAGAACAAGATCGAGCCGGCCGAGCCGATCGACAAGGACCTGTACGAGCTGGCTCCCGAGGAGCACGCGGGCGTCCCGCAGGTCCCGACCTCCCTCGGCGCGGTCCTCGACTCCCTCGAGGCCGACCACGAGTTCCTGCTCCAGGGCGACGTGTTCACCTCGGACCTGATCGAGACCTGGATCGACTACAAGCGCACGAACGAGATCGCCCCGCTGCAGCTGCGTCCGCACCCGCACGAGTTCGAGCTGTACTTCGACGTGTGATGGACCGGACCGTCTCGCACGGTCCCCGGTCGCCTCGGCGCCCCCGTCCCCCGAATTTCCGTTCCGGGGGGCGGGGGCGCCGCCGTATGGTTTCTGTACAGCTGTTCGAGCGGATCCCAGGACCGGGTGAAGCTCGGCGAGAGACCGTGACGGGGAGACGGGGATGTCCGGACGCGACGACGAGGAGCGGGAGTTCGATCTGCGCTGGGCGGAGAGCGCCGAGCACAAGGAGCCCTCGGCGCGGGCCCGGATGCTGGCCGCGCGGTGGAAGGACAACCCGCCGGGCCCCGTGCCGTTCCGGGCCGCTCCCGAGCGCCGTGGGTCGTCCGGGCGCCGGTCGTGGGTGTCGACCACCATCGTCCTGGGCAGTGTGGCCGCCCTGATCGTGCTGATCGGGTACATCAACTTCCGGGCGCAGTACTGACAGGTGGCCGCGCCGCCGTCGGGTGTGCGGCGGCGGCGCGGCTGCGTCTGCGGCTCACCTGCTCCGCTCGCGCTCCTGGCGGCGGGCCTCCAGGGGGCGCTCGCGGCGGTAGCGGCGTTCCCACTTGGCCTGCTGGTCGCGGCGGTCGCGGTAGGCCTGGTAGGTGGTGGGTGCGGTCCCGGTGCCCGCGGTGGGGGCCGAGGACGTACCGCCTCCGTGGCGGACGTAGAGGTAGAGCAGGGCGACGGCGGCGAGCCAGTAGAGGTGGTTTCCGAAACCCAGGACGACCAGGACGACCGCCCCGGACAGCACGATGGTGCCCATGAGAGGGCCTCCTTCCCTGGACCGTGGGGGTGGGGTCTGTGTTTCGAGGGTGCCCTGGGCGCACAGGGGGGCGCATCTCCTTTTTTCCCTGTGTTCGGGGGGAGTTGGGGTGGGGTCCGAGGAGGACGGTCCTCACTGTTCCGGTGCCGCCGCGAGCACGCCCGCCGCGACGGCCGCGCCGAGGGCGGCGTGGTCCTCGGCGGTCTGGTCGGCGTAGCGCAGGGCGAAGTCGGCGACCGCGCGGTCGAAGGTGTCGGCGCCGCCGAGGTAGGCGGCGATGGCGATGCGGTCGCCGGAGCGGGCGTGGGCACGCGCCAGGGCGGTGCCGCACAGCGCGGCGTAGGCGCGCAGGTCGGCGGGGCCCATGCCGGCGACGTCCGCGGAGCCCTTGGTGTCGCGCAGCCGCCGCCAGTAGTAGGCGCGGCCCTGGGGGCCGGTCATCCAGCCGAGGAAGACGTCCGCCTCGGCCTGGAGCAGCCGCTGGCCGGAGACCACCCGGTGGCCGGGATGGTCGTACGGCCCGCTCGGCAGGTGGTCCTCCAGGACGGACGTGCCGGCCTCCTTGAGCTGGAGGAGCAGCGGGTCGTCGGTGTCGCGGCCCTCCAGCAGGACGACGAAGCAGGGGGTGCCGACACCGGCGATGCCGACGACCTTGCGGGCGGCGTCGACGAAGCGGTGGCGGTCGAGGAGGACGCGGCGCTCCTCGGGGAGGGTGGAGCGGTAGTCGCTGAAGTTCTTGCGCAGGGCGGCAGTGTCCGGCGCGCCGGCGGGTTCCAGCAGGGGCGGGTCGTGGACGATCCGGCGGCGGCCGTCGACGACCTCGGTCAGCTTGTCGAGGGCCTGGAGGCTGCTGTGGCGGCGGGCCCGGTTCAGGCCGGCCTCGACCCGTCGGCGACGCCGCTCGGAGCGGACCAGGGGCAGCAGGCGGTCGGCCTCGATCCGCTCGTACCAGACGGCCAGCTCCCCCATCCGCGCCAGCCGCCGCATCGCGGTGCGGTAGGCGGCGGCCGACTCCAGGGCGGCCCGGTGCGCCTTGGCGTCGGGGTGTCCGTTCTCCCGCGCGGCGACGGCCACGCTGGCGGCGAGCCGTTTGACGTCCCACTCGAAGGGGCCGGGAAAGGTCTCGTCGAAGTCGTCGAGGTCGAACAGCAGGGTGCGGTCCGGGGAGGCGTACAGGCCGAAGTTGAGCAGATGGGCGTCGCCGCACAGCTGCACGGTCAGTCCGGTGTGCGGCTGGGCGGCCAGGTCGGCGGCCATCACGGCGGCGGCGCCGCGCAGGAAGGCCAGCGGGGAGGCTGCCATGCGCCCGTAGCGGACGGGCAGCAGCTCCGGCAGCCGGTCGCGGTCCTGCTTCTCCAGTACGGCGACGGGGTCCTGCCGGTCCACGGGCGGGAGCCAGCCGGCGTGCGCGGTGCGCGCGACGTGTTTGCGGGCCGCCTTGCCGCGTTCGGCGCGTTCGGCGGGAGTGGCGGGGCCCGCGGGTCCGGCGGGGCCGCCGACGCCGACGAGGGGTGTCACGGGGCGGCGGCCGATGGCCGAATGCGGTGGTCGTTGCCGTTGCGCTGCATGCCGCACCTCCTTGGGTCGCCGCCTCCTGTTCGCAGTGAAAGGCCCGGGGCGGGGGTGGCGCATGCTCAGTACGGCGAACGGGTGAGGGGTGGGTCTTCGGGGTCCCCCGGGGTCCCGGGTCCGCGGGTCCCGACGGCGGGTGCCGGGCGGGCGGGGCGGGACCCGGTGGGCGGTGGAGCGGGGTCGGCGGCGGGGCGGGCCGGTGGGCGGCGCGGGCCGGGGCCCGTTGTCAGTGGCGTCGGGCAGGATCGACAGGGCCATCGGCGGAGGCGCAGATGCACCGATGCACCGAGACGCAGATGCGCAGATGCACCGAGACGCAGACGCGCGGATACGCAGGGCCCAGCGGCGGAGACTGGACGGTCAGGGAGGTCGGCATGAGCGGCGGGACGGCACGGCGGCACATCGGCGGGGCGGAGCGGCGGGCCCGTCTGGGGCTGCGGCACCGGCTGGCGCCCGAGGCGCGGGCCGCGAGTCCGGAGCAGGTCGCCGAGGCGCTGGTGGCGCTGCACGGCACCGATCCGGCGACGGTGTTCCTGGCGGTGGGCGCCCGGCTGGCGGAGCCGGGCAAGACGGTCGCGGAGACCGAGCGCGCGCTGTACGGGGACCGGACGCTGGTCCGGATGCACGGGATGCGGCACACCGTGTTCGTGTTCCCGACCGGGCTGACCGCCGTCGTGCACGCCTCGACGGGCATCGCGGTCGCCGCGCGGGAACGGGCCGCGCTGCTGAAGGACATGGCGAAGGCGGGCGCGCCGGACGCGGCCTGGCTGGCCGAGGTGGAGGCGTCGGCGCTGGCCGCGCTGGCGCGCCGCGGGGAGGCCACGGCGGCGGAGCTGGCGGAGGACGAGCCGCGGCTGCGGACGCAGTTCGTGTACGCGGCCGGGAAGAGCTACGAGGGGATGCACACCGTCTCCACCCGGCTGCTGAAGGTGCTGGGCGTGGAGGGCAAGGTGGTCCGGGGCCGGCCGCTGGGCTCCTGGACGTCGTCGCAGTTCCGCTGGGCGCCGGCGCCGCCGCATCCCGAACTGGACGTCGCCGCGGCCCAGGCGGACCTGCTGCGCCGCCGGCTCGCCGTCTGCGGCCCGGCCACCGAGGCCGACCTGAAGTGGTGGACGGGGTGGCGGGTGACGGAGGTGCGCCGGGCGCTGGGGGCGATCGGGGCGCGGGAGGTCACTCTGGACGAGGGCACGGGGTACGTCGTGGCGGGCGACGAGGACGTGCCGGCCGGGGCCGCCGGGTCCGCCGAGCCCTGGGCGGCCCTGCTGCCCGCGCTCGACCCGACCGCCATGGGCTGGCAGCAGCGGGACTGGTATCTCGCGCCGGAGTTGCGCCCGGCGCTGTTCGACCGCAGCGGCAACGTCGGGCCCACGGTGTGGTGGGACGGGCGGGTGGTGGGCGGCTGGGCCCAGCGGCCGGACGGCGAGATCGTCTGGCGGATCCTGGACGGCACCGGGGTCGGCCGGGACGCAGAGGCGGCGATCGCCGCGGAGGCGGAGCGGCTGCGGGAGTGGGTGGGGCGGACCCGGGTGACACCGCGCTTCCGCACGCCGCTGGAGCGGGAGTTGGCGAGCTGACGAAGTGACGAAGTAACGCCGGGTGCCGTGCACGACCACACGGCACCCGGCGACCCGCCGATCTCCGCGTCAGCGGCAGTACTTCATCAGCGCGCGCACCATGTGGCACGTCGTGTCCGACGGCGGGTGGACGCCGATCAGCTCCGCGGTGTCCCGGATCGTCTCGTTGCGGGCCTGGCCCGGCAGGTAGACGCCGGAGTCGAGCAGCGCTATCGCCAGGCGCATCGCCTTGAGCCGGCGGTTGTGCGAGATGTACCACTCGCGGGGCCGCCCCGGCGGCAGCGGCCGCTTCGGAACGGGCGCGTACGGCAGGTCGAGCTGGACGGGACGGCGGGCGGTGGACTGGGTGGGCAACGGCTTGGGCTTCAGGGCGGCAGCGGGCACAGGCATCCTCCTGTCGCGGTCAGGGAGCCCCCCGGAAGCCCCGGGCGATTCCCTCGAACACTGCCTCAATTCTACTGCCCGCCACTGACAATCGAAGGTGCGTGGAGCCCTCGAAAAACCCAGGTGGGCAAGGGAATTGCCGATGTGTCAGGTCGTGCGGGAGAGGCCCTTGAGACACTCCGTCAAAATCGAACACGGCCGGGTGCCGCCCCGGTGCGCGACCGCCCTCGGCGTACCGTGTCCGGCATGGAAATCTGGATCAACCCCGCCTGCTCCAAGTGCCGCAGCGCCGTGAAACTGCTCGACGCCGAGGGCGCCGACTACACCGTCCGCCGCTATCTGGAGGACGTCCCGACCGAGGACGAGATCCGTGACGTACTCGACCGCCTCGGCCTCGAACCCTGGGACATCACGCGCACCCAGGAGGCGGACGCCAAGGAGCTGGGCCTGAAGGACTGGCCGCGGGACGCCGCCTCGCGCGACCGGTGGATCACGGCGCTGGCCGGGCATCCGAAGCTGATCCAGCGGCCCATCATCACCGCGGACGACGGCACCGCCGTGGTCGCCCGCACCGACGAGGCCGTACGGGACGCCCTGTCCCGCTAAGCCCCTTCTTCACCGTTTGTCGGGTGGCGCGCGTGCGGGCGGTTCCCGCTGTTACCCTCCGCCGCCATGACCTTCGGTGATCAAGGAATCGACCCGTACGCCCAGTGGGCGGCCGAGCAGGAGCGCCTGCGAAGACGCCACCGCCGCACCCGTCTGGCGGTGGCCGGCGTCACCGGTGCCGTGGTGCTCGCGGCCGTCGCCGCCGGTGCCGTGATGTACACCGGCGGCGACGAGGGCTCGGCCGCCGCCCCGCCGCCCACGGAGACGAGCGCCGGCGCCTCCACCGCGCCGCCCGCCCCCTCCGTCACCGCCTCGCTCCCGCCCGGCGCCCCCTCCGCCCTCCCCTCCCTCCTCGCACGCCCCGTCATACGTCCCGAGCAGGCGTTCCCGGTGACGAGCGTGCGGCTGCGCAACGGCTCCCGCTACGAACGCGTCGACGTGGCCACCACCCCCGACTGCGCGCGGGGCACGTCCCCCGAGCTGGCCGCGCTGATCGAGCAGGGCGAGGGGTGCCTGCGGCTGACCGCCGCGCTGTTCACGGACGCGGAGCGGCGCTCGCAGGTGACGGTCTCCGTGCTGAGCTTCCGCCGTGTCGAGGACGCCTCGTCGGTGTTCGCGATGGCCTCCATGGACCCGGTGACCTATCAGACCGTCTCCCTCGACCCGCCGCCCGAGGCGGGGATGCCGACGGTCCCGCCCGGCTCGGCGGGGGTGTTCCGCCGGCTGATGACGGTCCGCTCGGTGGTGTTCGCCAACGGCCAGTGGGGCGACGGCGCGGAGACCGAGGAGGCCGAGATCACCCGGCAGACCGAGGAGCTGCTGCGGCACGTCGGCGAGAACGTGGTGGCGTACGAGGAGGGGTGAGCCCGTCGGCGCCATCTCACGGATCCCGTAACTCCCTTGTGACACAAGCCACTTCACACACCCCCGCCATCACTGAGCAACCTCGTTCGGGATCTCGTACATAGCGGCGTACGCTCCACCGACCTCTTCAGGAGGCGCGCATGTCGCGTAGGAGAACACTCGGTACGAAGAAGAAGATCGCGCTGCTGGTGAGCGCCGCGACGGTGGCGGGAGGAGGTGCCTTCGTCATGGCGAGCACGTCGAACGCCGCCCAGTCGGCGAAGGACTCGTCCGTGTGCCAGGGCCTCGCCACCGCCCTCGGCAACAACCAGCGGTTCATCGAGGCGCAGCGGGCCGCTCCCGACGCGCAGTCGGAGGCGCGGATCGCCAACCGCGAGGCGGTCATCGCCGAGATCCAGCGCAAACAGGAGGCCTCCGGGTGCGAGGTGGGCGAGGCGATCGGGGGGTCGGCTCAGGACTCCCAGACCGCGCAGCCCTCCGACCCCGCGGAGGCCGCGGAGCCCGCGGATCCGGCCCAGCCGGCCGATCCGTCCCAGCCCGCCGACCAGGCCGAGCCCGCCCAGCCGGCCGATCCGTCCGAGCCCGCCGGTGAGGCGCAGCCCTCCGAGCCCGTCGAGGCGGCCGGTGAGCAGGTCTGCAACGGGTCCACCGTCACCCTCTCCGGTGAGGGCGGCGCCCCGGCCGCGTCCAGCAACCAGTTCCCCGCGGGAACGAAGCTGAAGGTCACCAACCTGGACAACGACAAGTCCACGACGGTGGAGGTCACCTCCGTCTCCGGCAGCTGTGTCCTGCTCAACAACGCGGCCTTCGAGCAGGTCCGGGAGCCCGGCAAGTTCCTGATCCGCCGGGCGCTGATCGAGAAGGTGGGGTGAGGCGCACGCACACAGGAAACCGCTGAGGCGGCCCTCGCGGAGGGGGGTCATCGGTCCCGCTGTTCCCGGCCCGGCGCCGGGGACAGCGGGACCTGCGGCATGCGCCGGCCCGCCCGCACGATCGCATACGAGCCGCCGCGGCCACGGCGGCCGGACCCGGCGTCCCCGCGCTCCCGCCGCCCTCCCCGCGCTCCCGCCGCCCTCCCCACGCTCCCGCCGCCCTCCCCGCGTCCTCTCCCCCGCCCTCCCCGCGTCCTCTCGGCCCGCGCTCGCGCGCGGTGAGTTCCCGCACCCGCGGCCCACTCACGCTGTGAGTCGCACCACAGCACCACCAGGTAACACGGGGTTCACATTCGAGCAATGACCGGGAAATCGCCTGTTGACAGGCTCGCGGGCAACAGCGCGGCGCCCCAGTGCCGCAGCGCCGCAGCACCCGCAAGCGCGCCCAGACCCACCCCCGAAGGATGTGGCCCGTGACCTTCAAGGCTGAGTACATCTGGATCGACGGCACCCAGCCGACCGCCAAGCTCCGCTCCAAGACCAAGATCATCGCGGGTGAGCCCGCCGGTCTGGACGCGCTGCCGATCTGGGGCTTCGACGGGTCCTCCACCAACCAGGCCGAGGGCCACTCCTCGGACCGCGTCCTCAAGCCGGTCTTCACCTGCCCGGACCCGATCCGCGGCGGCAACGACGTCCTCGTGCTCTGCGAGGTGCTGAACATCGACATGACGCCGCACGAGTCCAACACCCGTGCCGCGCTCGCCGAGGTCGCCGAGAAGTTCGCCGCGCAGGAGCCGATCTTCGGCATCGAGCAGGAGTACACCTTCTTCGACGGCTCCCGTCCGCTCGGCTTCCCGGAGGGCGGCTTCCCGGCCCCGCAGGGCGGCTACTACTGCGGTGTCGGCGCCGACGAGATCTTCGGCCGTGAGATCGTCGAGAAGCACCTCGACAACTGCCTGGCCGCCGGCCTCGGCATCTCCGGCATCAACGCCGAGGTCATGCCGGGCCAGTGGGAGTTCCAGGTCGGCCCGCTCGCCCCGCTCGAGGTCTCGGACCAGCTGTGGGTGGCCCGCTGGCTGCTCTACCGCACCGCCGAGGACTTCGGCATCTCCGCCACCCTCGACCCGAAGCCGGTCAAGGGCGACTGGAACGGCGCCGGCGCGCACACCAACTTCTCCACCAAGGCGATGCGCGAGGGCTACGACGCGATCATCACCGCCTGTGAGGCGCTGGGCGAGGGCTCGAAGCCGCTCGACCACGTCAAGAACTACGGCGCCGGCATCGACGACCGCCTGACCGGCCTGCACGAGACCGCCCCGTGGGACCAGTACTCCTACGGCGTCTCCAACCGCGGTGCCTCGGTCCGTATCCCGTGGCAGGTCGAGAAGGACGGCAAGGGCTACATCGAGGACCGCCGTCCGAACGCCAACGTCGACCCGTACGTGGTGACTCGCCTGCTGGTGGACACCTGCTGCTCCGCCCTGGAGAAGGCCGGCCAGGTCTGATCCGCACAAGCGGCTCCGTGAAGGGGCGCCCGCCGTCTTGGCGGGCGCCCCTTCCGCGTATCGTGCGCCGGCATGGGGGCCGACGGGGTGGACTGGGCCGCGCTCACGCACGCGGACGGACCGGCGCGGGACATACCCGCGCTGCTGGGGTCGATGGAGTCGCGGGACGCGGACGTACGCCGGCCGGCCGTGCGTGAGCTGGACCCCCTGCTGTGCCGGCACGGGGACGTGTACCCGGCGACCGCCCCCGCCGTACCGCACCTGGCCCGGCTCGCCCTGACCGGACCCGGCCACCGGGAGGAGCTGCTGCGGCTGCTCGGCGACATCGCGGACGGGTTCGGAGAGCCCGGGGGTGCTCGACCCGGCCCGGCGCGCCGTGGCGGTCGCGCCGCCGTCCCTGCTGCCCCTCGCGCACGACGCCGGCCCGGGCGTACGCGAGGCGATGGTGTTCCTGACGCGGCGTGCGGTACGCGGTACGCCCTGCCGCTGCTGCCCCTGCTGCGGGCCCGGCCGGCGGAGGAGACCGCCCCGGAGGTGCGGGCCGGGGTCGCCGCGACGGCTCGTCCAGGACCTCATGCACGGCGACTCCCTGCACCCGGACTCCGTCGTACGGGACGCCGTGCGGCGGCTGTTGGCGACGGCGGAGGTCGTCGGCTGAGGCGCCGGGCGAAGACACCGGGCGAGGACGGTGCGACGAGGCGCCCCGGGGCGGCGACTTCGCGCCATCGTGCGCGCTCGGCGGCGTCCAAGCGGTGAGAGAGGGGTCCGGTCCGCGGTCCTCTCGTGCTTGAATGGGGGCATGGCCGGCTTCCAGCAGCACTCCGCGACGGGTCGCGATGACCTCGAGCCCTTCTGGCCTTCCCGTCAGCACCACGACTTCGACCGGGTGTGTCGCCGCGCGGTGAACGCGCCGGCCCTCTAAAGCCGTACAGGCCCTTCCGAGCCGTACACCCTGGCCTTCGGCCGGCGCGACGACGTACGTCCCCTTCCCGACGGACTCCTCGCGCGAAAGAGCTGACCTCTCATGGCGACCACCCGTTCCCTGTCCACCGCCCCCTCGCACACCGCCCGCCACCGGCTGCGAGCCGTCGACCGCGACGACGTGGTCGACGTGACCGAATTCCTGCCGCCGGGCGCCACCTGGCTGCCCGCCCCGCAGCACGCCCTGCCCACTCTGCCGGGCCGGCCGCCGATGGTCGGGTATCTGGTGCTGGTCCCGGCGGACCAGCAGCCGCCGTTCCCGCCGTTCGCCGTGCCGGACCAGCCGGACCAGCCGGACGAGGCGACTCCCGGGAGCGGCGCCGAACCCCTCATCCGCATCGACTCCGTCCGCCGCACCGCCGAGGTGGACGGGCGCGAACTCGACCTGACATACCTGGAGTTCGAACTCCTCGCGCACCTGGTGGCCCACCCGCACCGGGTGCACACCCGCGACCAGCTGGTCACCACGGTGTGGGGATACGGGCACGTCGGCGACGGCCGCACGGTCGACGTGCACATCGCCCGGCTGCGCCGCAAGCTGGGCGCCGAGCACCGCGACACCATCCGCACCGTGCGCCGGGTCGGCTACAAGTACGCCCCGCCCGCCGGACGTTGATCCCCGAGCCCGCCCGGAAAGCCCGTCCCCGCCTCTGCCCTGGGCAGATCCGCCTTCCGTCCCGCTCCCCGGGCGGGCAGAGTCAACGGCATGAGACTTCTTGTGCTGGGCGGTACGGAATTCGTGGGGCGGGCGGTCGTGGAGGCGGCCCGGGAGCGCGGCTGGGACGTGACCGTCTTCCACCGGGGACGCCACGCGCCGCCCGCCGGGGTGCGGGCGCTGCACGGTGACCGCACCGCGCCCGGCGGGCTCGCCGCGCTCTCCGACAGCGCGTGGGACGCCGTCGTCGACACCTGGTCGGCGGCGCCCCGCGCGGTGCGGGACGCGGCGCGGCTGCTGCGGGACCGCGTGGGGCGGTACGTGTACGTCTCCAGCTGCTCGGTGTACGACTGGGCGCCGCCCGCCGGGTTCACCGAGGACGCGCCGCTGGTCGAGGGCGCCTCGCCGGACGCGGAGCAGACCGACTACGCGCGCGACAAGCGGGGCGGCGAGCTGGCCGCGCTCGACGCCTTCGGCGCGGACCGGACGCTGCTGGTGCGGGCGGGGCTGATCCTCGGGCCGTACGAGAACGTGGGGCGGCTGCCCTGGTGGCTGACCCGGACGGCGCGCGGCGGCCGGGTCCTGGCGCCCGGCCCGCGGGATCTGCCCGTCCAGTACATCGACGTCCGCGACCTCGCCGAGTGGACCCTGGACGGCGTCGAGCGGGGGCTGAGCGGGCCGTACAACCTGATCTCGCCGCAGGGTCACGCCACCATGGGTGCGTTGCTGGAGGCCTGCGCGGCGGTCACCGGCGGGGGTGCCGAGCTGCGCTGGACCGACCCCGAGGTGATCCTCGAGGCCGGGGTCGAGCCGTGGACCCAGCTTCCGGTGTGGGTGCCGCCGGGCAGCGATCTGCACGACGCGCTGCACGGCGCGGACGTCTCCCGCGCGGTCGCGGCGGGCCTGCGCTGCCGCCCGGTGGAGCGGACCGTGACCGACACCTGGGACTGGCTGCGCTCCCTCGGCGGTGTGGCCCCGCAGCGGCCCGACCGGCCGCTGAAGGGCGTCGACCCGGAGACGGAAGAGAAAGTGCTCGCCGCTGCGGACGCACGTCAACTCCCGTAGTCCGCAGGGAATTTCCGCGACGATTGAACACCCGTGGGACTGGTTCCGTATGGAGGGGAGCCGCTTCACTCCTGTCGGGCGCCTCGATGCTGCCCCGCAAGGAAGTCAGAGGAGTTCCATGGGACGCAACACACGAAAACGCCGTACGCCGCTGGCCACCAAGGCCATTGCCGCATCGGCGGCCCTAGCGCTCGGTGGGGGCGGGCTGATCTGGGCGAACTTCTACGCCTCGGCACACGAGGAGAACCGCTGGCCGGACCGGACCAAGGCGGCGTCGGCGCAGATCGCCACCATCGACTGCCCGGACGTCGGCCAGCGGCTCACCGAGGTGCCGGACCGGGCGCGGGGCGAGGTGGACGGCGAACTGGCCACGCTCGACCAGCAGATCACCGACGCCTACCAGCGACTGGCGACCACCCGGGACGCGCAGGCCCGCGACGCGAGCTTCGTGCGGAACACGATCCTCCAGCCGCTCAAGGACCGCCGCAAGGCGATCATCGACCGCATCCAGCTGGAGATCAACCGGGCCGGCGGCGACGCCGCCGAGGAGCTGGACGACCTCGCGGGCTGCACCGGCACCCCCGCCGAGCAGCCGCAGACCACGGACGGCGAGCAGGGCGACGGCCAGAACGACGGTCAGAACGACGGCCAGGACGGCGACGGCGGCCAGCAGGACGGCGGGGACCAGAACCAGGACCAGGACGGCGACGGCCAGCAGGACGGCGGCCAGGGTGACGGTCAGGACGGCGGCCAGCAGGGCGGCAACGGCGGTCAGGCCGGCAACGGCCCCGTCGCGGCGGACTTCCAGGACATCACCACCGTCCAGCCGGGCTCCCGCAACCTGCCGAACGGGCTCGCCGCGAACGGCCGGACCGGCTCGCGGGGCGTCTTCATCACCCAGTGCGGCACCAACGGCAACGACAACCACAACACGGACAACGTGATCGTCGCGCCCGGTGTCACCAACGGCGCGCACCATCTGCACGACTACGTCGGCAACCAGAACAACGACGCCTTCGCCAGCGACGACGAGCTGGCCCGCGCCGACACCAGCTGCCAGAACCAGGGCGACCGGTCGTCGTACTTCTGGCCGGTGCTGCGCCTCCAGGACGGCTCGCAGGACTTCGACCAGAACAACGCGGGCGGCGGCACGGAGGGCAACGTCGGCCGGATCCTGGAGCCCAAGGTGGCCCAGCTGAAGTTCGTCGGCAACAAGCGGGGCCCGGTCGTCGCGATGCCGACCGCGCTGCGCATCATCACCGGTGACGCCAAGGCCTTCGTCAACGGCCTGGCCAACGCCAACACGTCCTGGAGCTGCACGGGCTTCGAGGACCGGCAGCTCACGGACAAGTACCCGCTGTGCCCCGACGGCAGCGACGTGGTGCGCACGTCCAACTTCCAGAGCTGCTGGGACGGCCAGAACATCGACAGCGCCAACCACCGCACCCACGTGGCGTTCGTCCGGGCCGACGGCTCCTGCCCGAACGGCTTCAAGGCGATCCCGCAGCTCCAGGTCCGGCTCGTCTACGAGGTTCCGCGGCCGGTCATCGAGAACGGCGTCGTCCAGAACCCGTTCGCGGTGGACACCTTCCCGGAGCAGCTGCACAAGCCGATCACCGACCACAACGACTTCATCAACTTCTTCTCCCCGGAGCTGATGAACAAGATGGTCAACTGCATCAACACCGGCCGTAAGTGCCAGTAGGCGCGACCAGGACGGCGAAGGCCGGCGGTGAGGGTCGTCCCCTCCCCGCCGGCCTTCGGGCTGTACGGCGGCGCGGCGGCTCAGTGGTGACCGCCCGCCCCCGCGCCATGCCCCGCCCCGTGGTCCTGGCCCTCCTCCAGCGTCCCGCCCAGCCTGCCGCGCAGCGCCGTCACCACCTTCGGCTCCCCCACGGCCACCCACTTGCGGCCGACCAGGTAGTGACCGCCGTAGTCCTTCGCCCCGTTGATCCACTCGCGCTGGCCGCGGTCGGTGGCGAAGGTGGCGAGGACGAACCGGCCGTCCCCGTTGCGGCAGATCGCCTGGCGGATCTCGTCGGCGTCCGTCTGGATGTCCGGCTCGCAGCGCACCTCGGCGGCCAGCTGCTCCAGACTGCCCTCGGCGGTCTCCGGCACCCGGGCCGCCGCCTCCTCACCGCCGGAACCACACCCCGCGAGCGCCAGCGCCAGCGCGGCCACGGCGAGCAACGGTCGGGTCAGCCTCATGGGTTCCTCCGGTCGGGCGTCGTACGGCACTGTCTCCGAAGTCGATACGGCCGCCGGCCCCCCGGCGCTCAAATCAGCTGCGCCGCACATCCGTCCGTGCGAGGCTGACCGGGTGAATCAGGACTGGGAAGACCGCGTGGCCGCCACGTGGGCCACCTTCGACGACTACGCGCAGGACCGGGCCGCCGACTTCCGCGCGCTGATCGACGCCCTCGTCGCCGAACTCCCCGAGGGCAGCCCGGACGCGCCGTTCGAGCAGGCGTGCGCCTGGGACTCCACGGGCCGCTCCGACCGGGCGGTGCCGCTCTACCGCGAGGCCCTGGCACGCGGACTCACCGGCTACAAGGCGCGCCGCGCGAAGATCCAGCTGGCCAGCTCACTGCGGAACACCGGACACCCGGAGGAGGGTGTCGAGCTGCTGACGCCGGAACTGGACGCCCCGTCCGACGAGCTGGACGACGCCGTACGCGCCACCCTCGCCCTGTGTCTGTCGAGCCTCGGCCGCGACCGCGAGGGCCTGTCCCTCGTCCTGGGCGCCCTCGCCGGCCACCTCCCCCGCTACCAGCGCTCCATGGCGAACTACGCCCGTGCGCTGACCGAGCCGGGCGGCTGAGTCCCCCGAACGGCTGTGACCATCCGCCGTCGCGCTCGTTCTCCCGGACGTGCAGTCACAGGATGTCGCCCAGCGTCAGAGCTCCGCAGCCGCCGCCGACCCGGTGGTCGACGTCGAGCGTGCCGAGGCCGCGCTCGTCGAGCACTACCCTCGGCTGGTCCGTCTCGCCTACCTGGTGCTGCCGCCGGGTCTGGGCCGCAACCGGCGGGTCCTGACCGCGCACGCGCTCACCCAGCGGGCGCTGCCGCGGGGCCGCGCCCGCGCCTGCGTCATCCCGGCCCAGTCCACGGGCCGCGAGAGCGACCCCGGGTACGCCTTCGTCCGCCTCCAGGTGCTGCGTACGGCGCTGGAGGCCGGGCTGCCGCTGCGGCGCAGGGCGTGGCCGAAGCGGTCCCAGCTGCCGCCGCTGCTGCCGCAGGTGTGGGGGCTGCGGCTGTTCCCGCGCTCGGGCGGCGCCGACGAACTCGCCCTGGACCAGAAGCTGTCGGCGCTGTCGGCCCCCGCCCGCGCCGCCTACGCGCTGCGCGGCCTGGAGCGGCTGGCCGACGCCGACGTCCGTACGGTGCTCGACGCCGCCGGGGTCGGCGACCCGCAGGCCGCGCTCGCCGAGGCCGACACCGTCGCCGCGCAGTACGCGCTGCTGGACTCCCCCGAGTTCGACCCGTGTTCGCTCCAGGCCCGCCCCACCGACCTGATGCGCCGCCGCCAGCATCTGAAGGCCGCGCTCGCCGCGACCGCGGCGGTCGCCGTGTGCGGGGCGCTGCTCGGGCTGCCCGGTGACGGCTGGGGCCCGGACGGCGCCGCCGCCCCGGTGTATGCGCACAACGCGTCGGCGCGGGCGGCGCTCGACCCGGCGAAGCTGACCAAGGTGCCGCCCGCGGCCTGGCAGTCGGCGACCCGCGCCGACTTCTCCGTGTGGCCCGCGCGCGGCGACCTCACCGGCGACACCGCGCTGCTGCGCCGCGCCCTCGCCGTGTGGGCCCGCCCCGGCGAGAACGTCCGGGTGTCGGTGACCCCGGGCACCGCGTTCGGCGGCCCGCCCGGACCGCCGCAGCTGCTGTACGCGGGGACGGTGGACCAGGCGCGGGTGGTGATCCTCTACGACGGTCTGCGCATCGCCCGTTACGCCGAGCCGAAGGACGGCACCGCGGGCGCCGCCCTGGACTTCGCCCGCGCGGACGGCGCGGGCCGGGCCGAGGCGGCGGCGGTGGTGCTGCACCGCACCAACGGCAACGTCCGCTATCTGATGGCGCCGTGGGTGAAGAAGGTCGCCGAGCGGGATCTGGTGAAGCCCGGCGCCGGTGCGATGGACCTCACCCTGACCGACGGGGTGGCGTCGCCGATGGCCAGCCCGGTGACCCGGGCCGGTGCCTGCTCCTCCTGGAACGTGCTCCAGGTGTCCGACGGCTCCGGCACCCGGCTGATGTCCGACCTGGGCGAGCTGATGCCGGCGCGGCTGACCAGCGGCCGGCCGGGCTCCGTGCGGGAGGCGACCGGTGCGGAGGCGCTGCGGACGTGGGCGCCGTTCGCCTGCTCGCTGGCGCACACGCGCGGGCAGGGTGTGCGGTCGGTGAACGTCTGGGCGTACGCGCGCCAGCCGCTGCCGGACGGCAGTGGTGCGGCGGCGTGGGTGTGCACCCGCGCGGAGACCTGGCGGGGCGGCGGCGAGCGGGTTCTGGCGCAGTTCCAGACCCCGGGCGGGAAGTACGGCGCGGTCGCCGCGAAGGCGGAGGGCGGTCCGGCGTGCGGGGCGAAGGACCCGCATGTGCTGGCCGGGGTGCTGTGGAAGTCGTCGGGCGGCGCCTGGTATCTGCTGGCCGCGAGCAGCCGGGACACCGTCTCGGTCGCCGCGACGGGCGGGGTGACCGGGTCCGCCCAGGGCAACCTGCTGGCCGTACGGACAAAGCAGGGCGCGCACGCGGAGCTGAAGGCCACGCTGGAGAGCGGGCGGTCGATCGGCGGGCTGCGCTAGCCGCGCCCCTTGTTGACATCGGCGTCAACAAGTCGCGCACAGGGGTTCACCACAGGCCTACCCGTCAGTACATTGACGCCATGTCTAACAAGCAGGCCCGGGTGCCCCAGCCCGTCGAATCCGAGCGCGTCCCGCTCCGGGCGCGCAAGGTGTCCTTCTCGTGGGAGGGCACCCCGCTGCACTGGGTCCCGGGGGACCCGTTCACCACGCACACCATCAACGTGCTGCATCTGCTGCTGCCGGCCGGCGAGCGCTGGTTCGTGCACGTCTACAAGCAGGTGCTGCCGTACATACGCGACGAGCGGCTGCGCGAGGACGTCATCGGGTTCATCGGGCAGGAGGCGATGCACTCCCAGGCACACGACGAGGTGCTGCCGCATCTGAGGGAGCAGGGGCTCGATCCGACGCCGTACACCGCGCAGGTCGACTGGCTGTTCGAGAAGCTGCTCGGCGACCGCACCCTGCCGCCGGGCCGGGCCCGCCGCTGGTGGCTGCTGGAGCGGGTGGCGCTGATCGCGGCGATCGAGCACTACACCGCGTTCCTCGGCGACTGGGTCCTCAACGCGAAGGAGCTGGACCGGCGGGGCGCCGACCCGACGATGCTGGATCTGCTGCGCTGGCACGGCGCGGAGGAGGTCGAGCACCGCTCGGTCGCCTTCGAGCTGTTCCTGCACGTCGACGGCTGCTACCGGCGCCGTGCCCGCACCTGGGCCGTGGCCTTCACCGCCCTGGTGTTCCTGTGGCAGCGCGGGGCCCGCTTCTTCATGGAGAACGACCCGACGCTGCCGGCCGGCAAGGCCACCTTCAAGGACTTTCATCTGCGCGGACAGCGGGGCCTGCTGCCGTCGACCGGGGCCATGCTGAGGTCCATCCCGCGCTATCTCAGCCGTGACTACCACCCCTCGCAGGAGGGTTCCACCGAGCAGGCCGTCGCGTATCTGGCCTCCTCCCCCGCCGCCGTCGCCGCCGCCGTCGCCACCGAGAAGAAGAGGAGCGCCGCCTGATGCCGATGACCGTGCCGAAGCTGAGGACCGTCGTGCTCGTCGCGGGGGCCGGGCTGCTCGCCCGGCGGGCGCTGCGGCGCCGGATCCAGGCGTCCCCGCTGTGGCCGATGCCGGCCCTGGAGGAGCCGGTCTCGGGGCGGCCCCGGTCGCGGGCGCTGCGGCTGCTGGTCACCGCGCGCGAGGAGATCGCCGAGGGGGTCGTGCAGGTGCGGCTGGAGGGGCACGACCTGCCGCGCTGGGAGCCGGGCGCGCATCTGGACCTGGTGCTGCCGTCGGGGCTGGTGCGGCAGTACTCGCTGTGCGGGGACCCGGAGGACACCTCGTCGTACACGGTGGCGACGCGGCTGGTGGAGGACGGGCGGGGCGGCTCGCGCGAGGTCCACGAGCAGGTGCGGGAGGGCATGGAGCTGGAGGTGCGCGGGCCGCGCAACCGCTTCCCGCTCATCGAGGCGGAGCGTTACGTCTTCGTGGCGGGCGGCATCGGGATCACGCCGATCCTGCCGATGCTGCGGGCGTTGCCGGAGGGCACCGAGTGGCGGCTGCTGTACGGCGGGCGGACGCGGGCGTCGATGCCGTTCCTGGAGGAGGTCGTGAAGGTGGGCGGTGACCGGGTGACGGTCGTCGCGGAGGACGAGGAGGGGCTGCCGGACCTGGACGGGCTGCTCGCGGACGTGCCCGAGGGGACCGCGGTCTACTGCTGCGGGCCGGAGGGGCTGATGGCGGCCGTGGAGGAACGATTCCCCGAGGTGCGGCTGGAGCGGTTCGCGCCGCGGACGGCGGCGGACGGCGACGGCTCCTTCGAGGTGGAACTGCGGCGCAGCGGGGTGACGTTGACGGTCCCGGCGGACCGCAGCGCGCTGGCGGCGATCCGGGAGGAGCTGCCCGCCACCGCCTACTCCTGCGAGCAGGGCTTCTGCGGGACCTGCCAGCAGCGGGTGCTGGAGGGCGAGGTGGACCACCGGGACGAGCTGCTGACGGACGGGGAGCGCGACGACTCGATGCTGATCTGTGTGTCGCGGGCGCGAGGTGAGCGCATCGTGCTGGACATGTGAGCACCGCCCGCCGATCGGGACCGTTCGAGGCCGGATTCGATCGGTAAGGTGTTCGTATGACTACCGGGGTTCGCCGCAGGATGGGAGTCGAGGAGCGGCGGCAGCAGTTGATCGGCGTCGCCCTCGAACTGTTCAGCCGCCGTTCCCCGGACGAGGTGTCCATCGACGAGATAGCGTCGGCGGCGGGCATCTCCCGTCCGCTGGTCTACCACTACTTCCCCGGCAAACTCAGCCTGTACGAGGCCGCGTTGAAGCGTGCGGCGGAGGATCTGGCGGGGCGGTTCGTGGAGCCCGCCGAGGGTCCGCTGGGTGCGCGGCTGCTGCGGGTGATGGCGCGGTTCTTCGACTTCGTGGACGAGCACGGGCCCGGCTTCTCGGCGCTGATGCGCGGCGGCCCGGCGGTCGGCTCCTCGACCACCAACGCGCTGATCGACTCGGTGCGCCAGGCCGCCTACGAGCAGATCATCCGGCATCTGCCCATCGCGGAGCCGCCCGCCCGGCTGGAGCTGGTGGTGCGCTCCTGGATCTCGCTCGCCGAGTCGACGGCGCTGATCTGGCTGGACGGGCGGCGCATCCCCCGCGAGGAGCTGCAGGCGCAGCTCGTGCACGACCTGGCCGCGCTGCTGGCGGTGAGCGCCGCCTACGACGAGGAGATGGCCGCCCTGGTGCGCCGCGTCCTGAAGGACGAACCGGCCGACGGCCCGTTCGGCGACCTGGTCGCCCGGCTGATCTCGCTGGCGTCCTAGGAGACCTGGGTCTCGAACTTCCGGTAGGACGGGTCCAGTTCCCGGATCTCCGCAGAGGCGTGCAGGGCGAGGCCCGCGGGCGGCTTGAGGTACTGCCGCAGCTGTTCCAGGACCGCCTCGGTGAGCCTGGCCTTGGTCTCCTCGCTGCGGCCCGCCAGCAGACCGATCGTGATGTGCACGACGGCGTGCCCCTCGGTGTCGGGGCCGACCGTGGTGTCCTCGGTGCGGCGGAACTGCGTCTTGCAGGCCGGGGGCCTGGCCGCCGCGATCTCCACCACGGTGGCGTGCAGCGCCTTGGCGAACCCCGGCCGGTCGAAGTCGTCCGCCAGCTGCTCGGAGTAGTCGACGGTGATCTGCGGCATGGGTGCTCCTGTTCTACGGCGGACAGGAGCACCCTAACCCGCGGTAAGGATCAGCCGGCGCGGGTGAAGACCGCCACCGTGCGGGCCGGGACGGTGAACGTGCCCGACTCCCGCGCGAAGGCCGACGTCTTCACCACGGTGTCCGACCCGGCGGCCTGCACCGGGTGCAACCGGTACGGCTCACCGGCCGCCGCGGCGATCCGCTGCTCCTGGCGCTCCGGGGTCGCGTTGAAGACGACGACCAGGTCACCGAGGCGCATGGTGATCACGCCGGGTGTCTCGTCCTGCCCGGAGAGCGGGAAGGAGAGCGCGGACTGCACCTGCCCGGCCGTGTCGAGGGAGAACGCCTTCTCCGTCGTACGGATCCTCAGCAGGTCCCGGTAGGCGGCCGAGGTGTCCTGGATCTGCTCGCAGCCCACCTTCACCTTGCCCAGCAGCGGTTTGGCGTACGGCCACTTGGCCTGGTTGTCGGCGGCCGGCGGCAGGCCGCGGCCGAAGCCGTTGCCGTCGGCGCAGTTCCAGTGGATGGCGTTGAACCAGTCGCCGCTGTCGTAGGAGTTGCGGTCCAGCGACTTGGAGCGCAGCAGGTCGGTGCCCGCCTGGGAGAGGGCCGGGCCCTGCGAGAGGGTGGCCGTCGCCATGGCGAGGACCTGCATGCGCGCGCGGTCGGCGGCGCTCGTCGACGCGGGCAGCTTGAAGGCGAGGGCGTCGAAGAGGGTCTCGTTGTCGTGCGCGTCGGCGTAGGCGAGGGCGTCGCCGGGAGCCGCCGCGTAGCCGGCGGGGGCGCCGTTGTAGTCGACCTGGGAGCCCTTGACGCGCCTGCCGCTGGTGTCGGTGAAGGTGTAGTCGGCGAGGTTGCCGGAGAGCCCGACCTTGATCAGGTCCTGGTAGTGCAGGAGGCGTGCCTTCTGCTCGGCCGGGGTGCCGTTCTCTGCGTTCGGGTTGGGCTCGGTGTAGAGGCCGGAGGCGAAGCCCTGGACGCCGGGGTCGGCGTCGAAGGGGCCGCCGCCGCGCACCGCGTCGCGGGCCCGGTCGGAGAAGGTGGCGATTCCGGTGCCGGCCATGTTCTTCTGGGTGGCCTGCTCGAAGCGGGCGTCGTCGGCGATCTCGCCGAAGTTCCAGCCCTCGCCGTACAGGATGATCTTCTTGCCGTCGACGCCGTCCTTCTCGAGGGTGAGCGCGTCGAGGGCCTTGCGGACGGCCAGGATGTTGGCCTTCGGGTGGTGGCCCATGAGGTCGAAGCGGAAGCCGTCGACCTTGTACTCCTTGGCCCAGGTGACCACCGAGTCCACGACCAGCTTGCCCATCATGGCGTTCTCGGTGGCCGTGTTGGCGCAGCAGGTGCTGTTGGCGACCGAGCCGTCGGCGAGGAGGCGCTGGTAGTAGCCGGGGACGATCCGGTCCAGGACGCTGGTGTTCGCCTGGCCGCTCGCGGCGGTGTGGTTGTAGACGACGTCCATGACGACGCGCAGGCCGTCCTCGTTGAGCGCCTTCACCATCTTCCGGAACTCGACCGTGCGGGCGGTGCCGTCCGGGTCGGTGGAGTAGGAGCCCTCGGGGACCGTGTAGTGGTACGGGTCGTAGCCCCAGTTGTAGGCGTCCTTGGCCGCCGCCTTCGCCACGCACTCCTGCTGCTTGTCGGAGTCGGCCGGGTGGGAGGCCAGGTCGCAGTCGACGGTGGCCTGGTCGGCCTTGTTCTCCGGGATGGTGGCGATGTCGAACGCCGGGAGGAGGTGGACGTACGAGGTGCCCGCCTCGGCGAGCTTCTTCAGGTGCCGGCTGCCGTCGCTGTCCTTGTCGGTGAAGGCCAGGTAGGTGCCCCGGTGCTTCGCCGTCCTGTCCTCGACGGAGAAGTCGCGGATGTGCAGCTCCTGGATCTGGGCGTCCTTGAGCGGCACGGCCTTCGGCTTGTCGTAGCTGTGCCAGCCGCTCGGCGCGAGGGACTTGTCGCCGAGGTCGACGACGAGGCTCCGCTTCGAGTCGGTGGTGAGGGCGACCGAGTACGGGTCGGTGACCTTGTTGGTGACGACCTCGCGGACGCTGGGCGCCCAGACCTTCACCACGTACCGGTACGGCTTGCCCTTCCAGGACTTCGGGCCGGTGACGGACCAGACGCCGGTGGCGGCGTCGCGCCGCATCGGCTTGACCGAACCGTCCAGCTCCAGGGACACGCTCTGGGCAGTGGGGGCCCAGACCGCGAGGGTGGGACGGCCCTTGGTGAAGGTGGGACCGAGGTCCGCCTTGGTCGCGTCGTAGAGATCGTCGAGTACGCCGGCGATCTGCACGCCGGTCGCCGTGAGCACCGCTCCGTTGGCGGCCTGCTGGGAGGCGACGAGCTGGCCGCGCAGGGCCTCGCGGACCCGGTCGCGGTCGCGGGGGTCGACGGACCAGGCGGTGTGGTCCTTCAGGTGCGGGAACCTCGCCTTCTGGGCGTCGGTGAGTGACGTCTTGTTCAGCCGCAGCCATCGCTCGTCGGTGCTGGTGAGCACGCCGTTCTCGGCCTTGATGGAGCCGGTGCGGGAGTAGCGCAGCTGGGTGGAGGCGGCGGCGTCGGAGCCGTTCCAGACGACGGTGTCCCGGTCGATCCAGACCGCCTTGGAGGTGGTCAGGTCGACGGCGGCGGCGGAGCCCGCGGGCTGCGGCAGCAGGGGTTTCTCCTGGCCGCTCAACAGCCACACCTCGTGGCCGCTCGCCTTGAGGTCGAGCGACTGGTCGGTGGGCAGGTCCTTCTCGTCGCCCTTGTGGATGATGTAGCTGAGGCTGGTGGCACCCTCGGTGAGCGGCACCTCGAAGACCGCGCCATAGGCATCAGTCTTCACCGGCTTCAGGGGGTTCGACCACTCGGTGGGGTTCGCGGCGCCGGTCCAGACGTGCAGGCCCCAGCCGTCGTAGTTCCCGTCGGCGCGGTGGTAGTGCAGGACGGCCTTGGTCTTGTCGGGGGCCGGGTAGTCGGCCGTGGGCCGCTCGGTGCGGACGGTCTCCTTGCCCTGCTCGATCCAGACCTCGCCGGTCTTGGTGACGTCGATCGTGCGGTCGGCGGAGACGTCCTTGTTGCCCTGCTGGTCGATGACCAGGAAGCCCACGCTGGAGGCGCCCGGCTT
This sequence comes from Streptomyces sp. NPDC052773, assembly GCF_044547145.1. Taxonomy (NCBI): domain Bacteria; kingdom Bacillati; phylum Actinomycetota; class Actinomycetes; order Kitasatosporales; family Streptomycetaceae; genus Streptomyces; species Streptomyces sp. NPDC052773. Next base: position 1,042,506 of record NZ_JBITZX010000001.1, on the reverse strand, counting down.
CAGCTTGACGTAGGCGAAGGCGCCGTAGGCGTCGCGGCCGGTGAAGGGGTGGCTCTTCGGCCATTCGGTGGCCTCGCCGTCGGCGAGGTCGCCCCAGGCGTACAGGCCCCAGTCGGCGTAGTTCCCGTCCTCGCGCTTGTAGTGGACGATCGCGTAGTCGCGGGAGGAGGCGGTGGGGATCTCCTCGGCGGGCGGGGTGCCGGTGGTGGAGGCTGCGGTGGCGCTCGCGGTGCGGCCCGCGCGGTCGATCACCACGGCCTTGTAGCGCAGGGCGGTGCCGGCGGGCACGTCCTTGCCGACGGTGTGGGTGACCTTGTACGGGGCGTGGTCGGCGGAGCCGAGGGTCTGCCACTTGCCGTTGCCGGTCTGGGCGGCGAAGACCACCCGGTTGAGCTGTCCGCCGTCGACGTCGGCCGTGACCTCGACCGTGCCGGTGGCGCCGGGGGCCGGGGCCTTCAGGGTGAGGGTGGGTTCGGTGGCGGGGGCGGGGAGCTTGCCGGCCGCCCGGTAGACGGCGGCGGATCCGGCGGGGACGGTGACGGTGAGCTTGCGGTCGGCGTCGGACTTCACGGTCTTGTCCGTGCCGTGGAGGCCGCGGAACGTCATGTTCGCCGAGCCCGTGGCGAAGGTCGCCGTCTTCGCCTCGTCCGCGTTGTTGAAGGCGACGACGTACTCGGTGCCGGACTTCGCGTCGGTGCGGGAGACCGCGTAGATGCCGGGGCCGTCGGCGGCGTAACGCTCGGTCTGGACGCCGTCGGCGAGTGCCGGGTGGGCCTTGCGGAGCTTGGCGAGAGCACTGATCTGCCGGTAGAGCGGTGCTCTCGTGTCGTAGGCGTCCTCGGCGTGGGTGCGGTCGGTGCCGAGCTGGTCGTCGTCCAGGTAGTCGGCGACCTTCGAGGCGAACATCGTCTGGCGGGCGTCCTTGTCGCCGCCCGCGCCGGTGAAGCCCTGCTCGTCGCCGTAGTAGATCACCGGGTTGCCCCGGTTGAGGAACATCAGCTCGTTGGCGAGCCGTGCCTTCCTCAGCAGTTCGGCGTCGCTCGCGTCCGGGTCGTCCTGCTTGAGGAAGGTCCCGATGCGGCCCATGTCGTGGTTGCCGAGGAAGGTGACCTGCTCGTAGGCGTTGGCCCGGCCGGTCGTGTACTTGTAGTCGTCACCGAAGACCGACGCCAGCTTCTTCGCGCTGCCGCCCTGGGAGGCGTAGGCGCGCGCCGCGTCCTGGAAGGGGAAGTCGAGGGTGGAGTCGAGGCGGCCCTGGGTGACGTACGGGGCGGTGACGTTCGTGTCGGCGGAGTAGACCTCGCCGAACATGAAGAAGTCGTCGCGGCCCTTCTTCGCCGCGTAGGCGTCGAGGGCGGTGGCCCACTGGGTCCAGAACTCCATGTTGACGTGCTTCACGGTGTCGATCCGGAAGCCGTCGATGTCGAAGTCGCGCACCCAGCGCTGGTAGATGCGCTCCATGCCCTTGACGACCTCGGGACGCTCGGTCCACAGGTCGTCGAGGCCGACGAAGTCGCCGTAGGTGGCGGACTCGCCGGCCCAGGTCGAGTCGCCGCGGTTGTGGTACATAGCCGGGTCGTTGAGCCAGGACGGGACCTTCACGTTCCGCTGGTCCCGGGCGACGACCGGCGTGTACGGGAAGGAGCCGGAGTCCACGGCCGGGAACTCCCGCTTGCCGTCGGCGTAGTCGGCGTCGTCGAAGGGCTCGCCGTCCTTCGTCAGATACGGGAAGGCGCCCTTGGAGAGGTAGCCGTAGGACTTCTCCTCGTAGTCGACGACGTCGGCGGTGTGGTTGGTGATGACGTCGAAGAAGACCTTCATGCCGTTGGCGTGGGCCTTGTCGATCAGGGTCTCCAGGTCCTGGTTGGTCCCGAAGTGCGGGTCGACCTGGGTGAAGTCGGTGATCCAGTAGCCGTGGTACCCGGCGGAGGCGTTGGCGCCCTCGCCCTGTACGGGCCGGTTCTTGAAGATGGGGGCGAGCCAGATGGCGGTGGTGCCGAGGCCCTTGATGTAGTCGAGCTTCTGCGTCAGCCCCTTGAGGTCGCCGCCCTGGTAGAAGCCCTTGTCGGCCGGGTCGTAGCCGGTGGCCAGCCGGGATCCGGTCAGGCCGCCCTTGTCGTTGGCCCGGTCGCCGTTGGCGAAACGGTCCGGCAGGACGAAGTAGAACTGCTCGCGGGTCAGGTCGTGCCGGGCGGGTACCTTGGCCAGGGCCGTGTCCGAGGGCGGGGACGGCGGGGCGGCGGCCTGGGCGGCGAGGGGCTGCACGAGGGCGGCGGCGAGCGCGGCGACGGTGACGGCCGCGACCCGTCTGCCTCGTGTGGTGCGGCGCGTGGCAGGCGCCGGCCTTCTGGATATCAAGGTGTGCACTCCTTGCGATGACGGCTCATTGGGTCCGACCCCGGGCGCGACGGTAGCGCCGCGCAAGTGTTGCAGCAAGGGTCGTGAAACCAACGGAAAGAAGTTTCACAACCCTTGTCCGGTCGCTCCGCTAGCAGCTCGACTTGCCGGCGTATATCGCCAGCGCGGTGTTCGAGCCCAGGGTGGCGGTGAACTGGCCGCTGGAGTTCACCGTCACCGTCTTGTTGCTCTGCACGTCGCAGTACGTGCCGGCGGGCAGCGAGGTCTGGTAGGTGCGGGTCAGGGAGGACGCCTCGTGGTTGATGGCCACGTATCCCTTGCTCCCACGGCCGAAGGCGATCGCGTCGCCGCCGTTGTCCCACCAGTTGGTGACCGCGGTGCCGCGGGTGGCGTTGCGGAAGGCGACCATGCGCTCGATCTCGGGCCAGGCGTGCTGGCACTTCCAGCCGGCCTGCCAGCAGGCGTCGACCCGGCCGTTGTTGGGCGGGCCGGCGTCGTGGTCGGTGAACTCGTAGCCGGAGTTGATGTCGGGGGCGCCGTAGGGCCAGGCCAGCATGAAGACGTTGGCCAGGGTGTAGTTGGCGCCGTCCTTGTAGCTGAGGGTGGAGCCGTTGCGCTCGGTGTCGTGGTTGTCGACGAAGACGCCCGCGACCCCGTTGTTCAGGTAGCCCCAGCCCTCGCCGTAGTTCTTGAGGTAGGCGAGGTTCTCGTTGTTGAAGACGCGCTTGAGGTCGTAGGCGTAGCGGAATTCCTGGACGTCGCCGTTGCCGGTGTACTCGGTGGGCTGGACGGCCTCGCCGGCGCCGTAGATGACCTCCTGCTTCCAGTACACGGACGGGTTGCTCAGCCGCGACTTGATGTTCGCAAGGTCGGCGGCGTCCATGTGCTTGGCGGCGTCGATGCGGAAGCCGTCCACGCCGAGCGAGAGCAGGTCGTTCATGTACCCGGCGATCGCGCCGCGCACGTAGTTCTCGCCGGTGTCGAGGTCGGCCAGGCCGACGAGTTCGCAGTTCTGGACGTGCCAGCGGTCGGCGTAGTTGGAGATCTGCGCGGTGCAGTTGTCGAAGTCGTACGACGAGTACAGGCCGGGGTAGTTGTACTTCGTGTACGACGAGCCGCCGGTGCCGGTGCCATTGCCGGCCGCCATGTGGTTGATGACGGTGTCGACGACGACCTTCACGCCGGCCGCGTGACAGGTGTCGACCATGTTCTTGAAGGCGGTGCGGTCGCCGAGCCGTCCGGCGATCTTGTAGCTGACCGGCTGGTAGGAGGTCCACCACTGGGACCCCTGTATGTGCTCGGCGGGCGGGGAGACCTGCACGTAGCCGTAGCCGGCGGGGCCGAGGCGGTTGGTGCACTCCTTCGCCACGGAGGCGAAGTTCCACTCGAAGAGGACGGCGGTGACGTCCTTGGTGCCGGGAGGGGCGGCGTGGGCGGCGGTGGCGGGTGCCAGGAAGGCGGCCGCCGCGGCGAGCGCGAGAGCGCCCGAAACGGTTCTGCTGATGGCCATGTGGGGTTCCTTCACCATCGAAGGGGTCGTTGAAATCTTGCAGAAACCTTGCGGTGGCCAGATGTTAAAGGCCCGCTGCCCAAAAGGGCAGCGGGCCGTCGGAAGTTGCTGCAAGAAGTTACACAGCCGTGCTGAACCACACGGTGGTGTCGGCGGGCACCTTCACGTCGCCGTCGCCCTCCAGCACCTCACCGCTGGCGAGCAGCAGCCGCCCGTACGCCGGGGTCGTCACCGACTCGCCGCCGGTGTTGGCGACGCAGACGAACTCCCCGCGGCGGAAGGCCAGGACGCCCTCGGGCGCCTTCAGCCACTCCACGGAGTCGCCGGCGCCGAGGTCCGGCTGCTCGCGGCGGACGGCGAGCGCGCTGCGGTACAGCTCCAGGGTGGAACCGGGCACCCCGGTCTGCGCCTCCACGCTCAGCTCGGCCCACTCGGCGGGCTGCGGCAGCCAGCTTCCGCCGCTGCCGAAGCCGTACGACGGTCCGGTGCGGGTCCACGGGATCGGCACCCGGCAGCCGTCGCGGAAGCCGTCCTGGCCCGCGCCGCGGAAGTACGCCGGGTCCTGGCGCACCTCGTCGGGCAGGTCGACGACGTCCGGCAGGCCCAGCTCCTCACCCTGGTAGATGTAGGCCGAGCCGGGCAGCGCCAGCATCAGCAGGGTCGCCGCGCGGGCGCGCTTCAGGCCGAGTTCGCGGTCGCCGGCGGTGCGGATCTGGGTGCCGAGGCCGGGCGGGTTGGCGAACCGGGTGGCGTGCCGGGTGACGTCGTGGTTGGACAGCACCCAGGTGGCGGGGGCGCCGACCGGGCGCATGGCCTCCAGGGTGCGGTCGATGACGGTGCGCAGCTCCTTAGCGTCCCACTCGGTGCCCAGGTACTGGAAGTTGAAGGCCTGGTGCAGCTCGTCGGGGCGCACGTAGTTGGCGGTGCGCTCGACGGTCGGCGTCCACGCCTCGGCGACGAAAATGCGCTCACCGGCGTACTCGTCGAGGATCAGCCGCCACTGGCGGTAGATCTCGTGCACGCCGTCCTGGTCGAAGAACGGCATGACATCGTTGCCCAGCAGCTTCAGCTGGTCGTGGGAGCCCAGGTCGGGCAGGCCCTCGGCCTTCACCAGGCCATGGGCGACGTCGATGCGGAAGCCGTCGACGCCCATGTCCAGCCAGAAGCGCAGGATCGAGCGGAACTCGTCGCCGACCGCCGGGTGGTCCCAGTTGAAGTCGGGCTGCTCGGGGGCGAACAGGTGCAGGTACCACTCGCCGGGGGTGCCGTCGGGCTCGGTGACCCGGGTCCAGGCGGGGCCGCCGAAGATGGACTCCCAGTCGTTGGGCGGCAGTTCGCCGTTCTCCCCCTTGCCGGGGCGGAAGTGGTAGCGGTCCCGCAGCGGGGAGCCGGGGCCCTCCGCGACGGCGCGCTTGAACCACTCGTGCTGGTCGGAGGAGTGGTTGGGCACCAGGTCGACGATGATGCGCAGGCCCAGCCGGTGCGCGTCGCGGATCAGCGCGTCGGCGTCCAGGAGGTTGCCGAACATGGGGTCGACGGCCCGGTAGTCGGCGACGTCGTATCCGGCGTCGGCCTGCGGGGAGGCGTAGAAGGGGCTGAGCCACACCGCGTCCACGCCGAGATCACGCAGATACGGCAGGCGGGAGCGTACGCCCTCCAGGTCGCCCATGCCGTCGCCGTCGCTGTCGGCGAAGCTGCGCGGATAGACCTGGTAGATCACCGCGTCCCGCCACCAGTCGCGGCGCTTGGCGACGGTGGCGACGGCGGAGTTCGGTGCCGGGTCGGCAGTGTGCTGGCTCATGGCGTCCTTGATCTGTAACCGATTCGAGGTCATGGAGGCGTGGGTACGGCGGCGGGGGCGTGGGGTGACGAGGCGGCCCGGCCTCGGTGACAGCGGGGTCGGATGGACACCGCGGCCGGGCCGCCACCCGCGCGGACAGGGCGCGGGAGTCTCGGTGACGGGCGTCAGCCCTTGGTGCCGCCCGCGGTGAGTCCGGTCACCAGGTTCTTCTGCACGAGGTAGAAGAACGCGGACACCGGGATGGCGATGAGCACCGCGGTCGCGGCCATCAGGTTGCGCTGGGCGTCGTGCTCGCTGACGAAGCTCTGCAGGCCGACGGCGAAGGTGTACTTCTCGTCGTCCAGCAGGAACGTGGTGGCGAAGGCGACCTCGCCGAAGGCGGTGATGAAGCTGTAGAACGCGGCGACGGCCAGGCCCGGCCGGGCGAGCGGCAGGATCAGCCGGAAGAAGGTGCCGAACGGGGAGAGCCCGTCGACCCGGCCGGCCTCGTCGATCTCGAAGGGGATGGTGTCGAAGTACCCCTTGAGCAGCCACGCGCAGTACGGGACCGCGGTGGAGCAGTAGACGAGGATCAGGCCGAGGTAGGTGTCGATGAGCTGGAGCTCCGACAGGATCTGGTACATCGGCACGATCAGCACGGCGATCGGGAACATCTGGGTGCACAGCAGCACCCACATGAACTTCTTGTAGCCGGGGAAGCGCATCCGGGAGACCGCGTAGCCGGTGGTGGCCGCGATCATCACGCCGATGACGGTGGTGCCGAGCGAGACGATCAGCGTGCTCTTCAGCCAGTCGAAGAAGTTCGTCTCCTGGAGCACGAAGCTGTAGTTGTCCAGGGTCATCGTCGACCAGATGCGCCCGGGGTGCAGATAGTCGTCCTTGTCCGGGCCGAGGGACAGGAAGACCAGCCAGACGATCGGGAAGAGGGCGATCAGGCTCGCGACGGTGAGCAGGCCGTGGGAGACGAGGGTCCTGCCGAGGCTGCGCTCGCTGCGCAGGCGCACCTTGCCCGGTGCTGCGGGGGCGGGGCCGGCCTGGTCCGCGGCGGCGGACTTGGTGATGGTCGTGGTGCTCATGGGGGCTCCTGCCTCAGATCGCGGCTTGCTCATCGCGGTTCAGCCAGCGGCGGTAGAAGGAGGTGAAGACGATCAGGATGCCCAGCAGCAGGATGCCGTAGGCGGCCGATTCGGCGAACTCGCGCGGCTGCTGTCCGAAGCCGAGCTGGTAGGCCCAGGTGACGAGGATCTGCGCGTCGGGGGCGGTGTTGCCGAACAGCAGGAAGATGATGGCGAACTGGTTGAACGTCCAGATGACGCCGAGCAGGACCACGGTGGAGCTGACCGAGCGCAGGCCGGGCAGGGTGACGTAGCGGAACTGCTGCCAGCGGCTCGCGCCGTCCATCTCGGCGGCCTCGTACAGGGTGCTGTCGATCGACTGGAGGCCGCCGAGCAGCGAGACCATCATGAACGGCACACCGCACCAGGTGTTCACCATGATCGCGGCGAACCGCTGCCAGAAGGTGTCCTCCAGCCAGGCCGGGCTCGGCAGGTGCAGGAAGTCGAGGGCGGAGTTGATGATGCCGGTGTCGGCGAGCATGAAGCGCCAGCCGAAGACGGTGACGAAGGTCGGCACGGCCCACGGCAGGACCAGGATCAGCCGGTAGAAGGTGCGCCCGCGCAGCTTCTGGTTGAGCAGCAGGGCGAGGCCGAGACCGATGGAGTAGTGCAGGGCGACGCAGGCGGCCGTCCAGAAGACGGTCCAGATGAAGTGGGACCAGAAGCGGTCGTAGGCCGTCTCGCCCCAGAGGATGTCGGCGTAGTTGTCGAACCCGATGAACTTGTAGGTGGCCTCGATCTCGTTGACGCCGATGGTGCGGGCCGAGTTCAGGCTGTCGGCGTCGGTGAGCGTCAGGTAGAGGCCGTAGCCCAGGGGGTACAGCACCAGGGCGCCGAGCACGACGACCACCGGGGCGATCATCGCGTAGGCGTACCAGTGTTTCTGGTAGCTGTTCTTGAGACGGCGGCCCAGGCCGGGCCGGGGACCGCGGTCACCGCTCCGCTTGCCGGTCGCACGGTCGATGGCGACTGTCATGGTTCGACACCTTCTGGAAGTTCCGATACGGCTCACAGGCCGATGGCCGCCGGGTCCTTCCCCCTCTGTACTGGAGGATCCGGCGGCCACGCGGGCTTACTTGCTGAAGTCCGGGACCAGCTTGGCGATCGCGGTCTCAGCGTTGCCCAGACCCTCGTCCAGGGACACCTTGCCGCCGGCGATCTTCAGCAGCTCGTCGTCGAGCGGGGTCCACAGCGAGCTGTACTCGGGCAGCGCGGGGCGCGGCTGGGCGGCGGCGAGCACCGTCTGGTAGCCGGCGATGCCCGGGTCGGCCTTGACCTTGGCGGTGTAGGCGTCGTCGCGCGTCGGCAGCGTGTTGTTCTTCAGGGCGATGGTCTCCTGGGCCTTCGCCGAGGTCATGAAGTTCACGAACTTCAGCGCGGCCTTCTGGTGCGCCTCGTCCGAGCCCGCGTAGACGGACAGGTTGTGGCCGCCGGTCGGGGCGCCCGCCTTGCCGGTGGAGCCGGCCGGGACGGTGGCGATGCCCAGGTTGCCCTTGTCCTTGAAGGCGGAACCCTTGTAGAAGTTCGTGATCTCCCACGGGCCCTGGATGATCGAGGCGACCTTGCCGTTGACGAACGCCTCCTGGATGTGGGCGTAGGCGTCGGCGGTGGTGTCGGCCTTGTGCAGGCCCTTGCCGTCGAACAGGGACTGCCAGGTGGCGTAGCCCTTCTTGGCGGCGGGCGAGGTGACCGTGATCTTCTTGGCGTCGACGTCGACGGTGTCGGCGCCCTCGCCGTAGAGGAAGGACTGGGCGTAGTAGGCCTGGGTGGAGCCCCAGTAGCCGTCGACGCCGGTCTTGGCCTTGATCGTGGCGGCGGCCTTCTTCAGGTCGTCCCAGGTCTTGGGGGCCTCGACGCCGGCCTTCTCGAACAGTTCCTTGTTGTAGACGAGGGCGAGGGTGTCCGTGGTGAAGGGGACGCCGTAGGTCTTGCCCTCGTACTTGGCCTGCTCGATCAGGTTGGGCTTGAACTTGTCCTGCTCGGCGAGGGCCTCGGTGCCGTCCAGCGGCAGGAAGAAGCCCTTCTTCGCGAACGCCGGGGTCCAGCCGACCTCGGAGCGCAGCACGTCCGGGGCGCCCTTGGAGCCGGCGGCCGTGTCGAACTTGTTCTGCGCCTGGTCGAAGGGCACGTTGACGTACTTGACCTTGATGTCCTTGTTGGCGGCCTCGAACTCCTTGAGCAGGGCCTTGTACGTCGGCGCCTCGTTGGTCGCGTTGGAGGTGTCCCACCAGGTGATGGTGACCGGCCCGTTCGAGCTGTCGCTGCTGTCGTCGCCGCCGCAGGCCGTCGCCGCGAGAGCGAGGGACGCCACCAGCGCGGTGGCCGCTATGCCACGCCGCATGAGTTCTCCTTGAGGGTGAAAGCCCGTGTGGTGGGCCACCTGGGGCCCTGACAGGGCGCGGCCCCGTCTGCCACTCCCTGTCGACTTGCCGACCGCGCCGTTGCCGCCGCCGGGCGACGTGAACGTAACAGCGATGCAATAGTTGCGAAAGACCTTGCAGAAAAAAAGTGCAAGGCATCACCGAAGTTATCCGGACGTGACATGTCGTAGACCGCTGCGAGACCGTTGTTCTACGGGGTTGAGCGGGCACGGACCGTGTTGTGCAAGACTTGCAAGCTCTTGCCGTTCGTTTCAATGAGGGGACGCCATGTCGCAGCAACCCGCAGCGCGCCGGTCAACCGCTCGCACCCGGCGTCCGTTTGGTGGGCAAGGGGAGACCTGGCCGGTACAGTCGCACCCTGTGACCACACGGCTTGCGGACATCGCTGCGCAGGCGGGGGTGAGCGAGGCGACCGTCAGCCGCGTCCTCAACGGGAAGCCGGGCGTCGCCGCCACCACCCGCCAGTCGGTGCTGGCCGCGCTCGACGTGCTGGGCTACGAGCGCCCGGTGCGGCTGCGGCAGCGCAGCGCCGGCCTGGTCGGGCTGATCACGCCGGAGCTGGAGAACCCGATATTCCCGGCCCTCGCCCAGGTCATCGGCCAGGCGCTGACCCGGCAGGGCTACACCCCGGTGCTCGCCACCCAGACCCCCGGCGGCTCGACCGAGGACGAGCTGACCGAGATGCTGGTGGACCGCGGCGTCGCGGGCATCATCTACGTCTCCGGACTGCACGCCGACACCACCGCCGACATGCAGCGCTACGAGCAGCTGCGGGCGCAGGGCGTGCCCTTCGTCCTCGTCGACGGCTTCTCGCCGAAGGTGCAGGCGCCGTTCATCTCCCCCGACGACCGCGCGGCGATGACGCTCGCGGTCACGCACCTGGTCTCGCTCGGCCACACCCGGATCGGCCTGGCGCTCGGCCCCAAGCGGTTCGTGCCGGTGCAGCGCAAGATCGAGGGGTTCGTGCGGGCCGTGCAGGACCAGCTGGGGCTGTCCGCCGAGACGGTCGAGACGGAGCTGATCCAGCACTCGCTGTACACCCTGGAGGGCGGGCAGGCCGCCGCGTCGGCACTGATGGACCGGGACTGCACCGCGGTGGTGTGCGCCAGCGACATGATGGCGCTGGGCGCGATACGCGCGGCCCGGCAGCGCGGGCTGGACGTACCGAAGGACATCTCCGTCGTCGGCTTCGACGACTCCCCGCTGATCGCCTTCACCGATCCGCCGCTGACCACCATCCGCAAGCCGGTGCCGGCCATGGGGCAGGCCGCGGTGCGCACGCTGCTGGAGGAGATCGGCGGGACGCCGGCGCCGCACAGCGAGTTCGTGTTCATGCCGGAGCTGGTGGTGCGCGGTTCGACCGCTTCGGCACCGGTGAACCGGAATCGTCCGTAAGTCGGCCGTAAGCCGGCGATACGTCCTCCGCGGGGCGGAGCGCGCGGACGCGGGCGCCGTGCGCGCGTAGTACGGCGCGGTGTCCGCCGGGTGGAGAACGTGCGGCCCGAACCCGACCGGGGGATGATCGGGAGGGGAACGATTGTCTGGCAGACTCTGTGCTCATGAGTGAGACGACCGTGACGACACCGGAAGGCCGCGCCGAGGCCGTTCCGCAACACGTCGCGGACGACGTCACGGACGAATCGGGTCAGACCGCGCGTAGCGTACTGCGCCGGCTGCGCAGCCCGCGCCGCCCCCGGCTGTGGTTCGAGATCCTGCTGATCGCGGTGAGCTACTGGACGTACTCGCTGATCCGCAACGCCGTACCGGAGCAGAAGGCGGAGGCGCTGCGCAACGCGGACTGGATCTGGAAGGCCGAGCAGCAACTCGGCATCGCCGTGGAGCAGTCCGTCAACCACACGGTCAACGCCGTGACTTGGCTGATCGTGGGCATGAACTACTACTACGCGACACTGCACTTCGTGGTGACGCTGGGTGTGCTGGTGTGGCTCTACCGCAGCCATCCCGGCCGCTACGCGGCGACCCGCCTGGTGCTGTTCGCGACCACGGGCGTCGCCTTGGTCGGCTACTACCTGTATCCGCTGGCCCCGCCCCGCCTGATGAACGGCGGCGGCTTCATCGACACCGTCCTGGTCCACCAGACCTGGGGCTCGATGGCGTCCGGCGATCTGAAGAACATGTCCAACCAGTACGCCGCGATGCCCTCCATGCACATCGGCTGGTCCCTGTGGTGCGGCGTGACGATCTTCGCGCTCGCGCGGGTGCCGTGGGTGCGGGTGCTGGGGGTGGTGTACCCGGCGGCCACGCTGGTCGTCATCGTCGCCACCGCCAACCACTTCTGGCTCGACGCGGTCGGCGGCGTCCTCTGTCTCGGCTTCGGCTACACCGTGGCCCGCAGCTGGTACGGCGCCCTGCCGCACGCCCTGCCCCGCCTGGTCCCGAGCCCGGCCTCCGCGTCGAGGCGGCGGGCCGTCCTCCCCACGAAGGCGTAACCCGCACCGCGGCCTTTCGCTGCCCGGAGTCTCGTGACCTCCGGGGCCCGGCCCGGCTACTCCGGCGTCGTGCCCGCCCGCGCCGCCTCCCTCAGAGCGTCGGTGAAGGCCGCCAGGGCCGGTTGCGGGGGCGCTGAGGGACGGACGGCGGCCAGGATGGTGCGGGACGGGGTGGGGGCCTTCAGGCGGCGCACGGTGACGTCCGGGTGGGGGGCGCCGAGGCCCAGGCGGGGGATCAGCGTGACGCCGAGGCCCGCGGCGACGAAGCCCTGAGCGGTGAGGTAGTCCTCGCTGTCGACGACGAAGCGGGGCCGGAAGCCCGCGGCGGCGCAGGCCGCGAGCTGGGCGTCGAGGCACGGGCCGGGCCACTCGCTGCCCACCCACGGTTCCTCGGCCAGCTCCGCGAGGTCCACGCTCCGGCGGGCGGCCAGCGGGTGCCCCTTGGGCAGTACGGCGAGGTAGGGGTCGTCCAGGAGGCGCAGCAGGCGTACGCCGTCCGGGGCGCCCTCCCCGCCCACCACCAGCGCCAGGTCCGCCCGGCCCTCCCGGACGTCCGCGAGGGGGTCCTGGGGGTCCGCGAGCCGCAGTTCCACCTGCACTCCGGGGTGCAGCTCCCGCAGCCGCGCCACCGCCGGGGCGACCAGCGCCGCGCCCGCCGTGGCGAAGTACCGCACCGACAGGCGCCCGGTGCGCCCCGCCAGCAGGTCGGCGAGCGCGGTCTCGGCCTCGGCGACCTGCCGGGCGATGGCGTCGGCGTGCTCGGTCAGCAGCAGGCCCGCCGCCGTGGGCCGTACCCCGCGTCCCACTCGCTCCAGCAGGGCCGCGCCGGCCTCCTTCTCCAGCGCGGCGATCTGCTGGCTGATCGCGGAGGGGGTGTACCCAAGCCGCACCGCCGCCGCGGTCACCGAGCCGGTGCCGACCACGGCCCGCAGGACCTGCATCCGTCGCACATCAAGCTGCATGTAGCTCAGCTTAACCAGTCTCCAGAACTTTTCACTTGTCCTGAAGTGGGCCAAGGTCGAGCGTAGATGCCATGCCCCTCGCCTCCAGCCTCCGCATGGCCGCCCTCGCCCTCCTCTGGGGCTCCGGCTTCCTGTGGATCAAGCTCGCCCTCGACCACGGTCTCTCCCCCGCCCAGATCACCATCGCCCGCTGTGTGCTCGGCACCGCCGTCCTGCTGGTCCTGGCCCGCTGGGCCGGTCAGCGGCTGCCCCGCGACCGGGCCACCTGGAGGCGACTCGTGATCGCCGCGCTGTTCTGCAACGCCCTGCCGTTCGCCCTGTTCAGCGTGGGTGAGCAGACCGTCGACTCGGGGGTCGCGGGTGTCCTGAACGCGACGACCCCGCTGTGGTCCCTGCTGATCGGCGTCCTGCTCGGCACCGACCGCGGCCTGGGCCGCGTTCGCCTGGCCGGGCTGCTGCTCGGCTTCGCCGGTGCGGTGCTGATCTTCGCGCCGTGGCAGCGTTCGGGACTGCTCGGCTGGGGCGCGGCGGCGCTGCTGGCCGCCGCCGCGAGCTACGCCGTGGCGTTCGCGTACATGGCCCGGCATCTCACCGACCGCCGGGCCCCGCTGGCGCTGTCGGCGGCCCAGCTCCTCACCGCCACCGGGTGGAGCGCGTTCGCCCTGCCGGTGGCCGGCCCGCTGGACGCCGATGCCACCGCGCTGCTCGCGGTCACCGCCCTCGGCGTGCTCGGCACCGGCGTCACCTTCTACCTCAACTACCGCCTCATCGCCGACGAGGGCCCCACGAGCGCGGCCACGGTCGGCTATCTGCTGCCGGTGGTGTCGGTGGCGCTGGGAGCGCTGGTGCTGGGCGAGGAGGTCGGCGCTCGGGTGGTGGCGGGGATGGTGGTCGTCCTGCTGGGGGTGGCGCTGACCCGGCGCATCCCCGCCGCGCGGGGAACGACGCCCGAGGCTCCGGCGCCCGCAACCGCGGCGTCCGCGACCACGGTGCCTGCCGCCTCCACGCCCGTCACTGCGGCGCCCGAATCCGCGGGGCCCGGGACCCAGGCGCCTGCCGCCTCCGCGCCCACGACCCCGGCCCCCGACACCGGGCGCCGGAGAACCGCGGCGCCCGCCGCCACCACACCCACCACCTCGGCGCCCTGAACACCGACGCCCGCCCCCCAGAGCCCGGAAGCGCGGCGCCCGCCACCGCGCCGCCCAAGAACCCCGCCGCCCGCCACCCCTGTGCGGAAACCCCGGCGCGCCGCTCCCGCAGGGTCGCTCACGCCCCGTAGAACAGCTCCTCCACCACGCCCCGCGCCCTGCGCGTCGTACGCCGGTAGGCGTCGAGCATGTCGCCCACGTGTCCGGGGCCGTAGCCCAGGTACCGCCCCACCGCGGCCAGTTCGCGCGGGTCCGACGGGAAGGTGTCCCCGGCACGGCCCCGGACCAGCATGACCGCGTTGCGGACGCGGGTGGCCAGCACCCATGCCTCGTCGAGGATCGCCGCGTTCTCGGCGGAGATCAGACCGGCCTCGCGGGCCGCCGCCAGCGCCTCGCGGGTCCGGGTGGTGCGCAGCGCCTCGTGGGCGGCGCCATGCCGCATCTGGAGGAGCTGGACGGTCCACTCGACGTCGGACAGTCCGCCCGGCCCCAGCTTGGCGTGCAGCTTGGGGTCGACGCCCCGTGGCAGCCGCTCGGACTCCATGCGGGCCTTCAGGCGCCGGATCTCGCGTACGGCGTCGTCGTCGAGGCCGCGCGCCGGATAGCGCAGCGGGTCGATCAGCTCGACGAACCGGCGCCCCAGGTCCGCGTCCCCGGCGACCGGCTCGGCCCGCAGCAGCGCCTGGGACTCCCAGACCAGGGACCAGCGGCGGTAGTAGGCCTCGTACGACTTCAGGGAGCGGACCAGCGGCCCGGACTTGCCCTCCGGGCGCAGGTCGGCGTCGATCAGCAGGGGCGGGTCGGCGCTGGGGATCTGGAGCAGGCGGCGCATCTCGGAGACGACCCGGTTCGCGGCCTGTCCGGCCTCCCGCTCGTCGACGCCCTCACGCGGCTCGTGCACGAACAGCACGTCCGCGTCGGAGCCGTAGCCGAGTTCGTGGCCGCCGAAGCGGCCCATGCCGATGACGGCGAACCGGGTCGGCAGCTCGTCGCCCCAGTTGTCGCGGACCACCGCGCGCAGGGTCCCGGCGAGGGTCGCGGCGGTCAGGTCGGACACGGCCGCGCCGACCCGGTCCACCAGGGCGCCCTGGTCGGCCTCGACGGGGCGGTCCTCGGTGCCGTAGGAGCCGACGATGTCGGCGGCGGCCGTACGGAACAGCTCGCGGCGGCGGACGCCGCGCGCCGCGGTGACCGCCTGCTCGCCGCTGACGGCGCGGCCCACGGCGGCCAGGATCTCCTGCTCCAGGTGGGCGCGCCCGCGCGGCTCCAGGCCACCGCCGCCGTCGCCGTCGCCGAGCAGCGCGACCGCCTCGGGCGCGCGCATCAGCAGGTCGGGCGCGAGCCGGCCGGCGGACAGCACCCGGGCGAGGTTCTGCGCGGCGGCGCCCTCGTCGCGCAGCAGCCGCAGGTACCAGGGCGTCTTGCCGAGCGCGTCGGACACCTTGCGGAAGTTCAGCAGGCCCGCGTCCGGGTCGGCGGAGTCCGCGAACCAGCCGAGCAGCACCGGCAGCAGGGTGCGCTGGATGGCGGCCTTGCGGGACACGCCGGAGGCCAGCGCCTCCAGGTGGCGCAGGGCGGAGGCGGGGTCGGCGTACCCGAGCGCGACGAGCCGTTCCCGCGCGGCCTCGGGGCTCAGCCGGGCCTCGCCGGGGGCGAGCTGGGCGACCGCGTCGAGCAGCGGCCGGTAGAACAGCTTCTCGTGCAGCCGCCGTACGACGGCCGCGTGCCGCTTCCACTCGCGGTTCAGCTCGCCGACCGGGTCGGTGCGCAGGCCGAGCGACCGGCCGAACCGCCGCTGGTCGGCCTCGTCCTCGGGGACGAGGTGGGTGCGGCGCAGCCGGTAGAGCTGGATGCGGTGCTCCATGGACCGCAGGAAGCGGTACGCGTCCTCCAGCTGGGCGGCGTCCGCGCGCCCCACGTACCCGCCGGCGGCCAGCGCCCGCAGCGCGTCGAGGGTGGTGCCGCTGCGCAGGGAGGCGTCGGCCCGCCCGTGCACGAGCTGGAGCAGCTGGACGGCGAACTCGACGTCCCGCAGTCCGCCCGGCCCCAGCTTCAGCTCGCGCTCGACCTCGGCGGCCGGAATGTTCTCGACGACCCGCCGCCGCATCTTCTGTACGTCGGCGACGAAGTTCTCCCGCTCGGCGGCCTGCCACACGAGGGGTTCGAGGGCGGCGACGTACTGCTCCCCCAGCTCCCGGTCGCCGGCGACGGGCCGGGCCTTGAGCAGGGCCTGGAACTCCCAGGTCTTGGCCCAGCGCTGGTAGTAGGCGAGGTGGCTGGAGAGCGTGCGCACGAGCGGCCCGTTGCGTCCCTCGGGCCGCAGATTCGCGTCGACCGGCCAGATCGAGCCCTCGACGGTGGTCTCGGAGCAGATCCGCATCAGATGCGAGGCGAGCTTGGTGGCGGCCTTGAGGGCCTTGCTCTCGTCGGCGCCGTCCACGGCCTCGCCGACGAAGATGACGTCCACGTCGGAGACGTAGTTCAGCTCGTGCCCGCCGCACTTGCCCATCGCGATCACCGCGAGCCGGCACAGCGCGGCGTCCTCGGGCGCGGCGGCCTGCGCCAGCCGGAGCGCGGCGCGCAGGGTGGCGGTGGCCAGGTCGGCCAGCTCGGCGGCGGTCTCGGCGACGTCGGTCGTGCCGCACACGTCGCGGGCGGCGATGGACAGCAGACAGCGGCGGTAGGCGACCCGCAGCGCGACGGGGTCCCCGGCCTCGGCCAGCCCCCGCTCGAACTCCTCCACGCCCGGGTGCAGATCCCGCGGCTCGTACATGGCCAGCGCCTGCCAGTCCCCCGCGTGCCGGGCCAGGTGCTCGCCGAGCGCGGCGGACGCGCCGAGCACGCCGAGCAGCCGGTCGCGCAGCGGCTTGGCCGCTATGACCGTGTCGAGCAGTTTCCGGCGGGCGGCCGGGTCCGGCTGGGCCTCCAGCAGCCGGACGAGCCCCCGCAGGGCGAGATCGGGGTCGGCGGTGGCGCCCAGTGCCTCCAGCAGGACCGGGTCGTCGCGCACGGGTGCCAGCTCGGGGCTGTCCAGCAGCCGCTCGGCGGAGGTGGCGTCGGTGAAGCCGTGCCGCAGCAGCCGCGTGAAGGTACTGCTCCTGCGCCCCGGCGCCGTCATCCCAGCCTCCCGTTCCCGGTCACCCTCGTACGGCGACGCGTCGCGTACGAGATCACTGTCGTACGAGCCGAGCCTAACCGCAGCCGTGTGCGCGGGCTCCGATGAGTTCGGGGGGTGGACGGGGTCTGTACCGGTGAGCGCGGGAGGACGCGCTGGGGGGACGGGTCGGAGCAAGTGCCGGGAGGACGCCCATGACGACCGAGGGACACCCGCGGACGCACCTGGATCCGCGCTACAGCGACGAGACGGCCTCCGCGACCCCGTGGCCGGAGGCCGAGAAGCTGCTCGCCGGGGCCGAGCTGTTCTGGATCTCGACGGTACGGCCGGACGGCCGCCCGCACGTGACCCCGCTCCCGGCGGTCTGGTCGGCGGGTGCGCTGCACTTCTGCACCGGGCCGGAGGAACGCAAGGCCCGCAACCTGGCGGCGAACCCGCAGGTCGTGCTGACGACCGGCACGAACACCTGGGACCGGGGCTACGACCTGGTGGTCGAGGGCGAGGCGGTCCGCGTCACGGACGACGGGCGGCTGCGCGAGCTGGCGGCGGCGTGGGAGGAGAAGTACGGCGCGTTCTGGCACTTCGAGGTCCGGGACGGGTTCTTCCACCACGGCCCCGGACACGCCGTCGTCTACTCGGTGGCGCCGCGCACGGTTTTCGGCTTCGGTAAGGGACAGCCGTTCAGCCAGACGAGATGGCGGTTCGGTGCGTAGGCCCGTACGAGACCCGCGTCGACGAAGGAGTCACGTGATGGACATGGCCCTGACCCTCGAAGTCATCCCACTGCCCGTGAGCGACATCGACCGCGCCCGGGACTTCTACCGCGACAAGGTCGGCTTCCACGTCGACGTCGACCAGGAGGTCATGCCGGGCATGCGCATCGTCCAGCTGACCCCGCCCGGCTCCGGCTGCTCCATCGCCCTCGGCGACAGCGTCTGGGAACTGACCAAGGGACCCAAGCCGGCCCCCGGCTCCTACCAGGGCCTCCAGCTGTGCGTGGCCGACATCGAGGCGGCCCGGGCCGAGCTGGTCGGCCGCGGCCTGGAGGTCTCCGAGCCGGTCCGCTACGCCCCCGACGACGGCGCCACCTTCATGTACTTCAAAGACCCCGACGGCAACGGCTGGACGATTCAGGAGTACCGCCGCCGCGCCAAGGAACCGCTGTACCAGGTCCTGGCGGAACTGGCGCGCAAGCAGCAGCAGTAGCCGGCCGCCGCCGGCGGTTCGGACTAGACGCAGGTCGATCCACGGGATCGTGTCGCCCTCCGGCGGACGCACCGTGCTGCACCCCACCGGTTCGTCCCCGAGATACGCGACCTCCGGGTGATGGCGCCGGGCGCGCTCGCGTATCTCGTCAGGGGACAGCAGGTGGGTGGGGATGACCGTGTTGCGGACGTGCTGCCAGTCGCGGAGGGCGTCGTCGTCCGGTTGCCGGATACGCAGACGCCACGAATCCGGAGCCGGCCCCCTGGTGCGGACGGTCTGCCACCGCCCGCCTCAGGGGAACCGCACCGGAGCGGAACCGCGCCGGTCCGCGCCTACAGCACCGGCAGGTTCTTCCGCAGCTCGAACGCCGTGACCTCGCTGCGGTACTCCTCCCACTCCTGCCGCTTGTTGCGCAGGAAGAAGTCGAAGACGTGCTCGCCGAGGGTCTCGGCGACCAGGTCGCTGCTCTCCATGAGGGTCAGGGCCTCGCCGAGGTTCTGCGGGAGGGGTTCGATGCCCATCGCGCGGCGCTCGGCGTTGGACAGGGCCCAGACGTCGTCCTCGGCGCCCGGCGGGAGTTCGTAGCCCTCCTCGATGCCCTTGAGGCCGGCGGCCAGCAGGACGGCGTAGGCGAGGTAGGGGTTGGCGCCGGAGTCGAGGGAGCGGACCTCGACCCGGGCGGAGCCGGTCTTGCCCGGCTTGTACATCGGGACGCGGACCAGGGCCGAGCGGTTGTTGTGGCCCCAGCAGATGTAGGAGGGGGCCTCGCCGCCCGCGCCGGCGGTGCGCTCGGAGCCGCCCCAGATGCGCTTGTAGGAGTTCACCCACTGGTTGGTGACGGCGGAGATCTCCGCCGCGTGGCGCAGCAGGCCCGCGATGAAGGAGCGGCCGACCTTGGAGAGCTGGTACTCGGCGCCCGACTCGTAGAAGGCGTTGCGGTCGCCCTCGAAGAGGGACAGGTGGGTGTGCATGCCGCTGCCGGGGTGCTCGGAGAAAGGCTTCGGCATGAACGTCGCCTGCACGCCCTGCTCGAGCGCCACCTGCTTCATGACCAGGCGGAACGTCATGATGTTGTCCGCCGTGGACAGCGCGTCGGCGTAGCGCAGGTCGATCTCCTGCTGGCCGGGCGCGCCCTCGTGGTGGGAGAACTCGACCGAGATGCCCATGGACTCCAGCATGGTGATCGCCTGGCGGCGGAAGTCCATGCCGATGTTCTGCGGGGTGTGGTCGAAGTAGCCCGAGTTGTCGGCCGGGGTGGGGCGGGAGCCGTCCAGCGGACGGTCCTTCAGCAGGAAGAACTCGATCTCGGGGTGCGTGTAGAAGGTGAAGCCCAGGTCGGAGGTGCGGGCCAGGGCGCGCTTGAGGACGTAGCGCGGGTCCGCGAAGGACGGGGAGCCGTCCGGCATGAGGATGTCGCAGAACATCCGGGCGGTGCCGGGGGCCTCCGCGCGCCAGGGCAGCACCTGGAAGGTGGACGGGTCCGGCTTGGCGATCATGTCGGACTCGTAGACCCGGGCGAAGCCCTCGATCGCGGAGCCGTCGAAGCCGATGCCCTCGTCGAAGGCCTGCTCGAGCTCGGCCGGGGCCACGGCAACGGACTTGAGGAAGCCCAGCACGTCCGTGAACCACAGGCGTACGAACCGGATGTCGCGCTCCTCCAACGTCCGGAGCACGAACTCCTGCTGCTTGTCCATCTTCCGCTTCCCCATCCTTGCTGGTCAGGCCGCCTGCCCCGCGCACCACCGGGAGGCGGTCGGGCACCTGAGCATCCCACCACAACACCATTTCATGCGCGTTGCGGACCTTGATCGGCCGGCCGACCCCGCTCTGAACGGCTCGGGTACGGCAGGTGTACGGCGCTCATGCCCATCTTGCCTGCTCGCACCGACATCCGTAATGGCCGCCCGGGCACCCGGAGCGGGGTCCGGCGGGGCGCGTGCGGATCGGGCCATTCCGCAGGCATTCCTATGACCTCCCTACAAGATCACCGGTGTACCCCATTACGATCAGCGCACCCGTCCGTCTCCCGCCTCCCAGAAGGGCCGGCCCCATGGGTTCCGCCAAGAACAAGAGCAGTGCCGCGCGCCAGGCGCGCATAGCCGAGATGCGGCGCGCCGAGCAGGCCCGCGAGCGTCGCAACCGGCTCCTCACCATCGGCGCCAGCGTGGTGATCGTCGCCGCTCTGGTCGTCGGCGGTGTCGTGCTCGTACGGTCGCAGTCCGACGGCTCGGACGAGCGGGCGAGCGACGACAAGACCACGGGCAAGTTCGTCACCGCCGCGGACGGGGTGAGGAAGTGGGAGGGGACGCTGTCCCGCAACCACGTCAAGACGGACGTGAAGTACGACGTGGAGCCCCCGGTGGGCGGCGACCACCACCAGGCGTGGATGAACTGCAACGGCGACGTCTACACCGAGGAACTGAACAACGTGAACGCCGTGCACTCGCTGGAGCACGGCGCGGTCTGGGTGACGTACACCAGCAAGGCCGACAAGGCCGACGTCGAGAAGCTGGCCGAGAAGGTCAAGAAGACGCCGTACACGCTGATGAGCCCGAACGAGGAGCAGAAGGACCCGATCATGCTGACGGCCTGGGGCCACCAGCGGGCGGTGACCGGCGCGGACGACCCGAACGTGGACAAGTTCTTCCAGACCTTCGTGCAGGGCGCGCAGACCCCCGAGAAGGGCGCCGCCTGCACGGGCGGACTGGCGCAGTGACGCAGGCGCAGGCCGGCTGGATCGCGGGCGCCGCGGCGGCGGTGCTCGTCGCGGCCGGCGCGATCACCTACGCGGTCGCCTCGGACGGCGAGGCGGCCGAGGTGCCCGCCGCCGAGTCCGCGGACGCCGGCTTCGCCCGCGACATGGCCGTCCACCACCAGCAGGCCGTGGAGATGTCGTACATCGTGCGCGACCGCACCGACGACGAGGAGGTGCGCCGCCTCGCGTACGACATCGCGCAGACCCAGGCCAACCAGCGCGGCATGCTGCTGGGCTGGCTCGACCTGTGGGGCCTGCCGAAGGTGTCCGCGAAGCCGCCGATGAGCTGGATGGGCATGGGCGACGCGCCGTCCGAGGGCGACGGCTCGCTGATGCCGGGCATGGCGACCGACGCCGAGATGGCGAAGCTGGGCGAGCTCAACGGCAAGGCCGCCGAGGTCTACTTCCTCCGGCTGATGACCGACCACCACAAGGGCGGCATCCACATGGCCGAGGGCTGTGTCGAGCGGTGCACGGTGAAGGTGGAGAAGGACCTGGCCCAGGGCATGGTCGACGCTCAGCAGTCGGAGATCGACCTGATGGCCGACATGCTGGCCGAGCGCGGCGCGAAGGCGCGCTGAGCCGCCCGGCCGCCCGCCGGGTGGACCGCCGCGCGCGTGGGCCGGGCCACCCGCCGCACCCCCATCGCGTCGTTTTGACGATTACACTGGGCGCGTGCCTCAACTTCGCCTCGCCCTGAACCAGATCGACTCGCGCGTCGGCGACCTCGCCGGGAACGCGGAGGCGATCCTCCGCTGGACCCGGCACTCCGCCGACCGGGGAGCGCACCTCGTGGTGTTCCCGGAGATGGCGCTGACCGGGTATCCCGTCGAGGACCTGGCCCTGCGCCCCTCCTTCGTCGAGGCGTCCCGCGCGGCCCTGCGCACGCTCGCCGCGCGCCTCGCCGAGGAGGGCTTCGGCGAGCTGCCGGTCCTCGTCGGCTACCTGGACCGCTGCGAGACCGCCCAGCCGAAGTACGGCCAGCCGGCCGGCGCCCCGCAGAACGCGGCGGCGCTGCTGCACCGCGGCGAGGTGGTGCTCACCTTCGCCAAGCACCACCTGCCGAACTACGGCGTCTTCGACGAGTTCCGCTACTTCGTGCCCGGCGACACCATGCCGGTGGTGCGGCTGCACGGCGTCGACATCGCCCTCGCCATCTGCGAGGACCTGTGGCAGGAGGGCGGCCGGGTCCCGGCGGCCCGCTCCGCGAAGGCGGGCCTGCTGATCTCGGTCAACGCCTCGCCCTACGAGCGCGACAAGGACGACACCCGCCTGGAGCTGGTCCGCAAGCGGGCTCAGGAGGCCGGCTGCACCACCGCCTACCTCGCCATGATGGGCGGGCAGGACGATCTGGTCTTCGACGGCGACTCGATCGTGGTCGACGCGGGCGGCGAGGTCGTGGCCCGGGCCGCCCAGTTCGCCGAGGAGTGCCTGGTCGTCGACCTGGACCTGCCCGCCGCGGCCCCCGACGCCCCGGACGGCCTGGTCGACGACGGCCTGCGCGTCGACCGCCTGGTCCTCTCCGAGGACCCCCTCCCGGCGTACGAACCGCAGTACACCGGCGGCTACGCGGACCGTCTCGACGACGACGAGGAGGTGTACCAGGCCCTGGTCACGGGCCTGCGCGCGTACGTCGTCAAGAACGGCTTCCGGTCCGTCCTGATCGGCCTGTCCGGCGGCATCGACTCCGCGCTGGTCGCGGCGATCGCCTGCGACGCGGTGGGCGCGCAGAACGTGTACGGCGTCTCGATGCCCTCGAAGTACTCCTCCGAGCACTCGAAGGGCGACGCGGCGGAACTCGCCCGGCGCACCGGCCTCAACTTCCGCACCGTCCCGATCGCCCCCATGTTCGACGCGTACATGGACGCGCTCGCCCTCACCGGCCTCGCCGAGGAGAACCTCCAGTCCCGCCTGCGCGGCACCCTCCTGATGGCCATCTCCAACCAGGAGGGCCACATCGTGCTGGCGCCCGGCAACAAGTCCGAGCTGGCGGTGGGCTACTCGACGCTCTACGGCGACTCGGTCGGCGCGTACGGCCCCATCAAGGACGTCTACAAGACCTCGGTCTTCCGCCTCGCGAAGTGGCGAAACCGCGCCGCCGAGGAACGCGGCGAGACACCGCCCATCCCGGAGAACTCCATCACCAAGCCGCCGAGTGCCGAGCTCCGCCCCGGTCAGGTCGACAGCGACTCCCTGCCGGACTACCCCGTCCTCGACGCCATCCTGGAGCGCTACGTCGACCGCGACGACGGCGCCGACACCATCGCCGCGGCCGGCTTCGACCCGGACCTGGTGACCCGCACCCTCCGCCTCGTGGACACCGCCGAGTACAAGCGCCGCCAGTACCCGCCGGGGACCAAGATCTCCCCCAAGGGCTTCGGCAAGGACCGGCGGCTGCCGATCACGAACGGGTGGCGGGAGACGGCGTAGCGGCGGCGCGCCCCTGCGGGGTGACGCCGGGGCGCGGTCCGGGCCGTGGGCTCGCGGCCCGGGCGCGTCCGTACTAGGACAGACCCGGCAGCGTGACCTCGCGTGCCCGGCCCACGCCGAGGCGCCGGGCGAGCCGGGTCAGGGCCTGGGACATCCTGGAGGGCATCGAGTCCGGTTCGGGGATGGTCACCGGGCGCTGACGGCCGTTCTGGATGGCCGCTATCCGCCAGCCCTCCGGCGTGCGGACGCACACGATGACCTGCCGGGACAGGCGCCGCTTCGGCAGCTTGCTGCGCCAGGGCATGAGGACCGAGCCGTTTCCCACCAGCACGGCCACGGAGTCGGTGACGAAGCGCAGCGACTCGATCTCGCCGACCATCGCCGAGCCGGCGATGACGCCGCGGAACAGCTTGTCGTGGTTGTCCTGGAGGCGGGTGACTCCGGCCGCCCAACTGCCGTCGTAGGAGACGTAGTCGGCGTCCTTCGTGAACAGTCGGCCGAAACCTGCGGAGTCGCCTTCCGTCCAGGTCCTGCAGTACTCCGCGAAAAGTGCGCGGATCTCCGTCTCACGGGTGTCGTCCATGCTCGGTCCTCCCCCTCCGTGTTATTATTTCGTTCGGCCGAACTAAATATATGGAGGGACGATGGCACCGTCAAGGGAGGAACTTCTCGCCGCGCTCCGTGAGGCGGGACGGACGCACAGCAACGCCGCCGTCATGTATCACGCGGCGGTCAGCGAGCGGGTGGGTCTCAGCGCGGTCGAGGAGAAGACGCTCGATCTGCTCCAGCGCTCGGGCGCGCTCAGCGCGGGCGAGCTGGGCGAGCTGACCGGGCTGGCACCGGCGTCCGTGACCGGGCTGGTCGACCGGCTGGAGCGCAAGGGCTTCGCCCGCAGAGTGAAGGACGCGCAGGACGGCAGGCGGGTGAACGTCGAGGTGGTGCCCGGCGTCGAGGCCCGGTTCGAGCCCCTCTTCGCCCCCTTCGCGGACCGTCTGAGCGAGTTGTACGCGGATTACTCGGACACGGAACTCTCCGTCATCCTCGACTTCCTCCACCGCTCGGCCCGGGTCCAGCAGGAGGCCACCCAGGCTCTCACGGAAGGGCGGTGAGAGCTCCGGGTGGCCCGCCCGGCCGTCCGGCCGCTCAGCCGCGCACCGACTCCGTCTCCGCCGGCACATGGCCCGCCACCAGGCGTTCCCGGCCGGTGTGCGGGGCCGTGCGGCGGTCCACCGTGTAGGCCGTCGCCGCGACCGCGAGGCCGAGGACGGCGAGGAGGGCGCCGGCGAGGGCCGGGGAGGTGGTGCCGAAGCCCGCGGCGAGGGCGAGGCCGCCGATCCAGGCGCCGCCGGCGTTGGCGAGGTTGAAGGCGGCCTGGTTGGCGGAGGAGGCCAGGGACGGGGCCGCGGCGGCCTTCTCCATGACCATCAGCTGGAGCGGGGAGCCGGTGACGAAGGCGGCGGTGCCGAGGAGGGCCACCGCCAGGGCCGCCGTCCACGGCGTGCGCATCAGCAGGGGGAAGGCCGCGAGGACCGCGGCGAGGGAGAGCAGGCCGCCGAACAGGGTGGCGCGCATGGCGTGGTCGGCGAGCCGGCCGCCGAGGAGGTTGCCGATCGTCGCGCCGACGCCGAAGAGGGCCAGCAGGACGGTCACGCTGGTCTCGGCGTAGCCCGCGGAGTCCGTGAGCATCGGGGTGATGTAGCTGTAGGCGGCGAAGAGCGCGCCGAAGCCCGCGACCGTGGTGCCGAGGGCGAGCCAGACCGGGAGGGAGCGCAGTGCGGCCAGTTCGCCGCGCAGGCCGGTCGCGGGGGTCTGCGTGCTGTCGCGCGGGATCAGCAGGGCGAGGGAGGCGATCGCCGCCAGGCCGATCACGCTGACGCCGAGGAAGGTGGCGCGCCAGCCGAGGTGCTGGCCGACGAGGGTGGCGGCGGGGACGCCGGCGATGTTGGCGACGGTCAGGCCGAGGAACATCAGGGAGACCGAGCGGGCCTTGCGTTCCGGGCTGACCAGGGTGGTGGCCACGACGGCCCCGACGCCGAAGAAGGCGCCGTGCGGGAGGCCGCTGAGGAAGCGGGCGGCCAGCAGGTAGTGCTCGTCGGGGGCGAACGCCGAGAGGGCGTTGCCCGCGACGAAGAGGACCATGAGCCCGATGAGGACCGTGCGGCGGGACATGCGCGCGGTGAGCGCCGCGAGCAGCGGGGCGCCGATGACGACGCCGAGGGCGTACGCGGAGACCAGGTGGCCGGCGCTGGGGATGGATATGTGCAGGTCGGCCGCGACGTCGGGCAGCAGGCCCATCATCACGAACTCGGTCGTGCCGATACCGAAGGCACCTACGGCCAGGGCGAGCAGGGCCAGGGGCATGGAGGCCTTGCCTTTCGAGGGCTAGCGGGGGGACGGGTTCCGTTCCATCGTATGTTCAGGAACGGAACAAATTCTCCCTCGCCCGCTATTCCGGCCGGTTAAGACTGCGTGTCCATCCGCACCCGCGCCGCCACCGGCAGATGGTCGCTGCCCGTCTCCGGCAGCGTCCAGGAGCTCATCGGCTCGACGCCCTTGACCATGATCTGGTCGATCCGCGCCATCGGGAACGACGCCGGCCAGCTGAACCCGAAGCCGCTGCCCGCCGCGCCCTGCGTGGAGCGCATCTGCGAGGTCACGGCGTTGAGCGCGCGGTCGTTCATGGTGCCGTTGAGGTCGCCGAGCAGGATCACCTTCTCCAGCCGCTCGTCGGCGATGGCCTCACCGAGCGCGTCCGCGCTGGTGTCCCGCTGGCGGGCGGTGAACCCGGCCTCCAGCTTCACCCGCACCGACGGCAGGTGGGCGACGTAGACCGCGACCGGCCCCTGCGGGGTCGTCACCGTGGCGCGCATGGCGCGGGTCCAGCCCAGCTTGATGTCGACGGGCGCGACGGCGCTGAGCGGGTACTTGCTCCACACGCCGACCGTGCCCTGCACCGAGTGGTACTTGTACGTCGGTGCCAGCGCGTCCTCGTAGGTCGGCACCGCCGAGGCCCGCAGCTCCTCCAGGGCCACCACGTCCGCGCCGGAGGCGGCGACGGAGCGGGCGGTGCCGGCCGGGTCGGCGTTGTCGGCGTTGACGTTGTGCGTGGCCACCGTGAGGTCGCCGCCGCCGGCCGCCTTGTCGGTGAGCAGCCCGCCGAAGAGGTTGAGCCAGACGACCGCCGGGAGCAGCACCGCGATCAGCGCGGTCGCCGACCTGCGGACCACCGCGAGCAGGAGCAGCACCGGGACGCACAGGCCCAGCCAGGGGAGGAACGTCTCGGTGAGGCTGCCCAGGTTGCCGAACCGGTTCGGGATGTGGGCGTGCGCCGCCATCACCAGGGCCAGTACGACGGCGACGGCGGCGGTGACCAGGCCGCGGCGCCAGATCCGGGGGTCGCCGCGCCAGCCGGTGGTGAGACGGTTCGCCAGGCGCCGGAAGCCGGGTCCCCGACGCTCGGACCCCGAGCCGCCGCCGTCCGTCTCCGTCACGTACGCCTGCTGCGCCATACCGTCGCCTCGCTACCTGCCGTGCACACACCGTCTCCCCCGCGGCTATGACCCTAGGGGATGATCGGCTTCGTTCCCGCCGTCCCATTGACGGCCGTACGGGCACGAGGACGACCGGGGACGCGCCGGGAGTTCCGATTGTGGCGCCCGGGACGGCCACTGTGACGAAACGCGCACATTCCGGCTCACCGGCGTGGCGGACCGGGGGCCGTGTCGTCCGGGCGCAGGCCCGCCAGCAGGTGGTCGACGATGTCCTCGGACAGACCCTCGGGGAGGTCCGCGCCCGGGCGCAGCACCGTGCGCAGCAGCATCGGGCCGACGAACAGGTCGTTCAGCAGCTCGACGTCCACGTCGGCGCGCAGTTCGCCGCTGCGCTGCCCGCGGCGCAGCACCTCGAGCTGGATCCGGCGGCGCGGCTCGACGACGCTCGCGTGGTAGGCGGCCCAGATCTTGGGGCTGCTCTTCATCTGGGCGTAGACGTTGAGCAGGATCGCCGAGGACTGGGCCATCAGGCCGCGCCGGCGCAGGTGTTCCAGCAGGGCCACCAGGTCGTCCCGCAGGGACGTGCCCGGCAGTTCCGGGTCGGGGGGCTCGGCCGCGCGGACCACGTCGACGAACAGCTCCTCCTTGCCGGGCCAGCGGCGGTAGATGGCCGCCTTCCCGACCCCCGCGGTCCGGGCGATCCGCTCGATGGACAGCTCGGCGAGCGGCACGCCGTCCTCCAGCAGCCTCACCACCCCCTCGATGATCGCCCGGTCCACCGCTTCACTGCGCGGACGGCCCCGGGCGGGGGCGCCGGGGCCACCGGGGCCGGGACCACCGGGGCCGGGACCACCGGGGCCGGGACCACCGGGGCCGGGACCACCGGGGCCGGGACCACCGGATCCGGGACCACCGGATCCGGGACCACCGGATCCGGGACCACCGGATCCGGGGGTGTCGTGGTCGAGGGGGCGGCCGTTGGCGAGTTTCACATCGGTGTCCTTTCCGTATGAGGCGGAGCGGTGCTCCGCTACTCCGCCGTCACCAGCTTCCGTTCCACCGCGTCGGGCCGCCGGTCGGGCCCGCGGCCTGGGAGGAAGAGGGCCACGACCACCGCGCCGGCCAGGGCCACGCCGGCCCCGCACAGGGCGGTCAGGTGCATGGCGTGCAGGAAGGCGTCGTGGGCGGGGGTGATCAGGGCGTCACCGCGGGGGCCGAGGCGGGCGGCGACGGCGAGGGTGGCCTCGACGGACTCGCCGGCGGTGTGGTGGAGGGCGGCGGGCAGCGCGGTCAGCTCGTCCTCGATGCCGCGGCGGTAGGCGGCGGACAGCACCGAGCCGAGCACGGCGATGCCGAGGGCGCCGCCGACCTGGCGGAAGGTGTTGCTGAGCGCGGAGGCGGAGCCGGCCTTCTCGCGGGGCATGGCCTGCATGATGACCACGCTGGTGGGGGTCATGATGTGCGCCATGCCGGTGCCCATGAGGAAGAAGACGGTCTCCAGGAGCCAGATCGGGGTGTCGGCGTCGAAGGTGGCGAACGCCGCGAGCGTCGCGGCGATGATCAGCATGCCGCCGGTGGTGGTGGCCTTGTTGCCGAAGCGGTCGACCATGAGCCGGGCGCGCGGCGCGAAGATCAACTGTGCGGCGGCCAGCGGCAGCATCAGCAGGCCGGTCGCCAGCGGGGAGTAGCCGCGCACGCTCTGGGTGTAGAAGACCGAGAAGAAGGTGACGCCCATCAGCGCGAAGAAGACCAGCGCGATGGCGGCGATCGCGGCCGAGAACACCTTGTCGCGGAAGTGGGTGACGTCGATGGACGGGTGGTCGCTGCGCTTCTCGAAGACGACGAAGGCGACGAGCACCGCGAGCCCCGCGCCCACCGTCGAGAGCACGGCCGGGTCGGTGAAGTCGGCGAGTTCGCCGCCCTTGATGATGCCGAAGACCAGCAGGACCAGGCCGACCACGGAGAGGACCACGCCGACCGGGTCGATCCGGCCGGGGTGCGGATCGCGGGAGTCGGGCACCAGCCACACCATCAGCGCCAGCGCGAGCAGCACGATCGGCACGTTGACGAGGAAGACCGAGCCCCACCAGAAGTGGTCGAGGAGCATCCCGCCGGTGATCGGGCCGATGGCGATGGCGAGGCCGACGCCGCCCGCCCAGATGCCGATGGCCTTGGGCTGCTCGTCGCGCTCGAAGACGTGCATCAGCACCGCCAGGGTGGCGGGCATCACGAAGGCCGCCCCGAGCCCCATCACCGCGCGGTAGGCGATCAGCTCGCCCGGGGAGACGGAGAACGCGGCCAGCGCGGAGCCGGCGCCGAACACCGCGAGCCCGCCGAGCAGCACCTTCTTGCGGCCCAGCCGGTCCCCGAGGAGCCCGGCGGTGAACAGCAGGCCCGCGAAGACGAGGGTGTAGGAGTTGATCGCCCACTCCAGCTCGCTCTGGGTGGCGCCGATGCCGGTGGGGGCCGGGGTGGAGATCGTCTTGATGGCGACGTTCAGGATCGAGTTGTCGAGCACCACGATCAGCAGGCTCAGCATCAGCACCCCGAGGATGGCCCAGCGGCGCCGGTGCACCGCTTCGGGTATGCGGGGAGCGGAGGCGGGGGCGGCGGGATCAGTCATACGGCCGAGCGTAGGAGATTAACGATACGAGACCGTTCCGTATCGAATACTTTTACCGAGCTCTTACGCCGCCACGCACCAACCGGCGCTCCCCTGGCCGCGTGACGGGCTCCCCGGCCGCCTGACGGGGGTCCCCTAGCCGACCGTGGCACGAGGTGCCACCATGGGAGTGGTCCGGGGACGCCGACAGGGCGCCTCGAGATGACGTAAGGAGCCGTTGCAATGACGCAGCTTTCGGCTGCCCAGAACGCGCCCACGGGCGCGACCGCCGCCTCCGACGGCAGCAAGGCGCTGTACGGGGGCAAGGGCACCCGCCGCATCACCGTCCGCGACATCGCCCTCGCCAAGGACCGGGGCGAGAAGTGGCCCATGCTCACCGCCTACGACGCGATGACCGCGTCCGTCTTCGACGAGGCCGGGATCCCGGTGATCCTCGTCGGCGACTCGGCGGGCAACTGTCACCTCGGGTACGAGACCACCGTGCCCGTCACCCTCGACGAGATGACCATGCTCTCCGCCGCGGTCGTACGGGGCACCAGGCGCGCCCTGATCGTCGGCGACCTCCCCTTCGGCTCCTACCAGGAGGGCCCGGTGCAGGCACTGCGCTCGGCGACCCGGCTGGTCAAGGAGGCCGGCGTGCAGGCCGTGAAGCTGGAGGGCGGCGAGCGCTCGCACGAGCAGATCCGGCTGCTGGTGGAGTCCGGCATCCCGGTGATGGCCCACATCGGGCTGACCCCGCAGTCCGTGAACGCCATGGGGTACCGGGTGCAGGGGCGCGGCGAGGAGGCGGCCCAGCAGCTGCTGCGGGACGCGAAGGCCGTACAGGACGCGGGCGCCTTCGCGGTGGTCCTGGAGCTGGTGCCGGCCGAGCTGGCGGCCGAGGTGACCCGGACGCTGCACATCCCGACGGTCGGCATCGGCGCGGGTGCGCAGACGGACGCGCAGGTGCTGGTGTGGACCGACATGCTGGGGCTGACCGGCGGCCGGGTGCCGAAGTTCGTCAAGCAGTACGCGAACCTGCGTGAGGTCATGGGCGACGCGGTGAAGGCGTTCGCCGAGGACGTGGTCGGCGGAACGTTCCCGCAGGAGGAGCACTCCGTCCACTGAGCCATCGCGGTACCAGGCAGCCCCGTCGATCTTCCCCCGTCGGCGGGGCTGTCCCGTGAGGAGAGGCGGCCGTAGAAGCCCTGTCGGCCGGCTGTCGGCGGTCTGTCGGTCGTTTGTCGGTGGGACCTGACACCGTCGACGGCATGACACGCATGGAGAAGAGCAGCGGCACCACGGCCGTGACCGTACGAGGGCTGGTGAAGCACTTCGGGGAGACGAAGGCGCTGGACGGCGTCGATCTGGAGGTGCGGGAGGGCACCGTGATGGGGGTGCTCGGCCCGAACGGCGCCGGGAAGACCACCCTGGTGCGGATCCTGTCCACCCTCCTCTCCCCCGACACCGGACAGGCGACCGTCGCCGGCTACGACGTCGTACGGCAGCCCCGGCAGCTGCGCCGGGTGATCGGGCTGACGGGGCAGTACGCGTCGGTGGACGAGAAGCTGCCCGGCTGGGAAAACCTGTATCTGATCGGGCGGCTGCTGGACCTGCCCCGCAAGGAGGCGCGGGCCCGGGCCGACGAGCTGCTGGAGCGGTTCTCGCTGACGGAGGCGGCCAAGCGGCCCGCGGCGACCTACTCCGGCGGTATGCGGCGCCGGCTGGACCTGGCCGCCTCGATGATCGGCCGGCCGGCCGTGCTGTACCTGGACGAGCCGACCACCGGCCTCGACCCGCGCACCCGCAACGAGGTGTGGGACGAGGTCAAGCGCATGGTCGGGGACGGCGTGACCGTCCTGCTGACCACGCAGTACATGGAGGAGGCCGAGCAGCTGGCCTCCGAGCTGACCGTCGTCGACCGCGGCAAGGTCATCGCGACCGGCGGCATCGAGGAGCTGAAGGCCAAGGTGGGCGGGCGCACCCTGCGGGTGAAGCCGGCCGATCCGCTGCGGCTGCGCCCGCTGGCCCGCGCGCTGGACGACCTCGGCATCACCGGCCTCGCCACCACCACCGTCGACACCGAGCGCGGCGTCGTCCTGGTGCCGATCCTCAGCGACGAGCAGCTGACCGCGGTGATCTCCGCGGCCGTCGGACTCGGCATCACGCTGTCCTCCGTCACCACCGAACTGCCCAGCCTGGACGAGGTGTTCCTGTCCCTCACCGGCCACCGCGCCAGTGCCCCGCAGGACGCCACGCCCGCCGACGCCCGCGAGGAGGTCGCCGTATGAGCGCCACCACCGTCAACGCCACCACCGCCCCGGCCTCCGACACCCCGATCCCGCTGCGCGGGCATCTGCGCCACACCGGCGCGCTGGTCCGGCGCAATCTGCTGTGGATCCGGCAGGACCCGGAGTCGATGTTCGACGCGGTGCTGATGCCGATCGTGTTCACCCTGCTGTTCGTCTTCGTCTTCGGCGGGTCGATCGGCCAGGCGCTGGGCGGCGGGCAGGACGAGTACGTGCAGTACGTGGTGCCCGGACTGCTCGCCATGATGGGGATGAACATGGCGATGGGGGTGGGCACCGGGTTCAACCAGGACTTCAACTCCGGTGTCATGGACCGCTTCCGGTCGCTGCCGATCGGCCGGGGCTCGGTGCTCTTCGCGAAGATCGCGGTGGAGCTGATGCGGATGCTGGTCGCCGTCGCGATCCTGCTCGTCGTGGGCATGCTGGTCGGGTTCGACGTCACCAACTGGGGCGGGCTGCTCGCGGCCGTGGGCCTCGCGGTGGTGTTCGGCTCCTCGCTGATGTGGGTGTTCCTGACCCTCGGTGTCGTGCTGAAGAACGCGCAGGCCGTGCAGGGTATGGGGTTCCTGGTGCTGATGCCGCTCCAGTTCGGCTCGTCGGTGTTCGCGCCGCCGCAGTCGATGCCGGGCTGGCTCCAGGCCTTCACCGACTACAACCCGCTGTCCACGCTCGCCGACGCCGCGCGCGGACTGATGGTGGGCGGCCCGGTCGCCCACGATCTGTGGATGACCGTGGGCTGGTCGGTGGCGATCACCGCGGTGATGGCGCCGATCGCCATCCACAAGTTCAAGACCAAGAGCTGACCGGGTCACCCGGTGGGTCACACCAGGGCGGCGGCCTCCTGCGGGGAGAGGCCGCCGCCCTCGGCGTACGCCGCGGCGAACTCCTCGGCGGGCAGCGCGGCCCGTACGGCGGCCACGGCGTGGTCGCGTGCCTCGCGCTCCAGGCGGGACGACCGATGGCCGGGAGGCAGCAGCGCGTCGGCCGCGCCCAGGCAGCGGGCGCCGTCCCGGGCGTCCCGTCCGCCGTCGCATCCGGCCAGGGCCATGGCGGCGATGACGAGATACGCCGAGAACAGCTGCGGCGCCATGACCTTCGACAGCGGGTCGGCGGCGTGTCCAAGGCCGCGCCGGACCTTCTCCCTGGCCTGCTCGTAGTGACCCTCGACGGCGTCCACCCACGCCTCCTGGCTGAGGATGAACGCGTCGAAGACCACGAAGTGGGCGATGGTGAAGTCCTCGCGCAGGATCCGCAGTTGCTCGCGCGCCTCGGCGGTCCGGCCGGTGATGCTGAGCCATCCGGCGAGGATGACCCGGCCGAACGGCATGGCCTCGCTGTGCGGGCCCTCCGCGGCGTCGACCACCTCCCGCAGCAGCCGCTCGCCCCGCTCGGCCTCGCCCGCCTCCAGCAGCGCGTTTCCCAGCCGGGCGGAGAGGACCGCGAGCTGGGCGCGGGCGCCGAGCCGCCGGGCGTGCTCCATGGCGGCCTCGTAGTCGGTGGCGGCCTCGAGGTAGCGGCCCTGGCGCTCGTGGCTCTCGGCGCGCGCGGAGAGCGCCTCGGCGCTGCCCCAGGCGTCGCCGAGACGCTCGTAGATCTTCAGGGACTCGTCGGCGTCCCGGGCGGCTTCGCCCGCCCGTTCCGGGCGGTTGGCGAGGATGTTGGCGCGCAGCTGGAGGCTGGACGCCAGCTCCCAGTCATAGCCCGGGGTGCTGCGGCAGGTGTCGACGGAGGCGTCCAGGGCGGCGGCCAGCCGGTCCATGTCACCGGTCAGCATCACCGCGTAGAAGGACAGCATGCCGGGGCTGCGGCAGGTCTGCGGGAGGCCGGGTTCGTAGACCTCGGCGATGGCCCGCAGCTTGCGCTGGGCCTCGGGGGTCTGCCAGGCGTCCAGTTCGGTGTCCATGCAGGCCAGGTGTCCCAGGTGGACGCCGCGCCGGGCCTCCTGGAGGACCTCCCCGGTCATGGGCGGCGGCTCGGCGGTGCAGCGCTCCCACACCGGCTCGGCCTTGCGGACGGGCTCGGCGAACGGGTCGGGGCCGAGGTCCATGACCGCGCGGCACCAGTTGCGGGCCTCGATGCGCAGGTCGCGCATCTGCCAGTACCAGGCGAGGGACAGCGCCAGGCACAGCGCCTCCTGCTCGTCGCGCGCGGCGACGGCGTGGCGCAGCGCGGTGCGCAGGTTCTCGTACTCGCGCTGCAGCCGTTCGATGGCGGCGAGCTGGTCGGGGCCGCGCAGCAACGGGTCGGTGGTGCGGGCGAGTTCGCGGTAGTACGTGAGGTGGGCGCGCTCGGTCTCGGCGCGCAGGCCGGACTCGTCGAGGCGTTCGCGGGCGTACTCGGCGACGGTCTCCAGGAGCCGGTAGCGCATCCCGCCGCCGTCGCCGGAGGGGGCGGCGACCACCAGGGACTTGTCGACGAGGGAGCCGAGCGCGTCGAGGGCGGCGGGGCCGCAGACGGCCTCGGCGGCGGCGAGGTCGCAGCCGCCGGCGAAGACGGACAGCTTGCGCAGGACGTCGCGTTCCTCCTCGTCGAGCAGGTCCCAGGACCAGTCGACGACGGCGCGCAGGGTCTGCTGGCGGGGCAGGACGGTGCGGCTGCCGGAGGTGAGCAGGCGGAAGCGGTCGTCGAGGCGGTCGGCGATCTGCCGGGGGGTGAGGATCCGCAGCCGGGCGGCGGCCAGTTCGATGGCGAGGGGCAGTCCGTCGAGGCGGCGGCAGATCTCCGCGCAGGCCTCGGGATCGTCCTCCACCCGGAAGCCGGGCCGGGCGGCGGCGGCGCGGTCGGCGAGCAGCCGCAGCGCGTACGGCTCGGGCAAGGGTTCCACGGGCCGCAGCACCTCGCCGGGGACGCCGAGGGGTTCGCGGCTGGTGGCCAGCACGGTCAGGTGCGGGCAGCGCTCCAGCAGTTCGGCGACGAGCCGGGCGGCGGCCTCGACGACGTGCTCGCAGTTGTCGAGGACGATCAGCATGCGCCGCCGGGCACAGTGCTCGACGAGGCGTTCGACGGGGTCGTCGTGGCGGTCGGTGACGGCCCGCAGCTCCTCGGCGCCCGCGCCGTGCAGCACGGTCTCGCGGGCGCCGATCGCGGTGAGCACGGCCTCGGGGACGGCGGCCGGGTCGTCGACCGGGGCCAGCTCCGCCAGCCACACCCCGTCCCGGGCGGCGTCCCCGGCGTTCTCGGCGGCCTCCTGCGACAGCCGGGTCTTGCCGGCGCCGCCGGGGCCCAGCAGGGTGACGAGGCGGGCGCCGGCGAGGTCGTCGCGGATCGTCTCGATGTCGGTGTCCCGGCCGACGAAGGAGGTCAGCCGGGCCCGCAGATTGCCCGGCCTGCGGGCGGCCCGGGCCGGCGGCGGGGCGTCCTGCACGCGCAGCAACTCGGCGTGCAGCGCGCGCAGTTCGGCCCCGGGGCCGGAGCCGAGCCGGTCCGCGAGGAGCCGTCGTACGTCCTCGAAGGCGGCCAGTGCCTCGGCGGTGCGGCCGGCGTCGCGCAGGGCGCGCAGCCGCAGCGCCTGGAGCGGTTCGTCCAGCGGGTGGGCGTCGCACAGCGCGGTGAGTTCGGGCAGTGCCTGCTCGGCGTGGCCGAGGGCGAGGGCGGCGGTGAGGCGGGCGCGGCGGGCGTCGAGGCGGCGGGTCTCCCAGCGGGCCGCCTCGGCGGTGCGGTCGGGCAGGTCGGCGAGGGCGGGGTCGCGCCACAGGGCGAGGGCGTCGTCGAGGAGGGCGGCGGCCTTGGCGGGGTCGCCGTCGGCGAGGGCGCGGGCGCCCTCGTCGGCGAGGCGGGTGAAGCGGTGCAGGTCGACGTCGTCGGGGCTCGCGCCGAGCCGGTAGCCGCCGTCCACGGACTCCACGGCGTCCGCGCCGAGCGCCCGCCGCAGCCGGCCCACCAGTGCCTGGAGGGCGCCCGGCGCGTCGGCGGGCGGGTCGCCGTCCCACACCTCGTCGACGAGCAGCCCCGCGGGCACGGCCCGTCCGGCGCGCAGCGCCAGCACGGTGAGCAGCGCGCGCAGCCGCGCCCCGCCCACGGGGACGGCCGTGCCGTCGGGGCGGATCGCCTGGGTGGTGCCGAGGATTCGGTAGCGCACGGGGTCCATTCTCTCCGGGGGCGGGGTGGCGCAGTCAGCGGGCCGGTTCGCTCAGGACGGCACCTCCAGCCCGACCAGCACGCCCTGTTCGTCGCGGCGGCGCCGGCCCGTGTCCGTGCCGAACTCGCGGCCCCGGAACCACTTCGGGCACCGGTCGGTCTCCCGCAGGGTGCGCGTGCCCGGCACCGGCTCCCAGGTGCCGTCGGCGCCCCGGGCGAGGTCCTGGACGACGATGTGCAGGGAGCGGACCCGGCCGGTGACCTCCGGCCACGCGCCGCCGTGGGTCTCGACGCTGAGCAGCCCCGAGCGCCGTACGGGCCCCGGATCGGCGGGCCCGGCGCCGGCGGACCGCGGTTCGGGGTCCTCGGACAGGGCCACGGTCAGGCCCGCCTCCTGGACGACCCGGATGCCGTCGGTGGCGCCGGCCACGTGCCCGGCGGGGCCGGTGAGCCGGGAGGCCGGTTCCTCGCCGGGGACGAGCAGGAGCTGCCAGCTCACGTCGTCGCCCACCGAGAACGGTGTGCCGCAGCACTCCATCTGCCATCCCGCGTAGAACACCCGCCACAGTCCCATGGACCCACCTTCCTAGGAACCGATACCCGATCGCGAGACGTTTTCCCGGTGCGCCCGGTACGGTCGGGCGGACCCGCGTGCCCGAGGGGGAGCCGTATGACCACCGCCACCATCCGCCCGAGCGACCGGCGGCCCAGTGCCGTCTTCGTCGGGATCCTCGCCGTGACGGCGGTCACGGGCTGGGCGACCTGGACGGGGTTCGCGGAGCAGCCCGGGGTGGCCGTGTTCCTGTTCGTGACGGCGGCGTGGATCGTCTCGCTGTGTCTGCACGAGTACGCGCACGCGCGCACGGCGCTGCACAGCGGCGACATCACGGTCGGCGCGAAGGGCTATCTCACGCTGAACCCGCTGAAGTACACGCACGCGCTGCTGAGCATCGTGCTGCCCGTGCTGTTCGTGATCATGGGCGGCATCGGTCTGCCGGGCGGCGCGGTGTTCATCGAGCGCGGCCGGATCCGGGGCCGCTGGCGGCACAGCCTGATCTCGGCGGCGGGCCCGCTGACGAACGTGCTGTTCGCGGCGGTGTGCACGGCCCCGTTCTGGCTGGACGCGCTGGACGGCGTGCCGCGCGACTTCCGCTACGCGCTGGCGTTCCTGGCGCTGCTCCAGGTGACGGCGGCGCTGCTGAACTTCCTGCCGGTGCCGGGCCTGGACGGGTACGGCGTGATCGAGCCGTGGCTGTCGTACAACGTGCGGCGGCAGGTGGAGCCGCTGGCCCCGTTCGGCCTGCTGATCGTGTTCGCGCTGCTGTGGATCCCGGCGGTGAACGGCGTGTTCTTCGACGTGATCGACGCGATACTGCGCGGGCTGGGGATCAGCGACCTGGACACCTACTGCGGCTACGACCTCTACCGCTTCTGGCGTGAGGGCAGCGGGGTCTGCTCGGTCACCGGGTGAGCTTCACCGGTGAGCTTCACTGGGTGACCTTGCGGCGCCGGAGGTAGTACCAGCACATGTTGGACGACACCCCGGCCATCAGGACCCACACGATCCCGATCCAGCTGCCCCGCGCGAAGGAGATCACGGCCGCGACGACGGCGAGCACGCAGACGACGAGGGCGTAGAGGGCGAGACGCCGGGCCGGGCTGGGTGGGGGCAAGAGGGGCATGTCGGTCGGCTCCTTGCGGGGGACACTGCGGGGTGGTGCCCCACCAGTGTCCCCCATGGGCTCATACGTCCGTGACGCGGAGCCCCGCGTGCGCCTTGTAGCGGCGGTTCACGGAGATCAGGTTGGCGACGAGGGACTCCACCTGGTGGGCGTTGCGCAGCCGCCCGGCGTAGACGCCGCGCATGCCGGGGATGCGACCGGCCAGCGCCTGCACGATCTCCACGTCGGCCCGCACCTCGCCGAGCACCATCACGTCGGTGTCGATCCGGTCGATCTCCGGGTCCTGGAGGAGGACGGCGGACAGGTGGTGGAAGGCGGCGGTGACCCGGGAGTCCGGCAGCAGGGCGGCGGCCTGCTCGGCGGCGCTGCCCTCCTCGGGCTTGAGCGCGTAGGCGCCCTTCTTGTCGAAGCCGAGCGGGTTGACGCAGTCCACGACCAGCTTCCCGGCCAGCTCCGCGCGCAGGGATTCCAGGGTCTTGGCGTGGCCCTCCCACGGCACGGCGACGATCACGATGTCGCTGCGCCGGGCACACTCGGCGTTGTCGGCGCCCTCGATGCCGTGGCCCAGCTCCTCGGCGGCGGCCACGGCGCGGTCGGCGGCCCGCGAACCGATGATCACCTTCTGGCCGGCCAGGGCGAGCCGGTAGGCGAGGCCCTTGCCCTGCGGACCGGTCCCGCCGAGCACGCCGACGACGAGCCCGGAGACGTCGGGCAGGTCCCAGGGGTCCTTGGCGGGGGCCTTCGCGGGGGTCTGTGCACTGTCGGTAGAGGTCATGCGCCGACTCTACGTCCGCTCCCCGTCCGCCCCGCCGCCGGACCGGATCATGGTGAGCCGGGTCACGGCCGCCGGTACGCCATGCCCGGGTTGAGGGAATTCGCGGTGAAGTGCGGGCCACGGGTGGCCGGTTGCGGCAGGATGCGGCGCATGGACGCCGTACGGGTGGCGCTGTTGCGCGAGGTGCTCGCCGGGACCGAGTGGCTGACGGCCACGCGACGGTTCGCGGGGGCGCTGCGCGGGTCGGTGGTGTCGCACGGGGGCGGGCTGCTGCTGGTGGGAACCCGTGAGTACGAGCCGTGGCATCTCGCCGCGCACCTGGTGGACGAGGCCGCGTGGTCGGGTACGCCGGAGCTGGCGCCGACGCTCGTACGGTACGGCGCGCGGCCGGCGGACCCGGCGCATCTGGCCGTCGGACCGGGCCGGATCGAGGCGGCCCGGCGGGGCGAGACGCTGCTCGTGGTGGCCACCGCGCCGGCGGAGGCGCGGCTGCTGGAGCGGGTGCACGACGCGCGGCGGGCCGGGGTGACGGTGCTGGCCCTCACCCCCGGCGAGGGCGACGATCTGGCCACGATGGCCCACGAGGCGCTGGCCGTGCCCGAGGGCGGCGAGCTGGACCTCGACACCGTGCAGCACCTGGTCAGCGCGGCGGCGGGCGAGAACTCCCTGCCCCAGCCGCGGGGCCGCCGCCGCTTCCGCGACCGTCTGGCCCGCCTCGCCGACCAGCTGACGGAACCGCCGCCACCGCGCTGGTAGCGCCACTGCGGGCCCCGGGGACGCCGGGGCGTCGGGGCGTCGGGCGGGCCCGTCGGTCCTCGTCGGACCCGTCGGTTCTCGCCGGGCCGGTCAGTCCTCGCCGGGCCGGGTCAGTCCTCGTCCGG
This sequence comes from Streptomyces sp. NPDC052773, assembly GCF_044547145.1. NCBI lineage: Bacteria > Bacillati > Actinomycetota > Actinomycetes > Kitasatosporales > Streptomycetaceae > Streptomyces > Streptomyces sp. NPDC052773. The sequence continues at coordinate 1,003,458 of NZ_JBITZX010000001.1, read as the reverse complement.
GCGGCCCGGGCTCGCGGCGTCGTGCCAGCGGGGGTCGTTCTCCCACTGGAGGTTGCGTTCGCGGGCCGTTTCCATGGCGTGCTCGGCCTCGGTACGGCTGGTGTACGGACCGAAGCGGTCCTTGCCCGGGCAGTCCGGGCCCTCCTCGACCTTCTTGTGCTCCAGGCAGTAGTACCACTCGCCCGGCTTGCCCGCGGTGCGCTTCTTGAACAGGGCCATGACCGGCTCCTTTCGCCAGGGACATGGTGCCCCCATGCCCGCTGGTTAGACTCGCTGGCATGTCTGGCCAGTCGCTGCTCGTACCAGGGGAGCTGTCTCCCACCCGTTCCGTACCCGGAAACATCCGCCGCCCCGAGTACGTCGGCAAGCCCGCGCCGACCCCGTACACCGGGCCGGAGGTGCAGACCCCGGAGACCATCGAGGCGATGCGGGTCGCCGGGCGGATCGCCGCGCGGGCGATGGAGGAGGCCGCGAAGATCATCGCGCCGGGCGTCACCACGGACGAGCTGGACAAGGTGGCGCACGAGTACATGTGCGACCACGGCGCCTACCCGTCCACGCTCGGCTACCGAGGCTTCCCGAAGTCGCTGTGCACCTCGGTCAACGAGGTGATCTGCCACGGCATCCCCGACTCGACGGTGCTGCGCGACGGCGACATCGTCAACCTGGACGTGACCGCGTACATCGGCGGGGTGCACGGCGACAACAACGCCACGTACCTGGTGGGTGACGTGGACGAGGAGAGCCGGCTGCTGGTCGAGCGGACGCGCGAGGCGCTGAACCGGGCGATCAAGGCGGTCAAGCCGGGCCGGCAGATCAACGTCATCGGCCGGGTCATCGAGTCGTACGCCAAGCGGTTCGGGTACGGCGTGGTGCGCGACTTCACCGGGCACGGCATCAACTCGTCGTTCCACTCGGGCCTGATCATCCCGCACTACGACAGCCCGCACGCGACGACGGTGATGCAGCCGGGGATGACGTTCACGATCGAGCCGATGCTGACGCTGGGCACGCACGAGTACGACATGTGGGACGACGGCTGGACGGTCGTCACCAAGGACCGCAAGCGGACGGCGCAGTTCGAGCACACGCTGGTGGTGACGGAGACCGGGGCGGAGATCCTGACCCTGCCGTAGCCTCGCGCGCCGTCGTTCCCGGGCCCGCTCTCTTCGGAGGGCGGGCCTTTTCGTGTGCGCCGTCGCGTGCGACGGGTGAGGATGGGGGGTAGGGACTTACCGACAGCGCGTCGGCAAGACATTGACTTAGGTATACCTGACTCAGAGAATCCGGGGCCATGGACTCGTTCTCCACACTCATCCGCACCGCGTCCCACGAGCAGCACGTGGAGGCGGAGACCTCGACCTTCATGAGCGACCTGCTGGGCGGCCGGCTCGGCGTCGCGGCGTACGCGCGCTACACCGAGCAGCTGTGGTTCGTCTACGAGGCGCTGGAGGCCGGGGCCGGGCGGCTGGCGTCGGATCCGGTGGCGGGGCCGTTCATCCGGCCGGAGCTGTTCCGGCTGCCCGCGCTGGAGCGGGACCTGGAGCATCTGCGCGGCCCCGGCTGGCGGGGCTCGCTGAGCGCGCTGCCCGCGACCCGGGCGTACGCGGACCGGGTGCGGGAGTGCGCCGAGCGGTGGCCCGCGGGGTACATCGCCCACCACTACACCCGCTACCTGGGCGACCTCTCCGGCGGGCAGATCATCCGCGACAGGGCGGAGAGGACGTGGGGGTTCGAGAAGAAGGGCGACGGCGTCCGCTTCTACGTCTTCGAGGAGATCCCCAACCCCGCCGCGTTCAAGCGGGCCTACCGGGAGCTGCTGGACGCGGTGAACGCGGACGAGCTGGAGCGGCAGCGGATCGTCGCCGAGTGCAAGCGGGCGTTCGCCCTGAACACGGCGGTCTTCCGGGCCCTGGGCGAGGAATTCCCGCTGAGCGCCTAGTACTGCAACGGTGCTTGCCATGACGGGCCCAGCAGTCATGGCAAGCACCGTTGCAGTACTAGCGCTCCAGGAGGACGCGCCCGCCGATCTCCACCCAGCCGCCGGGCTGCGGTGCCGTGAGGATCTGGGAGCCCGCGCCCTGGGTGATGTTCAGGGCCCGGCCCAGTCGCTCGGTCAGCAGCAGGGCCGCCGCGCCCGTCGCCTCGTCCTCGTCGATGCCGTCGTCGCGGCCGGGGAAGGCGCGGGCGCGGACCCGGCCGGCGGCCTCGTCCTCCCACGCCCAGGCGTAGATCCACTCCCCCTTCGGCGGTACGGCGAGGTCGTCGACCTCGGCGGCGGTCGCGTACTGGCGCAGGGTGCGCGGCGGCACCCACTCCGCGCGCGCCTCGATCCAGCTGAACTCCCCGTCCTGCCGGGCGCCCACGACCCCGGCCGGTGTGACGAGTTCGGGCACGTCCAGCAGCCAGGCGCTGCCGACGCAGGGATGGCCGGCGAAGGGCAACCGCAGAGTGGGGGTGTAGATGTCGACGACGCCGCGTTCCGGGTCGTCGACGAAGACCGTCTCGCTGAAGCCGAGCTTCGCCGCGAACGCCTGCCGTTCGCTCTCCTCGGGCAGCACCGATCCGTCGCGGACGACGCCGAGTTCGTTGCCGTATCCGCCGTTCGCCGCGCAGAACACCCGCAGCACGTCGTAGTCAGTCACCGGGGCATTGAAACATCAGCGGGCCACAGTGGTGTGTGGCCGGCCTCGTAGGGCAGGTCGGCGAGGAGGAAGCCGTGGTTGCGTTCCATGGCCGCCCGCTGCCGCTCGGGCAGGGCCGCCCGGCGCTCCCGGTCGCGCTCGTGGACCTGGGTCAGTTCGTCGGCGGTGCGGCGCCAGGCGGCCTCGTCGGGCAGCGGGGTCAGCTCCACGCCCGGCGGTTGCCGCCCTTCGGCGAGCGCGGCGACCGCCCGGTCGTGGCCGTCGAGGATCACCCAGCCGTCGAGGAACGACACCCACCACAGCAGGACGGGCGCGAGGGTGCCCTCGCGGGCGTGCTTGCGGTACGCCTTGACGCGCGCCGCGTCCGGCGACGACAGCGGGCGCAGCGGCAGGACGCCGTGCCAGCCGCCGCCGCAGAGCAGTTCCAGGCGGGCGCCGGGCCAGTCGCGGACGAAGTCCTCGCCCCAGACGCCGGGTTCGAAGACCCCGCGCCGGGCGAGCTGCCAACGCCCGTCGTGCAGCGGGGTGTCGGGGGCGTCCTCCAGCCATCGCGCGTACCGGTGCGCCCAGTCGGCCGGCGAGCGCTGGTGTGCGGCGGTCAGGGGCGGCAGCGGGGAGCGGTAGCCGTCGCGGCGGTGCAGGACGAGGTCGCGGCAGCAGCCCTCGCCCTCGTGACGGCCGGTCAGCACGGGCCGGCCGCCCTGCCGGAGCAGGATCCGGCCGTGGTCGTCCGTCTCGAAGCGCAGCGGGGGTGGACCGGGCCTGTCGTGGACGGTGAGGACCAGCCGGCCCGGTCCGAGCGGCTCTCTGGGTGCCCTGTGCATGGGACCAGTCTCAGGGAGCCGCTCCCTTTCCCGACAGCGGATTATGCCTCCGTACGGCGCCGGCGCACGGCCAGTACGACACCCGCGCCCGCGGCCACGGTCAGCGCGGCGGCGGCTGCCAGGGCGCCGACGGGCACGTCGGAGCCGGTGGAGGCGAGGTTCCCGGTCAGTCCGCCGCCGGTGGAGCCGCTGACTCCGCCGGTGGTGCCGGTGCCGCCCGGGGTGGCGGTGGCGGTCGGGGTGGCGGTCTGGCCGCCGCCGGGGAGGCCGGCGCCCGGGGTGAGGGCGAGGGCCAGGTCGAGCGGGTCCAGTCGGGTGCCGGCCGGGTGGAAGCGGCCGAAGGCGTCGGCGCCGTCCTCGGTCAGCTCGGCGGTGACGTTGTTCAGGGTGAGGACGTCCTTCTTCGCGACCAGGTCGGCGGAGTCGGCCGTGAGCTCGGCGAGGACCACGTCCTGCGTCGTCTCGCCGAGGCTGGTGACGTCGGCGGTGAGTTCGCCGGTGCCGCCGTCGAGCGTGGCGGTGAGGTCGGTGAGGGTGAGGTCGAGGCCGTACGCGCCGTCGCGCCGGTGGCCCTGGAAGGTCACGGCGCCCTCGAAGGCGGCGGTGAGGGTGTCCGCGTCCGTGTCGTACGTGCCCTTGGCGTCGGTGAAGGTGAACACCCCGTTGCCGGGGGCCTGGGAGGCGCCGTCCGCGACGGTGATACGGCCCTCGGCGACGCCGTCCACGACGTAGGCGCGGAAGGCTTTCATCACGCCCCAGGTCAGCCTGCCGTCGGCCAGTTCGGCGCCGATCGGCGCGTCGGGGTCGGTGACCGAGGGGGTGGGGTCGGCGGGCTCGGTGGCCGTCGGGGACGGGCTGCCGGTGGCGGTCGGGCCGGGGGTGGCGGAGGCGGAGCCGGTGGGCGTCGCGGTCGGGGACGCGGAGGCCGTCGGGGTGGCGGTGGCCGACGCGGAGCCGGTCGGCGACGGGGACTGGGCCGTCCTGTGCACGACGGTCAGCGGGTCGCCCTCGGCGCCCTCGTAGCGCGCGCTGCCGAGGACGTCCGCGGCCTCCTTGGTCAGGGTGGTCGCCATGTCCGTCAGCTCCCGGGTGACGGTGACCTCGGCGAGCGGCACGTCCTGTGTGGTGGTGCCGTTCCTGGTGACGTCGGCGGTGATCTCGGCGTCGGCGCTGTCGAAGCGCACGTCGGAGAGGGTGAGGGCGAAGCCGTGCGTCTTGGACTCGACGGCCAGACTGCCGCGGAAGCCGAGCCGGAGGGCGTGCGCGGCCGGGTCGTGGGTGCCGGTGCCGCCGACGAAGGTGAACGCGCCGTTGTCCTCGGCCTGCGTGGCACCGTCGGCGGGGGTGAAGGTCCCGGCCGCGCTTCCGGTGACGTAGGTGCGGTACGACTCCTCGATGCCCCAGGTCAGCTCGTAACCGGTCAGCGGCTCTTCGGCGGCCGTGGCGGCCGGGGCGCCGACGGTGGCGAGCGCCGTGGCGCCCAGCGCGGCGGCCGTGGCGACGGCGGCGGCGAGGGCGGTGGCACGGCGGCGGGGTCTGGTGGGCATGGCGGGTGGTCTCCTCGGGATGATGCGGGGTGATGCGCGGTCAGTTCGCTTCGGCGGAGGCCGTGATCGTATCCGGGCGGCACCGTCGGCGGGCATACGAAATGACCGCGCATCACGTCAACGGCGGTCCCGCCGTCGGGCCGAGGGTGAGATCCGGCCGGACCGTCCGGCCGGACGGGTGCGCGAGCTTCCCGTCGACCGGGCGGGGCGCGCGTGGACTCCCCGACCACCGGGCGAGGCGCGCTGGGACTTCCCGTCCACCGGGCAGGGTGCGCGCGGACTCCCCGACCACCGGGCGGGGCGCGCGGGGACAGCCCGCCGGCCGGCGGGGCGCGCGGAGACCTCCCGTCGGCCGGCGGGACGCGTGAGGGTGCCGGGTCCCGGAACCGAAGCCCGTGCCGAACCGGCCATCCGGCCCCGGTATGGTTCGCCCCCGGGAAGGGGAAGGTGAAGGAGCCCGATGACCAGGGATCGCAGGCGTGCCCGAATCGCTCTGATAGCGGCCTCGTTGACCGCTATGTCACTGACGGCGAGCGGGTGTGTGGTGGTGCACGGCGAGCGGGAGGTGCTGCCCGCGACCACCCGCGCCGAGGCCGCGAAGGCACTGGAGAAGTTCACGACCGCGTACAACAGGGCCGACAAGGACTACGACAGCACCCTCGACGCCGACTACGTCACCGGCCCGCTCGCCGCCATCGACAGCGCCCGGCTGAAGGCGGGCCGGGCCAACCACCCGGCCGGCAACCCGGATCACAGCCCGCTGGAGTTCTCCGACGCCGAGTACACCATCCCCAAGAAGGCCGGCTGGCCGCGCTGGTTCCTCGCCGACGCCAAGGCGAACAAGGGCGGCCAGGCCCGCTGGCTGATGGTCTTCACCCGCAACGCGCTCGACGCGCCGTGGGAGGTGTCGTATCTGACGCTGGTCGCGCCCGGCGCCGTACCGGACTTCAAGAAGGACAAGGACGGCTGGGCCGAGGCCGTGCCCGCGAACGCGCCCGGACTGACCTTCCCCCCGGGCGAGTTGAGCAAGGCGTACACGACCTACCTCAAGGAGAACGGCCCCGGCTTCGCGCCCGGTCTGCACACCAGCCAGTGGCGCACCAAGCGCCAGAAGAACGCGCGCAAGCCGGGCCTGGTCACCCAGTACATCGACACGCCGCTGTCCGAGGGCGCGTTCGCGCCGGTGGCGCTGCGCACGAAGGACGGCGGGGCGCTGGTGTTCTTCAGCACCCGCCACTACGTGAAGCAGACCGCCCACACCGGTTCCAGCGTGCCCACGCCCGACAAGGACGTGCTGGCGCTGACGACCGGTGAGATCAAGCAGTCGCTGACGATGGAGTACGTCTCCAACGAGGTGGCCCTCGACCCGGGGAAGGGCGCCGGGGCGCAGGTGTCCGTGCTGGGGCGGATCCAGGGGCTGACGTCGGCGAAGGGCGAGTAGGACCGGCCGAGACGGGTGCCGGCCCGGTGCCGTCCGTCGCCGTCCGGTTGCGTCAGTGGCGCAGGGGCCAGGCCGCGCTCGCGTGGTCGGGCTCCTCGCCGGCGTACCGGGCGCAGGCGTCGGTGAGGTGTTCGAGCAGGGTCAGCGGCTCGGGCAGCGCGTGCTCCGGGCCGCGTACCCAGTGCACGGTCTGGTCGTCTCCGGGCAGCCGCGCGGGCGGGACGAGGACGTAGGAGCCGCGGCAGTGCCAGCGCAGGCCCGGGTGCTCGTCCATGGTCTCGGGGTGGCAGTCCAGCTCGCACGGCCACCACTCGTCCTCGTCCTCGGGGGTGCCGCGGGTGAGGGTGAAGAACAGCATCCGGCCGTCGTCGCTCTCGGCGACCGGGCCGACGTCGATCCCCGCGGCGAGCAGCCCGGCGAGGGCTTCGCGGCCGGCCTCCAGCGGCACGTCGAGGACGTCGTGGACCATGCCGGTCGCGGTGATGAAGTTGGCCTGGGGCTGGTGGCGGGCCCAGCGTTCGATCTGGGCGCGGTCGGTGGTGGACTGCGTCTGCCAGGCGAACGACACCGGGTGGCGGGCGGGGGTGGGACAGCCGACCCGGTCGCAGGAGCACCGGTAGCCGGGCGCCGGGTGGGCGGCGGGCGCGAGCGGCAGGCCCGCGGCGGCGGCGGCGAGCAGCAGGGCCTCACGGCCGCCGCCGTCGGCGGCGTCCTTGCGGCCGCCTCCGCGCAGCCACTGGGAGAGTTTGCCCCGCAGGCCGGTCCGGCCGCCGAACTCCGCGCTCATCTATCCCCTCGCCTCGCCTGTCGTGCCGAACAGCATGCCCTATGGTCCCACCATCGTGCGCTCCGGGGGGCCTAAGTCCCCAACCGGGGTAGGGGGGACGAGACATACCCCACACCGGGATCAGGGCCCATCAGGGGCTTTGCCGGGATTTATGGGCGCGGGCGGGGGCGGGCCGCCGTGGGCTCGGTGCCGGTGTCGGGTGGCCGGGGTCGGTGGGCGCGGTCAGGTGGCCGGTGCCGGGTGGGCGCGGTCAGGTGGCCGGCGCCGGGTGGGCGCGGTCAGGTGGCCGGCGCCGGTGGGCGCGGTCAGGTGGCCGGCGCCGGTGGGCGCGGTCAGGTGGCCGGCGCCGGTGGGCGCGGTCAGGTGGCCGGCGCCGGTGGGCGCGGTCGGGTGGCCGGCGCCGGTGGGCGCGGTCAGGTGGCCGGCGCCGGGTGGCGCAGTCAGGTAGCGGGTGGGCTCAGCGCGGTACGAGGCCGTACAGGGCGTAGTCGACGAGGGTGTCGGTGTACTCGTGGGAGATCGGGCCCGTGCGCTGGAGCCAGCGCTGGGCGAGCGGGGAGACGAACAGTTCGAGGGCGATCCGCGGGTCGACGTCCGGGCGGACGTGCCCGGCGTCCTGGGCGGCGCGCAGCCGGTCGACGTAGAGCTGGAGGGAGGGTTCGAGCAGCCGGGCTACGACGGCACGGCCCATCTCCTCGTTGACGACGCCCTCGGCGGCGAGGGCGCGGGAGGGGACCTCGAAGCGCGGGTCGAGCAGTTCGTCGACGGTGGCGCGCAGGACCAGCTTCAGGTCGGCGGCGAGGTCTCCGGTGTCGGGCAGGGCGTGGTCGCCGGGCTCGCCGCCGGCCTGTTCGTTGGCCTGCTCGGCGAGGTCGAGGAAGGCCTCCATCAGGACGTCGGCCTTCGAGGACCACCAGCGGTAGATCGTCTGCTTGCCGACGCCGGCGCGGGCGGCGATGCCCTCGATGGTGGTCTTCGGGTAGCCGACCTCGCCGACGAGCGCGAGGGCGGCGTCGTAGATGGCGCGGCGGGACTTCTCGCTGCGGCGGGTGGCGTCGGGGGTGGGCTTCCTGGTGGCTGGGGACATGGCTCGAAATCTATCAGGTTGACAAGACGGTGCGTCTCGCCGGATGCTGAAGAGGCGATCGCGAGACGAGACGTCTCGTTTCATTGATGGACCGCACCCCGAGGAACGAGGAGGGCACACCCATGACCCGAGGCGGAGCCGGAAACCTGCTGGGCGTCGGCGGCACGCGGCAGAAGCTCGGCCGCAGGGCCCTGCGGGGCGGCGGCAGGGGCGGCCGAATCGGCGGCGGCCAGGACCCGCAGGCGCAGAAGCGGGAGCTGCTGCGCAGGCTTCAGGAGGACAGGAAATGACCCCTAGTCGTGGCCGTCGGCGTCCCGCGCCGGCGGCCACGCGTCGCCCCAGTCGGTGTCGCGGGCGGCGCGGTAGTCGTCGCCGTGGCGCTTGGTGACGGTGGCGCGGCGCAGGCGCTCGTCGGTCTCGCACAGGTCGAGGAGGACCTGGCCCTTGCGGATCTGCGGCTTGCGGACGACGCGGGAGGGGGCGGGGGCGACCGGGAAGCGGGCTGCGGCGACGTAGCTGAACTTCTCGTCCTCGTAGGCGAGGGAGCCACCCTTGACCTGGCGGTGGAGGGAGGAGCGGCTGACCCGGGCGGAGAAGTGGCACCAGTCCGTGCCGGGGGCGATGGGGCAGGCGGCGCTGTGCGGGCAGGGGGCGGCGATGTGGAAGCCGGCGGCGATCAGGCGGTCGCGGGCGGCGAGCATCCGGGCGTAGCCGTCGGGGGTGCCGGCCTCGACGATCACGACGGCCTGCGCGGCCTCGGCGGCGGCGTCGACTAGGGCGGCGCGGTCGGGCTCGGACAGCTCGTTGAGGACGTAGGAGACGGTGACGAGATCAGTGCTCTCGAGTGTGAGCGCCGCTCCGATGCGAGAGCGCTGCCAGCGGGCGTCGCGCAGGGCCGGGTTCGCGGCGGCGATCTCCCGGCCGAGGGCGAGCGCGGGCTCGGCCCAGTCCAGCACGGTCACCGGGCGCAGGCCCGGCCAGGTCGCGCTGACCGCCCAGGTGGCGGCGCCCGTCCCACCGCCGACATCGATGTGGCTGCCGGGCACCCACCCGGGCACCGCGTCGGCGAACGCCGCGAGCGCCGAGCGCACCGCCTCGAACGTGGCCGGCATGCGGTACGCCGCGTACGCCGCCACGTCCGCCCGGTCCCGCAGGATCGGCGCGTGCGTCGGGGTCGCCCCCCGGTAGTTCGCGATCAGCCGCTCCACGGCCTGCGCGGCCCGCTTCGGCGGCAGCCCGTCGAGCAGCCCGGCGAGCGCGGCACGCAGGGTGTCGGCGGGGGCGGAGAGGGGGGTGGGGGCGGGGGCGTTCACCTTGCGATTCTAGGGCGGGGGTGGGGGTGGGTGGTGGGCTGGGCGGTGCGCGGCGCCCGTCGTGCCCGAGGTCACCGCAGAGGATCAGGCGGAGAGGCGCAGCATCATCGCGTCGTAAAGGGGAGCGTCGGCGAACGGCAGCACCTCGCCGAACCACTCGTATCCCCATGCCTCGTACAGGGCACGCACCTTCGGATGGCCCCGCTCGACCAGCAGCGTCGCCCGCTCCTCCGGCCTGCCGCGCAGCAAGTCGTCATGAATGAGCTTCGCCGCCCCCGTGCCTCGGACCTTCTCCACGACCATCAGCTCCGAGAGGGCGAACGTGCGCGTCCCTGTTTCCTGGGTCGCATCCTCCGCCACCGGGGTGCGCAGGCCGTTCCACCATCGCGTGCCCGGCTGCAGCGTGCAGCCGTAGGCGTAGCCGACCGGCGAGTCGTCGAGGTAGCCGACGACCGCGGCGAACCCGGGGACTTCCGTGTTCCAGCCGAGGCGTTCGTCGAACCGTGCTACCGAGTGGAACTCCTCGCCGAGCCGATCGGCGTAGATCTCGGCGTACACGTCGAGCAGCTGGGGGCGGATGTCCCCAAGCCCTGCCGCGTCCCTGCGCTCCAGCCGTAGACCGTCCACGCCTCACACTCCCGTCTGCCGCGTTCGCTCCACGAAGTCTGCGGCCTCGGGCACGCTGCCCGCGTAGCGGAGCATCTGCTGCCGCAGGCCGTTCAGCCGGCCCCGCAGGCGATCACTGTGCACCCGCGCCGCCATGTCGGCGGCCTTCCCTGCCTCGTCCGCGGCATGCTCGACGTCCCCGCCGTCCAGCAGGGCCTGTGCCCACTGCAGTGTGTAGTACACGCGGTTCCGCTCGAAGCGTGGCTCCAGCATGCTGAGCGCGGTCGCAGTGAGTTCCCGTGCGCGCTTGTGCCTGCCGAGGGCCTGGTGTGCAGCGCCCGCGAGACCTGTCAGCTCGGCTGGGGTGAGGAACGACAGCCATGCGGCGGGCTCGCCCTTGGCCCTCTCATAGGCCGTCTCGGCGCGCGCCAGGGACCGCTCCGCGCGCACACGGTCACCCATGCGGGCGTGCCCGACGGCCTGTCGGCAGTGCAGCAGCGCCATCAGCCATGGGTCTCCTTTGGCCTGCCGGGTCTCGACGGCCGCACGCCCGATCCGGACCGCTTCCTGATCGCGATCGAGCAGTCGGGCCTGCATCGCCAGGTTCGACCAGACGCGGGCCTGCAGCATGCCGTCACCCGCCAGCACGCCCGCCTGTAGGGCCTCGTTGTACAGAGCGGTGGCGTCCTAGACCTGCTCGACCACCGACGACGCCGGCCGGAACGCCAACCTGCACTGCGAGGCCGCCCAGCAGCTGTACCAGGCCTACCAGCGGGCGGGACGGTCTGTGGCGCCGGTGGAAGGGGGGCGGCCGTGAGCGTTCAGGAGCAGCCGATCGTCCTCGGTGCCCCGCCCGAGCCTCCTGAGCCCTTGCCGGACTGCGACATCTGTCAGGCCCTGGTCAGGCAGCGCGACGAGGCGACAACGCGCGGCGATCACTCGCGGGCCACCGACTGCAACGTCGAGATCCGCCGCCATCACGATCCGCGATGGAGACGACGCTGACGCAGGCCACCGCTCCCGGTGGCGATGCCGACCGCGCCGGTAGCGGATGAGGCCGCCCACCCCCGAGGGTGGCCGCCGCGGGCCCGCCGCCGCACGTCTCCCCGGCCGGCCTCGATCTGTCGGTAGTAACGGCGGTTCATTGGCACTGCCGGGATCACGGCCTCTGGGGTGAGGTTGTGATGCTCGCGGCTCAGCTCCCCCACACCGCCCGCGCCACCCGCGTCCCCGCCGCCGCTCTCGGTCTGCTGTCCGGGGGGCGTCGGCGGGGGTGGACCGTGTTGGCCAGGAGGATCAGGAAGGTGTCCGTGGCCGGGTCCAGGACGAGGGACGTGCCCGTGAAGCCGGTGTGTCCGGCCGCGCCCCGGCCCGCCAGGGCACCCATGAACCACGGCTGGTCCAGGGCGAACCCGAGTCCGGGCGGGGTCAGCAGCAGCTCCACGAAGTCCGGGCCGAGGATGCGCGCGGGACCGTACGCGCCGCCCGCGAGCAGCGCGCGGCAGAACACGGCGAGGTCGCGCCCGGTGGAGAAGAGCCCGGCGTGCCCGGCCACGCCGCCGAGCGCCCAGGCGTTCTCGTCGTGCACGACGCCCCGCAGCATGCCCCGGTCCGCCTTGGCCCACGGTCGCCGCTGGTCCTCGGTGGCCGCCGCGCCGGGGCAGGGTCCGAAGCGGGTGGCCGTCATGGCGAGCGGGCGGGTGATGCCGTCCCGGATCAGGACGTCCAGGGGGCGTCCGGTGATGCGTTCCAGGACGTGCTGGAGCAGCAGCATGTTGAGGTCGGAGTAGCGGTGGACGCCGGGTTCGCCGGTGGGCGGCTCGGCGCGCAGCAGGGCGAGCCGTTCGGCGTCGTCGGCGCAGTCGTACAGCGGCAGGTCGGGGCGCAGTCCGGAGGTGTGGGTGAGCAGCTGCCGTACGGTGACGCCGTGCCGGGCCGCCGCGTGGAACTCGGGGAGGTACGCGCCGACCGCCGCGTCGATGCCGAGGGTGCCCCGCTCGATCTGCTGGACCGCCGCGACCGAGGTGAAGAGCTTGGTCAGGGAGGCCAGGTCGAACGGGGTGTCGACGGTCATCGGCACCCGGGCGGTCTCGGGCAGTTCCACTCCGGCGTCGCGCTGCGGGTCGTAGGCGGCGTAGCGCACGGCCCAGCCCGCCGCCTCCTCGACCGCGATCACGGGTCCGCGTCCGGCGACCACGACCGCGCCGGCCGCCCAGGGGCGGTCGCCGGTGGTGAGGTCGTGGATCTCGCGGACCAGGTGGTCGAGTTCGACCGGGTCGAGCCCGGCCCGTTCCGGTGTGCCGCTGCGCAGTTTCGGTGCGCTCAGTTCCCCGCCCCCTCCGTGCTCGCCTTCGGCGCGTCCAGGCGCGGACCCGCCGCCTCCGTGCTCGGGCCGCCCTGCCTCCAGGGGCGGCACAGTGCCACGAAACACAACGTCGCCACCAGCGCGGCCACGAGCTGGACGACCGCCATCGGCACGGCGGTGTCCTCCCCGGCGATGCCGACGAGCGGGGAGGCGATGGCGCCGATGAGGAAGGAGGACGTGCCGAGCAGGGCGGAGGCGGAGCCGGCCGCGTGCCGGGTGCGCATCAGGGCGAGGGACTGGGTGTTGGGCAGGGTGATGCCCATCGCGGACATCAGCACGAACAGCGCGGCGGCCACCGGCACCAGCCCGGTCTCGCCGAAGACGCCGAGCGACATGAGCAGCAGCGCGGTGGCGGCGAGGACGACGACGGCCAGGCCGACGGCGAGGACCCGGTCGAGGCGGACGCGTCCGATCAGCACCTTGCCGTTGATCTGCCCGGCGACGACGAGGCCGACGGAGTTGAGGCCGAACAGCAGGCTGAAGGTCTGCGGGGAGGCGCCGTGGATCTCCTGGACGACGAAGGGGGAGGCGGCGATGTAGGCGAAGAGCGCGGCGAAGGCGAAGCCGCCGGCGAGGAGGTAGCCGGTGAACGGCGCGTCGGACAGCAGGCCGCGCATCGAGCGCAGGGCCTCGCCGACGCCGCCGGCGTGCCGGTCGGCGGGCGGCAGCGTCTCGGGGAGCTTCGCCCACACCACTGCGGCGAGCAGCGCGCCGACGGCGGTGAGGACGACGAACACGCCCCGCCAGTCCGTGACGCGCAGGATCTGTCCACCGATCAGCGGGGCGACGATCGGGGCGACTCCGGAGATCAGCATGAGGGTGGAGAAGAAGCGGGCCATCTCGACGCCGTCGTAGAGGTCGCGGACGATCGCGCGGGCGATGACGATCCCGGCGGCGCCCGCGAGGCCCTGGGCCAGGCGGAAGGCGACGAGGGTCTCGACGGTGGGCGCGAGCGCGCACAGGGCGGTGGCGACGACGTAGACGGCGAGCCCGGTGAGCAGCGGGCGGCGGCGGCCCCAGCGGTCGCTCATCGGGCCGACCACGAGCTGGCCGAGCGCCATGCCGGCCAGGCAGGCGGTGAGGGTGAGCTGGACGGTGGCGGCGGGGGCGTGCAGGGCGCGGGTGACCTCGGGGAGTGCGGGGAGGTACATGTCCATCGCCAGCGGGGGCGTGGCGGTGAGGCCGCCGAGAACCAGCGTCAGCAGCAGGCCGGCGGCGCGGTGCGCACGGAGGGGCGGCCGTGCCTCGGGGGCGGCCGCCTGTGACAGTTCCGGTATGGATGCCCCGCCTTCGGGCATGTGGCCCTCCCTTTTTCCGCAGTCCGGTCCCTATGCTCTCAGCTCGAACAGAGTGCCTGGTGTCACCGAGTGGAGCGTGGGGCGGGGAATGACGGCGGACAGCGTGCGGTGGGGAATCCTGGCGACCGGCGGGATCGCCGCCGCGTTCACGGCGGATCTGGTGGATCTGCCGGACGCGGAGGTGGTGGCGGTGGCGTCGCGGAGCGAGGCGTCTGCGGAGGCGTTCGCGGAGCGCTTCGGGATCGAGCGGGCGTACGGCGGCTGGGAGGGGCTGGCGCGGGACGAGGGCGTCGACGTGGTGTACGTGGCGACGCCGCACGCGGCGCACCGGGCGGCGGCCGGGCTGTGTCTGGCGGCGGGGCGGAACGTGCTGCTGGAGAAGCCGTTCACGCTGAACGCGCGCGAGGCCGGGGAGCTGGTGGCGCTGGCGCGGGAGCACGGGCGCTTCCTGATGGAGGCCATGTGGATGTACTGCTCTCCGCTGATGCGGCGGCTGAAGGCGCTGGTGGAGGACGGGGCGGTCGGCGAGGTGCGCAGTGTGCAGGCGGACTTCGGGCTGGCGGGGCCGTTCCCGCCGTCGCACCGGCTGCGGGATCCGTTGCAGGGCGGGGGCGCGCTGCTGGATCTGGGGGTGTATCCGGTGTCGTTCGCGCAGCTGCTGCTGGGTGAGCCGGCGGGGATCGCGGCGAGTGCGGTGCTCTCGGAGGAGGGCGTCGATCTCCAGACGGGTGCGGTGCTCTCCTATGAGAGCGGCGCTCTCGCGTCGGTGCACTGCTCCATCGTGGGGGGTACGCCGACGGCGGCGTCCGTCACCGGTTCGCTGGGCCGGATCGACATCCCGCACGGCTTCTTCCACCCGGAGCGGTTCGTGCTGCACCGCGCGGGGCGTGAGCCGGAGGAGTTCGTGCACGACCAGGCGAACGGCGCGCACAACAGCTTCAAGCACGAGGCCCGCGAGGTGATGCGGGCGCTGCGGGCCGGTGAGACCGAGTCCCCGCTGGTGCCGCTCGACGGCACGCTCGCGGTGATGCGGACGCTCGACGCGATCCGGGACCGCGTCGGCGTCCGCTACCCCGGTGAGGCCACCGCCGGTGACGGCGCAGGTGACCGCGCGGGTGACGGCGCCGGTGAGGACGCCGGCGCGGTGTCCGGCGAGGACCCCACCGGGGACCTCATGCCGGTGTGAGCCCCGGCTCCCCCACGCGGGTGACGAAGGACGCGGCCGTCGTGACCGGCGCCCCGGGCGTGGTCACGTACGGCACGGTCCGGTAGTCGGCGCGTGCCTGCTCGCGGCCGAGGGTGACCGCGACGTAGCCGCGGCGCCCGTTGTAGAACTTCAGGTGCGGGTTGGCGCGCATGTAGGTGTCCCAGTTGGCGGGCTTGTCGGCGCCGTCGCGGCCGCTGGCGATCGAGGTGGCGACGATCTCGGTACCGACGGTGCGGGAGCCCGGGTCGTCGAAGTCCTCCTTGATGTCGAAGCCGTAGCCGACGTGGACGTCTCCGGTGAGCACCATCAGGTTCTCCACGCCGGCCGCCCGCGCGCCGTCCAGCACCCGGCGGCGTGAGGCGCGGTAGCCGTCCCAGGCGTCCATCGACACCCGGGACGGCTCGGTCAGGTCGAACTTGCGCTGGGAGAAGACGACCTGCTGCGGCATGACGTTCCACAGCGCCTTGGAGCGCTGCCAGCCGTCGAGCAGCCAGCGTTCCTGGGTCTCGCCGGTCATGGTGCGCGCCGGGTCGTCGACCTCGGGGCCGGGGACGCGGGCGCCGTCGCCGTAGGCCTGGTTGGTGCGGTACTGGCGGGTGTCGAGGATGTCGAACTGGGCGAGCCGTCCCCAGTGCAGGCGGCGGTAGAGCCGCATGTCGGGGCCGTCGGGGAGCTGGGGGCGGCGCAGGGGCTGGTTCTCCCAGTAGGCGCGGTAGGCGGCGGCGCGGCGCAGCAGGAACTCCTCCGGCGGGACGTCGTTCTCGGGGGTGTCGCCGGCGTAGTTGTTCTCGGTCTCGTGGTCGTCCCAGGTGACGACGAAGGGGTGCGCGGCGTGGGCGGCGCGCAGGTCGGGGTCGGTCTTGTAGAGGGCGTAGCGCAGGCGGTAGTCCTCGAGGGTGACGGTCTCGCGGTTGAAGTGGGCGGGGAGGACGCGGTCGGTGTAGCGGCGCTGGCCGCCGGTGGCGTTGACGGCGTACTCGTAGAGGTAGTCGCCGAGGTGGAGGACGAGGTCGACGTCGTCCTGGGCGAGGTGGCCGTAGGCGGTGAAGTAGCCGTCGTGGTAGGCCTGGCAGGAGACGGCGGCGAGGCGGAGTGCGGTGGTGGGGTCGCCGGGGGCGGGGGCGGTGCGGGTGCGGCCGGTCTCGCTGATCCAGTCGCCGGCGCGGAAGCGGTAGTAGTAGACCCGGCCGGGGGCGAGGTGGGTGACCTCGACGTGCACGGTGTGGTGGAACTCGGGGTGGGCGGGGGCGGTGCCGCGTCTGACGGGGCGGCGGAAGTGCTCGTCGTGGGCGAGTTCCCAGTGCACGGTGACGCGCTGGGCGGGCAGTCCGCCGTCGGGCTGGTAGGGGGCGGGGGCGAGGCGGGTCCACAGCAGGACCGAGCCGGGCTGGGGGTCGCCGGAGGCGACGCCGAGGGTGAAGGGGTTCTCGGTGAGGCGGGCGGCGTCGAGTTCGGCGGCGCTCGCGGTGCCGGCGGCCGGGAGGCCGACGGCGAAGGCGAGGGCGGCGGCGGCGCCGGTGGCGGTGAGGAAGCGGCGCCGGCCGATGTGGCGGGCGGCGGCGCGCAGTTCGGGGGCGTGCTGTGGCCGACGGGTGGGGTGAGTCATCCGGTCCTCCCCTGACAGATGGATGCCTCACGCATTGGAGTGGCCGGGGACGACTCGCGATAGGCGCGTTCACGACAACCACATGTCGGATGGGTGAGTTCCGGATGGCGGACCCTCCCGTACGCTGCGGGCCCATGAACGAGAAGCGAACGGAGAGCGGGCCGGAGGGCCGTCCGGAGAGCCGGTCGAGGATCGCCGTGGTGACCGGTGCGGGTTCCGGCATCGGGCGCGCGGTCGCCGTGGAGCTGCTGCGCGCGGGCTGGTCGGTGGCGCTGGCGGGGCGCCGGACGGAGACCCTGGAGCAGACGGCGGCGCTGGTGCCGGAGGGCGCCTCGCTCGCCGTACGGACGGACGTGTCGCGCCCCGAGGACGTGGCCGCGCTGTTCTCGGCGACGGTCGGGCGGTTCGGGCGGGTGGACCTGCTGTTCAACAACGCGGGGACGTTCGGGCCGGGCGGCGTGCCGGTCGAGGAGCTGCCGTACGAGGCGTGGCGGCATGTGGTGGACACCAACCTCAACGGGGCGTTCCTGTGCGCGCAGGCGGCGTACCGGCAGATGAAGGAGCAGGACCCGCAGGGCGGCCGGATCATCAACAACGGCTCGATCTCGGCGCACACGCCGCGTCCGCACTCGGTCGCCTACACGGCCACCAAGCACGCGCTGACCGGTCTGACCAAGTCGCTGTCGCTGGACGGGCGGCCGTACCGCATCGCCGTCGGGCAGATCGACATCGGCAACGCGGCGACCGATATGACGGCGCGGATGCAGACCGGGGCGCTTCAGGCGAATGGCGAGATCGCGCCGGAGCCGGTGATGGACGTGGCCGATGTGGCGCGCACGGTGCGGCACATGGCGGAGCTGCCGCTGGAGGCGAACGTGCAGTTCGCGACGGTGCTGGCGACGGCGATGCCGTACGTGGGCCGCGGCTGACGTACGGCCGGGCCCGCCCGGGCAAGCGGAGTTTCACCATCCGCCCCATTGCCCCCGGTGGCTGACCTGTGCTCAACTTTCCTCCACAGGAACTTCACACTTGGAGTGTGGAGCTTCCGCGGGCCATCAGCCGGGGGGAGAGACGGCAGCCGTTCCAGGCACCGGGCCGGGGGGTCCTCGTGGGAGACCGCGGGGCGGGCACCGGGCCGTGGAACGGCTGCCGTGTCACACCGTCGCGGTACGCCGCCCCAGGATCCGGTCCGTCTCCGCGAGCTGAGCGGCGGTCAGGGGCCCCCGGGCCAGAGCGCCCGCGTTCTCCTCGGCCTGCGCGACCGAGCGGAAGCCGGGGATCGGCACGGCGCGCGGGCTGCGCGCCCACAGCCAGCCGAGGGCGCCCTGGGCGAGGGTACGGCCGTCGGCGGTGAGGACGTCCCGCAGCGCCTCCACCCGGGCCAGCCACTCGGGGTCGGCGCCGGAACCGTCCCCGAAACCCGGCAGCCAGGCGGGCGGCCTGCTGCGGATGTCGCCCGGCTCCGGGCGCGGGCGGCCGGCGTGCCGTCCGGTGAGCAGGCCCATGGCGAGGGGACTGCGGACGATGCTCGTCAGCCCCCGCCGCTCGGCCAGCGCGAACAGCTCCGGCGCGTCCCGGAGCACGTTCGCGGCGTGCTGGACGGCCGCGCAGTGCTTCCCCTCGGCGAACAGGGCGGCGCGGGACGGGTCGTCGGTGCTCCAGGCGTACGCCCGGATCAGGCCCTCGCGGACGAAGTCCTCACAGGTCTCGCGCAGCCGCAGGGCCCGCTCCGGGTCGGCGTCGGCGATGTGGAGCTGGTAGAGGTCGACGTAGTCGGTGTCCAGGCGGCGCAGGGAGGCGGTCAGCGCGCGGCGCGCGTACGCCGGGGAGTCGTCGTTGCCGGTGAGGGTGCGGCTGGTCTCGTCGAAGACGTTGCCCCACTTGGTGGCGACCACGACATCGCCCCGGCGCTTGCCGAGGGCGCGGCCGAGGACGCGTTCGCTGTGCCCGGTGCCGTAGCAGTCGGCGGTGTCGAAGAAGGTCACTCCCAGGTCGAGGGCACGGCGAATGGCCCGTACCGACTCCTCGTCGTCGACCCGGCCCCAGCCCAGGGGCTGCCCGTCCGGGGTGTGGTGCTCACCGCCGATGGCCCAGCAGCCGAAGCCGAGGGCGCTGACCTGGATGCCGCTGCGTCCGAGTGTGCGTGTGCTCTCCATGCCGCCGGACGCTAGGAGTTGGAGCGCGCGCGAAGGCAAGGGGCGCCGCCGCAGCCGCCGCAGGCATTCTCACGCCCGGCCGGTCCCCGCCCGCCCGGTTATGCCTGCCCGGTCTCGAAGCGGGCGATCCGGCCGGTGTCGTCGACGGTGAAGCGCCAGCGGGTGCGCATCTCGCCCCAGGTGTCGTTGCGGTAGCGGGCGATGAGGGCACGGCCGCCGTCCGACTCGTTGTCGACCTCCAGGTGGCCGTGGGTGGTGAAGATCTCCTGGTCGATCCACTCGGCGAGGTCCCGGTCCGCGCCGTCGTCCGCCATCGTCGCGCCGGGTGCGAGCACCGCCATGAACCCCTCGCGGTCGTGGGCGTTGACGGCGGTGACGAAGGCGCGGACGGCCGGGTCGCGCAGCTTGGCGGTCTGAATCGTCATGCCGTCAGCGTCACACCGCCCCCGCTCCCCCGCCACCGGAAGACCCACCGCGCGGGCCGCCACCCGAACGGCCGTCGCGGAGGGGACCCGTGGCGGCGGGGGTGGGACCGTGGGTCGGGGGAAACCGGGGCGGGGTCGCCTCACACGCTTGTTCCGTTCGTCTGCTCCGGGAGTCAACGTGACGTTCTACGACCGACGTGATCTGGGCCTGCTGCTGCTCCGGCTGGGCACGGGCGGGGTGCTCGTGGCGCACGGTACGCAGAAGCTGTTCGGCTGGTTCGGCGGCCACGGGATCGAGGGCACCGGCCAGTTCATGGAGTCCGTCGGTTACCGGCCGGGCAAGGCCAGCGCCACCGCCGCGGGCATCGCGGAGACCGGCGGCGGCACCCTGCTCGCGCTGGGCCTGGCCACCCCGGCGGCGGGCGCGGCGGCGGCCGGCGCGATGGCGGGCGCCGCGGCCGTGCACACCCCCAACGGCTTCTTCAACCAGAGCGGCGGCTACGAGTACGCCGCCACCCTCGGCCTGGCCGCCACCGGTCTCGCCGTCACCGGCCCCGGCCGCCTCTCCCTCGACCACGCCCTCGGCCATGTGCTGGACCGCGGCTGGATGGTCCCGGTGGCGCTCGCCGCGGTGGCCGCCGGGACCGCGGTCGTGGTGGGCGCCCGGGTCAAGCGGCTCCAGCGGGAGGCGGAGAGCGCGGGCGGCGAGCAGGAGGCGCTGTTCGAGGAGACGACGGAGAGCTAGCGGGAAAGCCCCTCCGAGCCGGCCCGCCTCAAGGAGCGCCGCCGCCGCACACCCGCAACCGCTGCTCCGTGGTCAGCCGTTGCAGCTGCGTCAGGCGGTCGTCCAGGGTGTCCGGTTCGACGAGGTGGCGCAGCACCGCCTGGTGGAAGGCGTCGCGCAGGGTGCGGGGCATGGCGTCGGAGGCGTCCCAGCAGCGGGTGGCGCCGTCCTCGCGCAGGGTCCGGTCGATGCGGGCCTCGATGGTGTCCTGGCCGGGGTCCGGGGTCGCCGCCCGGTTGACGGTGTGGTCGGGCAGGTCGGTGGCGGGGTCGGCGAGATGGCGGATCAGCCGCCGGGCGTCCGGGTTGTCGGTGAGGAGGGCCGCGAGGTCGCCGGAGACCTCCCAGGCCCCGGCGTCGGACCCGGCACCGGGGATCACCTCGGCGGAGGGGACGTAGTCGCCGCCCGCCTCCCGCCAGTGGCCGGCGCGGAAGGAGCCCTGGTGTTCCAGGCGCCCGGTCGTGGCGCAGTCCGCCTCGAACCCGGTCGTCAGCAGCCGCGCGGCGCGCTCCCGGTCGCCCGCGCCGGCCATCTCGCCGAACGTCCGCCAGGCCTCGCGCACGTCGTCGTGGGTCCAGGGCAGGGTGCCGTTCACCCACTTCTCGTACTGCTCGGGGCCGGCCTGCTGGAGCAGGATGTCCTCGATCCAGTCGGTGCCGGGCCAGCCGGAGGCGGCGCCGTCCTCCATGCCCAGGCACCACTTCCCGGGGTTGGCCGCCGACGGCGCGGTGGGCTTGTCGCCCGTGTACCAGACCATGCTCTTCAGGCTGGTCTTGATCGGCAGCCAGTAGGTGTGCAGGGTGCCGTTCCCGCCCGGGACCCTGGGCGCCCACATCTCGTCGTACTGCTCGGGGGCGAACAGCCCGTCGAGGGGGCGGAGGCGGCCGTCGCCGGCGTAGGTGAGGAGTTCGCCGGGGCCGGGCACGACCACGACGTCCGGCGGGTTGCCGGCCGCTATGTCGGCGGCCAGCACCTGGCTGAGCGCGGAGCTGCCCTGGTAGACGACGTCGATGCCGTAGGTGTCCTCGAAGTCCTCGACGACCCGCTCCTCGAACTCCGCCGCCTCGCGGCCGGTCCAGCTCGCGAGCAGGGTCACCGTGCCCTTGCGGCCCTGGGCCCAGCGCACCCCCGTGTACACGCCGGCGGCGAGCAGCGCCAGGCATACGGCGAGTGCGACGAGGGTGCGCGGCCGGGGCCGGTTCATCGCGTCCCCCGGAAGCGGTACTCGGCGATCCGGGGCCGTAGCCCCCACAGTGTCAGTGCCATCACCACGGCCCCTCCCCAGAGCACCCATTCGGACAGCGACGCCCACCAGCCGGCGTCCGCCAGGGCGTCCTCCACGTTGTCGGCGACCTCCGGGACGAGGTCCGGGTCCTGGCGGCGTACGCGGATCCAGCCGACGGTGTCGGCCATCGCGCCGTGCGCCCGGAGCGTGAGCCACGCCAGCAGCGGCACCCCGAGCGCGCACACCGCGGTCGCGGCGAGCAGCCGCACCTGCACGGGTTTGCGGAAGCGGCGGCGCAGGAACCGCTGGGTCTCCAGCAGGGCCAGGCACAGCGCCGCGTACAGCGCCGCGACGACGCTCCACCACAGCCACTGCTGCCAGCTGAACGCCGCCTGCCGCCGGGCCTCGGCCAGTTGCTCGGCCCGCAGGGCGTCGAGGCGGCTCATGATGTCGCCGTCGGTGCCGGGGGCGCTCTCCAGGCCGAGCACTTGTTCCGCGTAGTGCAGGTAGGCGGCGCGCAGCGGCGAGTCGGCGTCGGACTCCCGGCCCCAGCGCTCCACCCAGCCCGAGTAGACGGCGATCAGCCCGGTGAGGGTCTGCAGGTCGTGCCGGCCCTCCACGCCGGTGACGTTCTCGGAGGCGGCCAGGGCGAGGCTCTGGTGGGCGACCGAGGTCCAGGTGTGGAACTCGCCGCTGACGTCGGCCCGCGGGCCGCTGTCGCGGATCTCCTCGTGGGCCTGGCGCATGGCGTGCCGCGCGGTGTCGACGGCGAGGATGCCGGGGGTGGTGGAGGAGGCCAGCGGCACGGTGTCGTCGTGGACGCCCCGGTAGGCGATGAACAGGGCGAGGGTGGTGGCGAGGGCGAGGGCGATCAGCAGCCGGAGTCTGCGGACGAGTTCGCGGTGGGTGGTGCTCATGGCCGCTCCTCGAAAGGGTGGCGGCAGAAGGTGCAGAACCGGGACGTCACCAGCACCTTTCTCTGGCAGGCCGGGCAGGAGACGGTCGCTCCCGCGGTCCCGCCCGTCGCGCCGGCGCCCGCGCTGCCCGAGGCATCGGCGCCGGAGACGGGGCCGTAGGTGCTGTGGCTGCTCGCGGTGATCAGGTGCTGGAAGTCGACCGCCGTCACCTCGGGACGCAGCCTGACCTGTCCGGCCCGGGCGTCGGTGATCTCCACGAGACGGGCCAGCCGCGCCAGTTGCTCGTCGGCGCCCATGGCCTGCGCGAGCTGGGCGGCCCGGCCGAGCTGGTGTTCGGCGAGGTCGCGCTCGCCGCGGCGGTGGGCGTCGGCCGCGGCGGCGACGGCCTCGCCGAGCCGCTGGTGCTGTGCGAAGTGCTCGACCTGGGCGTCGGTGTGCCGGGACAGGGCGGGATTGTCGGTCCAGTGGACGACGCAGGCCTGCGGGGGCGGCAGCGTCACCTCGCCGCCGGGGACGCCGACGGAGACGACGGCGAGCTGGAGGTCCACCCCGCGCGGGTGGCCGGTGGGGTCGGCGGACAGGCACAGTTGGTAGCGGCGGGTCTCGTCGCCCCAGGCGCGGGTGAGGAAGCTGGTGGCGTCCGTGCCGTCCTCGGCCGGCTCGGCAACGAGTTCCACCTCGGTCGGGAAGACCTGTTTGAGGTAGCGCACGGCGGCCCCGCCCATGGGGGTCACGGAGACCGCCAGCTCGGGCATGGTCTTGGTGAGCAGACGAGCCATCAGTCTCTCGTACTCCGCCGGGAGGTCGGCCTCGTCGTGCACGGAGGAGGCGCTGCCGTGCAGACTGCTGGTGATCCGCAGCAGCTCGTGGGCGTCCCAGCCGTCGCCGATGCCCCAGGCGTCGCAGACGAACCCGCCCGCGCAGGTCTCCAGCACCTGGGTGAGCGGCATCCGTTCGTCGTGCTGGTTCTTGCCGTCGGTGAGCAGCAGCACGTGCCCGATGGGTGCGTCCTGCTCGGCGAGCAGCCGGCGGGACAGGTCCAGCCAGGCGCCGATGCAGGTGCCTCCGCTCGCGACGAGCCGGAGCACGGCCCGTTCGGCCTCGGCGCGCCGCCTCGCGTCGGCGCGGGCCATGCCGGGCGTGTCCGGGTAGACCATGGTCGCCCGGTCGTCGCCGCGGACCACCGCGAACGGTGTGCCGTCGGGCAGCATCCGGATCGCCGCGACGGCCGCCTGCTGGGCGGCGTGCAGCTTGTCCGGGGGCCAGGTCATGGAGCTGGAGCAGTCAACCGCCAGCACCTGCGCGAGCAGCGGCCCGGCGGACGCGCCGCCCCCCGTGCCGTCCACGCGCACGCTGAGGATGGCGTGCATCTGCGGGTCGTCCCCCTCGACCGGCAGGTACTTCCACTGGCTGATCTCCAGCCCGACCGTGACCTGGCCGGCCGTTCCGCCCGCCCGGGGCGCTCCCGTCTCCACGTCCGTGCACCTCGCCCTCGTCGTCGCCGCCGTACGCCGCCGCCTGCCGTGCCGTGTCTCCCGCCGCGCCCTGTCTCCCGCCGTGCCGCCGCCCGCTAGGCCGTGCGCCGCCGCAGCCGCCGCGGTCGCAGCAGCTCCCGCAGGCCGGCCGGTTGGGGGAGCACCGCGTACGCCCGGTCGAGCAGGTCGCCTCGCTCCTCCGCGCTGCCGGCCTGGTCCGCGAGCCGTTTCAGCGACCGGGACAGACGGGCTCGCAGTGCCTCGGGGGTGTCCTCGGGGCCCAACAGCGCTCCGGTGGGAAAGCCGTCGCCCCAGCCGCCGGGCGGGCGGCACACCAGCGCGTACTCCAGCAGTTCGGTGATCAGCCGGTCGAGCGCCGGCTGCTCGCGGGAGTCGGTGCCGTCCAGGCTCGGCCCGGCCGGCCGCTCGGCGGCCTCGGCGGCCTTCGCGGTGCCGGGCCCGGTTTCATCGGGCAGCCGCCCGGCCAGCCGCGAGGCGGCCTCGGCGAGTTCCCCGGTGCCGGGCCCGGTCCCGTCGGGCAGCCGCCCGGCCAGCACCCGGATCGCGGCGACGCGTGCGGCGTCGTGGTGGCGTGCCGTGGTCGGCACGTCGTCGAGTACGGCGACGGCCCCGCGCCGGTCACCGCCGCGCAGCCGGATCCTGGCCAGGCCGAAGGCGGCGCTGCCCTGGGTGGGGTCACGGCGCCACACGGCCTCGTAGAACTCCTTGGCCCGCCGTTCACGGGCCTGGGCCCGCCGGGACTGTGTCTCGTCGGGGTGCCGCGGCCGCTCCGCGGCCGTCCCGGCGTCCACGGCCACCGCGCTCTCCCGCGCCGCCGTCTCCCGCAGCCGCCCGGACAGATACTCCGCGCAGTAGCCGAGGGCCAGTTTGGGGGCGCTCTCACCGGGGAGCGCGTCGTAGGTCGCGGCGAACTCGTCCTCGGCGCTCTCGACGTCGCCGCACACCAGATGGAGCAGGCCGTGATGCCAGTGGATCCGCCAGTCGCGGCGGCCGTTGCGGTCCTCGGCCGTGCGCAGCCACTCCTCGGCGCGGTCCGTCTCCCCCGCGTCCAGGTAGGCGCGGCACAGCCACAGCGCGGCCTCGACGGTGTGCAGCCGGGTGTCCTGGCGGGCCCGGTCGGCGATGCGGTCGGGGGTGTCGGCGGCGAGGCCGTCGAGCAGCAGGGTGGCGCCGTCGGCGGGGTCGGGGATCGGCACGGGCAGGGCCGCGGCCGTCGCCCGGGGGTGGGGGGCGCCCACGGGCAGACGCGGATGCTCGCCGCCGGGCCGGCGTGTCCAGTGCTCCAGTCCGGGGACGGCGCCGAGTCCGCCGCCGAAGACCTCGGCGGTCGGCTGGAAGCGGGTGGAGCGCTCCGGGTACGGCTCGTGGCCGGCGAGCGCCTGGTGTTCGCGCAGCACCTCCCAGAGCTGGCGGGACATCTCGGCCGCCGAGGTGAACCGGGCGGTCACGTCGGGTTCGGTGGCGCGGTGGATCAGCTTCTCGAAGGAGCGGGCGGCGAGTCCGACCGGTGCGGTGGCGCGGTCGGCGAGGGACTTCAGGGTCCGGCCGACGGTGTACAGGTCGCTGTCGATGTGGAAGCCGCGCTCCTTCAGCTCCTTGGGCGACGGCGCGAACCCGTCCGTGTAGGTCAGAGCGGAGCTGCGGTCGCCGATCGAGCGGATGGCGCCGAGGTCGAGGACCTTGATGCGGCGCCCGTAGTGGATGACGTTGTCCGGCTTCATGTCGCAGTAGAGCAGGCCCCGGCCGTGCAGGTACTCCAGGGCGCCGAGGATCATGCAGCCGTAGGTGATCACATGCCCGAACTCCAGGGGGCCGCCGAGCAGCCGGGTCAGCTCCTCGTCGGGGGCGTACCGCAGCCAGGCGAGGGAGCGCCCGCCGACGTACTCCATGACGATGTAGCCGGTGGGCTGAGCGTCTCCGGGCGCCTGGTGCTCGACGTAGGTGATGATGCGGACGATGTCCGGGTGGTGAAGCGTGGTGAGCGAGCGGCGCTCCTCGACGGCCGCCCGGCGGGCCACGGCGTCCCCTGTGTTGATCAGCCCTTTGAGGACGACGTGGAGATCGGGGACGCGGGTGTCCTCGGCGAGGTAGATCCAACCGTGGCCGCCGACCGCGAGATAGCCCAGCACCTTGTAGTGGCCGCCGACGACGTCGCCGGGGTGCAGTTTGGGCCGGAACGAGTACTCGGTGCCGCACTGCGGGCAGAAGCCTTCGTCGGGCGCCGGGCCTCCGTCGTAGGAGACCCCGATGACGCCGGTGCAGTTGTCGACGCCGCAGCGGCGGCCTCCGGTGGGCGGCCGGGCAGTGGTCTCGGCGGCCTCGGACGGCTCGGGGGACGGCAGGTACGGCAGCACCGGCAGGCCGTCGCGGTCGAGTTCGCCGGAGCCCGGTCCCGGCGGGGGCCGCCGTCCGCCGCTCTCCCCCTCGCCCGGGCCCGGGAGGGCGGTTTCGGGTGGCCGCGCGGGCCCGGCCCCGCCCGGTGGGGTCTTGGGCGTGAGCGGCCGGCGCAGGCAGGTGTCGCAGAACCCGGTGACCATGATGTGGCCGCCCCGGCAGTCGGGTCTGACGCAGGCCGGGCCGGTCATGAGGAGAACTCCTCGCCGGGGTGCGGCTGTTCGACGCGGCGGGTGTAGGCGCGTACCGCCTCCTCGGCCGCCGGGACGTCGCAGGGTCTGCGCTGGAGCAGTTCGTGTGCCCGGAGATAGAGAGCGTCCACCGCCGGGTCCTCCTCCCCCTGGGTGGCGTGCTGGTGCAGGACGTGGTAGCTGCGCAGCCGGCCGCGGAGTTCCTCGCGCCGCTCGCGCAGCCGGTCGAGCCGGGCGACTGCCCCGGCGATCCGGTCGGCGGCCCGGTCGGCCAGCCGTTCGTAGCGGCCGAGGTCCGGGCCGTGGCCGGGGTCGCTCCGGCTGTGGGTGAGATCGGCGAGGGCGGCGTGCGCGGCCACCAGGTCGGCGTCGAGGGGGCGGATGCCGTACGGCACCACGGTCGCCCTGTGCTCGTACAGGGCCCGGGCGAGCGGTCCGGTGATCTCCCTGAGCCGTTCGACGAGCCGTGCGCGGCGCTCCAGCGCGGGCTGGATCACCAGCCGGTGGCGGGCGTCGTCGTAGCAGGCGCCGGTGGTGCGGAAGACCAGCAGCAGCCGGCTGCCCCCGGCGCGCAGCACCTCGAGCAGGTCCAGCAGGGCGGGCGGGTCCCGTGCCTCGTCGACGCCGAAGACGACGAGCGAGATGGTGACCTCGGCGTCCTTGATCCGGTCGAGGGCGGGCCGCTCGGGGTGGTTCCGCAGGCCCATGCGGTCGGCGATGCGCTCGGCGATCTCGGCGGCGGTCTTGCGGGCGGCGATCACGGCCAGGTCGTGGCCGCCGGCCGAGGGGACCGTGTCCGGCGGGTCCAGCGAGGCGCGGTCGACGGACACGGGGGTGCGTAACTCGCGGTCGGCGAGGGTGATGGTGCGGCGCAGGGTGGCGTCGCGGGCGGTGTCGTCGTGGCGGATGACACTGATCTTCACCTGCCGGGCGTCCTCGCCGTGCAGCCAGGCGGTGAGGCGCTGCGCGAACCCTTCGTCGAGCAGTTCCTCGGAGATGTCGTCCGCGGTGGAGCGCAGTGCGGCGTCGACGGCCGTGGGGCCTTCGGTCCACTGCTCGACGTCGGGCAGGTACCGGACGATGGTCTCGGCGGGGCTCATGTACGAGAACCGATTGCCCTGCCGGTCCCACTTGCGGTTCAGGATGATGCCGAGGACCTCGCCGGTTTCGCTGTCGATCACCCCGGCGCCGCTGCAGCCGTGGCTGGCCGCTTCGCCGGGGGTGCTGGGCGCGAGCTGCACCTGTCCGTCGCGGCCCGTGCCGCCGACGACGGTGGCGCGGAACCAGACGCCGCCGTCGTGGCCCTTCGGGAAGCCGTACATGCGCACCTTGCGGTCGGGTGCGGACAGCCTGTGCAGCCGGGTCGTGGCTTCCTTCGGCCTGGGCTGTTCCAGCCGCAGCAGGGCGAGGTCTCCGCTGTAATCGCCGTCGGCGTCCACGGTGTTCGGCACCAACGCCTCCACGTGGGCTTCCACTGCGGGCACGGCGCGGTTGCCGGGGGCGGCGGCGGCGACGAACTCCGCGGTGATCCGGGCCGCCGCCTGGTCGACGACATGGGCGCAGGTCAGCACCCGGTCGGGGCTCAGCAGAACGCCGGCCCCCACAATCTTCCCGTCCGCCCCCCGGATGCGCACAGCCCAGCTCGGCGTCGCCGTCGACGAGGCGGCTGGGACTCCCCCGCCAGCAGCCATGTTCGGCACTATACGGGCGGTTGGTGGTGGCGCATACAGATGTGACGATAATTCAACAAGCGTGACTGGTTGTGGGGGTTGAGGGGCAAGGGTTCCACGAACCCTGCCGGCCGTTCACCGTCCGGGCGGGACCGTCGCGACCCAACGCGGGGTGTCCGGGGCGGCGTGGTGACGGCCGGACCGGGCGGTGGCGTGGGCCGTCGGACCACGCGTCGGGTGCGGGCCGGCCTGGCGCCGGTGCTGTCCGGCCTGGCGCCGGTGCTGTCCGGCGGTGGCCGGGTGAGCGTGAGCCGGGAGGAGCGCGCCGGTCGCCGGGCCGGTGGCGGTCAGACGCCGAGCCCGCGGGTGAGCGGGCGGCGCAACAGCAGGAGGAGCGCCCCGGCGACGAGCGCCGCACCGCCCAGGGCGAGGAACCAGCCGGCGCCGGGCACCTGGTCGCCGGAGACCTTGAGGGCGTTGCCGCCGAGGCCGCCGCCGAGTGCGCCGGCCAGCCAGAACAGCGCCACCATCTGGCTGACGAAGGTGGCCGGGGCGATCGCCGTGGTGGCGCTCATCCCGATCGGCCCGAAGGAGACCTCTCCCGCGGCCAGCAGCAGGAAGGCCAGCAGCAGCCACAGCGGGGAGACGCGCGCCCCGTCGGCCGCCAGGGTCGCGGCCACCGCCATCACGAGGTAGGCGACGGCCGTGGCGCCCATGCCGACCGCGTACTTGCCGGCCGTCGGCACCCGGTCGCCGGCCCGGGTCCACAGCCAGGCGAACAGCGGCGCCAGCACCAGCACGAACAGCGGGATCGCCGACTGGAACCAGCTGGCGGGCACGGTCCGGCCGAGGATCTCGCGGTCGGTGGCGTGCTTGGCGAACAGCGCGAACGCGGAACCGGCCTGGAGGAACAGGGCCCAGAAGACGGCGGAGGCGGCGAACAGCCAGACGTAGGTGCGGACCTTGACGCGTTCGACGCCGGTCAGCACCGGGTTGCGCAGCAGCCGCCAGAAGCACAGCACGGGCAGGGCCACGCACAGCAGACCGACCAGGCCCATGAGGTGGGCGAGCCGGAAGGTGCCGAGCGCGGCGTCGACGCCGTAGACGAGGACGACCACGGCGGTGGCGGCGAGGGTGACCCGCAGGACTCGGGTGCGTTCCGCGGGCGTGGCGGACCGCTCGGGGGCCTGGCAGACGTCGCCGAAGTGGCGGGAGCCGCGGACGTACTGGAGGAGGCCGATGCCCATGCCGAGGGCGGCGGCGCCGAAGCCGAGGTGCCAGTTGACGCCCTCGCCGAGGGCGCCCACGACGATCGGCGCGACCAGGGCGCTGACCTGGACGCTCATGTAGAAGACGGAGAAGCCCGCGTCGCGGCCGGCCCGGTCGTCGCGGTCGTAGAACGCGCTGAGCAGGTTGGCCATGTTCGGCTTGAGCAGACCGGTGCCGAGGGCGATCAGCAGCAGTCCGGGATAGAGGGATCCGGTGACCGGGACCGCCATCGACACATGGCCGAGGGCGATCAGGACGCCGCCGTAGAGGACGGCGCGGTAGGCGCCGAGGACGCGGTCGCCGATCCAGCCGCCGGGCACGGAGGCGAGGAAGACGGAGGCCATGTACAGGCCGTACAGCAGCCCGGCGTCACCGGCGGACATGCCGAGGCCGCCGCGGTCGGTGTCCTCGGTGGCGTACAGCACGAGGATCGCGGTCATCCCGTAGAAGCTGAAGCGTTCCCAGACGTCGGTGCCGAAGAGGGTGGTGAACCAGCGGGGGCGGCCGAGGAGGCCGGGGCGGCGGCGGGTGGCATCGGGGACGGCGGCTGTGGGGGTGGCGGACCGCCGGTCCGCTGCGGGTGGTTGGGTCGGGGCGGCCATGGCTCCTCCGGAAGAACACGTCGAGACGGGCGCACGCCGAGGGTCACCGGGCGCGTTCGACGACCGCTCGAGGACTGCTCGGGGCCCCAGCCCGTCCTACGACGGGCCACTCGTCCGACGGGACCGCCGTGACGAGGCACGGATGGTGCGTCGTGGCGCGCGCGTGCGGCGCCCGGTCGGGGGAAGTGCCCGGGCGCCGCGACGCGGAGGGGCGGGCCTGCCCGCGGGCGGCGGTGGCGACGGGGGACTGCCACCACGTGGGCCCGCGGGCCGGCCCGGCCCCGGCTGCGCTGCCGGTCGCCGTTCCCCTCACGGCTTCAGGGAACCGTCTGCCGCTAGGGAGCCGCTCGCGGCACGCTCGCCCGCGCGGGGACGGGCGCTTCGGCCGGGCGGACGGTTCCGAACGGGGCCGACGGTTCCGAGCGGGGCCGACGGTCCCGAACGGGGCGGGTGGTTCGGCTGGGCGGGCGGTCCCGCCGAGGCACGCGGTTCGGCTGGGGCCGACGGTCCCGCGGGGCAGGGGGTTCCGCTGGGGCCGACGGTTCCGCCGGGGCAGGCGGTCCGGCCGAGGCAGGCGGTTCGGCTGGGCAGGCGGTCCGGCCGGGGCGGGCGGTCCGCCCGGGGCGGGGGGTCGGCTGGGCAGGCGGCCCCGCCGAGGTAGGCGGTTCGGCTGGGCAGGTGGTTCGGCTGGGCAGGCGGCCCCGCCGAGGCAGGCAGTTCGGCTGGGCAGGCGGCCCCGCCGAAGCAGGCGGTCCCGCCGGGGCAGGCGGTCCCGCCGAAGCAGGCGGTCCCGCCGGAGCAGGCGGTTCCCCTGGGACGGGCGGAAGGAGCCCGGGCGCGTCAGGACGCCCGGGCTCCGGTTCGGGGACGGCTGGGCCGTGGGGTCAGCCGTGCTTCTCGAAGTCCACCTTCGGCAGCCGGCGGTCCAGTGCCTCCGGGAGCCGCCAGGCGTGGCGGCCCATGAGCTGGAGGGCGGCGGGGACGATGAGGCAGCGGATGATCACGGCGTCGACGAAGACCGCGACGGCCATGCCGAAGCCGAACTGCTGGAGCATCCGGTCGCCGCCGAGCATGAAGGCGCCGAAGACGGCGATCATGATGGCGCCGGCGGCGGTGACGACCGAGCCGGTGTGCGCGAGTCCCTCGCGGATCGCGACGGTGGCGTCCTGGGTGCGCAGCCACTCCTCCCGGATGCGGGAGATGATGAAGATCTCGTAGTCCATGGAGAGGCCGAAGACGATCGCGAAGATCATGATCGGCAGGTACGCCTCGATCGGTCCGGGCTCGACGCCGAACAGGCCCTTCTGGAAGACCAGGACCATCGCGCCCAGCGAGGCCGCGATGCTCAGCAGGTTCAGCAGCGCCGCCTTGAGCGGGACGAGCACCGAGCGGAACACCGCGACGAGGATCAGCAGCGACAGGCCGACCACGATGGCGACGAACACGGGCATGCGCTTCGCGACCGTGTCGGCGTAGTCGATGACGGCCGTGGTGGCGCCGCCGACGAGGTAGCGGGCGCCGGTCTCCTCGCGCAGGTCCACCAGCACGTCGTCGCGCAGGGTGTGCACGAGTTCGGTCGTCCTGCCGTCCTGCGGCGAGGTCTCCGGGAAGGCGATCACGGTGAACGCCTTGCCGTCCTCGGCCGGGATCGGTTCGGTGGCGGCGGCGACGCCCGCGGTGTCGTTCAGGGTGCGGGTGAGCGCCGCGCCGGCCGCCAAGTCGCCCTCGGCGACCACGACGAGCGGCCCGTTGAAGCCGGGGCCGAAGCCGTCGGCGAGCAGGTCGTACGCCTTGCGGCTGGTGCTGCCCGCCGGGTCGTTGCCCGCGTCCCCGAAGCCCAGCCGCAGGTCGAGCGCGGGGACGGCCAGGGCGCCCAGCGCGACCACGGCCAGCAGCAGCGCGGCCAGCGGGCGGCGCTGCACCAGGCTCGCCCAGCGGCGCCAGCGCACCTCGCCGCCGGTCGCCCTGCCCTTGGCCTCCCGCTTGGCCGCCCGGGCGCGGAACTGCCGGGCGAAGCGGTTGCCGAACACGGAGAGCAGCGCGGGCAGCAGGGTGAGCGAGGCGAGCATGGTCACGAGGACGGTGAGCGCGACGGCGACCGCGGTGCCCTGGAGCGATCCGATGCCGAGCGCGACCAGGCCGAGCAGCGCGACGATGACGGTGCACCCGGCGAAGAACACCGTGCGGCCCGCGAGGTCCAGGGCGCGCCGGCCCGCCTCCTCGGGGGTGGCGCCGCGCACCAGCTCGCTGCGGTAGCGGGCGAAGATCAGCAGCGCGTAGTCGATGCCGACGCCGAGGCCGACGAGCATCATGATGTACGGCGTGTAGCTGGCGATCGTGAAGACGTGCGAGAGCAGGATGATCGCGCCCAGGGTGCTGCCGACGGCGAACACCGCGGTGATGACGGGCAGTCCGGCCGCGATGACGGTGCCGAACATCAGGCCGAGGATGACGAGGGCGGCGAGCATTCCGGCGCCCTCGGCCGCGCCGCCCTCGGGTTCGGCGAGCGCGCGGGCGGCCTCGCCGCCGAGTTCGACGGTGAGTCCGCCGGACCGGGCGGTCTGCGCGGTGTCGTGGATGCGGCGGGTGTCGTCCGTGGTCATCTCCTCGGACCTGCCCTCGAGGACGACGGTGGCGTAGCCGACGGTCCCGTCCCGCGAAATGGCCTGCCGGTCCTCGTAGGGGCTGCGCACCTGGGCGACCTTGGGCAGGCCGGCCACCTTGTCCAGCATGGCGGTGACGCGGCGGCGGGTGTCCTCGCCGTTCAGGCCGGCCTGGTCGTGCAGCACGATGTCGAGGGTGTCGCCGGCCTGTGCGGAGCCGTGCTCGCGCATGGTCTCGAGCGCCTGCTGGGTCTCCGTGCCGGGCAGGGAGAAGTCGTCGCGGTAGGCGTCGCCCGCGGCGGAGGCGCCGCCCCAGACGGCGAACAGGACCACGACCCACAGCAGCAGAGCCGTCCACCGGTGCCGCTGGGCGAAACCGGCGGTGCGCTCCAGCAGGGAACGGTGGCGTGGGGGTGGCGGCGGTGTGGGGGTGTCGCCCCGGACGGGTGTCATGGTCACCGTGAACTCCTTGTCGAGAACAGGATGTTCAGTGATGCCACGGACGTGTCGAGGGCGACTCGAGCCGCTGTCGAGCGACGGCGATGTGACGGCGTGTCAGGTGTCTGGGAGTCCGCGCGGGCTCAAGCGGGACTCGAGCTGCACTCGACCACAACTCCCTTTTATCGTAGGTGAATTCACTACCCTGTCCCATATGTGGCTTATCGGGTTACTGGGGGCATTCGCCGTCATCGTTCTTCCCGCGTTGCTCGCGCGGTGGCTGCTCGGCATCCGGGCCGGCGTCCTGCGGGTCGTGGTCGCCGCGCTGGCCGGCGTCTCGGTGTCCGGGACACTCGTCGGCCCGCAACTTCAGAACGCCGGCGGCGGCTGGGCGCTGCTGCCGCTGATGCTCGGCATCGGAGCGCTGACCGCGATGGTCTGCCTCGTCGTCCTGGACCTGGTCGTCGCCGACCGCAAGGTCCGCCCGCTCGGCTGGATCCGGTCCGTACGGGGACGCCTGGCCCGCACCCGGCGCTACTCCGAGATCGTCGGCATCATCGGCCGGCACGGCCTCGGACCGTACGTCACCGGCCGGTCCAGGAACGGCGGCACCCGGCACCAGCAGCTCGCCCACGAACTGCGCGAGGCGTTGCAGGCCGGCGGCACCACCTTCGTGAAACTGGGCCAGCTGATGTCCACCCGCCGCGACCTGCTGCCCGAGACGTACGTCAGCGAACTGAGCCGGCTCCAGGACCGGGTGCCGCCCGCGCCCTGGCCGCGGGTCGAGGCCGTGCTCCTGGAGAGCCTCGGCGCGCCGCCGCAGGAGGTGTTCGCCGAGTTCGACCGCGAACCGCTCGCCGCCGCGTCCGTCGCCCAGGTGCACGCCGCCGTGCTGCGCGACGGCACCCGCGTCATCGTCAAGGTGCGGCGCCCCGGCATCCGTGAGGCCGTCGAACGCGACCTGGACATCGTCGGACGCCTCGCCCGCACCCTGGAGAACCGCACCGAGTGGGGCCGTTCCCTCGGCGTGAGCGAACTCGCCCGCGGATTCGCCGTGGCGCTGCGCGAGGAGCTGGACTTCCGGGTGGAGGCGCGCAACCTGACCATGGTGCGCCGGGCCGCCGAGGAGCGCCGCGACGGCAGTGTCACCCTGCCCGAGGTGTACGAGGAGCTGAGCACCGAACAGACCCTGGTGATGAGCCGTATCGACGGCGTACCGCTCGGCACGGCGCGCCCCGACAGCCCCGAGCACGGGGCGAAACTGGCGCAGACCCTGCTCACCGCGCTCCTCGACCAGATCATGTACGACGGCGTCTTCCACGCCGACCCGCACCCCGGGAACATCCTGCTGCTGCCCGACGGGAGCCCGGCGCTGCTCGACTTCGGTTCGGTGGGGCGGCTCGACGGCGGGCTGCGCTCGGCGATGACCGGGCTCTTCCTCGCCGTGGACCGCGGCGACCCGGCCGCCCTGCGCGACGCGCTGCTCGAAGTGACCGAGCGGCCCGAGGAGGTGGACGAGCAGCGGCTGCAGCGGGCGCTCGGCCAGTTCAGCGGGCGGCATCTGGCCCGCGGCGCGGCCCCCGACGTGCGGATGTTCACCGATCTGTTCCGGCTCGTGGCCGACTTCCGGCTGGCCGTGCCGCCCGAGATCGCGGCCGTGTTCCGGGCCCTCGCCACGCTGGAGGGCACGCTGAGCCGGGTCTCGGCCGGCTTCGACATCCTCGCCGCGTCCCGGTCGTACGCCGCGGCCCGGTTCACCCGGCAGCTGGAGCCCGAGACCGTGCGGGAAGCGGCCCGCGACGAACTGCTCACCCTGCTGCCGGTGCTGCGCCGGCTGCCCCGGCGCCTCGACCGCATCACCGGCGCGCTGGAGGAGGGCCGGCTCGGGGTGAACGTCCGGCTCCTCGCCGACCAGCGCGACCGGCGGGTGATCGGCGAACTGCTCGGCCGGGTCCTGCTGGCCGGGCTGGGCGTCTTCTTCGGGGTGCTCGGCGTCCAGCTGCTCGGTCTGGAGGGCGGCCCGGAGGTGAGCGCCGGCCTCAGCCTGTACGCGGTGATCGGCTATCACCTGCTGGTGGTGTCGGCGGCGATGGTGCTCCGCACGTTGCACGTCCTGAGCCGCCCGCTGTCCTGAGGGTGGCCTGCCGGTGGCGGGGAAGGGGGGCGGTGTACGGACTTGTCGCCGCCCCCCCCTGAAGCACTCAGGCGGAATCGCTCAGACCGAACGCCCGAACGGGACGCCCGAGTCGAATCGCTCAGACGGGGACGGTCAGCGGTTCCGGTTCCGGTTCCGGCTCCCCGGGGTCCGTGGCGGGGAGACCGAGGACGGCACGGGGAGCGCCGCGCCGCACGATCCGGCCGCCGTCCATCACCAGCACCTCGTCCATGGCCTCCAGGCCCGCGGTGCGGTGGGTGACGAGGAGGAGGGAACTCCCCCGGCCGGCGGCGAGCACGTCCGCCAGGACCGCGTCGGCGGTCGCCGGGTCGAGGCCCTCGGTGGGTTCGTCGAGCAGCAGCACCGGGGGCGCGGCCAGCAGCGCGCGGGCGAGCACCAGCCGCCGGCGCTGCCCGCCGGAGAGCCGGTCCCCGTCGGAGCCGACGACGGTCTCCAGCCGCTCGGGCAGCGACAGCACCCAGTCCAGCAGGCCCGCACGGCGCAACGCGTCGTGCAGCTGCTCGTCGGTGGCGCCGGGGCGGGCGGGCAGCAGGTTGTTCCGTACGGAGGTGTGGAACACGTGCGCGTCCTGGAGGGCACCGCTGACCGTGCGCCGCAGCTCCGCCTCCGGCACGCGCCCCAGGTCCGCGCCGCCGAGCAGGATCCCGCCCCGCTCCGGGACCACGAACCGCGCGATCGCCGCGAGCAGCGTCGACTTGCCCGCCCCGCTCGCTCCGATCACCGCCACCCGCCGCCCGGGCGGCAGCTCCAGATCGACCCCGCGCACGGCGAACGGTCCGCCCGGGCGGTGGCGTACGTGGAGATCACGGACGGAGAGGTGCACGGCGTCCGCGCCGGGCCCGGCCCCGGTTGCCGCGGCGGACACGGTCCCGATTGCAACGGCGGACACGGTCCCGGCACCCACGGCGAGCCCGGCCCCGGCTGCCGTGGAGGACACGGCTCCGGCTGCCGCGCCGGGCACAGTCCCGGCACCCACGCCGGGCCCGACCCCGGCTGCCGTGGAGGACACGGCTCCGGCTGCCGCGCCGGGCACAGTCCCGGCACCCACGGCGGGCGCGGCCCCTGCTGCCGCGCCGGGCACAGTCCCGGCACCCACGCCGGGCGCGGCCCCTGCTGCCGCGCCGGGCACGGTCCCGGCTGCCGCGGCGACTGCCGGCGACTCCGTTGTGCGCGGGCCCGGGTGACGGACCGTCGCCTGCTGTGTGTCCGTGGCCGGCGGGTTCAGGAGGGCGTGTACGCGGCGGGCACCGGTCGGCAGGGTGGTGAGGTGCTGGGCGGCGGCGGGGAGGGGGGCCAGGGCCTCGAAGACGGCCAGGGTGAGGAGCGGGAGGGTCACCGTCCAGACGGCGGGCGTGGACCCGGCGCAGACCACGGCGACCGCGACGGTCGTGGCGCCCTGAAGGACGGTCAGGGCGGCCCCGGCCAGCACGGACAGCAGCGCGGGACCCCGGTCGTGGGCGCGCAGACGGCGGGCGGTGTCGACGGCCCGCGCGGTCTCCCGCTCCGCCGCGCCGTAGACCCGCAGGTCGGCCGCGCCGTCCAGCAGGTCGACGGTGCGCACGGCGAGTTCCGCGCGCAGCGCGGCGCCCCGTCGTGCCGCCCGGGCCGAGGCGGCGGCCGTGAGCGCGGGCAGCAGCAGGCCGCCGCAGACCAGGCCGAGCGCCAGGACGAGCGCGGCCGGCGGGGAGACCAGCGCCGTGCAGGCGACCGCCGCGACGGACACGGCCGACGCGGACAGCACCGGCAGCGCCACCCGCAGCAGCGCGTCCTGCACCAGGTCGACATCGGCGACCAGCCGCGAGGCGGCGTCCGCGTCCCGTACCGTACGGGCGTCCTCGTGGGCGGGTCGGCGGGCCAGCGCGCCGAACACCCGGGCGCGCAGCCGCGCCACCGCGCGCAGCGCCGCGTCGTGGCCGGCCAGCCGCTCCCCGTACCGGAACAGCCCGCGCGTCACGGCCAGCGCCCGCACGGCGACGATCGTCACGGACAGCGCGCCCATCGGGGGCTGCTGCGCGGCGCGCGCGATGAGCCACGCGGCCAGCGCCATCAGCGCCACCCCGGCCAGGTCGGCGGCGAGCGCCAGAGCGGCCGCGGGCAGCAGCCGCCGCAGCGGACCCGCCGTACGCAGCACCGAGAACAACGCCCTCACCGGGCCACCTCCCGTTCACGCACCAGTCCGTCCCGGACGTCGAGGCGGCGGTCGGCGCCCTCGAGGAGCCTCGCGCGGTGCGCCACCACCAGGACGGTCCGGCCGGTCATCAGCCGTTCGCCGGCCGCCAGGACCGCCGACTCGCTGTCGGCGTCGAGACCGGCCGTGGGTTCGTCGAGCAGGACGAGGGGCGCGTCGCGCAGGAACGCGCGGGCCAGCGCGACGCGTTGCCGCTGCCCGGCGGACAGTCCCATGCCGCGGGCGCCGAGCCGGGTGGCGTAGCCGTCGGGCAGCGCGGTGACGAAGTCGTGGGCGGCGGCGGCCCGGGCGGCGCGTACGACGTCCTCGTCGCCGGCGTCCGGGTCGCCCAGGCGGATGTTGTCGGCGACGGTGCGGTCGAAGAGGTACGGCCGTTGCGGCACCCACGCGATGCAGTGCCGCCACGCCTCCGGGTCCAGCGAGGCGAGGTCGCGCCCGCCGACGAGGACCCGCCCCTCGTCGGGCCGCACCAGACCGAGCAGGACGGCGAGCAGGGTGGACTTGCCCGCGCCGCTGGGGCCGGTCAGGGCGACCCGCTCCCCCGGCTCGACGGTGAACGAGACGTCCTTCAGGACGGGTTCGGTCCGGCCGGGGAGCCGGACGGTGACGTTCTCGAAGCGGATGCGCGGGGCGTGTCCCCGGTCGCCGCCGGACAAAGGGCGGCGGGGGTGCGGAGCCGGGTCCGGGGTGTCCTGCGCGTCCAGCAGGGCGAACGCCTCGCGGGCCGTCGCCATGCCCTCGGTCCCGGCGTGGAACCGGCTGCCGAGCGCGCGCAGCGGGAGGTAGGCCTCCGGGGCGAGCAGCAGCACCGTCAGGGCGGTCGTCAGGTCGAGGGAGCCGTGCAGCAGGCGCAGGCCGACCGGGACGGCGATGAGGGCGAGGGAGAGGGTCGCCACGGTGTCCAGGACCAGCGTGGACAGGAACGTGATCCGCAGGGTGCGCAGGGTGGCCCGGCGGTGGGCGTCCGCGACGCCGGCGACGATCCCCTCCTGGGCCTCGGCGCGGCCGAACGTGCGCAGCGTGGGCAGGCCGCGCAGGGCGTCGAGGAAGTGCCCGCCGAGGTGGGCGAGGGCCGCCCACTGACGGGCCGTGGCGTCCCGGGTGTGCAGTCCCACGAGGGCGCCGAAGACCGGGATGAGCGGCAGGGTGACCAGCAGGATGGTCGCGCCGAGCAGGTCGTGCGGCAACATCGCCGCCACGACGGCAGGCGGTACGAGCGCGGCCACCAGCACCTGCGGCAGGTAGCCGACGAGGTAGGGGTCGAGGGCGTCCAGGCCGCGGGTGAGCAGGGTGCTGATCTCGCCCGACCGGCGGTCCCGGCCGTCGTAGCCGCTGCTGTGGGCGGCCGCCCGGAGCAGGCGGGTCCGCAGCTCGAGCTTGATCTCGGCCGCGCACCGCTGCGCGGCGGCGGCCCGTACCCAGCCGCCGAGTCCCCGCACGGCGACGGCCGCGGCGACCCAGGCGACGGCGGCGCCCGTGGGCCCCGCACCGGTGAACACGTCACCGAGCAGATGGGCCAGGGCCAGCGCCTGCCCCACGGTTCCCACCGCACCGAGCGCGACCCCGACCGTGACCCACACGCCCGCGCCCCGCGTTCGCGGGCTCAGCCGCAACAGCCGCCCGCGCAGGGCTCGGTCCCCGCCCGCCCGACTCGATCCCCGCCGCGCCGTCCCGCCCGG
Source organism: Streptomyces sp. NPDC052773 (assembly GCF_044547145.1). NCBI lineage: Bacteria > Bacillati > Actinomycetota > Actinomycetes > Kitasatosporales > Streptomycetaceae > Streptomyces > Streptomyces sp. NPDC052773. Next base: position 964,519 of record NZ_JBITZX010000001.1, on the reverse strand, counting down.
GTCCGGCTCGCCGGGCGAACCGTTCACCCCGGCCGACGCCGGCTCGCCACGCGCTCCGCGCGAGCCGGCCGTCGCGTTCCGCCGGCCTCTTACCGTCCCGTCACCGATTCCGGCCACCACGTCTCCCCCGTCACACCTTCCCGTCACCGGTCCGCCCGGCGCCCGCGGACGAGCACCGGCGCCCGCCCACCGAGACCAACACCACGCCGCGCACGTCCCGCGCGAGCCGGCCGTCCCGTTCCGCCTCCTCGCACCATCCCGTCACCAGTTCCGCCCGGCGCCCGCAGGCGAGCACCAGCGCCCGCCACCGAGACCCACACCACGCCGCGCACGTCCCGCGCGAGCCGGCCGTCCCGCCGCGCCGCGCCGTTCACCCGTCACCGGTTCCGTCCGTCGCGCGCGGGCACCCGGCCGATCGCCGCCCGGCGCCTCCCGGACGTCCGCGGTGACCCGCCAGGTCCGCCGCGCGTGCGGGCACCCGGCCTGTCACCGCCCTGCGCGCCCTGCGCGCCCTGCGCGTCCGGCGCGTCCGCCGTGACCCGCCACGCGTCCCGCCCGCGCCCGTCACCCCGATCCGACGACTCGTCAGAAGTACGCCGGTGACCGCTCGTCCGCCTTCGCCCGGTGGGCCCACCACTGCATCGCCTGGAAGGCGAGCAGTACCGGCAGGACCAGGAGCACCACGGGGCCGACGACGCTGAGGGTGGAGGGGTCGGCCGCGGCCTCGGAGACCGAGACGTGCTCCGCGCCGCCCGCGCGGCTGACCACCGCCTCGGGGAAGTGGGCCGCGCCCAGGACCAGGACCGGGGCGAGCGCCGCGAAGGCGCTGACCACGGGTGCCTTCCAGCCGGCCGAGGGGGCCATGCGGGGCGCCAGCAGCAGGGCCGCGACGGCGGCGAGGAAGAGGAGGGCCGCGGGCCAGGGGTTGAGGAGGCCGTCGCGGGCCGTGCCGTCGGCGAGGGCGGTGACCGCCGTGACGACGGCGAGGCCGGCCGCGCCGGGGGCCAGCCGGCGGGCGAGGCCGGCGGCCCGTCCGGAGACGGGGCCTTCCGTGCGTACGGCGAGGAAGACGGCCGCGTGGACGGCGAAGACGGCGACCGCGGTCAGCGCGGACAGCACCGTCACCGGCCGCAGCAGCACCCCCGCCTCGACGGCGAGGTGGCCGTCGTGGACCGGTACCGCGCCGAGCAGTGCGCCGCCGAGGGTGCCCCACATCAGGGCGAGGACCAGGCAGGTGAGGCGGACGAGGGCGTCCCAGCCGCGACGGGCGCGCTCGCCGGAGACCCGGCGGCGGAACTGGGTCGCGGCCTCGCGCACCAGCAGGGCGGCGACGGCGAACACGATCACCGGGTACATCCCGCTGATGACGCTGGACTCCAGGCCGGGGAAGCCGCCGAGGGTGATGCCCGCCGCGGCGACCAGCCAGACCTCGTTGCCGAGGAAGAAGGGCCCGGTGGCCGCGGCGACGGTGTGCCGTTCGGCGTCGTCACGGGCCAGCCACCGGCCGATGATGCCGGTGCCGAGGGTGATGCCGTCCAGGGCGAGGTAGCCCGCCAGGAAGAGCCCCAGCAGCGCGTACCAGATGTTGTGCCACACGATGAACTCCCAGTGTGTTCGGCGCCGTCGGGCTGTCAGAAGGTCGGGGCGGAGGACGCGGAGGACGACGAGGACGACGACGAGGCGGAGGCCTGCCGCGGGAGGTCCGCGGTGCCGGGTGCGCCGGGGTCACCGGGGGCGTCCGCCGCGGTCTCACCGGGCGTACGGCCGAGGTGCGAGCCGTCGGGGCCGCGCCGGGCGAACCGGAAGAGCAGCGTCCAGTCCACGACGATCAGGACGACGACGAGGGTGCCGAAGACGATCAGCGAGGTGAGGACGGTGCCGTGGCCGAGTCCCGGAGTGATCGCGTCCTCGGTCTTCAGCAGGCCGTAGACGGCCCAGGGCTGGCGTCCCACCTCGCGGAAGATCCAGCCGGAGATGTTCGAGACGTACGGCAGGATCAGCGCGGCGGTGAGCAGCCACAGCAGGACCTTGCGGCGGATCAGATTGCGCTTGATCATGAACAGGCCGCCGATGACGGCGATCAGCATCATGAACAGCGCCGGGATGATCATGACGAACTCTGCGGTCTGGCTGAAGCCGGGCGGGAAGTAGTTGTCGGGCCCGAACCTCTCGGTGAACGTCTTGACGAGGTCCTGGGCCCGCTCGGAGCGCTCGCCGTACTTGGTCGGCGTCTGCTTCACGGAGTGGCCGATCTGCCAGCCGCCCAGCGAGGCCGTCAGCAGGATGAACAGCGGGGTCAGCGGCAGGGCCAGCTTCATCGACGACCAGAAGAACTCCTCGTGCCCGGTGCGCCGGCGCAGGTGCCAGGCGCTGACGGCGATGATGAAGAAGGACCCGGTGACGACGGCGGCGGCGAGGATGTGCAGCGCCGCGGACAGCGCGTTGGGGTTGGTGAGCAGTGCCGTGAAGTCGGTGAGGCGGGCCTCGCCGTCCTTCATCTCGTAGCCCACCGGGTGGTTGAGGAAGCCGTTGGCGGTGAGCACGAAGAAGACCGAGGAGTACGCCGTGAGCGCCACCAGCCACAGCAGCGTGGTGTGCAGGACGCGGCCCATCCGGTTCCAGCCGAAGATCCACAGTCCGAGCAGGGTGGACTCGGCGAAGAACGCGACGAGGGTCTCGATGGCGAGCGGCGCGCCGAAGACGTTGCCGACGAAGTGCGTCAGTCCGCTCCAGGTGAGGCCGAACTGGAACTCCATCACGATGCCGGTGCCGATGCCGAGGGCGTAGTTGATGACGTAGAGCTGGCCCCAGAAGCGGGTCTGCCGGCGGTGGGCTTCCTTGCCGGTGATCGCCCAGCGGGTCTGCATCACCACGAGGTAGGTGACCAGCCCGAGCGTCAGTGCGACGAACAGGAAGTGGGCGATGGCGGTGATGGCGAACTGGAGCCGTGCGAGTACGAGCACGTCGTCCACGATGGTTCCCCTCGGTCGGCTGAGCAGCCGTGTGTCGTGTGGTGGCTTGCGTCGTTCAGCGGGTGGATGGACGGCCTGTCCACTTCAGCCGAACCGGCCGGAGGGCCGCTCGAGCCGTGGTGGAGTCCCGCTTGAGCGGGACCGGACCGGGCCCGCTCGAACCGGGGGCCGCGGCCGTCCCCGGGGTCGGGGACGGCCGCGGCCGGTGCCGGACGGCCGTCTCAGGAGTGGCTGGAGTAGGCGAGTTCGTCGTGTTCGATCGCCAGCTCGTCGGTGTAGACGAGGTCCAGGTAGCGCTCCCCCCGGTCGGCGAGCAGCGTCAGGACGCGGCTGGGGCGCGGCAGGTCGGGCAGCAGTTCCTCGACGGCGGCCACCACCGAGCCGGAGGAGCCCCCGGCGAAGATGGCCTCCTGGCGCAGCAGCCGATGGCAGCCTCGGATGGCGGCGGCGTCGTCGATGTGCACCACCCGGTCGATCTCGGCGGGGGTGAGCAGCTCCGGCACCCGGCTGGATCCGACACCGGGCAGCATCCGCGGCCCCGGCGGTGTGCCGAAGATGACCGAGCCCACGGCGTCGACCGCCACGACCTGCAGCCGGGGCCACACGCGGCGCAGGCCGCGGGCGAGTCCGTGCAGGGTGCCGGTGGTGCTGACGGCGGCGACCAGGACGTCGACGGGTTCCGGGCAGTCGTCGATGACCTCGCGGGCGGTGGTGACCGCGTGGGTCTCCCAGTTGAGGTGGTTGGCGTACTGGTTGATCCAGACCGCGTCGGGGTCCTCGGTCAGCAGGTCCTGCACGCGGGCGAGCCGGGTGTGCAGGTAGCCGCCCGCGGAGTCGACCTCGCGGACCATCTCGATCTCGGCGCCGTACTGGCGCAGGATGCGCAGGTTGGTGCGGGAGGCGTTGGGGTCGACGACGGCGGTGAACCGCAGCCCGTAGCGGACGGCGACCATGGCGAGCGCCACGCCGAAGTTGCCCGAGGTGCTCTCGACGATGTGGGTGCCGGGGCGGATCATGCCGTCGGCGATGCCGCGCTCCACGATGTAGCGCGCGGAGCGGTCCTTGACGCTGCCGCCCGGGTTGAGCATCTCGAGCTTGGCGAGGACTTCGACGCCTTCCTGGGGGAAGAGCCGGCGCAGCCGGACCAGCGGGGTGCCGCCGACGCAGTCGGTGATGGAGTCGTGGATCACGCGGTCTCCCGGTGGGCGGAGGGGGCGCCGAGCAGGGCGCGGCACCCGTCGAGTCCGTGGATCTCGGTCGTCACCTCGGCGGCGGGGCTCAGCTCCCACTGGGCGCGGGTCATGCGCCAGCGGGTGAGCGCCACCGGTTCGCCGCGCCGGCTGTGCACCTCGATGCCGTCCGCCTGGTAACCGAGCTTCTTGTTGACGCCGAGGGCGGCGGAGTTGTCCTCGAACACGGCGGAGGTGGCGTGCCGGGCGCCGAGTCCGGTGAAGGCGAGGTGGAGGGCGGCGGCGCGCATCTCGGTGCCGAGGCCGCGGCCCTGGTGGCCGCGGGCCAGCCAGCTCTCGGAGGCGACTTCCCGCAGGACGGGGAAGTTTCTGGCCTGCAGTCCCTGGACGCCGATCGGGCGGCCGTCCAGGAACACGGCGAGGCCGAGGTTCCAGTAGTCGGGGCGGCTCAGTGCGAGGCCCTTCCACAGGTACTGCAGGACTCTGCCTGCCACCACCTGCGGCAGCGCGTTGCTCCAGCCGCCCTGGAAGGGGGATGCGTCGGGGGCGTGGATGCCCTGGTCGGCGACGAGTTCGGCGAGGGCGCACAGATCGCGCTCGTCGGGGACGCGCAGCTCCAGCCGGGGGGTGGTGAGCCGGAGCCGGAACTGGGGCGCCCAGACGGCGAGGGCGGCGCGGTGGCCGCCGGGTGCGGCCGCCGGTCCGTCGTGCGGTGCGCCCGGTGTGGTCCGGGTGCTTTCAGCGGTGTTCTCAGCCATGGGGGAATGCTCCGCAGACGGTCTCAACGGGTGGTGGAAGACGTCTCGACGTGCGGACGGGCCGGGACGCGACCCGTGGCGGCGGTCCGCTCGGGCGCGCCCCGCCGGCCGCCGGACGTCAGCCGTACGGCGCCGATCGCCAGGCCGGTCAGGATGATCAGCGGCCACAGCACGTCGGGCAGGGCGCCGACCGCTCCGCCGAGGCCGAGCAGGACGAACGCCGCGGCGCGCAGCCGGCGCAGCCGCGCCGGTCCGGGTGCCGGTACGGCGAGCAGGACGCCGGCGACGAGCACGGCACCGCCGGCCGCCGGGTCGAGGGTGCCCAGCGCGTCGAAGGCGTCGCCGAGACCGCCGCGTACGGCGGCCAGCGGCGGCACGATCCAGAACCAGGCGAGTCCGGTGGCGGCGAGCGCGCCGGCCAGCCGTTCGGGCGTGCCGGCGCGGCGTCCGCGCAGGCTTCGCTCGGCGAGGTCGACGGCGTTGAACGGGCCGTACAGCACGGGCCGGCGGCCGAGGAACAGCGCGGGCAGGGCGGCCAGTTCGATGCCGCCGTAGCCGGTGGCGCCGGCGACGAGCACGGAGAACTCGACGTAGAGCGCGACGCCCAGGGCCGGGCCGTCGGGCAGGACTCCGATCGGGTAGAGCAGCATCGGCAGCAGGAGCAGCGCGCCGCCCGGCCAGCCGGACAGGCCCGTGCGCGCGCCGCGCTCCAGCAACGGCCGCAGCAGCACGAGGACTCCGGTGTAGGCCACGGCCAGCGCGAGGGCGGTGCCCGTCGCGGCGAGGAGTTCACCTCCGGTGTGGTCGGGAGCCTTGGTGCTCAGGATGTGCGTGAGCGCGGCACCTCCCGCGGCGACCCGCACGCTCCGCCCGACCGGCCCGGCGTCCCGCCCGAGGACGAGCCCCCGGCCACGACGGGCCGCACCCGCCGGTCCCCCGGTTCCCTGGGCCCGCCCGGCGCGACCCGCCCGCCCGGACCGCCCGGCCGTCGCGGAACCCGCCGGCCCGGCCCCGGATCCGCCCACCGCGCTCCCGGCTTCGCCGGTCCGTCCGGCCGCCGCCCGGGGAGCCGGCGAAGCGAACCCGGACCCGCCCACCGCGCTCCCGGCCTCGCCGGTCCGTCCGGCCGCCGCCCGGGGAGCCGGCGAAGCGGGCCCGGACCCGCCCACCGCGCTCCCGGCCTTGCCGGTCCGTCCGGCCGCCGCCCGGGGAGCCGGTGAAGCCGGCCGGGGCGTACCCGCTGTGGTCCCGGCCTCGCCCGTCGGTGTGCCTGCCGGGCTCCCGGCTCCCTGTGTCGGTCCGGCCGCCGCGCGCGTGCTCGCCCGGTCGGGGCCGGGCGTGGTCGGGGCGCTCACAGTTCCACCCGGACGCCGTAGCGGCGGAGCCAGTCGTTGAGGCCGAGGAGCATCTCGACGTTGGCGCGGGCGACCCAGGCGCGCATGCCGCTGTCCAGGACGGACGGGTCGTCGATGAGGGCGCGGACGCCGGCGGTGTCGGCGAGCGGGGCGGCCGGTGCGGAGGGATCGGCGAGCAGGGCCGTCATGCCCTCGCACAGCGCGTGGCCGTAGGCCGGGTCCTGGGTGACCGGGTAGGGGCTCTTGGCGCGGTTGACGACGTCGTCGGGGAGCAGGTCGGCGACGGCGGCGCGCAGCAGGGACTTCTCGCGGCCGTCGAAGCTCTTCAGCGACCACGGCACGTTGTAGGCGTAGGTGACCAGGCGCCAGTCGCAGAACGGCATGCGGGTGCCGAGGCCGGCCGCCGAGCCGAGCGACTCGTCGTGGCTGAGCAGGGTCTCCAGCCAGCGGGTGAGGTGGAAGTAGGTGATCTCCCGCATGCGCAGGGTCTGGCCGCTCTCGCCGTCCAGCCGGGGCACCTCGGCCATGGTGGTGGCGTACGCGTCGGCGCAGTAGCCGTTGAGGTCGAGCTTGCCGAGCAGGTCGGGGGCGAGCAGGTCGCCGCCCAGGCCGTGCTTGCCGCCGCCGAAGCGGGCCATGGCCACCCAGGGCAGGGTGGGGGCCTCGACGAGTTCCTTGTTGTGCACCCAGGCGAAGCCGCCGAAGACCGCGTCGGCGATCTCGCCGAGCAGGACCGAGCCGACGTGTTCGCGCACCGCCCGGCACAGCAGGTGCAGGGAGGTGTTCATGTTGCCGAGCGGGCTGGGCACGTCCTTGGCGCGCAGCACCGCCGCGCGCACCGCCGGGTCGATGATGTCGGCGGTGTCCAGCACCAGGTCGGTGTGCTCGGTGCCCAGGTGGCGGACCACGGACTGCACGAAGGGCGCGTCGGGGCTGCCCCAGATTTCGTCCTGCTTGAACTCCTCGGCGGAGCCGAAGGAGACGGTGAAGGTGCGCACCGTGCCGCCGCCGCGCTCGGCGAGCGCCTGGTGGGCCAGCGCGGTGACGGCGCTGGAGTCGATGCCGCCGGACAGCAGGATGCCGGGGACGGCCCCGGTGCCCAGGCTGCGGCGGACGGAGGCGCCGAGCAGCTCGCGGACCCGGGCGATGGTCTCCGCCTGGTCGTCGGTGTGCTCCTGGGCGGTGAGCTGCCAGTAGCGGTACGCGGTCCGGCGGCCCCGGGAGAAGCGCAGCACATGGCCGGGCGGCACTTGGGCGAAGCCCTTGAGGATGCCGTGTCCGGCGGTGCCGGCGTAGGAGAACAGCTCGCGCAGGCCGTCGGCGTCGATGACCGGCTCGACCGCCGGGTGGGCGAGGATCGCCTTGCGCTCGGAGCCGAACAGCACGCCCGTGGACAGCGGGTAGTAGAAGAGCGGCTGATTGCCGAGCCGGTCGCGGGCCAGCACCAGCTCCTGGTCGCGCTCGGACCAGATCGCGACGGCGAACGCGCCGTCGAGGTGCTCGGCGAACCGCTCGCCCCAGCGCAGGTAGGCGCGGCCGACGAGTTCGGCCTGGGTGACGGGCCGGCCGGTCACGCCGAGGTCGGAGCGCAGCGCCTCGGCGTCGTACAGGGTGCCGGTGACGGCGGCGGCGAGCACCGTGCGCCCGCCTTCCTCCAGAACCCACGGCTGGCGCGGGGCTCCGGTACCGTCCGCGTCGGACCAGCGGGTGCCGAGGGCGGCGTGCTCGGCGCACCACAGCCGTTCGCCGTCGGGGCCGCGCTGGGCGAGGGAGGCGGTCATGGCGAGCAGGGCGGGGCGCTCGCGCCGCAGGTCCCGCTCGTGGTCGATCCATCCAGTGATTCCGGACACGGCGTGGGGCTCCTCTCGGTAAGGGAGCCACAGGCTGGCCGCGCCACCTCGAGTTTGACTGGACGGCCTCTCCAGCAGTCGTGCGGACGATGCTCCCGGACGGGATCCGGGCGATTCGGGTCCGGCCGTTCGTACCGGAAGGGAGTGTGGCTGTGGGCAAGGAGCCCGAGGAACTTCAGGAGCGGTCCGAGGAGTCGACGGACGTTCTGATCGTGGGCGGCGGGATCACCGGACTGAGCTGTGCGCTGTTCCTGCGCCACCACGGGGTGCGCTGCGTGCTGGTGGAGCGGCACGCGTCGACCTCCGTCCACCCCCGGGCGTGGGGGTGGTACCCGCGGACGCTGGAGCTCTTCCGGTCCGCCGGGGTGGAGGAGCCGGTGCTGCGGGCCGCCGCCGGTTACGCGGAGCACCGCCGTCAGGCGACCGTGGAGTCGCTGGCGGGGCGGGAGCTGAAGGCGGTGATGCTGCCGGAGCCGGGCGATCTGAGCGCGGTGACGCCGTCCCGGCAGATCGCGCTGGGCCAGGACGTGATGGAGCCGATCGTCCGCGAGGCCGCGGACCGGGCGGGCGCGGTGCTGCGCTACGGCACCGAACTCACCTCGTTCGAGCGGCCGCAGGGCCCGGACGGCCCGGTCGTCGCCACGACGAAGGACCGCGGCACCGGGGAGGAGCGGCGCGTGCGCGCCCGCTGGCTGGTCGCCGCGGACGGCGGGCGCAGCCCGGTGCGGGAGACGCTGGGGATCCGCCGGGTCGGCCGCGGCACCCTCCAGCACCAGGTGAGCATCCTGTTCCGCGCGGATCTCGCCGGGCCGCTGGCCGGGCGCCGGTTCTCGATCTGCCAGATCGAGAACGCGGACATGAGCGGCGCGGTGCTGGGCCACGACGACACGCTGCGGCGGGGCACCCTCATCCTCCAGTACCGCCCCGAACGGGGCGAGAGCCCGGAGGACTTCGACACCGAGCGCAGTGTGCGGCTGGTGCGTTCGGCGATCGGCGCCCCGGACGCCGACGTCGAGATCATCGGCGTACTGCCGTGGGAGCTGGCCGCGCTGTCGGCGGAGCGGTTCCGGGACGGCTCGGTGTTCCTGGTCGGGGACTCGGCGCATGTGATCCCGCCGATCGGCGGCTACGGCGCCAACACCGGCGTGCACGACGCGCACAACCTGGCCTGGAAGCTGGCCGCGGTGCTGCGCGGCGAGGCCGGCGAGGGGCTGCTCGACACCTACGACGCGGAGCGCAGACCGGTCGCGGAGGCCACCATCGAGCAGGCCCAGCTGCGGCTGCTGGTGCGTTCCGGGCGGGCCGGGGAGGAGCAGCGCCGGGCCACCGTGGACGTGCTGGCCGTGATGCTCGGGCACGCCTATCCGGCCGCCGCCGAGCCGGGAGTGCCGCTCGCGATGTTCCGGGAGCCGGCGAAGCTGTCCGGCGAGCCGGGCACGCGCGCCCCGCACGTCCCGGTGCTGCTGCGGGACGGCGGCGAGGAGCGTCCGGGCTCCCTGCTGGATCTGTACGGCTCGTCCCTGGTGCTGCTGTGCGGCGCCGACGGTTCGCCGTGGCGGCGGGCCGGCGAGGACGCGGCGCGGCGGGCCGGGGTGCGGCTGCGCACGGTGGCGTTCGGCGCGGCGGTGCGGGACGTGTCGGAGGACGGCTGGCACGCGCGGTACGGGGTGACGGCCGACGGCACGGTGCTGGTGCGTCCCGACGGGTTCGTGGCCTGGCGGTCGGCGGGTGCCCCGGCGGACGGTGCCGCCGCGCTGGAGGCGGCGCTGCGCCGCACGCTGGCGCGGGACTGAGCGCGCGGGAAGGGGCCGCCGTCCGGGAGGACGGCGGCCCCTTCGTTCGTGCCGGGCGGAACGGCCTTACGACACGCGGAAGTTGGCCATCATCGCCATGTCCTCGTGCTCGAGGTTGTGGCAGTGGAAGACGAACTTGCCGGTGTAGTCGTCGAAGCGGACGAGCAGGCTGAGCTTCTCGTTGGGCATCATGCGCGCGGTGTCCTTCCACCCGACGTCCTCGGGGTTGACCGTGGTGGAGCCGCCGCGCTTGTACACCTGGAAGGGCGACAGGTGCAGGTGGATGGGGTGGTGGGTGGTGGAGCTGAACTCCCAGATCTCGATCTCCCCGCGCTTGACGTCGGCCCAGCTGCGGTCGGTGGAGAACGGATAACCGTTGATCTTGTAGACGTAGTGCCCGTTCTCCTGGTTGCGGGCCAGGGTGAAGGACCGGGTGCGGACCGCCTTGGCCGGGTCGAGGCGTTCGACGGTGGAGAGCGTCGACGGCACGGACGTGTTGTCGGTGATCTTGTCGCCGACCACGAACTGCATGATCTCCGCGGTGGAGCCGTCCCCGAGGCTGTTCTTGACGGTGACCTTCGTCCCCGGCGCGTAGGCGCCGAAGTTGACGATCACGTCGAAGCGTTCGCCCGGCACCATGTAGATCGAGTCCATCTCCTGTGGCCGGGCGAGCAGACCGCCGTCGCTGCCGATCAGCGTGAAGGGCTCGCCGGTCGGGGGCTCCGGGTCCAGCTTGACGCGGTAGCGGCGGGCGTTGGAGGCGTTGACCAGCCGCAGCCGGTGGCGGGCGCCGGGGACCTCCAGGCGCGGCCAGGGCACCCCGTTGACCAGGATGACGTCGCCGGTCATGCCGTTGTGCGCGTCGCCGGTGACGCCGGGGGTGGTCTTCAGGGACGGGTCGACGGACGGGTAGGCCAGCGCGCCGTTGGAGTCGAACGCCCGGTCCATGATCATCACGGGGATGTCGCGGTCGCCCTTGGGCAGCGGCAGCGCGTCCTCCTCGTCGTCGTGGACGAGGTACAGGCCGGCCAGTCCGCGCCAGACCTGGGGTCCGGTGAAGTCCATCCGGTGGTCGTGGTACCAGAGCGTGGCCGCCCGCTGGGCGTTCGGGTACGTGTAGTTCCGGGTGCCCTCGGCGGTGGTGCCCTCCATGGCCACACCGGAGTGGTGCCGGTGGGCCGACGCCGTCCACCCGGACGTGGGCAGCAGCAGGTCGGTCGGGTAGCCGTCGCTCTCGGCCGGCGTCTTGCCGCCGTGCAGATGGGTGACGATCGGCACGGGCAGGTCGTTGCGGGTGCGGACGACCGCCGTACGGCCCTTGCGGACCTTGAAGGTGGGGCCGGGGAACGTGCCGTTGTAGCCGAAGATCTCGGTCTGCACGCCGGGCAGGATCTGCACCTTGGTGGCGTAGGCCCGGACGTCGAAGTAGTCGGTGGTGCCCTCGGACGACGTCGGCGTGATGACCGGCGGCCGCTTGAAGGCGAGGCTGAAGCGGGCCGGCAGCGGCACGTCCCCGGACTCTATGACGCCCTCGCCGTCGCCGCCGTTGTTGCAGCCGGCGGCGAACGGGAGGATCAGTCCGGTGGAGGTGGCGCCTAAGGCGCCCAGGAAATGGCGTCGGGAAAGAGACATGTGCCTTCCTAGTCGATGACGATGAGCGAGCGGTCCAGCGTGGTCAGGAGCCGGTTGCCGCCGGGCTCGACGACAAAGGGGTCCTCTACATGGACGCCGCCGAGCCCGAATTCGTAGTACGGCGTCTCGGAATTGACGACGGTTCCCTCCTCGATCACGTCCCCGTTGCCGGGGGTGAGCAGGACCGGCTCGTAGATCTCCGCGCCGATGCCGTGACCGACGTGGTGCCGGCGGTAGTGCGGCACCCCGGCGGCGCGGACCGCCTCCACGGTGCGGTCGAACAGCTCGCCGCCCGTCATGCCGGGCTTGGCGCCGTCCAGCGCGGCCTGCTCACCGGCGAGCATCGCCGCGTAGGTCGCCGCCAGCCGGGGCGAGGGTGTGCCGAAGCTGGCGGTCCGCGCGATGTCGGACCAGTAGCCGCGCCAGGTGCAGCCCACGTCGAACCAGATGGAGTCGCCGCGGCGCAGCGGGATGTCCGTCGGCCGGGTCTGGCCCAGCACGCCGTCCCGGCCGAACTTGATCAGGGTGAACCGCGGGCGTCCGCCCGCCCGCGCGACGGCGGTCTCGAACTCCCGCACCATGTCCCGCTCGGTGACGCCCTCGGCGGCGATGCCCAGCGCGGCCCGGATCCCGGACTCGGCGATCGCGGCGGACTCGGCGATCCGCCGCACCTCCGCCTCGGTCTTGACCTTGCGGACCTGCTGGAGGACGGCCGCGGCGGGGCGCACCGCGGCGGCCGGCAGGGCCTCGGCGAGCCGGTCGAGGAAGCCGAGCGGGGCGGCGTTCTCGTCCACGCCGATCCGGGCCCCGGCCAGTCCGGCCTCGGTGAGGATGCGCACCAGGGCGGCCAGGGCGTCCGGCGCGGGCGCGGCGTCCACCCCGACCTCCTTGAACCGCTCCTCGCGCGGGGTGAGTTCCAGCCCGTCGGGCAGCACCCGGTGGAAGGTCCCGTAGGCGACGACGCCGCTGAGCGCGGTGGTGGCGTCCAGGAACTGGTCGACGTCGCCGCGCGAGCTGGCGAAGTACGGGGCGTCCGGGCGGTCCCGGGTCACGACGGCCAGGGCGCGGCTGCTGTACGGGTGGTTCTGGCCGCCGACGCTGGAGATGCCCGTCAGGTAGAGGACGTTCTCCGCCGAGGTGGCGACCAGGGCGTCCAGGCCCGCCTCGTCCAGGTGGCGGGCGAGCCGCCGGGAGCGCGACGCGTCGGCGGTCACAGCGCGAGCCTCACCCGGTAGTGGTCCAGCCACAGGTTCAGCTGGAGCATCAGCTCGACGTCGGCGCGGGCCATCCGGTCCTTGGTGAGCCGTTCCAGGCTCGCCGCGACCGCCGCGGCGGCCTCCACGTCCATGATCTGCCGCACCGGGGCGTCCGGGTCGGCGAGCACCGCCTTCATCGCCCGCTGGAGTCCGGCCGGGTAGTCGGGGTGGTTCGAGACCGGGGAGGCGCTGCGGTGCCGGTTCAGCACCGACTCGGGCAGCAGGTCGGCGACGGCCGCGCGCAGGATGCCCTTCTCGATGCCGCGCCGGTTGTGCATCTCGTTGGGGATGTTGTACGCGTACTGGACCAGCTCGGGGTGGTTGATCGGGGTACGCAGCTGGAGGCCGGCCGCCGAGTAGGAGCCCGCGTCGATGCCGAAGCGGGTGTTCATCAGGTAGGCGACGCGCCGCATGTGGCGCTGCCACTCGTCCTCCTCGGGCAGGTACTCGACCTCGGCGACCGCGGTGGCGTACACGTCGCGGTAGTAGGTCCCGAAGTCGAGTGCCCGCAGCGCGTCGGCGTTGAACAGGCCGGTGCCGAACCCGTTCGCGGCCCCGAACTTCTGGGCGAGCGCCACCCACGGGAAGGTCCCGGACAGCACCAGGTCCTTGTGTGTGAACCAGGTCGCGCCCTGGAAGTACTTGTCGCCGCCGTACCCGGCGAAGACCACCTTGCAGCCCTCCTGCGCGGCGCGCTGCACCGTCAGGTACTGGGCGGTGTCCATGTCGTACTGGCGGGTGGGGAAGTCCTTCGACTTCAGCATCCCGACCCGCACGATCGGGTCGAGGATGTCCCCCGTCTCCAGCTCCACCAGGGTGTGGTCGGCACCGATGTGCTGGGCGACCTCGGTGGCGAACGGGGTGTCGTGCGTGCTGCGCATGACGTCGGCGCGGAACTCGCTGCTGCGGAACTCGATGGTGAAGGCGCGCAGGCTGCCGCTCTGCGAGCGGGCCAGCGAGTCCGCGGCCAGGCCCGCCACGGCGGAGGAGTCGGCGCCGCCCGAGAGCATCACCAGCATCTGGGAGGGGTCGTCGGTCAGGTTGTCCTCGACGCTGCGCGCCAGGATCTCCCGGACCGTCGCGACGGTCGTGTCGTAGTCGTCGGTGTGGGGCTGGGTGCTGATGCCCCAGTACTTGGTGCGCTTGAGACCGTCGCGGCCCCAGCGGGCGATCTCGGCGGCGCCGATCCGGTCGAAGCCGGAGAAGATCCCGCCGTGCGGCAGGGCCTGCGACACCGCCTCGCGCAGACCGGCCGCGTCGACGACCGGGTCCACCTCCGGGTGCGCGAGCAGCACCTTGCGCTCGGAGCCGAACACCATGCCGGTCGCGGTGCGCGTCCAGTACAGCGGCTGGCCGCCCAGGTGGTCGCGGGCGAGGATCATCTCCTCGGTACGGCCGTCCCAGATCGCCACCGCCCAGGCGCCGGTGAGCCGCGGCAGGAAGTCGGCGCCCCACTCCCGGTAGGCGTGCGCGACCAGCGCCGTCGGCCCGGCCGACGCCGGCACCCGCACCCCGGCCGCGGCCAGGTCGGCGCGCACGGCCTCGGTGCCGGTCGGCCAGCCGGTGACACAGGCGACGATGTCGTGCCCGGCCGCCGGCAGCACGAACGGCTGTTCGTCCGTCAGCCCGTCCAGATGCAGCAGCCGGGCCCCGAGCGCGGCGTGCTCCCCGGTCCACACCGCCTCGCCGTCCGGCCCGCGCTGCGCCAGCGTCGACGCCATCGCCGTGACGACCGGCCGATGCCTGCGCAAGTCCCTTTCGAAGTCGATCCAGCCAACGAGCCCGGACACGGCGTCACCTCTCGTCCACGTCTGTCGGTTACGTCTGTGAAGGTCACCGGCAGCATCCGCGCGCACGGTCGCGCCGCGGACGCACCCCGCTAGAGCCGCGGTCGACACCGCAGGCCGCGCCACCCGCTCGTCGAACGATCCTCGAGCCGTCCTCCGTGGTTCCTGCGGACAGTGGCGGCGACCAGAGTCGTGTACTTCGAGGAGGCGTACGTGACCACCCACCCGACCGTGCCGCGCAGCTCCTGGCTCGCGCTCGGCGCGGTCCTGCTCGCAGGATTCCTGCACACCTTCGACGTGACCGTGGTGAGCATCGCCGCGCCGTCGGTCCAGGACGGACTCGGCGCGTCCGACGCGGCCGTGCAGTGGCTGCTGGCCGGCTACAGCCTCGCCTTCGCGCTGCTGCTGGTCACCGCGGGCCGGCTGGGCGACGCGTACGGGCGACGGCCGCTGGTGCTGTGGGGGATCGTCGCGTTCACCCTGGCCTCGGCGCTGTGCGCGGCGGCGCCGAACGCCGCGGTGCTGATCGCGGCCCGGGTGCTCCAGGGCCTGTCCGCGGCCCTGCTGGCCCCGCAGATCGCCCCGGTGATCATCCTGCTGTTCCCCAAGGAGCGGCGCGGTCCGGCGTTCGGGGTGCAGGCCGCGGTGATCGCCGCCGCCACCTGCGCCGGTCCGGTGCTCGGCGGACTGCTCGCGCACGCCGACCTGTTCGGCCTCGGCTGGCGGGCCGTGTTCCTCGTCAACCTGCCGGTGGGCGCGCTCGCCTTCGTGCTCGCCGCGCGCTGGCTGCCCGCCGAACGGGCCGAGCGTGCGCCCCGCCTGGACCTGGTCGGCGTGGCGGTGGCCACCGCGGGCCTGCTCCTGCTGCTGGTCCCGCTGGTGCAGGGCCGGGAGACGGGCCACCCGCTGCTGCTGATGCCCCTGGCCGTGCTGGGCGTCGCCGTGCTCGCCCTGCTGTCCCCGCTCCAGCGCCGGGCCGAACGCGCCGGCCGCACCCCGCTGCTCGCCCCCGGCCTCTTCCGCGGCCGTGCCTTCCCGGCCGGCGCCGCGGTCAACTTCCTGGTGCTGGGCGCGGTGGCGTCCTTCTTCCTGGTGTACGTCGTCCACCTCCAGGACGGACTGGGCTACAGCGCGCAGAAGGCGGGCTTCACCCTGCTGCCCTTCGCGGTGTCGGCCGCGCTCGCGTCGGGTGCGTCGGTCCCGCTGACCGGACGCCTCGGGCGCCCCATGCTGGAGTGCGGCGCGCTGCTGATGGCGGCCGGCACCGCGGTCCTGCTCTGGCAGACCGTGGACCAGGGTTCCGCCCTGCGCCCCCTGCACGTCCTCCCCGGCCTGGTCCTGTGCGGCGCGGGGATGGGCCTGCTGAGCCCCCCGCTCTACAACATCACGCTCTCCGCGATGCCCCACGGCGGCATCGGCTCGGCCAGCGGCGTGTTCTCCACCTTCGGCCAGATCGGCAACGCGTTCGGCGTGGCCCTCGTGGGCTCGGTCTTCTACGGCCTCGCCGCGGGAGCGTCGGACTCCGTCCGCGCGGTGTCCTGGGCGCTGGGCTGCCAGCTCGTGATGTACGTGCTGGCGCTGGTCCTGCTGCGGGTGGGGCTTCCCCGGCCGGCCCGGGCCGCGGCGCCCGGGCCGCGCGCGCCGGTGCGGGAGCATCAACCGCAGTGACTCGTCCCGGAGCTCGCCCCCGGTCGTCGTACTCCGGCCGGGGGCGCAGTGCTGGGCCGGGGTCGTTCGCGGGGTGCGGGCCGGTGGGGGTTGTTCGCGCAGTTCCCCGCGCCCCTTGAGGGCTGGGTCCACTGGTCCCACCCGAAAAGGGGCGCGGGGAACTGCGCGACCGGCCACGGACGGCCCGCGCTCCGCAACACACCGGCACCCCTACGGCGCTCCCGCCCCGCCTTACCTCGCTCCCCGCACACCGAAGGGCGCCGCCACGGAGGTGAACCCTCCGCGACGGCGCCTTGAGAGCGTGGACCGGGGTCAGGCCGGGGCGATCTCCCGGACCACCTCGGTGACATGCATCGCACCGCCCTTGCGGTACGGCTTCAGCTTCAGCCGATGCGCCAGGTGGCGCTCGGTCACCTCGAACGAACGGAAGCTCGCCTCGGACGTCCAGTCGCTCAACACCCAGTAGACGCCCTCCTCCTCGGTGTCACGGACCAGCGCCTGGCCGAGGTTGTCCGGTTCCCGGGAGATGGACTCCCCCACTTCCCGCCAGGTCCGTTCGAAGTCCGCGGCCATCTCCGGGAAGATCTCCATCCGCAGGATCACCCTGTGCGTCACCGTTCCGCTTCCTTTCCCTCGTCGGTCGTCGCGGCGGTCGTCCCGTCCCGGCCGAGCAGCCGTGCCACGACCGCGCGCAGCGTGTTGCGGGCGAAGACCGGCGCGTCCGCGCAGCGCCAGGCGACCACGCCGTCGGGCCGCACCAGCACCGCGCCCTGCGCCGTCACCCCGTACCGCTCCGGCCACCTGTCCTCGACATCGGTCAGCTCCGCACCGATGCCGTGGACCTCCAGCGGCACCCCGAGTTCGTGGGAGACCGCCGTGGCCGCCTCCCGCCAGGCCCGGTTGTCGGGGCCGGTCAGCAGGACCGGGCGGGAGCCGAACAGGTCCAGCACGGACAGTTCGGCGCCGCCGCGGCGCAGCCGCAGATGCGGGGCACGGCTGCCGGGCCGGCCGTCGTTCTCGGCGGACCAGACGCCGTATCCGGGCAGGATCCCCTCGTCCCAGGGGGTGACGGCGGAGGAGCGGTACCGCCAGGACAGCCAGACGAGGGCGTCCTCGACGATGCCCGGGTGCACGGGGGGCCGCTCGCCGGGCTCGTCGACGAGGCGCGGCCGGTCCTGGGAGCGCAGCACGGCCTGCTCGACGGTGGCCTCGCTGATCGGCCGGCGTTCCTCGTCGTAGCTGTCGAGGAGCGCGGGCCCGGCCCAGCCGTCGAGGACGGCGGCGAGTTTCCAGGCCAGGTTGTGCGCGTCCTGGATGCCGGTGCTGGAGCCGAAGCCCCCGCTGGGCGGCATCACATGGGCGGCGTCCCCGACCAGGAACACCCGTCCGTCGCGGAACCGGTCCGCGGTGCGGGCCGCGCCCTCCCAGGGGGACACGGACAGGATCTGCGGGGTGAGGCCGGGAACCCCGGTGGCGGCCCGGACCAGTTCGGCGCACCGCTCCTCGGTGAACGACTCCAGGTCGCTCGTGGCGGGGTCGTAGGCGATGTGCAGCAGCCACTCGGTGGCGTTGTCCAGCGGCATCAGGGCGCCGCGCACCCGCTCGTTGAACGTGTAGCACATCAGGAACCGGCGGCCGGCGAGCTGCTCGGTGAGGTCGGCCCGGAAGTGCACGTTGACGTAGTGGCCGAGCGCTTCTCCCTGGAAGGGGATGCCGAGCGTCTGCCGGACCCCGCTGTGCGCGCCGTCGGCGGCGACCAGGTAGCGGGCCTTGACGGTGCGCTCGGCGCCGGTGACGCGGTCCCGGACGCGGGCGGTGATCTCCTCGCCCGGGGGGCCGTCCTGGGTGAAGGAGAGCAGCTCGGTGTGGAAGCGCAGGGCGACGCCGAGCCGTTCGGCGCGGCCCCGCAGCACGTCCTCCAGTTCGCCCTGGTGGCACAGGCACCAGCCGGTCGGGGACAGCGAGCCCACGTCGGCGCCCACGTCCATGACGTACTTCTCGTCGAGGGCGCCGAGTTCGGGCCCGGCCAGCGAACGGGCCGCGATCACGCCGGAGTTGCCCGCGAGCAGGCGGGCGGAGGGCATGGCCCGGATCTCCTCCTCGACGCCGGCGGCGCGCATCAGCTCCATGGCCCGCGGATGGACGCCGCGGGCGCGCGGGTGGCCGGAGAGTTCGGGCTGCCGCTCGATCAGCAGGCAGTCCACGCCCTGCCCGGCGAGGAAGACGGCGGTCGAGAGTCCTGCGAGTCCCCCGCCGACCACCAGGACATCGGTGTTCCGGAGCGTGCTCCGGGTGGTACTCAGCACAGTGTCACCTTCCTTGCCGGGGTTGGTGTTCGACGAGCACGGACGCGTCCTTGTCCCCGTCTCCGGCGGCCAGGACCTGGGCGAACCGCTCCCGCACCGTGCCCAGGACGGGCATCTCGGTGCCGAGTCCGGCGGCCGCCTCCAGCGCGATCCGGATGTCCTTCTCCATCAGCTCGGAGCGGAAGAAGGCCGGCTCGTAGGTGCGCTTGAGCATCAGTTCGGCGCGGAACCGCATCACCAGGGAGCTGAAGCCGCTGGCCGAGACGACGCCGATCAGCTGGTCGCGGTCCAGTCCGGCCGCGGTGCCGTAGTCGACGGCCTCGGCGAGCGCGGCGACCTGGGCGCCGAGCAGCAGGTTGAGGATCAGCTTCATGCTCGCGGCGTTGCCGGGGGCGCCCACGTGGACGACCTCGCTGCCGATGGCCTCGAGGACGGGGCGGGCCTCGTAGAGGTCCTCCGACGCTCCCGAGACGAACACCCGCAGCTCGCCCTTGCGGGCCTGGAGCGGGTTGCCGACGACACAGGCCTCGACCCGGCGCAGTCCCTCGGCGGCGAGCCGCGCGGCGGCCTCGCGGGCGTAACCGGGGGACACGGTGGAGGTGTCCACGACGACGGTGCCGGGGGCGAGGACGGGGACGATCCGGCCGAAGAGGATCTCCTCGACGGCCGCCTCGTCGCTGAGGCTGAGCATGACGATCCGGTGTCCGGCCGCCGCGCGCTCCGGGGCGTCGGCGAGCCGTGCGCCGCCCTCGACGAGCGGGGCGGCCTTGGCGGGGGTCCGGTTGAAGACGGTCAGGGTGTGCCCGGTGTCCAGCAGCCGCCGGGCCATGCCGCCGCCCATGTTGCCGAGGCCGATGAACGCCAACTGGCGGTCTGTCATGGTGGGTTCTCTTCTCTGTGATCTCAGGACACGGTGATCTCGGGAAGCGGTGATCTCGGGACACGGTGATCTCGGGACACGGTGATCTCGGGACACGGTGATCTCGGGAAGCGGTGTTCCGCGGACCACCCACTGTCGAGTGGGTGGCACGCGCCGCTTGCCGGGCGGGCCCGCCGGGGCCGCTCAGTACGCGGCGTCGACCTCGTACACGGCGAACGGCGCGCCGGTGCGGTCGTCGCGGAAGGGCCGCAGCGGGGCGGTGTCGTGCCGGTGGTCGGGTCCGGCCTCCCAGGCGCGGAAGGCCTCCAGCGACTCCCAGCGGCTCAGCACGGCGAGCGAGGTCGGGTCGTGGGGGCTGCGCAGCAGTTCGTTGCCGAGCATGCCGGGCGCCCCCGCGAGCCGTTCGCTCACCTGGTGGTACGCGGCGCGGACGGCGGCGAGCTGCTGCTCGTCGTACGCGGCCTGGTACACCACGACCCGCACCTCGCCGCCCGCGCCGCCGGCCCCGCCCGCACCGCCCGCGCGGTCCTCACCGGGCATCGGCGGCCGCCCTGCCCTCGATGCGGTGCAGCACCTCCATGACGTGGAAGGTGCCGCTCCTGCGGAACGGGTGGAGGGTCGCCCGGTGCTCCAGGTGGGCCGGGCTCTCCTCGAACGCGCGGAACCGCGGCTCGTCCACCCAGTCGCTGACGATGACGTAGGTGCTGCCCTCGGGCCCCTCCTCGCGGGACAGCGACTGCCCGAGGCTGGCCGGGTGGCCGGTGACCGCCTCGGTCCCCTCCAGCCAGGCCTTCTCGAAGTCGGCCTCCTTGCCCGGCTCGATCTCCATGCGCAGCATCACCCGGAAGGCCATCAGGAGATCCCCCCGTCGACGCCGATGGTGTTGCCGGTGACGTACCGGGACAGGTCGCTGGCCAGCCACAGGATCGCGCCGGCGACCTCGTCGGGGGTGCCGAGGCGGCCCAGGGCGGTCTTGGCGCCGTAGCGTTCGGCCATGAGCCGGCGCTGCTCCTCGGGCATGGCGTGGAAGTTCTCGGTCTCGATGACGCCGAGCGCGACGACGTTGAAGCGGATGCCCTGCGGGCCGAACTCCTTGGCCAGCGACCGGTTGAGGCCGACCAGGGCGGCCTTGGTGGTGGTGTAGTGGGCGCGCAGCGGGATGCCGGCGTCGACGGCGCGGGAGCCGATGGACACCACCGAGGAGCCCTCGCCGAGCAGCGGCAGGGCGTGCTGGATGACGAGGTGGGCGCCGGTGACGTTGGTGTTGAGGATGCGCTGCCACTCCTCCAGCGGCAGCTCGGCGTACGGGACGTGGCTGATCGCGCCGGCGTTGTTGACGAGCAGGTCGAGGCGGTCGCCGTGCAGTTCGCGCACCTTGGCGAGCAGGGCGGCGATCTCCTCGGGCTGCGACAGGTCGGCGCGCAGCACGTGGTGGTCGCCGCCGGTCTCCTTCAGTTCCCGCTCCAGGGAGGCGACGTACTCGCTGTCGCGCTGGTAGCAGGTGACGACGTCGACGCCGGCGCGGGCGAGCGCCAGCACGACGCCTCGGCCGACACCGCGCGTGCCACCGGTGACCAGGGCTTTCTTGCCCTTGAGGCCGAGATCCATGGGGGTACCTCCGTAGTACGTCGATGGGTCAGAGCAGGAAGCCGAGGGCGGCGCAGTTGGCGACGAGCGCGACGATGGTGAGCACACTGCGCCGCTGGTTCCACGCGCCCCACTCGCGGCGCGGGTCCCGGAAGTCCCGGGGCAGGTTGTCCGGGTCGATGGTCCGCATCCACCGGTTGACCGGCGCGTTCTTGGTGACCGAGATCAGCGCGGTGGCCGCGGCGAGGACTCCCGCGACCGCGAAGAGGGTGCGGGCCGCGGCGTCGGCGGTGCCCACCGCCAGCACCGCGTCCAGGACGACGGTGGCGACCAGGCAGATCGGCATCGCCGGGTCGTAGCGCTGCCCGAAGAACGCGTGGGCGTGCACATAGCGGTCGGTGGGCAGCGACGCGAGGTAGGGGAAGCCGCCGAGCTGGGTGCCGAAGAGGACCCCGGCGGCCAGGCCGTTGCAGAGCAGGAGCAGGGGGGTGACGAGATTCAGCACCGGGGGCTCCTTCAGCGGGTGAGCACGCGTGCCGCGGCCTCGACCCGCTCCTTGATGAGCGCCATCTGCACCTTGGTGTTGATGTTGAGGTGCTCGGTCATCGCGTCGTCGGTCGCGGGCGCCTCGGGCTTCATGTGGAAGTCCTGGACCCACCGCATGCGCACCCCGCCGCCGGGCTCCTCGGTGTACTCCCAGTAGATCTTCATGAACTCGAACGGGCCTGTCTCCACCCGCTCGGCGCGCACGGTGCGGGTGGCGGCGTCGCTGGTGCGCCGGGAGACCCAGCTCCAGACGTTGCCGTCCTCGTCGGGGTGCATGGTGAGCCGGAAGACGATCGTGTCGCCGTCCCGCTCCAGCACCTCGGCGGAGGCGTACTCGCTGAACAGGTCGGGCCAGTTGGGGACGTCGTTGGTCATCTCCCAGACGACGTCCATGGGGGCGTCGATGACGATGTGGTTGTCGGTGTGTCCGGCCATGACAACTCCTCGGTACGCGGTGGTTCGGTACGCGGTCGTTCGGTACGCGGGTCGGTCGGTACGCGGATCGGTCGGTGAGCGGAAGCGGACGGGTCAGCGGCCCAGCACCAGCGCCGACGCGAACCCGCCGTGGCCGCGGGCCAGCACCAGCGCGTGCCGCAGCGGCAGCTCCCGCGGCGCCCCGGTGACCAGGTCGACGGCGAGCCCGGGGGCGACCTCGCGGATGTGCGCGGTGTGCGGGATCACGCCCTCGCGCAGCGCGAGCAGCGCGGTGGCCACGTCGAGCGGTGCCCCGCCGCCGTACATCCGGCCGGTGAGCGTCTTCGGCGCGGTGACCGGGACGCCGTACGGCCCGAAGACGGCGGCGATGGCCTCCGCCTCGTCGCGGTCGTCGGCCGGGACGCCGGAGGCGTCGGCGAAGACGACGTCGATGTCGGACGGGGCCAGTCCGGCGTCGGCGAGGGCCTGTTCGGCGGTGCGGCGCAGGGCGCGCGGGCGGCCTGAGCCGGGGGCCGGGTCGAAGCCGGCGGCGTAGCCGAGCACCCGGCCGTAGCCGGTGCCCGCGCCGCGCTCGGCGGCCTGTTCGGCGCTCTCCACGACGAGGATCGCCCCGCCCTCGCCGGGCAGGTGCCCGCAGGCCTCGGCGTCGAAGGGCAGGTAGGCGCGCTCCGGGTCCTGGACGGTGGACAGCCGGCCGGTGCTCAGCTGCGCGGTGAGGCCGTAGGGGCACAGCGAGGCGTCGGTGCCGCCGGTGACGACCAGCCGGGAGCCGCGGCGGATCAGCCGCCGGGCCTGGCCGATGGCGTCGAGTCCGCCGGCCTGCTCGCAGGCGAGGACCCCGCACGGGCCGCGCATCTTGTGCCGGATGGACAGCTGGCCGGTGGTGGCCGCGTAGAACCAGGCGATGGACTGGTAGGCGCCCACCCAGCTGGGGTCGTGCTGGTAGAGGGCGGTCATCTCCTTCTGGCCGAACTCCGTGCCGCCGGAGGACGAGGAGGTCACGACGGCCATCTCGTACTCGGGGATGGCCCCGACGTCGGCCCCGGAGTCGGCCAGCGCGGCCTCGCCGGCGGCCAGCGCGAGATGCGTCCAGTGGTCGGTCTGGGCGATCAGCCGGCTGGGCACGCTCTCGGTGGCGTCGAAGCCCGGCACCTGACCGGCGTACCGCACCGGGTACGGCGTCGGGTCGAAGCGTTCGATGCGGCCGATCGCCGACTTCCCGGCCAGCACCGACGACCAGTGGGCCTCGACGCCGATGCCGGTGGGCGCGCAGATCCCGAGTCCCGTGACGACGGGAGCGGCGGACACGCTCATTTCACTCCCCTCTTCCCGCGGCGGCGGCCGCGCTCCCGGGCCGGGCCAGCACCATCGCGCTCTGGAAGCCGCCGAAGCCGCTGCCGACGGAGAGCACCACGTCCATGGCGTGCTCCCGGGCCGTGATCGGCACGTAGTCCAGGTCGCAGAGCGGGTCCTTGGTGGTCAGGTTGGCGGTGGGCGGGACCACCTGGCGGTCCAGCGCCAGGGCGCAGGCGGCCACCTCGATGGACCCGATCGCGCCGAGCGAGTGCCCGACCATCGACTTGATGGAGCTGACCGGGATGTCGTACGCGTGCTGTCCGAGGCTGCGCTTGAAGGCGGCGGTCTCGTGACGGTCGTTCTGCTTGGTGCCGGAGCCGTGCGCGTTGATGTAGCCGACCGCGGTCGGGTCCAGCCTCGCCTGGTCCAGCGCGACGGTGATGGCCTCCGCCATCTCCCGTCCGTCGGGCTTCAGCCCGGTCATGTGGTACGCGTTGCTGCGGCCGGCGAACCCGGCGATCTCGGCGTAGATCCGGGCCCCCCGGGCGAGGGCGGCCTCGCGCTCCTCGACGACCATGACGGCGGCGCCCTCGCCGAGCACGAAGCCGTCGCGGTTGCCGTCGAAGGGGCGGGAGGCGTGCTCCGGGTCGGAGTTGTTCGGGGTGGTCGCCTTGATCGCGTCGAAGCAGGCGGACGTGATGGGCGAGATGGGCGCGTCGGTGGCGCCGGCGATCACGATGTCCGCCGAGCCCTCCTCGATGAGCTGCACCGCGTGCCCGATGGAGTCCAGGCCCGAGGTGCAGCCGGTGGAGACCAGGGCGACCGGGCCCTCGGCGCCGGTCTCCCAGGCGACCTCGACCGCCAGGGTGGAGGGCACCATGTAGCCGTACAGGTGCGGGACGCCGTACTCGTGGTCGACGAGCCACTTCTTGCCGCTGTCGGAGAGCGTGACGTACTCCTCCTCCAGGCCCATGGTGCAGCCGACGGCGCTGCCGAGGGAGACGCCGACCCGCTCGGGGGCGACGGCGGACAGCTCGAGCCCGCTGTCCTCCACCGCCTCCCGGGCGGAGACCACCGCGAACTGCGCCGCGCGGTCCATCCGCCGGATCTGACGCGGGGTCAGTCCGGCGGCGGCCGGGTCGAAGTCCACCTCGGCGGCGACCTGCGAGCGGAACGCCGCCGGGTCGAACAGGGTGATCCGCCGGGTGGCCGTACGGCCCTCGGACAGCGTCCGCCAGAAGGCCTCCCGGCCCACCCCGCCCGGCACGACCGCGCCGATGCCGGTGATGACGGCACGTCGGATCACCGCGCACCGCCGACATCGGGGTTGGACTGCTCGGGGCGCTGGGCCGGCTCGGTGTCGACGTGGCCCAGCTCGGGGCGGGGCGCGAGCGGCGACAGGTGGAAGGCGCAGCGGGCGGTGGTGTCGCCGGTGTTGACCAGGCGGTGGCGGACCCCGATCGGGACCAGCAGCGAGTCGCCGGCGCCCAGGGCGAGGACGTCCCGGCCGTCCAGCGTCATCTCCAGGCTGCCGTCGATGACGTGGATGAACTCCTCGGAGTACGGGTGGTAGTGCTCGGTCACCCAGTCGCCGGGCTCCAGGGTCATGACGCCGCCGAAGCCGGAGCCGCAGCCGACCGTCTTGGGGCTGAGGGTGACGCGGATGTCGCCGCCGCGCTTGGTGTTGGCCTCGACCTCGTCGGCGGCCACCTTCACGGTGCGGGTGATGGCGGTGGTCACTGGATCCGCCCTCCGTCCTTGGTCCAGATGTAGAAGGGCTCGGCCATCGCGTCCTTGGGCTCTTTCCAGTCCGGGTCGTAGGGCTCCACGCACTGGGCGAGCCGGGTGTTGATGTCGTCGTAGAGCGGGTGGCTGCGGGCCCGGTAGAGGTTGTCGTTGATGTCCTGGTCGGCCTCGACCAGGTGGAAGTACAGGCCGTGGAACCTGAAGAGCGTGCGACGGCTGACGCCGATCATGTGCGGCAGGTCCGTCGAGTCGGAGTCCTCGAAGATCTTCGCGATGTCGTCCGTCTTGTCCGGCCGCAGCTTGGCGACGATCAGGGTGCGGTGCACGTCGTCCCTCCCATTCGGGTCGGTGTTCGGAAGGGAACGTCGCACCCGGGTCTGGAGGGTGGCTCGAACTCCCCTTCAGTGAGGGGACCTCGAGCGGGACCCGAGCCGGCGGGCCTGTGCTGGGCGGGGACCGTTCCCCGTCACGCAGGAAGAGAGGGCACAGGCATGCCGTTCGCAGCCATCACGTACGACATCAAGCCGGGCTACGAGAAGGAACTCACCGAGATCTTCGGCAATTTCAAGCGGGTGCGCGGCAGCCGGGTCGAGGACGCCTCGGGTGAACAGGCCGGCACGATCGTGGCCACGGCGGTGTTCCTCCGCGACGACACGCTCGTCCGGGTCATCGAGTACACCGGCGACCTCGAGGCGGTCGCCCGGCACATGGCGTCCCAGCCGGGCGTACGCGAGGTCGAGCGCAAGCTCAAGCCCTACCTCAGCAAGCCCCGCGACACCGACACCGTCGAGGGCTTCGTCGCCACGTTCAAGCGCAGCCTCCTGACCACGGTGGCCCAGATCTCGGCACGGGACGTACCGTCCCCGGCGTGAACATCCGATGACGCACGAGGGTGCCCCGCAACGAGGGCACCCGTCCCCATCTCAGGGGCGCGGGGAACTGCGCGACCAGCCACGAACGACCCGCGCCTGACAACGCAAAGCAACGCAAACGCACCGAGGCCGCACCCCCGTTGGAGGGAAGTGCGGCCTCGGTGCGCAACCGTTCTCACATCGCCGTCAGAGCCGCGGCGTTCACCGCCAGGGCCACCACCGCCAGGACGGTCCGCAGATAGTGATAGCGACGCCACAGCGGACGCGGATCCTCCCAGTCCGCCGGAATGACCCCCGGATCGGAGATCGCCTTCACCCGCCGGTTGATCGGCACGTTGCACAGATGGGACACCCCGGAGACACCGAGCAGCAGCACCGCCCCGACCACGAAGAGCACCCGCGCGGACCCCTCGGCCAGCACGGCGAGCACCGCGTCGGCCAGCGTGCTGCTCAGCACGATCACCGGCATGGTGGGATCCCAGTTCCGCCCGAGCAGCTGGTGCGCGTACACGTACGTACCGGTCTCCATCGCGAACAGCGCGGGCAGCACGCTCAGCGCGACGGCGAACAGCACCCCGGCGGTGACGCCGCTGCCGACCAGCGCGGCGACGCCCAGCACCTCGGTCATGACGCCGCGGCCCCCGCGGGGTGGGTGTCCACGGTCAGCTGGGCGACCCGCCGCATGGTGGCGTTGCGGAAGTACGCGGCGAACGCCTCCGGCGTTCCTGTGTCCCGCGGCTCCGCGAGGAACGGCGCCAGCCGGGCCTCCGCGGAGTGCACGCCCTGCTGGGCGGCCATGTGCCGGCCGATGGCCGCGAAGTCGCCCTCGTAGTGGATGACCCGGACCACGATGTCGTCCTTGACGAACACCGCGGTGCCGAGGAGCCGGCCGGCCGGCGTCCCGCCTTCCCCCGCGAAGTCGGGGGTGTCGACCCGCTGGAACTCCTCGAAGATCTTCGCGATCTCGTCCTCGTGGCCCGGCTTCACGCGGTAGGTGATGGCTGCGTAGGGCATCAGATTCCTCCGTCGACTTCGATGGTGGTGCCGGTGACGTACGCGGCGGACTCCCCGGCGAGGAACAGCACCGCGCCCGTCACGTCCTCGGGACTGCCCAGCCGGCCCAGCGCGGTGAGCGCGGCGAGCTTCTGGGCCACCGGGGGCGGTGGTCCGCCGTCCGGCTCGGTGCGGGTCACGCCGGGCGCGACCAGGTTGACCCGGATGCCGCGCGGTCCCAGCTCCTTGGCGAGGGCCCGGGTGAACCCGATCAGCGCGGCCTTGGAGGCGCTGTAGTGGACGCCGAACGGGCGGCCCCGCAGCGCCACGGACGCGCCGACGTTGACCACCGACGCGCCCTCGGCGAGTGCCTTGAGCAGCGCGTGGGTGACCAGGTAGACGGACGTGGTGTTGTGGTCGATCACGCGGCGCCACTCGTCGTCGTCCAGCTCCGCGAAACCGCGGTGCCCGTCGACGCCGAGGTTGTTGACCAGGACGTCCAGGCCGCCCTCGCCGAACCGGCCGGCGACCGCCCGGGCCAGCGTCTCGGCGCCCTCCCGGGTGGTCAGGTCGGCGCGTACGGTCTCGGCGTCGGCGCCCAGCGCCTCCAGCTCGGCGGCCAGCGACTTCGCCGCCTCGTCGTCATGGCCGTACGACACGACGAGCCGGGCGCCGGCCCGGGCGAAGGCGAGTGCCGTCGCCCGGCCGATGCCCTTGGTGCCGCCGGTGACGACCACCCGCCGCGCCCCGGCAAAGGCGCCGGGCGCGGCGGACGCGGCGGTCGAGGCGGTTGCGGTCACCGGACCGCCCCGGCCCGCGGTGCCACGCTGATCAGCTGCAGCAGCATCCGCGGGGTCTCCGCCTCGCCGACGGCGTCGTCGTCCAGCACGATGCCGTACTTGCGGTTGATCACGCTGGTGACCTGGAGCAGGGCGAGGGAGTCGTAGCCGAACTCCAGGAACGGGGTGTCGAGGGCCTCCTCTCCCTCGAGTGCCATGCCCTCCTCCGGGGCACCGACGCATTCGAGCAGCAGCTCGCCGAGTTCGGACAGGGTCATGTCGCTCACGATGCTTCCTCTCGCATTCCTTGACGGGTCAGTTGGCCCTCGCCAGTTGCGGGCCCGTGGCCGCGGCCGCGGTGTCCAGGTCGAGCTGCGGCGAGGAGTCGAGCACCGCCCGGTGCAGATGCTCGACGCTGGGGGAGGGATCGAGCCCGAGGCTCTGGTTCAGGCAGCGGCGCAGCTGCCGGTAGACGGCCAGGGCGTCGCTGCGGCGCCCCACCCGGTACAGCGCGAGCATCAGCTGCTCGTGCACCGCCTCGTGCAGCGGGTGCCGGGCGGCGAGCCCGGAGAGCTCGCCGATGAGCTCATGGTGGCGGCCCAGCCTCAGGTCTGCCTCGATCCGGCGCTGAAGCACGCTCATCCGCGACTCGTCGAGCCGGGTGGCCTCCACTTCGAGGAGCGGCCCGCACTGCACGTCGGCGAGGGCCCGGCCGTGCCACAGGGACAGCGCCCGGCCGAAGAACGAGGAGGCGCCGGCCCAGTCGCCGTGGTCCAGGGCCCGGTGGCCCGCGGAGGACAGCGCGTCGAACTCGTGGGCGTCGAGCAGGCCGCCGTGGATGTCGAGCCGGTAGCCGCCGGGCTCGGTGACCAGGACGCTCTTGGCGCCGTGCGGCAGGCCGGCGCCGTCCGCGGTGCCGTCGTCGCCGAGGGCCGCCGCGATCGCGTTGCGGATCTGCAGGATGTACGTCTGCAGGGTGGTCTGGACGCTGCGCGGGGGGCTCTCCCCCCAGACCTCCTCCACCAGCGACGTCACCGACACCACCTCGCCCGCCTGCAGCGCGAGCAGCGCGAAGACCTTGCGCGGTTTGACGGCGGTGAGGTGCACCGGTACTCCGGACAGGGTGGCCCGGAACGGGCCGAGCACACTGATTTCCATGCGCGGATCTCCTTCGGGTTACGTGGGTCGGCCGGCCGGGTGCGGTGCCGCGCCGGGCCGTGCCGCACCGGGTCCGGTCGCCAGGGACCGCAGGGCCTCCCCCACCGCGCCGGGCACGTCCCGGCCCCGTACGAAGAAGTGCGTGCCGTGGACGGTCCGGAACCGGAATCGGGCGGTGGTGCAGTGCTTCCAGGCGTGCACCTCGGAGGCGGAGACCAGCGGGTCGTCGGCGCCCGCGTAGGCGTCGAGAGGGCACGGCAGCGGGGTCACGGGCGTGGCGCGCAGGCTGTGCGCGAGGCGCAGATCGGCCCGCAGGACCGCGCCGAGCCGGCCGACCCGGCTGCGCAGCGGTGCGGGGATGCCGTCCCGGCCGCCCAGGGCCAGGACCAGTTCCTCGTCGGGGAGTCCGGGGTTGAGCAAGGTCTTCACCAGCGGCGAGGGCAGCTGCGGCGCGGCGCACGCGCCGACCGTCAGCAGCTGTGGCGGCCGCTGTCCGGCGCGCACCCGGGCCTGCGCGAACCGGTAGGCGACCAGCGCCCCGAGGCTGTGTCCGTAGAACGCGTGCGGCTCGTCCAGCAGATCGCCGAGGTCGTGTTGCAGCTCGTCCAGCAGCCGGGCGCCGTCCGTGATGTGCTCCTCCGTGCGCCGGGTCTCCCGGCCGGGAAGCCGCACCGGCAGTACGGACACGTCCGCTCCGACGCGCCGCTGCCACCCCGCGAAGGTCAACGCGCCCCCGCCGGCGTGGTGGAAGCAGAACAGCCGGATCCGGTCGCCGCCGGGTGTCGGCCGGATCGCGAGATAGCGCTGCACCCGGGCCCCCCTTCGTTGCAGCATCGTTTCGCCGCACCTTTTCGGTCAGATGCGCGATCCGAGCGTCACCGCAGGGCCTCGGTCGCCGCTCAACTTGCGCTGGAGCGGGGATCGGAGAGCACCGGCAGCAGCGGGAGCACGTCACCGAAGCCGCCGCCGGAGTCCCGCCGCTCGCCGAAACCGGGGTCGTAGACGGCGGCGCTGACGGTGTACGCGTCCTCCACCAGCCAGCTGTGGAAAGACCACTCCTGCCCGGTGCCGGGCGTGCCGTCGGGGCGCAGCATCCGCACCCCGGCGTCGTCGGTGGCGAACCCGAACTCGGTGAAACGGAACCGCAACCCCTGGCCGATGGCCTTGCTGTAGGCCTCCTTCAGCGTCCACAGCCGCACCAGCTCACGGTTGCGCCGTTCCTCGGGCACGTGGTGCAGCGCCTCCAGCTCGTACGGCGTGCAGGCCTTCAGCTCGGTGCCCAGCTCCAGCATCCGGCGGTCGGCAGGCTCGGTGTCCACGCCGATCCGGCCGAACCGGGTCAGTCCCACGACGAGCAGCCCCTCGGTGTGGCTGAGTCCGACATCGAGCTGGTCGATGCCGCGCAGATACGGCCGCCCGCCCGGCTTGTACGCCAGCTCCAGCTCCCGCGGCAGCGCACCGAGCACCGCGCTCGCCGCCGACTTCAGCAGCAGCCGCGAGGCGACGAACCGGTCCCGGTTGCGTGAGGCGGGCATCCGCGCCAGCCGTGCGTGGTCCGGCCCGAGGTCGGCGGCCAGCGACGGCGAGCCCAGGTTCTCCGGCAGCCAGTCGTCGACGTGCGCGTACACCACACAGGAGCCGTCGTCCGCCACCGCACGGCGCACCGCCTGCCAGGGGTGCGCGGGCCCGGGCTGCCGCACCGGCCGCTTCATGTCCCACCTCCGCTTGAGAAGGGGCGCAGGGGACCGCGCGGGCAACCGCGGCGGACCCGCAGCCTGCCGAGGGCACGGCGCGGCCCCCGGCAGGCGCCCCTATCGACCGATCGCCGTCGCATAAAGGTCGTAACTGCGCGCGTCGTCGAACCGGTGCAGCAGCTCCGCCAGCATCCGGTCCAGGCCCGCCGCGGGCGCCCGCACCGCCGACTTGTCCAGCCGGGACGCGATCCGGGTGAGCGCCATCGCCGCCCACGCGGGATCGGCGAGGAACCCGCCGGCCGGCCGCTGCCGCCAGACCCCGAGGCAGGCCGCACCGGCGACGAGCAGCGCGTACCGCTCGGCCAGCGCGTAGGCGCGCGGGCTGACGGGCCGCCCGCGGGGCCGTGCGGCGAGTTCCGCGCAGCGCTCCCGCAGCTCCCGCGCGTGCGCCACGAGGACGGCCGCGGCCTCCCGGAGCGGGCCGGCGAACTCGCCCGCCGCCCCGTCGTCGGCGCTGCCCGCCGACTCCTCCAGGTACCCGAGGAGCGAGTCCCGGTCGGGAAGAAGCGCGTTCTCCTCCGGCCGGCACGGCGGCAGCGCCGCGTCGAACGGCCGGAACAGCGCCCCCAGGTCCGTGGTCGAGGCCGGCGCTGCCGGCCTCGGCAGCCGCAGCAGCTGGGCGATGATCACGGCCCGGCTGGCCGAGGTGCCCGCGCTGCCGAGGCCGATCATCGGCAGGTCGCGGGCGGTCTTGTGGAAGATGCCGTAACTGCCGCCGGCCGCGTAGGCCTCGGCGCCGAGCACGATCGACAGGTCGTCCATCGTCTCGTTGAGGATCGTCGGCAGCAGGTACTTGGCGACGGCGCCCAGGGTGCGGCTCTCCCGGGGCAGCAGATGCGGCGCCCGGGTCGCCACGAGGGACAGGCAGTCGCACACCAGCAGGTCGGTGAACGCGTTGGCCAGCGCGGTGCGGGTGCGCGCGGAGTGCAGGGAGGCGCGGCTGCGGGAGCGGTGCGAGCGGGCGAAGGCGGTCGTGGTGCGCAGCGCGGTGTCGGCGCAGCCCAGCGCCATCGACAGGCCCGCGCTGCGGGTGAGCGGGAAGACCAGCTCCGCCAGCCGCGCCCCGCCGCCGGCCGCGCCGACCAGCCGTCCGGCGTCGAGCCGGTGGCCGTCCAGGGCGATCCCCTGGATGGCGCAGCCGCGTACGCCGACGGTCGGGCGGCGGGGCAGCAGCGTGATGTCCCGGCCGTCCGGGTGCGCCGGTCCGGGCGCGAGGAAGGCGCTCAGTCCCTCCGGGGTGTGCGCGAACATCACCAGCGCGTCGGCGTGGGCGGCGTTGTTGAGGGCTTCCTTGCGGCCGCTGAGGCGGTAGCCGTCGCCGTCCGGCCGGGCGGTGAGCCGGTTGCGCAGGAAGTCGTTGCCCTGGGGCGGCTCGGGGTAGGCGCAGGCCATACGGCCGTCGGAGAGCAGCAGGTCGGCGGTCTCCCGGCGCTGGCGCGGGGTGCCGGCCGCCCACACGACGACCGCGGCCAGGTACGAGGTGAGGCCGTGGCCCAGGCCGAGTGCCGCGTCGCGGCGGAACACCGCGCGCAGCACCCGGGCCAGCGCGTCCAGCCGGTCGAGTCTGCCGCCGAGTTCGCGGGGCACGAACTCGGCGTTGAGCCCGAACGAGCCGAGCAGCCGCTCGGCTGCCGGCAGTTGCTGCCCGCGTGCGTCGGCAGCGAGGAACTGCTCGGCGCCGAGCGGGTTGCCCGGGTCGTCGAGGTCTCCGAAGTCGTGCTCGAGCCGGGCGATGCGTTCCTGTACGGCGGCTTCCGAGGAGTCCACCGTGTTCACCGCCGCTGTCATGGCATGCCTCCGTCCTCGTCCGGAACCTCATGGGCCACTGCTCGACCGGCACGGCTCAAGACGCGCTCAAGGTCGTCCGGCGAGACTCCGTCACATCGGTTGTGCCGGGCGTGAACGCCGGGTTCAGCAGCCTCGGATCCGGCATGGTGTCGTAGTGGTACTGCTGCCAGAACGGGGTCTGGTCGCCGGGCAGCCACAGGGACCCGTAGGCCACCAGTGAGTTCCATACGGGCCGCAGCACCCGCTCGAGTGCGACTCGGGCGAAGGAGCTGCCGCTGTGTGCGGTGGTGGGCATGTCGTGCCATCCCTTCTGAGATCGGGAAAGGCCACGATCGGCGCGCCGACTCGGCGGATCCTCGAGGAACTCTCGCGCGGGCCGGCCCGCGGCCGCTCTCGAGCGGGGCTCGAGCGGGTTGTGGTCGGATGGACTTCAGGCATGCATGCCGGGACGAGGAGGGGGCCGGTCGGTGTCCCAGCGCGATGGCAACTCACAACTGACCGTGGTCGAGCGGTTCACGACCACGTCGGCTCCTCCGGTGTTCGAGCGCGAACTCCTCGAATACGCCCGGTACCGGGAAACCCGCAAGGGGGTGGTGTGGCGGGTGACCGCCGCTCTGACCGAGCGGCCCGGCGGCTATGTGCACCTCGACCGGTGGACCGGCCTGGACCGTCTGCTGCGGGTGGTGCACCAGGACCCGGGGGCGCCGGCCGGCCCGCGGGGCTTGGCCGGCGAGTCGCGCGCGGAGGCCGAACTCCTGGTGAGCGTGGGCCGTATCACCGTCGACGGCACTCCCGCCGACGCCGCGCGGCTGGTGCTGATCCGGGCCGTGGTGACGAGCGAACCCGAGCGGTTCGAGCTGGACTTCGGCTCTCTGGTCGGCCAGTGCGTGGCCGACGAGGGGTTCGGCGGCAGCGACCTGCTGCGCTCGGTGGCCGACCCGTACGTCTACACGGGCCTGCTGTGGTGGCGCGACGCCACCGCCTGCGACCGCACCCGCGCGGGCGCCGCCTACCAGGACCGCCGCGCCAAACTGGCCGCCACAGCCCACCTCACCGAGGACCCGGCCCGCCCACTCACCACTCCCTGACCCCGCGGTCGCCCGGCACCCCTGACAGCCCACGGCACCGGCCCACGGCCACTGCGGACCCGCCCGACACCCCCTGACCCCGGCCCACGGCCACTGCGGACCCGCCCAACACCCCCTGACCCCGGCCCACGGCCACTGCGGGCCAACCACACCCGCACTCCCCTGCCCCGAGCCCGTGCCGGGGCACCGGCATGGCCTCCATCCAGCCGGCGGCGGTGACATGCCCGCCCGCCTTCACCGCAGACCGCCCCGCCCTGCGGCGGACCACCCCGTCCCTCATCTTCCACCGAAGCCCAGCCCGCGCTGCCGCCGCAGTTCCCCCAGCCCTCCGAGCCGCGTCATGGCGCCGCCACGGCCGACACCCGGCCACCCGCGGCGGCGCACCGGCCCGCCCCGCGCGGCGCCCGGTCCTTCCAGTCGGCGGCGACGTACGCACTCGCCCTCACCGCAGACCGCCCCACGCCGCGCCGGACACCTCTCCCCTGACCTCACCCGGCGAATCCCAGCCCGGGCCTGCCGCCGGCCTCCCCCACCCGCCGAGCCGCGTCCCAGCGCGGCATGGCCACCGCCTCGCCGGTCGCGCGGGTGCCGGCCCGCCACCGAGCCACCCCACCCACCCGCCGGCCCCGCCGACCCCGTCGGCGCCTCCGCACCGTCCGTCCGCGAGTGCTTCTCGAGTACGCGGGCGCAGCATCGCCGCATGGAGGAGACCACCGAAGCAGAGCCGGCCTTCGTCGTCGTTCGCGGGCGGCCGGACCATGTCGAACTCGCCGCCCTGACCGCCGTACTCCTGACCAGGCTGCGGGCGAAGGACGAGGCGGACGGGAGTGCGGACGCGGGGCAGCGGGCTCCCTGGGGGCGGTCGCGACGGCCACGGCCGCGGGTCGGGTGGACGGCGTCGCACTGACCTCCCGGCGCCGGGCGGCCCAGCAGCGGTCGAGTGCCCTTCAAGAAGGCGCACATACCGTCTGAGACCGGGTGGAATCCGACGCCGGCGACGGGGCGGCGTCCGCGCCCGTATGACACGCAGGGGGTCCCGAGTGAGCGACTACCGCACTTTCACCGAACTGATGATCGAAAGAGCCGAGCGGACGCCGGAGCGCGCCGCGCTGCTCCTGCTGCCGGACAGCGACGAGCGCGGCCGGACCGCGACGGTCTCCTACCGGACGCTCGACGCCTCCGCCCGCCGCCTGGCCGGCCGGCTCCGGGCCGACGGCGCCACCGGCGAGCCGGTGCTGCTGCTGCACGCCTCCCGGCGCCAGTTCGCGGTCTCGTTCCTGGCGTGTCTGTACGCGGGCGCCGTCGCCGTACCCGTTCCCCCGTACGGCGGCCGCAGCCACCACGAGGAGCGGGTAGCCGGCATCGTCCGGCAGGCGTCCCCGCGTGTCGCCCTCACCGACGCCGCGCTGGCCCCGGACATCTCCCGGCTGCTGGCCCGGCACGGCCACGGCTCCGTCCCGTGCCTGGCCGCGGACGCGGCACACGGGCAGGCCGAGTGGCGGATGCCCGGGATCGGCCCGGACACGCCGGCGTACCTTCAGTTCACCTCCGGCTCCACCGGCAGCCCGCACGGCGTGGTGGTCACGCACGGCAACCTGCTCGCCAACCAGGAAGCGCTGGCGGGGCTGCTCGGGGCGGGCCCCGGGTCCCGGATCGGCGGCTGGCTGCCCTTCCACCACGACATGGGGCTGGTCGGCCAGTTGCTGCATCCGCTGTGGCTCGGCGCGACGTCGGTGGTGCTGTCGCCGGAGGCGTTCGTACGGCGGCCGGCGCGCTGGCTGGAGGCCATCGGGCGGTACGGGATCGAGGTGAGCGGCGCCCCCGACTTCGCGTACGACCTGTGCGTGCGGCAGATCACCGACGAGCAGCTGGCGGGCCTCGACCTGTCCGGCTGGCGGGTCGCGGTCTCCGGCGGGGAGCCGGTGCGCGCCGAGACCCGGCGGGCCTTCACCGAACGGTTCGCGGGCGCCGGGCTGCGCCCCGAGGCGATGCACGCCGCGTACGGTCTGGCCGAGGCGACGCTGCTGGTGTCCGGCGGCCCGGCCGGGGACGGTGAGCGCGCGGTCGACGCCGATGCCCTCGAGCGGGGCCGGCTGACCGAGCCCCGCCCCGGGCGGGCCACGCACACGCTGGTGCCCTGCGGAACGACCGCCGGGGCGGCCGGCCGGGTGCTGATCGTCGACCCGGAGACCCGCGAGGTGCTGCCGGACGGACGGATCGGTGAGATCTGGGTCGGCGGCCCGAGCGTCGCCGACGGCTACTGGCGCGACCGCTCGGCGACCGCGGAACGCTTCGGTGCCCGCACGGCCGACGGTACGACGGGTCTGCTGCGCACCGGCGACCTGGGCGCCCTGGACGACGGGCGGCTGTACGTCACCGGCCGGCTGAAGGACGTGATCATGGTCGCGGGGCGCAATCTCTACCCGCAGGACATGGAACGCACGGTGCAGCGCGTCAGCACCCTGTTCGGCACGGGCAGCGCCTTCTCGGTACCCGGCGAGCGCGAACGCGTCGTGGTGGTCCAGGAGTTGCGCACCCACCAGCGCTACACCCTCGATCTGGCGGAGCTGGCGAAGGACGTACGGCAGTGCCTGGCCGAGGAGTTCGAGGTGGCTGTGGCGGGCGTGCTGCTGGTGCGGCCGGGCACCGTCCGCCGCACCACCAGCGGGAAGGTGGAGCGGTCCGCGATGCGCCGGCTGTTTCTGAGCGGCGGGCTGCGGCCCGTGTACCAGTACCTGGCCGACGACCTCGCGGGCCCGGCGGGCCCCTCGCGCCGGACGCGGGGCTGACCGGCGCGTGGCCGGCGAGCAGTAGGGACAGTGACGGGATGGGCAACGGGAACGGAAGGGGCAGGACGTGAGCGCAGCGGCACCGGGCGACCCCGACGAGGGGGTGTTCGCCGCCTGGCTCGCCGAGCGGATCGGCGGGTACGCACGGCGGGAGGTCCACCAGGACGAGGAACTGTCCGAGTGGGGGCTCGACTCGGTCGCCCTGCTCGGACTGTTCGGCGACATCGAGGCGGAGTTCGGTCCGCTGCTCGACCCGGCGGACATCTGGGCCCATCCGACCGTCCGCGACCTCGCTCGCTATCTGGCGATGCGGCACGGCATGGGACGCAACCCCGGGCGGGTGCGGGCGGTGTTCGTGTTCACCGGGCAGGGCTGTCAGCACCCCCGGATGACGGCGGGCCTGTACGAGGCCCTGTCCGGCTACCGGCGCCGTCTCGCCGAGGCCGACGAGGCGATCGGCCCCTACCTCGGCCGGTCGGTCCGGGAGCTGATCCTCGACGGGGATCCCCGGGTGCACCAGACGGCGCTGACCCAGCCGACGCTGTTCGCCGTGCAGTACGCGCTGGCGACGACGCTGCTGGAGGAGGAGGGCGTGCGCCCGGTGGCCGTCCTGGGTCACGGCACCGGCGAGGTCGCGGCGGCCGTGGTGGCCGGCGCGCTGTCCCTGGACGACGCGGCCCGGCTGGTGTGCTACCGCGGCGCCTATATGCAGTATCTGCCGTCCGGCGGCGGGATGATGGCGACCTGCGCCAGCCCGTACGAGGCGGCCGACGCCGCGGCGACCGAGCCGCAAGTGTCAATCGGCGCGTTCAACGCGGCCCGCGCCACGGTGCTCTCCGGCGCCGTCGACGGTCTGGAGCGGGTCCGTGAGCGGCTCGCTGCGGTCGGCATCGCCAGCACCTATCTCCAGGTGACGCACGCCTTCCACTCGCCGCTGATGGATCCGGTGACCCCCCGCTTCGAGGCCGCGGCCCGCCATCTGACCGGCCGCGTACCGGATCTGCCGTACTACTCGACGGTGTACGGCCGGCGCTACGCCGAACCGCTGACCGCCGCGTACTGGACCGCGCAGATCACCGCCCCCGTGCGGTTCGCGGACGCGGCCCGCCACATGCTGGCGCAGCAGGCGCCCAGCCATGTGGTGGAGATCGGCCCCAAGGCCGTCCTCACCCCGTTCCTCCGCCGCATGTCCGGCGCCCGCGGCCCGCTGTGCCTGGCCGCGTGCCGCAGCCCGGAGACCAACGCGGTGGACCTGGCGGGCGTCCTGTCCAAACTGGACGCGGGCCCGCTGGCGGAGATCTGAGCCTGGGGGGCCCGCTGTCCGGGGACCGGGTCTCAGGGAATCCAGCCGGCTTCCTCGGCGATGCGAATCGCGTCGATGCGGTTGCGGGCGTTGAGCTTGTCCACGATGGCCGTGAGGTAGTTCCGCACCGTGCCCTGGGTGAGGAAGAGATGGTCCGCGATCTCCGCCGCGTCGGCGCCGCGCGCCGCCAGCCGCAGGACCTGGGTCTCCCGCGGGGAGAGCGGGTTGTCCGGTGCCTCCCAGGCGGAGAGGGCGAGTTCGGGGTCGATGACCCGCTGTCCCGCCGCGACGGACCGCACCGCCTGGGCCAGCCGGGACGGCGGCGAGTCCTTGAGCAGGAAGCCGGAGACCCGGGCGGCCATCGCCCGGCGCAGGGTGCCGGGGCGGCCCAGGCTGGTCAGGATGAGGGTGCGGCAGTCGGGCACCCGCTCGTGCAGTTCGGCGGCGGCGGTGAGGCCGTCGGTGCCGGGCAGGTCGATGTCGATGACCGCGACGTCGGGACGCGTCTCGAGGGCCGACGACACGATGAGGTCACCGCGGTCCACCGAGGCGACGACCTGGAGATCCGGCTCCAGCTCCAGCAGGGCGACCAGGGCGCCACGGACCATGTGCACGTCCTCGGCAAGCAGGATCTTCACCAAGAGCATTCGTTCCCCCGATTTCTACGTCACCGCTCAGACCGCGGGTCTGTCCGCCTGCCCGGTCCAGTTCGCCGCGGTGCCGGCGGCCGGATACCCGCGCGCCGGGACGATCTCCGCGCCCTCCTTCTTGGCCGGGACGACCGGGGCCACCGCCGTCAGCCGGAACCGGCCGCCCGGGACGACGCCCGCGGTCAGCTCGCCTCCGATCGCGGCGAGCCGGGCCCCGAGGTTGCCCAGGCCGCTGCCCCGGTCGGGAGAACCGGCCTGGTTCTCCGTGGTGACACCGTCGTTGACGAGGTCGAGACGTACGGTCTCCCCCACCGTCGCCACGTCGATCGTGCAGGACTGCACCTTGCTGTGCCTGAGGATATTCGTGACGCCCTCGCGCAGGGCGGTGGCGAGCACGGTGTCCACCAGCGGGTGGAGCCGGCCGCACCGGATGTCCACGCGGACGTCGACGTCGGCCGCGGCCATCACCTCGGCCACCGACTCGGCCTCCGCCTCCAGCGACATGTCCCGGTAGCCGCTGGCCACGAGCCGCACGTCGGCGAGCGCCTGCCGGGCGACCCCGAGCACCGAGGCGACCTCGTCGCGGGCGCGCTCGGGGTTGACCGGGACCAGGCGGTGGATCAGCTCGCTCTTGAGCGTGATCGCGGAGAGGCTGTAGCCGAGGAGGTCGTGCAGGTCGCGGGCGAACCGCAGCCGTTCCTGGGTGACGGCCATCCTGGCCATCTCGGCGCGGGTGTCGTGGACTTCGCGGACCAGGTCGGTGAGCCGGGTCATGCCGTAGATGACCAGGCCGGTCAGTGCCGTGGAGATGGTGAAGTAGCCGGTCTCCAGGGCGGGTACGCCCTCGCTGACCGACCAGCCCATGATCAGCAGCGGCATGAGGGCGTAGCAGGGCCAGGCGATACGGCTGGGCAGGATGAGCAGGAACGATCCGCCGAGCGGTCCCGCCATGCTCCCCCACGCGACCCCCAGCCACACCAGGGGGCCGATGGTGAGGGCCGCCTGGACACCGAGGGTGAGCGCCTTGCGGCGCGTGGACCATCTGCGCGCCCCGGGCGAGGTGAGCATCACCTGCACCGCGTAGAGCACCACCACCGCGGCCGTGCAGACGGCCAGGGCGCTCGTCCCCGACACCGCGTTGTGCACGTTGAGCAGGGTGATCACGCCGTAGCCAGAGAAGACCACCGCGCTGATGCCCTGGGCGAGACGCGGGGCGAGCGTGTCGCGGGCCCCGCCCCGGAACCTCCCCTGCGCCGTCGCCGCAGCGGAGGGCGCGCCTCTCCCGGTGCCCGGACGCCCATCCTCCGCTGAGCCGTTGCCGCGTTTGAGGACGTTGTCCGAAATCCGGAAACGGCCCGCCATGTGTCGACTCCTCGCACGTAATTGGGGAGTTTGCGTGACCGAACTATAAGCCGACACATGCCGGGTTCGGGACCTGTACAGCACCTTCACCGGGCCTACAACATCAACGGTAGGGGGTTCAGTTCTCCGTAGCAGGTGGGGCGGTCGAGCAGCCCGAGAGCGACCGGCACGTCGTACAGCCGTCCCGGGGCGAACCGCGCGTAGAACGGGCGCAGGCCGGGCACCAGCACCTTCACGGCCGGAACCCCGACGTCCGGCCGGGTCTGGTCCAGCACCAGCAGTTCCATGCCGTGCGCCGCCACCAGGGAGCGGATGTCCTCGACGTCGGCGAGGAGGTCGTCGTTGCGGCGGGGCCGGGACCAGGAGCCGGGTGTCCGGCCCCGTTGGCCGGGATCGGGCCGCATCCAGGGCTGTTCGGGTACGCACGGAGCGGATCCGGCCGCGACGGCGGGCAGCATCTGCACCATCTCCGTCAGCGCGCGGCGCAGCGCCCGCCGCGGGTCGAAGTGCGCGCCGAAGCCGTACACGGTCCCCGCGGCGGTGCCGTCCGCGCCGCGCGAGCCCGCCACCACGACGGGAATGCCGAGGTCGGAGGTGAGATCGAGCGCCCAGACCCGGCGGCCCGCCCGGTCCAGCGCGTCGCGCAGGCCGGCCAGCCAGGGCTCGTCGAAGGCGTCGAGGTCGATGCCCGGCCGCCGGAGCCGGTTGTACCACCACAGGGCCACCGCGTCCCGCTCGACGAGTTCCAGGAAGCCCTGCACCACGGCGTCCTCCAGGCTGCTGCCCGCCGCGTTGCCGTTGGAGTCGGCCCACAGCCCGTCCGGGGCGCCGCCCGGTGCGGAGTCGAAGTACAGGGTCGAGGTGGGCAGCAGCCGGTGGGTGCCGGCGGTCAGGGACCACACCGGCGTCCACTCGGTCGGCAGGTCCGGGTCGAAGGGCGCGCTCACGTGGTGGAAGACCGTGTGGGAGGCGTTCCAGCGGTCACGCTCGGCGTACTGGCGCTCGTGGAACAGCTGGTAGGCGTTCGGGTGGACGGCGGTCTCGCCGAGGCCGCGCAGCGACTCGGTGATCGTGAGTTCATCGCCCTGGCGCGCTGCGCAGTAACGTTCCACCGCCTCACAGAGGGCACTGACCCGGGCCTCGGTCGCCGTCGTGCCCTTCCCCGAGCTGCGCGCCCTCAGCACTCTGCGCACCCCGGCCGCCGCGTGCCCGCGCAGGGCGAGATTGTGCCCGGAGTCGAAGGCGTACAGCCCCTCCGGCAGCCCCGGCATGGGGCGTATGTCCGTCACGATGCCGGTCACCGGTCCGATCAGGTGGCCGTACCGGTCCAGCATCTGCCCGGCCGGCAGCGCCCGGTCGTTGCTGCCCGCTCCCCCGGATTTCGGCCGGGAGACCAGCCGCACCGGCCGCCGCGTGCGCTCGGCGACCAGCGAGGGGTCTCCGCACGCCGGGCACTGCGGGCGTCTTCGCACCGGGTGATGGCCGAACTGCAGGGTCAGTCCGTCCAGCACCCGGACCGCGCGCTGCTCCGGACACCGCAGCCCGGCCAGCCACTTGGCGGTCTCGAGCACCGCGCTGTGCACTCCCAGCGCCCGTACCGCGGCCAGCGAGGGCGCCGGGCCGGCCGCGCCCCGGTCCAGGCCGGCGGCCCGCCGCAACGACAGCTCCCCGCGGCGGTGTTCGCGCAGCCGGTGCGCCAGGCAGGTCCAGCAGGCGGCGTCCGCGCCCGGCTCGAAGACCGGCCCGGTCCACGGCTCGGTCGCGAACGGCCGGGCCAGCAGCCACGGCCGTCCCAGCGCGCGCAACCGGGCCGCCACGGCGGCCAGTTCGGGCGCCAGGTAGTCGTCGCACAGCACGAGCGCGAACGGCGCGTCGGCGTCCGCCGCGACCGCGGTGATCCCCGAGGCGCGGCAGGCCGCGCGGAGCGCGTCGCCGTCCACGTCCCCCACCCCGATCAGCGCCACCGGCGTGCCCCGCACCGTGTCCTCGGCGACGGTGCCGTCCAGTCCGGCCCGGTCCCAGTAGGCCTCGGCCGGCCGGCACTCGGTTCCGGGACGCCGCACCCCGTGGCGGTAGCCCACCAGGTTCGCCTCGGCCAGGCGCCGCACCACCATGCCCGCCTCCGCGGCGGGCATGGCCGTCGCGGCCTCGCGGAGCAGCTCGGGAAGGGTGCGGCTGCCGTCCAGCAGCGACACCAGCGTCTCGGCGCCCGCGCCCCGCAGGGCAGTCACATCCTTGTCGGACCACATGAAGACGGCCTCTCCCGGGACCGACACGGCCCGCACATGACGCTTCAGCGCCACATACGGGCCGTGCGCCGGGTACTGGGCCCCGGTCACGCACCCACCCGGGCGGCGGCGAGAACCGACATGCACGTGCACCACTCGGCGTCCGTCACGTCCCGGGTCAGGCTCTCCACCCGGATGCCCTGACCGCCGCCCGGCGCGAACTGCGCGAGCGCCGCCTCCAGTTGAATGTCGGTCCGTCCGCCGGCCGGGGACTCCAGCCCCGTCCGCGCCACCA
This sequence comes from Streptomyces sp. NPDC052773, assembly GCF_044547145.1. NCBI lineage: Bacteria > Bacillati > Actinomycetota > Actinomycetes > Kitasatosporales > Streptomycetaceae > Streptomyces > Streptomyces sp. NPDC052773. Next base: position 922,403 of record NZ_JBITZX010000001.1, on the reverse strand, counting down.
GTTCCGCGAAGCGAAGGTCTGCTTCCGTGACGTTCATACCTACCCCCAAGAGATGAACAAGCCGCTGACGATTGACGCTCGACGGACGCTCGACGGACGCCCGATGGACGCCCGATGGACGAGCGGTGGACGAGCAGTGAGGCGAATCTGCGATAAACACAGGGAGCACGGGACCGCCGCCGGACCGACCCGGTCGGCGTCTGGGTCGAGAGTCTGCGGCCGGAACTCCGGCGTCCGTCAGTGCGACGCTCACAGGCGACCCATGACATTTTCATGATTACGCTCGTGCGTCGCTCACTGGGCCGCGGCCCGTCCGCGATGGGAACCTCTGAACCTGAGTCCGGAAGGCCGCCCGGGGGACGCCGGCGGCCGTGACCCGACGGGGAGAGGACACCAATGGAGATCCAGGTCCTGGGGTCGCTCGCCGCGCAGGAGCGCGGCGTCTCAGTGGTGCCGAGCGCGGCCAAGCCCCGCCAGCTGCTGGCCCTGCTCGCCCTGCACGCCGACCGTGTCGTGTCGGTGCCCACACTCATGGAGGAGATCTGGGGCGAGAGCATCCCCCGCAGCGCCTCGACCACACTCCAGACCTACGTCCTCCAGCTGCGCCGCCGGATCACCGCCGCACTCGACGGAGACCCGCGGCGCGACGCTAAGGACGTCCTGGTCACCCGGTTCGGCGGCTACCTGCTCCAGGTGCAGCCCGGCCGGGTCGACGCCCACGAGTTCGAACGGCTCGCCACCAACGGCGGCACCGCCTTCGAGCTCGGCGACTACCGCATGGCCTCCGACCTGCTCCGCCGCGCCCTCGCCCTGTGGCAGGGCCCGGCCCTGGTCGACGTACCGGCGGGCCCGGTGCTGGAACTGGAGGTACTGCGCCTGAACGAGGAGCGCACCGCGGCGCTGGAGCGGCGCATCGAGGCGGACCTGCGGCTCGGCCGCCACGCCGAAGTCGTACCCGAACTGCGGGTGCTGGCCGCCCGCCACCCCCTCCACGAGGGGTTCTGCGGGCAGCTGATGCGCGCCCTGCACCGCACCGGCGGAAGCTGGCGCGCCCTGGAGGCGTACCAGCGTCTGCGTGGTTCCCTGGTCCGCGAGCTGGGCCTGGAACCCTCCAACGCCCTCCAGGAACTCCACCAGGCGGTCCTGGCCGGCGACCCGGAGCGCACCCTGCACCCCGCCGCGGCGGACTGAGCCCGCACCCGCGCACCTCCCCACCCCCCACCGCACCACCCCCTCCCCGGCCCGCCACGCCGGTTCCGGCGACGGTCGAGCCGTCCTCCAGGAGACATGCCCAGGCCTTTGAGGACAGGCTTCTACGGTGCCGCAATGACGACCTTCGACGAACTCCTCGCCACCGCCGCGCCGCCCGCACCCGATCTGCGCCGCTCCACCGACGAGCTGACACGGCTGAAGGAGGAGCTGAGCCGCGGCCCCGACCCGGAGGCGACCCGGCGCCAGCACGCCAAGGGCAAGCTCACCGCCCCCGAACGGCTTCGACTCCTCTTCGACGAGGGCACGTTCACCGAGATCGAGCCGCTGCGCCGGCACCGTGCCACCGGTTTCGGCCTGGAGGACCGCAAGCCGCACGGGGACGGCGTGGTGATCGGCTGGGGCCTGGTCCACGGCCGCACGGTCTTCGCCTACGCCCACGACTTCCGGGTCTTCGGCGGCGCCCTCGGCGAGGCCCACGCCCAGAAGATCCACAAGGTGATGGACCTGGCCGAGGCGGCCGGGGCGCCCATCGTCGGGCTGAGCGACGGCGCCGGCGCCCGGATCCAGGAGGGCGTCACCGCGCTCGCCGGCTACGGCGGCATCTTCCGCCGCAACACCCGCGCCTCCGGGGTGATCCCGCAGATCAGCGTCATCCTGGGCCCGTGCGCGGGCGGCGCGGCCTACTCCCCCGCCCTGACCGACTTCGTCTTCATGGTCCGCGGCACCTCCCAGATGTTCATCACGGGCCCGGACGTCGTCCAGGCCGTCACCGGCGAGCAGATCACCCACGACGGCCTCGGCGGCGCGGACGTGCACGCCACGCTCTCCGGCGTCTCCGCCTTCGCCTACGACGACGAGGAGGAGTGCCTGGAGGACGTCCGCCACCTCCTCTCCCTCCTCCCGCAGAACAACCGCGAACTGCCCCCCGCCGTACCCTCCACCGACCCCGCCGACCGCCGCACCGACGCACTGACCTCCCTGGTCCCGGCGGACCCGCAGCAGGCGTACGACATGCGCGCGGTGATCGAGGAGATCGTCGACGACGGCGACTACTTCGAGGTCCACGAGGCCTGGGCGCGCAACGTGGTGTGCGCGCTGGCCCGCCTGGACGGCCAGGTCGTGGGCCTGATCGCCAACCAGCCCGCCGCCCTGGCCGGCGTCCTCGACATCCACGCCTCGGAGAAGGCCGCCCGCTTCGTGCAGACCTGCGACGCCTTCAACATCCCGCTGATCACCCTGGTCGACGTCCCCGGCTTCCTGCCCGGCGTGGACCAGGAACACGGCGGCATCATCCGCCACGGCGCGAAACTCCTCTACGCCTACTGCAACGCCACCGTCCCCCGCATCTCCCTGGTCGTCCGCAAGGCGTACGGCGGCGCCTACATCGTCATGGACTCCCGCTCCATCGGCGCCGACCTCTCCTTCGCCTGGCCGACCAACGAGATCGCGGTGATGGGCGCGGAGGGCGCGGCGAACGTGGTCTTCCGCCGCGAGATCGCCGCCTCCGACGACCCGGACGCCACCCGGGCCCGCCTCATCAAGGAGTACAAGTCCGAGCTGATGCACCCCTACTACGCCGCCGAACGCGGCCTCGTCGACGACGTCATCGACCCGGGCGAAACCCGCACGGTCCTCATCCGCTCCCTGGCGATCCTGCGCGCGAAGCACGCCCCGTTGCCGGAGCGCAAGCACGGGAATCCGCCGATGTGACGGACCGGCGCCAGGAAGCGGCAGACGAGTCGGGCTGTACGCCGGGGAAGATCTGCAGCGCTATGACCTGTGCAAACGTGTAGCGAGGGCGCTTGTGTGGCTACCTTGATGGCTACGTAAGGAGACACCCCGCCCCGCAGCGGTCCGGGACGGGGGCGTCGTCACTGTTGGGGTCAGACGGTCCGCTCGATGCGCTCGAAGATGTCTCCGCGAAGTGACGGAGCAGTTGGGGCGGGCGTAACGCCTGGCGTCCGTCTGCCGCGGCCTTGGCGGCTTTTCCGATTCAGCCGTCGTGCTGAAAGCGCACCGACTCACGGAGCACCGAGCGGGCGCTCTCGAAGTCGGCCAAGCGGGCCGCCACCGTCGCCACGGCGAGGCGTTCCGGCAGGGCGGCGGAGAACTTGAGGCCGCGTACGGCCCGACGGTCCACGTCAGGCAGGACGAGATTTTCACCGACGTTCTCACGGGCCGCACGCCAGTCCGCCGGAGTGAGGTTCTCGCGCAGGCGCAACCAGCCGTCGGTGGGCCGTTGCAGGGGGTCGGTCACCGACTGGAGGGTGGCCGCCAGGGTGGCGTTGGCGCGGTAACCGGCCCAGGTCCACCAGCGGGCGTCGGAGCCGACGCGCGTGATCAGCGTGCCGCCGGGGTGCACGGTGCCGGGTGCATCGGTCTCGCGCTGCTCGGCCAGGCACGCCTCCGCACGCCGGGTGAGGGAGACAGGCGGGTCGGTACCCAGCAGCACCTCGCGCATGGCACGTGTCAGGGCGTACGACAGTCCGGCGACGCCGCCGTTCATCCACTTGGCGATGCCGCCGCCGTCGGCGGGCTCGACGAAGACACGTTTGCGCAGCCAGTCGATGTAGGTGACCTGCCAGCTGCGTCCGCCGAGCAGCAACCGCCGGGGGCCGGGCCGTTCTTCGGTGAGCACGCTCGGGTCGGTGCGGCCGATCTCCGTGCGCCCGGACAGCACGGTGAACTGCGGTGGCGCGGTGAAGGACGCGGTAAGTTCGATGAAGTGCCGCTTGCCGAAACGGCGTTCCGCCTCGGGGCCGACGAACAGCATGCCGCCGTCGGTGTCGAGGAACCCCTCGTCGGTGAGGAAGCGCAGGATCGGCGCGGCGGACCGGTCGAAGGGGGCGAGTCCGTTCCACTGCCGGTCCCACAACTGGTCCCCGAGCTTGTGCTGTTGCAGGGTGACGGCGAGCAGTTGCTGGGCCACGAGGTGGCGCGGCTCGGGCGGGGGCACGACCGGCTCCACCCAGCCCCGCGACCACAGCAGCAGCAGGCCCGCCGCCTGCAGCAGCGTCTCCTTGCGGGTGGTGAGGAACAGGCAGTTGCGTACGCTGCCGGGACGTCGGCCGGTGCGGCCGATGCGCTGCAGGAACGAGGCGACGGAAGCCGGTGAGTCGATCTGGATCACGCGGTCAAGGTCGCCGACGTCGATGCCGAGTTCGAGCGTGGAGGTGGAGACGATGACGCAGTCACGTGCCTCGGCGAAGGCCTGCTCGGAGCGGGTGCGTTCGTCGACGGAGAGGGAGGCGTGGGACAGGAAGACGGTCACCTCGCGTGCCCGCAGTGCGGCGCCCAGCTCCTCGACCTGGCGGCGGGAGTCGCAGAAGACGAGCCGTTTCTCTCCCCGGTGCAGGGCGCCGATGAGTTTGGCGGCATTGTCGAGGGAGCCGACGTAGTCGAGTTCCACCTCTCCCGCGGGCCTGCGGAGTCGGGCGGCAGGGGCCCTGTCGGGGTGTCCGGCTCCGTCTGAAGCGGGCGGCAACTGCACTCCCGGGGCGACGACCTGTCCGGCACGGCTTTCGGCACCCGCGCCTTGCAGCCAGTGCAGCAGCTGAGCCGGGTTACCGACGGTCGCCGAGAGCCCGATGCGCTGGATGGGCCGCCCGGTGACCCTCTCCAGCCGTTCGAGCACGGCGAGCAGGTGCCATCCCCGGTCGTCACCCGCGAAGGCGTGCACCTCGTCGACGACGACGGCCCGCACACCGCCGAGCAGGCGAGCGTGGTCGGTCTTGACGCCGATGAGCATCGCTTCGAGGGACTCGGGGGTCGTGAGCAGAATGTCCGGCGCCTCGGTACGGATGCGCTGCCGCTGCGACTCCTTGGTGTCGCCGTGCCAGAGCGCCGCGCGCCGCCCCAGCCACTGGGCGTAAGCGTCGACGCGGCCGACCAGGTTGTTGAGAAGTGCCTTGAGCGGGCACAGGTACAGCACCGAGGTACCGGTCCACCCCTGCTCGGCCATGGCCGACAGCAGCGGGAAGCAGGCCGCCTCGGTCTTGCCGCCCGCTGTCGGCGCCAGCAGCACGGCGTCCTGCCCGTCCATGAGCGGCGTGATCGCCGCCCGCTGGAGGGGGCGCAGGTCGGGCCAGCCAAGGGTGTTGACGATGTGGTGCAGGACGACAGGGTCGAGCCGGTCGAGTACGTCGGCCCCGTCCTCACCCGGGCCCGTACCGGCCGGGCTCCCCGCCTCCGCCGCCATCACAGCTCCAGGTCGATGTCGTCGGCCGAGGCAGAGCCGCCGGAGACCGTGGCGGCCAGGTTCCGCTCCACGTCGGTGAGTTCGCTGCTCGCGACGGTCAGCCGGTAGTGCTGCCGGGGGTCGAAGTCGTCGAACTGGTCGACGCGGTCGAGCACATCCCCCACGAGCTTCTTCAGGAACAGGCGGGGAGCCACCCCGACCTTCCCGCCCAACGCCCCGCCGACGGCCCGAGCGAGGTCCGCGACGTAGGCATCGTCGACGACCGTCCGCACGCGCTCGGGCGACGCGGCGGCCCCCGCGTACAGGTCCCGGATGGTGACGCCGAGCCCGACGAGAGACTCCTGATCGAAGCCGGGCAACCTGATCTGCACGGCGCGGGGGTTGTCGAAGCGCGGGTCGGTGGTGAAGTCGGTGGCGAGCCGCTGGGCGAGCGGTGCGAGACGCTGCACACCCTGCTGACCGTCGTAGAAGGCGGGCGTGCCGGTAATGACCAGGTACAGGCCGGGGAAGCGGCCGGAGTGCACCTCGTCGATGAGCTGCCGCAGTGCGTTGAGCGCCTTGTCACGGGCGTCCGACCGGACCCGCTGCAGCGTCTCCACCTCGTCGAGCACGACGAAGAGCCCGGTGTGCCCGGAGTCGCGCAGCACGGTGAGGAGGCCCTGCAGGAAGCCGAGGGCTCCGAAGTGGTCGAGGTCGCCGCGCACCCCGGCGGCCCTGCGGGCGGAGGCCGCGACGTGCGGCTGGCCGCCGAGCCACGCCAGGACGGCCGAGGCGGTCGCCTCGTCGCCGTCCGCCAGGGCGGCCCGGTAGCCGCGCAGGGCGGAGGCGAAGGACGGGGCGTGCCGGGATACCTCGGCGAGCCGCGCGACGAGCAGCTTCTCCACCTCACCCGGCAGCTCGTCCTCGGTCGCGCCGGCCGCGAGGGCGTCCTCTTCCAGGGCGTAGAACCAGGCGTCGACCACGGGCCGCAGGGCGCTGGGCGGGAAACTGGAGGTGGTGAGACGTTCGGTGAGCCGCCGGTAGACCGTCTCCAGCTTGTGCAGCGGTGTCTCGTTCTCCGAGATCTGGATCTCGGCCACGGCGAAGTTGCGGCGCTTGGCCCGCTCCCCCAGCCAGCGGGTGAAGAACGTCTTGCCGGACCCGTACTCACCCCGCACGGCCTTGAACACGGACCCACCGGACGCGACGGCGTCCAGCTCCGCGTCGAGGGCCGCTTCGAACCGGCCGAGTCCGGTGGCCAGCAGATCGAGTCCGCTCTCGGGCACGGCGCCGCGCCGCAGCGCGTCGATGACTGTACGGCGGCGGGCGGCGCTGACCTGGGCGGGGCGCTGGGATCCGGTGGTGCTCACAGAAACCAGTCTTCCATTTCCCGGAGCACCGCTGTACGGGACCGGTGCGTTCCGGGCTGCTTCATCGACCACGTGCTGTCCCGGCCGCGTCGCCCTACTTCTGCGAATCGGTTGACGGTTACAGCAAAGCGCTGCTGGAATCACTCTGCGTATAGCAAACAGGGTGAGTTTGGAGTCACATGGCGGCCCTCGACAACGTGAAGCTCAAGGATGTTCTGGCGGATGTCGCCTCGGGCTCCTTACAACTGCCCGACTTCCAGCGGAACTGGAAGTGGGACGACGACCGGATCCGGGCGATCATCGCGACGGTGACACTGGACTACCCGCTCGGTGTGGTGATGACGTTGCAGACCGGCGGCGCCACCCGGTTCCGCTCCCGGACCCTCACCGGCGCGCGGCCGGACGGCGATCCGGAGCCCGATCTCCTGCTGCTCGACGGGCAGCAGCGCCTCACGTCCCTCTTCCAGGCCCTGTGGCTGGACGCCCCGGTGGAGACCGCGGACGCCCGGGGCAAGCCCATCCAGCGGTGGTACTACGTCGACATCGCCAAGGCCGTAGGCCCGTCCGCCGACCGCGACGAGGCCATCGTGTCCGTCCCTGCCGACAAGGTGCTCCGGACGGACTTCAACCGCACCGTGGTGCTGGACCTGAGCACCACCGAGGCCGAGTGCACGGCCGGCCTCTTCCCTCTGCACTTCGTCTTCGACGCCCAGCGCGTGAACGAGTGGAAGAAGGCGTACATCAAGGCGGACGAGGACCGGAACTGGGACCTGTGGGGCCAGTTCGACGAGGCGGTCCTCCAGCAGGTCCGCGCCTTCCAGGTCCCGATGATCCGGCTGGCCGCCTCCACCTCCATGGACGCCGTCTGCGCGGTGTTCGAGCGGGTCAACACGGGCGGCGTACCCCTGAACGTCTTCGAACTGCTCACCGCGACCTACGCCGGGGACCGCGACCACGTCGAGCGGACCGGGGACTACTACCAGCTTCCCGAGGTCTGGCGGGAGATCAAGCAGGGACTGGCGAGCAAGTACCCGGTCTTCGGCCGTCTGGAGAGCGGTCTTGAGAACGGGCTGAGCAGCATCGACTTCCTGCAGGCCATCGCGCTGGTGCGCACCTGGGAGCGCAAGCAGGCGGGCCTCGGGGCCACGGTGTCCTGCAAGCGCCGCGACCTGCTGGACCTCCCCCTGGCCGACTTCGTCCGCCTGGCGCCCAAGCTCGCCGACGCCTTCGCGTGGGTGGGCGACTTCCTGGAGCGGCAGTGCATCGTCCGCCCGGCGGACCTGCCGTACAAGACGCAGCTGGTCCCGCTCGCGGCCGTCCGCGCCATCCTCGAGACGGCGATGGACGGTCTGGGGGCGGAGGAGAAGATCGAGCAGTGGTACTGGTGCGGGGTGCTCGGTGAGATGTACGGCGGTTCCACGGAGACGCGCTTCACCCGGGACGTCGAGCAGCTCGTCCCCTGGATCGTGCAGGATGAGAAGGCGCCCGAAACGGTCACGGAGGCCTTCTTCTTCGCCGACCGTCTCGACACCCTCACCACCCGCAACAGCGCCGCCTACAAGGGCATCTACGCCCTGCTGATCAAGCAGGGGGCGGTCGACTGGCACTACACGGGCGCCCCACTCAGTCCCGGCCGGCTGGACGAGTACGGGGTCGACGTCCGGCAGATCTTCCCCAAGACGTGGTTCCGGCGGGGCAACAGCAACGGTCTGCCCACGAGTTCGATCGTGAACAAGACTCCCTTGTCCTACCGTGCCGCGATGGACATGACGGGGGCGCCGTCGTCGTACCTGTCCACGATGATCGCCGCGTCCGACATGCGTCCCGAGTGGTTCGACGACGTCCTGTCCACCCACCTGATCGATCCGGACGCGTTGCGCGAGAACGACTACGAGCGCTTCTACCGCGACCGCTCCAAGCAGTTGCAGGACCTTGTGCACTCCGCCATGGGCAAGAAGACGATGCTCCGTGACCTGCCGGAGGACGACGCCCGATGACGACCAGGCCGGACGAGCGGGACGTCGCCTCGCTCAAGGGCAGGACCGTGTCAGTGCAGGAGATCCTCGACCTGTTCCAGGTCAGGGTCCGTGACCACCGGACGGTGCACCTCATCTCGCAGGCGCTGACGGACGCCGGGCTGACCACGCTGCCGGACTTCGCCGTCTGCGGTCTGCGCAGCAACGTCGACGTCGTGTCGCTGACGTCCGTTTCCGCGCAGGGCACGCCCGCCGACGTGGACGACGAGGCCGACGCGGCGGAGGAGGCGCTGCCTTCGCACGCCCTGCCGCAGCGGCTGCTGCTCGGCGACATTCCGTCGGCGCGGCGCGGCGTGGTGTCCGTGGGTCCCGGCACGCCCCTGTCCCAGACCACTTTCCTCATGCGTACGAAGGGGCTCTCCCAGGTGCCGGTGACCACCGGTATGGCGCAGGTCCACGGGGTCGTCACCTGGGGGTCCGTGGCCAAGATGTACGAGGCGGGGAAGCCGGCCACGCTGGACAACGCGATGGAGAAGGACTCGCTGCCCGTCGCCGACGCTCGCCAGGAGTTCTTCACCGCCCTCCCGGTCATCCGCGAGCACGGCTACCTGCTCGTTCGCGGCGACGACGGCTGCCTGTCGGGCATCGTCACCGCCGCGGACGTCACGGAACGCTTCGAGGGGGCAGCGCGTCCCTTCTTCATCGTGGGCGAGATCGAGTCGCTGCTGCGTCGCTGCCTGGGCGCGGCACTGGACACTGAGGCCATCAAGGCGGTCCAGACGAACAGGAAGCCGGAGCACCGCACCGGTCAGGTGTCGGACCTGATGTTCGGCGACTACCTGAGACTCCTGGACGGCAACCAGACGAAGCCGTCCCTCGCCGAACGGGCCGACCGCAACTGGGAAGCGCTGAAGTGGCCCAACATGCCGCGGGAGCAGTTCGTCGGTCTGCTGAAGCGGGTGAAGGACATCCGCAACCGGATCGCCCACTTCGACGAGAAGCCGCTTCCGCAGGAGATGATCGACGAGCTGACCACCTTCGCGAAGGTGCTGCGGGCGTTCGCGTCGTGAGACTGACGCCAGCGCGGACCGGCGGTCACTGCAGCGACGACATCCAGCCAGCCAACCCAACTTTTTCGGTTGTCAGGGCAGTTGATGAAGTGATAGGCATCGTAGGTCCGATGCCTACCTTTCTCCGGAGGGCTCATTGACTCGCTCTTCACGCGCATACCAATCAGCAACCGGCTGGTTGCGGGCTCCGTAGAGCTCGTATGCGCATCGCTGGGAAGGGCTGCTCATCTCGGTGAGTCGCGCCCTCTTCCCGCAAGCGAGCCGACAAGTCAATGGAGGAACGGTGTCGACCAACTCGACCCATCAGGCGTGCCACCACCCGGCGCGCGACATCACCATCGTCGCTCTCGTCTCCGGTGTGGTCTCTCTCGGCACTGCCGTCACGACGATGGCGTTCGATGTCAGCCCGTTGGCGACTCTCACGAGTAGTGGTGGCGCGTTCATCGCCGTCCTCAGCGCGGGGATGAACGTGCTCAACCACGTGAAGCGCGACGTGTAGCGCTTTCAGGGGCGGTCTGCTTCCGGCAGACCGCCCCCTGTCTGTCAGCCCGCTGCGAGGCCGAACTGCTCGCGCAGCAGCGCCTCGTGGAGCCGTAGGGTGCGGCCGTCCGGCAGAGTTTCCAAGACCTGTACACCGTCGTAGTTGAGCAGTTGCCGCAGGACGGCGGCGAAGCCGTCGCCTCGGGTGACGGGCATGCCGGCGCGTTGGGCGAGCGCGGTCACGGGCAAGGTGCCTCCCGCTTCCAACAAGGCGGCGAGGGCCTTGTGGACCTGCTCCTGCTGAGGCTTGCGGGCCAGACCGCCGAGCTGTCCCTGGTACGTCTCCGAGTCGAGCAGCGCTGTCACGAGCGCCTCGGTCCGGGAGACGAGGGTCGGGGTGAGAAGGGCGTCGTCTCCCCCGGTGGTCAGCCCCACGTCGAAGAGCGCCTCGTGCGTGCGCGCGAGTTCCGCCTGCTTCTTCTGGGACTTCCCCGTCGGTTTCTTCGGCACAGAAGGGGTCGCCCCAACCACCAGCTGAGCGGTGCGCTCACTCGGCAGCGGCGCCCTCCCGACCTCCTCCGGAGCCCACCAGACCGGCCGCTGGTCCCCCAACTCCCGCCACCCCTTCGGCGGTTCCGCCCCGAACGGCAGGAAGGCGAGCACCGGGATGGTGAACTCGGCAAGGGAGGCCCCGCCGTGGTAGCCGGCCTTGAGGGCGGTGTAGCGGGAGTCGGCGTCCCACAGTGCCACGATGGACGCGCCGGGCTCGGGCCACACCACGCGCGGCCCGGAGAGGGCGATCTCCCGGTCGGCGAGCGGCCCGTCGCCGGGCAGGCGGTGCCGGGCGGACGCGGGCTCGGTGGCGGTGTCGACCTTCGTACCGTGCCGGTCGACGACGTGGCCGTGGTCGCTGGTGAGGATGACGGCCATGCCCTGGGCCGCCGCCACGCGCAGCAGGTCACGCAGGCCGGGGATGTCGTCGACCCGCCAGGCCCCGTCGCCGAGCTTCTGTTCCTTGGCGAGGCGGTCGTCGATGGCGTTGAGGACGACGGCGACATGCGTCCGGCCGTCGGTGAGCGCTTCCGTGAGGGCCGGGCCGAAGGTGTCGCCCGCGGTCTCGGTGCGCAGGTCGTCCTTGTGGAAGACGGCCGCCGGGGCGCCACCCCACAGCTTCAGCATGGGGAAGAGCCGCTTCTCGTCGGCCTGGGTGCCTTTCATCAGCGTGCCCGCGAACAATGAGGTCCGGGACACGGCCGTCAGGGTGGGCAGTGCGGCGGCCATCGCCCGACGCTGCGGAGCGTCCTCGGGCAGCGGGTCGAACTCCGCCCAGGAGGCGCGCAGTTCCTCGCCGAGTTCGTTCGCTATGGCCGCGCTCATGCCGTCGAGCACGAGCAGCAGCACCCGCCGTTCCTCGCCGCGTCGCACGACCGGGCCGACGACGCGGTCGAGGAAGGTCTCGACGGTGAGCATGCTGCCGGGCTGGGTGCCGGCCTGTGTCCAGGCGGCCAGAGAGCGCGCGAAGAAGGCGTCGATCTGCCGCCGCCGGTCCCGGACGCGTGTGCCGAGGGTGTCGTAGGCGGCCTTGAGGACGGGGTCCGGGTCGCCGCCGGCCTCGATGTGTTCCAGGGCGAGGTCGACCCAGCCGGTCTCGGTGACGTGCCGTTGTATGGCGTCGGCCACCGTAGGGCTCTCGGCAGGCGGCTCGGTCAGCAGCCAGCGAGCGAGGCGCTGCCCCATGCGGGCGCGTTCGATACGGGCGGACTCCTCCGGCTCGGCGGCGAGACGGTGGTCCTCCAGGCGCCGGACGGCTTCCGCCACCATGGCGCTGTCGCCCGCCGCGAGCGCCCGTCCGACAGCCGTGAACCGGGCCTCGAGTCCGCCACGCAGGACGGGGCTCGCCGCGACGGCCTGCTCCGCGCCGAACTGGCGTGCCAGCGCGGCCGCCCGGTCGAGCACGGTGCCGGAGGTCCGGCGTGCCTCGCGGGCCTGATCCGCGTCGCCGCCGCTGCGGTGTCCGGCCGCGAGCAGCGTCGTCACGTACTCCTCGGCGGCCCGTCCGAAGACGGCCACCAGGGCGTCGAGCTGTTCACCGACCGCCGGGGGCTGCTCGCCGAAGTAGCGTTCGGCGCGCCCCCGAGCCTGGTACGTCTCGGGGGCGGGCTCGGCGTGCTGCCACAGTGCCGCACACACAAGTCCGAAGGCGGCGGCGTCCGCGCCGCGTTCGGCGTCGACGAGGGCGAGCAGGGCCCGACCTGCGAGGCCGGCCTGGTCCTCCTCGCCGAGGAAGGCGGTCAGCCCGGCGCGCTCCGGGCCGCGCAGCCCGAGGAGACGCTCCGGAGCGCCAGGGCGGGTCGACCAGTGCAGCAGGGTCTGGGCGTCGAGCCGGTCGTCGCCGGGGCGTCGCGTACCGCCCTCGGTGTCGTAGCGGCCAAGGCGCAAACGGCGCTGGGCGAGCGCGGTGAGGGCGTACTGGCGGGACAGCCAACCGCCGGGCACGGGCGGCCAGCCGCCGGGCGGGGTGGCGTCGAGGAGGGCTTCGGCGGCCCAGTTGACGTCCTTGAGGCGCGGGTCGATCTGCCGGGCGCCGAACGCCTCCCGTACGACGTCCCAGCTGTCGACCGTATCGATGCGCAGTTTGTGGACGCGGGCGAGGATCGCCGGGTCGAGTTCGTGCTGCTCGCGGTCGGTGAGGACGACCAGCACGGCGGGGCCGGGGCGGCGGCCCGCCAGGTGGTCGAGGACGAGTTCGTGGACGGCGAGCGGTGAGGGCGCCACCGCGACACCGGCCGTCCGCCCCTCCGCCCAGACGGGTTCCGCGGGGCCGTCCCACTGGGGCGCTGACCGCAGCAGCACGACCCGGCGCCTGCCCCCGCCGTCCCTGGTCAGGGAAGGGGCGAGGGAGAACTGCGAGGACAGGTACTGGGTGACGGTCGCGGTGTTCAGCCGGACGGCGCCCGGGGTGACAGCGACGGTGTCCGTCATTCGACGACCTTCCAGGTGATCTCGATGGTCGCCTCGGGGTGGCGGGTGGCCAGTTCGGCCAGCTCCGCCTGCAGGTCGGCGGCGGCCCGTGCCGCGGTCGTACGGCGGCCACCGGACGTCCGCGCGGTGCCGCTGCCCGCGGAGGAGGCCGGAGTGGGTGTCTCCTGCGGGGTGTAGGGGATGCGCGGGTCGCTGGTCGGCGTGTCCAGGGACAGGTCGCCCGCCGTGGGCTGAGGTGCGACGGGAGCGGGCGGCGGAGTCGCGGCGGCCTGGCTGCGCTTCACCAGGGCGACGACCTCGCGCTGGGTGCGGGTCAGGGCGTCCCGCAGATCCGCGGTGCGCTGGTCGTCGCGGGCCACGTTGCGCAGCGAGTCGAGCAGCGCCTCACCCTCGGGGCCGAGTCCGGCGGCGAGTTCGAGGGTGCTCCAGGGCGCGGAGGCGACGGCCTCCGCGACGCTGCGGGCCTGCTTGATGGAGGTGCCGTACCGGTCGGCGCTGGTTTCGCCCAGGTCGAAGGAGGCGAGGGCCTCCACGGTCTTCTTCGCCCCGGCCGCGCCCTTGCCGGCCTCCGCCGTGAGCGCGTCCAGCAGTTGCAGGGAGCGGCGGGCGAGGGCGAGCCGTCCGGTGTCGGCGGTCTGGTCGAGGCCGAGGAAGGAGGCGTGGGCCTCCAGCTGGTGCACCAGGTCGGCCGCGTGGTCCCGCTGGGCGCGGGCCGCGTCGATGATCTGGCGGGCGAACTGGTTGACCATGCGTCCGCGCCGCAGGGCGGGCGCCTTCTGCCCGAAGATCGTCTCGAAGCGCTGCCGTGCGGTGTCCCAGTCGGACTCGGCGGGCAGCGGCTGGCTGCGCAGGGCGTCGTGGTCCTTGATCGCGGACAGTTCGGGCGCGGGGTCGAGTACGGTGCCGCCGCGCACCCACACCCGGTCGTCCGTCTCGGCGAAGGCGGCGACGACCAGCCGGGCGAGGAAGTCGGGCAGGCCGCGCGGCTCGGGCTTGTCGGTCCAGTCGGTCAGGGTGATCAGGGACAGATCCCCGGTGACACCCTGGGCACTGGCGAGCTGGCGGAAGTGGTCGGCCCAGTAGCGGGACAGCTCGAAGTACGCCTCCTTCTGCTGCCCGAGACGCAGCGGCCCGGCGATCCGCTGCATGAGCTTGCGGTCGGCGGCCGGGACTTCCACCCGCCCGTCGCGCGCCTCGGCGGCGGCCCGGACGTGGGTGAACACCTTCTTGGTGTCGGCTGGCTTGACCGCGGATCCGGTGCCGTCGGGATCCAGGTCGGGATGCGCCGGGTACTGGTGGGCGAGCAGCTTGCCCGCGATGTGCCGGATGCCGTCGTGCAGGCTCTGCCCGAAGGACAGGGTGAGGCCGTCCACGTCGGGCAGCGCGACGAGGTGGTCGTCGAAGTCGGGCACGACGTCGGCGGCCTGCTTCTGGGCGAGCCCGTACGCCTGCTTGAAGGCACCCTTGACCTGCTTGAGCAGCGCCTCGCGCTGGGTTTCCAGCAGCCCCTTGGCGCGGCTGCGGTTGTCGGCGTTGAGGTGGCCGGCGTACTGGGTGTCGAAACGGTGCTCGTCGGCGAGGGCCTTGTCGATGACGACGAGGCGCCGGAAGTCGGCGAAGCGCTGCGCGGACAGATGGGCGGGCAGCCATGCGACGGTGCGGGACCGCTCACCCTGCTGCCGCTCACGCAACCGCCGGATGCGGTTGACGTCCTCGACGGGCCCCCACTCACCCTCGTCGAACGGAAGGTCTATGGCGATCCGCCAACGCCCCTCCTCCTGCGGCATCAGGTCGTGGTCGGGCAGCTCGTCCTCGTCGGCGACGTTCCCGAAGACGATCTCGGCGGTGCGGGCGGTACCACGCCAGGTGAAGCTGAGCTGGTCGCTCAACTGGCCGTGCTCCACGCCCAGTTCCTCGGAGAGCAAACGGCGGGCGAGCGCGACGCGGTTTCCGGGGTTGTCGTTGACCTGGGCGTTGGCGATGACGGAGTCCACGTCGACGCCGGACAGCTCCAGCCGTACGCCGGGGTTGGCGTCGGTGCCGGTCTCCTTGATCTCGGGGAACCGGGCCGCCCACTCGGCGACCTTGTTCTTGATGATGCCGACCTCGGCCCCCGGGATGGGCGCGAGAACCGACCCGTGGTTGAGCGCGCCGAGCCGCCGGATGGTCAGCTCGGACAGGGCGGGCACGCTGGGTGCGAGCGCGGACAGCAGCAGCGTGCAGACGAGCCGGTTGTCGCCGACGAACATGCGGCAGCGGTTGGCGCGCTGGGGGTCGGTGATGGCGTCCGGCCGGTTGAGGTACTGCTCGACATCGTCCTCGGTGATGTCGTACGAGCTGAGCAGGTACGGCCGCAGCTTGGTCTTGTACAGCTTGTCTGCGGCCTCGAAGACGACCTTCAGGCTGTCGGTGAACGGCTTGTCGCCGCCCTCCGCGATCACCGGGTAGAGGTCGCCGACGGGGATGAGCTGCCCGAGGCGGATCTCGTTGCGGTGGTCGGCGAGGAGCTGGCCCATCAGCTTCAGACCGGTACGGGAGCGCTGCAGCGCGGACGAGATGTGGACGAGGGTGTCCATGAACGCCGGCGAGAAGGGGTACGTCAGCCGGAACGACTCGGCGTCGGCGCCGGTGGTGCCCTTCTCGGAGCCGAGGAGGGTGTCCCAGACCTGGGAGCCGACCCGCTTGGTCTGCTCGAAGGCCGCGTCGACGAGCCGTTCCGCCTCGGCGTCCTTGGGCTTGAGGAGGCGGGCGTGGGCGATCTGCGGGAGGTTGCGGTCCTCCAGGGTGATCTTGTCGAACCGCCCGGAGGCCAGGTTCAGCGTGTCCTGGATGGACGACTCGGCCGCGCCGGACACCTCCTCGCCGACCAGCTCGCGCAGGTCGCGCTGGCGGGCGATGAACGACACGACGGGGATGGCACGGCGGGCGTCACCGCCCTCCACGAAGTTCGTGATCTTGCTGGCCTCGCGGGCCACGAACTTCTGGTCGTGGATGAGGGTGGCGAGCCAGAGGATCAGCTCGTCCATGAACAGGATGAGCCCGTCGTAGCCGAGCGACTTGGCGTGCTCGGCGATGACGGACAGACCGGCGTCCAGGGAGATGAAGCCGTGCTCGTCCTCGGCGGCGTTCTTGGCGAAGCCGGGGAGGAGATTGGTGCTGGCGTCGTTGACCAGCTTGGCGCGCAGCTCGGCCGGGGTGGAGGGGTTGCGGAGGTTGAGCGGGGTGCCCGCCTCGTGGTTCTCCTCGGCTGCCAGCGCGGTGTCGAGGAGTTGCGGGGTCCAGGTGAAGCCCTCGCCCCACTCGTCCTCGTCATCGTCGTCCACGCCGGTGCCGAGCCCCCGGATGACGGCCTCGTCGCCCATGTTGGCGCGCATGGCGCGGATGTCGGCGAAGAGGGAGTCGGTCCGGTAGACCTGCGGGGTCGGGGCGTCCGGGTGCAGCTTCTTGACGTGGTGCACGTACCCGCCGAGCACGCGCTGTTCGAGGGCCTTCGCACCGAGCATGTGGTACGGCACGAGCAGGAACTTCTTGCCGTCCGTGGTGAGCCACTCGTGCTTGGTCAGTACCGGATCGAACTCGGTACGGGCGCGTGCTGTCGGGTGGCCGCTGAGGAGCGCGTACAGCACGGCCATGAAGTGCGACTTACCGGAACCGAACGAGCCGTGGAGGTAGGCCGCCTTGGAGCGGTGCCCGTCCAGCGCGGACTTGATCAGGGCCAGGGCCTCGTCGAAGTTGTCCAGCAGCCGCTCGGTGACGACGTAGTCCTTGAGCGCGTGCTCGGCGCCCTCGGGGGTCGTCGCCTCGGCAAGGGACAGCACGAAGTCCGAGGTGGAGATGGACTCCTTGATGTCGATGACATCGCGGAGCAGGGGCGGCTGCTGGGCCATTACAGGTCACGCTCTCCATCTGGTGGCCTCCGCCACCGCTCGTCCTTGGTCGTGCGGGATGTCCGCTGCCGGTTCGGCCGGCCGACGACAGCGAAGCCGACCGACCACAGCGACGGCGGGCCGCTGCCCACCCGCGCGGGAGCGTCCGGCCGCCGGGCAGGCGCTTGCTCCCCCTTGCGCTGTATACCCGCCTTCATACCGATCGATCAACCGGCGACGTTGTCCCCACAGCCCACCGGAAACAGATCAGGACCGTCAGCGACATCCCGCTCCGCGACTGGTACGACAAAGTCGTACCAATGCCGTACCATTTTCCAGTACCACCAAGAGAGGGGTGCCGCAGATGACCATAAGTGCCAGCGAGGCCCGCAGGGATCTCTTCCCGCTCATCAAGCGCGTCAATGACGACCACACCCCCGTGCGTATCAGTTCCAAGAGCGGCGACGCTGTTCTGATGTCCGCTGAGGACTACGACTCCTGGCAGGAGACCGTTTACCTGCTGCGCTCCCCCGCCAACGCGCGCACCCTCATGGAAGCCGTCGCGCGCGACAGGGCCGGCGAGGCCGTGGTCACCAAGAGCATGGCAGAGCTGGAAGAGCTGGCGGGTGACGGGTGAGAAGCGTCCACTTCGACCCGGCCGGCTGGGAGGACTTCCTGTTCTGGCTCGGCTCGGACCGTGCCATGGCCCGCAGGATCACACGCCTGATCGCCGAGATTCAGCGCACCCCCTTCACCGGCATCGGCAAGCCGGAGCCCCTGAAGGGCGACCTGTCCGGCTACTGGTCACGCCGGATCGACGACGAGCACCGGCTCGTCTACCGGGTGGACGAGAAGGAAGTCAAGATCCTCAAGGCCCGCTACCACTACTGAGGCCACCGCTCGCCCCCGCGCCGAATCCCCGCCCCGCATTGCGCTGGGCGACTGCGGCGCGCGCGACGCGCTCGGTGCGTCGCGGAGGCAGCGGCTTCCGCGGTGTCGGCCGCCCCCTCGACTTGCCTGGTTCGGCAGGCGCGAGAGCCGCCGGGCTGGTTGAGTGACACCTTCAGCCGATACGTGACGACTCGGGGGGAGTCCGAGGCATGACCACAGATGCCCACGACACACCGGATCAGGAAGCAGCAGTACGTGGGCAGCGAGTCCTCGACCTCCTGGACAAGGCGATCGACCTCCAGACCCCACTGGTACGCAAGAACATCGCCCGAGCCCGCCAGCGGAACCCCGAAGCGACACCGGCACAGGTGATCCGCAATCTGGAGCGGATGTACGTCAGCGCCCTGACCGGGACGGGTGCCGCGGTGGGAGGAACCGCAGCGGCGCCCGGCGTCGGCACGGGCCTCGCACTGGCGCTGTCGGCGGGCGAGACTCTCTCGTCGCTTGAGCTGAGTGCCCTCTTCGCGCTTTCGGTCGCCGAGGTCCACGCAGTCCCCATCGACGAGGTCGAGCGCCGTCGGACGATCGTGATGGGAGTCATGCTCGGCGGGAGCGGCTCCGCCACCATCACCAAGGTCGCCGAGCGCACGGGTCAACACTGGGGACGCCAGGTCGTCGCCAAGGTGCCGGTCGAGACACTGCGCCAGATCAACAAGATCCTGGGGAAGAACTTCATCACGAAGTACGGGACCAAGCAGGGAATCATCGTGCTCGGCCGAGTGGCACCGTTCGGTATCGGCGCCGTGATCGGTGGTGGCGCCAACGCCGCCCTCGCCACTCTGGCGGTGAGGGCCGCTCGCCGCGCGTTCGGCCCGGCCCCGACGTCATGGCAGGGGCCGGCGCACGACATGCCGCTGCCCGAGGGCGAGCAGTACTGATCGTCGGTGCGCTGACGGGCGGGCTCCGACTCGCCCCGAGGGTTCTACGGCCGCGTTCGGCGCCCCGCTCCGGGGTTGGAGCGGGGCGCCGACGGGTGACGGGACCGCGCGCGGAGCCGCCCGCCGATCAGGGCACGGATGAAGCCGGCCTATCCGTCCGGGCGCGGTGCAGAGGCGGGTCCGTCTTGCCCACCGAGGGCTCAGCCGCTGTCAGAGTGCCGCGAACTCGATGAACGCCGTCCAGGCCGGGGGTTCTACGGCCAGTGCGGGACGGGTTGTGTCCTTCGAGTCACGGACGTGGACCCTGTCGGGGCGGGCGGCGACCTCGACGCATTCGCCGCCTTCCTCGCTGCTGTAGCTGCTCCTGCGCCATTCCAACTGATCTATGGGCGGCTGATGTACGTGCGCGTTCATGGCTCTCCCAGTAGCTTCTCTACATACGCCAATGATTCACGAGGGGTCAGGGCCTGGGCCCGGATGATTCCGTACTTGGCCTCCAGCGCACGGACGGTTCCCGCTCCGTCTGCAGGCGGCTCACGTTCTGTACCTCGGCGTACGCGATCCTCCGTCCTTCCTTCGTCTCGATCAAGGTGAAGGGACCAGCCATGCCAGCGTTCTCCTCACGGTCGAGCGGCATCACCTGGATCTCGATGTTCCGCCGCTCTCCCATCAGGAGGAGGTGCTCAAGCTGGCCACGCAGGACGCCTCGGCCTCCAATGGGACGCCTCAGCACGGCCTCATCGATGACAAAGCTGGCGAGCGGGGCATCACGGCTGGGCAAGATCCCCTGCCGGGCCAGGCGTGCGCCCACTCGCTGTTCGATCAGTTCGTCATCCATGGGTGGCCGCATCATCATGAAGATGGCCCGCGCATACTCCTCCGTCTGCAGGAGTCCGGGCACCGCCTGGTTCGCGTACACATGCAGTTCGACGGCCTCCGCCTCCAACCGCGCCGCGTCCCGGAAGAACGCCGGATACTGAGCCCGAGCCACCTCCTCCTTGCTCGCGCTCAACACCCCACCCGCGCCCAGCACTTCATCGGCGCGATCGATGAACTTCGGCGGCGGGATGCGTCTCCCCTGCTCGAACGACGCGATCGTCGAGGCCGAGTACCCGGTCAGCGAACCGAGCTTCGCCCGGTCCATCCCCGCTCGCTCCCGGAACAACTTCAACTGTCGCCCGAAGACGCACAGCATGCCCGTCCCGACCTCGTACTCCGGCTGCTGAACCTCGTCGTCCACGCCGCAGCTCCTCCCGTACGACCATCACGGTCACCCGCCCCGCCGCCCAACGCACGGCCCGGAAGCCGGTCACGCCCGACACCTCGTACAAGCGCACCGCCGACGTGTACAGCCCGCACCCGTCAGCGCATCACTCCTGTTCAACGCTACGCAGAGTCCGCGACCGTTGACCGCATGAAGTCAGCAACTCCCCCGAACGGGCATATGCCACAGCACCGCGCACCCGAACGCGAGTTCACCATGCGCTTCACCTCAACGCCACGCGGTGCCCGCCTCGCCCGCCGACTCGTCTCGCACCGCCTGAACGACTGGGGCCACCCCTACACGACCCCGACCAACGAGACGCTGACCCTCATCACGGCCGAACTCACCGCCAACGCCGTCCGCCACGGCCACGTGCCAGGCCGGGACTTTCATCTCCAACTCACCCTGACCGAGAGCACCTTCCGCATCGAGGTGACCGACACCCGCACCGAGAAGTGGCCCCCCTCTACTCTCCCGGCCCCCGACTCCGCATCCGAGTCCGGCCGGGGGCTGCTCCTCGTCGCCGCCCTCGCGGACGACTGGGGCGTCACCCCACGCCCGGCCGCCCCCGGCAAGACCGTCTGGGCCGAGCTGCGCGCACCAGCATCGGCGTATGGGCGCGACACCGAGTCGTTTCCGGCTACTTCTTCACTGCGGCCCGACGGCCTCGGGTTGCGGCCGGGGGACGCCAGTTGCGGAGGTCGTCGTCGGTGAGTCCGTGCTCGCCCTGCATCTGCTGGCGGTAACCGGCGAAGAAGTCCGCCGGCGAGCCGCTGTAGAGAATGTCGAACTCGTTGTGCCACTGGTACAGCCACGGCTGCAGTTCCAGCAGGCCGGCGAGGAACGGCGTGATCTCCTCGGTGGACAGCGCGGTGTTGGTGAAGTAGGTGGCGAGGGCCTGCGCCTGTTCCCGGTGGTCCCAGCCGGCCCACCCGTACAGCTCGGGGGTGGCGGCGTTGGTCTGCCCGTAGGAGATGAACCGCTCCTTGGGCACGTCGAGCTTGCCGCGCGCCCTCCAGTAGGAGGGGCGGAGGAAATCGGCCGAGGTGTACTTCGGCGGTACGGGGATGGAGTCCCGGATCTTCCGCTTGGCCTGCTCGTCGGGCGCGGCGTCCTCCTTGCGCTGGAGGTCCCACACCTCTTCCCAGTCCGCGCGCTTCTTGAGGCCGGAGGGCTTGTAGCGCAGGGAGGAGAGGAACGGCACGTGCTCGTCAGTGATCAACTCTGCGACGACCTTCGCCAGTTCCTTGCGGGGCGCGTAGAGCTTGGCGACGGAGACGAAGTCCTCGTCGCGTGAGAGGGCATCGGTGAGGCGGGCCAGGGTGAGGATCGTGGGCTGACCGTTCTCGTCGAACCAGTGGTCCCGGTTCTCCATCCGGTCGAGCAGCCAGGAGCGCAGGGCCTTCTCCTGAAGGGCGTCCCAACCCTCAGTGGCCCAACGGCGCTTGTACTCGGGTCGCTCAAGCATACCGATGGCACGGTTCGACTCGATGGCGTCGATCCGCTTCTGAACGATTTCGCGGTAAGGGGCGGGCCAGTGGGCGGGGATCTCCGTGATGGGGGTGGAGCCGTGCCGCTTGAACCACTCGTCGCTGGCCTCGCCTGCGGCGACGCGGCGGGCCAGGACGATTTCAAAAGCGCGCTCGCCGAGGGCAAGTTCGGGGATGTTGGGATCGTCGGGGTCCTCGGAGACACGGAGGTCTTCGGAGTGGAGGTTGTAAAGGGAGTAGACCTGCCAGTCGAGCTCCTCTTGAAGGGCGATCATTCGGACGCGAGTGAACTCCCACTTCTTGCGTGCCTCACGGAGCTCGGCGCTCGTAGGCGTGGCATCAGCATCGGCTACACCGAAGGGTCTACTCGCACTGAGCTGCTGGGCCAGACTGTCGAGCGCCGTAGCGAGCGCAGCAGGATAGCTAGCAGGGAGAGGAAAATTATGCAGTTTACTTCCCGTGAATTCGTAGAACTGCTCCCACAACTCAATTTTAATGCCGGATTGATGTCCTTCAGTCCCCTTACTATGGCTCATCATCTTAAGCCAGAAAGCAGCAGTAGAGCTATTCAATAGCCCGAGAAGGCGGCAATATTCCTCCTCCCCAGCATCAGGCGCAAGCTTCACGAGAGGAGCAGACTGCTTAAAAATCTTCCCTCCTCGATCGAGCGCAAAATGATTTACCGTCGAAACAAAGCCAAAACAGATCGAGAGTGTCGTCCGCAGCTTATCTCGATATAGCTCACCGTATTCGTACCATGTAACGCCGGGCAAGCTTTCAATGTATTTACCGAAACGCTTACGGCGCTGCAATACTCGGCGACTAGGCCACAAGGCTCGCATTGTGCCAGGAATATCAGCCGGGTCGAGCGCACGAAGCTGGACATCATACGGCCAAATAGTGGCAATTTGCGGTTCGACGACGAAGTCACGAATCGCATCCCCGGTCACCATGGGAATGACCTGCTCAACGCTACGACGTCGGGCGGATGACGCACTGGGGAAGAAGAATGCGTCATCCTCGGCGGTAATACCACCGAACCCGACATCCAGCGCCAAATCCTGACGCAAACGGCGCGCTTTGGACATGTCGATCTGCTCGACTAGCTCGAGGCCACCATCGGTAAGGATCCACGGCTGCCTACCAAAGTAACGCTCACGGTCAAGGTCGTCCACCGATACCCACTTACTCACCGTTCCCGGCTGGTCAATCTGCCGAACGATGGCCCGCCAGACGTGGCCTTGCTCTGGCTCATCCGGCACAGCTGGCTCCCCCTGCACACTACGCACAGTGCGGATGGCGCCCGACCTCATCACGCCGCCGCGCCTGTTGCCAATCAGGATCACTGTGGGTGTGCCGTGCCCCGGAATGAACGCTCCCGAGGTATCGATCACTTCTGTAAGCTCTACTTCATGCCGGAAGTAAGTTTCGATCAGTTTGGCGCCGAACTCCCGCTTCATGAAAGAATTGGCAGTAATCTGCGCAACCATTCCATAGCCGCGCCCTTGGGGATCTCCCAGCCTGGCAAGCTCGAAGAACCGCTGGGCAAAGGGAACCGACAACGCGTACTTGCCAGCGCAAGTCTTGTAAAGCTCCCTATAAAGGGCATTCAGGTTTTTGTCTTTGACCGTGATGTACGGCGGATTGCCGACCACTACGTGGTAGCGCCCTTGCTGCAAGATCCCAGGGTGCTCATGGAGGTCCTCCGTCGAGTACACAAACTCCGCTAGTTCGTCCTCGCCATGAAGGTCGTCGAAAAGTCCTAGCTGCCGGGCTTTAATGAGTGAGTCCCCCACCGCCAAGTGGATAGGCCACTCAAACAGCACAGCCTCTGTCAGCGTCCGCACACCACTCGCCGCCATCGCCGCAACCAGCAACCGGAACCGCGCAATAGCCACCGCGAACGGGTTGATGTCCACCCCGTGCACCGAGTCCAGCGCAGCCCGCACCCGCTCGTGGACGTCCTTCCCCGGCTGGCCCTCAGCCCACAGCCGCACCAGCCTCCGAAATGCCCCCAACACAAAGTGCCCCGACCCACACGTAGGGTCGATCATCTTCAGTTCCTCGTACCCGAACTCTCGCACCGCCGGGTTCATCGTCCGGTCGAGGATGAACTCCTCAACAAACTCCGGCGTCTGAAGCAGCGCATACGTCTTCCGCGCGGCCTCGCTCAGGTCCTGGTACAGGTCCCCCAGGAACCGCGTGTCCCACCCCTCCGTGCCGTCCTCGTTCAGCGGGTCCGTGAAGTCGTGGACGAGGACGCCCGCCTCGTCCCTCCCCCGCCAGAACTCGACCAGCTCCCGCGCACCGTCGTGCGAAAGCGGAATCTGGTACAGCGGGTTGTGGCGCTTGTCAAAAAGGAGCCGTCCCGCCTGCCCCTGCCCCAGCTCGTCGAACGCCTTCTCCAGCCACCCCCGGTACGTCGGATCCTCGTCCGACTCCACATACGCGTCGTACCGAGCCTCCGCCAGCTCCCGCCGGTCACCGTCCGGCCCCGTCAGGTACGGCTCCGGGATCAGGCGGTTGTCCTCGCAGAACCGCACGAACACGGTGCCCAGCACCCACGCCACCGCGACCTGCGTGACTCGCTCGTCCAGCCACGAGTTCCACGTCGCCGCCGTACGGCCGAGCTTGCGCGCCTGGTCGTACTCGGACCTGAGCCGCGCACCGACCTCCCCGAGCGCCTTAACCTGTCGCCCGAGGTCGGCCTCGACCGCCTTGACCTGCTGCTTCAGGTCGTTCAACAGAGCCTTGCGGTCGATCACTTCGCGTCTCCCTCGACACCACTGGCACTAGCCACAACCTCGCCGGACCCACGATGGGCGTTGCCCACCCACGTGTCCGGAAGCTGGATCCACTCCCCCAGGCCGGCCTGGTACGGCACGGCCACCTGCCCGAGCCGGGGCTCGCGCGAGGGGTCGGCCTGCGGAACCAGGAGCCACAGCCCCCGCCCGCCCCGCCGGGCCGCCGACGCCAGCCGGTCCAGGACGCCCATCGCGTCGTACCGCGCGAACACCCCGGCCTCCGTCAGCAGCACAGGCCCGGCGCCGCCACCGTCACCCAGCAGCTCCACGATCCGGGGCTCCACCGCGCCCCACGCCGTCCGCGCGTACTCCGCGAACCGCACCGCACCCTTCGACCCCGGCTCGGCAGCGTCGGCCTTGAGCAACGTCTCCCACGTGGGCTTGGTGCCCGGCGTCACCTGCGCGTGCAGGGCCTCCAGGAACAGCTCGGTTACCGACACCGCTTCCGCGCCCAGCCGCTCGGCGCCCAGTTCCCGCACCGCGTCCCGCACCAGCTGCTGCCGTACGGTCAGCACCCGGTATCCGTCCCGGCGGGCCGACGCGAGCAGCCGTTCCTCCGCGCGCACCGCGCCCGCGAGCTGCGGATCGTCCGCGTACCGTGTCACCGCACCCGCACGCGTGGACTGCCGCCACGCGCCCGTCGTGAGGTAGCTGGACGCGTCGTCGACCCGCGTCGGCAGGTAGCGCAGCGTGCCCGTGTCCTCGCGGGTGCTGAGCGACAGCTCGAAGCCGGCGTCGCGCAGTGCCTTGGTCAGCGGGCCGCCCGTCGGCAGTTCGTGGGTGGCGCCACCCCGCCCGTCCGGGACGACCAGCTCGGGGAAGCGAGCACGCACCCGCTCGTGCACGTCCTCGCCGGTCAGGCCGGGCTGCCGGCCCTCCGGTACCCCCGGGATCCAGCGCACCAAGCCGGCCTGCGTGAGGCGCAACGCCCGTACCAGCGACAGGTCACGTGGATAGATCTCCAGGCGCGGGGTGGCGGCGGCGTTCACCGACGCCGCAGCAGCCAGCTCCACCATGCGCCGCTCGTCCCAGTCGACCGCGCCCGGCGGCACCGTCAGGGCGCCCAGCTCCGCCAGCACAGTCGCGGCCGTCGGCAGGGTGTCCAGCTTGGCGAGCCGGTCGGCCGTACGGCCCAGGCGGGTCGCGTAGTCCAGCAGGCCGGGCGCGGTCGGGGTGTCCGGGGCGTCGTTCTCGCGCACGTCGAGGGCGAGCAGGCCCGCGCCCAACGACTCGTCCGTCGCCTTGCGGTTCGCCTGGTGCTGGAACTCGGCCTCCTGCGGCACCAGTTGCTCGACCTCGACCACAGCCCGTACAGCCGCCAGCGCCATCGCACGCCGCTGCTCACGCCCGGCGAGATGCGTTCCTCTCCGCACAGCGAGCGCGTCGGCTATCTCCACCGCCGAAGCGACGCGCCCCATGCTCACCAGCAGGTCGATGATCTCCTCGCGCAGCGCCTGGACGGCGGGCTCCGCCTTCCAGCGCTTGCGCTCCTCCTTGAGCATCTGCGGGATACGGCCGTGGCTCAGGCCGAGCGCGTCCGCGACGTCCTTCTGCTTCGGCCAGACCCCGATGTCGGGGAGCACGCCGTGCTCGTCCGGCAGGCGCAGCAACAGCCGTACCATCTCGGCCTTGTTGCGGTTGGAGCCGTTGTTGTTGACGGCGGGAACGAAGACGGTGGCGAGGGTGTCGAGGCTGACCGAGCGCAGCGTACGGGGCGGCAGCGCGCCCGCCGACTCGCCCGCCGCAAGCTTGCCGACCAGAGCCGACTCAGCGGCCGTGAGCTGCTCCAGCTCCTCCTTGGCCTCCGCACGCCCCTTCGGCGTCAGCGGCGAGACGGGGATCTCACGCAGCCGCTCGCCCCACTCGCGCTGCCGCTGCTGGACCTCGTTGCGTGTCTTGGCACCGAGCCCGGGAGCGTTGACCAGCTTGCGGCGGCTGTAGTCGAGGAGTTCGCCGACCGTCGCGATGCCCAGGCCGTACAGGAACGACTGGGCGGCCGGCGTAAGGCCGGACACGGTCAGCGGGGTGTCCCGGGTGACCTCGGCGGCGAGCCGGTCGCGCTGCTGCTCGGCGGTCTCCGGCTCGGCGTCCGCGATCCCCGCGGCGGCGCCCTGTGCGGGCGTCCCCTCTGCCGTGGTCGCGGGGGCCGGGTGGCGGCTGCGGTGGCTCGACGGGACGGTCTGCGACGCGTCGAGGAAGACCTTGCGCCACGCGTCCCGCATCGGCTTGAGCTCGGGGAACCGCTTGCTGGCATCCCGGTGCAGGGCCTTCTGGAAGAAGGCGACAAGGCCGTCCCGTACGGCCGGGTCGAAGGCCTCGGCCGCGATGGTCGGGTACGGCCACTCCTTCGGGTCGGTCATGCGGGGCAGGACGCTGCCGTCACCCCACTTGGGCAGCTCGCCGGAGGCCATCTGGTGCAGGGTGACGGCGACGGCGTACCGCTCGGCGTGCGAGTCGTACGAGCCGCGCGTGATGACGTCGATGAAGGGGTCGAGGTAGCCCTCGGTTCCGGCGTCCGTGTTCTTCGCCGGGTAGCCGGCGAGCGAGAAGTCGATGAGGACGAGCTCGCGGGTGCGGTTGGGGCGGATGCGGATGGCGATGTTGTCCGGCTTGATGTCGCGGTGCCAGACGCCCTCGCCCTCGAGGAAGTCGACGGCGCCGAAGAGGTAGTCGCCGTACGCCTCGAGCTGGTCGACCTGGAGGCGGCCGTTCTCACGGAGCTGGCGGGCGACAGTCTCCTCTCGGCGACGCGGGCGGCTCCCCCCCTCGGCGCCCTGGCCGTTCTGGCCGCTGTCGTCGCGCTCGTCACCGACGTACTCCAACACCAGGACCGTACGGCCGCCGATGTGCAACGGCTCGGGCTCGACGAGGCGGATGATGCCGGAGTGGGGGCGCAGGCGGCCCATGGCCTCGGCCTCGCGGGCCAGGATCTCGCCTCGGCTGTCGGAGAGGGCGACCTTCAGCACGGCCAGGGGCCGGGTCTTGCGGGCCTCGTGCTCCAGGTCGCGGACGAGGAAGGCGCGGCTGGTGGAGCCGGTGCCGAGGCGGCGGCGGATCTCCCACCGTCCGGCCAGCACGTCACCAGCGACGGCCTCCAGCGGGTCCTTGTCGGCGGAAGTTCCGTCCTCCTCGCCGGTCCCCTCCGTAGCGGTGGCCGCCGCGGCCGGGGCGGTCAGGGAGTCCTCGACCACCTCCAGCAGCTCCAGGAACTCGTCCACGCTGGACAGGCGCTGGCCGGGCCGGTAGGCGGTGGCGGCCTGCACCAGGTCGTCCACGTCCTCCGACAGCCCGTCCACCAGGGAGCTGGGGCGCAGGCCCTCGCCCGCCTCCAGGCGGGCCAGCAGCTCGGCCTGGCTGGCGGCCGGGGCCTTGCCGGTGACCAGCAGGTAGGTGAGGACGCCGAGCCCGTACACGTCGAGGTAGACCGGGTCGGGGTTGAGGGCGGTGAGTTCGGGGGCGAGGTAGGCGTCGGCGTCGTCGGCCAGGTGCATGGCGGACAGCGCGGTCGGCGCGAACCGGGTCATGCCCTGGCCCTGGGAGGAGTCGCCGCTGCGCTGGGTGGCGATCTGCCAGTCGGAGATCTGAAGCTGCGGGGTGAGCCAGGCGGCCTCCTCCCCGACGGCCCGGCCCTTGCGGCCGCGCGGCCTGGGGACGACATGCACGGAGCGGGCTGCGAGCGCGCGGTGGTGGATGCGGCTGGCGTGCGCGGAGCGCATCGTCTCGGCGAGCTGGCGGACCAGCGCCATCCGGCCGAGGATGTCCAGCTTCTCGCCGTACTGGACCAGGTACTCGTCCAGCTTCAGCGTGTCCGGGTGGTAGTCGAAGATCAGCGCGGGGCCGGCTGCGTGGCCCGAGGGAAAGTACTGCTTGAGCTGGACGACGCCCGGGTGCTTGAACCGGCCCAGCACCGCGGCCTCGCGCCGGGCGGCGTTCTCGACGGACTGCCTCAGCGAAGCGTCCGAGCCGCGCTCGCTGAGGTAGATGCGGACGCGGGCGGCCTCGGGCAGGTCGCTGTGGCGGGCCAGGTAGTCCGCCCAGGTGGGCCCGGAGTCGAAGGACTTCCGCTCCAGCTCGTACGGGCCGACCTTGTACTGCGCGTCGCTCTTGCGGATGCCGATGCTCTTCAGCGCCGCCGCGATCTCGCGCGAGCCGATGGCGGTGATGCGGCGCCGCTCGTCGCGCGGGGGCTGCTTGAGCATCTCGACCAGCTCCGTGACGGTGTACACGCCGTTCTGGTCGTGGGCGGGCAGCCGTACGCGGAGGCTGTTGTCGGTGAAGCAGACGGCCTCGGCGACCCAGACCCGCTTGGCGCCGGTCTGCGCGAGCAGGCCGGCCAGTTCCTTGGCCTTGCGGTTGACCAGGTGCAGCGGGTTGCCGTGCGTACGGCGGTGGCCACCGGGCGTGGTCTGCACCCAGGTGCCGTTCTCGGAGGTGACCGAGCCGTGCCAGTCCTTCAGCTCGATCATGCAGAGGCCGCCGGGGGCGACGACGAGCAGGTCGACCTCGCGGACGTGGCCGGTGTTCGCGGTGAAGGTGAAGTTGGACCAAGCGCGCCATGGGTCGGAGTCCGGCAGCTTTTCCCGGATCGCCTCCAGGCCGCGGCGTTCGTGATCGAACTCGGACTCGGTGACCGTGACCCACCGGCCTTCCCGCATGCCTGTTCCCCGCTCCTCGTGTCCCGCCAGGATCGCCGTTCCCCATGGTCAGCCCAGGGTGCAGATCCTAGTCCCTGCCTGTGACATGAGAAGGGGTGATGGAGAAGGAGGCTATGGGACATACCACCCACATGACAGGAATCGGGCGCTCTGTACGCAGCACACCAGGACGCACACAACCGCCAAACAGCTCTGTATCGGATTAAATCACCCCGCACGGGAGGAGGCCGCGAAACGCTGCCCCGCCCTTCTCTCAAAGACCAGGAGCCGTCCTTCCTCCTGTGGACATCAATTGACGTTGGCCCGTGGGAGTTCCGGGCATTGTGCGATATCCGAACCAGCCGTTCTGCCGTCGGTAGGGTCGGCTCGTGACCTACATAGTGACCCTCACACCGAGCCAGATCGCGAAGAACGAACCCGACTGGCTCGTCACGCAACGTTTCACGAAGGGATTGCCAACGGAGCTCGACACGTCCCCCGAGGGGACGCGGTTAGCGTTCCTTGTCTGCGACAACAGGGCAGGCTCGGCGAGCAACAGTCGCAAGGAGTTCCCCGAACGCGGCCGCTTCATCACCTGGGTGGGGTCGGTTCTCCACATCAACACCGTGGGACCTGTGGACAGAAGCATCACCATCGAGCCCATGCGGAGTTGCCCGAGGGCAGTTCCGCTCGACGGCCCCGAAGGCATCCTCACCGCCCTTTCCCCTGCCCACCGAGCGGCTCTGGAACAGGCCTTGTCGGGGAGCGCGGGATACTGCGGAAAAGAAACTTGGCAAGCTCTCCGGGAAGCGCTCCAGCAGAGTCACCCAGAGCTGACGCCGTACATCGACTGGTTGCTGGCCCAGCAGAACCCGGTCGTCTTCAGGCCCGACGATGCCGCGGACCGCGCATGGCAGGAACAGAAAGACGCAGCCGACTCCCTCATTCGCGTGACTGGTTTCCCCCGCTCCGCCTTGTCCGCCTGGGACCGCCCCGTCAATCGGGATGACACGTATCTCGCTGGTCTCATCCCGGAACCTGTCGAGCACAGCTTGATCGACCACGACGTTCGAGCCGGCCTCGGAGACATGTCACCGTTTTTCGACGACTGGCGGCGGCGCAGCGATGTGCGGTGTGACATCCACGTCCTGGAGGACTCGACCGGGCGCCGAATCGAGATCGTCAACGTCAATGCCACGCCGGTCGAGAACCGACTGGGTACGGACATGATTTACTACCACCATCCCACCCACAGTTTCGTCCTCGTCCAGTACAAGCGGCTGGACCCACGACGCAAGGAGTACCGGGTGGACGAGCGGCTGCATCAGCAGATGGACCGACTGGAGAAGGTGTCGCAGCTCAGCCGCGAGCCAGCGCGCCCTCACGAATGGCGCCTTGCCCAGGATTCGTGTTTCCTCAAGTTCGCCTACTGGCGGGACACTGCGACCTCTTCCTCCGACCTGGCACCCGGCATGTACCTTCCCCTCTCCTACACCCGTCTGCTGCTGGACGACGACTGCACGCTCGGGAAGCGAGGTGGGCGGATCATCAGCTATGAGCGTGTGGGCCGCTATCTCGTCAGCTCGGAGTTCACGGACTTGGTGAAGCTTGGCCTGGTCGGAACCATCGGAACCAGCGTCGAGCAGCTTCGGGACCTGGGGCTGCAACGAGCCCGTGAGGGTTACAGCGTCGTCATGGGGCTCGAGACAAGCGAGGAGACGCCTCGCGCTCGTGCCACACGTGTCCGTAACCGCAGCTCGAAGAAGAGGCCCAGGGTGACTTCATACTCCCCGCCCACCGCGCAGGAGTCCCTGTTCGACATCCCGGACTCTTGATCTACGAGGGCCCCTGCCGCCAGGGACTCGTCGTTCTGTTCCTCGCCCCACGAAGGGGACAGTGGTGAGACCCTTCATCCCGACACAGGTGCCAGGTCAGGGGGGCGGACGGATGCCGAGCGAAGCAGAGAACAGGTTCCACGGCGACATGCGCAGGGGCGCTGAACGTCTCAAGCGTGAAATCGGATACAACCCCACGCGGTTCGTACAGATGCTGGGTGAGCTGGGCGGTGTCGGGGCAGCCAAGCAGCTCCTGCGCGGTGGCAACGCCTCGGACGGTTTCACCACGCTGTGGGAAGCCGGTCGCCTCGAGTTGAGCGTCGAGGCGTTCGTTCTCCTTCCGTGGTATCGGGGCCTCTTCGAGGACCATCACTTGGACACGGCTCGGTACCGGCTGAGCGAGCACGGATTCGACGTCGAACGCTTTCTGCGGGAAGCCCAGCGGAATCCACCCGGCTGGGCTTGTGAGAGCGTCTGAACCCACGCGATCGGACGTTCAGACCGGCATGGTTTCCCGAGCCACTCCCCCACCAGCTTCCGCAGCTTCCCCCGCGTCTCCGCGTCCGTCGAGTACACGATTGTGCCGACCATGCCCCGGGTCACCACGACCTTGTAGGTGTTGCGGATCAGGCGGTCCACATCGGTGTCCGGGATGGACTTCTTGAAGACCGGGTTCCTGGACGCCGTCCGGTCCGTTTCCAGCGGTCGCCGCGCCAGACCAGGTCGGGGCCGATGATGACCCCCGACCAGTCTTGCGGGTACCTGACGGCACTGAGACTGGTACCCGTGGTCGCAGTGGGGGAGGCAGACGCCGTGTCCGGGCTCCCCTCCCCTGCCAACGCCAAGACGCCCGTCGCCAACTCTCAGCGGCGCACCTGTGCCGACCCTGCGCTGGCTCGCCGTTCCGGGCGTGATCCGGAAAGCATGGCCGATGGGCAATGGCCTGTGGAAATGTGGGGGAGGCAGACGAGTCGGGCTGTACGCCGGGTTCTGTTCCCCGGGTTCCTCGCGGAGCCCGGGGCGACGGCCATCCATCTAGGACCGGCGTTGCCGCCGGCCTCGTGCGGTCTACCCGCGGACTCGGGCGGGCAGCCCTCGAACGTCCGCGCAGAGCGCGTTTTACCGCGCTCCTTTTGACCTTGCTCCGGGTGGGGTTTACCTAGCTGCCCAGGTCACCCTGGGCACTGGTGGTCTCTTACACCACCGTTTCACCCTTACCCGGCGCCTGAGCGCCGGGCGGTTTGCTTTCTGTGGCACTGTCCCGCGGGTCACCCCGGGTGGCCGTTAGCCACCACCCTGCCCTGTGGAGCCCGGACGTTCCTCGGGAAGCCCCCTAGGGGGACTCCACGCGGCCGTCCGCCCGGCTCGTCTGCCGTGTCGACCATGGTACCCGGCGCACGTCCCGCTTCGGCGCCGTGGCCGTGGCCAGCACCGAGCCGGCGAGGATCAGGGTGAAGGCGACGCCGATGCCGAGGGTCAGGTCCTCGCCGAGGAAGAGGGCGCCCGCGGCGACGGCGACCGCCGGGTTGACGTACGTGATGACGCCGGCCCGGGTCGGGCCGATCTCCTTGATCAGCTCCAGGAAGGCCACGAACGCGATCGCGGTGCAGACGACGCCGAGACCGGCGAGGGCGGCCAGGACCTCGCCCGAGGGCAGGGTGGGGGGCCGGGTCAGGAAGGCGGCGGGGGCGTAGACGACGGCTGCCAGGATGAGGCAGGGGGTGATCAGCTGGAGGGTCGGGACGTCCTTCAGATACCGGGCGGCTATCAGCGGCGCGGTGGCGTAGCCGACGACCGTGACCAGTACCTCGGCCAGCGAGCGGGCGTCGCCGCCGGTCAGGTGCGGCACGGTGAGGACGGCGACGCCCGCGAGGCCGAGGGCCAGTCCCGTGATCCGGCGGGCGCCGACCCGCTCCTGCGCGCCGAAGAAGCGGGCCAGGAGGACGGCGACGATGGGGACGCCCGCGATGAGGAGCCCGGCCGTGGAGCTGGACAGGTGGCGTTCGGCGTCGGTGAGGGTCCACCAGGGGCCGACGATCTCGATGACCGCGAAGGCCAGCATGGGCTTCCAGTGTGTCCGCACGGTGCGGCCGAGGCCGCCCTGGCGGAGCGCGAAGGGGAGCAGGAGCGCGGCGCCGAGCGCGCACCGGACGAACACCACCACGGACGGGGACAGCTCGTCCACCGCCACCTTGATCATCAGATAGGGGATGCCCCACACCACTCCCATCAGGGAGAACAGGGCCCAGCCGCGTGCAGTCATGGCGGCAAGTCTGCGCGCCGTCCTCACCCGCCGTCTTGAACGCTGTTGCGGTACGCCGCCGGGGTCACCCCGAGCACCCGCCGGAACCAGCGCGTCAGATGCGCCTGGTCGGCGAACCCGACCAGCGCGGCCACCTCCGCCGGGCGCAGCCCGCACTCCAGCAGACCGCGCGCCCGGTGCACCCGGTACTGGGCGAGCCAGGCGTACGGCGGCACCCCCATCGCCGTACGGAAGGCGCGCAGCAGCTGGTAGCGGGACAGGCCGAGGTCGGTGGCGAGGGCGGCGAGGGAGGGCGGGTCGGTGAGTTCGTCGGCGAGGCGGTCGCGTACGGCGTGCGCGATGGCGTCGGCGCCCGGCACGGTGTCGCTCGCCGCGCGGGCCGTGGAGTGGCGGCGGGCGAGCGCCGTGAGCAGCCACGGCAGCCGCGACTCGGCCTCCAGCGGGTCGGGGCAGGCGCTCAGCTCGGTGTGGGTGCGCAGCAGGGCGGTGGCCAGCTCCGGGTCGTCCAGTACGGGTTCGCGGAAGTGGCGCGGGCCGGTGCCGAGGGTGCCGTCGGCGAGCAGGTCGGGGGTGGCGTACAGGGCGCGGTAGGAGTAGCCGCCGTCGGGGCCGGCAGGGCCGCCGGTGTGCATCTCACCGGGTTCGAGGATGACGATCGAGCCCGGTCCGGAGTGGATGCGTCCGCCCCGGTAGTCGATGAACTCCAGCCCGCCGACGGTCACCCCGATCGTGAACTCCTCGTGCGCGTGCGGGGCGTAGACGTGCCGGTCGAAGCGGGCGGTGAGCAGGTCGAGTGCCGGCCCGCACCGCCCGAGCCGGGCCCGTGTCCACCGGGCGTCTTCCCGTATCCGTACGCTCACCTCGCACCCCCGGGGACAGGGGATCAGAGGAAGTCGCTCGTGTCCAGGTCGAAGCCGAAGGGGTCGGGGAGGGTGAGCGGCTTGCCGAAGGGAACGGTGCGCAGCTCACGGTAGTCGCGCTTTCCCGGGTCGCTGAACAGCGTGACAGAGGCGACGTCCCGGTCGACGAGCAGGTAGAGGGGGATGCCGGCCCGGGCGTAGCGGGGCGCTTGGTCTCGCGGTCGGCTTGCGGTTTCGTGGAGGTGACCCCCAGCACCTGGCGACGCTGTCGCAGGGCATCCAGGGTTCGGCGCTCTTGTAGAGGTCCAGCTCCGCAGGGGCGAACGTCGCGTCCGGGATCACGTGGTCACGGAGGCAGTCCGCAGCGAAACGCAGTTTCAGCCCTTTGTTGCCCGAGAAATCCCTCGATCGTGGCTCAGCCCGCGCCGCTACGCGGGCACGAAGCGCACCGTCGCCCGCGCCGGCTCCGCCTCCGTCAGCCGTACTCGGAGGCGTTCCCCCAGCGGCAGCCGTTCGCCGTCGACGCGGCCGATGACGGCGGGGTCGGTGAGCTGGACCGTGCCGGTGGTGGGGCGGCGTTCGTCGATGTCGACGACGCAGGCGTCGAAGGTCTCGCCGACGCGGTCGGCCAGGACCGCCGCCTCGACGGCGTTCACGCACTCCCGCTCCACCGTGCCCGCCCGCCGCGCGCCCGCCGTCATCTCGGCGGGCAGCTCGTCGAGGGCGGCGAGCACCCAGTCCGGTGGGTCCTGTCCGGCCGCGGCGGCCAGGCACAGCTCGGTGGTGTAGCGGTCGGCGAGGCGGCGCAGCGGGGCGGTGCAGTGGGTGTAGGGGGCGGCGACGGCGGAGTGGGTGGTGATGGGCGGGAGGGCGCGGTCGCGGAAGACGGTGTATCCGGCGCCGCGCAGGAGGGTGGTGCACTCCAGGAGGAAGGCGGCGTGGTGGGGCCGGTGCGGGTCGAGGGTGCGGATCAGGTCGGCGTACGAGACGTGGTGCGGCCAGTCGATCCGCAGGGCGTGGGCGGTGCGGCGCAGGCGGCCCACGGCGCCGTCGGGGGCGGCGGGCAGGGTGCGCAGGATGCCGGTGCCGGAGTCGAGCATGAGGTCGGCCGCGGCCATGCCGGTGAGCAGGGAGATCTGGGCGTTCCAGGCATCGGCGGGGAGCGGGGCGCGGTAGGCGAGGGCGTAGGTGCCGTCCCGCGGGACGATCTCCTGTTCGGGGACGCTGAGGGAGATCCCGCCGCGCTCCACCTCCAGGCGTTGGCGGAGCACACCGATCGTCTTGAGCAGGGCGACCGGCTCCTCCGCGCGCCCGTCGTCGATCTGCCGCTGGACCCGGGCGTAGTCCAGCCGGGTCCGGCTGCGGACGAGGGCGCGGCGGACGTCGACGGCGAGGGTGCGGCCGTCCGCGTCGAGGTCGATCGTCCAGAGCGCGGCGGGGCGGGGGCCGTCGGGGAGCAGGCTGGCGGCGGCCTCGCCGAGGGCGGGCGGGTGGAGGGGGACGCGGTCGTCGGGGAAGTAGAGGGTCATCACCCGGCGGTGGGTCTCCGTGTCCAGGGGGCCGCCGGGGGCGACGAAGGCGGCGACGTCGGCGATGGCGTAGCGGACGCGGTAGCCGGTGCCCCGGCGCGAGAGGTGCATCGCCTGGTCGAGGTCGGTGGAGGCGGGCGGGTCGATGGTGAAGAAGGGGATGTCGGTGGCGTCGTACGACGGCAGCCGCGGCGCCCGTGCCGCTCGTTCGGCCTCGGCCAGGGCCTCGGGCGGGAAGCCGGCGGGGATCCCGAGTTCGGTGCGCAGCGCGGCGAGGGCGGCCCGCAGCGGGTCGTCGGGGGCGGCGCCGGTCACGCGCAGGGGGCGGCGGGGCATACAGCGAGCGTAGGCCGGGGGCGCGGGGCGGCACGCCGTACGCTGGCGGGGAGCTGAGACATAAGGAGTACGTGTGCTGGTCCTGCTGCCGCCCTCGGAGGGAAAGGCCTCCTCCGGTCCGGGCGCCCCGCTGAAGCTGGAGTCGCTGTCGCTGCCCGCGCTGACCGAGGCCCGTGAGGCCGTCCTCGGCGAGCTGGTCGAGCTGTGCGCGGGCGACGAGGACAAGGCGCGCGAGGTGCTGGGGCTGAGCGAGGGCCTGCGCGGGGAGGTCGCGAAGAACGCGGAGCTGCGCACGGCCGGGGCGCGGCCCGCCGGGGAGATCTACACGGGTGTGCTGTACGACGCCCTGGACCTGGCCTCGCTGGAGACGGCCGCGCGGGAGCGGGCCGCGCGCTCGCTGCTGGTGTTCTCGGGGCTGTGGGGCGCGGTCCGGGTGACGGACCGGATCCCGTCGTACCGCTGCTCGATGGGCGTGAAGCTGCCGGGGCTCGGCGCGCTGGGCGCGTACTGGCGTACGCCGATGGCCGCGGCCCTGCCCGAGGTGGCCGGGGACGGGCTGGTGCTGGATCTGCGGTCGGCGGCGTACGCGACGGCGTGGAAGCCGAAGGGCGAGCCGGCGGGGCGGACGGCGACCGTGCGGGTGCTGCACGCGCCGACCCGCAAGGTCGTCAGCCACTTCAACAAGGCGACGAAGGGCCGGATCGTGCGGAGCCTGCTGACGGCGGGGGCGGAGCCGTCGGGGCCGGCGGAGCTGGTCGAGGCGCTGCGGGACCTCGGCTACGAGGTGGAGGCGCAGGCTCCGGCGAAGGCGGGGCAGGCGTGGGCGCTGGATGTGCTGGTGGAGGAGATTCACTGAGCCGTCGCGGAGGGGACACGTTCAGGTCGTTGCAACATATGCAATGACCTTTGCACAGGGCGCTTCCCGGTGGGCAGGATGAGGGCATGGTCATGCCCTCCCCTCCGTCTGTGCTGGATCTCGCGCCCGTCGTCCCGGTGGTGGTCGTCGCCGACCCCGCCGACGCGGTCCCGCTGGCCCGCGCGCTCGTCGCCGGGGGGCTGCCGGCGATCGAGGTGACGCTGCGGACGCCGGGGGCGCTGGAGGCGATCCGGGCGATCGCCGCCGAGGTGCCTCAGGCCGTGGTCGGCGCGGGGACCGTGCTCACGCCCGCGCAGGTCGAGGAGTCCGTCGCGGCCGGGGCCCGGTTCCTGGTCAGCCCCGGCTGGACCGACGCCCTGCTGGCCGCGATGCGGGCGTCCGGGGTGCCGTTCCTGCCGGGGGTGTCGACCACCTCGGAGGTGGTCGCGCTGCTGGAGCGCGGCGTACGCGAGATGAAGTTCTTCCCGGCGGAGGCGGCCGGTGGTACGGCCTATCTGCGCTCGCTGTCCGGCCCGCTGCCGCAGGCCCGGTTCTGCCCGACCGGCGGCATCGGCCCCGACTCCGCGCCCGCCTACCTGGCCCTGCCCAACGTCGGCTGTGTAGGCGGCAGTTGGATGCTGCCCGCGGACGCGCTGGCGGCGCGGGACTGGCCCCGGATCGAACATCTGGCCAGGGAGGCGGCAGAGCTCGACGGCGAGCGGGCGCGGCGGGGGTAGACCGGCGCAGGTGCGCGGCGGGAAACAGCCCAGCTCAGACGCGGCCGGCTCGGACGGACACGGCCCGCGGATACGCACCGTACGGACGGGCACAGCCCGCGGGTGCGCCCCGTACGCACGCGTGCCGGAGCCGCCGCGCTCAGCGCAGGTGGGACGTGTCGTTCAGGAGGCGGACGCTGGCGTTGCCGTCGGCGTAGTACGCCACGACCGACACGGAGGCAGCCGACAGCTCCATGCGGAACATGGATTCCGCGGGGGCGCCCAGGGCGAGGCGGACCAGGGTCTTGATCGGGGTCACGTGGGTGACCAGGAGGACCGTGCGGCCCGCGTACGCCGCGATCAGCTTGTCGCGGGTGGCGGCGATCCGGGTCGCGGTCGCCGCGAAGCTCTCACCGCCGCCGGTCGGCTCCGCGTCCGGGGAGGCCAGCCAGGCGGCCAGGTCGTCGGGGTGGCGTTCGTGCACCTCGGCGAAGGTCAGCCCCTCCCAGGCGCCGAAGTCCGTCTCGCGCAGCCCGTCGTCGATGCCGACCTCCAGGCCGAGGCGGGCGGCGACGATCCCGGCGGTCTCCCGGGTACGGGCCAGCGGGGACGACACGATCGCCTGGATCGTGCCCCGCCGCGCCAGCGCCGCCGCGACCCGCTCGGCCTGCTCACGGCCGACGTCGGAGAGGGACGGGTCGCTGCCGCCGCTTCCGGAAAAACGCTTCTCCGGGGTGAGCGGCGTCTCGCCGTGCCGCAGCAGCACGAAGGTCGCCGGGGCACCCAGGTCCGGGGCGGAGCCCCAGCCGACGGAGGGGGTGGCGACCGTACGGGCGGCGCGCGGGTCGGCGTCCGTCTTCGCGGTACCGCCCGCGGGGGAAGCCTCGGCCGAGGTCCCGGGGGACCGGGACTGTCCGGACGCCCCCGCGTCCATCGCCTCGTTCGCCAAGCGGTCCGCGTGCTTGTTCCGCTCCCGCGGGATCCACTCGTACGTCACCTGCCCGGCCGGGAAGATCCGGGACGCTTCCATCGCGAGCGGCTTCATGTCCGGGTGCTTGATCTTCCAGCGGCCGGACATCTGCTCGACGACCAGCTTGGAGTCCATGCGGACGTGGACACGGGCGGCCGGGTCCAGTTCGTACGCGGCGCGCAGCCCGGCGAGCAGGCCCCGGTACTCGGCGACGTTGTTCGTCACCGTGCCCAGGAACTCCGCCCGCTCCGCCAGCGTCTCCCCCGTCGCCGCGTCGATCACCACGGTCCCGTAGCCCGCGGGCCCCGGGTTGCCCCGCGACCCGCCGTCGGCCTCGACGATGAACTCCCGCACCGCGAAGCCCCCTACAGCCCCGACTCGGCCGTACGCACGAGGATGCGGCGGCAGTTCTCGCAGCGCACCACCGTGTCGGGGGCGGCCTTGCGGATCTCGCTCAGCTCGGTGATGGCCAGCTCCTGGCGGCAGCCCTGGCAGGTGCGCGCGTACAGCTTCGCCGCGCCGATGCCGCCCTGCTGCTCGCGCAGCTTGTCGTAGAGCTTCAGCAGGTCGGCGGGGACGGCCCCGGCGACGACCTCGCGCTCCTTGGTGACCGACGCCGTCTCGCCGTCGATCTCCTCGAACGCGGCGTCGCGGCGCGCGGTCGCGTCGTCGATCTTCGACTGCACCGACGCCACGCGCTCGGTCAGCTCGGCGACCCGCGCCTGCGCGGACTCGCGGCGCTCCATGACCTCCAGGACGATGTCCTCCAGGTCGCCCTGGCGGCGGGCCAGGGAGGCGATCTCGCGCTGGAGGTTCTCGAGGTCCTTCGGCGAGGTGATCGCGCCGGAGTCGAGGCGCTGCTGGTCGCGGGCGGCCCGCTGGCGCACCTGGTCGACGTCCTGCTCGGCCTTGGTCTGCTCGCGGGCGCAGTCGCTCTCCTCGGTCTGCGCGGCCACCAGCAGGTCGCGCAGCTGCGTGAGGTCCTTGGTCAGCGACTCGATCTCGGCGTGCTCGGGCAGCGACCTCCGCTTGTGCGCGAGCTGCTGGAGGCGGACGTCGAGGGCCTGGACGTCGAGGAGTCGGATCTGGTCGGCGGGCGCGGCGTTCAGTTGGGGGCTCCTGCAGTTGATGTGGTGGACGCCGCGTGGGCGGTCCAGGGGTCGGTGACCGTCTTGGAGACGTGGACCCTCAGGCCCCATCCCTTGCGGTCGGAGATCTCGTCGAGCTGGCTCGCGGCCAGCTCGCACCAGGGCCACTCGGTGGCCCAGTGCGCCGCGTCGAGCAGCGCGAGGGGGCTGTGGGCCACGGCTTCCGACGCCGGGTGGTGGCGCAGGTCCGCGGTGAGGAAGGCGTCCACGCCGGCCGCCCGGACGTGGTCGAAGAGGCTGTCGCCGGAGCCGCCGCTGACGGCGACCGTGCGGACGGTCGCCTCGGGGTCGCCGGCCACGCGGATGCCCTGCGCGGTGGCGGGCAGCCGCTCGGCGGCGCGGGCGGCCAGCTCCCGGACGGTCAGCGGGTGGTCCAGTTCGCACACCCGGCCGAGGCCGCGACGGCCGTCCGGGTCGGTGGGATCCGGCACCAGGGGCCGTACGACGCGCAGGTCCAGCGCGCCCGCCAGGGCGTCCGAGACGCCGGGGTCGGCGGTGTCGGCGTTGGTGTGGGCGACGTGCAGCGCGATGTCGTTCTTGATCAGCGTGTGCACGACCCGGCCCTTGAAGGTGGAGGCCGCGACCGTCGTCGTCCCGCGCAGATAGAGCGGATGGTGGGTGACCAGCAGGTCGGCGCCGAGCTTCACCGCCTCGTCGACGATCTCCCGGACGGGGTCGACGGCGAACAGGACCCGGGTGACCTCCTGGCCGGGGTCGCCCACGACCGTGCCGACCGCGTCCCAGGACTCCGCCCGCTCGGCGGGCCACAGGTTCTCCAGCGCGGTGATGACTTCAGACAGACGGGGCACGGGAGACAGGCTACCTGCCTGTTCCGTACGCCTGTACCGGTGCCGCCGCCACATCCGGGCCGTCGCCCCATGGAGCACACGCGTCCCCGTTCCCACCGGTGAATCGCCCGGCGGCCACCCGTATGTGTGAAGCGGCGCTCGGACCGTCCCCCGTCTGTGCGTACGAAACTAGCTTCGTCGCCGGAGGTGACCGAACGATGACGGTCTGTGCAACCGAGCCCACAGCGGGAGACCGGGACGGGGACCGGAACGGCGACCCGGACGGCGCCCGGAGCGGCGACCGGTACGGCGTCCGCAACGGCGACCGGTACGGCGTCCGGCATGGCGACCTGTACGGCGACCGGTACGGCTTCTCCCCGCGGCCGGGCTGCGTGATCACCGCGGACGGCGGCTACGCCGCACGTCTCGCCCGCGACGGCGACTCCTGGTTCCCGGAGCGCTGGACCCTCGACGGCCCCGAGCCCTACGCCGTGCCGCTGCCCGGCAACCAGCCGGAGGAGCCCGGCACCGAGGTGCAGCCGATGGCCGACGGGCGGGTCCTCATCAGCCGCCACGTCGACGGGCGGCACCTCTTCTCGCTGCTCTACCCGACCGGCCCGGGCACCGGCGAGCTGCCGCTGGGCGCAGTCGACCGCGGGGACACCGAGCTGCGGCTGCTGGCGCCCGCGCCGGGCGGCGACCGCGCGTACGCCCTCGCCGCGGGCCCGCGCTCCAGCACCGTGTGGCTGGTCGCCGGGGGCGCCTTCGGACCTGAGCGGGTCGCCGAGGTCCAGGGGCGCTGCTCGGGCGGGGTGTGGCTGGACCGGGCCGGGCGGATGCTCGCCCTCGACCGCACACTGAACGGCCGTACGAAGACCGTCGTGGTCGATCTGGAGCGGGGCGGGCAGGTGTCGCCGCTGCTGCAGATCGCCGCGGGCAGCGACGACCGGCTGCTGCTCGCCGATCCCGACAGCGGGCTGCTGCTGATCCGCTCCGACGCGCCCTCGCCCGGGCACGCCCGGCTGGGCTGGGGGGTGCTCGGCAGCACCCTGCCGGTGCGGTTCCCGGACTGCCTGCGGGTGGCGGTGGACTGCGCGGTGACGCCGTTCGCCATCCAGCCCGGGCAGGTACTGACGCCGGAGAGCTGCGGGGTGGCGCTGCGGTTCGACGGTCCGGCGGGGAGCTGGATCGGCGTCTGGCACCCGACGCAGCGTCAGGTCGTCCACCTCCCGGCCCCCCAGGGCTGGCTGACCGGCACCGGACTGTGGACCCGGGACGGCGTACTCCGCCTCCCGTACTCCACCCCGGGCACTCCGTGCGGGGTCGCGGAGCTGGCTCTGCCGGGGCGGGGCGAACCGGAAGAGGAGAGCGGGGTCGCCGCCGGTGGGGCGGGGGGTGCGGATGGCGATCCGCAGAGGCAAGTCCCGGTGGGCGGAGGAGATTTGGGGGTCGCGGAAGGCCTGGGGGCCGCGGGGGACCTGGGGGCCGCGGGGGTGGCGGAGGGCCTGGGGGCCGCGGGGGTCGCGGGGCGCTTGGGGGTCGCGGGGGACTTGGGGGCCCGGGGGGACTTGGGGGCCCGGGGGGACTTGGGGGCCCGGGGGGACTTGGGGGCCGCAAGGAGCCCTGGTGTCTCGGAGCCCATGGAGGCCACCGGGGATCTGAAAGACCCGAGGGCCACCGGAGAGCTGCCGGCCACGGGGGCCACCGGCGGCCTGACGGCCATGAGGGTCACGGGAGATCCGCCGGACCCTGGGGCCATGGCACCCACAGTCGCTCCGATGACCGCGGGGGACGCGAGCCCGGAGGGTCCGGTCCGGGACGGCGCGGCTTCGTCCTCGGGGAAGCCGTCGGAACCGGACCCTCCGGCACCCGCCGCGCCACGGCCGGTGCCGTTGCAGCAAGCACCGCTGTGAGGAGGCGTGTTGGGGCGTCTTGTAACGAAGTAGTGGCGGTCGGCGTGACCGTCTGGATTCGGCCCGAGGTGTGCCGGTTAGACTCCCCCGGCTGTAAAAAAGATCATGTTGACGGGGTGAATTCTTCCGATGAGCGACGCCAGCACGTCCCAGCCGCTGCCCGCCGACGCCACCACGGCACCCGGCCACGGTAAGCACCGCGGTCCGGTCTCGGCGCACGACACCGAGACGGCCCCTCGCGGGCGGCACCGCAAGCCGGTGGAGCAGCAGACCGAGACGGCGGCCTGACGGTACGTCAGTCGGCGCGGCACCGGGCCCCGCTCACCCCAGGGTGGGCGGGGCCTCGTCGTACGCGGAGGCGGAGGCACAGCACTCACTCCCGCCGCCTCACGCGTACCGGACGCAGGTGTCGGTGAGGACCGGCGCCTCGTCCCGCTCGACGGCGCCGGCGCTCACCCGGATCTCCCGCTCCCCCCGCCACATCCGCACCCGCAGGGTCTCCCCCGGGTAGACGACCCCGGCGAAGCGCGTCGTGTAGCCGCGCACCCGGGTGACGTCCCCGCCGAGCACCGTGTCCACGACCGCCTTGAGTGTGATGCCGTAGGTGCACAGCCCGTGCAGGATGGGCCGGTCGAAACCCGCCCGCCGGGCGAACTCCGGGTCGGCGTGCAGCGGGTTCCAGTCGCCCGAGAGGCGGTAGAGCAGCGCCTGGTCCTCGCGGACGGCCCGCTCGACGGTCCGGTCGGGCGGCCCGGCGGGCGGCTCGCGCCGGGTGTCCGGGCCCCGGTCGCCGCCCCAGCCGCCCTCGCCCCGTACGTAGATCCGCGCGTCGCCGGTCCACAGCGGGCCCTCGGTGTCGGCGACGTCGGTGCGCATGACGAGGACGGCCGCCTTGCCCTTGTCGTACACGGCGGTGATCCGGCTGGTGGCGGTCGCGGTGCCCTCGACCGGGAGGGGCCGGTGCAGGGTCAGCGACTGTCCGCCGTGCAGGACGCGGGCGAGGTCGACGTCGACTCCCGGCATGGACAGTCCGCCGATCACCCCGGGGGAGCCGCCGCCCGCGACGGTGGCGAAGCTCGGCAGGACGTGCAACCGGGACTCCAGGGTGTACCGCAGCTCGGCCGGGTCGGTCGCGGGGCGGCCCGCGCCGATGCCGAGGTGGTAGAGCAGGACATCCTTCGGGGTCCAGGAGATCTCGCCGGTCCGCGGTTCGGCGGCGAGCGCCTTGGCAGCGTCGATGGGCATGGCGCCCAACGGTACGTCAGCTTTGCGACGTCGGAGGGAAGTTGGGGGTGCCTCACCCCGCCCGAGATCGCCTGGCGCACAATGACCCGTATGCCGATAAAGCACACACCGCGGCCGACGACCGCCGACGACGCGTCCTTCGTCAGCCGCACCCTGGCCCGCGCTTTCGACGACGACCCGATGATGCGCTGGTTCTTCCCCGACGACGCCACCCGTGACTCGGGCCTGACCCGGTACTTCACCACCCTTCTCCTCCGGCAGTACGGCCGGCACGGCGTCTGCGAGCACACCGACGCCGCGGCCGCGTTCTGGGTCCCGCCGGAGGGCCAGGACAAGGCCGTCCCCGACGCGGAGACCGTGCGTCAGCTCGAGGAGATCCTCGGCGACCGCGCCCCGCTGTTCCGGGACGCCGTCAAGGCCGCCGTCGAGCACGGCCCGCAGGAGCCGCACTGGTACCTCGCGGTGATCGGCGCCGACCCGGCCGCCCGGGGCCAGGGGCACGGGGCGGCCCTGCTGCGCGCGGGCCTGGCCCGGGCGGACGCGGCCGGCCTGCCCGTCTACCTGGAGTCCTCCAAGCCGTCCAACCTCGCCCTCTACGAGCACTTCGGTTTCGCGGTGCTGGCCGAGCTGCGGCTGCCGGGTGGCGGCCCGGTGCTGTGGGCGATGCGCAGGGAGCCGCAGCGCCCGGCCGGCGGATGACGGCCCCCAGGCCCTGGTCCGCCAGGCCCCAGTCCGCCAGGGCCTAGTCCGCGAGTCCGGTCACCTCCGCCGACTCGTACTCCGCGCCCTTCGGCGCGAGGCACACGAACCAGTCGACCGGGGAGCCCTCACCGAGCCGGATGAACGTCTGGCCGGTGGACGCCTCGGTGTCCCCGGGGGCCCGGTCGATCACGGTGCGGGTGCCGTCGGTCCAGGTGCAGGTGACCTGTCCGGCGGATCTGGTGACCTGGCCGACGACCAGGCGGTGCGGGCCGTCCGAGCCGGGCTCCAGGGGGACCGCGGCCGTCTGGAGGTCCTGGGGCGGGCCGCCGCCCTCCGGGAAGGCCGCCCACATGACCAGGGACTCGTCGTCGCCGACGACGCGGTGCACGAAGTACAGGCTGCTGCCGACCAGTTGGTAGGCGTGGCGGGTCCGGTCGGGGATCGCCCCGTACTCGGCCATCGCGTCCAGCTGTGCCT
The DNA here is from genome assembly GCF_044547145.1 of Streptomyces sp. NPDC052773. Lineage (NCBI taxonomy): Bacteria > Bacillati > Actinomycetota > Actinomycetes > Kitasatosporales > Streptomycetaceae > Streptomyces > Streptomyces sp. NPDC052773. The sequence continues at coordinate 877,611 of NZ_JBITZX010000001.1, read as the reverse complement.
GCGCCTCCGCCTCGTCGCGCGGCGCGGGCCAGACGTCGAGGACGACCGACCACTGCGTGCCCTGGTCGTTTCCGGTGGCGAGCGTGGTCCGCTGCGCCGCGTACGGGTTCGGCGTCGCGGACTGCGACCGGCCGGCCGGCGGTGCCACCCGGTCGCCGCCCCCGCCGGGCAGTCCCGCGACCGCCAGCGTCGCCGACGAACCGCTGATCACCAGGGCCGTGACCGCCGCCACCGCCCAGCGGCGGGCTCTGCGGCGGCGTCCGCCCCGGATGACCGACTGGTAGGGGGCTATACCGATCTCGACCTCGTCCGCCGCCTCGGCCAGCAGGAAGGCGATGTCCGCGTGCGACGTGTGCGCCATGTCGTGCTCCGTCTCCCGGTTCGCGCCCATCACTTCCGCCCTCCGTACGTCACCATCTCGGCCAGCTCCGGTATGGCGCGGAGTTTGGCGATCCCCTTCGCCGCGTTGCTCTTCACCGCGCCCACCGAACAGCCCATCGCCTCGGCCGCCTGCGTTTCCGTCAGGTCCTCCCAGTACCGCAGCACCACCGCCTGCCGCTGCCGCGGGGGCAGCTGGGCGAGCGCCTTCAGCAGCGCGTTGCGGTCGTCCGCCTGGGAGATGCGGTCACCGGTGTCCGGCTGCTCGTGGGCGAGGCCCGAGTCGTCCTTCGGCGCGAGGAACTCCCGTAGGCGTCTGCGGTGTTTGCGCGCGTGCGCGTTGATCATCACGCGCCGTACATACGCCTCCGGTTCATCGGCCGAGCCGACCTTGCGCCAGGCCACGTAGACCTGCTCGAACGTCGACTGCACCAGGTCCTCCGCGGCGTGCTGCTCCCCCGTGAGGAGAAATGCCGTGCGCATCAGCCGCGGCCAGCGGCCGATGACGAAGGCCTGGAACTCCTCGTCCCGGGCCTGCTTCCGATCCCCCATGGGCACCTCCTAGACACACAAAGGAGTCCACGGCCCGCCGGAACCGTTGCCTCGTCGCACAGACTTTCTGCCCAGCCGCGCCGGCATCCGGCTCACGGGGCGGAGTCCAGCGCGGCCGGCGCGTCCCTGATCAGGGTGCGGGCTTCGGCTCCGTGGACGGCGTCTCCGGCGAGGTGGTCGAATGCCTCGGCGCAGAGCGCGATCCGGCTCGGTTCGGTGAGGGTGGTGGCCGCGTCCAGCGAATCGGCGTGGACGCGGTCCTCGTCGAAGATGGTGAACGTGGCCATGGGCCAGACAGCGCGCTGGGCGGTGAACGGGATCACTCCCAGGGACAACGTGGAACTGCGCAAGCACCCCGGGCTGCCGGGCACCGACACCCCCGAGGGGGCCGGTGAGGCGTTTCACGCGTACAGCGCGCTCCTCGACCACGGCGTGACATGCGCCGACTGCCGTTCGGCCGAAGGGCGCACGGCGTCCGAAGGCCGCACGGCGTCCGAAGGCCGCACGGTGTCCGAAGGCCGCACGGTGTCCGAAGGCCGCTGCGCGGTGTTCGACGGTCTGGACCGGGCATGGCGCGACGCGGGCGGCCCCTGGAAGACCTGGGCCGGCGCCGCCCCCGCCTCAGACTCCCGTCGCCACCTTCCGCAGCACCCGCATCGACCCGGCCACCGAGACCTCCTCGAACTCCCCCGACTCCAGCGCCCGCAGATAGACGCGGTACGGCGCCTGGCCGGTGAACTCGTCCTGGGGGTCGGGGAAGACGTCGTGGATGACCAGGAGGCCGCCCTCGGCGACGTGCGGGGCCCAGCCCTCGTAGTCGGCGGTGGCGTGTTCGTCGGTGTGGCCGCCGTCGATGAAGACGAGGGCGACCGGGGTGTTCCACAGCGCGGCGATCTGCGGGGAGCGGCCGACGAGGGCGACCACGTGGTCCTCCAGGCCCGCCTTGTGCAGGGTGCGGCGGAAGGTCGGCAGGGTGTCCATCAGGCCCAGCTCGGGGTCGACGGTCTCCGGGTCGTGGTACTCCCAGCCGGGCTGCTGCTCCTCGCTGCCCCGGTGGTGGTCGACCGTGATCGCCGTGACGCCGGCGGCGCGGGCCGCGTCGGCGAGGAGGATCGTGGAGCGACCGCAGTACGTGCCGACCTCCAGGAGCGGGAGGCCGAGCCGGGCCGCGTCCACCGCCGCCGCGTAGAGGGCCAGGCCCTCGTCGACGGGCATGAAGCCCTTCGCCGCCTCGAACGCGGCCAGGATCTCGGGCTCGGGTGCCGCGGTCATGGGGGTCCTTCCGGTCGTACGTGAGCGAGGGCGTGTCTGAGCAAGGGGGCAGCGGGACGGTAGCGGGACGGCTGGCGCTCCATGCTGCCGTACCCCCTGCCGGCGTCCGCACAGGGGGTACGGCAGGACGCCGGTCCTACGCCGTGACCGTCTCGCCCGGCAGCGACAGGTCCAGTTCGACCGGGCGGTCGTCGCCCGCGTGGGTCGCGGCGGAGGCGTGCGGGGCGTGGCCCGGGGCCTGGGCGGCGAGGACGTACGGGCCCGAGGCGGGGACGGTCAGCGCGTAGCTGCCGTCCTCCGCGGAGAGCGTCGCCCCCGCGCGGCGGCCCCGGCGGTCGATCAGGGTGACCCGGGCGCGGGCGACCGGGGTGCCGTCGGCGGCCAGGACCCGGCCGCGGAAGCCACCGACCGGTTCGTCGGTGGTCGGCGCCTCGATGCCGGACGGCGCCCCGATGCCGGACGGCGCCCCGGTGGCGGACAGCGCCCCGGTGGCGGACAGCTCCCTGGTGGCGGACAACGCCTCCGCCGCGCGCTCCAGGTTCGCGTCCTCCTCGCTGCTCGCCCGCAGCTGCGGCTTGCCGGAGGGGCGCTGCCCCGGCAGGAACAGGGCCAGCACCAGGCCGAGGGCGACGGCGGCGGTGGCGATGAGGAAGGAGACCCGGAAGCCGTGCATGGTCGGTATCTCGACACCGCCGACCTCGTTCGCCGTGTTCGCCAGCACCATGCCGATGACGGCGCTGGACACGGACGTACCGATGGACCGCATGAGGGTGTTGAAGCCGTTCGCCGCGCCCGTCTCGGAGGCCGGGACCGCGCCGACGATCAGCGCGGGCAGGGAGGAGTAGGCGAGGCCGATGCCCGCGCCGAGGACGACCGACGTGACGACGGTCTGCCAGGCGGCGTCCATCAGGCCGAGGCCGCCGCCGTAGCCGACGGCGATGACGAGCAGGCCGATGATCAGGGTCACCTTGGGGCCGTACCGGGCGGACAGGCGGGCGTAGACCGGTGCGGTGAACATCATCGTCAGGCCGAGCGGGGCCACGCACAGCCCCGCGACGACCATCGACCGGCCGAGGCCGTAGCCGGTCTCGGAGGGCAGCTGGAGGAGCTGGGGCAGAACGAGCGAGACGACGTAGAAGGAGACACCGACCATGATCGACGCGAGGTTGGTGAGCAGCACCTCGCGGCGTGCGGTGGTGCGCAGGTCGACCAGGGGCGCGGCGGCCCGCAGCTCCATCAGGCCCCACAGCGCGAGCACGACGGCCGACGCGGCGAACAGACCCAGAGTGGTGGCCGACGACCAGCCCCAGTCGCTGCCCTTGGTGACCGGCAGGAGCAGCAGGACCAGCCCGGCGGACAGGCCGAGGGCGCCCGGCAGGTCGAAGGAGCCGGGGGCGCGCGCCGGGGACTCGGGTACGACGAGCAGGGTGAGCGCGATGGCGAGGACGCCGAGGCCCGCGGCGCCGTAGAAGAGGGCGTGCCAGTCGGTGTGCTGGGCGACCAGGGCGGCGGCGGGCAGGGCGAGGCCGCCGCCGACGCCGATCGACGAGCTCATCAGCGCCATCGCGGAGCCGAGCCGTTCGCGCGGCAGCATGTCGCGCATCAGGCCGATGCCGAGCGGGATGGCGCCCATGGCGAAGCCCTGGAGGGTGCGGCCGACGATCATCGGCAGCAGGGCGCTGGTGAACGCGCTGATCAGCGCTCCGACGACCATCACGGCGAGACTGGTGATCAGCATGCGCCGCTTGCCGTAGAGGTCGCCGAGACGGCCCATGATGGGCGTCGCCACGGCTCCGGAGAGCAGCGTGGAGGTCAGGACCCAGGTGGCGTCGGCGGGCTCGGTGTCCAGCAGCTGCGGCAGGTCCTTGATCACCGGTACGAGCAGGGTCTGCATCACCGCGACCACGATGCCCGCGAAGGCGAGGACCGGGACCACGGCCCCGCCGGCCCTCCGGGCGGGCTGGTCAGTCGTCGTGTGTGTCATGTGTAGCGCGAACTCGGTGCGCCCAGGCAACTATTCCGTTGCTTCGACGACCTAACGATATTTTTGCGAACCATGTCGGCCCCCCTAGCGAAAGTTTCGCTCAGGTCGATCTCCACAGCAGGCGGAGGCACATCTTCAGTCATTCAACTTCCGCCTCTGCGTACCCCGTTGACGCCCCCACCGCGAGCCCGTACGGTCTGCGCATCCAATCGGAAACCCGCACGAAACTTTCGGGAGACAGTCATGTACTCCAGCACGTCCTCCCGTGCCCGCAGGGCACTCGGCCTGGGACTGGCGGGCCTGCTCGCCGCCGCCGCCGGCGTCACCGTCTCGGCCGGCACCGCCGAGGCCGCGAGCACACTGGCGGGCGCCGCCGCCGAGAAGGGCCGCTACTTCGGCACCGCCGTCGCCGCGAACCACCTGGGAGAAGCGCAGTACGTCTCGGCGCTCAACACCGAGTTCGACTCGGTCACGCCGGAGAACGAGATGAAGTGGGACGCGGTGGAGCCCAGCCGCGGCTCGTTCAACTTCGCCAGCGCCGACCGGATCGTCAGCCACGCCCAGAGCCGGGGCATGAAGGTCCGCGGCCACACCCTGGTCTGGCACTCCCAGCTGCCGAGCTGGGTCGCGGGCCTGAGCGCCGGCGACCTCAGAAACGCGATGAACAACCACATCAACCAGGTCATGGGCCACTGGAAGGGCAAGATCCACTCCTGGGACGTGGTGAACGAGGCCTTCCAGGACGGCACCAGCGGCGCCCGCCGCAGCTCGCCCTTCCAGGACAAGCTCGGCAACGGCTTCATCGAGGAGGCGTTCCGCACCGCCCGCGCCGCCGACCCCGCCGCCAAGCTCTGTTACAACGACTACAACACCGACGGCATCAACGCGAAGAGCAATGCCGTCTACAACATGGTCAAGGACTTCAAGGCGCGCGGCGTGCCCATCGACTGCGTGGGCTTCCAGTCCCACTTCAACAGCGCCTCCCCGGTCCCCTCCGACTACCAGGCCAACCTCCAGCGATTCGCCGACCTCGGCGTCGACGTCCAGATCACCGAGCTGGACATCGAGGGCTCCGGCACCTCCCAGGCCAACAGCTACTCCAACGTCGTCAAGGCCTGCCTCGCCGTCACCCGCTGCACCGGCATCACCGTCTGGGGCATCACCGACAAGTACTCGTGGCGGGCGAGCGGCACCCCGCTGCTCTTCGACTCCAACTACAACAAGAAGCCCGCGTACACCGCCGTGCTCAACGCGCTCGGCGGCACCTCCGGCGGCGACCCCGGCAACCCGGGCGGCGCCACCTGCACCGCCACCTACAGCAAGCAGGAGGAGTGGAGCGACCGCTTCAACGGCCGGGTGACCATCACCGCGGGCAGCGCGCCGATCAGCAGCTGGACGACGACCGTCACCGTCACCTCGCCGCAGAAGATCTCCGCGACCTGGAACGGCTCGCCCACCTGGGACAGCAGCGGCAACGTCATGACGATGCGGCCGAACGGCAACGGCAGCCTGGCCGCCGGGGCCTCGACCAGCTTCGGCTTCACCGTCATGAAGAACGGCAACTCGGCGCCCCCGGTGATCGGCGCCTGCACGGCCTCCTGACCTGCGAGGAGGCCGCACTGCGTCGCACACGCTCGGTCGTACGACCCACCCCCCGGGCCGTACGACCGAGTCATTCCTGGGACGAAATACCGATGCCAGGACCGTGAGCCGCTGAGACCATGACACTCATGCTCCGAGCCACAGACACCACCAGCCCCACCGGCACCTCCCGCCGCACCCCTCCCGCCACCTGGCTCGTGGTGGCGCTCGCCTGTGCCGGACAGTTCCTCGTCGTGCTCGACGTCTCCGTCGTCAACGTGGCACTGCCGTCGATGCGCGCCGACCTGGGCTTGAGCGGTCCGGGACTGCAATGGGTGGTGAACGCGTACGCGATCGCCTTCGCCGGGTTCATGCTGCTCGGCGGGCGGGCCGGTGACCTGTACGGCCGCAAGCGGATGTTCCTCGTCGGGCTCGCGCTGTTCACCCTGGCCTCGCTGGGCGGCGGGCTCGCCCGGGAGGGCTGGCAGCTGCTGGCCGCGCGGGCCGGACAGGGCCTCGGCGCGGCCGTCCTCGCGCCCTCCACGCTCACCATCCTCACCGCCGCCGTCCCGGAGGGAGCCGCGCGGGCGCGCGCCATCGCCACCTGGACGGCCGTCGGCGCGGGCGGCGGCGCGGCGGGCGGGCTCGTCGGCGGGCTGCTGGTCGACGGGCTGTCCTGGCGCTGGGTGCTGCTGATCAACGTTCCGATCGGCGCCGTCGTCCTCGCCGCCGCCCTGCGGTGGCTCACCGAGAGCCGCTCCGGGGAGCGCCGCCGCCTGGACCTGCCGGGCGCGGTCCTGGTCACCGCCGGGCTGGGCACGCTGGCGTACGGCATCTCCCAGACCGAGGTGACGGGCTGGACGGCCACGGCCACCCTGCTCCCGCTGCTCTCCGGTCTGCTGCTCATCGGCCTCTTCCTGCTGGTCGAGGCGCGTACGGCGGCACCGCTGATGCCGCTGCGGCTGCTGGCACTGCGGCCGGTGTCGTCGGCGAACGCGGCGATGTTCGTCAGCGGCTCCGCCATGTTCTGCATGTGGTTCTTCATGACGCTGTACGCGCAGAACGTCCTCGGCTATACGCCCCTGGAGGCCGGCCTCGCCCTGGTGCCCAGCTCGCTCGCGGTGGTCGTCGGCTCCAAGGTGGCCCCGCGCTGCATGCGCCGGCTCGGCGCGCGCCGGGTCGCCGTCCTCGGCACACTGACCGCCGCCACCGGCTTCGGCTGGCAGTCCACGATGAGCGCGGACGGGGGATACCTGACCGGCATCATGTTCCCCGGCATCCTGATGATGCTGGGCGCGGGCCTCGCCGCGACCCCGCTCGCCGCTCTCGCCACCTCGGGCGCGGAGCCCGGCGACGCCGGACTGGTCTCCGGCATGATCAACACCTCCCGCGTGATGGGCGGCTCCCTCGGCCTCGCCGTGATGTCCACGATCGCGGCGGCACGGACCGGGGAGAGCACGGAGGCCGTCCCGCTGACGGAGGGGTACGCGCTGGCGTTCCGGGTGTCGGCGGGGGTGTTGCTGGTGGGGGCCGGGGTGATGGCGGTGTGGCTGCCCGGAGCCCGCGGCAGGGGCCCCGCGTCCTCGTCCGACGTGAGCCCCGAGTCTCCGACCGACACGGGCCCTGGGTCACCGGCCACCCGGTGACCCCCCGGCCCGCCCGCTAGGGTGGCCCCCGTGTCGTACGCAGGTCCGGAATTCGAGCCTCCCCCCGCCCGTCGCCCGCGCCGCAGGCTGATCGCCGTGGTGGGGGGCGCGTTGGTGGTGGGGGCGCTGGCCGGGTGGCTGGTGGTGCAGGGGTCCGGCCCGGGATCGGACGGAGGGGGTTCGGCGGCCTCGGGGACGGCCACGTCATCCGGAACCGCCTCGGCCTCGTCCACGCCGTCCGCGCCGTCCGCGCCGTCCTCCTCGTCCTCGGGATCCGACGACGGGAAACCCGCCCCCGCCCCGACGACCGCGGCGTCCTCCGGCCCGCTCAAGGGGAAGGTCGTCGTCATCGACCCCGGGCACAATCCGGAGAATTTCCAGCACACCGCCGAGATCAACAAGAAGGTCGACATCGGGACGGGCTGGAAGGAATGCGACACCACGGGGACGTCGACCGACGACGGGTACGCCGAGGCGGAGTTCACCCTCGACGTCGCGCACCGGCTGCGCACCCTGCTTGAACGGCAGGGCGCCGAGGTGAAGCTGACGCAGGACGCCGACCGGCCGTTCGGGCCGTGCATCGACGAGCGGGCGCGGATCGGGAACGAGGCGAAGGCCGACGCGGTGGTGTCGATCCACGCCGACGGGTCGGGGGCCGGGAACCGCGGGTTCCATGTGATCCTGCCGGGCGAGGTGCGGGCGGGCGCCGCCGACACCCGGGCCATCGTGGGCCCTTCGCGCGAGCTGGGTGCGAGCATCGCGGGCAACTTCGTGCGGGCGACCGGCAGCGCGCCCTCCAACTACGTCGGTGACGGCACCGGACTCGTCACGCGTGAGGACCTGGGTGGTCTCAATCTGTCAACGGTTCCGAAGGTGTTCATCGAGTGCGGCAACATGCGCGATACCAAGGACGCGGCGTTGCTGACCAGCGGCGCGTGGCGGCAGAAAGCGGCGCGAGGGATCTCTGACGGAATCGTGAGTTTCCTGCGCGGGTAGTGATCAGCGCGCTGATCCGGGCGGACAGCCTCGACAGGCGGACGATAGGGTCGTCCGTACGATGAGGGGCCACCCCCGCGCTTCCCACCGGCCTGACGGCGAGATGGTGACAGCGACGCCTCTACCGACGACGAGACGACTGACGAAGGACCTGAAGTGAATATCCGCTCCCTCACTAGAGGCGACGGCGTGGTGATCGGAGCAGCGGTATTGCTGTTCATCGCGTCGTTCCTCGACCTCTACTCGCTCGACGGGATCCCCGACGAGTACGACATGCCGAACTTCTGGTCGAGCGGGCCGGCCCTCCTCGGTGTCGTACTCGCCGGCCTGATCGGTGCCGCACTCGTCGTCGTCTCCCGGGGGATGCCGCAGCCGCGCAAGGTCGCGGGCCTGGAGCTGGGCCAGTTCGGTGTCGCCTTCACGGTGTTCGCCGCCCTGGGCGCGCTCGGCAACGTCTTCGACCCGGCGGGTGGCGCGAACAACGTCGGTGACCCGAGCGACGGTCCGGACGCCGGTACCGGCCTCATCCTCGCGCTCATCGCCACGCTGATCCTGGCCGCCGTCGCCGTCGCCACCCCGCTCGTCCCGGCCCTCAAGGCGCCCCTCGTCGGTGCCCCGCGCCCCGCCGCCCCGCAGCCCTACGGCGCCCAGCCGCCGCAGGGCGGTTACGGCTACCCGGGTGCCCAGGGTGGCCAGCAGCCGTCGTTCGGCGGGCAGCCGCAGCAGCCGTACGGCGGACAGCCGCAGCAGGCGCAGGCCCCGCAGCAGCCGGCGAGCGACTTCTCGCCGTTCTGGTTCGCGGTGCCGGTGCCCCGGCCGCTGTTCGCGGAGGACGGCTCGCCGACCCCGATCGCCGAACTCGCGCCGGGCACCTGGTACCTGGCCGTCGAGCAGCGCGGCGCGGCGCTCGTCGCGCAGACGCAGGACGGCCGCCGGGGTGTCCTCCAGGACACCAGCGGCATCCAGCGCGGCTGAGCAGCCGGCCGACACGGCACGGACTCCGACGGCCCCTCGCCCTTCCGGGCGGGGGGCCGTTGTCGTACAGTCGCCACCCGGTGGCTGACACACCATCAGGAGGTGCCGTGCGACTCGGTCTCGCCCTCGGCTACTGGGGCCGTGGCCCCTCCCCCGGTCATCTGGAGCTGGTGCGGGAGGCCGAGCGGCTCGGCTATCACTCCGTGTGGACCTCCGAGTCCTGGGGGTCCGACGCGTTCACACCGCTCACCTGGATCGCCGCGCACACCTCCACCATCCGGCTCGGCACCGCCGTCGCGCAGATGGCGGCCCGCTCCCCCGCCGCCACCGCCATGCACGCCCTCACCCTCGACCATCTCTCCGGCGGACGGTTGCTGTTGGGGCTGGGGCTGTCGGGGCCGCAGGTGGTGGAGGGGTGGTACGGGCGGCCGTTCCCGTCCTCGCCGCTGACCGCGACCCGGGAATACGTCGACGTCGTACGGCAAGTGCTGCGCCGCGAGGGGCCCGTGCGGCTCGACGGGCGGTTCCATGCCCTGCCCTATCAGGGGGCCGACGGGACCGGGACGGGCAAGGCGCTGAAGCCCATCACGCATCCGCTGCGCGCGGATCTGCCCGTGCTGCTCGGCGCCGAGGGGCCGCGGAACATCGCGCAGACCGTGCGGATCGCCGACGGCTGGCTGCCGTTGTACTGGTCTCCGGAGCGCACCGGGCTGTACGCGGACACGCTCGCCGACGCCCCGGACGGGTTCATCGTCGCGCCCATGGCGCAGGCCCGGGTCTGCGACGACGTCACCGAGGGGCTGCGGCCCGTCAAGACCATGCTCGGTCTGTACATCGGCGGCATGGGGCACGCGGGCCGCAACTTCCACGCCCGGCTGATGGCGCGTATGGGGTACGAGCAGGAGGCGCGCCGGGTGCAGGAGCTGTTCCTGGCCGGGCGGCGGGAGGAGGCCGTGGCGGCGGTGCCGGACGCGTTCGCGGACGAGATCTCGCTGGTCGGGCCGCGGCGCCGGATCGCCCGGCGGCTGGCCGCCTGGCGGGCGGGCCCGGTGACCGACCTGCTGGTGTCGGCACCGGACCCGGTGACCCTGCGCACGCTCGCCGAGCTGAACTCCTGACGCCGGGCGGAAGGCTCCTCAGAGGAAGATCGCCACCGGGTTCAGGGACAGCTCGCCCGTCTCGCTGTTCCAGGTCTGCACCTTGCCGAGGCAGCGGGCCTGGAACTCGCCGGTGAAGTACTCCGCGTTCTGGAAGCCCTCCCGGACGCCCGCCGCCTCGCAGATGACGCGGACGTGGGCGGGGCGCGGTCCGTCGCCGTAGGGGGCGCGCAGCACGATGTCACCGGTCTCGGCGGAGCGGTCGGCGGTGAAGCGGCCGGTGACGGAGACGAACGCCGACACCACCGCCACGGAGGTCAGCGGGACGCGGTCGCCGCGGTCGCGGAGGGTGTCGGCGAGGGCCCGGCTGGGGACGACGAGGCCGGTGGTGAGGTCGGCGTGGACGACCACGTCCTCCTTGCGCATGGTGTCCATGAGCAGCCGTATCACCGTGATCGGCGTGCTCTGCCGGATGTAGGCGGTGACGCGTTCCTTGGTGACGTCCCGGTTGGTTTTGCCGCCGCCGAGGCCGAAGCGGGCGCGCAGGCCGAGGCCGGTGGTGACGTTGATGCGGTCGGCGACCTCCTGTTCCAGCGCGGCGGAGAAGCCTCCCTGCTGGTAGAGGTCCATGACGCGTTTCTCGTGCAGGAAGAAGCACATGCCGTGGACCGTGCGACCGCTGTGCCGGCGGCGTCTGCGCAGCCAGCCGACGCGGACCAGGGCGTGGCGCAGCAGGACGGTCCAGCAGGCCGCCGTTGCCGCCCAGACGACCATCCAGGGCCACCACAGGGCCCACCACTCACTGTCGATGACAGCCACGGATCTCCTTGAACGCGTCGGGGAGGGAGGTCGGACCGGCGTCGACCATGCGGCCGCCGGTGGCGTCGGCGGCCCGCCGCAGGGCGTCCGCGTCGGCTTCTCCCAGGTGGACGGGGAAGGTGGGCACGGCCTCGGATTCGGGCGCCAGGGCGCGGTGGCGGCGCAGGAACTCCTCGTAGCCGATGCCCGCGTTGTTCTCGCCGTCGGTCATCAGCACGATGGCGACGGGGCGGTCGGGGTCCTCGCGTACGGCGTCGGTGGCGATGCGGTAGCCGCGGTCGAGGGCGGACCACAGGGCGGTGGCGTCGTCGTAACCGCCGTCCGCGACGACGGAGTTGAGGTCGCGCAGGTCGGCGTCGCCGCGGACGGTCACCGTACGTTCCTCCAGCACCCGGCCGCCGAAGCGGACCACGGTGAGGCGTTCGCCGCGGAAGAAGCGGGCGAACTTGCCGGTCGCCGAGTCGTCGGCGCCGCTGAGGCCCTCGAAGGCGGCGCGCAGCCCGGCCATGCGGGCGCCGCGCATGGAGGTGGAGAAGTCGAGGACGAAGACGACCTGGTCGGCGACGGGCCGGCCGGGGTCGCCGTAGTCGGTGACCAGCCGTTCGACGACGGACAGGCGGTCGGGGAAGGAGAGCGCGTTGCCGACGGGGGTACGCAGCGGTCCGGACGGGGTCACGTCCTGGTTGACCGGGCGGCGGTGGGTGCGTTCCATGAGGGCGCGCTGGGTGTCCGCGGTGAGCAGCCAGTCGACGGTCTCGCGGTACGCCTGCCGTTTGCCGGGGTCGAGGAGCAGCAGCGGGAAGTCGGAGAGGACCATGCCGTCGTCGGGGTGGACGATCTCCAGGGGGGTGCGCAGGCGGCCGGAGGCGTTGAGCGTGAGCAGTTCTGACTCGTGGGCGATGAGCGCGTTGGTGTCGTCCTGGCGGCCGGGGTAGCGGTCGACGAGGTCGCGGGAGCTGGCGGCGGTGAGGGTCTGGCCGGAGCGGAAGCCGCGCAGCCGGTCGCAGGAGACGTCCTGTTCGCGCAGGGCGCTGCCGGTTCCGGCGGCGGCGGTGGCGACGCCGACCAGGGCGGCGCGGCCGGTGTCGCTGCGGCGCGGGTCGGCCATGCCGAAGCGTACGGTGCCGTCGGCGGCGGCGTCGGCGACGTCCGCCCAGGAGATCCGGCCGCCGGGGGCGTCGACGCGCAGTTTCCGGGCGGTGGCGGGGGCGAGGCCGACGACGACCGGGGAGCGCATGACCGGGGTGGACTCGGGACGGGTGAGGCGGCCGTCGGAGTCCCGCACGCGCAGCAGGAAGGAGCGGTCGGAGGCGAGCCAGGCGAGGTCGTGGGCGGGGGTACTGTCGTCGGGCGGGTACTGACCGGCCAGGTCGGCGTTGGCCCGGTAGTCCAGCTCCAGCCGTACGCCCGTGTCGTCCTCCAGGTCGCGCAACAGGGGTGCCACGTCGGCGAGTTCGGGGCTGGCGAGGACGCGGAGGGTGACGGGGTCGTCGTCGGTGGTGCAGGCGGTGAGGGCGGCGGCGAGGAGGACGAGGCCGAGGAGGGCTCGTACGGCGGTTGTGGTGGCCCTGGTCGGCTTCGTGGCCCTGGCGGCCTTGGTGACCGCGGTGGCTGCGGCGGCTGCGGTGGCTGCGGTGGCCCTCATGGGGTGTCCCGGACCGGCGGCGGGCAGTCGCCGACGTAGTCGATGATGTCCTCCAGGATCTCCAGGTCGGGTTCGTAGACCTTGGTCCGGTCGGTGTTCTCCCGGGGCACCTGGATGCCGTGTGCGGCGAGGTAGGCGTTGAGCTGTTCGCTGGTTCCGTCGGCGCCGGAGAAGCGGACGCGGAAGCCGAGTTCGAGGGCGCGGCGGCGCAGGTCCTCGTCGTTCGCGATGATCTCGACGAGCCGGTCGCCCCGGTCGGTGAGGGAGATCAGCTGGGGTTCGGTGAGGGCGTAGGGCGTGGGGTAGAGCAGGACGCGGCTGGTGTCCTGTTCGCCGTTGCGGTCGTGGTGGGCGATCTGGTGGGCCAGGTACTGGTGCTCGTAGAGCAGGGAGATCGGCGCGATGGACTCGCCGAGGTCGGAGAAGTAGCTCTCGGCCTGTTCGTCGGCCCACATGCCCTGGAGGTCGATGAGGGGTTTGATCTCGGCGGCGAGTCGCTGCACGGCGTTGGCGGCGATCCGGCTGTCGTCGCCGTTGCGGGTGCCGGGGGTGCGGTTTCCGTTGGCGACGAAGGCGAGGAGGCTGAGGTAGGTGCCGGCGGCGTTGGACTCGCAGACGTTGGAGGTGCGGACGAGGACGCGGCCGCTGTTGCTGCTGCCGTCGCGGCTGGTGTCGTCGTAGCCGATGCCGTTCCAGGTGTCGGCGGTGCGGCCGGTGCCGTCCCTGGGGTCCTTCGGGTCGTCGACGCCGTCGAGGAGGCCGGTGAAGCGGGCCATGTCGAGGTGGTAGTAGAGGGTGGGGCCGGTGCCGTCGGCGGGCTGCTGGGGGGTGGCCACCCCGGCCGCGACCAGGGTTTCGGCGTAGTCGCGGAAGGTGCCGAGGACCAGCGGGCTGACGAAGGGGCGGACCGAGCGCACGGAGCGGTCCTGGCGGTCCAGGACGAGTTTGGCGGCGGGCTGGCCGGACGGGAAGACGACGTCCATGCCCTCGAGGGACTGGGTGGCGATGCCGCGGGAGCCGAGGCGGTGGATGTCGACGCGTATGCCGTGCCGGAGTAACAGCCGCTGGACTTCGGGGTCTTTGAAGTAGTCGGACTTGGAGGCCATTCTGGCCTCGATGGTGGTGATCCGCTCCAGGGGCCGCAGGGTGTTGCCCGACACCAGCAGGGAGATCAGTCCCGCGACGGCGAGCGGCAGGACGGCCAGGACGTGCCGGGGCAGGCGGCGGCGGTCGGTGCGCCGGGTGGTGAGGCGCGGTTCCTCGATGGGTGTGCCGTCGTCGCGCCTGCTGTCGTCGGGTGCTCTGTCCTCGGGTGTTCTGTCGTCGGACAACGGCCCTCCTGCCGCTCAAGGGGGCAGGATTATCGAGGGCGTCGGTGAACGGGCGCCAGCGGAAGCACCAACTCCCGGAAAACTCCCGCCAGATGGCCGCACACGGTTTCGAACCCGGAGGAGCGGCAACCCGACGGGCATGTCCCCTCGATATCGCTCCACCCAGGCGGGCCGGGCCATCGCGATCGTGGCCGACATCATGGCCCTCATCCTGGGACTGTGGATCCTGATGTACCTGTTCGAAGCCAACCGCGGCAACGACTTCGTACAGTTCATCCACGACGCGGCCCGCTGGCTGGCGGGCTGGTCACACGACCTGTTCACCTTCGACGAGGCCTGGGCGCGGGTGGTCTGCGGCTACGGTCTCGCCGCCGTCGTCTACCTGTTCGTGGGCCACGGCATAGCGAACCGCATCTACCGCCACTGACCCGGGTGCCGCGGCGCTCAGTCCGCGCAGCACTCCGGGTCCTCCAGGCCGCGCGGCAGCAGGTCGCCGCCGAAGACCGCGCAGGTCGCCTCGTGGCCGCCGAGGGCGGCGACGGCGAGGAGGAGGGAGCCGGCGGTCCAGGTGGTCAGCTCGCGGGGCCAGACGGCGTCGTCGTCGAAGACGTAGCCGGTCCAGTACAGGCCGGTCTCCGGGTCCCGCAGGTGCTGGATGGACTGGAGGATGTCCAGCGCCCGGTCGGACTCGCCGGTCGCCCACAGGGTGAGGGCGAGTTCGGCGGACTCGCCGCCGGTGACCCACGGGTTCGGCACCACGCAGCGCACACCGAGCCCGGGCACGACGAACCGGTCCCAGCTCTCCTCCAGGCGGGACTTGGCCTCGGCGCCGGTGAGCGCGCCGCCCAGCACCGGGTAGTACCAGTCCATGGAGTAGCGGTCCTTGTCGAGGAACCGCTCCGGGTGTCGGCGTATCGCGTGCCGCAGCATGCCGACGGCCAGCTCCCAGTCCGGCTGGGGCTCCTCGCGCTGCTCGGCGACGGCGAGCGCGCAGCGCAGCGCGTGGTGGATGGAGGAGCTGCCGGTGAGCAGCGCGTCCGTGACGGGCGTGCCGTCGTCCTCGCGCTTCCAGCCGATCTGCCCGCCGGGCTGCTGGAGCCGCAGCACGAACTCGACGGCCGCGTACACCACCGGCCACATGCGGTCGAGGAAGGTGTCGTCGCCGGTGGAGAGGTAGTGGTGCCAGACGCCTACGGCGATGTAGGCGACGAAGTTGGTCTCGCGGCTGCGGTCGGTGACGTCGTCCGGGTCGCCGTCGGCGTACGCCGCGTACCAGGAGCCGTCCGGGTTCTGATGCCGGGCCAGCCACAGGTACGCCCGCTCGGCGGCCTCGTGTTCGCCCGCCGCGTCCAGCGCCATCGCGGCCTCGACGTGGTCCCACGGGTCGAGGTGGTGGCCGCGGAACCAGGGGATCGCCCCGTCCTCCCGCTGCACCGCGAGGATGCCGCGGACGGTCGCGGCGGCCTGCTCGGCGGTGAGCACCCCGGGCAGGACCAGGTGTTCCGTGCGGGGGGTGGTCACTTGGCGGCCGCCCGCGTGTCGGACTCGGCGGCGGTGGCGGAGGCCGCGGCGGTCCCGGGGGTCCCTGCGGTCGCGGTGTCCGGGACCCGGGGCAGGTGCGGCTTGGTCGCGTAGACCACGAAGCTCTTGCCGATGAGCGGGTTCAGCGCCTGCTCGGCGACCCGGGTGGCCAGCGGCTTCTTCATGATGTCCCAGACCAGCAGCTTGTGGTACGCCCGCACGGGCAGCGCCTTGTCGTTGTCGACGCCGAACGCGCACTTCAGCCACCAGTACGGGGAGTGCAGGGCGTGGGCGTGGTGACTGCCGTACGGCTTGAGCCCGGCCTCCTTGATCTTGCCGATCAGCTCGTCCGCCTTGTAGATGCGGATGTGACCGCCCTCGACCTCGTGGTAGGCGTCGGACAGGGCCCAGCAGATCTTCTCGGGGCCGTAGCGCGGGACGGTGACCGCGATGCGCCCGCCCGGCTTGAGCACGCGGACCATCTCGGCGAGGACGCCCTTGTCGTCGGGGATGTGCTCCATCACCTCGGAGATGATCACGACGTCGAAGGACTCGTCGGGGAAGGGCAGCGCGAGGGCGTCGCCCTCCATGGCGGTGGCGGTCGCGCCCTCGGGTGCCTCGCCGGCCTCCTTCATCGCCGCGAACCACTTGGCGACCTCGCGGATCTCCTCGCCGTTGCGGTCCAGCGCCACGACCTGCGCGCCGCGCCGGTAGCACTCGAAGGCGTGCCGGCCGGCACCGCAGCCGAGGTCCAGGACGCGGTCGCCCGGGGCGAGCGGGAACCGGGAGAAGTCGACGGTCAGCACGTGGCCCTGCTTTCGGGGTAGACGCTGGTGACACTGGTGTTGCCGGGGCCGGTGTCGGCGGGGGCGCCGGTGTTGCCGGGAGCGCTGGTGTTGCCGGGAGCACTGGTGTTGCCGGTTGCCCCGGCGTTACTAGATGTGCCGGTGTTGCCGGCTGCCCCGGCGTTACCCGATGTGCCGGTGTCGCCGGGTGCGCCCGTGGTGGCGGCGATGGCCTCGCGGTAGCGGGCGACCGTGCCCTCGGCGGCGCGGGCCCAGGTGAAGTGGTTCAGGACGCGGTCGCGTCCGGCCGCGCCGAGCCGCCGGCGTAGCTCCTCGTCCCCGAGCAGCCGCTTCAGCGCGGCGGCCAGCGCGCCCGCGTCGCCCGGGGGTACGGCGAGGCAGGTCTCGCCGTCGCGCCCGGCGACCTCGGGGATCGCGCCGCCGGTGGTGGCGACGAGCGGCGTTCCGGTGGCCATGGCCTCGGCGGCCGGCAGGGAGAAGCCCTCGTACAGCGACGGCACGCACGCGACCTGCGCCGAGCGGACCAGGTCGACGAGTTCGGCGTCGGAGATGCCCTTGACGAAGTCGACGGCGCCTTCGAGGCCGTACCGTTCGATCGCCTGGGCGACCGGGCCCTCGGCGGGCCGCTTGCCGACGACGACGAGATGGGCGTCGGGCTGCTCGGTGCGCACCTTGGCCAGCGCCTCGACGAGGAAGACGAGGCCTTTGAGCGGTACGTCGGCGCTGGAGGTGGTGACGATCCGGCCGGGCACGCGGGGCACCGAAGGGTCGGGCGAGAACAGGTCGGTGTCGGCGCCGATGTGGACGACGTGGATACGGTCCTGGCGTACGCCGAGGTGGTCGACGATCTCCTGGCGGGAGGTGCCGGAGACGGTCAGCACGGACGGCAGCCGGCGCGCGACGCGCTTCTGCATGCGGGTGAACGCGTACCAGCGGCGCACGGAGTAGCGGCGCTGCCAGGTGTCGGCGGCGTCCAGCTCCAGTTGCCGGTCGACGGTGATGGGGTGGTGGATGGTGGTGACGAGGGGCGCGCCGAGATCTCCCAACAGCCCGTATCCGAGGGTCTGGTTGTCGTGCACGACGTCGAAGTCGCCACGGCGGGCGCGCAGATGGCGGCGGGCGCGGAGGGAGAAGGTGAGCGGCTCGGGGAAGCCGCCGGTCCACATCGTCGCCACTTCGAGGGCGTCGATCCAGTCCCGGTACTCGTCGCGCTTCGGGGTGCGGAAGGGGTCGGGCTGCCGGTAGAGGTCGAGGCTGGGCAGCTCGGTGAGGCGCAGGCGGTCGTATCCCTCGTCGAGGATCGGGTACGGCTGGGCGCCGATGACCTCGACGTGGTGACCGAGGCGGGCCAGTTCGCGGGACAGGTGGCGGACGTAGACGCCCTGGCCGCCGCAGAACGGGTTCCCCTTGTAGGTGAGGAGTGCGATACGGAGCGGTCGCAAGCCGTCGGCGGCCGGGTCCTCCGGGGACCTGGCCTCCCTGGCCTCAGCGGTCACTCTGGGCCCCCTTCTCCCTGCACTGTCCCGCGAGATTATGCCGGGACGCTAACCTAGAACAAGTTTCAGACTTGATCGTTCAAGAGGCTCTGAATCTACCGGCAGGTAGCGCCGCTGTGAGAAGTGGATCAGGTGATTCACGCCACGGCCCGCAGCGGTCGGGAACCCTGCCATGCTGTGTGATCCCACACCCTCACGGACTGTCACGGAACGGGACCCATGGAGAAGGTGGAAGCCGCCACCGCACGCCCCGCCTCACCCCTCACCGCGCGGCAGGAGGCGCGCCGGCGCCGCATCCTGCGCGCGAGCGCGCAGCTCGCCGGCCGGGGCGGGTTCGACGCGGTGCAGATGCGGGAGGTGGCCGAGTCCTCCCAGGTGGCCCTGGGCACCCTCTACCGCTACTTCCCCTCCAAGATCCACCTGCTGGTCGCGACGATGCAGGACCAGCTCGAACACCTGCACGCCACGCTCCGCAAGAAGCCCCCGACGGGCGACACACCCGCCGAGCGCGTCGCGGAAACCCTGATGCGCGCCTTCCGCGCCCTCCAGCGCGAGCCCCACCTCGCCGACGCCATGGTCCGCGCCCTCACCTTCGCCGACCGCAGCGTCAGCCCCGAGGTCGACCAGGTCTCCCGCCAGACGACGGCGATCATCCTCGACGCGATGGGCCAGGACGACCCCACCCCCGCCCAGCTCTCCGCCGTCCGCGTCATCGAACACACCTGGCACTCGGCGCTCATCACCTGGCTGTCGGGGCGGGCGTCGATCGCGCAGGTGAAGGTGGACATCGAGACGGTGTGCAGGTTGATCGACCTGACGGGCGGGGAGCCGGAGCGGGACAGGCCGGGAGGGCTCAGCGGCTGAGCGACGGGCGGCGCGCGATGGGGAGGGCGGGGCAACTCGCCGCCTGCTGTGGCGACTCACGCCGCGCTGTGATGTCTGGTGCGGAAGCGTGAGAGTGGACCACTTGAGGGAGACAGCTCCGGATGAAGCCGTCACTGGCTGGTTCGACGACGACCTTCTGTCGGCTGTTGTCACCAGAAAGGAACCGGTATGGAGGAACTCGCCCACTTGGGTTCGCCACTTGAATGAGACCATCGGGATACTGACCGACTTGTCGCCGTACATCCAGAGCGAGTGGACAGCTTTCGCACCACGTTGGCCGACCTTCTGTGATCGAACCAACGCAGCAACCGCCTCGATTACAGAAACCAGGGGGCGAACTGTCGGGTTCGTCGATCCGGCATCCCAGAGGATTGGGGACGCTGCACGCCGACGGTACGTTTTGGTCGGCCTGGAAACCGGGCGACAAACAGTTTCAGGGGATCGTCTGTAAAGGGTTTCTGTGATGACGCGGTCAGGACACGAGGAGGCAGACCTCACTCTCATTGTCGACGCGGACGGGACGGGCTTCGCCCCCTCCTGGCTGCACGGCAAGACGGTGGCTCCCGTTCCCGCGGGTTCACACATCGATGCACCGCTGACGCGTCGCATCGCGGCCGGTTGCCGCGCCGTCGGGGTGGCGGACCTGCTGTGCGCGGATCTCACCGGGGGCATCGACGGGCCCACCAGTGCGTCGCGCATTCCGTCCGACACGGGAACCACAGGAATCAACCCGCCCGCGCTGCTCTGGACGCCAGACCGGCAGGGCGCGGTCCTGTTCCCGGAAGCGGGTTACGCACTTGTCGCGGGCACCGCGCCCTTCATGGGCTCAGCCGTCGGCGAGGGCGTAGACACGGCACGCGCGCGCTTCGCGCGTTACGCACGCACACTCTCGGCACGACACCGGACACTTGCGGAGGTCGCCGCCGCGTACCCGCCCGCACACCGTGCCTGGTCCCACCCCGACGATGTGGAATCGGGCAGCGCGGCAGCACGCCGGCTAGCGCTGCTGGACGAGTTGACGGGCGGCACCCGAAGCGCGCCCGACTTCGCGCACGCCTGGTGGGCCGCGCGACGCGCGTCCCAGGCGAACGGCGAACGGATCCAAGGGCCGCTCGCAGACCTCTTCGACCGGATTTTCGCGATCCTGGAGGACTACTCCGTCGATCCCGACCTCAGCGAACCCGGCGACCTCTCCGACGCGGAACTTCTGACTGTGGTGAGTGAGACCTGGCATGCGTACCGTCACACCGACGCAATTCCTCGACATGACACGCAACCTGCTGCACGCCGAAGCGGCAACGCGTGAACGTGCCGCCGATGAAGTCGCCGACCGGTTGAGCGCGTATTCAGCCGCTCAGGCTTCCGCGCTGGCGACCCTGCTGGCCACCACAGCGGCCGTCGAGACGGATCACTCGGCCCTGGAAGCCGAGCTCCACGCCATCCTCCAACTGGCATCGACCGGCCACGTCACAGTCGACCACGTCGCACAGCTACGGCGGATCGACATGGGGAAGCTCCCGCCACACCTCATCGCCTACCTCACCGATCTGCTCGAAGGCTGCGTCGCGGAATGAGGGCTTGGCGATGAGGATGAACGACAGAATGTCCCGTCTCACGGGAGGGCATCTTCCCGTTCCTCGGGTCGACGACGTGCCCACGGTGTACCGGGCGATCGCGGAACAGGGCTGGTTCGTCGATGAGGGTGGCGCGTGCTTGCTTTCAGCGTTGAAAGCGGGTCATACCGGGGAGGACTCCGACGCTTTCGAGGACGTGGTCCATTTCGAAGCCACAGTCAACGGACGCGGCATGATGGACTACGACCTCCCCGCCTCAGGTCCTGACCGGCAGCGTCTCCTGCTGCGGCGCTCTCTCGCTTACGCCTGCCTGGCCCTGCACAGCGCTCCGAATGACAGCCCTCATCCCATCCTGGGCTACGTTTCCCTTTCGGAAGGCGGCCTGTCCGGCAACACCCTGACGGCGAACGTCACCTTCTGCACCAGCCGCCCTGACCTTCCGCCCTACGTCGATGACATCGACGCCTGTTCCGAGGAAGCACTTCTCGAACTCTCGCGAGCGGATATCGTCTGCCTCCTCAAGGGGTGAACCCATCTTGCTGTCGAGTATCGATCAACCTTTTGTACGGGCATGGCGAGACAGCCATCAGCACAAAGTCGCGGACCCGCAACTGGCGCAGGAGCTGTTCAGCTATCTCGACACTTTTCCCTGGGGAACCAGCCGACTTGAATGGGAAAACGTCCCGAACACGTCTGTCGCATTCGGCGACGGCGACCCTCAGCTCAGCTGGGTTGAGCACTTCTCAAGCACTCCCTTGAAGCGTCACGGCTTCCTCATGGTTGCTTACGCCCCCGCCCAGGAAGCGCTCATCGGAAGGACGGATGAGGTTCTGGCCGACATCGATCTCCTGTACGCGGCATCACCTGGCCCGCGGTATTTCTGTGGCGCCGACGTCAGCGGGGATGCCGTGGTGCTCACGGTTGAGGATTTCGCCGAGTTCTCGGATGACGGTGTGCGGGTCCATCTCAAGGGATCAACCCGTCGTGCTGTCGAGGGGGGAGGGGGACGGGGTGCGGCAGCTTCTGGAACTGGTCGCGGAACTGCCGCTCCTCGTCCCGGCCCCACGTGACGAACCACTCGGATCGACCCTCCTGACCGCCCGGTAAAGTGGCCGCGTCGTATCACACCCGTACGGGGGAAAGCCGGTGCAAATCCGACGCTGACCCGCAACCGTGAGCCGGTCCCGGAGCCAGGGAGCGGCGAGCCGGATCGCCCTGTGCGGACGTGGAACGGCTCAGCACCGTCGAGGTTTACGGAGCCGAGCCGCCCGGGTCCTCCGGTGCTGCCCGGCTCCCCGCAGGAGAGGGCATCCGCCGATCATGAACGTACGCCGCAGCGCCGCGGCCCTGGCCGCCGCCGCAGTGATCGGCGCCGTCGCGGCTCCGGTCGCCCAGGCCGCCGATCCGTCCGCGTCGCCGTCCGTCGCCGTGCCCTCGGGGCTGTACGGTTCCGGCGACCCGACGTACGACGGCGTGTGGCGGCAGTCGCTCGCGCTGCTCGCCCAGGACGCGGTGGGGGTACGGCCCGCGGAGAAGGCCGTGGACTGGCTGACCGGGCAGCAGTGCGGGAACGGCGCGTTCGCCTCCTTCCGCGCGGACACCGGCAAGGCCTGTGACGCCAAGACCATGCTGGACACCAACGCCACCGCCGCCGCCGTGCAGGCGCTCGCCGCGCTCGGCGGGCATGACGCGGAGACCGGCAAGGCCGTCGGCTGGCTGAAGTCGGTGCAGAACGAGGACGGCGGCTGGGGCTTCGGCGCCGGGTCGCCGACCGACGCCAACTCCACCTCCGTCGTCATCGGCGCCCTCGCCGCCGTCGGGGAGAAGCCCGCCGAGGTGGCAAAGAAGGGCAACTCGCCTTACGACGCCCTCCTCGCTCTCTCCCTCCCCTGTGACGAGGACGGCGGCGGCGCCTTCGCCTATCAGCCCGACAAGAAGGGCAAGCTCGCCGCCAACGCGGACGCCACGGCCGCCGGTGTGCTGGGCGCCCTCGGCAAGGGACTTCACGCGAACGCGGGCAAGCAGGCCGGCGCTCCCCGGTGCGCCGACGCCGAGTCCGCCGAGCAGACCGCCGCCAACGGTGCCGCCTACCTCGCGGACGCCGTCGCCAAGGACGGCCACCTCGTCTCCGCCCTCCCCGGCGCCGAGGACCAGCCCGACTACGGCAACACCGCCGACGCGGTCGTCGCGCTCGCCGCGCAGGGCGGTGCCGAGCGGGCCGAGAAGCCCCTGAAGTGGCTTCAGGAGAACTCCGCGGACTGGGCGAAGCAGAGCGGCCCCGCCGCCTACGCCCAGCTGATCTTCGCCGCGCTCGCCACCGGCAGCGACCCCCGCGACTTCGGCGGCAATGACCTCGTCGAGCGGCTGAACGCTTCCGGCCCGGCTCCGCAGGCCGCCGGCAAGGACGAGAGCAAGCAGGACGACACGGCCGAAGAGAGCGACGACAACAGCATGTGGTGGGTCGTCGGCGCCCTCTTCGTCGGCGGTATCGGCATCGGCTTCCTGCTCAGCGGCCGGAAGAAGAAGGGTCCGCAGGCGTGATGCTCCGCCGTGCCGCGGCCCTGCTGCCGGCCGTGCTGTTCCTGTCGCTGAGCACCGGCCCGGCGCAGGCCGCCGGCTACCGCTACTGGTCGTTCTGGGACCGCGACGGCGACCGCTGGACGTACGCCACCGAGGGCCCGGCCACCGCCCGGCCCTCCGACGGCGACGTGCAGGGCTTCCGGTTCGCGGTCAGCGCGAACTCGAAGGACGCCGCCCAGCCGCGCGGCGCGGCGGACTTCGACGTGATCTGCGCCCGGACGCCCGCGCAGGACGGCAGGAAGCGCGTCGCGCTCGTCATCGACTTCGGTACGGCGGCCGACGCCCCGTCCGGTGAGACGCCGCCCGCCCGCCGGGCCGTCTGCGCGAGTGTGGACCCCGACGCGACCACCGCGGAGGCGCTGGCCGCCGTCGCCGAACCCCTCCGCTACGACACCAACGCCCTGCTGTGCGCCATCTCCGGCTACCCGGAGAAGGGCTGCGGTGAGCAGGTGAGCGGGGACGGCGAGAAGAACGCCTCCAAGGACAAGAAGGACGTCTCCGGGGACAAGAAGGACGCCTCCGGGGAAACGGCCGGCGGCCAGGACGACGGCGGCCCCTCCCTCGGCCTTCTCGCGGGCGGCGCGGCCGTGGCCGTCCTCGGCGCGGCGGCGATCTGGCAGACCCGACGTCGCAGGCATGGCTGACACATCTCTCCACCCGGGCGCCTGGTGGCTGTGGTCCCTCTCGCTGGGGATCGCGGCCACCCGCACCACCAATCCGCTCCTCCTCGGACTCCTCATCGCGGTCTCGGCGTACGTCGTCGCGGTGCGCCGCCCGGACGCCCCGTGGGCCCGGTCCTACGGCGCCTTCCTCAAGCTGGGTCTCGCGGTGCTGCTGATCCGGCTGGTGTTCGCGGTGGTGTTCGGCGCCCCGATCCCCGGCACGCACACCCTCGTCACCCTCCCCGAGGTCCCGCTGCCCGACTGGGCGCAGGGCATCCGCCTGGGCGGCGAGGTGACCGCGGAGGTACTGGTCAGGGCGTCGTACGACGGTCTGAAGCTGGCCGCGCTGCTGATCTGCGTGGGTGCGGCGAACGCCCTGGCGAGCCCGTCCCGGCTGCTGAAGTCACTGCCGGGGGCGCTGTACGAGATGGGTGTCGCCGTCGTCGTCGCCCTCACCTTCGCGCCGAGTCTGATCGCGGACGTGCGGCGGCTGCGCGCCGCCCGTCGGCTGCGCGGGCGGCCGGACAAGGGGTTCCGGGGCCTGCTCCAGGTGGGCCTGCCGGTCCTGGAGGGCGCGCTGGAGCGTTCGGTGGCGCTCGCCGCCGCGATGGACTCGCGCGGTTACGGCCGTACGGCCGAGGTCCCGTCCGCCGTGCGCCGTACGACGGCCGCGCTCACCCTCGGCGGGCTGCTCGGGGTGTGCGCGGGGACGTACGGGCTGCTCACCGCGGAGGGCGGCACGTACGGGCTGCCGATGCTGCTCGCGGGGGTGGGTGCCGCGCTCGCCGGGCTGTGGCTGGGCGGCCGTCGCTCGCCGCGCACCCGGTACCGCCCCGACCCGTGGGGTGCGCGGGCCTGGCTGGTCGCGGGCTCCGGTGCCGTGGTCGCCGCGTCCCTCTTCCTGGCCGCGTCCGCCGACCCGGCGGCCCTGCATCCGGGGGTCGTCCCGCTGACCGCCCCGGGCCTTCCCCTGTGGCCGGCGGCGGCCGTACTGCTGGGCCTGCTCCCGGCCTTCGTGACCCCGTCTCCCGAGAACCCGAAGGAGCCGTCGTGATCCGCTTCGAGGACGTCTCCGTGACGTACGACGGTGCCGCCGAACCGACCGTCCGCGGCGTGGACTTCGAGGTCCCCGAGGGCGAACTGGTGCTGCTCGTCGGCCCGTCCGGGGTCGGCAAGTCGACGATCCTGAACGCCGTGAGCGGGCTCGTCCCCCACTTCACCGGGGGCACCCTGCGCGGCCGGGTCACGGTCGCCGGCCGCGACACCCGTACGCACAAGCCACGCGAGCTGGCGGACGTGGTCGGCACGGTCGGCCAGGACCCGCTGTCCCATTTCGTCACCGACACGGTGGAGGACGAGCTGGCGTACGGCATGGAGTCGCTGGGCCTGCCCCCGGAGGTGATGCGCCGCCGGGTGGAGGAGACGCTGGACCTGCTGGGGCTGGCGCCCCTGCGGGACCGCCCGATCGCCACCCTGTCCGGCGGGCAGCAGCAGCGGGTCGCCATCGGCTCGGTGCTCACCCCGCACCCGAGCGTGCTGGTCCTCGACGAGCCGACCTCGGCCCTCGACCCGGCCGCCGCCGAGGAGGTCCTGGCCGTCCTCCAGCGGCTCGTCCACGACCTGGGTATGACGGTGCTGATGGCCGAGCACCGGCTGGAACGGGTCGTCCAGTACGCCGACCAGGTGCTCCTCCTGCCCTCCCCCGGCACCCCGCCCGTCCTCGGCGGCCCCGCCGAGACCATGGCCGTGTCGCCGGTGTACCCGCCCGTGGTCGACCTGGGCCGCCTGGCGGGCTGGTCCCCGCTCCCGCTGACGGTGCGCGACGCCCGCCGCCGGGCGACGGACCTGCGCGAACGCCTCCAGGGGAAGGACACACCCACCGCTCCCGGGTCGGCCGGGGAGACGGAGGCCGTCCCCGCCGCCCCGCCCGTCCCCCACCCCCGCCGCTGGTTCCGCACGCGGAAGCCCGCCCCCGCCGCGCCCTCCTCCCCGTACGCCGCCGAGGTCCGCGCCCTCGCCGTCCGCCGCGGCCGGGTCCGGGCGCTGCGCCACGTCGACCTCACCGTCTCCCCGGGAGAGACCGTCGCGCTCATGGGCCGCAACGGCGCCGGGAAGTCCACCCTGCTCTCCTCCCTGGTCGGGCTGGTGGAACCGGCCTCCGGATCCGCCCTCGTCGGCGGTGCCGTCCCGCACCGCACCCCGCCCCGTGACCTGGTCCGCCGGGTGGGGCTCGTCCCGCAGGAACCCCGGGACCTGCTGTACGCCGACACGGTCGCCGCCGAGTGCGCGGCGGCGGACGAGGACGCGGGCGCCGCGCCGGGCACCTGCCGGGCCCTGGTCTCCGAGCTGCTGCCCGGCATCGCCGACGACACGCACCCGCGCGATCTGTCCGAGGGCCAGCGTCTGACCCTCGCCCTGGCGGTGGTCCTGGCCGCCCGTCCGCCGCTGCTCCTGCTGGACGAGCCGACCCGGGGTCTGGACTACGCGGCGAAGGCGCGCCTGGTCACGCAGCTGAGGGAGCTGGCGGCGGAGGGGCACGCGATCGTCCTGGCCACGCATGACGTGGAGCTGGCCGCCGAGATCGCCCACCGGGTGGTGCTGCTCGCGGAGGGCGAGGTGATCGCGGACGGTCCGACGGCGGAGGTCGTGGTGTCGTCCCCGTCGTTCGCGCCCCAGGTGACGAAGATTCTCGCGCCGCAGCGGTGGCTCACGGTCGCGCAGGTCAAGGAGGCGCTGGCATGACCCGCCAGTCCCGCCGACACCCTGGGCCCCGCCAGTCCCGCCAACGCCCCGAGCCCCGCCAGTCCACCGAACGCCCCGAACCCCGCCAATCCCGCCCGATCCGTCTCGGCCCCCGCTCGGTCGCCGCGCTCGCGCTGACCAGCGCGGTCGGTGCGGCGGCGCTGCTGTGGCCGTTCTTCTCGCCGCCCGCCGCGGCGGTGGCGGGGCACAGCCAGGACGCGCCGTGGCTCTTCGCGGGCCTGCTGGTGCTGCTGGTCGCCGTGGTGGGCGCCGCGATCGCGGAGTCCGGGCTGGGCGCGAAGGCGGTCGCGATGCTCGGGGTGCTCGCGGCGGCGGGGGCGGCGCTGCGGCCGATCGGCGCGGGCACGGCGGGTATCGAGCCGATGTTCTTCCTGATGGTGCTGAGCGGCCGGGTCCTCGGTCCGGGTTTCGGCTTCGCTCTCGGCTCGCTGAGCATGTTCGCGTCCGCGCTGCTCACCGGGGGTGTCGGGCCGTGGATGCCGTTCCAGATGCTGTCGATGGGCTGGTTCGCGATGGGCGCCGGGCTGCTGCCGGGCCCGCACCGGCTGCGCGGGCGCGGGGAGCTGCTGCTGCTCGCCGGCTACGGCTTCGCGGCCGCGTTCGCGTACGGCCTGGTGATGAACGCGCAGGGCTGGCCCTTCCTGCCGCGGGACGGTTCGAGCATCGCCCCGGACCCTGCCGCGGGTACGGCGGCGAACCTCGCCCGCTTCGTCGCCTACTGTCTCGCCACTTCCCTCGGCTGGGACCTGGGCCGGGCGCTCGTGACGGTCGTCCTCACGTTCACCGTCGGTCCGGCGGTGCTGAAGGCGCTGCGGCGGGCGACTCGGCGGGCGGCCTTCGAGACCGCGGTCACATTCGAGGCCCCGGAAGGGGGCCCGGGGCGTGAACCGGCCCACAGGGCGCAGATCACATACGACGGGAAATAGTAGACAAATCGGACGCCATGCACACGCCAATTGCGCGTCTGACCTGGGCATTGAGAGCCACGTCACACAAACGACCTTCGCCTCGAATGCGACCACCACTAGTAAAGGGGGTCATTGCGGACCCCCTTCCGGGCTGCTTCTCTGGTTGACGTCGCACGGCGCCGACGAGCCCCACGGGCCTCGGCGCCGCGGCATGTCCCCGCCCCGCACCGCGTGGTTCCGGACGGCCGCGACACCCCAGTCCCCGAAGAAAAAGGTTCTCCGTGTCTGTCTCCCGCATCGCCCGCCGCATCGCGTCCCCGAAGAAGGCCCTCACCACCGCCGCCGTGGCCGCCGCCGCCACCGGCATGGCGCTGACCACCGCTCCGGCGCACGCCGCGACGGCCGCTTCGCCCGCCGAGGCGAAGGCGATCGCGAAGCAGATGATCCCGAACGCCACCCAGTTCAACGCCTTCAGCAAGATCGTCGAGCACGAGAGCGGCTGGGACGTCGACGCCACCAACCCGTCCTCCGGCGCCTACGGCCTGGTCCAGGCCCTGCCGGGCTCCAAGATGGCCGCCGCGGGCTCGGACTGGAAGACCAACGCCAAGACCCAGATCGAGTGGGGTCTGGACTACATGAAGTCCCGCTACGGCAGCCCGGTCGGCGCCTGGAACTTCTGGCAGGCGAACGGCTGGTACTGAGCCGGCAGGCTCACCGCCGAACCCGCACCCCCAAAAGCGCGCCCGAAGGCGGCGGCCCCCGATCCCCTGGGCCGTCGCCTTCGGGCGTTTCCCATGCCCCGGACTCTTACGGCTCCTTCAGGTAAGGCCGCGCGGCGGTCCCGGCCCGGTGGTGCGCGGCGGCCCCGTCCGGGTGCGGCGCGGCCGTGGCCCTCGGGCCCTGGAGGGCGTAGGCGAGGCCGAAGCCGGCGAGGACGGCCGCCGCGCCGCCGACCGCGTCGAGCACCCAGTGGTTGCCGGTGGCGACGATGGCCATGGCGGTGAACAGCGGATGCAGCAGACCGAGGACCCTCACCCACCACAGGCGCGCCACGACCGCGATCACCAGCCCGCACCACAGGGACCAGCCGAAGTGCAGCGAGGGCATCGCCGCGTACTGGTTGGCCAGGGAGGTCAGCGTGCCGTAGTCGGGCCGGGAGAAGTCCTGGACACCGTGGACGGTGTCGATGATGCCGAGGTCCGGCATCAGGCGTGGGGGCGCGAGCGGATAGGCCCAGAAGCCGACGAGCGCCAGCAATGTCGTCAGACCCAGCGTCGAGCGGGCCCAGCGGTAGTCCGCGGGGCGGCGCCGGTACAGGACGCCGAGGACCGTCAGCGGGACGGCGAAGTGGAACGACGTGTAGTAGAAGTCGAAGAACCCGCGCAGCCAGTCGACCTCGACGACGGCGTGGTTGACCGCGTGTTCGACGTCGATGCGGAGCACGCGTTCGACCGACAGGATCTGCTCGCCGTGCCGCTCGGCCCGCTCCCGCCCGCCGGAGATGGTGCCCCCGGTCGCGGCGAGCCGGACCTGGGAGTACGCGGCGTAGGTGACGCGGAGGAGCAGCAGCTCCAGGAGCAGGTTGGGGCGGGCCGTCACCCGGCGCAGGAACGGCAGCAGGGGGACGTACCGTAAGCGGGCCCGGGCAGGGTCGGCGTACTGCGCGGGCACGGGCGAGCGGTAGTACGGCGAGGTCCGGGGGAGGAAGGGGACGGCCACGGCGGCGAGCAGGGCCGCGAGTACCACCGTGTTGTCCCGCAGCGGGTGCAGGAAGCCCATGTCCGGCAGCAGCCACTTCGCCGGGAGCGTCATGACGAGGATGACGGCGACCGGCCAGACCGGGCGGTCGGACGCCCGCTCGCCGACCCGGCCGACGACCGCGAGGAGCACCCACAGCAGCTGGTGCTGCCAGGTCGTCGGCGAGATCACGATGGCCGCGCAGCCGGTGACGGCGACGGCGAGCAGCAGCTGGCCGTCGCGCGCGTAGCGCACCGCGCGGCGCACGCCGAGGACGGCGACCCCCGCGCCGAGGGTGAGGAAGAGGCCGATCTCCGGGGGGCCGGAGAAGCCGAGGCGGAGCAGGGCGCCGTGCAGGGACTGGTTGGCGAGGTCGTCGGCGGGCCCGCCGAGGCCGGTCCCGGCCAGGTGGTGGACCCAGTAGGTGTACGTGTCGTGCGGCATCGCCGCCCAGGCCAGCGCCGTACAGGCGGCGAAGGCGGTGCCGAGCGAGACGGCGGCGTGGCGGCGGCCGATGAACCACAGCAGCGGCGCGAAGAGCAGCACGGTGGGCTGGAGGGCGGCGGCGAGGCCGACGAGTGCGCCGCCGGCCCGTTCGCCGCGCACGGCGAAGCAGCCGAGCAGGACGAGCAGGACCGGGAGGATGCCGGTCTGGCCGAGCCAGAACGCGTTGCGGACCGGAAGGGACAGCATCAGCAGGCTGATCGCGACGGGGGCCGCGAACAGGGCCGTACGGCGGCTGACGGGTTGCGGGAGGGCGCGGGCGGCGACCAGGCCGAGGGCGACGACGAGCAGGAGCGTGCCGAAGGTCCAGCCCCAGCCGAGGGCCTGTTCCGCCGAACGGGTGAGGGGTTTGAGGACGAGTCCCCCGAAAGGGGTGCCGGTGAAGCGCGTCGAGTCGTAGAGCGAGCCCTCGACGTGCAGCACGCCGTCCGGGCCGACCCAGGTCTCCAGGTCGGTCAGCCGTTCCCCCTGGGGGGTGCCGAGGACCACGGCGAGCTGCCGTGCGGCGAGGAGCGCGGCGATCAGCCACAGGCCCAGGCGGGCGGCGCGCAGCCGCGCCGCGGTGGCGCGCCGCCCGCCGTCGCTCCCGGGGTCCCCGCCGATCGCCCCGTCTGCTCCGCATTCGCCACGCTTCGTCGGCCTCCCGCCCCGTCCGTCCCGCGTGTCCCTTACGTGGGTTGGGTGTGCGTTGTGAACCTTATGAGGCTCTCGGCGCCCCCGCGGGAAGACGTGGGCCGCCGCCGCTTCACCTGGCGTCCGTTCTCCATTTGTCCGAAAAGCGATATAAGCGCCGAGGAGTGCAGGGGACGGTGGGCGTACGTCGTACGACGGTTCCGGCGCGCCGTTCAGGTGTCGGCGCGCGCCGGATGGGAGAGGCTGAGCGCATGAGCGAGTCGCAGATCTGGGACACCGTCGACGAGTACGTCTCCGCCCGTCTCTCCCCCGACGACGAGGTGCTGCGGGCGGCGCTCCGCGACAGCCGGGCCGCCGGCCTGCCGGAGATCGGCGTCACCGCGCCCCAGGGCAAGCTGCTCCAGCTCCTCGCCGAGATCCAGGGCGCGCGGCACATCCTGGAGATCGGCACGCTCGGCGGCTACAGCACCATCTGGCTGGCCCGCGCGCTGCCCGCCGACGGCAGGCTGATCTCGCTGGAGTACGACCCCAAGCACGCCGAGGTCGCCACCCGCAACCTCGCCCGCGCGGGCCTGGAGAAGGTCGTCGAGGTGCGGGTGGGGCCCGCGCTGGAGTCGCTGCCGCAGCTGGCCGACGAGAACCCGCCGCCCTTCGACCTGGTCTTCATCGACGCGGACAAGGCCAACAACGCGAACTACGTGGAATGGGCGCTGCGGCTCACCCGCGCGGGCAGCGTGATCGTCGTCGACAACGTGGTGCGGGGCGGGCGGGTGACCGACGCGGACACCGACGCGCCGGACGTCCGCGGCACCCGCGCGGCCATCGACCTGATCGCCTCCCACCCGAGGCTGAGCGGGACGGCGATCCAGACGGTGGGGGCGAAGGGGTACGACGGGTTCGCGCTGGCCAGGGTCGTGGGCTGAGGGTCCGGCGGGTTGCGCGGCCCCCTCATTCGCCCACGGCCGGTCCGGTGGGACGCGCGGGTCTCGTGCGTCTGCGGTGCCGCCTCCTCCCGCCATGCCGCGGCGGTCGCTCGCCGGGCCGTGCAATACGGTGCCGTCGCCACTCGCGCGGGGTGATCCCGCCGAGATGCCCGGCCGCGGCCACGCCCTCACCGTCGACCACGGCCGGCGGGAGGTCGCCGAGACGGCGCCCGCGTTCGTCCGGCGGTTCGTGGACCCGGCCGCGCCGGCTCCCGCCGTATGACCGTCAGATGTCGTGGTAGAAGCCCACGTTGACGCTGCGCGGGGCGGTGCGGTCCTGGATGACGACCTCGCCGTTGCCGCCGCGCGGGAGGGGCATCGTGCCGCCGTAGGCGAGGGGCTGCGCGTGGTCGCCGACCGTCAGGCGGACCTCGGAGGACGGCTCGGCCTGGGAGCCGCGCAGCCAGGTGACGTGCCAGGCGCCGTCCTGGCCGCACAGGAACTCCAGGTGCACGCGGGAGACGAACAGCCAGTCCTCCGGCGTGGCCAGCCGGCACATCGACGTGTCCCGGCCCACCCGCAGCACGGCTCCCGGCTCGCTGGGCGCGTCGGCCATGAGCATGCCGGCCGTGGCGCCCGCGTCCGCGCCGGAGACGGAGGCCATGGTCAGTTCGAGCACGTGCCGCTCCTTCGTGTCCAGTCGCGCCGGCGTCCGTCGGCGCCGCTGAATGATAGATCGCCCGGTGCCGCGGCGTCCGGCACAATGGCCGCATGACCGAGCGAAAGCCACCCGGCGTGAGCTTCGAGTCCTGGACCGACAAACAGATCCGTGACGCGCTGGCCCGCGGCGAGTTCGAGAAGCTGCCCGGAGCGGGGAAACCGCTGCCGAGCGATGTCGAGGCCGACTACGACGAGCGCTGGTGGATCCGGCGGAAACTCGCCCGCGAGGGCGTCTCGGTACTGCCGCCGACGCTGGCCCTGCGCAAGGAGGCGGAGGACGCGCTGGTCGCGGCACTCGCCGCACCGTCGGAGCGAATGGTCCGCAAGATCATCGAGTCGGTCAACGTCAAGATCCGCGACATGATGTACAAGCCCCCGCCCGGCCCGCCGCTGGGCCTGAAGCCGTACGACGTCGAGGATGTCGTACGGCGCTGGCGGGAGGGGCGGGAGGGGCACGCGGGGAACTGAGCGCGGGGCGCGGGCACTCACCACTGGGCACTCACCGCCGGGCTACCCGCTGCCGGGCTCCCCGCTGCCGGGGCGCGGCATGCGGCGGCCCGGGTGCCGGCGCGGACGGCTCGCCGCGTCGGCACCCGGGCCGGTCCCCCCGGCGGGGTCAGTGGTGCAGGAGGCGGTCGGCGAGTTCGCGGTAGTCGCGCAGCGCCAGCCGCAGTTGTTCGGTGTCGGTCGCCGGCGCGGTGGACTCGTCGGTCGACTCCCAGGAGCGGCGCAGGGTGCGGCGCCGCTGGGTCACCGCTTCCGTGAAGCGGTTCGCGATGTCCTCCAGGACGTGGTCGGCCTCCTCCACGGCCGCGCGGGGCCCGTCGACGAACCCGGCCACCGCGTGCTGGAGCCGCTGCGCGAGCTTGTCGGCCTCGTCGTGCGGCAGCAGCGGCGCGAGGTGGGAGGCCTGCTGCGCGCGGGGCGCGCCCGCCTCGACTCCGGAGTGGCCGGGGGCGCCGGGGGCTCCGGTTCCGCCGGGGGCTCCCGTTCCGCCGGGGGCGCCTACCGCGGACGGGGCCCCGTCGGCGGCCGTACCCGACCAGGCCGGCCCGCCGGTGGCTGCCGGTGCGTCACCGGTCCTGCCCGGCACCTCGCCGGCCATCCCCGGCACCTCGCGCGTGCCCGGCGGCATCTCACCGGCCGCCCCCGGCACCCGGCCTCCCGGCGCGGGCCGCATCGCCTCGTCACCCGGCGCGGAGGGCATGCCCTCGCCGCCTCGCGCGGAGCCCGTGCTCGCGTCGCCCCGCGCGGAGCGCATCGCTTCCTCGCCCCGCGCGGCGCGCATCGCGGCGGCCTGCTCCGGGCTCGGGCTGCTCCTGAGGTCGTCCCCGTCGGGCCGTGGCGTCTCGGTCATCGGGCTCAACTCCCCTTCGCGTGATGCCTGGTGAAGCCCCACGGCAGGTGATGGGTGCGGTCGCGGCGGGCGTGGGCCGGGGGCCGTCGGTCGCCGGGGCCGCCGCCGTCGTGGCGGGCGGGGGCGACCAGGTCCTCGAAGAGGGCGCGGGCCTCGACCATCGCCTCGCGCATCTCCTCCGTGGCGGCCTGTCCGGGCTGCCCGTCGGCGCCGCCGCCCGCGCGGGCTATGCGGTGGACGCGCCGGTAGCCGTGGACGTGGTCGGCGTGGTGCACGGACAGCGCGGCGAGCTGCTCCTCGTAGTGGCCGCCGTCGGGGAAGCCGCGGGCTCCGGCCACTTCGGCGAGCAGCCGGTCCGCCTCGGTCACCGCGTCGCGCGGCGAGTCGACGAACCGCTCCTGCGCGGCCTGCCAGCGCGCCTCGTACTCCCGGCGCCGCTCCGCCTCGAGCGGCCGTTCGCGCAGGTCGCCGTGGCGTTCCAGCCGCCCGGCGAGTTCCCGCTCCGCGGCCCTGGTGTCGCCGTCGTACCGGGCGACGGTCCGCTCGTACTCGGGCCCGAAGCGCCGCTTCAGGTCCCGTCCGCCGACGCCGCGGCGCCGCCGCAGGGTCAGCAGGACGGCCGCGCCGATGACGACGACCGCCCCGATCACGATCAACGCAACGATCAAACCAGTGGACATATAGGTTGCCTCCGGGCTTTCGGACCTCGGAACGCTGACCGGGTTGCCCCAGGGCCCCCGCCCAAACGGAAGCGCCCGCGACGACCGCGACAACGGCGATGACGGGCCCGGGCGAACGGCGGGCGCGAGCGAACGGCGGAACCGAGCGAACGGCTGGCCCGAGCGAACGGCGCGCCCGAGCGCCGTCCCCGCCGGGAATCCGGTTGCGGCCACCCCGTGCGCCCTCCCGAGAATGACCGCCATGACCACGCAGACGACGGCCTGGACCGTCGCCCCCGAACCCGTCGGCTCCCCCGACTCCGTCGCCCTGTGGCGGGCGTACTACACGGAGGTCAGCGACCGCTGGTACCTGCTGCACGAGGGCCGCCGCACCGACCCGGACGAGCTGGAGCGGGAGATCGCCGCCGGGGCCGAGGACGGGCTCACCCCGCCCGGCGGGCGGCTCCTGGTCGCGCGGTACGGCGGCGCGCCCGCCGGCACCGCGGGCGTACGGCTCGCCGCGGACCCGGCCGTCGCCGAGCTGAAGCGGGTCTTCGTGCTGCCGGAGCTGCGCGGCCGGGGCGGCGCCCCGCTGCTGGTGGCCGCCGCCGAGGACGCCGCCCGGGCGCTGGGCGCGACCCGGCTGGTCCTGGACACGCGCGGCGACCTGCGTGAGGCGCGGGCGCTGTACGCGCGGCTCGGCTACGCGGAGACCGCCCCGCACAACGACGAGCCGTACGCCGAGCACTGGTTCGCCAAGGATCTCTGAATCCCAGGTCTCGTGACCCTCAGCCGAACCTCGAAGCCGCCGGGCGCCCGTCGTGCGGTTCCTCCCGTTCCGAGCCGCACAGCTCGTCGTTCAGCTCCCGCACCAGCTCCGACAGGTCGGTCGGCCGGTCCGGCCCCCACCAGTCGCCCAGCAGCTCCGCCAGGGACTCCTCGCGGGCGCGGGCCAGCCGCTCGGCGACCTCGCGGCCCTGCTCGGTGAGGATGAGATCGATTCCGTCGCGGACGGCCAGCCGCCGTTCCTCGACCTGGCGGGCGCCCTCGAGGATGACGCCGAGGGGCACGGTGCTGCGCTCGGCGAGGACGCCGGGCTCCGCCCAGCCGTACCGTTTCATCCGCAGCAGCAGCCAGCTCGCGGCGGGCACCAGGTCGTAGCCCGCCCGCGCGGTGATCTTCCGGTAGACCTCGCGGCGGCCCTCCCGACTGCCCAGCACGGACAGCGCGCGGCACACCTCGTCGTGCGAGGACCGTTCGACCGGGTTGCTGGCCAGGGTCTCGGTCACGTCGGGCGCGGTGACCGAGCCGCGCAGCCGGTCCTCTTTCAGGAACCAGGCCAGTACGAAGCCGACGAGGGCGACCGGCGCGGCGTAGAGGAAGACGTCCGTGATGGCCGTCGCGTACGCGTGCAGGGCGGCGGGGCGCAGCTCCGGCGGCAGCTGGGCCAGGCCGCGCGGGTCCGCCTCCAGGGCGTCGACCGAGACGCCGGGCGGGAGTTCGGCGCCGCGGAAGGCGGCGGTGAGCTTGTCGCCGAGGCGCCCGGCGAAGATCGAGCCGAAGACGGCCACGCCGAACGCGGCCCCGATCGACCGGAAGAAGGTCGCGCCGGAGGTGGCGACGCCCAGGTCCTCGTACGAGACGGCGTTCTGCACGATCAGCACGAGCACCTGCATGACGAGGCCGAGACCGAGGCCGAAGACGAAGAAGAAGGTGCTGATCTGCGCGTCCGAGCTGTGTTCGTCGAGTTCCTGGAGGAGCAGCAGGCCGAGTGTGGTGATGCCGGTGCCGGCGATCGGGAACACCTTCCAGCGGCCGGTGCGGCTGACGATCTGGCCGGACACGGTGGAGGCCAGCAGCAGGCCGAGCACCATGGGCAGCATGTGGACGCCGGACATGGTCGGCGAGACGCCCTGGACGACCTGGAGGAACGTCGGCAGGTAGGTCATCGCGCCGAACATGGCGAAGCCGACCACCAGGCTGATCACGGCGGACAGGGTGAAGGTGCGGATCCGGAACAGCTTCAGCGGGAGCACCGGTTCCGCCGCCCGCCGCTCCACCGCGACGAACGCGACCGCGAGCAGTACGCCGAGCACCGCCAGGCCGACGATCTGCGGCGATCCCCAGCTCCAGGTGGTGCCGCCGAGGGAGGCGACGAGGACCAGGCAGGTGGCCACGGAGGCGATGAGGAAGGTGCCGAGGTAGTCGATGACGTGCCGCGTGCCCTTGCGCGGGATGTGCAGTACGGCGGCGATCACGGCGAGCGCGACCACGCCGACCGGGAGGTTGACGTAGAAGACCCACCGCCAGCTCAGGTGCTCGGTGAACACGCCGCCGAGCAGCGGGCCGAGCACGCTGGTCGCGCCGAAGACGGCGCCGAAGAGGCCCTGGTAGCGGCCCCGGTCGCGGGGCGGCACGAGATCGCCGACGATCGCCATCGACAGCACCATCAGCCCGCCGCCGCCCAGGCCCTGGAGCGCGCGGAACGCGATCAGCTCGGCCATGTTCTGCGCCATGCCGCACAGCGCGGAACCGATGAGGAAGATCACGATGGCGGTCTGGTAGAGCCGTTTGCGCCCGTACTGGTCGCCCAGCTTCCCCCACAGCGGGGTGGCGGCGGTCGACGCCAGCAGATAGGCGGTGACCACCCACGACAGGTGGTCCATGCCGCCCAGCTCGCTGACGATCGTGGGCAGCGCGGTGGAGACGATCGTCTGGTCGAGCGCGGCCAGCAGCATGCCGAGGAGCAGCGCGCCGATCGAGACGAGAACGTCGCCGGGGACATGTTCCCGGGTACTCACCCCGCGCTGCGGGCCGCGCGGCTGTGCCGCTGTGCTGCGCGCATCCTCGGCCATGGGACCTCCCGAGGCTCGATCGACCGCTGCGTCGTGAGCGCCGTCCTGAGGCGGCACCTTCCATCGTGATCGGTGTGTCCAGTTATGGCCTGTTGAGTCCTGTGAATTGACAAGGCTCGCGACCGCGGCCTGCACGGAATCTGCATAATCACTGGAGTCCGCAGGGGAGGCGGACGCCAGTTCGTATGCGCAGGTTCGAACGCACAGGTTCGAATGGGCAGGTTCGAATGGCGCAGATTCAAATGCGCAGGGACATTCGCACGGGAGGGGACGGACGCGTGGCGGAGCCGAATGGGCAGACGCATGGGCATGCCTGCCCGGAGTGCGGTGCGGCCCGGGGAGCCGACAACACGCCGTCGTGCGGCTGCGGCCCGCGGGCGTCCGAGGCGCTGCGGGATGCCCGTACGGCGGAGCAGGCGGCGGCGGAGGACTTCGATCCGCTGCGGATACGGCCGTACGTCGAACTGGACGGCGCGGGCACTCCGGCGGCCGGCGACTCGGCGGCCGGCGTCCCGGCTGCCGGTGATCCGGCGGTGGCCCCGCCCCCCGGGGACGCGGAGCCGACCATGCCGCTGCGCCCCGCGGAGCCCGAGCCGGCCACGATCGAGCTCCCCGCGACCGTGCTGCCCACGCCGCTGGCCCCGTCGCCCGACGCGCCCAGCGCGAGCGACCTTGACCTGTTCGAGGAGCCGACGCGGGAGGAGCCGCCCGCCGGGGAGGAGCCGCCCGCCGGGGAGGAGCCGCCCGCCGGGGAGGAGCCGCCCGCCGGGGAGGAGCCCCCGGGCAACGTCCGCCGTACGGTCGCCCTCCTGGTGGCGGGTGCGGGGGTCGCGGTCCTCGTGGTGGTGGCCGTGGCCAGTGGTCTCTTCTCGTACGACACCCCGTCGCGGAACACGGCGCTGCCCACGGACGTGCGGGAGGCCGTCCCGGACGCCCGGACGACCGAGCCGTCCCGCACCCCGAGCCCGAGCACCGCGTCGGCGTCGCCGACATCCGCCTCCCCGTCCGCGTCGGTGAGTGCGAGCGCGTCCCCCTCGCCGAGCCCGTCCCCGTCCAGCGCCTCGCCGACGCCGACCCCGACGTCCACGCCGACCCCGTCCGCCACATCGGCCCGCGCGACCGCCTCGCCCGAAGTCCCGGCGGAGTCCGCCCCCGTGCTGCGGCGCGGCGACCGGGGCCCCGAGGTGACGGAACTCCAGCTCCGCCTGCGCCAGCTGTACCTCTACAACGACGAGCCCGACGGCCACTTCGACGAGCCCGTCGAACAGGCCCTCCGCAACTACCAGTGGTCCCGGGGTCTCCAGGACGAACTGAGCGTGTACGGCCCGAAGACCCGCCGCATGCTGGAAGCGGAAACGCGGGAGCCCTGAGCCGGCACCGCTCCGGCCTATCCGGCCCGCGCCTGCTCCGAAGCTACCGGCCGGCGGCTCCCCGCCCCTACCTGGCCCGCGCCTGCCCGAAGCTACCGGCCCGCGCCCGTTCCTGCGCTACCCGGCCCGCGCCTCTTCCGGCCCAACCGGCCGAGGCCTTCCCGCCCGACCCGGTCCGCGCCCCTCCAGCCCAACCGACCCGCGCCTGCCCGGTCCGGTCCGCGCCGCTTCCAGCCGAACCGACCCGCGCCCGCCCGGCCCTACCGCCCGGCCCCGCCGATCCGGAGCCGGATCCTGCCGTCCCCCGCGTCCTCCACCCGCACCTCGGTCAGATCCCGCACCAGCACGTCCGGCCGGTGTACGGCGGCGCGCGGGCCGACACCGACCACGCGCATACCCGCCGCGCGGCCGGCGGCGATGCCCGCGCCGGAGTCCTCGAAGACGACGCAGTCGGCGGGGGCGACGCCCAGCTCGGCGGCGCCCTTGAGGAAGCCCTCGGGGTCGGGCTTGCTGGCGCCGACGGACTCGGCGGTGATCCGGATGTCGGGCAGCGGGAGGCCCGCGGCGGCCATCCGGGCTGTGGAGAGGGGTACGTCGGCGGAGGTCACGAGGGCGTGCGGGAGGCCGCGCAGGGCGGCGAGGAAGGCGGGGGCGCCGGGGACCGGGACGACGCCGTCCATGTCGGCGGTCTCCTCGGCGAGCATGCGCGCGTTGTCCGCGTGGTTCTGCTCCATGGGCCGGTGCGGCAGCAGCACGGCCATCGAGGCGTACCCCTGGCGGCCGTGCACCACCTTCATCACCTCGTCGCCGTCGAGCCCGTGCCGCTCGGCCCAGCGCCGCCAGACGCGCTCGACCACGGCGTCGGAGTTGACGAGGGTGCCGTCCATGTCGAGCAGGAGGGCGCGGGCGGTGAGCACGGTGGTGGCCGTCATCGGCAGCAGCTCCAGAACTTGGGGGAACAGAGCGGCCCCGCCCGCCGGTCAGGGAAAACGGGCGGGAGCCACTTTGTTCCTCTACGGTACAAAACAATTCCGGCATCCCGCCAGCGCCCCGGCGAAACCTTCACCTGCCGTTCAACTCGGCGCCCCGGCTCAGCCCGCCACCGCCTCCCACAGGCTCCACACACCCAGCACGAGCATGACCATCGCCGCGATCTTGGTGATGAGCCGCAGCGGTACCCGCTTCATCAGCGCCTTACCGCCCACGATCCCCAGTCCGGCCACCGCCCACAGCGCCAGCACCGCGCCCAGACCGACGGACAGCGGGTCGTCGTAGCGGGCCGCCAGGTTCGCGGTCATGATCTGGGTGAGATCGCCGAACTCGGCGACGAGGATGAGCATGAACCCCGAGCCGGCGACCTTCCAGAAGGACTGGTTCTCCGGCTTGCGGATCTCCTCCTCGCCCTCGTCCTTCTTCATCAGCAGCACCGCCGCGCCGCCCAGGAAGAGCACACCGGTCAGCGCGTGGGTGATCTGCTGCGGCAGCAGGGTCAGCACGCTGCCGGCCGCGACGGCGAGCGCGACGTGCAGGGCGAACGCGGCGGCGACCCCGGCGAAGACGTAGGACGCCCGGTAGCGGGTGCCCAGCACCAGACCGGCCAGCGCGGTCTTGTCGGGCAGCTCGGCGAGGAAGACGACGCCGAAGACGAGCGCCGTGACGGTGAAGCTGATCAAGGTTCCTCAATCGGTCGGGACTGCCCCCACCGAGAGTGCTGAGCCCCTTCGTCAGGACACCTCGGCAAGGGCAGCGCACTCGGCGCCCATGCCGTGCGGCACGGGCGTGCACTGCTTGCCGAAGGTCTCGCTGGCCGGTCCACGAGGAATCCACGGGGATTCCGGGGATCCGCGGGGATCCACGTGAGAACCGGCTCCGGGCGCCGGCCCAGCTGGGCTGAGCAGTATGTCGACGGTCCGGCGAAGAGCTACTCCCCTTCTGCGCCCTCCATCGTACGTGATCGTTTCGGAGCGAACCTTTTCGCACCACAACCTTGTCGTGTCATGCGCACGTCACTAGCTTCTTACCGAACGCACACCCGTACGCAACGCCCCACCGCGAGCATTCCCTCGCTCGCACGCCAACACCCCCACACCGCAAGGGAGTTCGCATGGCCAGATTCTACGCGCGTCGACGGCTCGGCATAGTCGCGGCCTTCAGCGCCCTGATCGCCTCCGCCGCGCTGTTCCAGGCACCCTCCGCCTCCGCCGCCCTCCCCACCCCCGTCAGCGCGACCACCGCCCGCACCTACCTCGCCTCCCTCCCCGTCGCCGCCGAGGACCGCACCGGCTACAACCGCGACCTCTTCCCGCACTGGATCACAATCAGCGGCACCTGCAACACCCGCGAGACCGTCCTCAAGCGCGACGGCTCCAACGTCGTCACCGACTCCTCCTGCTACGCCACCAGCGGCAGCTGGTACTCCCCCTACGACGGCGCCACCTGGACCGCCGCCTCCGACGTCGACATCGACCACCTCGTGCCGCTCGCCGAGGCCTGGGACTCCGGCGCCGACAGCTGGACCACCTCCCGCCGCCAGGCCTTCGCCAACGATCTGACCCGCCCGCAGCTGCTCGCCGTCACCGACGACGTCAACCAGGCGAAGGGCGACAAGGACCCGGCCGAGTGGATGCCCTCCCGCACCACCTACCGCTGCACCTACGTCCGCGCGTGGGTGCAGGTGAAGTACTACTACGGCCTGTCCGTGGACTCCGCGGAGAAGAGCGCGCTGCAGAACCACCTCGCGGCCTGCTGACTCCGCACGGACACCCGCCGGCTCCGCTCCGACACCCGCTGACCGGCGTCGGCACCGCCGGACCGGCTCCGGCGCCCGCCTGACCGGCTCCGGCGCCCGGCGACCCGCCAACCCGCCGACCCGCCGACCCGCCGACCCGCTCGCGCGGAACGTTCCCGCCCGCCTCCGTCGTTCCGTACCGTACGGGGCGACGGAGAGGGGATCGCCATGGCCGCACTGCACCTCGGGCCGCTGCTGAGATACGCCGACGGCACGTCCGCGACCGTCTGGGTCGAGGCGAGCCGCCCCTGCACCGCCGAGGTGCGCTGCGCCGACGGGTCCGGCGGCACCGCCCGCACCTTCCAGGTGGCGGGCCACCACTACGCGCTGGTGCCGGTCACCGGACTCACCCCGGGCACCTCGACGCCGTACGAGGTGCTCCTGGACGGCACGCGCGTGTGGCCGCTGCCGGACTCCCCGTTCCCGCCCTCGGTGATCCGCAGCGGCCTTCCGGACGACCCGGTGCGCCTCTCCTTCGGCTCCTGCCGCTGGGCCGCGCCGCCCACGGGCAAGCGGGACCCGGTCGGACCCGACGCCCTCGACACCCTCGCCGCGCGCCTCGCCGCCGCGCCGGACCGCGAGCGGCCCGACGTACTGGTGCTGCTCGGCGACCAGATCTACGCCGACGAGACCTCCCCGGCCACCCGACGCCTGCTGGCCGCCCGCCGCGATCTGAGCGAACCCCCGGGCGACCAGGTCGCGGACTACGAGGAGTACACCCGGCTCTACTACGAATCGTGGCTCGACCCCGAGGTGCGCTGGCTGCTCTCCACGGTCCCCAGCTGCATGATCTTCGACGACCACGACATCGCCGACGACTGGAACACCTCCGCCGCCTGGGTCGCCGACATGCGGGCCACCCCCTGGTGGCGCGAGCGCATCCTGAGCGGGCTGATGTCGTACTGGGTGCACCAGCACCTGGGAAACCTGTCCCCGAAGGAGCTGGCCGAGGACCCGCTGTACGCCGCCGTGCGCGCCGCCCCCGACGCCACGGACGTACTGCGCGCCTTCGCCGCCAAGGCCGACGCCGAACCCGCCTCCGTGCGCTGGAGCCACCGGCGCGACTTCGGCCGGGTCCGGCTGCTGATGGTGGACACCCGCGCGGCCCGCGTCCTGGAGGAGGGCGCCCGCGCGATGCTCGACCCCGGCGAGGCCGCCTGGCTGCGCGAGCAGGCCCTGGCCGACCCCGGTTCCTGCGACCACCTGCTCATCGGGACCTCGCTGCCGTGGCTGCTGCCGCAGCTGATGCACGACGCGGAGGCGTGGAGCGCGGCGCTGTGCCGGGGCGACAAGGGCCCGCGCTGGGCCAGGCTCGGGGAGAAGGTGCGCCGGGCCGCCGACCTGGAGCACTGGGCCGCGTTCCCGGAGTCCTTCGCCGCGCTGGCCGGTCTGATCGCCGAGGCGGGCTCGGGGGCGGGCGCGCCCGCGACGGTGTGCGTGCTCTCCGGTGACGTGCACCACGCGTACCTGGCCGAGCCCTCCTGGCCCGCCGGTCACGGCCCGGACTCCCGGGTGCTGCAACTGACCTGCTCCCCCGTCCACAACCGCATCCCGCTCCCGCTGCGTCTGGCGTTCCTGCTCGGCTGGAGCGGTCCCGCGCGGTTCCTCGGGCGCCGGCTCGCCGGCCACGGGCGCATCCCGCGTCCGCCGGTCGACTGGCGCCGCACGGGCGGGCCGTGGTTCGGCAACCAGCTCATGACGCTGACCCTGCACGGGCGTTCGGCGCGGCTGCGGCTGGAACGGGCGGTGGCGAAGCGGCGCGGCGGGAAGCGGCGCGGCGGGGCCCGGCTGACGACGGTGGAGGAGTCGGTGCTGACCGGCCCATGAGGCCTGTTCGCGGGACATCGGGATATCCGGGGCAGCCGGGGCGTTCGGGGCACCCGGAACATCCGGAATCTCTGGGATCTATGGGATCTCTGGGATCTCTGGGATCTCTGGGATCTCTGGGATCTCTGGGATCTGTCGGGGCGCGCGTTGGCTTGAGTGGCGGCCGAAGGCATGATGAGGCGGACCGTCCGCTTCGGCGGTCTGCCCACCCGGGCGGGCCGCCGGTCACCGGTCTGCCCAGTTGGGCGGTCCTTTCGCTCCAACGCGCCCCCCACTCGCCCGGGAGTCCCCCCTTTGTCTACAGCGAACACGGAGAACGGCGCCCCCACCGCTCGGCTCTCCGTCGCCCTGGTCGGTGCCGGCCCGCGCGGCACCAGCGTCCTCGAACGCCTCTGCGCCTCCGCCCCCTCCCTCCTGCCGCCCGGTGCCCGGCTCACGGTGCACGTCGTCGACCCGGCACCGCCCGGCCCCGGCCGGGTCTGGCGCACCGACCAGTCCCCGGAGCTGCTGATGAACACGGTCGCCTCGCAGGTGACCCTGTTCACCGACGACAGCGTGGACTGCTCCGGCCCCATCCGCCCGGGGCCGAGCCTGTACGAGTGGGCCGGCGGCGACCTCGGCCCCGACGACTACCCCACCCGCGCCCACTACGGCCGCTATCTGGAGTGGGTGTTCGCCGAGGTGGTGCGCGAGGCCCCGCCTGGGGTGCGCGTCGAGACCCACACCGCCCGCGCGGTACGGCTCACCGACGCCCCCGACGGCCGCCAGACCCTCACCCTGGACGACGGCCGCGTCCTGACCGGCCTCACCGCCGTCGTCCTCGCCCAGGGCCATCTCCCGGCCGCCGCCGACCCGGAGCAGCGCCGCCTGGCATCGTACGCCGCCGCACACGGCCTGCGCCATGTGCCGCCCGCCAACCCGGCGGACGTGGACCTGACCGCCGTATCCCCCGGCGAACCGGTTCTGCTGCGCGGTCTCGGCCTCAACTTCTTCGACCACATGGCCCTGTTGACGACCGGTCGCGGCGGTCGCTTCGTGCGGGAGGGGCGGGACGGGCGCGAGGTGCGCTACGTCCCGTCAGGCCGCGAGCCGCGGCTGTACGCCGGGTCGCGGCGCGGTGTCCCGTACCAG
Source organism: Streptomyces sp. NPDC052773 (assembly GCF_044547145.1). Taxonomy (NCBI): domain Bacteria; kingdom Bacillati; phylum Actinomycetota; class Actinomycetes; order Kitasatosporales; family Streptomycetaceae; genus Streptomyces; species Streptomyces sp. NPDC052773. Next base: position 833,636 of record NZ_JBITZX010000001.1, on the reverse strand, counting down.
GCGCGCGGCGACAACGCCAAGGGGCCGTACGGCCGGCACACCCCGCTGGTGCTCACCCCGGAGGTCGTCTCCGGCTTCCGCAAACGCGCGGACTCGGGCGACGCGCCGGACTTCCTCGCGGAGATATGGCCGCTGGTGGCGAAGGAGGTGGAGACCGTCTATTACGCGGCGCTGCTGCGGCGCCGGGACTTCGGCGACCCGGACTTCGGCGATACCGACTTCAGCGAGCCGAACCTCGGCGATCCGAACCTCGGCGATCCGGAGTTCACCGACCGCTTTCTGGCCGTGCCGCACGGGGATCCGGAGGAGGCGCGGCTGCTCGACGAGTTCGGGGTGCCGGAAGGCGAACGCTGGTCCTGGGAGCGTCTGTCCCGTCCGTACGGGGAACAGGAGTTCGCCGGCCCGGGGCAGTGGCGGGCGTGGTTGCTGGGGTATCTGCGGGCGGACGCCGCGCAGGCCGCGCTGGGGAACGTCCGCGGTCCGCTGAAGGCGGCGCTCGACGTGCTGCGCGATCTGCGCAACGAGATACGCCTGATCGTCGACCACGCGGGACTGACCGGCGCGTCCCGCCGCGACCACCTCGACCGCTGGTACACCCCGCTCAACGCCTTCCTCTCCATCGGCCCGCCCCGTCGGCGGATCGAGGAACTGGCCGCGCTGATCGCCGCGGGCGTGGTCGAGGTGCTGGGTCCGCGGCTGGAGGTGCGGTGCGCGGACGGGGCGTGGCTGGCGCGGTCGCCGCTGGTGCCCGGGTCGGAGGTGCGGGTGACGACGCTCGTCGAGGCCCGGCTGCCGGAACCGGATCTGCGACGCACGGCCGACCCCCTGCTCGCCGGCCTGCTGGACGCCGGGCAGGCCCGCCCGCACACGGTCGACGGATACGAAACCGGAGGCCTGGACGTGACGCCGCGGCCGTACTTCCTGATCGATGGTCAGGGTCGCGCGCTTGGGCGGCGGCTGGCGTTCGGCGTGCCCACGGAAGGGGTGCACTGGGTGACCGCGGCGGGCGCCCGGCCAGGGGTGGACTCCGTGACGCTGGCGGACGCGGACGCGGTGGCGCGGGCGGTGCTGCGGAGGGCGGCGGAGGAGGCGAGCGCGGCGGGAGCCGCGACCGGGGCCGCGGGCGGTGCGTATGCGGAACCGCAAGCGGAAGGTAAGCAATGGCTAAATGTTGAACTTGCAAGCATTGATTAGGGCCACCTAACGTGAGGGCTCCCACTCGGTTCTGTCCCCGACGGGTCCGCCGGACCCGCCCGACCGAAGGAGCCCCCCACATGACCGCACGTCTCGACAGCGCGCAGCCGTACGTCATCGGCCTGTTCCGGATCGTCGTCGGCCTGCTCTTCGCCTGCCACGGCGCCGCCTCCCTGTTCGGCGTCCTCGGCGGTGCCGCGGGCGGCGACGGCGGCACCGTCCCCGCCGGCACCTGGCCCGGCTGGTACGCGGCCGTCATCCAGCTCGTCGCCGGCGGGCTGGTGATGCTCGGCCTCGGCACCCGCGCGGCGGCGTTCCTCGCCTCCGGCTCGATGGCGTACGCCTACTTCGACGTCCACCAGCCCATGGCCCTGTGGCCGCTGGAGAACGGCGGCGAGGCCTCCGCGATGTTCTGCTGGGCCTTCTTCCTGCTGGTCTTCACCGGCTCCGGCGCGTTCGGCCTGGACCGGCTGTTCGCCAGGCGGTCCGCGGACGCGGAGCCGGAGGCGGAGGCGGAGGCACGCAAGACGCCGGTGACGGCGTGACGGACTGACGGGCTGCCGGACTGCCGGGCTGCCGGACTGCCGGACTGCCGCTGCCCGGACTTGCAGCCGAGCGCCCCGTACCTCGTCGGCCCCGGAGACCATGCTCCGGGGCCACTCCCGTACCCTCGTAGGGCTTACGGGGGACAACGGGGAGTAACGGTGCTGGAGACTGTGGGGTCGCTGACCGGCAGCCCATGGATCTACGCGGTGGTGGCCGTGTCGATTCTTTTTGATGTGTTCCTGCCGGTACTGCCGAGCGGGGTGCTGGTCATCATGGCGGCGACGGCCGCCGCCGCGGGCACCGGCGCGGCGACCGGCAAGGTCCCGCCCGACGTCCCCGACATCCTCGTGCTGACCCTGTGCGCCACGACCGCGTCGGTGCTCGGCGACCTAGTCGCCTACCGCCTCGCCTGGCGCGGCGGCCACCGGCTGGACCGCGCGATCGCCCGCTCGCCCCGCCTCAGCCTCGCGCAGGAACGTCTCGGCGCGGCGCTGGCCCGCGGGGGCGGCGCCCTCGTCGTCCTCGCCCGCTTCGCGCCCGCCGGCCGCTCCGTGGTCTCCCTCGGCGCCGGCGCCGCCCACCGCCGCGCCCGCGACTTCGTGCCCTGGTCCGCCCTCGCGGGCCTGTCCTGGGCCACCTACAGCGTCGCCCTCGGCTACTTCGGCGCCCACTGGCTGGGCACCACCTGGCTGGCGACGGGGGTGTCCGTCCTGGCGCTGTTCGGGGCGGGAGCGGCGGCGACGTATCTGATGCGGCGGGCGTAGCGCCGACCGGGGCTAGCCCGCGCTGCGGACGGGCCGCCCCCTCACCTCCAGTCCGGACAGCAACTCGGCCGTGGCCTCGGCGATGGCCTCGACGGCGTGGTCGAAGACCTCGCGGTTGTGGGCGGCCGGCGCCCGGAAGCCGGACACCTTCCGCACGTACTGCAGAGCGGCGGCCCGAATGTCCTCCTCCGTCGCCTCCTCGGGCAACGCGGGCGGACGAAGCGTCTTGATACTCCGGCACATGGCTCCAGTGTCCTCCTCTCCCGGCGCACCCGTCCCGCCTTTCAAAACCGGGCTGGCCCGCACCCCCGTCCCCCTGTCATGATCAACGCCGAGGCGGCCACCGATTCCCGGGGCCGACCGATGAGAGGAGCCATTCGTGGCACACGCCTTCGCCGTGCTCGGCCCGGGCGGTGTGGGCGGCCTGCTCGCCGCCCTGCTGTCCCGCGCCGGCCACCGCGTGATCTGTCTGTCCGGCGAGGACACCGCCCGCGCCCTGCGCACCGGCGGCATCCGTGTGCGCAGCGCCCGCTTCGGCGACTTCACCGCCCCCGTCGAGGCCGACACCGCGCTGCGCGAGCCGGTCGACGCCTGCCTGATCACCGTGAAGCACACGGCCCTGGACGCCGCCCTGACCCGCCTCCCGGCAGACCCGGACGCCCTCGGCGACACCCTGCTGGTCCCGTTCCTCAACGGTGTCGAACACCCCTCCCTGCTCCGTGACCGCCACCGCCCCGACCGGGTCGCCCCGGCCGCGATCCGCGTGGAGGCGACCCGGGTCGCGCCCGGCGAGATCGAGCACGGCAGCCCGTTCGCCGAGATCGACCTGACCGGCGATCCGGTCCCGCGCGCCCGCCTCGACGCCCTCGCGGCGGTGCTCGCGGCGGCCGGCCCGACCACGCGGGTCCTGGACGACGAGGCGGCGACGCTCTGGGCGAAGATGTCGTTCCTGGCGCCCTTCGCCCTACTCACCACCCGGTACGCGGTGCCGCTCGGCGAGGTCCGCACCCGGCACCGCGAGGAGCTGACCGCGCTGGTGGAGGAGGCCGCCGCGGTGAGCCGCGCCTGCGGCGGCCCGGGCGACCCGGCCGAGGCGCTGGCCCGCTACGACGCCTTCCCGCCCGCCACCAAGTCGTCCATGCAGCGCGACGCGGAAGCGGGCCGCCCGCTCGAACTGGACGCGATCGGCGGGGCGTTGCTGCGCGCGGCGCAGCGGCACGGCGTCCCCGTACCGGTCGCGGAGAAGGTGATCCGGGACCTGCGCGACGCCGGCCACTGACGCGCCCGGCGCCTCGCGGCCCCCGGCCGTTCAGCCCTTCACGTCACCGCTCAGCTCGATCCGCCAGTCGTGGCACGTGATCCAGTGCCCCTTCGGGTATTCGAAGTCGACCGGTCCGAGCAGGGTGAACCCGGCCCGCTCGCACACCTTGCCGGACGCGGAGTGCGTCATCTTCGGAAAGGCGTGCAGCCATCTGTGCCGCCCGGCGGCCCGTGCCTCCTCGACGATGGCGCGGGCCGCACGCGCGGCCAGTCCTCGCCCCTGGAACTCGGGGAGCACCGCCCAGCCGGTCTCCCACACCGTCCCGCCCCGCCACTCGCGCTCCCAGAAGCCGATCGAGCCGGCGGTCTCCTCCCCCTCCGCGAGCACCACCCGGTACATCCGCCCGACTCTGAGCTCGACATACCGCCGGTGCCGGTCGGCGAGCTTCTCCTCGCTCTCCGGCCCGCCCAGGTGCTCGGTCATCTCGGGGCTGTTGGCCCTGCGCAACAGCCAGAAGTCGTCTTCCCCCCACGGCACCAGCCGCACCTCACCGTCCATGCCGACCACGGTAGAGGCCGGCACTGACAAGGACCCGGCTCGTCCCGCTCCGAGCCGGGAACCTTGACAGGCGGGCCCAGCCGTTGGAGCAGTAGTTGCCCGTGGCGGGGTTGGCCGGCCCGATGACGCTGATGGAGTTGCCGCAGACGTTCAGGTCCAGGTCCACCGGAATCCGGACGACGTTGCCGGACAGAGCGCCGGGAGCCGACGGCGACGCCGTAGGCGCAGGCACCGCTGGTGCCGCAGACGCCCGTGTCGCCCCTGCCGTCGCCCGTGGTGTCGGCGGCGGGTGACCCCGGCCAGGGCCAGGGCGGCGCCGGCGACAACGGTCACGGCGATCCCGGGAACAACGCGCACAATCTCTCTCCTCTGTCGGAAACGAGAGATGTGCCCTGATTCTGTGCAGCCGCAGACGCGCACCGCCGTCGCCACTACCCCGAACGGGCGAACTCTCTCGCGACCCAAAATCGAACAGGCGTAGCATTGGCCCGTGGCTACGACCTATGACTTCCCCAGCGACCTCCGCGCCGGTCAGGAGGAGCTGCATCAGGTCCGGGCCGAACTGTCGGCCCTGCTGAAGCGGCTCCCCTGGTCGGTCGTGCCCCTGGACGGCTTCAGCGACGACGGCGGCTGGCGCAAGGTGGAGCGCCCCGCCTCCCCCGGCTGGACGGCCGACGAACAGGCCGAGGTGGAGAAGCTGCGCCGCCGCGAGCACGAACTCGCGGTCTTCGTCAGCACCCACCGCTACTGGTCGGAACTCTCCGGCCCCGACCGCGTCGCCGCCCGCTCCCAGCTGAAGCACGCCCACGAGACCACGGAGGAGCCGGAACAGAGCTGAACCGGCACAAACGACGAAGACCCCGGCCGCCAGGACCGGGGTCTTGGCATACCGGAGACCGTCACAAATTCAACGCTCTACCTTCACATTGCGTTCACACCGGCTAGATTCACCCTCCCGCACACGCCAAGGGGGGCGACATGAGCCAGCAGTACCCACAGCAGCCCGACTGGGGACAGCAGCAACCGCAATGGCAGGGCACACCGCAGCAGCCCCAGCAGCAGGGTTGGGGTGCACCGCCTCCGGGGTGGCAGGGCGCTCCCCCGCCCCAGCCGCCGAGGAAGTCGTCCGTCGGCAAGGTCATCGGCTTCACCGCCCTCGGTCTGGTCGGCCTCATCCTGCTCATCGGCTTCATCGGCGCGGCAGCCGACAGCGGCTCGGGCGGCGACAGGAAGGCCGACTCGGTGAGCGCGGCCGATGACCGGAAGGAGGCCGGCAACGCCCCGGCAGCCGAGGAACCGGCCGAAGAGGAACCCGAGCAGGAAGCCCCGGCCGAGGATCAGGCGGCCTCGGACGGTCCCGTCAAGGTCACAGCGAAAAAAACGGCCTTCGCCAAGAGCGTCCTCGCCGAGGGAAGCGACTACACGAGCGTCCTCGTCACGATCTCCAACGACGGTGACGAGCCGATCGACGTGAACCCGCTGTACTTCACCGTCACCGACACCAAGGGCTCGAAGCACACCGCCGAACTCGCCGTCGACGAGAACCAGATCGACACGGTGGACCTCGCTCCCGGCGAGAACATCTCCGGCACGATCACCGGCAAGGGCACGTTCACGCCCGAGTACGTGACCTACACGGACGGACTTCTCGGCGACCCGGTCCGCGGCGACGTGTCCTGACCGGCCACGGCCCTCAGATGCGACAACGGCCCCCCGGAGAGTCTTCCGAGGGGCCGCCGTATGTCGTTCGACCTGGACCGATGGTCAGTGGGCGCGGACGGTTTCGAACCGCCGACATCCTGCTTGTAAGGCAGGCGCTCTACCCCTGAGCTACGCACCCGAGAACGAGTCGACAGCCTACCTTGCCCGGGGCAGTGTCCTGCAAACCCGGTGCCGGGGAGACCGGTCGTGGTCTCGGGGGTGGGGGTCCGGGATCTGCGGGGGTTATCCCCACCCCGGATCCGGGAGCGTCCCGGATGCCCGGGCGGGCGGCGGATCCGTACGGTCGAAGCACATCGCAGCCGCGGTGGCGACCCGCCGCGGCCCGACCCAGGGGGAGACCGTCATGGCCCGTTCCGTTCCCGCTCGCGCGGCTCTCGTCGCCGGTGCCGTCGCCCTGCTCGTCGCGGGGCTCGGCGCCTGTAGTTCGGCCGGCGACGACGAGGAGCCCGAGACGCGGTCCTTCGCGCTGAAGGGCACCACGCTGACCGTGGACGCGGAGGACTCGGCGCTGGAGATCGTCGCCTCCGACGAGCACACCGAGGGCAGCGTCGAGGTGACCCGCTGGTTCGACGGCTCGGTCGTGGCGGGCGGCGACCCGAAGGTGACCTGGGAGATGGCGGACGGCGACCGGCTGGTGCTGCGGGAGGACTGCTCCGGGTTCATCGCCGACTGCTCCTCCAAGCACCGCGTCGAGGTGCCGCGCGGCGTCGACGTGAAGGTGGTGAACGGCGACGGCAGCGTCCGCGCAGACGGGTTCCGGGACGCGCTGAGCATCCGTACGGCCGACGGGTCGGTGAACGTCACCGGCACCACCGGCCCGCTCGACCTGCGCACCGGCGACGGCTCGGTCCGCGTCGAGGACGCCACCGGGCCGCTGCGCCTGCACACCGAGGACGGCTCCATCCACGCGGACGTCGACTCCCGCGAGGTCCGCGCCCGCACCGGCGACGGCTCGGTGCGGCTGGAACTGGGCTCCGTACCGGACCTGGTGGAGTCCCGCAGCGGCGACGGTTCCGTCACCATCGACCTGCCCCGGGCGGCCTACCGGGTGGCCACCGAGACCGGCGACGGCGCGGTGGACGTGTCCGTCCCGCGCGACGAGTCCAGCGACCATGTGGTCTCCGCCCGCACCGGCGACGGCAAAGTCACGGTCCGTACGGCGAACTGACGGGCCCGTGTGTTCGTCCTTAACCGGTGGGAGAATGACACCGGGCAGGGCGGATGACAGCACGGGAGAGGGATGTGACGGCGACACCGCAGCAGCCGTACTCGCCGTCGATGCCGCGCGGGCGCCACCGTGCCGGCCCCCGGAGAGCCCCCGGCGCCACCGAGGCCACGGACGCCCGAAAGTCCCGGCCCGCGGTCACGGGCGCCGCCCTCCGCGACGTCCTCACCCTGATCGGCCTGCCGCTCGTCGCCGCGCTCGCGCTGCCCGGCGCCTTCGCCGGCGGCGGCACCCGGCGCTGGTTCGGCGGACGGGCGGAGAGCCAGCGGGCGGAGGCGCAGGCCGCGAAGGACGCCGCCGCGGCGGCGTTCTACGAGCTGGACACCGCCCAGCGGGATCTGCGGATCTCCATCGAGACCATCGCCGCCGTCGACGACTCCCCCGCCGCCCGCCGGGCCGCCGCCGACTTCGCGGAACTGGGCCGGCGCATCGACGAGGCCAGCCACCGGTACATCCAGGCGGTCGACGCCCACGACCTGGACCGCGACGACCTGGAGGCCTCGGCCGCCGCCCGGGCCCGCACCGAGCTGACCGCCGCCGAGGACGAGCTGGGCCGGGTCAAGAAGGACCTGGACCGCTTCACGGAGGGCCTCGGCCCGCTGCTCGGCAAGGCCGAGACCCAGCTGGCCCGGCTCGCCCCGGCCGTCGAGCGCGCCCGCCAGGCGCTGCTCGCCGCCTCCAACGCGCTGGACACCGTCCGGGGCGCGGGCCTCAGGGCCGACGACCTCGCCGCCCGGCTCGCCGCCCTCGCACCCGAGCTGACCAAGCTCAACCAGGGCGCCGGGCAGCACGGCGTCCCGCAGACCCTGGAGCGCGCCGAGCGGGTCGCCCGCGAGGCGGAGACGATCCGCGCGGAAGCCGAGCGGCTGCCGGAGCGGGCCGCCGAGATCGACCACCGGCTGGTGTCCCTGCGGACCCGCGCCGAGGCCCTGACCACCCGCGCCGAGCAGGTGGAACCGGTCCTCAGCGAGTTGCGCCGGCGCTTCACGCTGGCCTGCTGGCAGGACCTCCAGCGGGTGCCCGAGCAGGCCGCGGAGACCGTCCGGCAGGCCGAGGCCAAGCTCCGCGAGGCCCAGGCCGCGCGCGACGCCCAGCGCTGGCCGGACGCCACCGCGCTGCTCTCGACGGCACGGGCGCTGCTGAACTCCACCGACGAGGCCGTCTCCGCCGCCGGGGACCGGCTGCGCCGGCTGAACGCCGTGCAGAAGGACCCGCAGCAGGAGATCGAGCGGACCCGGTTCGCCATCCGGGACGCCCAGCGGCTCGCCATGGCCGGCCGCCACACCCCCGACCCGCGGCACGCCCGCCCGCTGGACGACTCCGTGGCCCGCCTGGAGCGCGCCGTCGCCACCCTCGACGGGCGCCACCCCGACTACTGGCACTTCCTCACGGAGACGGAGGCGGTACGGCGGACGGTGGCGCGGGTGGTCGCCCTGATCCGCGAGGAACGCGCGGCGGGCACCGGCCACTGACACGTCGGCCACTGACACGTCGCCGCTGACACGTCGGCCCCGGCCCGTCGCGTACCGGTGCCGACCTGTTTTGGTGGCGCGGCGTCGCGGGCAGGCGGATATTGGTGAACGAAAGGGACGAAAGAGCCGCCCGCTGACACCCGAGGGAGGCGGATATGGCCACACACGCAGTGCACAGGGGATCGCGGGGCCGCATCAGCTTCAACGACCACCTGCCCGTCGACCACCGCCTGAACAGGGTCTACCGGATCGGCGCGGGTCTGATGGGCCTGGTGCTGATCGCGTTCGGCATCCTCGGCCTGATCGACAAGGTGGGCTTCTTCGACACCCGCGGGGACCAGGTCGTCGGACTGAACACCAACGGCGCGCTGAGCGTGCTGTCGATCTGCGTGGGGCTGCTGCTCTTCGTCGGCATGGTGATCGGCGGCAACTTCGCCTCGACGCTCAACATGGTCGTCGGAGCGGCCTTCATCCTCAGCGGCTTCCTGAACCTGGGCCTGCTGGACACCGAGTACAACTTCCTCGCGTTCCGCATCCAGAACGTGCTGTTCAGCTTCGTCTACGGCGTGGTGCTCATGACGTTCGGGATGTACGGACGGGTCGGCTCGGCGCTGCCCGAGGACAACCCGTACTTCCGCGCCCGCCATCCGGAGCTGGCCCAGGACGTCGACGAGGACCGGGTCCAGCGCGCCGAGCTGCGCCCGAAGGCGCTGCGTCCGCCGGAGGCCGACCGTTAACCTGGGCGCATGCCACGCTACGAGTACCGGTGCCGGACCTGCGGTGACACCTTCGAACTGAGCCGTCCGATGGCCGAGTCCGCCGACCCCGCGGCGTGCCCTGCGGGGCATGACGACACGGTGAAGCTGTTGTCCACGGTGGCGGTGGGCGGGACGGCCTCCGCCCCGGCCGCCGCGCCCCGCGGGGGCGGGGGCGGCGGCGGTTGCTGCGGGGGCGGCTGCTGCGGATAGGACGGCGTCCGCGGGTGCGTCGCCGTCTGCGGGTGCCTTGCGGCTGGTCGCGCGGTTCCCCGCGCCCCTAGAGGGTGTCGGTGCGCGTCGCCTTCAGCAGTTCCCTCAGTGTGCGCTCGCCCGCCAGTACGCCCCGCTCCGGCAGTGCCGTGACCGTGGGGGCCGTCCAGTCGGTGTCCGCCAGTTCGCCGTGGCCGGGGCGCCAGCCGCGGTCCGCTGCGAGGAGGAGGTCGGCGTCGAGGAGCGAGTCGCCCGCGGCCAGCGTCAGCTCGGCGCCGGCGCGGCGGGCTACCTCGTGCATGGCCGCGCTCTTGGTGAGCGGCTTCGGCACGGCGTAGAGCTTGCGGCCCTGGAGAGAGACGGTCCAGCCGCGGTTCTCCGCCCAGACCGCCAGCTCCTTCACCCACTCCTCGGGCAGCAGCTCCCGCTCGACGACCAGGTAGGCGAACAGGTCCTCGGCGACCCGGTGCTTGCGCACCCACGCCGGATCGGCCGAGGCCAGCAGATGCGCCCGCACCTCGTCCAGCGAGGCGCACTCGTCCGCGAGCCGCGCGGTCACCCGGGCGTGCCAGGCGGGGTCGGAGACGCCGTCCACCAGCAGATGCCCGCCGTTGGCGCAGATGGCGTAGGTGGGCGGCGGGCCCGGCAGGTTGATGCGCTGGTACTGCTTGCGGGTCCGGGTCGTGGTCGGGACGAACACCGCCGCGTCCCCGAGGTCGGCGAGCAGCGCCGCCGCGGTCTCGGTCATGTACGACAGCGGCTTGCTCTCGTGCACCTCGACGCACAGCAGCCGCGGAGCCCGCGCGTCGGGCATGGTCAGCGACAGCGCCGCCGCCGAGTAGATCAACGTTCGGTCCAGGTCGCTCGCCACGAGCACCGGCATCAGACGGCCACCGCCTTTCCGTCGGCGCCCGTCGCGCCGCGTGTGTACTGGGGATGGATCAGCCCCACGCAGGTGTAGGGCAGCTCGGCGACCTCCTCGACCGGCACCCCGCGCTGCTCGGCCAGGAGCCGCACGTGGTCCAGGTCCGCGCCGGCTCCCGCTCGCGCGAGGATCTTCCACGGTACGCGGCGCAGCAGCACGCGCGTGGTCTCGCCGACGCCCGGCTTGACCAGGTTGACGTCGTGGATGCCGTACTCCTCGCTGATCCGCTCCACCGCGGCCCAGCCCTCCCAGGTGGGGGTGCGGTCGGCGGCCAGCAACTCCTTGACCTGCGCGTCCACCGCGTCGCCGACCTCGGTGAAGCGGGCGGAGACCGCGTCGAGGAAGGCGACCGAGACGTCGGCGCCGGCGAGTTCGCGGTAGAACTTGGCGCCGTGGTAGTCGTCCGGGCCGACCAGGTCGGCGCGGAGCACGGTGCGGGATATCAGCCCGGAGACCGTGGAGTTGAGGCAGGCGGAGGGGATCAGGAAGTCCTCGCGGGTGCCGTACGTCCGCACGCACGAGCCCGGGTCGGCGAGCACCGCGACCTCCGGGTCGAAGCCGGTGACGCCCTCGGCCTTCTCGAACTCCTCGAGGGCCGCCGCGAGCTCCCGGGTGATGGCGCCCTTGCCGGTCCAGCCGTCGACGAACACGACGTCGGCCGGGTCGTGGTGGGCGGCCAGCCAGCGCAGCGCGTTGGCGTCGATGCCTCGGCCGCGCACGATGGAGACCGCGTAGTGCGGCAGGTCGAGGCCGTGGCGGTGCTGTGCCCAGCGGCGCATGAGGATGCCGACGGGGGTGCCCGCGCGGGCCAGCGAGACGAGGACCGGGCGCGGGGACCGTTCGGCGAGCACCGTCTCGGTGACCGCGCCGACGGCGGTGGCCAGGCGTGCCGCGGAGGTGTCCAGCGCGGCGTGGAAGAGCCGCTGGTACTGCTCGCTGGGCTGGTACTCCACGGGCAGCGACTCGGCGTAGTGGGCGCCGCCGCGCTGGATGGCCTCCTCGCGCTCCTCGGTCGGCGCCTCCAGCGTGACGTCCGACAGGTCCTGGAGCAGCCAGCCGACCTCGTCGGGCGCGTACGAGGAGAAGGCGGGGCCGCGGAGGGGCTCGGACAGCATGGTGGCGGGCCTTTCGGGGGCCTTCGCGGCCCCGGGGACGTACGACGGGACGACCGTCAGCAGGACGTGCGGGGTGTGCTCGGCGAGCCGGGCGAGCAGGCCGTCGGGGGCGTGCAACGCGGGGGTGTCGGCGGCGGAGTCGACGACGGCGACGACGGCGTCGAAGCCGGCGCCCGCGACGTTGTAGGCGTAGCGGTCGCCGGGGCCGTCGGCCGGGTCGTCGTGGGCGGGGAAGACCAGGCGGGTGCGGATCGCGTATCCGGGGTCGTCGACGGCGAGGACGGGTGAGCGGGTGGTGGTGGAGAAGCGTATCTCCACGTCGGGGCGCAGCCGCTCCAGCTCGTGGGCGAGCCGTAGCGGGGTGTACATCAGCTCCTCGAAGCCGAGCACCAGCACCCGGCGGGCCCCTGCGGGCAGCGCGTCGGCGAGTCGCGCCGCCATCGGGGGGAGGGCGCGCTCCAGGCGCATGTGGTGCTGGGGGGTGAAGCCGTGGCGGCCACCGTCGGGGAGGCCCGGGGGCCAGCGCAGATCGACTCGGGTGACATGGCCGTCCGGCGTCTGCGGGCCGGTGGGGGTTGGGGTTGGTCGCGCCGTTCCCCGCGCCCCTGACTGGGTGTCGTACTCGGCGACCAGAGCTTGCCCCTTCTCCAGCACCCCGTCCGGGAGCTTCACGGTGCCCGAGGCCGCCGTCACCAGGTCTATCCGGGCGCCGATCCCGGCAGCGAAATCGTCCAGACGCCCCGCGTCCGCCGCCGAGCGCATGTCGACCAGGGCCACCACGACGTACCGCTCGCGCGGGTAGCGGGCGTGCAGGTCCCTGATGGTGTTGAGGACCGTGTTGCCGGTGGAGAACTCGTCGTCGACCAGGACGAGCGGGCCGGAGCCCGCGAGCAGGGCCGGGTCCTCGGGGAGCAGGAGGTGGGAGGTGGCGTGCGAGTGGGACTCCTCGAAGCCGCCCGCCGGGGCGACCCCGGGCACGGGGCGGCGGGTGGAGTGCAGGTAGGGGGCGAGGGCCAGGCCGTCGGCGACGGAGTGGCCGAGGCCGGTCGCGGTCTCCGCGTAGCCGAGGACGACCGCCTCGCGGGCCGCGTCGTCGCCGAGCAGCGCGCGCACCCGGCGGCCGAGGGCGAGGCCATGGCCGTAGACCACGGACGGTGACTGCGGTACGTGCTTGCCGAGCACGTTCGACACCAGCAGATGGGCCCGCTTGGGGTTGCGGCGCAGCGCCAGCCCCAGGAGGTCGGTCAGCCGGTCGTCGCCCATGAGTTCGACGCCCAGCCGCTGGGCGACCCAGCTGCCGGACCAGACCCCGTTGTTCACTGCCTTGTTCATGCGTCCCTTGAGTAGAGGCGGCCAGGAGTGGCCGTTCAGGTCGGTATGCCCGCGGCCAGCAGTTCCACGAAGCCGACGTCCTCGTGCGCCACGCCGAAGACCTCGGCGCGCAGCAGGGTCCGCTCGGCCCAGGCGCGGTGCGGCTTCACCTCGTTCATCTTGTTCGTGTACGCCGACCTCAGTACACCCCCGCCGCAGCGCTCCGGCCGCAGGATGTCCTGGGCGTCGCTGAACTCCTCGTGACTGACCACGGACAGTGCGTGCACGGGCAGCACATGGGAGGGATGGATGCAGGTCTTGCCGAGCAGCCCGTTGGCCTGGTCGAGCGAGATCTCCCGCAGCAGCCCGTCCATGGCGTGCTCGATCAGTCTCTCGCGCAATTCCTCCGCCTGCCCCTCCAGGAAGGGGCTGCGGCGCAGCTGTGGCTTGAACATGCGCTCCTGGACGCGGAAGTACTCCCACACGGGTCCGGTCACGGTGAACCCGGTGCCGTCGGCGCGGGCGAGCATGTTCACCACGTCGGCGATCACGGAGGCGACGATCTGGACGTCGTACGCCGTCATGTCGGGGGCCCGGCGCAGGCCGTACGACGAGCAGAAGTCGGTCACTCCGAGGCGCAGCGCCAGCACCCGATCGCGGTACTTGTCGACGGCCCGGGAGATGCCCTCCAGGGTCTCCACGCGGGACTCGCGGTACAGCAGCTCCGGCGACTCCAGCACCGGCATGGCGAACAGCCGCCGCCCGCCGGCCGCCTCGGCGGTCGACAGGGCCTCCAGGAACGGGATGCCGCGCTCCTCGGTGAACTTGGGCAGCACGAAGCCGGACAGCAGCCGCACGGCGGGGCCGAGCCGGCGCACCAGGTCGGGGATCTGCTCGGGGGTGCGGACGCGGATGAACAGCAGCGGCGGCTCGGCGCCGCCGGGGCGGCCGGCGAGGTCGGTGAACTGGCGGACCAGGTTCTCCTCGCCCGCGCCGACGTCCGCGTCGTCGATCGAGTCCTCCAGGCACAGCACCATCGAGACCACGCCTCGTCCGGCCTGCTTCAGGATGTCGTCGGCGAGCCGGGGCCGGGTGGCCGGGCTGTAGAGCGTGGCGCCGAGGGCGGCGGCGAGCAGCCGGGCCGGGGAGTCGGCGGTGAACTCGCACGGCTCCCGGTGGAAGAGGCGCTGCCGCACCTCAGGGGCGAGGTGCCCGAAATGACGCATAAAGCTCCCCCGTGGCGACGGATCGGCCGGTGGTGTGTCGAGAAAAAGTGCCGTTAGGTGGCCGGTAATAGTACGTAGATCTCCATGTCCCGGGTTCCCACCGGGCATGAATTTCACGTAACGGGGTCTCCACATCGCGCGCCCGGCGACACCCCACCCCGCGTTGTCGTGACCAGGACGGAGAAGGCAGGATGACCGCATGACGCACGCCATGCTGAAGGGGTCGAACGTCCCGCTCGAAGCCACGACGGTGCGCGCCGTGCTGCGCTGGACGCCCGGGCAGGGGGTCCCGGATGTCGACGCCTCCGCGCTGCTCCTCGGCCCCGACGGTCGTGTGCGCTCCGACGAGGACTTCGTCTTCTACAACCAGCCCCGGCACCCCTCCGGCAAGGTCTGGCGGCTCGGCAAGAAGCGGATCGCCGAAGGCCTGACCGATACGATCCAGACGGATCTGGCCGGTGTCGAGCCCGCCGTCGGACAGATTCTCCTCGTCGCTTCGGCGGACGGCGTCGCCTTCGACCGCGTACGGGATCTGCGCATTCTGCTGTACGACGCCGCCGCCCCGGACGGGGAGCCGCTGGCGTACTTCGACGTCAAGCCGGAGACCGGCGAGGAGACCGCGCTGATCTGCGGCGAGCTGTACCGGCGCGGCGACACCTGGAAGTTCCGCGCGCTCGGCGAGGGCTACTCCAACGGCCTGAAGGGCCTGGCCACGGACTTCGGCATCTCGGTGGACGAGTCGGAGGCCGCGGAGGAGCCGGCCCCGACGCAGCCGCCGGCGGAGGTCTCCCAGCCCCTCCCGCCGGAGCAGCCCACCCAGGCGATCCCCCCGCAGCCCGCCTACGGCTATCCCCAGCAGCCCCCGGCCACTCCCCCGGCCTACGGCTATCCCCAGCCGACGAGCCCGCCGTCCTACGGCACTCCCCAGCCCACGGCGGAATTCCGCATGCCGCCGCAGGGCCCGCAGTTCATCGGGCGGTAGGGGGACCCACCTCAGGGCCCCCCGAGCCTCCGGGCGCTCACCGCTGGGCCTTGGTCTTGTGCCCCCGCCCCCACTGCAGCCCCCACCCGTACAGCCGGTCCAGCTCGGCCTGGAACCCGTACACGAACTTCACTTCGCGCCGGACGATCATCTCGCCCTTCACGTTCTCGATCATCACCACCGCGCAGGACCGCGCCTGCGGATGCCGCTCGTCCAGCTGGATCTCCACCCGCGGACCGCTGGTCGGGTAGAGCGTCACCACGGCCTGGGTCCGGTCGAACGCGGGCGTCTGGTCGTAGATGTAGACGAACACCAGCAGCCGCTTGATCGCCTCGCGGTGGTCGAGGTTGACGTACAGCGTCTCCCCGGACCCGGATCCGAACCGGTCGTCGCCGGTGAGCTTGACGTACGGCGGCGCGTTGACGTCGCCGAAGTAGCCGCCCAGCGGCTGCACCACGCCCTTCGTCCCGTCCTGCAGCTCGTACAGGCACCCCAGGTCGAGGTCGACGTTGACCATGCTCTGGGTGTGCCCCATCACCTCCGGCGGCCTCAGTGCCTTGAGCGGATGCCGCAGCAGGCTCTCCCGCTGCGGTCCGCCGAAGTCGGAGCTGCGCATCCGCCAGGCCAGGTTGATCCGCAGGTGCCCGGTGGCCGCGCCCTGCTTGGTCAGTGACACCTGGCCGTTGCGCTTGGTCAGCTCGATCGCGTTGGTGGCGGCGTTGCCCGAGTCGAACTCGGCCGTCCGCCCGCGCCGGAACCCGTCCAGCAAGCCCATTCCCGCCCCCTGAAAACCCTGGAAATCACCGGTCGTACACGACGGCGGGGCGGCCGTGAGGACGTCAGTCCTCGACGGCCGCCCCGCTCAGAGCGTTCCTCAGCCGCGCGGGCGTCACACCCCGGACGACACCTCGTTCTTGCCCGAGGAGTCAGCTTTTCCCTCGGCCGCCGCCAGCGCCCTGTTGCGGCGGACGGAGGACCAGAAGGAGGCGGCGATCAGGAGGACACCGATGGAACCGGTGATGAGCTCGTGGATCTCGTACTGGATGGTGACCAGCAGGATGATCGCCAGGGCGCCGATCGCGTAGTGCGCGCCGTGCTCCAGGTAGACGTACTCGTCGAGGGTGCCCTGGCGGACCAGGTACACGGTGAGGGACCGGACGTACATCGCGCCGATGCCGAGGCCGAGGGCCATCATCACGATGTCGTTGGTGATGGCGAAGGCGCCGATGACACCGTCGAAGGAGAACGACGCGTCCAGGACCTCGAGGTAGAGGAACATGAAGAAGGCGGCCTTGCCGACCAGGACCACCGCCGAGCGGGGCTTGCCGGCCCGCACGGCCTCCTCCTCCGCCTCGTGCTCGCGCTCCTCCTCTTCCTCGAGCTTGTCCTCGAAGTAGCCGGAGAGACCGCCGACGATCATGTAGGTGATGAGGCCGGCGACGCCGGACAGCAGCACCGTCGCCGACTTGTCCGCGGGGCCCGCGTGCAGGTGCGCGTGGGTGGCGAAGGTCATCGACGTGATCATCAGGATGATCAGGGCGATGCAGACCGACAGCATGTCGACCTTGCCGAGCTTGGCCAGCGGGCGCTCCAGCCAGCCGAGCCACTTGATGTCCCGGTCCTCGAAGATGAAGTCCAGGAAGATCATCAGCAGGAACATGCCGCCGAAGGCCGCGATCGCCGGGTGGGCGTCGGTGACCAGCTCCTGGTAGCGCTCCTTGTCGGTGAGCGCGAGGTCGACGGCCTCGATCGGTCCCAGCTGGGCACTGACGGCCACGATGACCACCGGGAAGACCAGCCGCATGCCGAAGACGGCGATCAGAATGCCGATCGTCAAGAAGATCTTCTGCCAGAACGGGCTCATCTTCTTGAGGATTCCGGCGTTGACCACCGCGTTGTCGAAGGACAGGGAGATCTCGAGGACGGAGAGGATCGCCACGACACCGAAGGCGGTCCACCCCCCGTAGAAGACCGCCGCGACGAGGCCGAGCGCGGTGACCGCGAACGACCAGCCGAACGTTTTCAGAACCACTGGCTACCCAACTCCTGTATTACGGGTCTCCCCCGCGCCGCACTCGGCTTTACGAAACGTTGACTCCGAAGTCTAGGGCGATGCCCCGCAGGCCGGACGCGTACCCCTGACCCACCGCCCGGAACTTCCATTCTCCCTGGTGGCGGTAGACCTCGCCAAAGATCATGGCGGTCTCGGTGGAGGCGTCCTCGCTGAGGTCGTAGCGGGCCAGCTCGACGCCGTCGGCCTGGTTGACCACGCGGATGAAGGCGTTGCTGACCTGGCCGAAGGTCTGGCCGCGCTCGTCGGCCAGGTGGATGGAGACAGGGAAGACGATCTTGTCGCACTGGGCGGGCACCTTCGACAGGTCGACCAGGATCGACTCGTCGTCGCCGTCACCCTCGCCGGTGAGGTTGTCGCCGGTGTGCTCCACCGAGCCGTCGGGGCTCTTGAGCTGGTTGTAGAAGACGAACCACTCGTCGCCCATGACCCGGCCGCCGCTGCACACCAGGGCGCTGGCGTCGAGGTCGAAGGGGGCTCCGGTGGTGGAGCGCGCGTCCCAGCCGAGTCCGATCATCACCTGCGTGAGGTTCGGCGCGGCCTTGGACAGGGAGACGTTGCCTCCCTTGGCGAGCGTGACGCCCATGATGCTGGTCCCTCCCCGAGGCGATGCTTCTCTGGCTGTCCTGCGCGTCCGGCGCCGCACGTAAACCGTGCGACGCCGGACGGTGACCTTCGAAACGGCTCGGCCGTGGCTCAGACGTTCACGCCGAAGTCCTGCGCGATGCCGCGCAGGCCCGAGGCGTAGCCCTGGCCGATGGCGCGGAACTTCCACTCGGCGCCGTGCCGGTACAGCTCGCCGAAGACCATGGCGGTCTCGGTGGAGGCGTCCTCGCTGAGGTCGTACCGGGCGATCTCGGCGCCGCCGGCCTGGTTCACCACGCGGATGAAGGCGTTGCGGACCTGGCCGAATGACTGCTGGCGGTTCTCGGCGTCGTAGATCGACACCGGGAAGACGATCTTGTCGACCTCGGCGGGGACACCG
Organism: Streptomyces sp. NPDC052773; assembly: GCF_044547145.1. NCBI lineage: Bacteria > Bacillati > Actinomycetota > Actinomycetes > Kitasatosporales > Streptomycetaceae > Streptomyces > Streptomyces sp. NPDC052773. The sequence continues at coordinate 815,311 of NZ_JBITZX010000001.1, read as the reverse complement.
GCGAGGTTGACCTTGATCTGCTCGTCGTCGCCCTCGCCCTCACCGGTGAGGTTGTCACCGGTGTGCTCCACCGAGCCGTCGGGGCTCTTGAGGTTGTTGAAGAAGACGAAGTGGCCGTCGCTGATGACCTTGCCGGCGTTGTTCAGCAGCAGCGCGCTGGCGTCGAGGTCGAAGTCCGTGCCGGTCGTGGTGCGCACGTCCCACCCCAGACCGACGATGACCGCGGTCAGGCCCGGGGCCTCCTTGGTCAGCGATACGTTGCCGCCCTTGCTGAGGCTGACTCCCACGAGTCCCTCCATTGGTGTCCTGGGGCGGGGAGCCCCGTCGTGCGTTGGTAACGGATCAAACGAGTCGATCCTAGTGACGGGTTCCCGTGCCCCGCAGGCCCTGTGGACGAAGAATCAGAGGGTGTCGAGGGCCTTGACGTACTCGTTCAGGTCACGGGCGTCCGGCAGGCCGTTGACGACCGTCCAGCGGACCACGCCCTCCTTGTCGATGACGAAGGTGCCGCGCACCGCGCAGCCCTTGTCCTCGTCGAAGACGCCGTAGGCGCGGGAGACCTCGCCGTGCGGCCAGAAGTCGCTCAGCAGCGGGTACTCCAGGGACTCCTGCTCGGCGAAGACGCGCAGGGTGTGGATGGAGTCGTTGGAGACGGCGAGCACCTGGGTGTCGCGGTCGGAGAACTTCGGCAGGTTGTCGCGCACCTCGCACAGCTCGCCGGTGCACACGCCGGTGAAGGCGAACGGGTAGAAGAGCAGCACCACGTTCTTCTCGCCGCGGAAGTCCGACAGCTTCACGGTGCGGCCGTGGTTGTCCTTCAGCTCGAAGTCGGGCGCCTTGTCGCCGACCTGGATCGCCATCGTCGTGTCATCCCTTCGGTGGGCCGTTCGGACGATGACACCTTACGCAGCGGCCCGCACAAGCCGACGGACGGGCTGAGCGAACTCAGCCCGTCCGTGCTCGGCTGTTTCAGCGGACGACCGGAAAGGTCACCGCTTCGACTTGGCGGCCTTCGGCGTGGCCAGGCGGCTTCCGCTCCAGTCCTTGCCCACGCTGACGCTCTTGGACGCCGTCAGACCGGCGGTCGTCGCGGCTTCCGAGATGTCGCTCGGCTCCACGTACCCCGCACGGCCGGTCTTCGGCGTGAGGAGCAGGATCGCGCCGCCTTCCTCGATGTACGTGGTGGCATCCACCAGCGCATCCGTCAGGTCGCCGTCGTCGTCACGGAACCAGAGCACAACGGCGTCGGCCACGTCGTCGTATTCCTCGTCCATCAGGTCGCCCTCGATGGCTTCCTCGATGGCCTCGCGAAGGTCCTGGTCGACGTCGTCGTCGTAGCCGATCTCCTGGACCACCTGCCCGGGCTGGAACCCCAGCCTGGCGGCAGGGTTCGTCCGCTCCTCCGCGTGGTCCGCGGTCGCGCTCACGGGTTGCCTCCTGATCATGTCTTGGGAATATCTCAGCCACGCGCGTGCGCGAAGCATTGGCCGTAGTCCACACGGGCGGGGCGGATCGCGCAAGTACCCGGCGGTTCAGACCGCCGAAACGGTGACGATCCAGGCCGTGTCGCCGCAACTCCAGGCACGCGCGCCAAGACCAAGGTGACACACACCACACCTATCTGCCCTGTTTGTGCGTTTGGGAACCATCCACGGGTACGACATTCGAACGTATGGCGGTTACCTCTCGGTAGAGGTGACGTTTGCCGCCGTGCGGTACACGATGGGGAGCGGCGCAAGCATGCGGAAAAAGGCTTCAACCAGCCCTCACCCAGCCCTCCGACAGGTAAGGACCAGCGTGGCTTCCGGATCCGATCGCAATCCGATCATCATTGGCGGCCTTCCGAGTCAGGTTCCTGACTTCGACCCCGAGGAGACGCGGGAGTGGCTCGACTCCCTCGACGCCGCCATCGACGAGCGGGGCCGTGAGCGTGCCCGCTATCTGATGCTGCGGCTGATCGAGCGGGCCCGCGAGAAGCGCGTGGCCGTGCCCGAGATGCGCAGCACGGACTACGTCAACACCATCGCCACCAAGGACGAGCCGTTCTTCCCGGGCAACGAGGAGATCGAGCGCAAGATCCTCAACGCCACCCGCTGGAACGCCGCCGTGATGGTCTCGCGCGCCCAGCGCCCCGGCATCGGCGTCGGCGGCCACATCGCCACCTTCGCCTCCTCCGCGTCGCTGTACGACGTGGGCTTCAACCACTTCTTCCGGGGCAAGGACGAGGGCGACGGCGGCGACCAGGTCTTCTTCCAGGGCCACGCCTCGCCGGGCATCTACGCGCGCGCGTACCTGCTGGACCGGCTGACCGAGCAGCACCTCGACGGCTTCCGCCAGGAGAAGTCGAAGGCGCCGTACGGGCTGTCCTCGTACCCGCACCCGCGGCTGATGCCGGACTTCTGGGAGTTCCCGACCGTCTCCATGGGCCTCGGCCCGATCGGCGCGATCTACCAGGCCCGGATGAACCGGTACCTGCACGCGCGGGGCATCGCGGACACCTCGAAGTCCCATGTGTGGGCGTTCCTCGGCGACGGCGAGATGGACGAGCCGGAGTCGCTGGGCCAGCTCACCATCGCCGCCCGCGAGGGCCTGGACAACCTGACGTTCGTGGTCAACTGCAACCTCCAGCGCCTCGACGGGCCGGTGCGCGGCAACGGCAAGATCATCCAGGAGCTGGAGTCGGTCTTCCGGGGCGCCGGCTGGAACGTGATCAAGCTGGTCTGGGACCGCAGCTGGGATCCGCTGCTCGCCCAGGACCGCGACGGCGTGCTGGTCAACAAGATGAACACGACTCCGGACGGCCAGTTCCAGACGTACGCCACGGAGTCCGGCGCCTACATCCGCGAGCACTTCTTCGGCGGCGACCACCGGCTGCGCGCGATGGTCGCGAACATGACCGACGACCAGATACTGCATCTGGGGCGCGGCGGTCACGACCACCGGAAGATCTTCGCGGCGTACGCGGCGGCCCGCGCCCACAAGGGCCAGCCGACGGTGATCCTGGCCAAGACGATCAAGGGCTGGACGCTGGGCCCGAACTTCGAGGGCCGCAACGCCACCCACCAGATGAAGAAGCTGACGGTCGACGACCTCAAGCGCTTCCGGGACCGGCTGCACCTGCCGATCCCCGACAAGGAGCTGGAGAGCGGGCTCCCGCCGTACTACCACCCCGGGCGGGACTCCGAGGAGATCCAGTACATGCACGACCGGCGCAAGTCGCTCGGCGGGTACGTCCCGACCCGGGTCGTCCGGTCGAAGCCGCTCCCCCTGCCGGGCGACCAGGCGTACGCGACCGTGAAGAAGGGCTCCGGTCAGCAGTCCATCGCGACGACCATGGCGTTCGTCCGGCTGCTGAAGGACCTCATGCGGGACAAGGAGATCGGCAAGCGGTTCGTGCTGATCGCGCCGGACGAGTACCGCACCTTCGGCATGGACTCGTTCTTCCCGAGCGCGAAGATCTACAACCCGCTCGGCCAGCAGTACGAGGCGGTCGACCGCGATCTGCTGCTCGCGTACAAGGAGTCGCCGACCGGCCAGATGCTGCACGACGGCATCTCGGAGGCCGGCTGCACGGCGTCGCTGATCGCGGCGGGGTCGTCGTACGCCACCCACGGCGAGCCGCTGATCCCGGTGTACGTCTTCTACTCGATGTTCGGTTTCCAGCGCACCGGCGACCAGTTCTGGCAGATGGCCGACCAGCTTGCGCGCGGTTTCGTCCTGGGTGCGACCGCCGGGCGTACGACCCTGACGGGTGAGGGGTTGCAGCACGCGGACGGCCACTCCCAGTTGCTGGCCTCGACCAACCCGGGCTGTGTGGCGTACGACCCCGCCTTCGGGTACGAGATCGCGCACATCGTGAAGGACGGGCTGCGCCGGATGTACGGCGGCAGCGAGGAGCACCCGCACGGCGAGGACGTCTTCTACTACCTGACCGTCTACAACGAGCCGATCCAGCACCCGGCCGAACCGGAGAACGTGGACGTCGAGGGCATCCTCAGGGGCGTCTACCGGTTCAGCGAGGGCACGGCCGGCCAGATCCCGGCGCAGATCATGGCGTCCGGCGTGGCCGTCCCGTGGGCGGTCGAGGCGCAGAAGATCCTCGCCGAGGAGTGGAACGTACGGGCCGACGTGTGGTCCGCGACCTCCTGGAACGAGCTGCGGCGGGACGCGGTCGCGTGCGAGGAGCACAACCTGCTGCACCCGGAGGAGGAGCAGCGGGTGCCGTATGTGACGCGGAAGCTGTCCGGCGCGGAGGGACCGTTCGTGGCCGTCTCCGACTGGATGCGGTCGGTTCCGGACCAGATCGCTCGCTGGGTGCCGGGCACCTACCAGTCGCTCGGCGCGGACGGGTTCGGCTTCGCCGACACCCGGGGCGCGGCACGGCGGTTCTTCCACATCGACGCCCAGTCGATCGTGGTGGCCGTCCTCGCCGAGCTGGCGAAGGAGGGGAAGGTGGACCGGTCGGTGCTGAAGCAGGCCGTGGACCGGTACCGGCTGCTCGACGTGGCGGCGGCGGACCCGGGGGTCGCGGGCGGCGACGCGTAGCACGGAGGTGGCGGCGGGGGCGGTGGACCTGCGGGTCCGCCGCCCCCTTCGCGTTTCCTACGATGCCCGGCATGAAGGAAGTCTCCGCGCGGATCCGGTGGGAACAGCGCACACAGAAACCGCTGATGGCACTGGCCGTGGCCTTCGCCGTCGCCTACGCCGTGCCGATCGTGCACGGCTCGGCGAGCGCGTCGGTGACGTTCGCGTGCGCGGTCGTCGAGTGGACGGTGTGGGGCGCGTTCGCCGCCGACTACCTGGTGCGGCTGGGACTCGCCGAGCGGCGCGTGGAGTTCATACGCCGGCACTGGCTCGACCTGTGCGCGGTGGTGCTGCCGATGATCCAGCCGCTGCGGCTGCTGCGGCTGGTGTCGACGCTGCTGCTGGTGGGGCAGCGGGCGCGGATGGCCTCGCAGATCCGGCTGACGACGTATGTCGCCGGGGCGGTGGTGGGGCTGCTGATGTTCGGGTCGCTGGCCGTGCTGTCCGTGGAGCGCGAGGCGCCGGACGGGAACATCCGGACGCTGGGTGACGCGGTGTGGTGGTCGTTCACCACGATGACGACCGTGGGGTACGGGGATCACGCGCCGACGACCGGGGTGGGGCGGCTGCTGGCGGTCGGGCTGATGCTGTCGGGGATCGCGCTGCTGGGTCTGGTGACCGCGAACATCGCCGCGTGGTTCATCTCGCGGTTCGAGAGTGATGACGCGGAAGAGCGGCGGCAGACGGAGGCGATCGCTGCGCTGACGGAGGAGGTGCGGGCGTTGCGGGCGGAGGTGGCGGCGTTGCGGGAGGCCAAGTGAACGGTCGCCTGCATTCGGCGTAGCTGCGGGCAGTCGTGCCTCCCCCAGTGCCTCAAGGGCATCGCGCCGGGCTGCGCACCCGGCCCTGCCCGCAGCTACGTCAGTAGATGCTTCGGCGATGGCGGGCCTTCGCGCGGTCCTGCCCGGTCCGTGGCCTCTTTCGGTCGCGTGAGCGGGGGTGCCCGTGCGTTCCGTGGCCGGAGCCCGCCATCGTCAAGTCCCTGAACCGCTCGGTTCGTTCGGGCCGATGAGAGGCGGGTAACCTCCCTCACGTTTCCCAATCCTGCCTGCCGGCGCGCCACCCCCCTCCAGCGGCGCGCCGCAGCCCAGGTCGCCCTGTCGGCCGTACGAACTTGCCAAGGGAACATGCCGTACGGAGGGCTGGACCCACTGTGGCCTGCGGCGCGCCCGCGGTGGGAGGAATCTTTAGCGTTGTCACCCTGATAGGGGAAACGACGCCTGGGGCGGATGAGGCCTCAGATGTGCGCCGCACCCGCTCCCGCCTGGGCGTTCTCGCCCCGCTTGGTGAGGAACGCGACGAGCACCGCCACGACGGCGACGCCCGCGGCGACCAGCGACGCCAGGGACATGCCGGAGATGAAGGTGTCGTGCGCGACGTCGGTGATCTTCGCGGCGACCTCCGGCGGGGTGCCGGGCGGGACCGGGGCCACACCGGCCTGGATGGCCTCGGAGGCCTGCGCCTGCTGCTCGGGGTTCAGCGGCGGAAGGCCCGCGTCGGCCCAGTTGCCGGGGAGGTCGCTGTCGACCTTGGAGACCATCACGGCGCCCAGGACGGCCGTGCCGAGGCTGCCGCCGATCTGCATCGCGGCCTGCTGGAGGCCGCCCGCGACGCCCGACAGCTCCATGGGCGCGTTGCCGACGATGACCTCGGTGGCGCCGACCATGACCGGGGCGAGACCGAGGCCGAGCAGGGCGAACCACAGGGACATCACACCGCTGCCGGTGTCCTCCTTCAGCGTGGACATGCCCCACATGGCGAGCGCGGTGACGGCCATACCGCCGGCCAGCGGGATCCGCGGGCCCAGCTTGGTGATCATCGCGCCGGCGAGCGGGGAGCCGACGATCATCATGCCGGTGAGGGGCAGCAGGTGCAGGCCGGCGTCGACCGGGCCCATGCCGTGCACGTTCTGGAGGTAGAACGTCACGAAGAACAGGCCGCCCATGAAGGCGATGGCCATCAGGACCATCAGCACGACACCCGCGGACAGCGAGACCGAGCGGAACAGCCCGAGGGGGATCAGCGGCTCCTTCACCTTCGTCTCCCAGAAGGTGAACAGCGCGAAGCCGACCACGGAGGCGCCGAGGAAGGCCCACGTCCTGCCGTCGCCCCAGCCCCACTCGGACGGCGGGGCCTTGATGATGCCCCAGACCAGGCAGAACATCGCGCCGGACAGCAGCGCGATGCCCGGCAGGTCGAAGGAGCGCGGCGCGTTCTCGGCGCGGTGGTCGAGCAGGATCACCGCGCCGAGGACGACGGCGAGGACGCCGACCGGCACGTTGATGAAGAACACCGACTGCCAGCTGACGTGCTCGACGAGCACACCGCCGAGGATCGGGCCGCCCGCGGTGGAGGCACCGATGACCATGCCCCAGATGCCGATGGCCATGTTCAGCTTCTCGGCCGGGAAGGTGGCCCGCAGCAGACCGAGCGCGGCCGGCATGAGCAGCGCGCCGAACAGGCCCTGGAGCACCCGGAAGGCGACCACCAGCGCGATGCTGCCGGACATGCCGATGAGTCCGGAGGCGACGGCGAAGCCGACGACGCCGATGAGGAAGGTCTGCCGGTGGCCGAAGCGGTCACCGAGCTTGCCCGCGGTGATCAGGGAGACGGCGAGGGCGAGGAAGTAGCCGTTGGTGATCCACTGGACGTCGGCGAAGCTCGCCTTCAGGTCGTCCTTGATCGCGGGGTTGGCGATGGCCACGATGGTGCCGTCGAGGGCCACCATCATGACCCCCACGGCGACGGTTATGAGGGTGAACCACGGGTGCCCGCGCAGCCCCTTGGCCGGAGCCGGATCGGACGGGGCTGATGCGCCGTCCCCCGGCCCCGTCTTGTCGATGGTGGTCTGACTAGTCATGTGTTCGAGGCTAGTGACAGCCGCTGACAAGTGACAAACCTTTTCAGGTTTCGGTAACTGACACGTCACCTATGTACGGTCTGAACTGGCAGAACAGTTCAGAGAAGAGGTGCCATGAATTCGGCGACACGGCCCGGCCTGCGCGAGCGCAAGAAACAGCGCACCCGGGACGCGCTGATCCGGGCCGCCCTCGAACTGTTCACCACCCGGGGCTACGAGCAGACCACCGTCGACGAGATCGCCGCCGCCGTCGACGTCTCCCAGCGCACCTTCTTCCGCTACTTCGCGGGCAAGGAGGACGCCGCCCTCGCCGCCCAGCAGCTGGCCATGGAGCACTTCGTCGAGGCCCTGCGCGCCCGCCCCGCCCAGGAGCCGCCGCTGGAGGCGCTGCGCCGGGCACTGGCGGAGGGCTGGGACACCCTGCACGAGGTCGTCGAGGCCGTCGTACCGATCGGGCTGTATCTGCGGATGTACCGGGTGATCGAGTCGACGCCGGTGCTGCTCGCCGCCTATCTGCGCGGCTCCGCGGAGGCCGAGGAGCGGATCGCGCGGCTGATCGCGGAGCGGGAGGGGCTGGACGTGGACGCCGATCCGCGTCCCCGGGTGGCGGTGGCCGTCTTCGGCGGGGTGATAAGGGTCACCGAACGGCTGTGGAGCGCGGGGGACGACTTCAGCGTGGAGGCGCTGCGCGCGTTGACGACGGCCTACCTCGATCAGGTGGGACCGGCGCTCGCGGCGGACTGGCGGAGCACGCCCCCGACCGGCGCCGACGCCTGATCACCACGGCGGATCCACGCCCTCCCACCACCGTGGATCCGGGTTTCGTCACGTCCGATCCACAGCTGATCGCTCAAAACGTGATGCCTGTCACACGCGTCACGCGAGACCCTCTCGTTCTCCTAGTGTGTCCTCCCAGTGACTTCCTTCGATACCTCCCGGCAACTCAACCTCTGGCGCGCTCTGCTCGCGCTGGCGGTGGTCTTCGTCATGCTGGCGACCACCGGCTGGACCGCGATGAAGGGCCAGCGGGAGACCACCCCGATGCAGGCCTCGCTCGACGCCTGGGAGCGGGGGCGGATCGACGGGCACCGGCTGCCTGACCCGGACTCCGGCCCCGCCCGGCTGGCCCGCTTCTTCACCTCCCTCACCGAGACCCAGCGCGTCCGGCTCGCCCACCGCTATCCGCTCGCGGTCGGCAACATGAACGGCGCCCCCGTGGAGCTGCGCTACCGCGCCAACCGCGTCGCGCTCGCCCAGGCCCGCGCGGTCGAGCGCCGGCGCATGCACGACAGCCGGCTCACCCCGGCCGGACAGCACGAGGCCGGGCGCCGGATGCACCGCTTCGAGGCGCTGATGCGCGAGGGGCGGCACATCCTCGCCTTCGACCCCGAGGGATCGGGCCGGATCGCCGAGGTCTTCGGCGACCTCACCCGGGCCGAGCGGGTCTCCGTCGTCGTCCCCGGCGTCGACACCGACCTGCTCACCTTCCAGCGCACCCACCGCGCGTACTCCGCCCCGGTCGGCATGGCGAAGTCGCTGTACGCCGCCGAACGCGCGGCCGGCCCCGGCACCCGGACCGCGGTGATCGCCTGGGCCGACTACACCGCCCCCAGCGGCATCGGCGTGGACGCGGCCACCGCGCGCCGCGCCGCGGACGGCGCCGTCCGGCTGAACGCGCTGGTGCGCGCGCTGCCCGGTGACGCGCCGGTCTCCCTGTTCTGCCACAGCTACGGCTCCGTGGTCTGCGGGGTCGCCGCGCCCGCGCTGCCGCGGCGGGTCACCGACATAGCGGTGGCCGGCAGCCCCGGTATGCGGGTCGCGAAGGCGGCGCACCTCGGCACCTCCGCGCATGTGTGGGCGATGCGGGACGCCGACGACTGGATCCAGGACGTGCCATATCTGGACCTCGGCGGCCTCGGGCACGGCGCGGACCCGATGTCCGCGGCCTTCGGCGCCCGGCTGCTGTCGGCGCGCGGCGCCAAGGGGCACGCCGGGTACTTCGAACCCGGCACGGAGAGCCTGGCGAACCTCGCCGAGATCGGGGTTGGCGCGTACCGCGCGGTGGACTGCGCCGACGATCGGGGCATGTGCCGGGCGGGTTTGTCCGGTGCCTTCCCGGCCGGACGCGCGTAGAGGACGGAAGAACTGCGGTATGCGCAGGGAGGGGACGAAAGAGCGTGTGCCGCATACGATGAGCCGCATGGGTGACGTACTGGCCGGATTTCATGCCGCCTGGGAGTTCGAGTCCGACTCCGTGCTCATCCGTTACGAACGGGGGATTCGGACACCCAAGCTGTTCCAGGCGCTCGGTGAGCGCCGGGTGCCGCTGGCGGCGTTGCAGGGGGTCACGCTGACCCCCGGGAAGCGCGGGACCGTCGTACTGCGCGCGGAGGTGCGGCCGGGGGCCGATCCGCTGCTGGAGGCGGCGGACGGACAGCTCAAGGAGAACGGCGATCCGTATCGGCTGGTGCTGCCCGCCGAGAAGGAAGTGCTCGCCGAGTACTACGCCGACGAACTGCGGGCGCGGCTGACCGAGTCGGGACCGGCGGACCGGTTCCTCGTGACCGCGCCCGGTGCTCCGCTGTCCTTCAAGGCGTACGACGGGAAGGCGTCCTTCGACGGGACGACCGTGCGGTTCCGGTGGTTCTGGACCGGGGCGTCGTCGGCGAAGTGGAAGGCCGGGGACCAGAGTTTCCCCGTCACGGAACTGGGGGGCGTCGAGTGGCGCTCGCCCGAGCTGTTCGAGGGGTATCTGCGGCTGCTGCGGCGCGACGGGTCCGGTCAGGACCAGCCCGTGCAGGCCGACCAGGACCCGGCGGCCGTGGTGTTCGGGCTGGGATACGGGCCCGTGCACGAGTCGTTGCCGTTCGCGGCGGCGGTGCTGGCCGCGGTGCGGGCGCAGGGGCCGATGGCCGCGGTGGCCGCGGCGCACCGGCGCCGCGACCCCGCGGACATCGCCGAACGGATCCGGCATCTCGGGGAACTGCATCAGGCCGGGCTGGTCACCGATGAGGAGTTCTCCGTGAAGAAGGCGGAGTTGCTGGCAGAGCTTTGAGCGTCTGCCGGGTCGGTGCCTTCTTCCGGGTGCGGACCGTATGGGGCTGGTCGCGCAGGTCCCCGCGCCCCTGCCTTTCCCTACTCGCGTCCCGCAGATGTGAACGTCATGTCCGCGTAGCGGTCTCCCGCCACCTGGGAGGCGATCGGTTCCAGGACGGTCAGGTCCTCTTCCGTCAGGGTGATGTGGGCCGCCGCCGTGTTCTCGTCCACCCGGGCCGGCTTGCGGGTGCCGGGGATGGGGATGACCGGGAGGTCGTGGGCCGGCTGCCGGTGGTGGACCCAGGCCAGGGCGATCTGGCCGAGGGTGGCGTCGTGGCGGGCGGCGACCTCGCGGATACGGTCCAGGAGGGCCGCGTTGGCCGCCGCGTTGTCGCCGGTGAAGCGGGGCTGCTGGCGGCGGAAGTCGTCGGGGGTGAGGTCCTCGGCGCGGGCGAAGGAGCCGGTGAGGAAGCCACGCCCGAGCGGGGAATAGGCGACCAGGGCGACGCCGAGTTCGGCCGCCGCCGGGACGACGTTGCGCTCGATGTCCCGGCTGAACAGCGACCACTCGGACTGCAGGGCGGCGATCGGGTGGACCGCGTGCGCGGCGCGCAGTTCGTCGGCCGTGACCTCGCTGAGGCCCAGGTGCTTGACCTTGCCCTCGCGGACCAGCTCGGCCATGACGCCGACGGTCTCCTCGATGGGGACCCGCGGGTCGCGGCGGTGCATGTAGTAGAGGTCGATGACGTCGACGTCGAGGCGCTTGAGGCTGGCCTCGACGGCCTGGCGGATGTACGGCGGGTCGTTGCGGATGATCCGGCGGGTGGGGTCCTCCGGCGGGATCGACAGGGCGAACTTGGTGGCGATGACCAGCTCGTCGCGGTGGGCCCGCACGAAGGGCGCGAGGAAGCGCTCGTTGTCGCCGTCGCCGTAGGCGTCCGCCGTGTCGAACAGGGTGACGCCGCGTTCCAGCGCCCGTTCCAGAGTGGCCCGGGACTCCTCGGCGTCGGCCGGGCCGTAGGCGAAGCTCATGCCCATGCAGCCGAGGCCCTGCACTCCCACCTCCGGGCCGTGCGCGCCGAGCTGGACGGTGGGGATGGTGCTGTCGGTCATCGGGTCCTCTCCGAATAGAAGCCGATCTTGCGGTCGAGTACGGCGAGCGTGTCCTGGAGCTCGGTGATCCTCGCGAGGACGTCCCGGCGGGTCGCCTCCAGCAGCTCGCGCCGTTCGCCGTAGGTGTGGTCGCCCTGGCGCACCAGCTCGGCGTACCGGACCATGTCGGCGACCGGCATGCCGGTCAGCCGCAGCTTGCCGACCAGGTCGAGCCAGTCCAGGTCGCGGTTGGTGTAGCGGCGCTGGCCGGTGTGCGAGCGGTCGATGTGGGACATCAGGCCGATCCGCTCGTACCAGCGCAGGGTGTGCGCGCTGAGGCCGGTGAAGGCGGCGACCTCGCTGATCGTGTAGCGGTCCTGGCCGTCCGGGCGTGGGTGCCGGCGTGGCGCGGCGGAGCAGATGTCGGTCCTGCTGGGCTTGTCCTCGGTGGCCGCGGGCATGGTCTGCATCACCGTCATGACCTCCACGCTATGACCTTGGAGTGCACTCGAAGCAAGGGAAATCCGGCCGGACCCGTCGACGGACCCGTCGCGGTGAGCGCTTAGGCTCGACGCATGTCGCTGAACAGCCTCGCGTTGATCGAGAACTGGCCGGTTCCCGCCGCCGCAGCGGGTGTCGTACGGGCCGACGGGACGGTCCTCGGGACCCATGGGCCGGTGGACCGGCGCTTCCCGCTGGCCTCGGTCACCAAGCCATTGGCCGCGTACGCCGTGCTGGTCGCCTATGAGGAGGGCGCGATCGAGCTGGACGAACCGGCGGGGCCGGAGGGCTCGACGGTGCGTCATCTGCTGGCGCACACCTCGGGGCTGGCCTTCGACGAGCACCGCTCGATGGGGGCGCCCGGGGAGCGGCGGCTCTACTCGAACGCCGGGTTCGAGGTGCTGGGTGATCATGTGGCGAAGGCCACGGACATTCCCTTCGCGGAGTATCTGCGGCAGGGGGTGCTGGAGCCGCTGGGGATGACGTCGACGAGCCTCGAGGGCTCCCCGGCGAAGGACGGCGTGTCGAGCGTGGCGGATCTGCTGCGGTTCGCGGCGGAGGTGCAGGCGCCGCGGCTGCTGGATCCGCGGACGGTGGCCGAGGCGATGAGTGTGCAGTATCCGGGGACGAAGGGTGTGCTGCCGGGGTACGGGCATCAGAACCCGAACGACTGGGGCCTCGGGTTCGAGATCCGGGACGGGAAGTCGCCGCACTGGACGGGGGCTTCGTCGTCGCCTCGGACGTTCGGGCACTTCGGGCAGTCCGGGACGTTTCTGTGGATCGATCCGGAGGCGGGGGTGGCGTGCGTGGCGCTGACCGATCGCGCGTTCGGGCCGTGGGCGGTCGAGGCGTGGCCGAGCTTTACGGACGCGGTGCTGGCGGAGTCGCGGGGCCACCGCCAGGGCTAGGGGGTGTCTCGTCAGGTCATTGCCCAGAGCAGGACTTCCGTCGCCGTCAGTGCCTCTGCCTCCAGGGGCTCTGCCTCCGTGATCCTCGCCGCGTCGCCGGGGTGCAACGTCTCCGTGTTCAGGTGGAGGTCGCCTCGGACGACGTGGAGGTAGAGGTGGGGCGCGGGCGGGAGAGTGGTGCGTTCGCCCGGTGTGAGTCTGCGCACATGGAGGGTGGCGCCCGCGGCGGGGAGTTCGTACGGGGTGGTGAGGGCTCGGGTGATCCCGTAGGAGGGGGTGCCGCCGGGGGTCCGGGGGGCCAGCCACATCTGGATGAAGGTGAGCGGGGTGTCGGCGTCGTTGCGCTCGACGTGGCGGACTCCGGCCGCGGCGCTGAGGTGCTGGACGTCGCCGGGGCGTACGACGCTCTCGTGGCCCGTGGAGTCGCGGTGGGTCAGCTCGCCCTCGACGACCCAGGTGACGATCTCGGTGTGGCTGTGCGGGTGCTCGCCGAACCCGGCGCCCGGGGCGAGGTGCTCCTCGTTGCAGGCGATCAGCGCGCCGAAGCGCAGGTTGTCGGGGTCGTAGTGCGAGCCGAAGGAGAAGGCGTGCCGGGATACGATCCCCGCCTCCGGGTCCCCTCCGGGATAGCGCTCGCCGGCGCGCCGTATGTCCATCACGCATCCCACCGTAGACGTCAGTGACGACCCGGCGGCGCATGCTCCCGTCCCGATAAGGCAGTCTTGTCCCGTGCCCGAACCCGAAGCCAGCAGTCCCGAAGCCGCACACCGCGCCCATCCGCACACCGCGACCCTGAAGCGGCTGGAGAAGTCCTCCGGATCCCTCGCCGCGCAGGCCATCGCGCGCATGGACGAGACCCTGCCGTGGTACCGGGCCATGCCACCGGAGAACCGTTCCTGGATCGGGCTGGTCGCCCAGGCCGGTATCGCGGCGTTCACGGAGTGGTTCCGGCACCCGGACGCCCCGCAGGCGATCTCCACCGATGTCTTCGGGACCGCGCCGCGCGAGCTGACCCGGGCGATCACGCTGCGGCAGACCGTGGAGATGGTGCGCACCACCATCGAGGTCATGGAGAGCGCGATCGACGAGGTCGCGGCGCCCGGGGACGAGTCCGTGCTGCGCGAGGCGCTGCTGGTGTACGCGCGGGAGATCGCCTTCGCCACCGCCCAGGTCTACGCCCAGGCCGCCGAGGCACGCGGTGCCTGGGACGCCCGCCTGGAGTCGCTGGTCGTCAACGCGGTGCTCAGCGGGGAGGCCGACGAGGGCGCCGTGTCGCGGGCCGCGGCGCTCGGCTGGAACTCGCCGGAGCATGTGTGCGTGGTGCTGGGCACGGCACCCGACGGCGACTCCGAGCTGACCGTGGAGGCGATCCGGCGGGCGGCCCGGCACGCCAAGCTCCAGGTGCTGACCGGGGTGCTCGGGGACCGGCTGGTCGTCATCGCCGGCGGCAGCGACAACCCGCTGGCCGTGGCGAAGTCGCTGATCGGGCCGTTCGCCGCCGGGCCCGTCGTGGCCGGGCCGATCGTGCCGGACCTGCTGGCCGCGACCCGGTCCGCGCAGGCAGCCGCGGCCGGGCTGAAGGCGTGTTCCGCCTGGCAGGACGCCCCGCGGCCGGTGCTGGCGGACGATCTGCTGCCGGAGCGCGCGATCGCCGGAGACCCGAGCGCCCGCGAGCAGTTGGTGGAGGAGATCTACAGACCGCTGGAGGAGGCCGGGTCGGCGCTCCTGGAGACGCTGAGCGTGTATCTGGAGCAGGCGAGCAGCCTGGAGGGGGCCGCCCGGATGCTCTTCGTTCACCCGAACACCGTCCGCTACCGGCTCCGACGTGTGACTGACGTCACCGGTTGGTCCCCTTCCGATGTACGCTCCGCCTTCACACTGCGGATCGCGCTGATCCTGGGGCGTCTGGTCGACGGGGATCTCCAGCTCTAGGCTTTTGTGCGGGGTCCACAAAACCCCCTGCTGTTCTTCGTCCTTGTCCCCACGGGCGGCCGTGCCCGTCCCCAAGAGAGAGTGTGAGAGTGCTCGTACTCGTCGCTCCCGGCCAGGGCGCTCAGACGCCCGGCTTCCTGACCCCCTGGCTCGACCTGCCCGGCGCCGCCGAACGCGTCGCCGCCTGGTCGGACGCCATCGGACTGGACCTCGCCCACTACGGCACGAAGGCCGACGCGGAGGAGATCCGCGACACCGCCGTCGCCCAGCCGCTGCTGGTCGCCGCCGGCATCCTGTCGGCCACGGCACTCGGTGACATCCGGCCGGGTGCGGTCGCGGGCCACAGCGTCGGTGAGATCACCGCCGCCGCCCTCTCCGGTGTCCTCGACGACACCGCCGCGCTGACCCTCGTCCGCAAGCGCGGGCTCGCCATGGCGGAGGCCGCCGCGATCACCGCGACCGGCATGTCGGCGCTGCTCGGCGGCGACCCCGAGGTGAGCGTCGCGCACCTGGAGAAGCTGGGCCTGACCCCGGCGAACGTCAACGGCGCCGGTCAGATCGTCGCCGCCGGCACGCTGGAGCAGCT
This sequence comes from Streptomyces sp. NPDC052773, assembly GCF_044547145.1. NCBI lineage: Bacteria > Bacillati > Actinomycetota > Actinomycetes > Kitasatosporales > Streptomycetaceae > Streptomyces > Streptomyces sp. NPDC052773. Next base: position 799,812 of record NZ_JBITZX010000001.1, on the reverse strand, counting down.
GGCCGCGCTGAACGAGGACAAGCCCGAGGGCGTCCGGAAGATCGTTCCGCTGAAGGTGGCCGGCGCGTTCCACACGCACCACATGGCGCCCGCGGTCGACAAGCTGGCCGAGGCCGCCCGCGAGCTCACGCCCGCCGACCCGGCGGTGCCCTACGTGTCCAACAAGGACGGACAGACCGTCGCCACCGGCGACGAGGTCGTCTCCCGGCTGGTCGGCCAGGTCGCCAACCCGGTCCGCTGGGACCTGTGCATGGAGACCTTCAAGGCCATGGGCGTCACCGCCCTGCTGGAGGTCTGCCCCGGCGGCACCCTCACCGGTCTCGCCAAGCGCGCGCTGCCCGGTGTGAAGACGCTGGCCCTGAAGACCCCCGACGACCTCGACGCGGCCCGCGAACTCATCGCGGCCGCAACGGAATCTGCCGCTGACGCGGCGGGCGCCTGATCCTGAAGGAGCCGACCGACACATGTCGAAGATCAAGCCCGCGAAGGGCGCCCCGTACGCCCGCATCCTGGGCGTGGGCGGCTACCGGCCCACCCGTGTGGTGCCCAACGAGGTGATCCTCGAGACGATCGACTCCTCGGACGAGTGGATCCGTTCGCGGTCCGGCATCCAGACGCGGCACTGGGCGAACGACGAGGAGACCGTCGCCGCGATGTCGCTGGAGGCGTCCGGCAAGGCCATCGCGGACGCCGGGATCACCGCCGAGCAGATCGGCGCGGTGATCGTCTCCACCGTCACGCACTTCAAGCAGACTCCGGCCGTCGCCACCGAGATCGCCGACAAGCTCGGCACGAACAAGGCCGCCGCCTTCGACATCTCGGCGGGCTGCGCCGGCTTCGGCTACGGCCTCACCCTCGCCAAGGGCATGATCGTCGAGGGTTCCGCCGAGTACGTGCTGGTCATCGGCGTGGAGCGGCTGAGCGACCTCACCGACCTGGAGGACCGGGCGACGGCCTTCCTGTTCGGTGACGGCGCCGGCGCGGTCGTCGTCGGCCCCTCGGACGAGCCCGCGATCGGCCCCACCATCTGGGGCTCCGAGGGCGACAAGTCCGAGACCATCAAGCAGACCGTGCCGTGGACGGACTACCGCACGGGCGATGTCGAGCGGTTCCCCGCGATCACGCAGGAGGGCCAGGCGGTGTTCCGCTGGGCCGTCTTCGAGATGGCGAAGGTCGCCCAGCAGGCGCTGGACGCGGCCGGGGTATCCGCCGACGACCTGGACGTCTTCATTCCGCACCAGGCCAACGAGCGGATCATCGACTCGATGGTGAAGACCCTGAAGCTGCCGGAGTCCGTCACGGTCGCCCGTGACGTGCGCACCACCGGCAACACCTCGGCCGCCTCGATCCCGCTCGCGATGGAGCGGCTTCTGGCGACCGGCGAGGCGAAGAGCGGCGACACCGCGCTCGTCATCGGATTCGGGGCGGGTCTCGTCTACGCCGCGTCGGTCGTTACCCTCCCCTAGGCACTCCGTGCCGGATCGTTCCGGTCCGCTGCGGATGCCACCGCCACACCCTCTGGAAAACAACGAAGGAGCGCCAACATGGCCGCCACTCAGGAAGAGATCGTCGCCGGTCTCGCCGACATCGTGAACGAGATCGCCGGCATCCCGGTTGAGGACGTCCAGCTGGACAAGTCCTTCACCGACGACCTGGACGTCGACTCGCTGTCCATGGTCGAGGTCGTCGTCGCCGCCGAGGAGCGCTTCGACGTCAAGATCCCCGACGAGGACGTCAAGAACCTCAAGACCGTCGGCGACGCGACCGAGTACATCCTCAAGCACCAGGCCTGATCCTCAGGCTGCTGCCTGCCCCGCCACCCGGCGGTGGCGCCGCTGAATCCACCGATCTGGAGAAAGAATTCCCGTGAGCCCGACCAATCGCACCGTGGTCGTCACCGGTATCGGCGCAACCACACCGCTGGGTGGCGACGCAGCCTCCACCTGGGAGGGCCTGGTCGCCGGGCGCTCCGGCGTCAAGCCCCTCGAACAGGACTGGGCCGCCGAGCAGGCGGTCCGTATCGCCGCGCCCGTGGCCGTGGAGCCCACCGAGGTCATCCCGCGGCCGCAGGCCCGCCGGCTGGACCGGTCCGCGCAGTTCGCGCTGGTCGCCGCCCAGGAGGCGTGGGCCGACGCGGGTTTCACCGGCAAGGCCGGTGAGGACGGCTCGGTCGACCCGGACCGGCTGGGCGCCGTCATCGCCTCCGGCATCGGTGGTGTGACGACCCTGCTGGACCAGTACGACGTGCTGAAGGAGAAGGGCGTCCGCCGCGTCTCCCCGCACACCGTTCCCATGCTCATGCCGAACAGCCCGTCGGCGAACGTGGGTCTGGCCGTGAACGCCCGCGCGGGTGTGCACACGCCGGTCTCCGCGTGCGCGTCCGGCGCCGAGGCCATCGGCTACGCCATCGAGATGATCCGCACCGGCCGCGCGGACGTGGTCGTCGCCGGCGGTACGGAGGCGGCCATCCACCCGCTGCCGATCGCCGCGTTCGGCAACATGATGGCGATGTCCAAGAACAACGACGACCCGCAGGGCGCGTCCCGGCCGTACGACGTGGCCCGTGACGGCTTCGTCCTCGGCGAGGGCGCCGGTGTGATCGTCCTGGAGTCCGCCGAGCACGCCGCCAAGCGCGGGGCCCGGGTGTACGCCGAGGCGGTCGGGCAGGGTGTCTCCGCCGACAGCCACGACATCGTGCAGCCGGAGCCGGAGGGCCGCGGTATCGCCCACGCGCTGCAGAACCTGCTGGAGCGGACCGACCTGGACCCGGCGGAGATCGTGCACGTGAACGCGCACGCGACGTCGACGCCGGCCGGTGACGTGGCCGAGCTGAAGGCGCTGCGGAAGGTGTTCGGTGACGAGGCCGACCACTTCGCGGTGTCCGCGACGAAGTCGATGACCGGGCATCTGCTGGGTGGTGCGGGTGGTGTCGAGTCCGTCGCCACGATTCTCGCGCTGTACCACCGGGTGGCACCGCCCACCATCAACATCGAGAACCTCGACCCGGAGGCGGAGGCGCACGCGGACATCGTCCGCGGGGAGGCGCGGAAGCTGCCCGTGGACGGGCGGATCGCGGCTCTGAACGACTCGTTCGGGTTCGGCGGGCACAACGTGGTGCTGGCGTTCCGTACGGTCTGAGCGCCGCAGGACACGTCGGTACGAAGCTGAAGGGCCCCCACCACGCGGTGGGGGCCCTTCGGCGTGTACGGGAAACTCACACCACCTGGTGGAGCCAGCGGACCGGGGCGCCCTCGCCCGCGTATCTGAAGGGCTCAAGTTCGTCGTCCCAGGGCTTGCCGAGGAGCTTGGCGATCTCCGCTTCGAGGTCGGTTTCGCCGCGCTGGGAGCGCAGGAGGGCGGCGCGGAGGCGGTCCTCGGGGATGAGGATGTCGCCGTGGATGCCGGTGACGGCGTGGAAGATGCCGAGGTCGGGGGTGCAGCTGTAGCGCTCGCCCTCGGCGGTGGGGCAGGGTTCGGCGGTGACCTCGAAGCGGAGCAGGTGCCAGCCGCGCAGGGCGGAGGCCAGCTTGGACGCGGTGCCCGCCTCGCCCTGCCAGGAGAACTCCGAGCGCCAGGTACCGGGGGCGGCGGGCTGGCGGATCCAGTCGAGGTTGACGCGCGTGCCGAGCACCCCGGCGACGGCCCACTCGACGTGCGGGCACAGCGCGCGCGGAGCGGAGTGCACGTACAGAACTCCACGTGTCGTCACCGGGACCTCCGGGCTGAGCGGGACTGGGTGCGGACGGGCGGGCGGCGGTGGCCCTGGCAGGCCACGTTGATGGCGAGGCTACCGTGCGGCGGCGCAAGGAGTGTGACGTACCGTCGGTCCCGGCACCGGGAAACTCCCGCCATTCACCCGGCAGGACGCCTGTGCGGGTGTGACCCGTTGCATGGGGTGCGCCGGGAACCCTGGAACGCTGTCATGGGTTGGGGAACATGACACGACATCACGGGTGACAAGGGATGGACCAGGGCATGCGGAAGCCGCGCAACCGTCGCCGCCGTTCGCGGGCCGTCCTCGCGGGCCTGACCGCCGCCGCCGTGCTGGGGGTCACCGGCTGTGACGCCGTGGGCGGCGACGCGCCGAGCCCGTCGGGCAGCGGCGAGCGCCGCGCGTCGCCCACGCCGACGCCGGACTGGGACACCACCCCGCGGTCGATCGCCGCGGTCGGCGACTCCATCACCCGCGGCTTCGACGCCTGTACGGTCCTGTCGGACTGCCCCGAGGTGTCGTGGGCGACCGGCAGCAGCCCGGAGGTCGACAGTCTGGCCGTACGGCTGCTGGGGCGGTCCCGCGCGGCCTCGCACAGCTGGAACTACGCGGTGACCGGGGCGCGGATGGCGGATCTGCCCGGGCAGATGGCGCGGGCGGCGGCGCGCCGGCCGGAGCTGGTGACGGTGATGGCGGGCGCGAACGACGCCTGCCGGGCCTCGGCGGACGCGATGACGCCGGTGGCCGACTTCCGCGCGGACTTCACGGACGCCCTGCGCACCCTGCGCCGGAGCGCGCCCAAGGCGCAGGTGTACGTGGCGAGCGTGCCGAACCTGATGCGGCTGTGGTCGCAGGGGCGGACCAGCCCGCTCGGCAGGCAGGTGTGGAAGCTGGGGATCTGCCCGTCGATGCTGGGTGACGCCGAGGCCCTGGACGCGGCGGCGCGGCTGCGGCGGTCGACGGTGCACCAGCGGGTGGAGGCGTACAACCGGGTGCTGCGCGAGGTCTGCGCGAAGGACCGGTACTGCCGCTTCGACGGCGGCGCGGTGTTCGAGTACCGGTTCGGGGTGGCGCAGTTGAGCCAGTGGGACTGGTTCCATCCGAGCGTGGACGGCCAGGCGCGGCTCGCGGAGATCGCGTATCGCACGGTGACGGCCCGCACAGCGTCCTCCTAGGGACATCACCGGAGTGTGACCTAGGGTTCCGCTCATGAACGATCACTTCGGCACACTTCCCGACGGCACCCCGGTGCACCGCTGGACCCTGGAGCGGGCCGGCGTGCGGGTGCGGGTGCTCTCGTACGGCGGGATCGTGCAGTCGCTGGAGGTGCCCGGCCGGGACGGGCGGACGGCGAACGTCGTCCTGGGGTTCGACGGACTGGACGGCTATCTGGAGCACCGGGGCGGGTATCTCGGCGCCCTCGTCGGCCGGTACGCCAACCGGATCGCCGGCGCCCGGTTCACGCTGGACGGGTTCACCTACGCCCTCGCCCCGAACGACGGGCCGAACACGCTGCACGGCGGCGACGGCGGTTTCGACCGGCGGGTGTGGGAGGTGACGCCGGTCGAGCACGGGCTGCGGCTGCACCGGGTCAGCCCGCACGGCGAGGAGGGGTTCCCCGGGCGGCTGGCGGTGTCGGCGACGTACACGCTGGACGCCGACGGGGCGCTGCGGATCGCGTACGAGGCGGTCACGGACGCGCCGACCGTGGTGAACCTGACGAACCACAGCTACTTCGACCTGTCGGGCGGCGGGTCCGGTCCCGCGAGCGGGCACGAGCTGCGGATCGCCGCCTCGCGGTACACGCCGGTGGACGAGGACCTGATCCCGACGGGGGTCGCGGAGGTCGCCGGGACGCGGTTCGACTTCCGCAAGGCGCGGGAGACGGGGACCGGGTACGACCACAACTTCGTGCTGGACAAGGGGGTCACGCGGGCGGCGGAGGAGGCCGCCGAGCTGTACGACCCCGGGTCCGGGCGGTTGCTGACGGTGGCGACCACCGAGCCCGGTCTCCAGCTCTACACGGCGGACCATCTCGGCGGGCCCTTCTCCCCCGGCGCCGGGATCGCGCTGGAGACCCAGCACTTCCCGGACTCGCCGAACCGGCCGGAGTTCCCGAGCACGGTGCTGCGGCCGGGTGAGGTGTTCCGCTCCGAAACCGTGTACGGCTTCTCGGTGCGCGGCTGAGGGACGAGCCCCGGCCCGGTGTCAGGTGCCGGACCGGGGCTGCTCGGCAGGACGAGTCGTCCCGGTTCCGACGTTAACCGGGCACGGTGATCCCGCGACCGGCGATCGGGTCCCTCGCCTGGATTTCGTACGAACCCTTCACAAACGACCACGAGTTGGTCTCCGTTGCCCGTGACCGCCGGGTGGGGAGGGGCCGCGTAGACCTCGTGTGACGCGGGGAGACTTCCGCCGTCCCGCACCACCCGGTACACGGCGACGGAAGGACCTGAACCGCCTTGATATCCCTACGTGTTCGGATCGGCGCACTGCTCTGCCTGGCGCTCGTGACCGGCCTCACCGCCCCGGCCACCGCCGGCACCGCCACCACCGCACCGGCCGCCACCACCGCACCGGCCGCCACCGTCGAGGAGCAGCGCCTCGACCGCGCCGTGCCTCAGGAGATCCTGCGGCGCTCCGGATTCGCCGACGTGACCCCGGAGTTCGCCGACGCGCTGGGTGGGGCGCGCTCCTACGCCCAGGCGCGCGCCATCGTCGTGCGCGAGGGGTCGGCGCTGTGGCGGCGGGCGGTCGACCGGGCGCAGGGGCGGGGTCCGGCGGGCGGGGATCTGAGCCGGGACGACGACCGGCCGCTGTACTGGGCGCGGCTGGGGATGACCCGGGAAGTGCGGTCCTGGCAGCCGGGGTTCGGGCTGTCCGAGCGGCAGCGGGCGGCGCTGCTGGACGCGTTGGAGCGCGCCTCGCGCGGGCAGGGCGACGTCCGCGGCGTCAAGGGGTCCAAGCGCGTCCTGGTCACCGGGTTCGATCCGTTCACCCTGGACCGGGACATCCGTATCTCCAACCCGTCCGGGGCGAGCGCGCTGGCGCTCGACGGCACGGTGATCGAGACGGCGGACGGGCCGGCGCGGGTGGAGACCATGGTGTTCCCGGTGCGCTGGCGGGACTTCACGGAGGGGACGGTGGAGCGGGCGCTGCGGCCGTATCTGGCCGGGGTGGATCTGTTCGCGACCGTCAGTCAGGGGCGGGTCGGCCGGTTCGACGTCGAGCGGACCAACGGGGCCTGGCGGGGCGGCTTCCCCGACAACGAGAACGTCGGCCGCACCGAGACGATCCCGGTCCCGGGCCCGGGCGCGGCGCCGCAGTGGACGTCGACGACGCTGCCGTACCGGGACATCGTGGCGGCGGACACCGGCCGTTTCCCGGTGTACGACAACACGTCCGTGACGGAGATCCCGGCCGGGGGCACCGAGCCCGTCGTACGGCCGGACGGGCCGACCCCCGGCTCGACGGCGCGGGCCGGGGGCGGCGGGAACTACCTGTCCAACGAGATCGCCTACCGGGCGACGCTGCTGCGGGACCGGCTGGGGCTGGACGCCCTGCCGGGCGGGCACGTCCACACGCCGGTGCTCCAGTTCGGCGCGGGGAACACCTCCGAGGTCACCGATGCGGAGTTCGTCCGCAACCGGCGGGACATCATCGCGCAGGTGCGGTCGATCGTGGCGGTCGCCGTCAGTGCGACGGGGCGAACGCGAGGCTGACGCCGAGGCCGGCCAGGACCGAGCCGATGACCTTGTTGAGGACCTTCTGGGCGCGCAGCATCAGGGTGCGCATCCGGTCCTGCGAGAAGAACACGGCGACGACGGCGAACCACAGCAGGTGGGCGAGGGACATGAACAGGCCGTAGCCCGCCTGCTGCCAGAGGGGTGTGCCGGGGCTGACGACCTGGGCGAACGTGGAGACGACGAACAGGGTCGTCTTCGGGTTGAGGACGTTGGTGAGGAAGCCGGTGCGCAGGGCGGCGAGCGGTGTCAGCCCGGTCTTGTGGTCGAGGTCGACGCGGACGTCGCCGCGGGTGCGGAAGGTGCGGACGCCGATGTAGACGAGGTAGGCGGCGCCGATCAGCTTGACGACCGTGAAGAGGAAGGTCGAGGAGGCGATCAGCAGGCCCACGCCGAGCATGGTGTAGGTGACGTGCACCAGGACGCCCGCGGCGACTCCGGCGGCGCCCAGCAGGCCGGTGCGGCGGCCGTACAGATAGCTGTTGCGGACGATCATGGCGAAGTCGGCGCCGGGGGCGATCACCGCGAGGACGGTGATGACGGCCACGGCGAGTATCTCGGTCATCGGACGGCGTCCTCCTGCCGGCGGTCGGTGGTGTCGTCTCCGGTGGTCTCCTCGCCGCGCAGGTCACGGGCGAGCAGGGTGGCGCCCGCGACCGCGCCCGGCATCAGGAAGACCGCGACGAAGGGGATGACGAAGGCCAGGGCGAGGGGCGTTCCGAAGCCCCAGACGAGGGTCTTGCGGGAGCGGAGCAGGGCGAGGCGGTCGCGCAGTCCGACGCCGCGGCGCTGGAGGGCGACGCCGGTCAGCTCCTCGGTGAGGAAGAAGCCGGTGACGAAGAACCCGAGCACGGGGACGACGGTCTGCCCGGCGACGGGCACGAAGCCGAGCGCGAACAGCAGGACGCCCCATACGGCGGCCCGCAGGACGATCCGCAGGCTGTCCCGGCCGGAGATCCACAGCTCCCGCCACAGCGGCAGTCCGGACTCGGGCGCGGTGCCGTCCGGGGAGACGTCCCGGTCGACCTCCTCCGACAGGCTCTCGTAGAAGGGCTGGCCGATCAGCAGGGTCACCGCGGTGAAGGTCACGACGGCCAGCAGCAGCGACAGCGCGAACAGGACGACGGTGAGCAGGCCGCGGAACAGTCCGAGCCAGGGGCTCGACCAGTCGTCCGCGAACGGTGTCGCCCAGGCGACGAAGTCCGCGCCCCACAGCGCGAGCGCGGTGAGCGCCGCGGCGTAGAGGACGAGAGTGATCAGTCCGGGCAGCAGCCCGAAGCCGAACTGCCTGCCGTGCCGGGCCACCCAGCGCTGGCCCTTGATCAGATAGCCGAAGCCCACCCCGAGATCGCGCATGGGGTGCACTTTAGCCGCCGGGCGTCTCCTCGGGCCCGGTGCCGGACTCCACCATCCGGCGCAGCAGGTCGCGCAGCGCCAGCCGCTCCTCCTCGGTGAGCGCGGCCAGCGGCGCGCGGGCGAAGCGCAGGGAGTCGCGCAGGCCGCGGGCGACCCGGCGGCCCTCGTCGGTGACGGCCGCGACCTTGATGCGCCGGTCGGCGGGGTCGGGGCGGCGCTCGACCAGGCCGCGGGACTCCAGGCGGTCGACGATGCCGGTGACGTTGGAGGGCTCGCAGCGCAGTTTCCGGGCGAGCTTGCGCATGGGCAGCGGATCGAGGGAGAGCAGGGTGAGGAGTTTGGCCTGGGCGCCGGTGAGGGCGTGCCCGGCGGCGGCCTCCTCGAACTCCTCGTGATAGCGGGCCACGATCGCGCCGATGAGGTCGACGACTTCCAGGGAGAGGTCGTCGGGGCGGCGGGTGGGGTGCGGGGTGGCGGGCATGGGTTCCAGGGTACCCGTTGCTTGACATCATGAAATATTCAGGAGCATGGTTGTTTCAGGTTCTGAAACATTGCACCGCACGAGAGGCACCACCTCATGTCCGACACCCCCACGCTTCCCGCCGTCCACCGTGAGTGGCACCTGCTCAGCCGCCCGGTCGGCTGGCCGCAGCCGGAGGACTTCGCCCTGGTCGAGGCCGAGGTCCCGACCCCGCGCGAGGGCCAGGTGCTGGTGCGGAACCTGTACCTGTCGGTGGACCCGTACATGCGCGGCCGGATGAGCGCCGCCAAGTCGTACGTCGCCCCCTTCGAGCTGGGCAAGGTCATGCAGGGCGGTGCGGTCGGCGAGGTCGTCGCCTCCAACGCCGAGGGCTTCCGGGTCGGCGACCACGTGCTGCACTTCCTGGGCTGGCGCGAGTACGCCGCGGTGAGCGCCGAGCACGCCGTCAAGGTCGACGCGAACGCCGCGCCCCTGTCCACGTACCTCGGCGTCCTCGGCATGACCGGCCTGACCGCCTACGCCGGCCTGCTGCGCACCGCCTCCTTCAAGGAGGGCGACAGCGTCTTCGTCTCCGGCGCGGCCGGTGCCGTGGGCAGCCAGGTGGGCCAGATCGCCAAGCTCAAGGGCGCCTCCCGGGTGATCGGCTCGGCCGGGTCGGAGGAGAAGGTGAAGCTGCTGGTCGAGGAGTACGGCTTCGACGCCGCGTTCAACTACAAGGACGGCCCCGTGAGCGAGCAGCTGCGGGAGGCCGCCCCGGACGGCATCGACGTCTACTTCGACAACGTCGGCGGCGACCACCTGGAGGCCGCCATCGGCTCCCTCAACGAGGGCGGCCGGATCGCGGTCTGCGGCATGATCTCCGTCTACAACAACACCGAGCCCGCCCCCGGCCCGAGGAACCTGGCCCGGCTGATCCAGACCCGCGGCCGGATCGAGGGCTTCCTGGTCGGCGACCACTACGACCTCCAGCCGCAGTTCGTCCAGGAGGTCGGCCCGTGGGTCGCCTCGGGCGCGCTGAAGTACCGCGAGACGGTCGTCGAGGGCATCGAGAACAACCTGGAGGCCTTCCTCGGCGTCCTGCGCGGCGACAACACCGGGAAGATGATCGTCAAGCTCTGACCCCCGGCGGCCCTTCTGTCGCTTTCCGGTATGCGGTAACTTCTTTCCGAAAACCGTCGGCGATCGTGGGCGCGAGTCGCGGCGGACCGAGGAGGAAGACCACCGCATGGCCATTCAGCAGTCGGACGTCCTGTACACCGCCGTCGCCACCGCCGAGAACGGTCGCGACGGCCGGGTCGCCACCGACGACGGCAAGCTCGACGTCGTCGTCAACCCGCCCGTCGAGATGGGCGGCAGCGGCGCCGGCACCAACCCGGAGCAGCTGTTCGCCGCCGGCTACAGCGCCTGCTTCCAGGGCGCGCTCGGCGTCGTCGCCCGCCAGGAGGGCGCCGACGTCTCCGGCTCGACCGTCACCGCCAAGGTCGGCATCGGCAAGAACGACGAGGGTTTCGGCCTGATCGTCGAGATCTCCGCGACCATCCCGAACGTGGACGCGGAGACCGCCCAGAGCCTGATCAAGAAGGCCCACGAGGTCTGCCCGTACTCGAAGGCGACCCGCGGCAACATCACCGTGACGCTTGCCTGACGGCGCTCGTTGCGCACGACGAAGGCCGCACCCTTGGACGTGGGGTGCGGCCTTCGCCCGTGCTCAGAGGGCCAGTGCGGCGCGGTGGGCCGCCCGGACGAACGCCACGTTCTCCGGCGCCGCCCCGCCCGGGAACGCGCACCGGCGCCGCGTGTAGCCGTACGCCAGTCCGCTGCGCGGGTCGGCGAACGCCTGCGCGCCGCCCGCGCCACTGTGCCCGAAGGCGCCGGCGCCCAGGAACGGGTACCAGTTCTCGGCCGTCGCCTGGAAGCCCAGCCCGTACGCCTTGTGCGCCCGGGCGACCAGGTCGTGGCCGATCGAGTGGATCTGCCCGACCTCGGCGATCGTGTCCGGCTTCAGCAGCGGAGGACGCCCGTCGACCTCGCCGACCGCCGCCGCGTACATCCCGGCGAGCCCGCGCGCCGAGGCGACGCCGCCCGCCGACGCCGGGCCCTTCGCGCGCACCAGCCGCGAGTTCGCGTGGTCCACCAGCTCGCCCGCGCCCGGCACATGCGTGTTGAACGCGATCGAGGCGAGCGTGTGCGGCCCCGTCTGCCGGTCGTCCAGCACCGACCGCTGCTCGGGCGTCGGCGCCATCGGCTGCACGGAGCGGTAGCGGGGCTCCTCGGACTCGGGCAGGCCCAGGAAGAAGTCCAGCCCGTGGGGGGCGCGCACCCGCTCCTCGTACACCTCCTGGAGGGTGCGGCCGGTGGCCCGCCGGACCACCTCGCCGGTGAGCGCGCCGATCACCAGCGCGTGATAGCCGAACGCGGTGCCCGGCCGCCAGAACGGCCGCTGGTCCGCCAGCCGCTCCGCGATCACCCGGTCGTCGGCCAGCTCCTCGTCGGTGAACCCGGCGTCCAGACCCACCAGGCCCGCCCGGTGCGCGAGCAGATCGCGCAGGGTCAGCGCGCCCTTGCCCTCGGCGCCGAACTCCGGCCAGTAGTACGTCACCTTCCGGTCCAGCTCCAGGGTGCCGTCCTGCACGAGCAGGGCGACGACCAGATGGGCGGCGCCCTTGGTGCAGGAGAACACGCCGTACAGGGACTCGGCGGTCACCTCCGGGCCGGCCCACAGGTCGACGACCCGGCGGCCGTGGACGTACGCGCACACCTGGCCCTCGTAGTCCGGCCGTTCCCGCCGCTCCCGGGCGACGAAGGCAGCGAACTCCTCCCGTACGGCCTCGAAGCCGTCGGCGACCGTGCCGTGGATCTCCTGTGTCATCCGCTCTCCTCGACCTGTGTGCGTGGCGTGGTCAGCAGGGCCCGGCCGACCTGGGGGAATTCTCCCTTGGGATGCGCGCGGAAGAGCGGTTCCGTGCCGAAGAGCACCACACCGGGTCCGCTCACCACCGAGGCCCGTCCGGCCGCGTCCGCCGGGCCGCCGGTGCCGTCGGCCGCCGGGCGCCAGTGGCCGGACAGCAGCGGGTTCCCCGTCGCGTACGACTGCTCGACGCGCACGCCCGGGCCGAGGTCGGTGAACCAGAGCGGCGCGTAGACGAAACCGTGCGCGGGCGCGCCGCGCGTCAGCGGACCCGTGTTCGCCACCCGGACCACGCCGTTGGCGTCCTCGTTGCCCCGCACGGCCTTCACGGCGAGCAGCCCGGCGTCCGCGTTCAGCTCCGCGCCGACGGCGCCGCGGCCGACGAGCCCGTGCTCTTCGAGGAAGGCGTCCAGGGCGTGGCGCGCCGGTTCGTTCAGGGCGTCCCGGTCGAGGCCCGCCGACACGAACAGGACGTCCACCCGGGACCAGTCGAAGCCCGCGTTGAGCACGGCCGTGGAGACCGGGGCGACCTCGAAGTTCATCTCCCGCAGCGCGAACAGCTCGCCCGGCGTGACGGCGGCGGCGACCCGGACCCGCTCCAGCGGGGTGGTGCCCCGCTGGGTCGTACGGCCGAAGGCGACGTCGTACGTCCGGGCCGCCTCCACCGCCCGGCGGCGCGCAGAGCCCGGCACGATCGCGGCGCCGTCGGCGGACTGCCGTACCCGCACGCCCTGGCGGAGCAGGGAGTTGAGGGCGGCGATCTCGCGCGGGTCGTCGAGGCGCAGGCGCAGGTCGCCGCGCGGGGCGACGTGGGCGACGGGCGCGGCGGCGCGCACCGGGCGCAGCGCGGAGTGGGGCAGCTTGCCGTCGGGGACGGGCCGCACCGTGGCTCCCCAGAGCCGGCCGAGGCTCCAGCCGGAGATGTCGTACATCACCGAGACCTTGTCGCTGATGTCCCGCCCGTCCGCGAGGAGCGCGTTGGCCAGTCCGCGCTTGGGCTGGCGCATGTCGACGACGTACGCGCCCTTCGGATAGCCGGGGGCGGGGTGTGCGACGCGGGTGACGCGGATGTCGTTGGCGAGGAGGTGGTCGACGAGGCGGGCGGTGGCCGGGCCGCCGGGCGGCAGGACGTAGGCGCGCGGGAAGGTGGTGGTGTAGACGTCCTCGGGGCCGATGCCGGGCACGCCGGGGACGGTCTCGGCCGACACCGGGACCTGCGGGGCGCCGGCGACGCCGCGGCGGAACACCTCGATCTGGTCGGCGAGGAGCCCTGCGCGGTGCCGGCGCACATGGTCGAGGGTGGCGGTCATGGCGGCTTCCGCGATGTCCGTGTTGACGGCCGAGCGGCGGCGCAGCTCGCTCACCGGCAGGGTGTCGTAGGAGGCGTTGTTCACGCGCAGCGGGATCTCGACGGTGTGCGCGGCGACCGCGCCGTGGTAGGCGGCGTACTGCGGGGTGAAGATGGGCGGCCAGTCGTCCCAGCCCTCTTCCTGGTCGCGGAAGGGTATCTGCGCGGGCTGGACGCCGTCCTTCTCGGCGGTGTGGCCGAGGCCGTTGACGGCGGCCTCCATGGTGAGGGCGTTGGCGTAGGTGTTCTTCAGGAAGAGGTCGTACTCGTAGTTCTCGCCGTGCGGCGGGGTCGTGGGCTCGATCAGTGTGCCGTTGACGTAGCCGTGCAGGTCGACCATCACGGCGGGCTGCTTGTCGAGCATGATCTGCCGCATCGCCCGGGTCTCCGGCTGCGAGGCGGTGACGAAGTCCCGGTTGAGGTCGAAGCCGTTCGCGTTCGCGCGGGTGCCCGCGATCCGGCCGTCCGGGTTGGCGGTGACGTTGAAGTAGAGGCGGCTGTGCGCCAGCAGGTCCCGGGTCTTCTCGTCCTTCGCGGTCGCGAGGCGTTCGATGACGCGGAGGGCGGCGTCGGTGCCCTCCCACTCGTTGCCGTGGATGTTGTTGTTGAAGAAGACCGGGGTCTTGTACGCCTTCTTCAGCCTCGGGTCCTTGGCCGCCGTCGCCGGGGCCCGCTCGATGAGGTCCCGCATCCGGTGCTGGGCGCGGGCCTGGGCGGCGGTCTCCGGGGCGGTGACGGTGACGAGATACAGCCGGTGGCCGCCCGCCGAGCGGCCCGCGATCTCCACGCTCACCCGGTCGCCGAGGGCTTGCAGGGCGTTCAGCCGGTCCGCGATCGCGTGATACGGGGTCAGGCCGAGCTTGAGGGACTTGTCGGCGGGGTTCTCGGGGTCGGGGGTGAGGGTCTGTTCGCGCGGATAGCCGCGTGCGTCGTGGGTGCCGCCGGTGAGCCCGGGTCCCGGCCCGGGGTCGGTGAGGGCTCTGCGGGCCGCGCTCTGCGGGGACTTGGCGGCGCCCTGGCGGTCGAGGGCCGGGGACTCGGCGGCCTCCCGGGTGACGGGGGCCTGGTCCGCGCCGGCCGGGCCGGGCCCGGCGAGCAGGAGGGCGCTCGCCGAGGTGAGGGCGAGGGCGGTGGTCAGGACGGGTCTCGCAGCGGTGGTTCCGGTTCCCTTGGTGCGCACGCGTACCTCCTCCGGGGTTGCTGAGATCGGTACGGCGAGGTGTACCTGTTCGACTCACCTGTCACAAGGGGGACTTGGCGCCCCGTGAGTTCCGGCACGCCGAGGCGGGCGCCGGGCTGTGGTTCAGACGACCGAGGCGCGGAAGGGGTGCGTGGGGATGATCGCGGCCTCGTCGAGGAGCCGTTCCAGGGCCTCGTGGCCGTGTTCCCTGCGGTACGCGATCTCGGCGGCCGTCACCGGCAGGGTCCACAGGATCCGGGCGTGGCCGCCGGGCAGCGGGCAGTGTTCGAGGTCGGGGCCGTGCAGGTACGGCAGGCTGACCAGCAGGTGGTCGCAGCTCGAACCCGGTGTCCACGGCTCGCCGATCGGCACGCTGTGCGCCGGGCCGAGCCGTGCCCCCGTGCAGTGGTAGAAGGCGATCATCGCCAGGAGGTCGAGGAAGCGCCGGTCGCGCACCGGCGCCGTCATGACGAACTCCAGCCCGTGGCCGTCGTCGTCCGCCAAGGAGGCGCACCCGGCGGTCACATACGCCCAGGAGTCCGCACGGGGCCCCGGCCCCACGACGAGCACGCGCAGCCCCGACACCGACTCACGGCGCCGCGGCCCCATGTCGTACGGGACGGACTCCACCTCGTGCCCCGCGAAGAACGCCCGCACATGCGCCTCGACGGCCTCCACGACCTGCTCGTCCGCTCTGTTCACCGCCGGATCATCGCAAACGGCGCGGGCGGGCGAGACACCCCCTACGTGCACCACCAGAGGAAGCGGTCGCAGGTCTCCGACGGCTCGGGGTCCGGGGGCGGTGGGGCCGTGGTCGGGTCCGAGGTGGGGGCCTGGGTGGGCTCCGGGGCGGGCGGGGCCGCCGTGGTGGGAGACGTGCCCTGGGGGGTGTCGGTGGGGCCCGACTGGGGGTCCCGGGTCAGGGTGGCCCTGTCCTTCGGTTCGCCCGACTCCTCGCCCTCGTCCTCGTCCTTGTCCTTGCCTTTCTTCTTGTCCTTGTCCTTGGAGGCGGACGCGGACGGGGAGGCGGAGTCCGAGGGGGACGTGGTGCCGCCGTGGCCGGTGCCGGGGGCGGCCGTCGCACCGGAGAGGGGGTCCGCCGTCTCGCCCGCCTCCTCCGCGCCGCCGTCCGCGGACGCGTCGCCCGCCGCCGCGGGCGACGGGTCGGAGCCGGGGGCGTCCATGCCGAGTTCGGCGAGGCTGAGGCCGCCCGCGGCCAGCACGAAACCGGCGGTGACGAGGAGGGCCCGGCGCCGGCGCCGGCGGTGGGCCGCGGCCTTGCGGTCCCGGCGGCTCTCCTCGGCCCGGCGGTCACGACGACCGGGGGTCGTCGTCTCGTCGTCGTGGTCGTCCTCGTCGTCCTGGTGGTCGCCGTAGTCGTGGTCGTCGTCGTGGCCGTCGGACGTGGCCTCGTCGTCGTGGTGGTCGCGGTCGCCGGACCGGGGCTCGTGGCCACCGTGGCCGGGCGTGGCCTCGCGCCCCGGGTGGCCGGGCGCCTCGTGGCCGTGATGGCCGGACGTGGGCTGGTGGTCACCGTGGTGGCCGGGTGCCGCCTGGCCGGCGGTGTGGCCCGGGGCCGTCCCGTGGTCACCGTGCGGGGGAGCCGCGCCGTAATCACCGTGCCCGGGCACGGGCTGGTACTCACCGTGGCCGTGACCGTGGCCCGCCCCGTGGGCGCCGTACCCGGGAGCCGCGCCGTGGCCGTCGTGCCCGGACGCGACGCCGTAACCGCCGTACTCGGGCACCGCCCCGTGACCGCCCTGCCCGGGCGCCGAACCGTAGTCACCGTGTCCAGGGCCCGGCCCGTAGTCACCGAGCCCCGGTACCGCCCCGTGGCCCCCGTGCTCAGGCACCGCCCCGTAGCCGCCATAGCCGGCCATCGGGTGGCTCGCGGGCGCGTGGTGGGGAGCGGGCGCGCCGAGTGCGCCCTCGTACGCGCCCCCGGAGCCCGCGACGTCCTCCTCCGCGTACGCGCGAAGCTGCTCGGCCGGCGTGCCGCACCCGGGGCAGGCGAGGGCGCCGTTCAGGTGCCGTCGGCACGGGTGGCAGTAGTCCATGACGCGGGAAGATTAAGTTCCGGGTCGGTAACGTGCCTAGTCGACACTGTGAATGTTCTGTGGGAAACGCCCACTTCCGGCGTGGTGAGTTGAGGACAGCTCAGGCATCCCACCCTCATCGGCCGAAAGCGACGGCGGCGACGGCTTTCGAAAGTGCCGAAACCGTTATCCGTTCGACCCATTGACACCCCCGCCGCCCCGTCCTTACTGTCACGCCAGCATTTCGAACGAGTGCCGAAATCTCGAACAGAGCCGAACGCTTCACGAGGGGCAACTGCCGTGCGCATCACCGGAATCAGCACACACGTGGTCGGGACGCCGTGGCGCAACCTGACGTACGTCCAGGTGCACACCGACGAGGGCATCACCGGAGTCGGCGAGACCCGGATGCTGGGACACACCGACGCTCTCCTCGGCTATCTGAAGGAAGCCGAGGTCAACCACATTCTCGGCTCGGACCCGTTCGCCGTCGAGGACCTCGTGAAGAGGATGAAGTACGGCGACTACGGCCGGGCCGGCGAGATCGTCATGTCCGGTATCGCCGTCATCGAGATGGCCTGCTGGGACATCAAGGGCAAGGCGCTGGGCGTGCCGGTCTGGCAGCTGCTCGGCGGCAAGGTCACCGACAAGGTGAAGGCGTACGCCAACGGGTGGTACACGACCGAGCGGACGCCCGAGGCGTACCACAAGGCCGCCCAGGGGGTCATGGAGCGCGGGTACAAGGCGCTGAAGATCGACCCCTTCGGCACCGGCCACTTCGAGCTGGACCACCAGGAGACCCTGTACGCGGTCTCCCTCATCGAGGCCGTCCGCGACGCCATCGGCCCCGACGCCGAGCTGATGCTGGAGATGCACGGCCGCTTCTCCCCCGCCACCGCCGTCCGGCTGGCCAAGGAGATGGCGCCGTTCAAGCCGGCCTGGCTGGAGGAGCCGTGCCCGCCGGAGAACCTGAAGGCGCTGGAGAAGGTCGCCGCGAAGGTGGACATCCCGGTCGCCACCGGTGAGCGCATCCACGACCGGATCGAGTTCCGCGAGCTGTTCGACAGCCAGGCCGTGGACATCATCCAGCCGGACGTCGGCCACATCGGCGGCATCTGGGAGACGCGGAAGCTGGCCGCGACCGCCGAGACCCACTACATGCTGATCGCCCCGCACAACGTGGGTGGTTCCGTGCTCACCGCGGCCTCCCTCCAGGTCGGCTTCACCTCGCCGAACTTCAAGATCCTGGAGCACTTCAACGACTTCGCGGACGCGGAGATCAAGAAGGTCGTCAAGGGCGCGCCGCAGGTGATCGACGGGTACTTCCACCTCTCCGACGCGCCGGGTCTCGGCGTCGAGCTGGACGTCGACGCCGCCGCGGAGTTCCCGCAGCAGCGGGCCCACTTCGACCTGTGGGCCGAGGGCTGGGAGAAGCGGAACCCGAAGGACGCCCGGTGAGCTCCGCCGTCGTCGTCGACTCCCCCGGCAGCCACCGGCTGGTGGAGCACTCGCCGCGCCGCCCCGAGGCCGGGGAGGCGCTGGTGCGGGTGCACGCCGTGGGGATCTGCGGCAGCGACCGCGAGGTGTACCAGGGCAACCGGCCCGAGGGGTACGTCCGCTATCCGCTGACGCCGGGCCACGAGTGGTCCGGCACGGTGGAGGCGGTCGGCACCGGGGTGCCGGAGGGCCTGGTCGGCCGCAAGGTCGTCGGCGAGGGCTTCCGCAACTGCCAGGTCTGCGACCGCTGTCACGCGGGTGAGACGACGCTGTGCACGGCCGGGTACGAGGAGACCGGGTTCACCCAGCCGGGCGCGATGGCCGCCACGCTGACGCTGCCCGCGCGGCTGCTGCACGTGCTGCCCGACGACGCGGACCTGACCGCCGCGGCGCTGCTGGAGCCGGCGGCCTGTATCGCGGCCGCCGCGCTGAAGGCGCACGCGCGGCCGGGTGAGCGGGTCGCCGTGGTGGGCACGGGCACGCTCGGCATGTTCGCCGTGCAGTTCCTGCGCGCGGCGTCCCCGGCCGAGCTGCTGGTGGTCGGCACCCGGCGGGACCGCGAGGAGCTCTCCCGGCGGTTCGGGGCGACCGACTTCCGGACCAGGGAGCAGGAGCTGCCGGACGACTTCGACGTCGTCGTCGAGACCGCGGGCTCCACGGACGCGGCCCGCCTCTCGGCGGCGCTGCTGCGGCGCGGCGGCCGGCTGGTGCTGACCGGCATCCCGGCACCGGGCGCGGACGGGCTGGACCCGACCGACCTGGTGGTACGGCAGCTGGAGGTGCACACCGTCTTCGGGGCGCCGCCGGATGCCTGGTCGCACGCGGTGCGGGTGTTCGGGGCGGGGCTCCTGGACCCGGTGCCGCTGGTCACGCACGAGCTGCCGCTCGCCGAGTTCTCGCAGGCCATCGAGCTGGTCGGGGCCGGTGATCCGAAGGTGGGCAAGGTGCTGCTGCGTCCCTAGCCACCCCAGCCGTACGCCGGTACGGGGGTTACCTGACGGCCCCCGTACCGGCGTACTTCCAGCCCCGTACGCCTTCAGCCGCGAACTTCGTCCGATATTTCGAACACAAAGGACACCCCTGTGACCGACGCTTCCGCCACGGCCCCCCGTCGACCCGGTGAGCAGGCGCTCGCCGCACTCGGCCTGGGCGCGCCCGCCCTCGACCCCGCCGACGCCTCGCCGCACTCCTTCCCCGGGGGCGGCCGCTGGCGCACCGAGATCCCCTCGTGCGAGGGTCCGGAGGCGCTGGCCGTGGTGCTCAAGGAGGCCTCGCGCCTCGATGTGCCGATCCACCGGATCAGCCAGGGCAGCGGCGTGTGGATGCTGACCGACGCCGAGATCACCGAGATGGTCGAGGCGACCGCCGAGCGCGACATCGAGCTGTGCCTGTTCACCGGCCCGCGCGGCACCTGGGACATCGGCGGCTCCACCCGCACCGACTCCCGCGGCGCCGGGCTGCGCGCCCGTGGCCACGACGCGGTCGCCGGCTGCGTCGAGGACGCCGTACGCGCCACGGAGCTGGGGGTGAAGTGCCTGCTCGTGGCCGACGAGGGCGTGCTGTGGACGCTGCACCGGGCGCGCGAGGCCGGGATCATCCCCGCCGACACCACGCTGAAAGTTTCGGCGCTGATCGGCCCGGTCAACCCGGCCTCGTTCGCGGTGTACGAGCGGCTGGGCGCGGACTCGGTGAACGTGCCGAGCGATCTCACGCTGGATCACCTCACCGAGATCCGGCGGGTGTCGGGCGCGCCGATGGACATGTACATCGAGGCGCCGGACGACCTCGGCGGTTATGTCCGGATGTACGACGTGGCCGAGCTGATCCGGCGGGGGGCGCCGCTGTATCTGAAGTTCGGCCTGTCGAAGGCTCCCGGGATCTACCCCTACGGCCATCACCTGCGCGATCTCACCCTGGCCACCGCCAAGGAGCGGGTGCGGCGCGGACGGCTGGCGCTCGATCTGCTGGCCCGGCACGGGGCTGACGGGGACATGGCACCGCTGGGCTCACGACTGCCCGGGCAGCTCCAGCGTTTCGAAACGCATTCATAACTTTTCGAACGCCCTCTTCACAGAAGAAGACGCAGCCCAACAGAATCCCACACATCCCCACCCCGCTGTGCACCGACATCAAGGAAGATGACCATGCGCAACCGCAGAGCCGCACTCGCCGCCATCGCCACCACCGCCTCCCTGGCCCTCGCCCTGACCGCCTGCGGCCAGAACAGCGAGGGCGGCAGCGAGGAGGGCAAGGGGAGCAGCGAGGGTGCCACCATCGGCATCTCGATGCCCACCAAGTCCTCCGAGCGCTGGATCGCCGACGGCAACAACGTTGTCCAGCACCTCGAGGACAAGGGCTACAAGACCAAGCTGGTCTACGGGGAGGACGACCCCGACCAGCAGGTCTCCCAGATCGAGAACATGATCACCCAGGGCGTGGACGCCCTGATCATCGCCGCCATCGACAACAAGTCGATGAACAACGTCCTCCAGCAGGCCAAGGACGCCGACATCCCGGTGATCTCCTACGACCGCCTGATCCTCGGCACGGACGACGTCGACTACTACGCCTCCTTCGACAACGAGAAGGTCGGCGAGCTCCAGGGCACCTACATCGTCGAGAAGCTGGGCCTGAAGGACGGCGGTGAGAAGGGCCCCTTCAACGTCGAGCTGTTCGCCGGCTCCAACGACGACAACAACACCCGCTACTTCTTCCAGGGCGCGATGAACGTCCTGAAGCCGTACATCGACAAGAAGCAGCTCGTCGTGAAGTCCGGCCAGACCGAGCTGACCCAGGTCACCACGCTGCGCTGGGACGGCGCGACCGCCCAGCGCCGCATGGACGACATCCTCACCAAGTCGTACAAGAGCGGCAAGGTCGACGCGGTCCTGTCGCCGTACGACGGCATCTCCATCGGCATCCTCTCCGCGCTGAAGTCGGACGGTTACGGCTCCAAGGACAAGCCGCTGCCGGTCGTCACCGGCCAGGACGCCGAGGTCGCCTCGGTGAAGTCGATCATCGCCGACGAGCAGTCGATGACCGTCTACAAGGACACCCGCGAGCTGGCGAAGGTCGCCTCGAACATGGTCGACGCGCTGCTGAACGACAAGAAGCCCGAGGTCAACGACACCAAGACCTACGACAACGGGGCGAAGGTCGTGCCGGCGTACCTGCTGGAGCCGGTCGCCGTCGACAAGGGCAACTACCAGAAGACCGTCGTCGACTCCGGCTACATCAAGGAATCGGACCTCAAGTAACCGCCGCCACCCGACGATTCACCACTGATTGGAAGGCACGACCATGGCGGGACCCGTCCTGGAAATGCGCTCGATCGTCAAGACCTTTCCCGGCGTCAAGGCGCTGTCGGACGTCACGCTGACCGTCCGGCAGGGCGAGGTCCACGCCATCTGCGGGGAGAACGGCGCCGGCAAGTCCACCCTGATGAAGGTGCTCTCCGGCGTCCATCCGCACGGCAGCTACGAGGGCGAGATCCTCTTCGAGGGGGAGGTCTGCCGGTTCAAGGACATCCGGGCCAGCGAGCAGCACGGCATCGTGATCATCCACCAGGAGCTGGCGCTGGTGCCGTTCCTGTCGATCGCGGAGAACATCTTCCTCGGCAACGAGCACGCCACCCGCGGGCTGATCAACTGGAACGAGACCCTGCGGCACGCCACCGAGCTGCTGCGCCGGGTGGGGCTGAGCGACCACCCGGAGACCCGCGTCGCCGACATCGGCGTGGGCAAGCAGCAGCTGGTGGAGATCGCCAAGGCGCTGTCCAAGAAGGTGAAGCTGCTCATCCTCGACGAGCCGACCGCGGCGCTGAACGACGAGGACAGCGACAAACTCCTCGATCTGATCCTGGAGTTGAAGAACCAGGGCATCACCTCGATCATCATCTCCCACAAGCTGAACGAGATCCGCAAGGTAGCCGACTCGGTGACGATCATCCGGGACGGCCGGTCGATCGAGACGCTGGACGTGAAGGACCCGGGCACCACCGAGGACCGGATCATCAGCGGCATGGTCGGCCGCGACCTCGACCACCGTTTCCCCGAGCGCACCCCGCACCAGCCGGAGGAGGGCACGGCGCCCGCGCTGGAGATCCGGGGCTGGACCGTGCACCACCCGATCGACCAGCAGCGCAAGGTGGTCGACGATGTGTCGCTGCAGGTGCGGCGCGGGGAGATCGTCGGCATCGCGGGCCTGATGGGCGCGGGCCGCACCGAGCTGGCGATGAGCGTCTTCGGGCGCACCTACGGCCGTTACGCGGGCGGCACGGTCCTCAAGGACGGCAAGGAGATCCGCACCAAGACGGTCGCGGAGGCGGTGGCGAACGGCATCGCGTACGTCACCGAGGACCGCAAGCACTACGGCCTGAACCTGATCGACACCATCAACCGGAACATCTCGCTGACCGCGCTGAACAAGGTCGCGCGGCACGGCGTCGTCGACGAACACGAGGAGCGCCAGGTCGCCGAGCGGTTCCGGAAGTCGATGAACATCAAGGCGCCCACGGTGTTCGAGCCGGTGGGCAAGCTGTCCGGCGGCAACCAGCAGAAGGTCGTCCTCAGCAAGTGGATCTTCGCGGGTCCGGACGTGCTGATCCTGGACGAGCCGACGCGCGGGATCGACGTCGGCGCGAAGTACGAGATCTACACGGTCATCGACAAGCTGGCCGCCGAGGGCAAGGCGGTCGTCTTCATCTCCTCCGAGCTGCCCGAGCTGCTCGGCATGTGCGACCGCATCTACACCATGGCCGCCGGGCGGCTGACGGGTGAGTTCTCGCGGGCCGAGGCCTCGCAGGAATCGCTGATGCGCCAGATGACGAAGGACAAAGAGGTATCCCGATGAGCACGGATGTGACCGCCAAGAGCCCGGCCCCGGCGCCGCCGGGCTCCTCCGGATCGGCGTCGGGCGGGGGCCTGCTCCACCTGGTGCTGGACGGCCTGCGACGCAACATGCGCCAGTACGGCATGCTGCTCGCCCTCGGCCTGATCGTGGCCCTGTTCGCCGTGTGGACCGACGGTGACCTGCTGCTGCCGCGCAACGTCTCCAACCTGGTCCTGCAGAACAGCTACATCCTGATCCTCGCGATCGGCATGATGCTGGTGATCATCGCGGGCCACATCGACCTGTCGGTCGGCTCGCTGACGGCGTTCGTGGGCGCGTTCGCGGCCGTACTGACCGTGCAGCACGACATGGCGTGGCCGGTCGCCGTCGTCCTGTGCCTGCTGGCGGGCGCGGTCGCGGGCGCGGCACAAGGGTTCTTCATCGCGTATCTCGGCATACCGTCGTTCATCGTCACCCTCGCCGGCATGCTGGTCTTCCGCGGTGTCACGGAGATCCTGCTGGAGGGCCAGACCCTCGGCCCGTTCCCCGACGGCCTGCAGAAGATGGGCAACGGCTTCCTGCCCGAGGTCGGCCCGGAGACCAACTACCACAACATCACGCTGCTCCTCGGCTTCGTCCTGATCGCCTTCGTGGTCCTCCAGGAGCTGCGCGACCGCAAGCGGCAGCAGGAGTTCTCGCTGGACGTGGTCCCGCGAAACCTGTTCCTGCTCAAGCTGGTCGCCATCGTCGCCGCGCTGCTCACCGTCACCCTGCTGCTGGCCAGCTACAAGGGCGCGCCGATCATCCTGCTGATCCTGGGCGCGCTGGTGGTCGGCTACGGCTATCTGATGCGCAACTCGGTCTTCGGCCGCCACATCTACGCGATCGGCGGCAACCTGCCGGCGGCGAAGCTGTCCGGTGTGAAGGACAAGAAGGTCACCTTCCTGGTCTTCCTGAACATGGGCGTGCTCGCGGCCCTGGCCGGTCTGGCGATCGCCGCCCGGCTGAACGCGGCGTCTCCGAAGGCGGGCCTGAACTACGAACTCGAGGCGATCGCCTCGGCGTTCATCGGCGGCGCGTCCATGAGCGGCGGTGTCGGCACCGTGCTCGGCGCGATCATCGGCGGCCTGGTCCTCGGCGTGCTGAACAACGGCATGAACCTTCTCAGCGTCGGCACCGACTGGCAGCAGGTCATCAAGGGACTCGCCCTGCTGGCGGCGGTCGGGTTCGACGTGTGGAACAAGCGCAAGTCCGGTTCGTAAGTCAGCCGGGGCCCCGCCGGAAGGCGGGGCCCCCTCCATATGCGGGAGCCGCACTATGCACACGGACATGAGCAGACGTACCGTCATCGCCGGGGCGGCAGCCGCCGGTGTCACCGCCGCGCTCAGCGGCACCGCCCACGCCACGGGAGGCAGGAAGCCGGTGAAGGAACTCTTCGGCAAGCTCGCGGACGGCACCAAGGTGTACCGCTGGTCGCTGGAGAACGGCGGCACGCGGATGAAGGTCCTCTCCTACGGCGGCATCGTCCAGTCCCTGGAGCTGCCGGACCGGCGCGGCCGGTACGCGAACGTGTCGCTGGGCTTCGACAACCTCGAGGACTACGTCTCCTCCAGCCCCTACTTCGGCGCGCTGATCGGCCGCTACGGCAACCGCATCGCGCGGGGCCGCTTCACCCTGGACGGCAAGGAGTACCAGCTCTCCGTCAACGACGGCGACAACAGCCTGCACGGCGGCGCGCAGGGCTTCGACAAGCGGGTGTGGGACGTCGAGCCGTTCACCCGCGGCTCCGACGTGGGCCTGCGCCTGTACTACACGAGCGTCGACGGCGAGATGGGCTACCCCGGCACGCTGAGGACGACGGTGACGTACACCCTCACCCGGGCCGGTGACTGGCGTATCGACTACGAGGCGACGACCGACAAGCCGACGGTCTGCAACCTCACCAGCCATGTCTACTTCAACCTGGCGGGCGAGGGCAGCGGCACGGTCTACGACCACGAGCTGTCCATCGCCGCGTCCCGCTACACGCCGGTCGACGCGGGTCTGATCCCCACGGGTGAGCGGGCGAAGGTGGCGGGCACCCCCTTCGACTTCCGCCGCGCCAAGACCATCGGCGAGGACATCCGCGACGCCCACCAGCAGCTGCTGTACGGCCAGGGCTTCGACCACAACTGGGTCCTGGACAAGGGCATCACCAGCCGGCCGGAGCACGTCGCCACCCTGCGGGAACCGGGGTCGGGCCGCACGATGCGGATCGCGACGACCGAGCCGGGCCTGCAGTTCTACTCCGGTAACTTCCTCGACGGCACCCTCGTCGGCAGCGGCGGCAGGATCTACCGCCAGGGTGACGCGCTCTGCCTGGAGACCCAGCACTTCCCGGACTCCCCGAACCAGCCGTCGTTCCCGTCGACGGTGCTGCGCCCCGGGCAGACGTACCGCTCGACGACGGTGCACTCGTTCAGCGCCTGAACGCACGCTTCCTCCACAGGAGTTGAACGGCGTCCCGGCCGCCTCCGTATGTAAGGGCGGCCCGTGCTCCCCCGCGCGGGCCACCCGAGACGGAGGTTCCCTTGGCCGGCCCCTTGGCTGACAACGTCACCGCGCTGTTCCGCGACGGCGCCGCGCACAGCCCGTCGATGGCGACGCTGACCCGGCACAGCGGGGACGACGGGGCCGGCCCGGTGGACTTCTGCATCCCCTGCAACCCGTACTTCCCCACCCCCGCCATGTTCGAGGACATGGCGGCGAGGATCCGGGACATCCTCACGTACTACCCGAGCGGCGCCGACACCATCACCGCCGAACTGTGCGACCTGCTCCGGCTGCCGCCGCAGTGCGTCGCCATGGGCAACGGCTCCACGGAGCTGATCACCTGGATCGACCACCTCCTGGTGCGCGAGTCGCTGGCGGTGCCCGTCCCCACCTTCGGCCGCTGGACCGACCAGCCGATGGAGACGGGCAAGCGGGTCGACATGTTCCCGCTCCAGGAGTCGAGCGGCTTCGCCCTCGACCTGGCGCAGTACGCGGACTTCATCCGCACCCGGGGCACGAAGGTCGCCGTCCTGTGCAACCCCAACAACCCCGACGGCGGCTATCTGCGCAAGCACGCGGTCGTGCAGTTCCTGGACGCGATGGCGGACCGGGACCTGGTCATCGTCGACGAGTCGTTCCTGGAGTTCTGCGACGCCGAGAGCGAACCGTCCGTCGTCCAGGAGGCGATGCTCCGCCCCAACGTGATCGTGCTGCGCAGCCTCGGCAAGAACTTCGGCCTGCACGGCATCCGCTTCGGCTACCTGGTCGCCAACCCGGCGCTGGCCGGGCGGGTCCGCTCCATGCTGCCGAAGTGGAACCTGAACGCGTTCGCCGAGCACGTCGTCTTCATGCTGCGCGACCACGGCCGGGAGTACGCGCAGAGCCTGGAGCAGGTGCGCCGGGACCGCCTGGAGATGTCGAGCCTGCTCTCCGCGCTGCCCGGCCTCACCGTCTACCCCTCCCAGGGGAACTTCCTCTTCGTCCGTCTCCCCGTCGGCGCCGAGGGCACCGTGGTCCGGGACCGGCTGCTCACCGAGCACCGGATCCTCGTCCGCGAGTGCGGCAACAAGATCGGTTCGTCCAGCCGCTTCCTGCGGCTCGTGGTGCGCCCCCAGGTCGACGTGCGTCGCCTGGTGTCCGGCCTGGAACAGGTGCTCTACGGGACCAGGAGGGGAGCCGCCGTGCCCGAGCTGGGCAACGGGACCAGCTACAGCTCGGGCACGGCGGCGGTTGACCGGCTGATCGGGGCGACGAACGGGTCGGGCATGCAGGGCCTCACGGCGGGACTGAACGCGGGAGTCCCGCTGCCGGCGGCCCAGCCCGCACCGCGGCCGGTGGCCCAGCCGGCGGCTCCCCGGCCCGCGGCACCGCAGCCCATGCATGTGCTCCCCGAGCCCATGCCCGTGCCGGTACCCGAGCCCATGCCCGTGCCGGTATCCGAGCCGATGCACGTGCCCGATCCCGAGCCCCTGTCCGCCCCCGCCCCGGCCGCCGCCCTTCCGCAGTCCCCGGCCCCGGCACCGGCCCCGTTCCCGGCCCCGGCCCCGGCGCCTTTCCCGGCACCGGCCCCGCCCCCGGTGGCCCCCGCGGCGGCCGTCGCCACGGGCCCCACCCCGCCCGGCGTCCCCGCCCGCGGCGGCCTCACCGCCGCCCAGGTCCGCGGCACCGACGGCCTGACCCCGGCCCCCGCGACGGGCTGGCCCAGCCCCGGCTCCCTGCCGAACGCGCCCGGCATGGGCCAGGCGGGCTGAGCCCGCCTGGCCCACCCACCCGCGTACGCACGCCATCGATGGGTCAGGCCGGGTTCAGCCTCCACTGCTGGCAGGCGTTGTTCAGCCAGGTCCACTGGCGTACGTCGGCGCCGTCGGCGGTGGAGCAGTTGGCGACGTCGGCGACCTTGCCGGTGGCCTGGTTGACGAGGCGGACGTGGCCGCTGTCGGTGGCGAGGAAGCGGAACCGCTCGCAGGTGTTGTCCAGCCAGGACCACTGGCGCAGGTCGGCGCCGTCGGCGGTGGAGCAGTCCTGGGTGTCGAGCACCTTCCCGGTGGCGGCGTTGACGAGCCGGTGGGTGTCGTCGCCCAGGTCCTCCAGCCGCCACCGCTGGTGGCTGCCGCCGTTGCAGGCGTACTGCCGCACGTCGGCGCCGTCGGCGGCCGAACCCCCCGCCACCTCCAGGCACTTGCCGCTGTTGCGGTTGGTGAGGGTGTAGGTGGTGGAGACGGCGGCCGGCTCACCGGAGGGCCCGGCTTGGGAGGCGCCCAGCCGCACCGGCGTCCCGAGGTTGGGTGTGCCGTCGGCGTTCCAGGTGAACCTCTGCGCCCGGGTCGTCCGCCCGTTGTCACAGCCCTCGCCCGCCTGGTCGTTGGCGTGGTAGACGATCCAGTTCTCGCGCCCGTCCGGCGAGGTGAAGAAGCCGTTGTGGCCCGGCCCGTACACCCCGTTCGCGTCGCTGCGCTGGAAGACGGGCGTGGGCTTCTTCGTCCAGGAGGACGCCGACAGCGGGTTGGAGCCGGTCAGCTCGAGCTGACCGAGTTTGTAGTCGGGGGTCCAGCAGCCGCTGGCGGAGTAGATCAGGAAGGTCCGCCCGCCCCGTTGCAGCACCTCCGGGCCCTCGTTGACGGTCCCGCCCTGCCGTTCCCAGTCGTACGTCGGCGTGGAGATCGTCGCGTACGACCCGCTGACCGTGTACGGGTTGGACATCGGCGCGATGACGAGGTTCTGGGTGCCGCCGGTGATCGCGCTGCCCAGCATGTACAGCCGGCCGCCCACGTTCAGCAGGCTCGCGTCCAGCATCCACGCGCTGCTCAGCTGCCCCTTGTAGGTGTACGGCCCCATGGGATCGGAGCCGGCGCTCTCCAGGACGTGGCTGCGCTGCGTCGGGTTGTAGTCGGCGACGTTCTGCCCGGCCGTGTAGTAGAGGTACCAGCGCCCGTTGACGTAGTGCAGCTCCGGCGCCCAGATGTTGCAGCACCGGGAGGCGGCGTCGCCCTTCCACACCTGCACGCTGGGCGCGGTGGCGAGCCCGGCCAGGGTGGCGGACTTGCGGAGGGTGATGACGTCGGTCCAGCTGGTGCTGATCAGGTAGTAGTGGCCGTCGTGGTACGAGATCCAGGGGTCGGCGCCCTTGACCGACTTCACGGGGTTGGCGAACGAGGCGGCACCGGCGGGCGTCTGTCCCAGGGCGAGGACGCAGACCAGCGCGGCCAGCAGGGTCAGTAGGCGACGGGCCATCCGCTGCTCCAGTTCAGGAGGTTGATGCCGAGCTTGGGCGTGCCGTTGTCGTTGCCGTCGTAGTAGTGGTAGACGATCAGGTCACCGTCCACGTCGTTCATGATCGACTGCCCTCCGGGGCCGATGACGCTGCCGTGCGACTCCAGGACGGGCGTCCCTCCGTTGTTCATGAGGGAGACGCCGTTCCTGTCGACGTACGGCCCGGTGACGGAGGTGGCGCGGCCGACCTTGACCTTGTACGTGGAGCTGGTGCCGGCGCAGCAGGTGTCGTACGAGGCGAACAGGTAGTAGTAGCCGCCCCGCTTGACGATGAACGGCGCCTCGACGGCCTTCGTCCCGGTCGGCCGGGAGGCGAGGGAGTAGCGGGTGGTGTTGCCGGAGAGCTGCTTCCCGGTACTCGGGTTGATCTGGATCATCTTGATCCCGCTCCACCAACTGCCGAAGGACAGCCACCACTTGCCGTCGCCGTCCACGAAGAGGTTCGGGTCGATGGCGTTGTAGTCGCTCGACGCGTTCGAGGTGTAGACGATGCCCTGGTCGGCCCAGCTGCCCGGCTGACCGGTGGTCGAGGTGGCGAGACCGATGGCGGACGTGTTCGAGCCGAACTTCGAGACGGAGTAGTACATCAGGTACTTCCCGCCGTGGTACGAGATGTCCGGCGCCCACGCCTCCGGCACGGAGGAGTAGGTGGACCACCAGCCCGGCCGCGAGGAGAACGCGTCGGCGCCGGCCCGGAAGGCGGTGCGGTCGGTGGACGTCTTGTTCGCGATGCCGCCGCCGGTGGCGTACAGCAGGTACTGCCCCGACGAGGTGCGGATCATCGTCGGGTCGTGCACCACGGTGGACCCGGTGACGTAACCGGGGTTGGGGTACGCCGACGCCGTGGAGGGGACCAGGGCGAGGAGGGCGGCGGCGGGGAGGGCGAGGAGGGTGGCGCGGGTGCGGCTCATGTGGGGGTGCTCCCGTTCTGGACTTCAAAGGTTCGACATTTCGAACATCGATCGCCACTGCGAACGGGACCGTAGAATCGAATGGTTTCGCCGTCAACGGTTCGCGCACGGATTCGCCTGTCATGCGCGGAACAAACCCAGCCATCCCGGCAGATCGACCTCGGCCCGCACCGCTTTTCCCGGCGCGCGGTCCAGCACCTCCCAGCGGTCGGCCAGCGCGTCGACGAGTACGAGGCCCCACCCGCCCTCGGCCAGGGGATGCGGCGGCCGTACGTCACGCGGGCCGGGCGGGCGGCGCTCACCACGGCTGTCGGCGACCTCGATCCGGACACCGCCGGGCACGAGCGAGAGCCGCAGCTCGAAGTCCCGCCCCGGCACCCGGCCGTGCGTCGCCGCGTTCGCGGCCAGTTCCGCGACGATGGCCGCGATGGTCTCCGACGCGTCGGTGCCGTACGGGATGCCCCAGGCGGCGAGCTGGCCCACCGCGAGGCGACGGGCGAGGCGGGCACCGCGCGGTGTGGCGCTCAGGCGCTGGGTGAACATACGTACGGTAATCGCCCGGTGGTGGGCCGAGGGTGCGGTCATGCGGCCAATGTGACGCCACGAAAGGGCCGTTCACCAGGCCCGGGCCGCGTACGCCGCCACAGCGTACGCGGTCACGACCTGGACAGTACCGGTGACTGCCCGTGACGATATGCGCGGGAGGTGACCGATGGTGGTCGAGGGCACGGTGGGGACGGGCGGCGAGCCCGAGTCGTCGGACAGCATGAGGGCGTTCGGGGCGGTGGTCCAGGCCCTGCGGGAGCACGCCGGGTTGACCAGGGAGGAGCTGGCCGAGCGGATCGGCTACTCCAAACACATGGTCGCGTCGGTGGAATTGGGCCGTCGCATGCCGGACACACCGTTCGTGGACGGCACGGAGGAAGCGACGGGGAACACCGGGGCGGTACGGGCGGCGGCGGCACATCTGGCTCGGCAGCCGGGGTTGGCGGCGTGGTTCAGGCAGTGGGCGCGGATGGAGCGCGAGGCGATCGCGCTCTACACCTACGAGTGCCGACTCGTGCCGGGGCTGTTGCAGACGGAGGCGTACGCACGGGCGGTGTCGCTGAGTGTGCCGCCGATTCCCGACGAGGACGATCTCAACCAACGGGTGGCCGCACGCCTGGCGCGGCAGGAGTTGATGTCGACGCGGCGTAAGCCGCCGAGTGAGTTCAGCTTCATCATCGAACAGGCGGTGCTGGAGCGGCACACGGGCGGCGAGGACGTCACCCGGGAACAACTCGACCACTTGCTGCGGGTGATCGACCGGCACTGGAACGTCCAGCTTCAGATCATGCCGCTGCGGCAGCCGGATCACCCGGGGCTGGACGGGCCGTTGCAGCTGCTCGAGTCACCGGAGAACCGGTGGTTCGGGTACTCGGAGGGGCAGGAGAATGGCCGTCTCATCTCTGCCCCGAAAGAGCTCAGCATCCTCCAGCAGCGGTATGGAAAACTGCGCACGCAGGCCCTCACCCCCGAGGACTCCAGGAGCCTGCTGGAGCGAATGCGAGGAGCGCTATGAGCACGTCGGAGCTGGCCTGGTTCAAGAGCAGCTACAGCAGCGGCAGCCAGGGCGACTGCGTCGAGGTCGCCCTCACCCCCGCCACCATCCACGTCCGCGACTCCAAGGACAAGGCGGGCCCCCGCCTCGCCCTCTCCCCCGCCGCCTGGGGCGACTTCCTCAGCCACACCCGCCTGGGCCGGGATACTCCGTAGAGATCAGCCTCGGCGCCCTGCGGGCCGGGTCCAGGCGGAGGACGTGCACCGCCTTGCCGGACGCGCGGCCCCGTTCGTCGAGGCAGATGCGGCCCGTGGCCGCCTCGAACCGCACGTTGAGGAGCCCCGCCGCCACCGCGGCGAGGCTCGGCACCCTGCCGCCGGCCCCGGCGACGCGCCGGATCGTGTAGGCCGCGGTCAGCGTCGCGTCGTACGCGGCGATGGTCTCGCCGTCGGTGAGATCCACCGTGCCCGTGATCGACTCCAGCTCCTCGACGTCGTTCCTCAGGTCCTCCATGACGCGCCCCTTCGACCCGTCGGGGTGCGCCCCGGAGGTGTACTCCACGGTGACGCCCCCGCGCAGGGCACCCCAGTCCAGATCGGAGTCCCGGTGGAGGGCGGCAGCCCCGGAGCCGGTGACGACCGTGAACTCGCGGTGCTGGCACTGCCGGTTGCCCAGGGCGCGGACGAAATCCCGAAGCTCCGTCGGATCGCCGGCGAAGAGTACGTTGTCGACGTCGGCGGGCAGCTTGCACATCTGGTCGGCGATGCCCGTGAACTGCGCCTCCATCTCCTCGTCGTCCTCGATGTATCCGTAGCGGGCCGTGTCGCGCACGGTCTCTCCCAGGTGCTCGCGGAAGGCGTCGCGCAGGTCCTGCGCGTAACCCATGTCGTCCACGTCCCAGACGAGGATGCTGCGCCGCTCGGCGACGGCACTCTTCGCCTTCGATGCCGCCAGGGCGGACGCCTGATCGTCCGGGCTGGGCATGATCCAGGCGATGGGACGGTCGCCCAGCCCGTGGTCGTCCGGCTCGTTCGGCGTGAAGCGGCCGGCGATCGCGGGGATTCCCCGATCGGTGAGGGCCCGGACAGCCTCGCGGTTGGTCAAGGCGTACCCGTCGAAGCCGACGACCGCGCGCAGGTTGTGCTCCTTCGACACCGACATCTCCGCGAGCTGGTCGGTCACCTCCTGCTCCACCGACCACCCGCCCGGTTCGGCGAGCACGAGACGGACGTACGGCGTGGCGTCGGCCTGGTTGATCCTGCGCTGCGCCGCGTACGCGCCCTGGACCTGGTGCACGATCCTTTTGATGTCGACGTCGTCGTAAGAGGTCATCGGAGCGAGCAGCGCCACGGTGACGAACGGCGCGCCGTCGGGGATGTCGGCGTTGGCCCCCGCGATGGCCCGGGAGACGTTGTC
Organism: Streptomyces sp. NPDC052773; assembly: GCF_044547145.1. NCBI lineage: Bacteria > Bacillati > Actinomycetota > Actinomycetes > Kitasatosporales > Streptomycetaceae > Streptomyces > Streptomyces sp. NPDC052773. The sequence continues at coordinate 767,052 of NZ_JBITZX010000001.1, read as the reverse complement.
GAGTTCGGACATGAAGGAATGGCTTCCGTCGGAGACTCCGACGCATGCGCCCGAAACCCCGTACTCCGGCGTGGTCCAGCTCCCGCACCGGTCGTCGGAGCCGCCCTGCAGCGCGCTCGACGTCACGGCGAAGGGCAGGCTCACCGCGGCGGCGATGACGAGCAGCGGGTGCAGCAGCCCGGCGAGGCGGCTGAGCACGGGCGGGCGTACGGGGGTGATCTCCTCCGGGGGCGGAGCGGGGGCGGCCTCCTCGGCGGGCCGGGTCCGCGACCGGTTGCGGACCAGCGCGATGGCGTGGCCCGCGTTGCGGGCGCGCTGCTGCGGTACCGGGATGCCGGGGCGGGCGGCGAGGCGGTCGCGGACCTCGGTGAAGAGCACGTCCATGGGCAGCGGGTCGGGGCCGCCGGGGACGCCCTCCTCGATGACGCGGAGGAGTTCGCCGGTGAACGCGGTGTACTTCTCGCCGGGTGGCGCCATGGCGGGCTTGGTCTCGGCGGAGGCCGTCATCACATAGGTGCCCTCGGCCATGGTGCGGTGGGCGATGCCGTGCGCGGCGCCCATGTAGCCGGTCAGGGCGCTGCCGCTGTAGCAGCAGTCCAGGATGACGACCCGGGCGCGGGGCCGGCCCGTGTGCGCGACGAGCTCGCGGATGTCGTCGTAGGCCACGCCCCGGTACAGCCGCTCGGTGTCGGTGTGCGGCAGGGCGAGGCGGAGGTCGGCGTCCACGGTGAGCAGGCCGTGTCCGGCGAAGTAGAACAGGAGGGCGTCCTCGGCCTCGGTGGCGGCGGTGTGGACGGCGTCGAGGACGTCGTCCTTGCTCGTCGGGTTGGTCAGGACCGTGAGGTGCTGCGGGGGCAGGCCCCAGACGTCGTCGGCGGTGAGCAGGGCGGCCAGGCGCTCGACGTTGTTGGCGACGGCGGGCAGATCGGCGAGGTCGTCGTACGTGTCCACGCCGATGAGCACGGCACGTGAGGCCGAGGGGTCGGGCAGTGGCATCAGTCGTCCCGTCCCGCCCCGGTGACCGTGATCGGACCCTGCACGGTGCCTCCCCCTCGTCCTGCCCGCCGGTTCCGCGCAGCCCCAGTGTGATCGCCTCGCACGCCGGACACCACCGTGTTCGGATGAACTACCGCTGTTCTGCGCTGTTTTAGCAGGTCTCACGGGACACTGACCCGATGTCGGCACCCGGCGGCCGGTTCCCGACGGTCCGTCAATTTTAATGTGACGCCGATCACACTAAGCGGACGCTCATTACTTTTCCTTCCCTTGAGTGAACGAATTTGATCACACGATCTTCGCAACTACGGCTGTCATATGCCGGACCGGCAAAGGCCGCCCCCCGATGCGTGCACGGCACACCCTCTTTCCCCGTGCAACGCACAGGAGTTGACGCGTTACGCCGTGAACGCCAACTGGAGCCTGTAGCTCCGTTTCTGACTCCTTGTGGACATGATCAACAGGCACCTAGTGTCCGCAGCGATCACTCGCAATGAGCACCACCTAGGGGGACTTGTGCGCAGAACTGCGCTGCCCGTCGCCGCTGTGCTCGGCCTTTCGCTGCTGCTCCCGCAGCACCAGGCCGTGGCCGCGGAGACCGTCGACCAGCCGTTGGCTGAAGGAACGATTCAGGACGTCGGCCCGGGAATGTACTTCTCGTCGACCGAGTCGTTCGAGGTCACCGAGATCGACGTGCCCGGCGTTCTCGTCAACCGCCGCCACTCGGTCAGTGCCCAGGCCGACGGCGTCGCCTCGCCCGAGGACGCCCCGGACACCCGTGCCGACATGGGTGTCTTCGGCCCGAGCTGGGAAGCCGAGTTCGTCGGCGGCCAGCTCAACCGGAAGCTGGAGCAGCAGGGCGACGCGGTCCTCGTGACCGACCTCGGCGTCGACGAGACGCTGCGCTACGAGCTCAAGTCCAGCATCGACTACCCGAGCGGCGGCGGCGTCAAGAAGTACGCCACCACCACCGGGTCCACGGTCACCGAGACCACCAAGTGGAACGACCTGACCGGGACCATGGAGACCTCGATCACCGAGGTCATCAACGTGGACCTGGCCTCGACGCCCGCCGGTGACGACGCCTTCGTCGACGCCTCCGGCCAGCCGATCTCCGCCACCAACCTCAAGCCCACCTACAAGTGGCAGCAGGCCGGCACCGGCGCCGACGCCTGGCGCGTGACCAGCGTCGGCAACAACACCTACGCCACCAAGGTCGAGTACGACACGCACGGCCGCGTCGCCGAGATCACCAACCCGGCGTACGGCGAGAAGCCCGCGTCCTCCACCGACGTCGTCTACGCGACGTCGACCACGGCCACCTCCTCCGCCCCCGGCGACTACGCGGGCCAGGTCAAGCAGATCACCGTCACCGAGGGCGCCACCACGCAGACCCTCGCCCGGTACGCCTACGACTCCTCCGGTCTGCTGCGCACCGTGACCAACCCGACCGAGTCCGGCGACCCGCTGGCGACGTACGACTACGACGCCACCGACCGTGTCTCCGACCTCTCCTCGGAGACCAACGGCAGCTGGCACCTGGAGTTCTCCTCCGGCACCGCCCAGCCGACCGCCACCTCCACCGGCGGCGAGGTGCCGGTCCCGGGTGCCGCCGTCCCGGGCGACGCCCCGAGCTCGGACGCCACGGGCACCGACGCGCCGGCCTCCTCGGAGTTCCTCGGCAGCGAGGTCTCCGGCCCGCAGTCCTACCCGTCGCACTGCGACACCGCGACGAGCTGGATGTACTACACCAAGTCCGGCTGCACCACGAAGGTGGCGCACTACGGCTGGCACAACCCGACGTGGAAGACGCTGCCGAACGGCACCAAGGTGCGCGGCATCCACGAGGACCACTGCACCACCTCGCCCGACGCGCCCCTCGGCTACAACTTCCGCCCGGCCTGTGACCAGCACGACTACGGCTACGGCACGATCGGCAACTCGTACAAGGGCTACTACAAGTACCTGTCCCGCTCCAAGGGCCTGAACGTGGACGGCGTCTTCTGGAACTCGCTCTACTGGAAGACCTGCAGCGCCTACTGGTTCAAGAGCACCTGCCGCTCCCTCGCCAACACGTACTTCGTGTTCGTGGCGGTCATCGGCCGGGCGAAGAACGGCGCGAACGCGACCTGATCCCCGGCGACAGCGCTCTTTGACGAGCCACGCGCTCGGACCGAAGGCCGGATGGCGGTTCTCTCACCATCCGGCCTTCGGCGTCACCACCCCCTCCACGCGGGCACGAGCCTGCCCGCCTCCTCGATGGAGAGACATTGAAGAGACCCCTGTGGTCCTCCGCGGTCACCCTGGCGTTGGTCACCGCGTCCCTCGGGGCGTTGCCGGCCCACGCCGCGGTCCCGCAGAGCACCCCGGCCGCCACCGCGGCGAGCGGTGACCCGGTCGACCCGCCGCTGTACGACGAGACCGCCGACGGCGGCACCGTCCGCGTCAACGTCGTCACCGAGAACCGCACGGACCTGTCCGGTGCCGCGAGCGCCGGTGACACCGTGCAGACCTTCCAGACCCTGCCGCTCGTCACCCTGAAGGTCGACCGCGGCGGCCTCGACGAACTGGCCGCCCAGCCGGGCGTCGTCAGCGTCACCGAGGACGTGCCGGTCCCGCCCACCCTGGACCAGAGCGTGCCGCTGATCGGCGGCGACAAGGCCGCCGCCGCGGGTAAAACCGGCGCGGGCAGCGCGATCGCCGTCCTCGACACCGGCGTCGCCACCGGCCACCCCTTCCTCGACGGCAAGGTCGTCGCCGAGGCGTGCTTCTCGCCCGCCGACGAGGAGTACTCCGCCACCAGCCTCTGCCCGGGCGGCACTCCCGCCGAGGAGGGACCGGGCACCGCCGACGCGGAGGCCGGGGCCTGCACGACCATGGGCGCCGCCTGCTCCCACGGCACCCACGTCGCCGGTATCGCCGCCGGTGACGGCACGGGGCTCACCGGGGCGCCCAAGCGGGGTGTCGCGCCCGGCGCCGACATCGTCGCCATCCAGGTCTTCTCCAGGTTCGCCTCCGAGGACTTCTGCGGTCCCGGCGCCGCGCCCTGCGTGCTCAGCTTCACCAGCGCCCAGATCGCGGGCCTGGAGAAGGTGCTGAAGCTGCGTCAGGCCGGCACTCCGATCGTCACCGCCAACCTGAGCCTCGGCGGCGGCCGGTACACCACGGCCTGCGACCGCGACCCGCGCAAGCTGGCCATCGACAACCTGCTCGGCGCCGGTGTCGCCACCGTCGTCGCGTCCGGGAACAACGGCTACGGCGACGCGGTCAGCGCCCCCGCCTGCGTACCGTCCGCCATCGCGGTCGGCTCCTCCACCGACGACGACCAGCTGTCCTCGTTCGGCAACCGCGGCGCGCTGCTGGACGTCCTCGCGCCCGGCACCGGCATCGTCTCCGCCCTGCCCGGCGACACCTACGGCTCGAAGAACGGCACCTCGATGGCCGCGCCGCACGTGGCCGGCGCCTACGCGGTGCTCCGGGAGGCGTTCCCGGCCAAGAGCGTCGCCGAGCTGGAGACGCTGCTGGAGTCCTCCGGCAAGGCCGTCACGTACACCGGCGCCACCACGCCCCGGATCGACCTCGGCCAGGCGCTCGGCTCGGCCCAGCCCGAGCCCCAGCCGGAGCCGGAGCCCCAGCCGTCGGCCAAGCCCCGCGCCTCCCACATCGTGAACGACACCGACCACGCGATCCCCGACGCGGGCACGGTCGAGTCGCCGATCACGGTGTCCGGCATCTCCGGCAGCGCGCCGAAGAACCTCCGGGTGTCCGTCGAGGCCACGCACGAGTGGCGCGGCGACATGAAGATCGACCTGGTGGCCCCGGGCGGCACCGTGTTCCCGCTGAAGGCGATGTCCGGCACCGAGGACGGCGGCACGCTCAACACCACGTACACCGTCGACGCGAGCGCGTCCGCCGCCAACGGCGCCTGGAAGCTGAGGGTCCAGGACGGCTCCGAGGGCGCCACCGGCACCCTCAAGCAGTGGTCGCTGGCGTTCCCCACCCCGTTCACGAAGACCGGCGCGGTCGCCGTCCCGGACAACGCCACGCTGACCTCCGAGATCACGGTGGACGGCATCGCCGGCAACGCGCCGGCGGCGCTCCAGGTGGCCGTGGACGCGGTCCACGAGTGGCGCGGTGACGTGCGTATCGACCTCGTCGCCCCGAACGGCACCACGTTCCCGCTGAAGGCGCCTTCGGCGACCGAGGACGGCGGCGTCATCAAGACGACGTACGCGGTCGACGCGAGCGCGTCCGTCGCGAACGGCACCTGGAAGCTGAAGGTCCAGGACACCTCCGAGGGCGCCACCGGCACCCTCGACGGCTGGTCCCTGACGTTCCCGTCGTACGAGAACCAGACCAAGCACACCCTGCCCGACCCGGGCACGGTGGACGTGCCGGTCACCGTCGCCGGGCTCGCCGGGAACGCGCCGAAGAAGCTGCGGGTGTACGTCGACGCCACCCACGAGTGGCGCGGTGACCTGGAGATCAACCTGGTCGCCCCGGACGGCAAGCTGTACCTGGTCAAGCCGGACTCCGCGACGGAGACCGGTGGCACCATCCAGCACGTCTACACGGTCGACGCCAGTACCTCCCCGGCGAACGGCGTCTGGAAGCTCCGCGTCGAGGACATCTCCGAGGGCGCCACCGGCACCCTCAACGGCTGGACTCTGACCTTCTGAGCACCCCCGAGCCACACCCCACGCCCGGCCCCCGGCTCCCCCCGCCGGGGGCCGCGGCATTCCCCAGCACCTCGGCCGTCTTCGGATACGGCCCCCTGAGCGCCCACTCCAGAGGGCTCATCCCGCTCCCGCCGTCCTCCCGCAGGTGGGGATCCGCCCCGTACTCGAGAAGGACACGGACCGTCTCGGTGTACCCCCAGCACGCCGCCGCGCACAGGGGCGTCCCCTCGCTGCCGTGCCCGCTCTCCGCGTCGGGCTCGGCACCGGCTTCCAACAACATCCGCGCGACCGCGGCGGCCCCGTGCACGGAAGCCGCGTACAGCGGCGTGGTCCCCTCGGAATCGGGCCCGCCCGCATCGGCCCCGGCCCGCAACAGCCGCCGCACCTCCGCCTCCTCCCCGAGCATCGCCGCCAGCACCAGCCCCCGCGTCAGCTTCTTCCGCCGTCGCCTGTTCATACGTCACGTACCGCCATGCCGGCCACGGTAGCGGGCGCGGCGGAGCCACCGGAGGGTGAGGTTCTCCGGTGGTTCCGTCGCGTGGTGTGCGGGGTGGGTCAGGCCAGGCGGATGACGTTCCAGGACAGGGGTTCCAGGACGGTGGTGAGGCGGCCTTCGGTGAGGGTCGTGCCCTCGACCGGGTGCGGGGTGACCCGCTCGGGCTCGGTGAGGGTGTTGCGGGCGTCGGGGTCGGCGTCGGCGAGGGCGGTGTGCTCGACGACCCGGGTGAGGCCGAGGCCGTTCAGGGTCACCTCCAGGGGGAGCGCGTCCGTGCGGCTGCGGTTGACGGCGAAGACGGTGACCGTGCCGTCCTCGGCGCGGACGGCGGTGGCGTGGAGGAGGTCGGTCTCGCCGTACTTCGCCGTCTCGTACGTCGGGGAGTCGACGCGGACGTCCAGCACCTCGCCGCGGCCGTACTTCGACGCCTGGGCGAAGGGGAAGAACGTCGTCTGGCGCCAGGCCGGGCCGCCGGGCTCCGTCATGATCGGCGCGATCACGTTCACCAGCTGGGCGAGGCAGGCGACCGTGACGCGGTCGGCGTGGCGGAGCAGGGCGATCAGCAGCGAGCCGAAGACCACCGCGTCCGTGACGCTGTAGTTGTCCTCCAGCAGGCGCGGCGCCTCCGGCCAGTCGTGCTGCTCGAAGGTCTTCGCCCGGGCCTCCCAGCGGGAGAGGTACCAGACGTTCCACTCGTCGAAGGAGAGGTTGATCTTCTTCTTCGACTTCAGCCGGGCGCCGACGTGGTCGCAGGTGGCGACGACGTTCTCGATGAAGGACTCCATGTCGACGGCGGAGGCAAGGAAGGAGTCCACGTCGCCGTCGACCGGCTCGTAGTAGGCGTGCAGGGAGATGTAGTCGACCAGGTCGTAGGTCTCCTGGAGGACCGTCGCCTCCCACTCGGCGAACGTCGGCATCGACTGGCCGGACGAGCCGCAGGCGACCAGTTCCACGGTCGGGTCCGCCTGGCGCATCGCGCGGGCCGTCTCGGCGGCGATACGGCCGTACTCCCGCGCCGTCTTGTGGCCCGTCTGCCAGGGGCCGTCCATCTCGTTGCCCAGGCACCACAGGCGGATGCCGAACGGGTCCTTGTCGCCGTGGGAGACGCGCAGGTCGGACAGGGCCGTGCCGGAGGGGTGGTTGGCGTACTCCTGGAGTTCCAGGGCCTCCGCGACGCCCCGCGTACCGAGGTTCACGGCCATCATCGGCTCCGCCTGCGGGCCGATCTTCTTCAGGAACGCGATGTACTCGGAGAGGCCGAAGCGGTTCGTCTCCGTCGAGTGCCAGGACAGGTCGAGGCGGCGGGGGCGGTCCTCGACGGGGCCGACCGAGTCCTCCCACTTGTAGCCCGAGACGAAGTTGCCGCCGGGGTAGCGGATGGCCGTCACGCCGAGTTCGCGGACCAGGTCCAGGACGTCCCGGCGGAGGCCGGCCTCGTCCGCGGTGGGGTGGTCCGGTTCGAAGATGCCGGTGTAGACGCAGCGGCCGAGGTGTTCGACGAAGCTGCCGAAGAGGCGGGGGTTGACCTCGCCGACGGTGAAAGCGGGGTCGAGGGTGAAGCGGGCGGGTCGCATGGGCGCCTTTCCGTGTGTGTGGCTTGTGTTTCGGTGGCGAGTGCCGGTTGTCTGTGGCTGGTCGCGCCCACGCGGCGGAGCCGCATATGGACGCAGCCCCGGGCCCCTAAAGAGCCTTGGGCCAGCCGTCCCTTGTCCAGGTGAGCTTGTTCAGGCCCAGCTTCGGGGTGCCTTCGTCCTGCGCGTCGTAGTAGTGGTACGCCAGCCAGTCCTTGCCCTTGTCCTTGAAGACGGACTGGCCGCCGGTGCCGATGAAGCGGCCGTGGCCCTCCAGGACGAGGTCGCCGCCGCCGTTCAGCATCGGGGTGCCGTCGCTGTCGACGTACGGGCCCGTCACGGAGGTGGAGCGGCCGACCTTGATCTTGTAGGTGGAGTTCACGCCGGAGCAGCAGGCGTCGTAGGAGGCGAAGAGGTAGTAGTGGCGGCCGTGCTTGACGATGTACGGGCCTTCGACGGCGTACGGGGCGTCGGGGCGGGTCGCCAGGTGGTGGACCGTGGCACCGGGGAGCGCCTTGCCGGTCGCCGGGTCGATTTCGACCATGCGGATGCCGGTCCAGTAGGAGCCGAACGACATCCACAGCCTGCCGTCGGCCTTGACGATCGCCGGGTCGATGGCGTTCCAGGTGTCGGTGCGTTCGGAGGTGAGGACCTTGCCGTGGTCGGTCCAGGTGCCGGGGCGGCCGGAGGGCGAGGTGGCGACGCCGATCGCGGAGTGGTTGCTGCCCCAGGAGGAGACGGCGTAGTAGAGCCAGTAGCGGCCGTCGCGCCAGGAGAGGTCGGGGGCCCAGGGGTCGGCCTTGTCGTTGTACTCGTACCACCAGGCGGGGGGTGTAGCGAAGGCGTTGCCCGCGTCGTCCCAGTGCCGGCCGTCCTCGGAGAGGCGGGCGCCGATGACGCCGCCGGTCGAGTAGGCCACGTAGCCGCCGGACTTGAGGCGGGCGACCGTGGGGTCGTGGATGATCTCCTGGCCGGTGAGGGGGCGCGGGTCCGGATAGGTCTCCGCCGCCTGGGCCGTGTGGGGCAGCAGGGCCACGAGGGTCGCCGTCGCGACGGCGGTGAGGGTTCTGCGCACGGTCACGGTCACTGTCCCGCCAATCCCGTGTGGGCGACGCCCGCCACGATCTGCCGCTGGAAGAAGACGAAGACGACGATCAGGGGCAGGCCGGCCATCAGACCGCCGGCCATGAGCTGCGCCCACTGGATGCCGTAGGAGTTCATGACGGTCGCGATGCCGTTCGGCATCGTCATCAGGTCGGGGTTGTTGGTGACCATGTACGGCCACAGGAAGTTGTTCCACGACGCGATGAAGGTGAAGATGCCGACCGCCGCGAGGGAGGGGCGGGCGAGCGGGACGACGATGGTGAAGAAGACCCGCCAGCGGCCCGCGCCGTCGATGAACGCGGCCTCCTCCAGTTCGCGCGGGATGCCCTGGAAGAACTTGTAGAGGATGAAGACCATCGCGGCGGGCGCGCACTGGGGCAGGATCATGCCCCAGTAGGTGTCGACCATCCCCATCTGCTGGACGGTGGTGAACAGCGGGACGCCGAGGACGGCCGGGGAGACCATGAGGCCCGCCATGACGACACCCATGAGGGCGGCCTTGCCGCGGAACTCGGTGCGGGCGAAGCCGTATCCGGCGAGCGCGGAGACGACCAGCACGATGGTGGTCACGCAGACGGAGACGACGAGCGAGTTCACGAACCAGTCGGTGATGTTGCCGTTCTCGAAGATCGCTTTCCAGGCCTGGCCGGTCCACTCCCTCGGCAGCCAGTGCGTCGGCACCTCGACGGCCTCGGTCTCCGACTTGAGCGAGGTGAACAGCGCCCAGGCGAGCGGGGCGAGGAACACCGCGGAGACGGCGGTGCCGAGGAGGGTGAGGACGATCTGGCTCGGCGTCCAGACCTTGCGGGGCTTGACGCGGATCTGTGCGGCGTCGCTCATCGGCCGCCCTCCTCACGGTTGCGCAGCAGCCACATCCGCGCGAGGGCGACGGCCGCGATGATCACGAAGAAGATGATGGAGATGGCGGAGGCGTAGCCCACGCGGTAGCTGGTGAAGCCCTCTTCGAGGGTGTACTGCACGAAGGTCCGGGTCGAACCCTCGGGCCCGGGCCCGAAGTCCTGCATCACGACGGCCTGGTCGAAGACCTGGAGCGAGGCGAGGATCTGGAGGGCGATGACGAGGCCGGTGATGTTGCGCAGCATCGGCAGGGTGATGTGGACCATGCGGTGCCAGGCGTTCGCGCCGTCCAGTTTGGCGGCCTCGTAGAGGTGGCCGGGGATGCCCTGGAGGGCGGCGAGGTAGAGCAGGAAGCTGAAGCCGACCGTCCACCACAGGGTGGTGATGACGACGGCGAGCATGGCGTACGACTTGTCGGTCAGCCAGGGCGTGTCGATGCCGAAGACGTGGTTGATCATCCCGGTGCCGGGGTTGAACAGCCACTGCCACAGGTTCGCGGCGACGGTGGAGGGCAGCAGGAACGGGGCGAAGAAGCACAGCCGCCACAGCCACTTGCCGCGCTCGATGTGGTGGGCGAGCATCGCGAGCAGGAACGCCATGACGGTGATGCAGGGGACGACCAGGAGCGTGAAGTAGGCGCTGTGGCCGAGGGCTTCCCACATCAGGTCGTCCCGCAGGGCCTCGCGGTAGTTGTCGAGGCCGACGAAGCTCGCGCCCTCGCCGGAGATGTTGGCGTCGGTGAAGCTGAGGTACAGGCCGCGCAGCAGCGGCCAGACCACGAACAGCGCGAACAGGGCCAGGAACGGGGCGACGAACCAGCCGCCGTGCTGGAAGCCCTGCCCCCGGCGGGTGGTGGCGCCGGCGGCGACGGCCCGGGTGCGGGCCGGTGCGATGACGGTCTCTGCGCTGGTCGTCGTCATGCGACCGCACCTCCCTGCGCGGCGGTCCGGCCGTCCATGGGGTTCTTCGAGGCGAGCAGTTCGGTGAGCGTGCGCTTCATCCGGCGGGCGGCGGCGTCCGGGGTCGCGGAGCCCGTGGTCGCGGAGACGACGATCGGGCCGACGCGCTGGGCGAGGATGCCGGTGGAGCCCGCGAACCACACCTTGGGCTCGGTGGCCTGGTGGTCCATCGCCGAGACGTACTCGCTCTGGGGGTTCAGCTTCCGGTAGGCGGGCGTGGAGAGCGTGGGGGTGTAGGCGGGGATGTGGCCGCCGCCCGCCCACTGCTGGGCGTGCCGGACGATGTACGCGGCGAGCCGGTGCGCGGCCTCGTTGGCGGCGCCGCCGCGTTCCGACTGGTGGGGCAGGACGAAGGCGTGCGACTCGGCGTGGGTGGCCGGCTTGCCGAAGACGGGCGGCAGCGGGGCCGCGCCGTACTCGACCTTCGCCGTGTCGAAGACGGGCACCGACCAGTTGCCCTCCCAGGCGAACGGGGAGCCGTTGATGAGCTGTTCGGCGCCCGCGGCGCCGCCGTAGCCGGGGTTGGCGTAGCCGTCGGTGATGTGACGGCGCAGGAACTGAAGGACCTGGGCGGCCTTGCCGGTGTCGAAGGTGACGCCGGTGTTGGCGTCGTCGAACCAGGTGCCGCCGAGCTGGGTGTAGAAGGCGACGAAGAACCACCACTGGAAGTTCTGGTCGTTGTGCCAGAGGCCGATGGTCTGGAGGCCCTTCTTGGTGGCGGCCTTCGCCTCCTTGAGCATGTCGAACCACTCGCCGGTCGACGTCGGGGTGACCATCCGCCCGTCGGCGCCGAGCAGGCCCGCCTTCTTCAGGACGTCCTTGCGGTAGAAGCAGAGCTGGACGTGGATGTCGAGGGGCAGGGCGTAGAGCTTGCCGTCGATGACGGCGCGCTGCCACAGGGCGGGGTTGAAGTCCCGTTCGTGGACGCCGTACTTGGCGAGCAGGTTCACGTCCCAGGGGTCCAGGAGGCGGCCGGGTGAGAAGCCGGGGACCCGGCCCAGGTGCATGACACCGAGGTCGGGGGCGCGGTTGCCCGCGGCGGCCATGGCCAGCTTGGTGTAGAAGGGGCTGCCCCACTGGAGGGTGGAGTCCTTCACCGCGATGTCCGGGTGCTCCGCGCGGAAGGCGTCCAGCATCGCGATCATGTTGTAGCCGTCGCCGCCACTGAAGAGGTTCCAGTACCGGACGCGTGTACGGGCCCCGGAGGCGAGGGCGTCGGCGCCGGTGCCGAGTGCGGCGAAGCCGAAGCTTCCCGCGATCGTCAGTCCGCCGAGGGTGGCCAGCAATTGCCTGCGGTTCAGGCCAGGTTGTCCCATTCCCTGCCCTTACTCTCAAAGATTGCACGAGGATTGTTCGGTATTTCGGATGCCGCTCGTAACTTCGAACGGACCGTAAGGTCGAAGCGCGTGCGCGTCAATGGGTTCGGCACGAATCTTTCGTGACGGGCATGGTCGTGCCCGGACCCCGCCGCGTACCCTCGGACGGTCGCCGCCCGGCGGTTCGGCCGGTGCGGCGGTGCGAGAACGCGGCGCTCCGGCGGTGCGGCGGTGCGAGAGACGCGGCGCTCCGGCGGTGCGAGAAAGGGGCGCGATGGACAACCCTGGCGCGCGGCCCAGGGCGGGCCGGATCGCCACCGCGCTGCGGCGCGCGCGGACCGGTGCCGCGATGCGCGAGCTGGCGGACCAGCTCGACGCCGCGCTGCGGGCCCGGCCCGAACCCCCCACCGACGTACGCCAGGTGTGCCGGGCGGTGTGCGAGGAGATGACCGCGCGCCGCGGCGGCCGGCCGGTGGAGCTGCGCTTCGAGCGGTTCCCCGACGAGATCGAGGTCACCGGCCTGTGGGTGGAGTTCCAGGACTTCGACCTGGTCATCGTCGAGGAGCGGGCCGAGGCCGTGCAGCAGCTCGTCATCCTCGGACACGAGCTGTGGCACATGCACGCCGGGCACTGCCATCACCACCTGTCCGGCACGGCCGCCGCGGACGCGCTCGCCGCCCGGTCCGGCTGGCGGGAACTCGCCCTCACCGTCGCCGCCCGCAACGGTTCCCGGCAGCGGGAGGAGGCGGAGGCGGACGACTTCGGACACCGGCTGGCCGGTGCGCTGCGGCCACTGGTGTGCGGCGGGGACGCGCCCGGCACGCCGCTCGACCCGGTGCAGCGGTCCCTCGGTTACCGCGGCCGAAGGGCGGCCCGGTGACGGCCACCGCCGCACCCCTGGCCCTCGACCCCGCCGAGACCGTCCACGCGTTCTACCCCACCCTCTGGTGGATCCCCGCCGGCATCCTCGCCGCCGCCCTGGCCATCAAGCTGCCCGGCATCATCCGGCTGTGGCGGGACCCGCTGATGCGCGCGGTCGGCGGTCTGCTGCTGCTCGCCTGCGCGGTGTTCGTCTTCGTGGCGCCGTCGACGATCGGCTGGATCAACCGGGTCACGGGCGTGCCGAACATCGCGGCGCCCTGGGCGTACTCCCTGCTCACCGCGTTCTCCAGCGCCTGCCTGCTGCTGATCGTCACCTGGCGCGACGGACCGGCCGACCGCACGGACCGCACGGACCGGACGAACCGCACGGACCGGATGGACCGGATGGACCGCACCCGCCGGGTGAGAGGCGCGGTGCGCGCCGGCTACCTCGGGGTGATCGTCGCCCTCTGGGTGCTGTTCCTCCTCGCGGAGATGCCCCGCGAGCGGCTACGGGACCTGGACACCTACTACGCCGACACGCCGTACGCGCGCGAGATGATCCTCCTCTATCTGCTCGCGCACACCGTCGCCGGGCTGATCGTCAACCGGCTGATCTGGGACTGGGTCAGCGCCGGCGGCCTCGACGTCTGGCTGCGCGCCGGGCTGCGGCTCCTCGGGGTCGGCTTCGCGCTCCAGCTGCTCTTCGACGCCGTCAAGCTGACCGCGGTGGCCGCCCGCTGGTCCGGCCGGAACCTGGACTGGCTGTCCACGGCCGTCGCGCCGCCCCTCGCGTCCCTGTCCGCCGTCCTCGTCGCGGCGGGCTTCATCCTGCCGCACGCCGGACAGTATCTGCGCGACCGCCGACGGCTCCGGCTCGCCCACCGCGAACTGCGCCCGCTGTACCTGCTGATGCGGTCGGTGCACGGCGGCGGCCCCCCGCGCGCCCTGCGGGCGGGCCTCGAACTGCGGCTCATCCGCCGCGAGACGTTCATCCGCGACGTACTGCTGCCGCTGGGCCGCTTCCTCGACGAGGACCTGCGCCGACGCTCCTGCGCCACCGCCCTCTCCCTCGGCTTCCCCGCCGACCAGGCCGCCGCGCTGGCCGCAGCGGTCACGATCCTGGACGCCGCCGAACACCGGCCCCGCAAGCCCCCCACCACCCAGGTGGACACCACGGCCCTGCTCCGCGACATCGGCGCGGTCTCCCGCGCCCTGGGCCGGCGAACGGCCGTCGAGCGGATACGGTCCCGGGTTTCCGCCGGTGCGCAGGGGGTGAGCGTCGCCAACTGACCTGCCGCGACCGCCTCTGGCCTGCCGTACGCGGGCCCCGACGGCACGACCGGGCAGACGTTGCCACGGTCCCTGCCGGGCCCCATGCCCGCCCAGCGGGCATGGGCGGTGCGGGCCTGGTCCGGCACCGACCCGCTGGGCGGCGGGGACGGCGCCGCCCTAGCCGACGCGGCCGCCGCCGCGCCGGGTTCGGCCAGGTCGCGCGAAGACGTCTGACAACGACCGGAATTGGCGCACACGCCCGGTCGCGCGGAACGGCGCCCGCCGCAGAGGCCGCAGGTGCCCGAGGGGCGCCGGGACGGTCCCGTGTCGGCGACGGCGGGCCCGGGCGCCGCCCCCAGCGGCCCGGCCGGGCTTCCCGAGGCACTGCCGCACCGGCTCGCCGGTGGGCCGCCGGCCCAGGAGGGCCGGTGGTGGCGGCGCCACCGGCGGAGGCGCGTCCGGCCGCCTGCCCGGGCCGGGGTCGGTCGTGAAGGCGCAGGTCCGGGAGGTGGACGGGGCGTGACCGGTGCGGCGGCGCCGGTGCGGCGGGCCGTCGGCGGTGGCCGCGAGCCCGGCCGGTCGCGCGCTCCCGGTCCGTCCGGCCGGCCCGCCGTGGCCGTACGGGCCCGCCGGGGGCCTCGGTGGCCGGCGGGCGGGGTCGGGCCACGGTCCGTGCGCCGGGCGCACCGTCGTACGCGGTCCGGGACGCCACCCCATCCACCACGAACGGAACTCACCGCACACCCCGGCACACCCACCCCACGGCCCCGCCGGGGGCGGGTGTCCGCTTTTCGGCCATTGTTGTCCGGTGCGGCGGCCTTCTTCGTCCCTAACGGCCTCATTTCTCCCGCCGCACCGTGCGCGGCGGGGTGCCGGGAGGTGGCTGAAGCGCCACCGGTCTTGGCATATTGCTGCATCGAACACCCGCGCAGCCACGGGGAGAACCGTGCGTACGAACAGGGAGATGCGTCGCCTCGCCGACGCCCTCATCGAACCCATCCGAGTGCCGGTTCCCGCGGATCCCGAGGTCATGTTCCAGGCGGTCGTCGAGTCGGCCGTCAAGTGGCGGGGCCGCAAGATCGTCGTCCACCGGGAGGTGTTCCCGCCGCACACCGCCAGCGGACTCTGGCTGGAGGGCGAGACGCACGACGACGTCGTCGTCGACCGGCGCGCCGCCGTCTGGCACCAGATCGTGATCTTCTGCCACGAGGTGTGGCACATGCACCAGCGGCAGACCGCCGCCCGCCAGGACGACGGCAGGGCCACCGCCGCGCGCACCGACTTCACACTCGCCGACGAGCAGGAGGCCGACCGCTTCGGCATGCTGATGGGCCGTCGGCTGCGCACCTGGCTGGAAGCCCCGGCGGACTCCGTGTACGCGGACCGGGGCGGCGACCCGCAGGACCTCGCGGGCCGTATCGGGGCCGCGCTCAACTACCGCGGGACCCGGCGATGAACGCACTGACCAACTACCTCAGCGCCGGCCTCCTCGGCTTCGGCCTGCTCCTGAAGTCACCGGACCTGCTCCGCCACCGGCACGACCCCTACCTGCGCTCCCTGTGCACGGTCCTCGCCCTGGCCGGCCTCTGCTTCGTCCTCGGCGCCCCGCCCACCGTCGGCGCCGTCAACCGGATCAGCGGCATCCCCAACCTCGCCGCGCCGGTGACGTACGTGACGATCACCGCGTACAGCGCGGCCTCCCAGGTGCTGGTCGTCCGCTGGCGCGGCGGTCCCGGGGTGCGGCGCACCACCCGGCGCTGGGTCCTCGCCTACGCCGCGGTCGTCACCGGCATCGTGACCATGTTCGTCCTCGGCGACGCCCCCGTGGAGCGCCGCACCGACCTGGACACCTACTACGCGAGCACGCCGTACATCCGCGAGATGATCCTGCTCTACCTGCTCGCGCACCTCACCGCCGTCGGCTTCACCACCGTCTCCGCCCTGCGCTGGGCCCGCCAGGTGCACGGCTGGCTGCGCGCCGGCCTGGTGACGCTCGGCCTCGGCACCCTGTGCGGCGCCGGGTACAGCGTCACCAAGCTCATCGCCGTCGTCGCCCGCTGGAACGGCCTCGACTGGTCGGCGCTCGACCACAGCGTGTCCCCGGCCGCCGCCGGTCTGGGCGCCCTCGTGACGGTCTTCGGCATCCTCATCCCGCTCGCCGGGCCCCGGCTGACGGAGTGGCGGCGGGCCCGGCGGGCGTACCTGCGCCTCGCACCCCTGGAGCGCGAACTGGACGACATCCTCGCGCGCCGTGCCCTGCGCCTGCCCCGCCCGCGCTGGGCGTCGCCCGCGACCCGGCTGGTGTGGCGGCAGACCAGCATCCACAACGCGCTGAGCTATCTCGACGCGTACGTCGACCGGGAGCTGTACGACGAGACCCTGCGCGCCGCGCTGCGCACGACGGGCGATCCGGAGCGGGCCGCGGCCATGGCGTGGGCGGCGGTCATCGCGGCGGCGGTGCGGGACGCCGGGAACCCGGCCGTGGTGCGCCACCCCGCGGACCCGGCGGCGGTGCGGGACGCCGCGGGTCCGGCGGCCGTGCGGGACGCCGCGGGTCCGGCGGCCGTGCGCGACGCCGCGGGTCCGGCGGCCGTGCGCGACGCCGCGGGTCCGGCGGCCGTCCGGCCGCCCGAGGCGCCGCCCGACCGGTTCCCCGACCGGGCGCCCGACCCGGAAGCGCTGGTGGACATCGCCGACGCGCTCGTCGATGTTCTCGCCACCGGCGCGCCGCCGCGCGGCGCCGACGGGCCGCAGCCGGTGCCGGCCGCGCGGGGCTCGCGCGCATGAGCCTCGTCGTGTACGTGGCGGCCGTGGCGCTCGCGCTGTCCGCCGTCGTGCTGTTCCGGCGGCCACCGCGGCCCGTGCGCAACCCGCTGACCGTGTCCACCTGTGTGGCGATCCTGCTCGGCGCGCTCGTGTTCTGCTGCTCGGCGCCGGCGACGCTGGCCGCCGTCAACGAGCTGACCGGCGTCCCCAACTTCGGGGCGCCGCTGACCTACGGCATGCTCTCGGCGTACAGCTGCTCGCTGCTGATCCTGCTGATCAACTGGCGGGGCGGGGCCCGCGACCGGGTGCGGCGGCTGATCCGGGACTGCGTCGTCGCCTACGGCCTGCTGATCGTGGCCATCGTCGCGCTGTTCGCCCTCGCGGACGCGCGCACCGAGCGGCTGACCGACCTCGACACGTACTACGCGAACACGCCGTTCATGCGCGAGATGATCGTGCTGTATCTGCTCGGGCACACCGCGGCCATGGTGGCGATGTGCGCCGTGTGCCGGAAGTGGGGCCGCGAGGTCACCGGGCTGCTGCGCGCGGGACTGCGGCTGATCCTCATCGGGGCGCTGCTCGACCTGGTGGGGTTCCAGCTCGCCAAGTACACTGCGGTCGCGGCGCGTTGGACGGGGCACGACCTCGACTTCCTCTCCACGAGCGTGGCGCCGCCGATGGCCTCCCTCGGGGCGCTCGTCTGCTCCGCCGGGTTCGTGCTGCCGCGGCTGCTGCCCGCCGCCGTGGCGCACTGGTGCGGGCTGCGGGACTACTGGCGGCTGGGGCCGCTGTGGTCGCGGGTGGCGTTCGTGTCGACGGCCCCCAAGCCGCCCACGTCCTGGTGGCAGCTCCCGCTGGAGCGGCTGCACTGGCGCGAGGTCGCCATCCATGACGCGCTGCTCGCCCTGGCGCCGTACTTCGACGAACGGGTGCGGCAGACGGCGCTGTCGGCCGCCCTCGGCGACGGCCGCTCGCCGCACGAGGCGCGGGTCGCCGCGGAGGCGGCCATGCTCGCCGCCGCCGCGCACCGGGCCGCCGCCCGCGAGGCCCCGCTGGCCACGCCCAGCACCTACCGCCTCCACGCCACGGAGGTCTCCGGCGCCGGCGGCCTCGTCGAACTGGCCCAGGCCCTGGGCCGAACCCCTCCCTGGGGGACGGGGCGTGAAGGTACGGTGAGAGCTTTCCAGGACTAGGGGGGTATCCCATGGCGGAGTGCGAGGAGCCCCGTGTCGCGTAGAGGTGTCGTCATCGGTGCCGGTCTGGCCGGCGTCCTGGCCGCGGCGGCGCTGTCCACCGTCGTGGACGAGGTCGTCCTCTGGGACCGTGACGACCTGCCCGACGGGCCGGAGCACCGCAAGGGGCTGCCGCAGGGCCTGCACGCGCATCTGCTGATGGCCGGGGGCCTGGAGGCGATGGAGGCCCTGGTGCCGGGGGTGAGCATCCGGGAGCGGCTGCTCGCCGCGGGCGCCCGGGAGGTCTCGCTCGCCTCGGGCATGGTGTCGCTGGGCACGGAGGGCTGGTTCCGGCGCTGGCGCGGGCCGGGGCCGCGGATGCTGTCGTGCAGCCGGGCGCTGCTCGACTGGGTGGTCCGGGACGCGGTGCTCGCGCACACCGCCGTGCGGCTGCGCAAGGGGCAGGTCGTCGAACTGGCCGGTGACCGGCGGCGGATCGAGGGCGTACGGGTGTCGACGCCGGACGGCGACGAGGACCTCCACGCGGACTTCGTGGTCGACGCGAGCGGCCGGGGCTCGCGGGTGAGCGGCTGGCTCAGGGCGGTCGGCGTCACGGACGTGCGGGAGCGGACCGTCGACGCGGGGCTGGTCAACGCGACCCGGATCTACCGCATACCCGAGGGCGCGGAGGACTTCCCCGTCACGGTCCTCAACGCCGACCCGTACGGGTCCCGGCCCGGCCGCAGCGGGATGGTGCTGCCGATCGAGGGCGGCCGGTGGATGGCGAGCCTCGCCGGTACGCGCGGCGGCGAGCCGCCGTCGGACCCGGACGCCTTCCTCCGGTACGCGCTGGAGTTGCCGCATCCCCTCGTGGGCAGGCTGATCTCCGGCGCGGAACCCCTGACCGGCGTCCACGTCAGCCGCTCCACCAGCAACCACCGCCGCTATGCGGAGAAGGCGCGGCACTGGCCCGAGCGGTTCGTCGTCCTCGGGGACGCGCTGGCCGGCTTCAACCCGGCGTACGGGCAGGGGATGTCGGTGGCGGCGCTCGGCGCGCGGGTGCTCGCCCGGGAGCTGGGCCGCACGGGTGTCGACGAGCCCGGTCTCGCCCGGCGGGTGCAGCGGGGGGTCGCCGGGGTCGTGGAGGCGGCCTGGACCCTGGCCGTCGGGCAGGACATCTGGTTTCCCGGGACGCGCGGCGGCAGTCCGGGCCTCCCGGACCGGCTGATGATGCGCTACACCCGCCGCATGATCCGGGCCACCACCGGCTCCTACAGCGCGGCCACCGCCGTCTGGGACGTCACCAGCATGACCGCGGGGCCGACTCGGCTGCTGCGTCCCCGCGCGGTCCTCGCCGCGGCGATCGGCCCGGTCAAACCGCCTTTGACCGGGCCGCCGTTGAGTGTGGAGGAGCGGAAGGTGGCGGGGTTGCCGTAGGGCGCCGTGGGCCGGAGGTCTCAGCCGGCGAACGCCGGCTGGGGAAAGCCCTGGCCCGCTCCCGGGATGACCAGGAGGGAGCCCGAGAGGGGGTGCGGGCTGGGGAGGCCGACTCTGGCTGTGGTGATGTAGAGGTCCCTCAGGTCGGGGCCGCCGAAGGCACAGGCGGTGACTCGGGGGGTGGGGAGGGGGATCTCGCGGTCCAGGGCGCCGGTGGGGGTGTAGCGGCGGAGGGCGGCGCCGTCCCAGAGGGCGACCCAGACGCAGCCGTCGGCGTCGACGGTGAGGCCGTCGGGGAAGCCGGCGCCCTCCTCGATCTCGGCGAGGGGACGGCGGTTCACCACGCGGGGGCCGTCGACGTCGAAGACGTCGACGCGGCGGGTCGGGGAGTCGATGTAGTACATGCGGCGGCCGTCGGGGCTCCAGCCCGTGCCGTTGCTCACCGCGACGTCGTCGAGGACGACGTCCACCGTGCCGTCGCCGGTCACCCGGGACAGCGTGCCCCCGCCCGGCGCCTCGTCGTAGCGCATGGTGCCCGCCCACAGCGCGCCGTCGGGGGCGACGGCCGCGTCGTTGGCGCGGCGGCCGGGGACCGGCTCGTGGTGGAGCCAGCGGAAGCTGCCGTCCGGGTCGAGGAGACCAACCCCGTCGCGGAGGTTGAGGACCAGCCCGCCGCCCGCGCGTGGCTTCACCGCGCCGATGTGCTGCTCCGTCGTACGGACCGTGCGGCGGCCCGTCGACGGGTCGTAGCCGTGGATGCGGGAGCCGAGGATGTCGATCCACAGGAGGCGGCCCCGCGCCGCGTCCCAGGTCGGGCCCTCGCCCAGGGTGGCCTCGGCACGGACCGCGACCTCGATCTCGTACGTCCTCATGCCACGCTCCGGTGGCCGAGCCGCTCGGAGAGTTCCGCGGCGCCCTTCGCGGCGAGCTCTTCCAGTTCCGCGCGGCGCTCCTCGCTCCAGCGGATCATCGGCACGGAGATGGAGAGCGCGGCGACGACCTGGCCGGTGCGGTCGCGGACCGGGGCGGCCACACAGCTGACGTCCGGGTTGGACTCACGGCTCTCCACGGCGATCCCGCGGCGGCGGATTTCGGCCAGGGCCTCGCGCAGCGCGGCCGGTTCGGTGATGCTGTTCGGCGTCATCGCGACCAGCTCGGCGTCGTCCGGGACGCGGGCCGCGAGTTCCTGCTCCGGGAGGGAGGCAAGCAGCATCTTGCCGACGGACGTGCAGTGCGCCGGAAGGCGGCGGCCGGCCGCGGAGACCATGCGCACGGCGTGCGTGGAGTCGACCTTGGCGATGTAGATGACGTCGGTGCCCTCGAGGATCGCCACGTGGACCGTCTCGTCGCAGGTCTCGGCGACGGACCGGGCGACCTGCTGGCCCTCCGCGGCGAGGTCGAGCTGTTCGGCGTACCGGCTGCCGAGCTGGTACGGCCGTACGCCGAGCCGGTAGCGTCCGGGCTGGCCGGGCACCTGGACGATGTACGACCGGGCGGCGAGCGTGGTGACCAGCTCGTGGACGGTGGTGCGGGGCAGCTGGAGCTTGCGCACGATGTCGGGGGCGGACAGCGTCCCGTCACCGTCGAGGAAGAGCTCCAGGATGTCGAGAGCCCGGGTCACGGCAGGTACGAGGCGTCCCACGACCGGCCCCCTCCCTGTGTTCGAGATTTCAACAGATGGTCGGAATAGCGAACACAGGCTACTCATGGAGTCTCCGGCGGGCAATGGTCCCGCGTCAGCTCCCCGCGCCGGTTCCGGCCCTCGGTTCCGGCCTCGGTTCCGGCCTCGGCTCCCGCCTCAGCTCTGCCGTAGATACGCGAAGGCCTCCCGCAGCAGGTCGCGGGCGACCGCGGGCTCACGCCGCTCCTCCGGCAGGTCCGTGTACGCGAAGAGCGCGGAGCGCATCGCGCCGACGGCCGCCCGTGCCAGCACCGCCGCGCGCAGCGGCGTGGCCGTCTGCGGGTCCTGCGCGGTCAGCCGCTCCAGCAGCGCGTCCGCGAGGCCGGTCTCGAACTTGCTGAGCACGGGCAGGAACTGGCGTACCTGCCGGCCGGGGAAGTGCTGCGGCGGCCCACTGAACATCAGGCCGACCCCGCCGGCGGCGGTGAGCTCCAGCGCCGCGCCGAGCACGGCGGCGTACGGGTCCTCCGCGGCGGGGCGGGCGACGACCTTGTCCCGGACGACCGGGATCAGGTCCAGGATCTCGTCGAGGACCAGGTCCTCTTTGGACGGGAAGTAGCGGAAGAAGGTCCGCTCGGTGACCCCGGCGGCTGCGGCGATGTCCCGCACGGTCGTCCGCGCGTACCCCCGCTCCTCGAACATGCGGTGGGCCGCCTCCTGGAGCGCCTTGCGGGTCGCCGCCTTGTGCGCCTCGCGGCGGCCCCGTGGCTCGGCGGCGGGGGTGTCGAGGGTTGCCATGCGAGGAGTATCGCAGGCTCAAAACCGACGGCAAAGAATCTGTCAGTCATGACACTTTCGCTATGCTGTCAGTCATGACACTTTTACGGAGGAGGCGTGTGTCCCCGCCCGGGGCCCGGTCCGGCACGCGCCCCGGGCGACGGCCGGCGTCACGGCCGGTACCCCGCAGGGCGCGTCTCGTCGCGCTCGCCACCGTCGGCGCCGTACTGGCCGTCGGCGGGATCGCGGAGGCGGTGGCCCGCCACTACACGGCCGACCGCTTCGCCGACCGGATGGAGAAGCGGCTGCACACCGGTCTCGACGTGGGCTTCGGCCCCACGCCGGTGACCTACCAGCTGGCGCGCGGCTCCTTCCCGCGCGTGGAGGTCGAGGGCGAGGGCGCCACGTTCCGCCGGTTCAGCGGGGTGGACCTGCACGCCGAGCTGGCCGACGTGGTCCGTACCGGCGAGGGACTGTCGGTGCGCGACAGCCGGGTCAGCGCGGAACTGGCCGACGCGGCGCTCGCCGAGGCGGTGTCCACCATGACCGGCGGCGCGCTGGGCCAGGCGGCCGTGACGACCGACCCGGCCGCGCGCGAGCTGGTGGTGCACGCGGGGCCCGCCGGGCGGATCGCCGTCGGATTCCGGCCGGAGCTGGAGAAGGACGGCATCCGGTTCGAGCGCACCGGCGTACGGATCGGCGACCGGGTCGTCCCTGACTCCCTCGCCTCCCAGCTGCTCGGGGACACCCCGCAGGAACTCGATCTGTCCGGGCTGCCGCTCGGGCTGGAGCCGGAACGCGTCGCGGTCACCCCGGACGGGCTCCGGCTGGAGCTGACGGGAGGCCCGGCGACCGTGAAGGCCTGAACCTCCTCCCCCTCCTCCCCTTCTCCCCCTTCTCCTCTCCCCCTTCCCCCCTTCTCCTCCCCCCTGCTTCCTCCTCCCTCCCGCACCTGCCACTACTGCACGAGGAGCATTTCCGTGGCGACTTGGCTCTACCGGCTCGGGCTCGGCGCCCACCGCCGCCGACGGCTGGTCCTGGCGGCCTGGCTGGCCGTCCTGGCCGCCGCCGTCGGCACGCTGATCGCCGTCGGCGGCAGACTCGACAACGAGTTCACGATCCCCGGCTCCGAATCCCAGCAGGCGCAGGACACGATGGCGGAGGACTTCCCGGCCGCCGCCGGCACCAGCGCCCAGATCGTGTTCACCGCGCCCGAGGGGTCGAAGATCACCGACCCGGCGGCGGCCCGGGCGGTGCAGCACACCCTGACCGCCGCCCAGGACGCCCCGCAGGTCGCCGCCGTCATCCCGCCGGACAAGGCCGGCACGGTCACGCCCGACGGCCGTACCGCCCTGGCCCAGGTCAACTACGACGTCACCCGCTCCGACCTCGACGACGGCACCCTCGACGCGCTGGAGGACACCGCGAAGGCCGCAGAGGAGGCGGGCCTGGAGGTCTCGGTCGGCGGGCAGGCGTACGGCAACGGCGTCCTCACCCCGAGCGTCCTCGAACTGCTCGGCGTGGTCGTCGCTCTGGTCGTGCTCGCCCTCACCTTCGGCTCGCTGCTCGCGGCCGGGATGCCGCTGTTCACCGCGTTCGTCGGGATCGGCACCGGGCTGGTGGGGCTGCTGGCGGTGTCCTCCGCGGTGACGGTGTCCTCCACCGCGCTGAGCCTCGCGCTGATGCTCGGGCTCGCGGTCGGCATCGACTACGCCCTGTTCGTGCTCTCCCGGCACCGCACCCAGCTCGCCCAGGGCATGGACCCGCGCGAGTCGGCGGGGCGGGCGGTCGGCACGGCGGGCAGCGCGGTGGTGTTCGCGGGGACGACGGTGATCATCGCGCTGGTCGGGCTGGCCGTCGTACGGATCCCCTTCCTGACCGTGATGGGTCTCAGCGCGGCGGCGACCGTGCTGATCGCGGTCCTGGTCGCGGTCACCTTGCTGCCCGCGCTGTTCGGCTTCGCGGGCGCGCGGCTCGCACCCCGGCCGGGATCGCGGGCGGCCCGCCGGGCGGCGGCCATCACCCACGGGAACCAGGACGCCGAGAGCCCCGCCGAGCCGGAGGGCCCCGGCACGCCGGAGGGCAGGACCCCCGAGGCCGACCGCCCGGAGGCCGAACACCCGAAGGCCGAACACGCGGAGGGTGAGCGTTGGGAGGGCGAGCGTCCCCCCGCCGTCATGGGCCGCCGCTGGGCCGGGCTCGTCACCCGCCGCCCCCTCCTCTTCCTCCTCGCCACGGTCGCGGCCCTGGTGACCGCGGCGGTGCCCGCCGCCGATCTGCGCCTTGCCCTCCCCGACAACGGCAGCGCCGCGCACGACACCCCGCAGCGCGAGACGTACGACACGATCGACGAGGCCTTCGGGCCCGGCTTCAACGGGCCGCTGCTGGTGCTCGCCGAGGCCGACACCCCCGGGGAGTCCGGGCAGCGCCAGGCGGGGGCGGTGGCCGCGCGGCTGAAGGAGCTGCCGGGCGTGGTGAAGGTCGGGCAGCCGCAGTACGCGCCGGAGTCCGGGCGGGCGGTGATCTCCGTGGTCCCCGACGGCGGACCGCAGGACGACGCCACCAAGGACCTGGTCGACGCGATCCGCGCCGACGCGGACACCATCGAGCGGGAGACGGGCACCACGGTGTCCGTGACCGGTACGACGGCCATCGGCATCGATGTCTCCGACCGGCTGCGCGCCTCGCTGCTGCCGTTCGCGGCGGTCGTCGTCGGGCTGTGCCTGATCCTGTTGCTGCTGGTGTTCCGGTCGCTGGTGGTGCCGGTGAAGGCGACGGCCGGCTTCCTGCTGTCGGTCGGGGCGTCGTTCGGCGCGGTGGTGGCGGTGTTCCAGTGGGGCTGGCTCGCCGACGCGCTGGGCGTGGCGCGGACCGGGCCGGTGGTCAGTTTCCTGCCGATCGTGCTGATGGCGGTGCTGTTCGGACTGGCCATGGACTACGAGGTGTTCCTGGTGTCCAGCATGCGCGAGGAGTGGGTGCGCACCCGCCGGGCCCGGGACGCGGTGGTCGATGGGGCGGCGCACGCCTCGCGGGTGGTGACGGCGGCGGCGCTCATCATGTTCTTCGTCTTCGCGAGTTTCGTGACGTCGGAGGACGCCATCGTCAAGCCCATCGCCTTCTCGCTGGCGTTCGGGGTGCTGGTGGACGCCTTCGTCGTCCGGATGACGCTGGTGCCGGCGGTGCTGGCCATGGTGGGGCGCGGCGCCTGGTGGCTGCCGCGGGGTCTGGACCGGGTGCTTCCGGACCTCGACATCGAGGGTGCGCGACTGCACGGGAAACCATCCGCGGAGAAAAGTGAAACACCCCACGAAGTCTCCGTGAGCCACGTCACCGCCGACTGAAATCGAGACCCGACTGGCTGAATTACTCACGCATAAATCAGGCCTGCTTTCCGGGACCCCGGAAGGCAGGCCGTCGTTTTTCGGCCCCCATTGTTTCCGGTGAGGAAATTACCTCCGGAATATTTGATTCCACCGGAGAACCTGTGTTTGACTGAGGCTACGAAACCTCGACTACTCGGCCTGACCTGCGCAAAGTCGCGCGGCGCCGAGTTCTCAGGCGCTTTTGCCGCGCCTTCATGCACGATTCCCCCTCCTACCCTCATACGGCCTTTTGCCGTGCCCAAGAAAAGGAATCAGGCATGCACCTCGAAGAAAAGATTGCCCCTGCTCCGCGTGGTCTGCGCGCCGCCGCCAGGCCCGTCATCACCGGCTCGTCACATTCGTTTCCCGGCACCCGCAGCAGCCAGGACGAACTGTGGCAGGACTTTTTCCACGAGCACTACGAAGGCTTTCCGCTGGCCCGCCGGATATTCCAGAATTCCGGAATCAGTTCCCGCTCCACGGCCGTCGACCCGCGCGCCGAGAAGGAGGTCTCCCGGTGGAGCACCGGGCAGCGGATGGCCCGCTACATCGAGGAGGCCGTCCCGCTCGGCAAGCGCACCGTCACCCGGGCCCTGGAGTCCGCCGGCCTCGCCCCGCAGGACGTCGGCCTGCTGGCGGTGGCGTCCTGTACCGGCTACACCACGCCCGGCCTGGACTTACGGCTCGCCGACGAGCTGGGCATGAGCAGCAGGGTCCAGCGGCTGTTCATCGGCCACATGGGCTGCTACGCCGCCGTGCCCTCGCTCGGCGCGGTCTCCGACTTCGTCGCCTCCCGTGGCCGCCCGGCCGTGCTGCTCTGCCTCGAACTCACCTCGCTGCACGTCCAGCCGCCCTCCAAGGACATCGAGCAGATCGTCGCGCACGCGCTGTTCGCGGACGCCGCCGCCGCGGTCGTCCTGGAGCCCGACGCGGGCAGCGGCTACGAGGTGATCGACGTCGTCGCGGTCACCGACCACACCACCGCCGACCACATGAGCTGGCAGATCACCGACCTCGGCTTCAAGATGGGCCTGTCGCCCAAGGTGCCGGACGTGCTCGCGAGGCACGTCGGCGAAGTCGTCCGCGACCAGCTGCTCGCCCCGCACGGGCTCACCCCGGAGGACGTCACCGGCTGGGCCGTGCACCCCGGCGGCAAGCGCATCCTGGAGGTCGTCGGCGAGCGGCTGAAGCTGCCGGCGGGCGCGCTGGACGCGTCGTACGGCGTCCTCGACGAGGCGGGCAACTGCTCCTCGCCCACCGTGCTGATGGTGCTGGAGCGCCTGCCGCGCAGTGACGGGCCCGTGGTGGCGATGGCCTTCGGGCCCGGTCTGACGCTGTACGCGGCGTTGCTGCGCCGCGCGTAGCGCTCCGCCGGGTGCCGTGTTCCTGTGCGTCGGCCGTGTGCTGTCGTCTGTTGTCCGCGGCGGCGTCATGGCTGGTCGCGCCCACGCGGCGGAGCCGCCTATCGACACAGCCCCGCGCCCCTCTGTGGCGCGCTTCCGGCACCCCCTTCCCCGTACGACCCCGCATCTCAACGGACGCACGGAAGGAAACGCCTCTCATGCCTCATCAGAACCAGCCGGGTCAGGTCTTCGTGACCGGGACCGGGCGGTGTGGTTCCACGCTCGTCTCCGAGTTGTTGCGTGAGCATCCTCAGGTGCTCAGCCTGTCGGAGCTGTTCAACCACCTCACGGACATGTACCGGCTCACCGCCCGGGTCTTCCCCGAAGGGAAGGTCACCGCCGGGGAGTTCTGGGGGATCCTGTCCTCCCGCAACGCCGTCAACCGGCTGCTGACCACACACGGACTGGCCCCCAAGGAAGTCCTCTACCGCCCGTCGCCCGCGACCCGCTTCCAGGCCGACACCGGCATCCCGGCCGTCCTGCTAACCACCCTGCCGCATCTGAGCGAGACCCCGGACGAGCTGTACGACGAGCTGGAGGCGGCCGTCGCCGGGTTCCCGGAGGCGGTCGTCGGCGAGCACTACGCCCGCCTGTTCTCCTGGCTGTGCGCCCGCTTCGGCAAGTCCCTGTGGGCCGAGCGCAGCGGCGGCTCGCTGATCCTCGCCGGGCAGTTCCGCGACCACTTCCCCGGCGCGCGCTATCTGCACATCGTGCGCGACGGCCGGGACACCGCTCTGTCGATGAGCCGCCACAACGGCTTCCGGATGGCGGCCGTGGTGATGGCCCTGCACCTCACGCTCGGCCACGACCCGTACGCCGAGGAGCCGGCCGGTGCCGGTGAGCGGGACCTGGGCTTCGTACCGGAGGAGCTGGCGCCGTTCCTGCCGGAACGTTTCGACGCGGCGGCGGTGCGCGACTACCGCATCCCCACCTCGCTGTTCGGCACCTACTGGTCGGACGAGATGAAACGCGGCATGGAGGCGATGGCCGCGCTGCCGCCGGAGAACGTGCTGCACGTCTGGTACGAGGACCTGCTGGCCGAGCCCGGTGAGGAACTGCGCCGGATCGCGGAGTTCCTCGGGCCGGACTTCGTGGACTCCGACTGGGAGAGCCGGGCCGCGGCCAAGGTGGGCGCGCCCTCCTCCACCTGGCGGGACCTGCCCGCCGCCGAGCGCGCGGAGCTGGACGAGGCGTGCGCGGCCGGGTTCTCGGTGCTCGCCGCGCACGGTGTGGTGCCCCGGGCCGGGACTGCGACTCCGACGGCCGGTACGACAGCCCTCACGGCCGGTACGGCGGCCCCGACGGCCGGTACGGCGGCCCCGACCGTGGGGAGCGGCGCATGAGAACTCCCCCCACCCCCGGCGCCACCGTCTGGCTGACCGGGCTGCCCAGCTCCGGCAAGACCACCCTGGCGCAGGCGCTGGCCAGCCGGCTCACCCGCGAGGGGCACCGGGTCGAGGTGCTGGACGGCGACGAGATCCGCACCTTCCTCAGCGCGGGCCTCGGCTTCACCCGCGAGGACCGCGACACCAACGTGCAGCGCATCGGGCTGGTCGCGGAGGTGCTGGCCCGCAACGGCATCCTCGTCCTGGTCCCGGTGATCGCGCCGTACGCCGACAGCCGCGAGGCGGTGCGCAAACGGCACGAGGCGAGCAACACCCCGTACTTGGAGGTGCATGTCGCCACCCCGCTCCAGGTGTGCGCGGTCCGTGACGTGAAGGGCCTGTACGCGCAGGCCCGCGCCGGGCGGCTGTCCGGGCTGACCGGCGTCGACGACCCGTACGAGCCGCCGCAGGCGCCGGACGCCCGGGTGGAGACCCAGCTCCAGTCCGTCGCCGAGTCGGTGGACACCCTGCACGCGCTGATGGCCGAGCGGGGGCTGCTGTGACGGCCGCGACCGGTTTCCTGACGCACACCGACGTGCTGGAGTCGGAGGCGGTGCACATCTTCCGCGAGGTGGCCGGGGAGTTCGAGAAGCCGGTGCTGCTGTTCTCCGGCGGCAAGGACTCGGTGGTGATGCTGCATCTGGCACTGAAGGCGTTCGCGCCGGCACCGCCGCCGTTCGCGCTGCTGCACGTGGACACCGGGCACAACTTCCCCGAGGTGCTGGCCTACCGCGACCGTGTGGTGGCCGCCCATGGGCTACGGCTCCATGTGGCCTCCGTACAGGACTACATCGACCGCGGTGTGCTGCGCGAACGCCCCGACGGCACCCGCAACCCGCTGCAGACCCTGCCTCTGCTGGAGGCCATCACCGGCGGCGGCTTCGACGCGGTGTTCGGCGGCGGGCGGCGCGACGAGGAGAAGGCCCGCGCCAAGGAGCGGGTGTTCTCGCTGCGGGACGAGTTCGGCACCTGGGACCCGCGCCGCCAGCGGCCCGAGCTGTGGCAGCTGTACAACGGCCGCCATCTGCCCGGCGAGCACGTCCGGGTCTTCCCGCTCTCCAACTGGACCGAGCTGGACGTGTGGCACTACATCGCCCGCGAGCGGATCGAGCTGCCGTCGATCTACTTCGCGCACGAACGGGAGGTGTTCCTGCGCTCCGGGATGTGGCTCGCGCCCGGCGCGTGGGGCGGCCCGAAGGACGGCGAGCCCGTGGAGCGGCGCCGGGTGCGCTACCGGACCGTCGGCGACATGTCCTGCACCGGAGCGGTGCTCTCCGAGGCGGCGGACGTGGAGCAGGTGATCGCCGAGATCACCGCGTCCCGGCTCACCGAGCGCGGCGCCACCCGCGCCGACGACCGGCTCTCCGAGGCCGCCATGGAGGACCGTAAACGCGAGGGGTACTTCTGACATGACGGCAGACGTGTGGGCCTACGGCCACCCCCCGCATTCCACCGCCGCCCTCATGATGCGCGGCATCTTCCAGGAGGCCAGGTCCCGGCTGACCAGCGGGTCCCCGGCCGCCGTACAGGAGGGACACCCGAACCCCATGCCCCACCTCACCCAGGACCGTGCCGTGGCCGGCACCGGCCCGGCGGCCGAGCCGGACCTGCTGCGCTGGGCCACCGCGGGCTCGGTCGACGACGGCAAGTCCACCCTCGTGGGCCGCCTGCTGCACGACTCCAAGTCGGTCCTCGCCGACCAGCTGGAGTCGGTGTCCCGGCAGGGCACCCCCGACCTCGCCCTCCTCACCGACGGCCTGCGCGCCGAACGGGAACAGGGCATCACCATCGACGTGGCGTACCGCTACTTCGCCACGCCCCGCAGACGCTTCATCCTCGCCGACACCCCCGGCCATGTGCAGTACACCCGCAACATGGTCACGGGCGCCTCGACCGCCGAACTGACCGTGATCCTCGTCGACGCCCGCAAGGGCGTGGTCGAGCAGACCCGGCGGCACGCGGCGGTGGCGGCACTGCTGCGGGTGCCGCACGTGGTGCTGGCGGTGAACAAGATGGACCTCGCCGGCTACGCGGAGCCGGTCTTCGCGGAGATCGCCGCGGAGTTCGGCCGGCTCGCCGCCGGGCTGGGCATCCCCCACGTCACCGCGATCCCCATCTCGGCGCTCGCCGGGGACAACGTCGTCGAGCCGTCCACCCGGATGGACTGGTACGGCGGCCCCACGGTCCTCGCCCACCTGGAGACCGTGCCGGTCGCCGAGGAGACGGCCCGGACGCCCGCGCGCTTCCCGGTCCAGTACGTCATCCGGTCCGGGGACGTCCGCCTGTACGCCGGTCAGCTCGCCGCGGGCACGCTGCGGGCCGGTGACCGGGTGACCGTACTGCCGTCCGGCCGTACCACCACCGTCACCGGCGTCGACCTGCTCGGCGCGGACGCCGGGCGGATCACCGCACCCCAGTCGGGGGCGCTGCGCCTCGCCGACGACCTGGACGTCTCCCGCGGCGACCTCATCGCCCCGGCGGACGCGCCGCCCACCGTGGCGCGGCGGATCACGGCGGCCGTGTGCCACCTGCACGAGAAGCCGCTGCGCCCCGGCGACCACGTCCTGCTGCGGCACACCACGCGCACGGTCCGCGCGGTCGTCCACCGCGTCGCCGGCGCGGGGCACCTGGACCTCAACGACATCGGCCGGATCGAGCTGCGCACCGCCGAACCGCTGGCGTTCGACGCCTACGAGGACAGCCGCCGCACCGGCTCCTTCCTGCTCATCGACCCGGCCGACGGCGCGACCCTCACCGCCGGCATGATCGGCCCGAGCGATGCGCCGGTGTGAGCGCGCCCGCGCGGCCCTGACACCGCTGCTGCTGGTGTTCCTGCTGCTCGGCGTGGCCGGGTGCGGCTACGGCTCCCGGGCACCCGGGGCCGCCGCCGCGCCCGAGGTCGGCAGCGGGCCGCCGCTGTCGGCGGAGTCCGTGACGCTCGGGTACTTCGCGAACGTCACCCACGCCACGCCGCTGGCCGGGGTGCAGAAAGGCTTCTTCACCGAGGAGCTGGGCGGCACCCGGCTGCGGACGCAAGTGTTCAACGGCGGCCCGTCGGCGCTGGAGGCGCTGAACGCGGGCGCGGTCGACATCGCCTGGATGGGGCCGTCGCCCGCCGTCAACGGCTATCTGCGCTCCGGGGGCCGCTCGCTGCGGATCGTGTCGGGCGCCGCCTCCGGCGGGGTCTCCCTGGTCGTCGACGAGGACACCGGCGTACGGGGCACCGACATCCGGGGCCTGCGGATCGCCACCCCGGAGGCGGGCAACACCCAGGACGTGGCGCTGCTGCACTGGATCCGCGCCCAGGGCTGGGACGTCGATCCGCACACCGGCCGCGGCGACGTCACCGTCGTACGCCAGTCCGCGAAGGAGATCCCGACCAGTTTCCGGCGGGGCGCGATCGACGGCGCGTGGGTGCCGGAGCCGGTGGCCGCGCAGCTCGTCGCGGCCGGCGGGCGGGTGCTGGTGGACGAGGCGGACCTGTGGCGGGACGGGGCGTTCGTCACCGCGCTGGTGGTGGTGTCCCAGTCCTTCCTCGACGAACACCCGGACGTGGTGGAGGCGGTGCTGCGCGGCGCGCTGGAGACCAACCGCTGGCTGGCGCGCAGCCCCCGCGAGGGCAAGGCGGGCGTGAACGACGCCATCGAGGCGGCGACCGGCCGCCCTCTGCCACAGGACGTCCTCGACCGGGCCTGGCGCAACGTCCGTCTCACCGCCGACCCGCTCGCCGCGACCCTCGCCGAGGAGGCCGACCGGGCGCACCGCCTCGGCCTGCTCGGCGGCCGGCCGACGGGCCTGCGCGGCATCTTCGACCTCAGCATCCTCAACCGGGTCCGCGCGCACCGGGGCGAACCGGCGGTGGATGACGCGGGCCTCGGCGTCCGGACGGGCACGTGAGGCGGGCCGGGCCGGGACGACCGGTCGCGGACACCGGTCGCGGATCAGGCCGGGACGACCGGTCACGGACCCGGCCGGGACGACCGGCCGCGGACCGGGCCGGGACGACCAGTCGCGGACCCGGCCGCAGACTCCGGTCGCGGACCCCGCCGCAGACACCGGTCGCGGATCAGGCCGGGACGACCAGCCGCGGACCCGGCCGCAGACACCGGTCGCGGACCCGGCCGCAGACACCGGTCGCGGACCCGGCCGCAGACACCGGTCGCGATCACCGAACTCCCTGAACCGAAGGATTTGATCTCATGTCAGAAACGGTGCTGCGGGCCGGCGCACCGGCCCGTCCCGTCCTCGCCCCGGCCGGGGTGGAACCCCCCGCCGTACGGCTCACCCATGTCTCCAAGTGGTTCGACGTCGGCGGCCGGCGCCAGACGGTCCTCGACGACATCAGCCTGACCCTGGACCGCGGCGAGTTCCTGTGTGTGCTCGGCGCGTCCGGGTGCGGCAAGTCGACGCTGCTGAACCTGGTCGCGGACCTGGACCGGCCGTCCGCCGGGGCCATCGACGTGCCGGGCGGACGGCGGGCCGCGCTGATGTTCCAGGACCACGCCCTGTTCCCGTGGCTGACGGCCGGGCGGAACGTCGAACTCGCCCTGCGGCTGCGGGGAGTGCCCCGGCGGGAGCGGGCGGGCGAGGCGCGGCGGCTGCTGGAGCTGGTGCGGCTGAAGGACGCGTACGGCAAGCGCGTCCACGAGCTGTCCGGCGGGATGCGCCAGCGGGTGGCGCTGGCGCGGGCCCTCGCGCAGGACGCGGACGTACTGCTGATGGACGAGCCGTTCGCCGCGCTCGACGCGATCACCCGCGATGTGCTGCACGAGGAGCTGACCAGGATCTGGTCGGAGAACACGCTGTCGGTCGTGTTCGTCACCCACAACGTGCGTGAGGCGGTGCGGCTCGGGCAGCGGGTGGTGATGCTGTCGTCGCGGCCCGGCCGGGTGGTGCGCGAGTGGGCCTCCGAACCGGGCGGCCCGGAGGCCACGCTTACGGCCCAGGTCACCGAGGCCCTGCGGGAGGAGATCCGCCGCCATGGGCGCCGGTGACGGTGACACGGTGACGAGGAAGGCCCCGGGCGCCGAGACCGCGGCGGTCGGAGCGGGGCTGGACGCGCTGGACAGCGTGCCCTCCCGGCCGGACCGGCTGCCGTTGCGGCGGATCCTGCGGCAGCGGGTGCTGCCCCCGGTGGTGGCCCTCGTCCTCGTCCTCCTCCTGTGGCAGGCGGCGTACGCGGCGGAGCTGAAGCCGGACTATCTGCTGCCGTCGCCCGGGGACGTGGGAGGCGCGCTGGCGGACCAGTGGTACGAGGGGACGCTGTTCTCCACGGTGTGGACGAGCATGGAGCGCGGCGCGCTGGGCTTCGTCGCGGCGGTGGCGCTGGGCACCGCGCTGGGCCTGCTGCTGAGCGCGGTACGACCCGTGCGCGTCGCGCTCGGGCCGGTGCTGTCGGGGCTCCAGTCCCTGCCGTCCGTGGCGTGGGTGCCGGCCGCGGTGGTGTGGTTCGGGCTGACCGACGCCACGATCTACGCCGTCGTCCTGCTGGGCGCCGTACCGTCCATCGCGAACGGCCTGCTGGCGGGCGTCGACCAGGTGCCGCCGCTGTATCTGCGCGCGGGCCGGGTGCTGGGCGCGACGGGTGCCGCGCGGGTGCGGCACGTGCTGCTGCCCGCCGC
This sequence comes from Streptomyces sp. NPDC052773, assembly GCF_044547145.1. Classification (NCBI taxonomy): domain Bacteria; kingdom Bacillati; phylum Actinomycetota; class Actinomycetes; order Kitasatosporales; family Streptomycetaceae; genus Streptomyces; species Streptomyces sp. NPDC052773. Next base: position 733,393 of record NZ_JBITZX010000001.1, on the reverse strand, counting down.
GCTGCCGGGCTACCTGGCCGGCCTGAAGCAGGGCTGGGCGTTCTCCTGGCGTTCCCTGATGGCGGCCGAACTCATCGCCAGCTCCCCGGAGTTGGGGCTCGGTCTCGGGCAGCTCCTGGAGAACGCCCGCTCGTACCAGGACATGGCGCTGGTCCTCGCCACGATCGGGGAGATCCTGGTCGTGGGCGTCGCCGTGGACCTGCTGCTCTTCGCGCCCCTGGAACGCCGGATGCTGCGTTCCCGGGGCCTGGCGGGCGCCCGCCCCTGACCGCTGTACTGACCAGGTGACGACGACCCCCGGCTCCGCCCAGGCCTGGCTGCTGCGGCTCGCCCCCGGCGGAGCGCCCCCGGAGCCCGCCTGTCCTCCCGGCACGCTCGCGGCGGCGGAGGCGGAGCTGGGCCCCGGCCCGGTCGGCTGGGCGGTGGAGGTCGCCCGGGACATGGCGGCGGAGATCGTGCGCCAGGTCCCGGAGCACGGCACCCCCGGCGCCCTCCCGCCGTTCCGCCGCGCGGTGGAGGCCACCGTCCTGACCGCGCTGCACGCCCTGCTCACCGAGCCCCGGCCGACCACGGACCTGGTCCCGCCGGAGGCGGTCGCGGGCAACGCGGAACTGGCCCGCAGAAACGTCCCGTTGGACCGGGTCCTGCGCGGCGTCCGGCTCGGTCACGCCCACCTGCACGCCCGCCTCATGGACGCCCTGAACCGCGAACCCGAGGCGGCGACCCGGGCCCGCGAGACCCACCGCGTCAGCGAACTCCTCTTCGTCTACGCCGACCTCCAGGCCAGCCGGCTCGCCGAGGAGTACGTCGCCGAACGCGACCGCTGGCGGCGCAGCACCGAGGCGGCCCGCCGCCGCACGGTCGACGACCTGCTCGCCGGCCGCCCCGTCGGCGGCGGCGCCGTCGCCGCCCGCACCCTCGGCTACGACCTGGCCCGCCACCACGCGGCGTTCATCATCACCTCGCCCGCCCCCGACCCCTCCGACCGGGCCTTACGCCTCCTCGCCGCCGAACTGTCCCGCGCGGTGGGCGGCGAGAACCTCCTGACGGTGGCCGCGGGCGGCACGGAACTGTGGGCCTGGACGAGCTGGCCCGCACCACCCCCACGCGAGGCCCTGGCCCGCCTCCCCCACCTGATCCCCGAACGCAGACCGCTGAAGGTCGCCGTCGGCCCCCTCGGCTACGGCCCCGAAGGCTTCCGCCGCAGCCACCGCGGCGCCCGCGAGGCCGCCCGCATGGCCCGCCTGGGCCACACCGGCTGGCTCTGCGACTACGCCGACGTCGCCACCGCCGCCCTCCTCACCGCCGACCCCGAACACGCCCGCTGGTTCGCCACCGGAGTCCTCGGCCCCCTCGCCGCCGACCACCCCCGCCTCGCCGACCTCCGCGAAACCCTCCGCGTCTACCTCGCCGAGGGCCGCAGCCCCCAAAGCGCCGCCGAACGCCTCTACATCGCCCGCAACACGGTCACCTACCGAGTCCGCCGAGCCACAGAACTCCTGGGCGGCCCCCTCCCTCCGGACCCGTTGGACCTCCGCCTGGCTTTGGAGATCACCCATCTGCTGGGGCCACCGGGGGCGACCGGTCCCACCCGATGATCTCGAACTGAGCGGGACCTCGCCTAGCGCATCCCGTCCGACGATGTACCCCGATCCCAAACACCCCCCGGAGTTTGGGCGGTGGGACCAAAGCCCGGGGGGAAGCGGAGTCGTTGACTGCTGGCAGGTGGAGCTTCCGGTGACGTGTTCGCGTCGCGGGCTCGCTGTCCGTCCGTCTCCTCACCCCTCGGGATGCGCCATGCCCAACTTCCGTTCCGTGTCTTTCACTTCTGTCGCTCGGGGCGCTCGCAGCCGTCGGAGCGTGTTGCGTGCCGCCGTCGCGGCGCCGGGGCTGACCGCGGCTGCCGCGTTGGGTGTGCGGGGCGCGCCGGGCGCCGGGGCGGCGGAGGGGGGCAGGGCGCGGACCGAGTTGGTGCTGCTGGGGACCAGTGGGGGGCCGGTGCCGATGTTCGGGCGGGCCGGGATCTCGTCCGCGTTGGTGGTGGACGGGCGGGTGTATCTGGTGGACTGCGGGCCGGGGGCGTTCGGGCGGTACGCGGAGGCGGGGCTGGCCGCCGGGCAGCTCGGGGCGGTGTTCGTGACGCATCTGCACTCGGACCATCTGGCCGATCTGTATCCGCTGCTGTGGCTGCGGTTCGGGGGGTTCCAGCCGCTGGGCGGGCCGGTGCACGTGTACGGGCCGGGGTCGGCGGGGGAGTTGCCGAGGGTGTGGCCGGCCGGGCGGGAGGTGGACACCGTATGTCCAAAGTCGCCCGCTCCGGGGACCGCGGAGTTGCTGCGGCGGCACATCGAGGGGACGGCGTACGACATCAACGTCCGGATGCGCAGTGAGGGGTGGCCGGACATCCGGGAGCTGGTGGTGGCGCACGATGTGGCGTTCCGGATGCCCCGGGGGGCCGGGCCCGGTCGGATGATGGCGCCGGCGATGCGGCCGTTCGAGGTGATGCGGGACGAGCGGGTGCGGGTGACGGCGGTGCTCGTCGAGCATCCGCCCGTCTTTCCCTCCTTCGCGTTCCGGTTCGACACCGCCGACGGGTCGGTCGTGTTCAGCGGGGACACCGCGCCCTGCCGGAACGTCGAGCGGCTGGCGCGGGGCGCGGACGTCCTCGTGCACGAGGTGATGGATCTGGCCACCCTGAAGCTCGGCGGGCTGAAGCCCGCCCAGCTGCGGCACATGGAGATCAGTCACACCGACGCGACCGAGCTGGGGCCGCTGGCCGAGCGGGCGGGGGTCAAGACGCTGGTGCTGAGTCATCTGGTGCCGGGGGCGGTCAACCTCGTCTCCGACGCCACCTGGCACGCCAAGGTGCAGCGGGGCTACTCGGGGCGGGTCGTCGTCGGCCGGGACCTGGTGCGCCTGCCGGTGGGCCGGGTGCGGCGTGGCTGAGGTCCGAGGCGGCCGATCTCGCCGCGCAGGCGCTGGGCGCGCAGCACCAGCTCCAGTTCGAAACGGCGGTCGGGGTCGTCGATGCCGTCGCCCCACAGCTCCCGGATCTGGCGTAAGCGGTAGCGGACGGTCTGCGGGTGGACGCCCAGCCGCGCGGCCACCTCGGGCGCCCCGCCCCTGGTCTCCAGCCATGCCAGCAGGGTCTCCGCGAGCCGCCGCCCGTGGGCGGGCCCGCAGCCGGCGAGCGGGGCCAGGCAGCGTACGGCGAGATCGTCGATCAGCTCCTCGGGCTGGAGCAGCACCAGCGCCTCGGTGTGCTCGGTGCACAGCAGCACCTCCCCGGCCGGCAGCAGCCCCCGCTCCATCAGCCCTACGGCCGCCTCCGCCCAGCTCAGCGACTTCGCGGCCTCGGCGAGCGGAACGGGCGGGCCGATCGCGCCCGCCCAGCCGGTCAGCGCTCGCTGGAGCAGTTCGGGGCGGCCCGCGGCGTCCGGTTCGGGGACGACCATGCGGGGCCGCTCGTACTCCATGTCGAGCAGCACCCCCTGCCCGACGGCGGGCGCGACCGCCTCCCGGGCGGGGCGCAGCAGGACGCCCACGGCGACCTTCTCGGGCAGCGGCCAGCCGATCCGCGCGGCCCGTTCCACGAGGGCGTCGGCGGGGTCGTCGCGGTGGCTCTCGGCGAGCAGCACCTCCAGCAGGCGGCGCTGGTGGCGCAGCCGTTCCCCGGCCTGGCGGGCGGCTGCCTCGGCGTAGCCGCGCACGGACTGGTCGACGAGGCCGTCGAGGTATTCGTAGCCCGCGTCGACGAGTTCGTACATCGCGGGCGGCGGGATCTCCACCCGCTGCCCGATCTCCGCGAAACGGCGCCAGGCGAGCCGTACGCCCATCCGGTAGATCGCCTGGAGCGAGTCCAGGCTGCGACCGCCCAGCCCCTCGCCGCGGCCGAAGTTCTCGAACAGGCCGGGCGGCACGGTGGGGCTGCCCGGCGCGTCGTGGGCGTGCTCCAGGTGCCGTACGAAGGACTCGACGGCGCGGCGGATGCCGACCAGCGCCATCGGCTCGCCGTTCTCGTCGAGGACGACGGGCAGGTGCGGGTACTCGCGGCGGATCTCGCGCATGATCTCCTCCGCGAGCGCGGGCGCCTCGGCCAGGGCGAGCGCGGCGAACCGGCGCACCTGGAGCCGGGGCACGTCGTGCCAGGCGGAACGGGGCGGCACGGTCGCCGCCGGCTGCGCGGTCACGGCCGGCTCCCCCCGCCCGCCTGCTCGTAGGTGATCAGCGGGGTGTTGGGCTGGTCGGGGGTGGCGTCGAGCAGGGCGACGATGCCGAAGGCGGCGGCGACGGCGAGCGCGGCGGCGGCCACGACGGTCACGGTGGCGGCGAGCAGTCTGGACATGCGGGGTCTGCCTCCCTGGTCCGGAGACCGGAGATCGTCCGAAGGTCGTCCCACCCCGGGAGTCCCGCCCCTGCCTGTCGCTGCACAGTGTCGACAACGTGGTCACGCGGCGTCAAGGGGAGGGGTGACCGACGCACACTCACGAACTGATGTGACGTCAGCTCCGACAACCGCCGAAATTGTCATCCCCGTGAGTAGCCGTGGCGATGCGCTCGGCCAAAACTGTCCACCCACCCCGGACACAGCCTGTCCACAGCCGTCCCCCGCCCCCCACCTCGCAGGCAACCCCACCCGGAACACCCCTTCCCCCACACCGAGTTCCGCACCCCGAGACGAGTTGGAGCACCCATGCCCCAGCACGTGCCACCGCTGCGCGCCGCCCTCCCCAGGCCGCCGCAGCACCGTCCTTCGGCGCTCCCCCCACCACCGCGCCGGATCGTCTTCCTCGCCCACCGCGACCTCGGCAACCCGGCCGCCGGCGGCTCCGAGCTGCTCGTCGACCGCCTCGCCGAGGGACTGACCCGGCTGGGTCACGAGGTCACACTGCTGTGCGGCGGGCCCGCGTCCTACCGCGACTACCGCGTCGTCTCCATGGGCGGCCCCTACGACCACTATCTGCGCGCCCGCTCCGCCTTCGCCCGCCAGGTCGGCGAGACCGACCTGCTGGTCGAGGTGTGCAACGGCATGCCGTACCTGGCGCCGCTGTGGCATCGCGGGCCGACGCTGTGCCTGGTCAACCATGTCCACACGGACCTGTGGAAGATGCGGTTCGGCGGCCCCCTCGCGCCCGCCGCCCGCCTCGGCCGCAGACTCGAGCACTGGGCGCTGACCGGGTCCCGCTCCCCCGGTCTGCTGGTCGCCGTCTCCCCGTCGACGGCGCACGCGCTGCGCGCGATCGGTGTCGAACGGGACCGTATCCGCGTCGTGCACAACGGGGTCGAGGACCCGGGTCCCCGCGCCGAACGCTCGCCCGAGCCGCTGTTCGTGGCGGTGGGGCGGCTCGTCGAGTACAAGCGGATCGATCTGCTGCTGCGGCTGTGGGAGCGGGTACGGCCCGTCACCGGCGGGCGGCTCGTCATCGTCGGGGACGGCCCCGAACGCGCCCGCCTGGAGCGGCTGGCCGGGCCCGGTGTGGAGTTCACCGGGCATGTCTCCGAGGCGGAGAAGCACCGGCTGCTGTGCGCGGCGTGGCTGCTGCTGCATCCCTCGGCGGTCGAGGGGTGGGGGCTGGTCGTGACGGAGGCGGCTGCGCGGGAGACTCCGTCGGTCGCCTTCGACGTGCCGGGGCTGCGGGATTCCGTCGTGGACGGGGAGACCGGGGTGCTGGCGCAGGGCGAGTCCTCGTTCGCCGCGGCGTGGTGCGCGCTGGCCCTGTCGGAGCGGCGCCGGGAGATGATGGGCAAGGCGGCGCGGGAGCGGGCGGCACGGTATCGGTGGGAGCGGACCGTGCGGCAGTTCCGTGCGGTTGCCTGTGAGGCGGTTCGGTGACGCCTATGCGCCGTATCCGTGACGCGGTCGCGCGAGTGCCGGTGCGTCGTGGCCGGTCGCGCCCACGCGGCGGAGCCGCACATGTGACAGCCCCGCGCCCCCTGGGTGCCTCGGTGTGCGCGTCGCTCGAGTTGTTCCGGGCCTTCTTGCGGGAGCAGGACGACCCCGACGGCTGTTACGCGCTGCTCGCCCGTCACTCCGTCGATCAGGTCGAGGCGTACGACGGGAGTGTGGCCGGGCGGACCGTCGTGGACGTGGGCGGTGGGAGTGGATACTTCACCGCGGAGTTCCGGCGGCGCGGCGCGCAGGCGTGGCTGTTCGAGCCGGATGTGCGGGAGCTGGGTGAGAAGCCGCCCGAGGGGGCGGTGGTCGCCGACGGGTATCTGCTGCCGTTGCGCGACGGCGTCGCCGATGTCACGTTCTCCTCCAACGTGCTGGAGCACGTGGCCGATCCGCAGACGTTCCTGAGCGAGCTGGTGCGGGTCACCCGGCCCGGCGGGCTGATCTACGTGTCGTTCACCAACTGGCTGTCCCCGTGGGGCGGTCACGAGTGGGCGCCCTGGCACTACCTCGGCGCGGAGCGGGCCCGGGCCCGCCACGAGCGGCGTACCGGGCGGCAGCCCAAGCACACCCTCGGCGAGAACCTGTTCGCCGTGCACATCGGCCCCACCCTGCGGCAGGTGCGCGCCCGCGACGACATCACGCTCGTCTCGGCCCGCTCCCGCTACTGGCCGTTCCTCGGCGAGGCGATCGTGAAGGTCCCCGGTCTGCGCGAGGTGGCCACCTGGAACCTCCTTCTCATCCTCCGGCGGTGTCCCGTATGACGACCACGGTCCAGGCCCCTCCCCCGGCAGCCGTCCCCACCTCCGCGACCACCGCGGGCCCGCCCCACGGGCCCCGGTCGTGGCGCCGGCCGCTGGGGTTCTGGGCCGTGGTCTTCGTCCTGTTCCTGGCCGTGCGGCCCGGCCGGCAGACCTTCGACACCAAGCTGGGTGTGACGGTCGACCCGGGGCGCTTCCTCGCCGATCTCGGGCAGCTGTGGCACGACCGGGCCGGGTTCGGCGGCATCCAGGACCAGTACGTCGGCTATCTGTGGCCGATGCTGCCGTTCCACTGGCTGTGCCGGGCCGTGGAGATCCCGGTGTGGATCGCCGAGCGGCTGTGGCTGTCGCTGGTGGTGACCGCCGCGTTCTGGGGCGCGCTGCGCCTCGCCGAGCGGCTGCGGGTGGGCGGCCCGGCGTCGCGGCTGCTCGCGGCGGTGGCGTACGCGCTGTGGCCGGTGTTCACCACGGTCGTCGGCTCCACGTCGGCGGCGGCGCTGCCCGGCGCGTTCCTGCCGTGGGTGCTGCTGCCGCTGGCGGACGAGCGGTACACCGCCCGGGTGGCCGCGCTGCGCTCGGCGCTGCTCGTGCCGTTCATGGGCGGTGTGAACGCGGCGTCCACGCTGGCGTCGCTGCTGCCGGTGGGGCTGTATCTGCTGTCCCGGCCGCCCGGTCCCCGGCGGCGCCGGCTGATCGCCTGGTGGGCGCCGGCGGTGCTCGTGGCGACGGCGTGGTGGTGGATCCCGCTGCTGCTGCTCGGCGCGTACGGCGAGAACTTCCTGCCCTACGTGGAGACTTCGCAGACGACGACGGCCACCATGTCGGCGACGGAGGCGCTGCGCGGCGCCGGGAACTGGGTGGCGTATCTGAACTTCGGCGAGGCGTGGCTGCCCGCCGGGTGGACGGTGGCCGCCTCGGCGGTGGTGATCGTCTGCTCGGCGCTCGCGGCCGGGCTGGGGCTGGCCGGGCTGGCGCGGCGGGACATGCCGGAGCGGCGCTGGCTGGTGCTGACGGTGCTGGTGTGCGCGCTGGTGCTGCTCGCCGGGTACGGGGGCGGGTTCGGCGCGCCCTTCCACGCGGCCGTGCAGGACTGGCTGAACGGCTGGCTGGCGCCCTTCCGGAACATCTACAAGTTCCAGACGGGGCTCGCGCTGGCGCTGGCGCTGGGGCTCGCGCATCTCGTCGCGGTGGCCGCGGAGCCGCGCGGCGCACGTGGGGCAAGCGGGGCACAAGGGGCAAGCGGGGCGCACGGGGCAAGGGGCGCGCACCCGGCGCGCGGTCGCCGGTACGTCCCGCTGGCCGCCGCCGTGCTGGTGCTGCCCGGCCTGGTGTGGCCGTATCTCAACGGGTCGATCCTCAACCCGGGTTCCTTCACGGAGATCCCGCGCTACTGGCAGGCCACCGCCGACTGGCTGGAGAAGTACTCGCCCGACTCCCGCGCCCTCGTCGTCCCCGCCACCGCGCATGGCATCTACACCTGGGGCTCGACCATCGACCACCCCCTCGACGTGCTCGCCGACTCCCGCTGGGCCCAGCGCGACTACGTCCCCTTCGGCACCCCCGGCAACCGGCGCGCCATGGACGCGGTCGAGCAGGCGCTGCGGACGGGCGGCGAAGTGCCGGGCCTCGCCGACTACCTGAGCCGGGCGGGCATCCACTACGTCGTCGTCCGCAACGACCTCGACCCCGACCAGATCGGCCACACGCCGACCACCACGGTCAAGCGCGCCCTCGAACAGTCCGGCTACGAGCGGGTCACCGGACTCGGCCCCGTCATGACCGGCGGCCGGATCGCCGACGACACCCCGCTCCAGGTGGAGGGCCTGTATCCGAGGCAGCGGGCGGTGGAGATCTACCGGCCCGCCGACCCGGACGTGCCGCGCCCCGGGCAGGCGGCGCTGCGGCCGGTCACGGGCACGGTCCGGGTCTCGGGCGGCCCCGAGGCGCTGCTGCCGGTCGCCACCCGACTGCGCGGCCGGGCCACCGTCCTCACCGGCGACCCCCACCCCGGGCCCGGCACCCCGGACGTCCAGCTGACCGGTGACGGGCTGCGCCGCGCGGACACCCGGTTCGGGCTGGTCAACGCCAACACGTCGTACCCGTACACCCGGGACGAGCGCAACGCGCCGGGCGCCCACCAGGACGCGGGCGAACCGCCGCACCAGATCCTGCCGGTGACCGGCCTCGACCACCAGACGGTGGCCGAGCTGCGCGGCGCGCGGTCGGTGACCGCCTCGTCGTACGGAAGCTGGTTCTTCCACCTGCCGCAGTTCGACCCGGTGAACGCCTTCGACGGCGACCCCGGGACGGTGTGGACGGAGGGCTCCGACGGCTCCCCGGACGGCGAGTGGCTGCGGATCGGCTTCGCGGGCGACGGCTACACGATGCCCGCGTCGTTCGCCGTGACCCCGCTGCCGCAGGAGGGCGTGCGGTCGGCGCCGACCCGGGTGCGGGTGGAGACCGAGCGGGGGCGGGTGACCAGCCACCTCCGCCCGGACGGCACGACGCAGACCGTGCGCGCCCCGCGGGGCGGGACCCGCTGGATGAAGCTGACCGTCGTCGACTCGGTGGCGCGGCGGGCCGGGCTGCTCGGCGCGGGCTTCGCAGAGATCGAGCTGCCCGGGGTGCGGGTGACGCGGACGCTGCGGCTGCCGGTGGACGCGGCCCGCACCACCGCCGCCACGGAGATCGTCTCCCTGCACCGCGTCGCCGACCCCGCGGGGATGTCCCCGACCGGTACCGAGCCGGGACTGCACCGCCGCTTCACCACGGGCACGGCCGGCACGTACAGGGTGGCGGCGAGCGCGGTGGTGGTGCCCGGCCCGGAGCTGGACCGGCTGCTGTACGAGGCCGCGCCCGGGCAGCGGCAGCGCGTCACCGCGACCGCCGACTCCACCGCCCGCCTCGGCACCGGCCTCGCCGCCCGCAACCTCACCGACGGCGACCTGACCACCGCGTGGATCGCGGGCGACCGGCCCACGCTCCATCTGCGCTGGCCGGACAAGCAGCCGGTGGACGGGCTGGTGCTGGCCGCGGCGGGCGGGCTGTCGTCCCGGCCGGCCGAGGTGCACCTCGGCTCCCCGGACGGCGCGGCGATCGCCGCCGTCGACGACAACGGCTGGGTCCGCTTCCCGCCGATCACGACGGACCGCCTGGACATCACCATCACCAGGACCGCGCCCCTCACCCTCCACAACCCGGTCGTCGACGAGGACCTGCAACTCCCCGTCGGCCTCACGGAGGCGTACATCCCGTCCCTGGACCACTACCGCACCCCGCAGCCCTCCCCCGCCCGCGCCTTCACCCTGCCGTGCGGCAAGGGCCCGGTGCTGACCGTGGACGGCGAGCGGCACCGCACGAGCGTCAAGGGCACGGTGCGCGACCTGGTGGAGCGGCGGCCCGTGGAGGTCACGCTGTGCGGCGCGGACGGCCTGGACCTGACCGCGGGCGCGCACCGGGTCGACGCGGCCGACGCGGGCCCCCTCGTCGTCACCGACGTCACCCTCACCCGCGGCACCGCCCCGCGGCCGGTCACCGCCGACCGCGACCTGCGCGTGCGGGACTGGCTGGGCGACCGCCGCGAACTGGCGGTCGGCCCGGGGGCCGCCGCCTATCTGACGACGTACGAGAACCACAACGACGGCTGGCGCGCCACCCTCGACGGCGAGGAGCTGACCCCCGTCCGCCTCGACGGCTGGCAGCAGGGCTGGCACGTCCCGGCCGGGGCGGGCGGCACGATCCGGCTGACGTACGAACCCGCGACGACGTACGAGGCCGCGCTGATCGGCAGCGGCGTGGGCCTGGCCGTACTGGCGGGCCTGGCCCTGTGGCGCCGCCGCGCCGCCAACCCCGACCCGCCGCAGCCACTGCCGCCCGCGCCGGGGCTGTGGCTGGGCACGGTGGCGGTGACGGTGGTCGGCGTGCTGATCGCGGGCTGGCTCGCGCTGCTGATCCCGGTACTCGCGGTGCTGGCGCACCGGCGGCACGCGGTGCTCGTGCCGGTGGCGTTCCTGAGTCTCGCGGCGGCGGGTGCCGTCGCCGCGGCCGGGGCCGGGGAGCCGGTGGCGGAGGGGGCGGGCGCGTTCGGGCGTACGGCTCAACTGCTGGCGTTGGTGGGGTTGTTCGCGGCGGTGGTGAGTGTGCGGGGGCGAGAGCAGGGGCGGGGTGCGGGCGAGGAGACGGGCACTACGGCGGTGCTGCCGGCGACCGGGTCCGCGTCGGCGGGGTCCGCGTCGGCGGGGTCCGCGTCGGCGGGGTCGGCGTCGACGGGGACCGCGTACGGCGGGGAGACGTTGCCGCCGGAACCGCCCGGACCGCCCGGCCCAGTGGTCCGAACAGACCCACCACCAGGCCCACCAGCCCCACGGGCTCCACTCGACGACTCCCCCGGAGGCGACCGCCCATGAGCGCAGTCGAGCGTCCGGCGCACCCCGGACCACGCCCCCGGCCGCTGGAGCGCGTGCCGTTCCCGGTCGTGGACGAGATCACCCGGCACTGTGTGCGGGACGAGGAGCCGGAGACGGTGCACATCGAGGTGCGGCTGCCGGGCCCGGTCGACCCGGACCGGCTGCGGAAGGCCTTCGGGGAGGCACTGCGCCGGCATCCACGGGTCCTGATGCGGGAGGCCCCGGGGCCCTGGTACCGGCGCCGGTACGAGTGGGAGCTGACGGACGGACCGGACGGGGACGTGGTGACGTTCCCCGAGGCGGGGCCGGACGCGGTGCGGGACGCGCGGACGCGGGCGCTGACGCAGGCCCCGCCGCTCACGCTCGCGCCACCCGTGCGGCTGGAGGCGATACCGGAGGCGGGCGGCACGGTGCTGCTGCTCACCCTCAACCACACGGCCCTGGACGGCCCGGCCTGTCTGCGGGTGCTGGCCACGGCCGCGGAGCTGTACGGCGGCCGGGACAACTCCCCCGCCGCGCCGCCCCCGGTACGGCCCGCCGAACCCGCGCGGGTCCCCGCCGACACGCCCTCCCCCTGGTCCCGCCCCACACGCGTCGCCCAGGGCACCCCGGACCCTGCCCACGGCAACGGCAACGGCAACGGCAACGGCAACGGCATGCTCGTAGCCGAACTCCCCGTCCCGCACCGCCCCAAGAGCGCCACGTACACGGTGAACGACCAACTGATGGTGGCCACCGCACTCACCCTCGCCCACTGGAACCGCGAGCACGGCGCCCGCCCCCGCCCCCTCCGCATCACCATGCCCGTGGACGACCGCCCCCGCGACCACACGATGCCCATCGGGAACGGCACGAGGCTGGTCGAAGTCCCCTTCTCACACAGCGAGTTGGCGGACCCGGACGCGACCGACACGGTGGCCCTCCTCCACCGCACCGCCACCCGCACCCGCGCCCTGAAATCCCTCTCCCGCCCCCAACTCGGCCACGGTGCCGCCCTGTTGACGGCGCCCGTCGCACCGGTGGCGTGGCGGGCCGCCGTCACGCGCGGGCTGCGCCGGGCGGCGTCCCCGTGGACGTCGACGACCCTGCTCAGCAACATCGGCCGTATTCCGTACCCGCTGGACTTCGGCGCGGAGGCGGGGCGGGCGCGGGCGGTGTGGTTCTCGGCGCCCGCCCGGATGCCGCGCGGACTGACGGTCACCACCGCCTCCACGGCCGGCCGGCTGCACCTCGCCCTGCGCTGGTCCCGCGCCCTGCTCGGCGACGCGGACGGCGCCCGCCTGCGGGACCTGTTCGCGCACTACCTGCACGCGACGGAGGTACACCCCGCATGACCCTCCCCACGCACCCTCGCGACGGCAGGCACGACGAACGGCCCGACGGCCCGCCCGACGGCCCGCACGACGGCCCGCACGACGGCCGGCGTGACAGCCGACGCGACAGCCGACGCGACGACCGGCGTGACAGCCGACGCGACGACCGGCGCGACAGCCGACGCGACGACCGGCGCGACAGTCGGCGCAACGACCGGCGTGACAGTCGGCGCGACGACCGGCGCGACGGACTGCGCGACTTCTACGAGAACCCCGCCGTCCCGGTCGCCTCCGGCCCCGCACGCTCGCTGCGCCAGGCCCGCATGCTGGCCGCCGCGCTCGGCACCGCCGCGCCCGGGGGCGGCTGCACGGTCCTCGACATCGGCTGCGGCGACGGCACCGCCGCCGCCACCGCGGCCCCCCTGCTCCCCGGCCACCGCGTCGTCGGCGTCGACTGGTCCCAGGACGCCCTGATCCGCGCCCGCACCCGCCTGCCGTACGCGATCCGCGGCGAACTCACGGACGGCGGGCTGCCGTTCCGCACCGGCTCGGTGGACGCGGTGCTGTTCAGCGAGGTGGTGGAGCACCTGGTGGACCCGGACGCCGCGCTCGACGAGATCCGCCGGGTGCTGCGCCCGGGCGGCCACCTGATGCTGTCCACCCCGAACCTGGCCGCCTGGTACAACCGCGGTCTGCTGGCCGTCGGGGTGCAGCCGGTGTTCTCCGAGGTCAGCCTGCGCGCGGTCCACGGCCGGCCGGGCCGGGAGGTGGTCGGTCACCTGCGCCTGTACACGGCCCGCGCGCTGCGGCAGTTCGTCACGGCGGCGGGCTTCGGGGTCGTACGGCTGGCCGGGGCGCCCTTCCACGGCGTACCGCGCCCGCTGCGCGCCCTGGACCGGCTGGCCTGCGCGAGACCACCGCTCGCGTCGATCCTCCTCCTGCACGCGCGAAGGACGTAGGCCGTGTGGTGGGGAGTGGCCGCCGCGCTGCTGGCGAACGTCCTGTACAGCGGGGGTTTCGTGCTGGAGAAGCGGGCGCTGGGCAGGCTGCCGGAGGTGACCGTGCGCGCGCCGGGCCGGCTGCTGCGGCTGGTGCTGGGCAGCCCGCTGTGGATCGCCGGTTCGCTGGCGCTGGCCGCCGGGTTCGCCGCCCAGCTCGTCGTCTACCGCACTCTCCCGATCGCCGCCGCGCAGGGCCTGTTCGTGTCCGGGCTGGTGGTGCTGGTGCTGCTGTCCGCGCGGCTGCTGGGCGAGGAGACCAGCGGGCGGGAGCGGTACGCGCTGGCCGCGATCCTCGCCGCGCTGCTGATGGTCGTGCTGTCCCTGGACGAGAAGACGGACACGGTCGGCCGGGGGGCACCGTACCCGCTGCTGCTCCTGCTGTGCGTACCGTCCCTGGCGGCCGGCGTCTGGCTCTACCGGTCCGCCGAGCGCCGCGCCGCGCGCCGCCACCGGCTGCCGACGACGGGCGTGGAGTACGGCGTGGCGGTGGGGCTCCTCTACGGGGTCAGCTCGCTGGCCATCAAGGGCGTGTCCGGCTACTGGGCACCGAGCGACCTCCCCGGCACCCTGACCGCGGTCCTGCGCTCGCCGTACCCCTACCTGCTGCTGTTCACCGGCGTGTTCGGCCTGGTCATGTCGCAGGCCGCGCTGCAACGCTGCCGGGCCTCGCTGATCGTGCCGGTGTGCACGACGGTGACCTGCCTGTTCACGGCCGTCCTGGGCACGCTGTCGTTCGGCGAGGCCCTGCCCGGCGACCCGCTGCGGCTGGCGCTGCGCCTGTCGGGCACGGCGCTGGCGGTGGCGGTCCTGCTGACGATGCCGAAACACGACGCGACACCCCGATCCGAGTCCGCCCGCGAGGAGTTGACCCCGTGATGACCCCCGACGACCCCCTGATGAAGATCCTCGCGTGCCCGCTGGACAAGGGCCCGCTGCACCTGCTGACACCGGAGGCGGAAGCACGCGAGGGTACGGGGGAAGGGACGCTGTACAACCCCCGTCTGCGCCGCCGCTACCCCGTCGTCGACGGCATACCGCAGCTGCTGCCGTCGTCCGGGGAGCAGGTGTCGGAAGAGGAACACGAGGAGCTGCTGCGCCGGATGACCCCATGACGACGACCCCGGCGGCCCGTCTGGCCCCCTTCCTCCCGCGCCGCCTGGTCGCCGCGGCGGCCCGCGCCGTGTACCCGCGCTTCGAGCCGGAGCTGGCGAGGATCGCGGACCTGTGCCCGCCCGGCTGCGGCACGGCCGTCGACGTGGGCGGCTGGTACGGCCCGTGGACGCGCCGGCTGAGCCGCCGCGCCCGCCGGGTGGTGACCGTGGAGCCGGTTCCGCACCTGGCGGACCTGCTGTCGGCGACGGCCCCCGCGAACGTACGGGTCGTCCGGGCAGCCGCCGCGGACCGCCCCGGCACCGCCCGCCTGTGGCTGCCCCCGCGCGACGGCTCGGGCAGCCGCGGTGTGTCGTCCCTGATCCGCCGGGACATCCACGCCCACGCCCTGGAGGTCGTCTGCGTGGCCCTGGACGACCTGGGCCTGCGGGACGTCGGCTTCATCAAGATCGACGTGGACGGTGGCGAACTGCCGGTGCTGCGGGGCGCGACGGCGCTCCTGGCCCGCGACCGCCCGGCCCTCCTCGTGGAACTGGAGTCCCGTATCCAGCCGATCGCGCCGGTGGTGACGTACCTCGGGGTGCTCGGCTACGACGGCTGGGTCCTCCCCGCGGACCGGTGGATGCCGCTGTCCGCCTTCCCGCTGGAGTCCCACCAGGCGGCCACCGCCCATGTCGCCACCCACGGCCTCCTGCGCCGCGTCCTCCCCCTCACGCACCGCCCCCGGTACGTCAACTCGGTCCTGTTCCTCCCGGACGGCCGCACCCCGGGCGCCTCAGGGACCCGCGCGCGCCCACGCGGGTCCCTGAGGCGGCGCGGGTCCCTGCGCTAGCGAGGGCGGCTCGTCACCCGCGCTGCCGTGTGTCCCTCGCCGTGAGCGCCACGGCAGCCGCCGTCGCCACCAGGGCGGCGGCTGCCCAGGCGAAGGCCGTACGGAACTCGGCGACCCGCACCGCGCCGCCGCCCAGGGCAGCGCCCACCAGCACCGCGAGGCCCAGGGAGCCGCCGAGCTGGTCGACACACCGCTGCACGCCGGACGCCGTACCGGCGTCGTCCTCGGTGACGTCCGCCAGGGCCGCGTTCTGCAACGCCACCAGCCCGATCCCCATGCCGCCCGCCACGCCCAGCATGCCGGGCAGCACATCGGCCCACAGGCCGCCGTGATCGGGCAGGCGCGCCAGCCAGGCCAGGCCCGCGGCCGTCAGCACGAGCCCCAGTACGCTGGTGCGCCTGACGCCGATCGCGCCGATGAGCCGGGACACCTGCGAGATGGCGAGCATCAGCGCCGCACAGAACGGCAGATACGCCAGCCCGGCCTGAAGTGGCCTGAAGCCGAGCACGTCTTGCAGATAGAGGGTGAGCAGGAAGAACGTCGCGGACAGGGCCGCACTGAGCGGCACGGTCGCCGCGTTCGCCACGGCCCGGACGCGGTGGGCGAAGAACGACAGCGGCACCAGCGGATGGCGCGTGCGCGACTCGACGAGCACGAAGACGCCGAGCAGGACGAGGCCGGCCACCGCCGCCGCGGCGGAGTGCCGCAGCAGCCCGTAGGCCAGGGCGAGCGGCCCGCAGGTGAGCAGCGCGGCACCGGCCGGATCGAGCCGCCGGCGCTCGCGCGCCCCGCTACCGTCACGGCGCACCAGCCCCGGCGTGAGGACCAGCACCAAGGCCACGATCGGCACGTTCACACCGAAGATCCAGCGCCAGTGCAGCAGCTGCACGATCGCCCCGGACAGCACGACCCCGACCACGAGCCCCGCGGCCGAGATGGCCCCCCACACGCCGAGGGCCTTCGCCCGCTCCTCGGGCCCGGGGAACAACAACGCGATCAGGGACATCGCGGCGGGCGAGGCCAGTGCCTCCCCCGCGCCCTGCGCCAGCCGGGCCGCGACCAGCGTCGGCAGATCCGGGGCGAGCCCGGCGGCCAGCGAGGCGAGCCCGAACAGCGCGGCGCCGAGCAGGAACATCCGCCGCCTGCCGAGCAGATCGGTCAGCCGCCCCCCGAGCAGCAGCAGGCCACCCCCGACGAGGGTGTACCCGGTGACGACCCAGGACAGATCGGCGACGTCCGACCGGAACTGCGCGCCGATGGACGGTAGAGCGACGTTCACCACGGTCACATCGACCGCGATGAGGAACTGAAGCAGTGAGAGCAGCGCCAGCGCCCAGGGGCGCCGGTCACGCACGGGGCGGACGGAACCGTCCGCGGCCGCGGAAAAGGCGTTCATGAAGACGGGTACTCCAGATCGGCCCCGAAGCCGTCGGCAACGGGGCAACGGAAGACACGACGCTTCCGTGCCACCACCCCGTCACGGGGGCGTGGCGGCACACCGGAGTCACTTCACGAAAACGGCCATACGCTCAACTTACCAGTCGCGTCGCCCAGTTCAGGAACTGGCTCCCGTGAGCGCGGCCAGCTCCCCCAGGGTCCGGGCCGCCGGGGCCGGGTCGATGAGCCACTTCAGGTGGCTGCCTTCGAGGGTGCGGACGTCGTACGGGTTCTCCGGCGTCAGCGCGTCGCCCTCGCGGATCAGCCGGTCCTGCATCGCGAGCGGCAGACTCGCGTCACCGGCGAGACGCACGTACGTCTTCGGGATACGGCCCCAGGTCGCCGCCTGCGCCCGGTCGGCGGAGGTGCCGACGTCCAGGTTCTCGTCGGGCTGGAAGGTGTTCAGGAAGGTCAGGAACTCGTCGTCGGTGCCGTCGGCGAGGAAGGCCGCCTTGAACGCGGCGAGGGCGGCCGGGTCCGCGGTGCGGAAGTTGACGCGCAGCAGCCCGAGTTCGGCCGGGTTCCCGGCGAGGGCCAGGCGCAGCGAGGAGGCGTCGACCGTGGCCATCTCCGGCTCGGCGTAGTAGTCGTTGACGTCCAGGTCGACCGGGCACCAGGCCGACACGTAGACGATGCGGTCGATCAGGTCCGGCCGTGCGTTGGCCGCCGCGGTGGCCGTGATACCGCCCCGGCTGTGCGAGACGAGGATCACCGGCCCGTTCTCCTTGGCCCGCTCCAGAACCCCGATCAGATGCGCGGCGTTGTCCGCGAGCGTCACCCCCTTGATCGAGCCGGGTGCGGTGGCGAGTCCTTCCGGATCCTGCGGCGCCTGATAGGCCCGCGGATAACTCGCCTGGAACCCATGCCCGGGAAGATCGACAGCGACCGACCGATGCCCGAGCAGCCCGAGCTCGGCCTGCAACGGCGCGAAGGAGAACGAATTCGCGAAGGCTCCATGAACCAGCACAAACGTCGGCTGCATCCCTGTGTCCACTCCCTCTCTCCCGGGAGCGTCGTTCGCAGTACGACTCGAACAGCCGCCCGATCCCCGATCCCCCACCGGGGACCCTACGCAGTGAAGATCACCCCGGCAACCGATTCAGACCCTTCCGCTTGCCTGGTGGACGCCGGGCGGCACCCGGGTCGCCTGGTGGTAGTACACCGTGGTAGTACACCGCCGGCCCGCGTCGCCGTCTTCCCCCGACGAACTCCGGATCGAGCAGCCGCCCCGTAAGCTCCCGTCTGCGAAACTCGCCCCATGAGCGGTCCCGCACGCCCCTTCACCCCCCTCGACTTCCAGCTGGTCCTGCTGCGCCGCATGGCCGACCACAACCCCGACCTGGTCGCCGACGCCCGCCGCACCCTCGGTGTCTCCCTGACCGACATGCGGGAGGCCAACAAGCGCTGGCAGGCCATGCTCCGCTCCCCCCGCGTCCGCTCCGCCGCCGCCCGCTACCGCTCCGTCCTCGGCACCCCCGAGTCCCGCACCCCCCGCCGCATCGGCGACCTCACCTGCGAGGCCTGGCAGTGGCCGGTCCCGCTCTGGCCAGACCTGCGGTTCGAGATCCTGGTCGGCGAGGGAAACGCCGTCTGGAACGAATGGCTCGTACGCGCCCCCGGGGCACCCTCCCCCCGCCTCCACACCCTCGACGACCTCACTCCCTGGTCCTGCACTGTCGACGAGGCCGCCCACGCCTTCCCCCCGGCCCGCCCCCTCCAGGGCACGGCCCCCACCCGCTGGGGCCTCGCCGTCACCGGGCCGGACGGACGGGAGGCGGTGGCGGAGTTCACCTGGGGGTTGTTCCAGCGGTTGCTGCCGGAGTAGCCCGCGGTGCCGGCCTGCGCGTGTCAGACGGGCAGGTCCCATCCCGGTCCGGTTGGCTCCCCGAGCCAGACACGTTGGGTGCCGTCACCCTCCACGCTCATGCCGAACCGGGACTGCGGCGGTGCCCCGGCCGCCCGCCAGGTCGTGAGGGCTTCCTCCACGGCGTCCCACAGACGCAAGGGCCCGTGCTGGTGCACCCGCCACCCGTTCCCGGCGGTCTCGGTCCACGCCTGCGAACCGGTGGCCACGTCGACGAGGATCACGCCGTCACCGGTGGTCATCAGCTCGGCGGAGGGCGCGGCGAGCTGCGCGACGAAGTGACCGGTCCAGTCCTCGAGGAGCCCGGGGTCCAGGCGGGTGGGGCGCGTGTGTCCGGGGCGCTGATGGAAGGTGGGCCGGGGCGGTCGCTCATGAGGGCGGGCGAGCATGTAGCCGATCCGGTCGTCGGCGAAGCGTCCGGTGGCAGTGCCGTCGTCG
The DNA here is from genome assembly GCF_044547145.1 of Streptomyces sp. NPDC052773. Classification (NCBI taxonomy): domain Bacteria; kingdom Bacillati; phylum Actinomycetota; class Actinomycetes; order Kitasatosporales; family Streptomycetaceae; genus Streptomyces; species Streptomyces sp. NPDC052773. The sequence goes on along the minus strand of NZ_JBITZX010000001.1, from coordinate 714,338 downwards.
TGGACGGTGAGACGGATCAGGCCGGAGGCGAGCATCCATCCGCTGAGGGTTGTGGTGATCGTTCCCCCGTCCCGTACCTGGTGCAGCCACGCCGGCGGGATGTACCGGACCGCGCACGTGGCCACGATCGCGTCGTAGTCGGCAGCGTCCCGGTGACCGGCGAGTCCGTCGCCGGTGAGGAGTGTCGGAGAGTACCCGGCGCTGCGGATGTGCTCGGCCGCGGCGGCGGCGAGCCGGGGGTCGTACTCGATGGAGTACACGTTCTGGTCGCCGAGACGATGACAGAGAACGGCAGTGGAGTAACCGGTCCCGGTGCCGATCTCCAGAACCCTGTCTCCCTCACGGATCCCCGCGAGGTCGAGCATGCGGACGACCAGTGACGGCAGGGTGCTCGAGGAGGTCGGGCGACCGGACAGCGGGCCCGTGGCGTCGGCCGCCGCGATGCCGTCGATCTGCGTGACCCACGTGGTGTCCTGGTGGACGAGACGAAGCCATTCCTCGTCACCGACCGACTCGCGGATCACGGGCTCCCATCGGGTACCGGACGGTCGGAACACCGCTTGGCCGAGGAAGAGTTCGCGCGGGACCGCTTCCAGGGCGTCACGCCAGGCGGGGTCGTCCACGGGGACGGACTCGGCGAGCGCACGGCGGAGTCGGGCCGTGTCAGCGGTCATGCGTTGCCTCCGTACTGGAGCTGATCGGCGAGGGCGGCGGTGATCGGGGAGGTGATGTGGTCGGGGAACCAGGCCCATTGGCCGTTGGGATTGCACTCGTACCAGTGCCATCGGCCGTCCGGGTCCAGGCCGAAGTCGAAGGCGCCGAAGACCAGTCCGAAGGCGTCGAGGTAGGCGCGTACTCCCTTCGCGACCTCGGATGGGACCCTGACAGGGGTGTAGGTGAGGCTGTCGTAGTGGCGTCGCCAGTCAACGCCGGGTGAGCCGTCGATCCGGACGGCGAACAAGTGCTCGCCGACAGCGGTCAGGCGGATGTCGGCCGTCTTCGGCACCCGCCGCTGGAAGAGATGCGCGGTATGGCGGACTCGGTCGTCGATCTGTTCCGGGTCGACATCCTCGATCCACACGGTGAGTGCCCGGCCGCCGGCGTCGGTGTACTCGGTCTGCCGGAACGGCTTGTACAGGACCGGCCGGTGGGCGAGCGCGAAGACACGCGCCTTGTCGGGGTCGTTGGTGATCAGGGTCGCGGGTACGGTCAGCCCGCAGCGGGCGGCCGTGGCCAGTTGCGCGGGCTTGAACTCGGCGTCCCGATTGCGCCAGGGGTGATTGACGTAGTGGGCACCGGGAAGGGCGGCCAGCGTGCCGCCGAGCCCGTAACGGGCCTCTTCCACGGCCCAGCGGGCGGTCTGCTCGCTCATGGCGAGGTCCGCGGTGTAAGGGGTGGGCCGCCGCCAGTACACCGAGCGCACACCGTCGAGGTCGACGGTGCGGGTTTCGGTGACCAGAGTGCCCGCGGACCCGAAACCGCCGAAGGTCGCGTTCACGGTGACGGCCGCGGGGAAGTCCCCGGGGTCCAGGCGTACGACGGGAACGCGCCGCCGGTTGAGCTCGGTGATCACTTCATCGGCTGTCGCGTCGTCCAAGCGGGAGACGACGAGGACGGGCCGCCCACCCCAGGCCATCAGTCGTTGTCCCCCTGCTGGTCGCTGCCCTGGTCCGGGGTGCCGTCGAGACTGGTCCTCGTCGCCGTCTCCTTCGACGTCTCCGACCGCTTGTGCCGGTCCAGACCCGGGGCCGGGACGCCGTCCGGCCCCACCCACAGGGCGGTCTGCGTCCCGGCGTCCAGGACGGCGCGGACGGCGGGCAGGAAGGCCGTGGCAGGAAAAGGCCTCATACGGCCGATTCCCCAAGGGGTGATCCGATCGTCCTGCACTTCGTTCTCCATGGCCTCTTCTCTCGATTTGTTCCTTGCGCGACCTCGCCCGGAAGGTGACCGTCAGCGGAAGTCCAAGCGCGTACTGCACGGTTCCAGGTCGCCGGGATGCTCGAACATCGCGACCAGCGTCCGCGCGACCACGCCCACGTCGTGGAGTCGGCGGGTGGCATCCACGGACGGCTCACGCTCACCGAGCACCTCATCGACCTTGCGCAGCACCACGATCGCCGTGTCCCGGATCGCCTTCCGCCGCAGCCGCGGGACGAGAGCGGCCACCAGCGGCGAGAGTTGCCGGATGTGCCCCTCGAGCGTCCGAATGAGGTCCGCCGTCTCCGCTCGGTCGGTCGGCGTCGGGTCCCACAGGGCGCGCTGGCACGTACTCCGGACGCACTCCACATCGATCGGTGGCGTCTCATCACCACCGTCGCGGGCTTCGGCCATCAGCAGCCGGTGGCGGGCATAGCCACAGAGCCGGGAAACGGCGTCAGCGTCGCACAGCGCTCCCGGGCCATCCATCTGCACACACCACCAGGACGGGTAGGCCGGTACAGGGCCGACCAGGTCGGGGCGAGGCACACCCAGGTACGTGCCCGGGGCGAGGCATGTCGCCCCCGGGTGTCGGCCTTGGACCCATTCCAGGCGCCGCGCTGCGCTCGGGGGCACGAGGACGTAGAAGCGGCCGCTGCCCCGGTCGGCGAATACAGGGCCGCCGAGCAACGCCGCGTCCAGGTAGGCGTCGACGGCCGCCGACTCGGTTGTGCCTGCCGCGGCGTGCACCAGGTCCGCCTCGATGCGTACGGCGGTGAACAGACCTCCGCACCTGAGGAGGGCGAGACCGGTCTCGTCCCACTCGGCGCGCGCCTGGGCCCGGTCGTCGGCAGAGCTCAGTAACCAGGTGGCCACGGCCGCCTCGCGTACCGCTCGTGTGTGGACGACTCCCGTGGGCGGGACGAGGGCGAGGCTCCGTGCCGTACTCGACCATCCCACGCTCATGCCGTCGGCGGTGCCGGCAGCCGCAGCGGCTGCGGCTTGCTCCTGCGTACTTCCTGAACTGGTCATCGTCACGCCTTGATGTGAGAGCGGAAGAAGGCGAACCCCGCCAGCCGGGGGGGGACGAAGGCAGGGCCGCCGACGCCTAGACAACCCCCTTGTCCGGCGCGGGACTTAGGACTATTCGGAGGGAAGCCGGCGAGTCTCCTAGGACGATTTGACCCATCATTGAGCTGACGGATGGGAACCGCGAGGCTACGGTGCGTGCATGGACACCACGCGCAATACCGTTCTTGAGGCGTGGATGAAGGAACACGGCCACAGCTCCAACAGCCTGGCCGAGGCCGTCAACATGGCCCAGGAGCGGTTGACCGGACGCCCCGGCGGCCTCGACGGTTCGTCAATCCGCGCCTGGAAGGCAGGTCGCGTTCGATGGCCCAAGTCGGCCACCCGCAAGGCCCTTGAGGACGTCACCGGCCTGCCCGCGACCGCCTTGGGGTTCGTGCCACGGCGCCGGGCTCAGTCCACCCCCGCCTCACCGCAGGAGGACCCCGACTGAAGCGCCGTACCCTGGTCGGCGGCATCACCGCTGCCGCCGCAGCAGCGGTCGCTCCCAGCACCGCAGCACCCCGCCGTGTCGGCATGAGCGACGTCGACCGCCTCCGGCACCGATTCGCCGAGATCATCGCCAGCGACCACCGTCACGGCGGACAACTCGGCATCGAACACCAGGCCGCCGCGCTGGCCGACGAGGCGCTGAACCTCCAGAACGCCGGCAGCGCCACCCAGCGCGTACGCAGCAGCCTGTACGCGTGCGCGGCCTCATTCCGCTCCTCGGCGATGTGGGCGGCGATCGACGGCCGCCGGTACGACGACGCTCGGCGGCACATGCGCGAGGCCCAAGCCCTCGCCGAGATGTCCGGCGACCAGGCGATCAAGTTCCGTATCTGGAGCCACGCGGGAACCATGTACCGGCACATGGGCCGCCCTGCCGATGCCCTCGCCGCGAACGATGTGGCGCGTGGTCTGCACATCACGCGGAGCGATCCCATGTTCGCGTCTCTCGGCCTGGCCCGTCAGGCAGCCATCCTTGGCACGGCACAAGACCGCACCGGCACCCGCCGGGCGTTCGACCAGGCTCACGACGCCATGTACCGCGCCGACCCCGACCAATACCGGCCGGTGTGGATGCTCGCCTTCTACGACGAGGCCGAGTTGCACTCCCTGGCCCTGTCGGCGTACCTGTCGCTCGGCGACTACCCCACGGCGGAGTTCCACGCCCATCGGTGCTTGTCCGCCCTGCGGCCCTACATGGTCCGGTCCCGCGCCATCGCCACGACCCGCCTCGCCCACGCCCAGCTCGCCCAAGGCGAAGCCGACGCCGCTACGGCAACCGCTATGAAGATCCCTGCGGACGCCGCTACCCAACACCCCCGGGTTTCCCGCATGCTGCAAGAGTTCGGGGCCGCTCTGCGCGCAACCGCGCCCGGTAGCCCCACCGTGCAGACCTGGACCGAGCACGTCGCCGCCTGGAGGACCAAAGCATGACCACGGCCCCCGCCGTCGAACTCCGAACATTCACCACACTGGACCATGTCCGCGGCGACCTGATCGATGTCTACGCCGAGGTTCGCGCCCCGCTGCTCCACCTGCCGAACTACGCCGTCACCGCATTCGGTGAGCGCCTGGACCGGCACGGCGATGAGCCCGGCTTCATGGCCGTCCTCGCGTACGCGGACGGCCACCCGGTCGGCTACGCCTACGGAAACACCATCGAGCACGGCGACCGCTACTGGCAGCGCACCACCCCGGCGCCGGCGGACGAGTACACCAAGCGTCCAGCCGTGGCTCTCAAAGAGATCGGCGTACGCCCCGCCTGGCGCGGCACGGGAACCGCACGCCGCATTCACGACGTCCTCCTCGCCACCCGCGAGGAGCCGTACGTAACGCTCATGGTCAACCCAGCGGCTGGTGACGGGAAGGTCCACGCGGTGTACCGGTCGTGGGGGTACGAGGACATCGGACACAGCCAGCCCTCACCAGCCTCCCCGGTTCTCACCGTCATGATCCGCCCCACTCACTGACAGAAACCGGCGGATCCCCGTCGCCACCGACGCCGTCGACGGGTTACAACGGCCCCCATGACGGTCTTCCACTGCGCGAGGTGCGGCGCTCCCCTCACTCCCGACCTGCGCCGGCTGCCGCGCATCCCCGACGTCTCCGTTCACGACAAGGACCGGGACCGTGAGACCGGGCTCGCGCCCTCCACGGTGCCTCGGGGGAGCTACGCCGTCGATCCCGAGCCTTGGGGTGCGCCCTTCGTGGTGCCGGAGTCCGGGGCGGTGACCGCGCGCGGTGGGCGGGCTCTGCTCATGCCGGCCGACATGACCGGCATGGTCTCCGCGGGGCCCCGGAACTCCGTGATCGTGCACCCGGCGGACGTGCCGGGTCTGCGGCCGGCCGGGGATCTCGGGCCGCACCACGGATGTTGCGGCCCCCTCGGGACGGGAAGCCGCAACCTGGCCTGCGGGTGCGGCGCGCTGGTGGCCACGATCGCCGCCGACTGTATGGGGCCGTACGAGCTGCATCTCGACCCGCTGCGGGTGTACGAGGCCGCGCCGGGCGGGTGATCGCGACGCCCGCCCGCCGTGTTCACCCGGTGGCCGCCGCGGTGCTCACCGGGCAGCGCCCAGCACCGCCTCCACCACCCCCGCCACCGACCCCGGATGCAGCCCCAGGAACAGGTTCGGCTCGACCAGTTCCAGTTCCATCACCACCGGACGCCCGTCCTCCCCGTCCACGAGGTCGACGCGGGCGTACAGCAGACCCGCCGACGGAACCGGTACGGCGGCCAGGGCGCGTTCCGCGACGGCGAGTTCGGCGGGGGTCGGGGCCCACGGCTCCAGGCTCGGATGGGCCACCTTGCGGGCGTCGTACGGCGTCCCGGGGGCGAGCACGGCGCCCTTGCGGCTGGCGTGCAGCAGGCGTCCGCCGAAGAACTGGAGCGCCCGTTCTCCGTTGACGTCGACGGCCGGCATGTACGGCTGCACCATCGCCGTGAAGCCTTCCGCGTGCATCCGCTCCAGGTGCCGTAGGGCCGTGTCCCGCTCGTCGGGGGTGTAGCGGGCGGCGAAGCGGGCGCCGGCGCCGGAGGTCGGCTTCACGACGTAGTCGTGCGAGTCGGGCAGGTCCACCGGGTCGCCGGGGGTCAGGTAGCGGGTGGGGACCGTCGGGACGCCCGCCGCAGCCAGCTCCCCCAGGTACCGCTTGTCGGCGTTCCACCGCACCACGTCCGCCGGATTCGCCAGCCGGGTCGCCGCCTGGCACTTCCGCGTCCATTCCAGGAACTCCTCCGCCCGCCAGCTGTAGTCCCAGGTGGAGCGGATCAGCGCCAGGTCGAAGGCGGACCAGTCGGCGTCCTGGTCGTCCCAGGCCACGGCCCGGGCGTCCGCGCCGGCCTCCCGCAGGGCCCGTTCCAGCTCCGGCAGGTCTCGGTCGACGGCCACTTCCGGGCCGGGACGGCAGGTGACGAGGGCTATTCGGGGCGACATGACTGCTTTCCCTCCCGGGGCGACAGTTGAGACGACCGCTGAGACGGCTGCCGAGACGGCTGCTGAGATGGGCGGCCCGGACGGCGGCCGAGACGACGGCTGACCGGCGCAGGCTAACAACCGTCCGGACGTGACGGAGGCGTCCCTGATAGGAACGGTGGTGTCGTCCCCTAGTCGCAAGGAGTACGCCGCGTGTCCTCCCTCTTCCCCGCACTCGCCGACGGTGCGGCCGGTGCACGTCCCGCTCTTCGATTCGGTGACCGTTCGCTGACATACGCGCAGCTCGCCTCGGCGGCGGGTGCCGTGGCCGGGCGGGTGGGGGGTGCGCGGCGGGTCGCCGTGTGGGCGACGCCGGTGCTGGAGACGGCCGTCGGGGTGGTGGGCGCGCTGCTGGCCGGGGTGCCGGTGGTGCCGCTGAATCCGAAGTCGGGGCAGAAGGAGCTGGCGCACATCCTCGGCGACAGCGCGCCCGCGGCGGTCCTCGCGGCGCCCGGTGAGGAACTCCCCGGCCCCTTGGGCACGCTGCGGCGGATCGACGTCGATGCCGGCGCCGCCGGGCCGTTCCCCGAGGAGCCCGCCGACGACGCCGCCCCCGCCCTGATCGTCTACACCTCCGGTACCACCGGCCCGCCCAAGGGCGCCGTCATCCCGCGCCGCGCGATCGCCGCGACCCTGGACGCGCTGGCGGACGCCTGGCAGTGGACCGGGGAGGACGTGCTGGTGCACGGGCTGCCGCTGTTCCATGTGCACGGGCTGGTGCTGGGGATTCTCGGGCCGCTTCGGCGCGGCGGGAGCGTGCGGCATCTGGGGCGGTTCGGCACGGACGGCGTGGCCCGGGAGCTGAACTCCGGTGCGACCATGCTGTTCGGGGTGCCGACGATGTACCACCGGATCGCGGAGGCGTTGCCCGGCGATCCGGAGCTGGTCAAGGCGCTGGCCAACGCCCGGCTGCTGGTGTCCGGGTCCGCCGCGCTGCCCGTGCACGACCACGAGCGGATCGCGGCGGCGACGGGCCGGCGGGTCGTCGAGCGGTACGGCATGACGGAGACGCTGATGAACACCAGCGTGCGCGCCGACGGCGAGGCGCGCGCCGGGACCGTGGGGGTGCCGCTGCCCGGTGTGGAGCTGCGGCTGGTGGAGGAGGACGGCACGGTTCTCACGGCGTACGACGGGGAAACCGTCGGGGAGATCCAGGTGCGCGGTCCGAATCTGTTCACCGAGTACCTGAACCGGCCCGACGCCACGGCCGCCGCCTTCACCGCCGACGGCTGGTTCCGCACGGGGGACATGGCGGTGCGGGAGGCGGACGGGTATGTGCGGATCGTGGGACGCAAGGCCACCGATGTGATCAAGAGCGGCGGTTACAAGATCGGCGCAGGGGAGATCGAGAACGCCCTGCTCGAGCACCCGGGGGTGCGGGAGGCCGCCGTCACCGGGGAGCCCGACCCGGATCTGGGTGAGCGGATCGTCGCCTGGATCGTCCCCGCCGACGCCGGACGGCCGCCGTCTCCGGAGGAGTTGGCCGATCACGTGGCCCGGCGGCTCGCCCCGCACAAGCGGCCCCGGGTCGTGCACCACCTCGACGTGCTGCCCCGCAACGACATGGGCAAGATCATGAAGCGGGCGCTGGGCCGTGGCTGAGCATCCGCGTCCAAGCGCCCGCGCGGTCATCGGCCTCGTCACCGACGCCTTCCGCGAACTCCCGTATCCGGTGCGCGACTCCGCGCCCGACGGGCCCCTCGGCTGGCACGGCTACGACGCCTCCCGCGCCCGCGCCGCCGAACGCACCGGCGAGGACGAGTCGGTGGTGTGCGGCACCGCGGAGGTCGAGGGCACCCGGGCCGTGCTGATCGCCTTCGAGTTCGGATTCCTCGGCGGTTCGCTCGGCGAGCGCACCGGGGACCGGCTGGAGGCGGCGTACACGTACGCGCGCGAGCACCGACTGCCGGTCGTGCCGCTGATCGCCACCGGCGGCAGCCGGATGCAGGAGGGCATGCTCGCCCTCACCCAGCTCCAGCGGGTGGCCCGCCAGTCGGTGCTCACCCGGGAGGCCGGGCTGCCGCAGATCGCGGTCCTGCGGGATCCGACGACGGGCGGCGGCTGGGCCACCCTGGGCGCGGGCGCGGACGTGGTGCTCGCGCTGCCGGGTGCCCAGGTCGGTTTCGCGGGCTCCCGGGTGCGGCCGGCGGACGCGGACCCGGCGGCGTACACGGCTCAGGCGCAGGTCGCGGCGGGCGCGGCGGACGCCGTCGTACCGCCCGGGGAGCTGCGGGCGACGCTCGGGCGCTGGCTGCGCCTGCTGACGGCGCCCTCCGCCCGGCCCGCGCCTCCTCCCCTTCCCCTCGGCGCCACCGATCTCCCCGCCACGGGGTGGGACGCCGTGCTGCGTGCCCGCGCGCCCCACCGCCCCCGCGCGGAGCGTTACCTGGACGCCTACTTCGGCGAGCGCGTCGCGATCGGCGGCGACCGCTGCGGCGGCACCGACGACGGGATGCTGTGCGGCTTCGGTACGCACGAGGGCCGTACCGTCGCCTACGCCGCCCAGACCGGCACGGCGACCCGCCCGGCCGGATACCGCACCGCCGTCCGGCTGATCCGGCTCGCGGACCGGCTGGGCATCCCGGTGCTGACGCTGGTCGACACGCCGGGTGCCGCCAACGACGCGGAGGCGGAGCGGCAGGGCGCGGGCGCGGCGATCGCGGAGCTGTTCGGCGCGGTGGCCGCCGCCCGTACGCCGGTGACGACGCTGGTGATCGGCGAGGGCGGTTCGGGCGGTGCGCTGGCGCTGGCGGCGCCCGGCAACACCTGGGCCACGCCGGACAGCTACTTCTCCGTCATCGCGCCGGAGCTGGCGGCGGCGATCCTCAAGCGCCCGCCGGCGGAAGTGGAGGCCACGGCGGACCAACTCCTCATCCGGCCACAGGACTTGGAGCGACTGGGCGTGGCCCGGGTCCGAACAGGCGAGCAGTTGTCCCCTGGAACGGGTGATCGTCGCTCCTGAGATCGCATGTGACTCGCGTGACGAACGATAGAGAGCAGCGGCGCCGCCTCCCCGTCCCACGGAGGCGGCGCCGTCCGCGTGTCAGCGCACGCGCGCCGCGCGGACGATCTCCTGCACCACCGAGCCGCCCCGGTCGTCCCGCGCCGACGCCCGCAGCGAGACGTACGCCGCCCCCTCCGGCACGTTCAGCGCGCCCCGCCAGGCGGCGGGGCCCCCGTCACCGGTCAGCGGGACCTCGCGCCACGACTTCCCCTCGTCGTACGACACTTCGAGCGCGCCGGCGCCCAGCGTCCCGGTGCCGGACGCGCCCCGCACGTACTCGGCGGTCAGCCGCACCGGCACCCGCCCGTCGCGCACCCGCCCCGCGAGGTCGGTGGGGAGGTCGAAGGCGAGGTTGATCAGCGGAAGCAGCGTGCTCCGGTCCCCCGGCGTCTCGGCGGACCGGAAGGTCCACTCGGTGTGGCCCCTCGTCGCCGGGTCCCAGCGGGCCGGATCGAGCGCGGTGTCCGTCACCACCGTGTAGACGCGCTCCCCGGCGGGCGCGTCCCACACATACGCGGCGCTGCCCTCGCGCCGGTCGACCAGCCGCCCCTCCAGATACACCTCGGTGGTCTGGGACATGCCGGTCTCCCCGCCCCACACCGCGCCGAAGCCGGTGTGGTCGGGTCCGGAGTCGCCCCAGCCGGGGGTGTTGAACCGCAGCTGGTTCCCGGTGCGCTGCTGGCCCCAGCCGAGACCGGTGCCGAGCCAGGGGTGCCAGACGGGCCTGAACCAGTTCAGCACGGGCCGGGTGCCGCCCCGGTAGCGGACGAGCCCGCTGCGCTGCTCCAGCTCCCCGTCGCCGAGGTCCACCGACTCGTGCCACAGTTGCCCGGGCTCGGTGGAGACGTGGTCGGTCCGCTCGGCGGGGAGGTCGACGCGCTCCTTGAAGCCGAGGCCGACGGGGAACGTGTCGGTGATCGAGTAGCGGAACTCGGCGCCGGGGACGGGCTCCGGCGCGTGGAACCCGGTCCGCAGGGCCGCGAGGTCACCGGACCCGGGAGCGTAGGTGAGGTCGCGGTCGGGGACGGCGTCCGGGTAGCCCTTCGACAGGTCGTAGACGTACGGCGTGTTCCTCGTGCCCGTCATGTCGACGCTCCCGGTGTCCCGCAGCCGGGCCGCGTCGGCCGCGTCGAGGGTCGCGATGGGGAAGGGGCGGTCGGCGCCGTCGTCGGTGCCCCACCAGGCGTTCAGCCGGCCGGGCACGTCGTCCGTCACGAACAGCGCCCGGGCGCCCGCCTCCTGCGCGGCCCGGGCGAGCGCGGCCGGTGCGGTGCCCTCGGTCAGCTCGGCCAGCACCGCCTTGCCCCGCACGTCGTCCAACGGGCCGGAACCGGCGTCGGCCAGCGGCAGCCGGACACGCCCCTCCGGCAGTGTGCCGCCGGGCTGCGCGAGCGCGTCGCGTACGCCCCGCACCTCCAGCGGCGGTTTGCCGAGCCGCCACACCGTCCGGTACTCGAAGCCGCCCCGGGTGACCTTCCGGGTCGGCGCGGCGAAGACGCTGTCGTACTTCACCGGCACCATCACCGCGCCGAACAGCTCGGCGCCGTGCGCGCGGCGGTCGTACTCCATGATCAGCTGCCGGGTCTCCGTGCGCCGGTCGACGCGGGCCGCGATCTCCCGCAACTCGCGTCCGTCGAGGGTGACTTCACGGTCCCGGTCGAGGACGATCTCCGGGTCGGCGAGGAAGCCGAGGCCGAGCGAGTCGGCGCCGTGGCCGCCGCGGACGTCGAGGAAGGACGTCAGGCTGTACGTCCCGGGCGCGAGGCGCAGCGACAGGGTGCCCGAGTCGCCGACGTGGGCGGGTGCCGGGTCGGCGCCCTCGGCGAGCCGCTGCACCAGCAGGTCGGCGGGGGCCGGGGCGCCGTCGCGGTCCTTGACGTGGACGGTCAGCGTGTACCGCTCGTCCTCCTTCACCAGCCCGAACGCGGTGTGCGCGACCGGGGTGCCGGCGACGGCGGCCACGATCCGTCCGCTGGTGTTCCCGACCGGTGCCCTCGTCCCGTCCCCGGTCACGGTGGTGGACGCGGTGCCGTGCGCGGGCACGGTGAGGGTGGTGTCCGCGAGGGAGGCGACACCGGGGGCGCCCTCGACGGACAGGCTCAACTCCACCGGCCGGTCTGTGGAGTTGGCGTAGGTGACGGTCCTCGTCACCGGCTCGTTCGCCTCGTACGGCCAGCGGAGGAAGCCGAGGTCGACGCTGCCCGTCGCGGTCACCGGGGACCGCAGGGCGTCGGGCACGCTGACCCGGCCCGCGCCCAGCGTGTACGCGGACGCGTCCAGCGGCGTGGACGTCGACATCAGCGCGTCCTTGAGGCGGGCGCCCGTCCAGTCGGGGTGCCGTTCGGCGAGGAGCGCGGCCACGCCCGCGACGTGCGGGGTCGCCATGGACGTACCGCTCATCGAGGTGTAGGCGCCGCTGCCCGGGCTCAGCGAGGAGCGGGCGGCGAGGATGCCGACGCCGGGGGCGGCGAGGTCCGGTTTGAGGGCGTGGTCGCCGTGACGGGGGCCCGCGCTGGTGAAGTAGGCGGCCTCGTCTGCGGAGTCGACGGCGCCGACGGTGAGGGCCGCGTCGGCGGCGCCGGGCGAGCCGATCGAGGACGGGGCGCCGGTGTTCCCGGCGGCGACGACGAAGAGGGCGCCGGTCTCGGCGGAGAGAGTGTTCACGGCCCGCGCCATCGGGTCGGTGCCGTCGCTCGGCTCGGTGGAGCCGAGGCTCATCGAGACGATGTCGGCGCGGGCCTCGCGGACCGCCCACTCCATCCCGGCGATGATCTGCGACTCGCTGCCCGACCCCTGGTCGCCGAGCACCTTCCCGACGGCGAGGTCCGCGCCGGGTGCGACGCCCCGCTCGGCGCCGTCGGAGGCGGCGCCGCTGCCGCCGACGGTGGACGCGACATGCGTGCCGTGGCCGTTGCGGTCGGCGACGTCTTCTTCCCGGTTTTCCCCCTCGACGAAGTTCCGGCTCGTCACGACGCGGTCCGCGAGGTCCGGGTGGGTCGCGTCGACGCCGGTGTCGAGGACGGCGACGGTGACGCCCTTGCCGGTCAGCCCGGCCTGCCAGGCCACCGGGGTGCCGATCCGGGCGTTGCTTTCGGCCATGTCGGCCGTGACCCGCCCGTCCAGCCAGACACCGTCGATCCCGGCGTCCCGCCGGGTGAACGCCCGCCAGAACTCCCGTCCCCTGTCCGCCTCGACGGCCGCCCCGCGCACGGAGGGCAGCGCCCGGGTCCGCTCGGTGCCGCGCGGGGTGACGGCCCGTGCGCCCTTCTCGTACGTCACGATCAGCGGCAGCGCCCCCGCGCGGTCGTCGGCGAGTCCCTGCCGCAGCAACGCGTCGACGTCGAAGAGCCGTTCGTCGAGAGTGCCCGCGCGCAGATACGGCAGGGCCTCCTCCGGTACGACCGTCAGGGCGCCGTTCGCGGTGCGGGTGTGCACCGCGCCGGTCGCGCCCCGGGGCCGCTCGACCTCCACGGTCCGCTTCCCGCCACCGAGTTCGGTGACGGTGACGCGGTCGCCGGTGACGAGGGTGACGGTGCGGGCGGCGTCGGCCTCCCGGGTGACGGGCGGGGGGCTCGCCGTCCGGGTGGCGGGCGTGGGGCTCGCCGTCCGGGAGGCCGCCGGGTCCGGCGGGTCCGCCGCGCTCGCCCGCACGGCCGGCAGCAGCGGGAGCACGAGCCCCGCCGCCAGGAGGATCGCCCCGCGCCCCACTGGTCCTCTGCTCACCCCAGGCCCCTCTCGGTCGAGTAGCTGGGACGAGTGTCGACGGGCGTGCTCCGCAGGGGAGTCGGCCGTGCGTGGCGGGTTCGCGCTGTGGCGGGTTTCCGCCAGTGGGGCGGACGGTGCGGACCGGAAGCCGGGACACCGCCAAGGGGCCTCGGCAACAATGGAGTTCACCGAGGTCACACGTCACACACACGGGGGAGCGAGCGAACGCATGGACGGTCTGGTGGAGTTCACGACCGAGGAGGGCGCGCTGGTCGTCGTGGAGGGCGTCGACGACGAGTACGGCGCCCGGCTGGTCGCGCGCGGCGACGGTCCCGCACGGGCGGCGCGCACCTTCGAGGGCGCGCTCGGCGGGGTGCGCGCGGCGGCGGAGTCCGCGCTGCGGGTGTTCCGGGACGGCACGCTCCGGCCGGACGCGGTGGAGCTGGAGTTCGGCGTGAAGCTCAGCGCGGAGTCCGGGGCGGTGATCGCCAAGGGGGCCGCGGAGGGTCATCTGATCGTCCGGCTGAGCTGGACGCCGGACCGGGCCGCCGGACGCCCGTGAGCGGGTCCGCCTGGCACGCCCGGATCGTGTGCGGGAAGGAGGTCGGCGCGGGCTTCCTGGTCTCCGCGCGCCGGGTGCTCACCTGCGCGCACGTCGTACGGTTCGGCGACACCGCGGAGATCGCCGTCACCTTCCCGGGCCGGCGCGACCTGGGCACCGTCCCGGCCTCCGTGGCCGTGCACGGCGGCTGGCGCGGCGGCGTCACCGACCCCGGCGACCTCGCCGTGCTGGAGCTGGCCCGGGACGTGCCGGTCGCCCCGGCCGAGTTCGCCCCGCCCGGCGCCGAGCGGGACGGCCACCGGCTGGTGGCGTACGGCTTCCCGAAGGGCTACGACGAGGGCATGCTCGCCGAGTACCGGGCGCTGCCCGGGCCGCTGATCTCCGGGGAGTGGGTGCAGCTGGAGGCCCTGACCGGGCACGGGCAGCCGCTGGCCGCCGGGTTCAGCGGGGCAGCGGCGACCCTGGCCGACGGCACCGTGGTCGGCATGGTCTCGGCGATCGCCGGCGACCGGGGCGTACGGGTGGGCCGGATGCTGCCCACCGAGGTCATGGCCCGCTACTGGGACGAGCTGGGCGAGCTGGTGCCCACGCCCGGGCATCACGCGGACGCCCGGCGCAGGCTGTACACACTGGTCCGGCAGGTCGGGGCGGCCGGGCTGCCGTGCGACCCCGACCGGCTGTACGTCGACGCGGTCGGCCCGTTCGGACCGCCGCTGCCGGAGGGCGGCTTCGACTCGCCGGCGCGGGCGGCGGCGTATGTGCAGTGGGAGGTGCCGGACCCGGAGGCGGTGACGGTGTTCGCGGACCGGCTGGCGGAACTGCTGGCCACGCGGACCGAACGGACCGACGGGACCGAGGGAGCCGGACGGACCGATTTGGCCGAGGGGGCCGAACGGACCGAGGGGGCCGAACGGACCGAGGGGGCCGAGGGGGCCGAGCCGTCGTCGGCGCCGGACTCGGCCCCGGACCCGGTCCCGGACCCGGTCCCGTTCCCGTTCCCGGGCGCGGCGGACACGCCCGCCGCCTGGTCGCCCATCGTCGTGGAGATCGAGCACAGCGGCGCGGGCGCCGACCAGGTCACCGTCGAGGTGTCCGCGTACCGCGACGGCCACCGCCGCCCCGTCGGGGCGCGCCGCCTGCCGCGCACCGGGGTGCGGGCCTTCGTGCAGGAGCGCATCGACGAGGCGTTCACCCAGCTCGCCCCGGACGCCGAGGAGCTGATCACCTTCGTCCTGCCGAGGGAGTGGCTCAACGAGCCGGTGGCCCGCTGGGAGTGCAGCCCCGACGACCCGACCCCGCTGGGCTGCGCCTATCCCCTCGTCGTCGCCGACCGCGCCCGGCACCGCAGCGGCCGGCTGCGCCACCAGCTCGCCAAGAGGTGGCAGAAGCTCGACGCGCGCGACGGCAGCGCCCCGCACCGGGTCGACTGCGCCACCGCGGAACGCCCGCCGAGCCTGCGCAAGCGGCTGCGCGACCACGAGGCCGGGGTGGCCGCCTACGCCGCCCCGCCCACCGCCGTACGGCAGCACTTCGAGGCCGGACTCAACCTGCCCGTGCCCGTCCTGCTGTGGCCGCGCGCCGGCTGCCCCGGCATGGAACACGACGGCCCGTGCGGGGGCGACGCCTTCCTCGACGAGCTGACCGCGTCCGTCACCGACGTGCCGCCCGGCGACCTGCCCCGGTATGTCCGCACCCTGCGCGAGACCGCGGAGGCCGCCGACGAACCCGACCGGCACTGGGCCCACGGCCTCCAGCTGCTGTGGGACGACCCGCGCTGCTTCCCCGAGCCGGCGGCCTGCCTGCACTCGCCCGTGGAACCCGCCGCGTCCATCGCCTGAACCCCCGCCTCACGAGAAGGACCCGTCATGCCCCTGTGGCCCGTCTACACCGGCACCAACGAGCCGCACGACGGCATCCTCAGGCTGCCCCCGCCGCCGCCGTGGCGGCACTTCGACGGCGGCCCGGTGCTCGACCCGCCGTCCGACGCCGACGACGCCTCCGCCGGCTCACCCGACCGCACCCACCGCGCGGAGACCTACCAGGCCACCCCCGAGACCGTGCAGCTGGTCAACGCCGCCCTCTATCTGCGCCGCCCGCTGCTGGTCACCGGCCCGCCCGGCACCGGCAAGTCCTCCCTGGTGTACGCGGTGGCGCGCGAACTGCGGCTCGGCCCGGTGCTGCGCTGGAACATCACCAGCCGCAGCACCCTGCACGACGGGCTCTACCAGTACGACCCGCTGTCCCGCCTGTACGCGGCCCGGCAGAACCTCGACGGCGGCCCCGGCGAGTCCGGCATCGAGAACCACCTGCGCCTCGGCCCCCTGGGCACCGCGCTCCTCCCCCACACCCGCCCCCGCGCCCTGCTGATCGACGAGATCGACAAGAGCGACCTGGACCTGCCCAACGACCTGCTGAACGTGCTGGAGGAAGGCCAGTACGAGATCCCCGAGCTGGTGCGCGCCGCCCGCCGCACTCCGGTCGCGGAGGTACTGGCGGACGGCACCGACGCGCGCGTGCCCGTCACCCGGGGCCGGGTCCGCTGCCGGGCCTTCCCGTTCGTCGTCCTCACCAGCAACGGCGAACGCGAGTTCCCGCCCGCGTTCCTGCGCCGCTGCGTCACCCTGCGGCTGCGCCAGCCCGACGACCGGCACCTCGCCGACATCGTCCGCGCGCACCTGGGCGAGCCGGACGACCACGCGCAGCGGCTGATCGAGCGGTTCCTGTCCCGGGTGGGCGGCGGCGAACTGGCCACCGACCAGCTCCTGAACGCGATCTACCTGGCCCGCGCCTCCGACCTGGGCGCCGAGTCCCTGGACGAACTGGCCGAACAGCTCATGCCGTACCTCGGCCGGAGCCCCCAGCCCGATGCCTTCTGAGCACCCTTCGGCGGACGCCCTCGCCCGCCTGGCCGACCTGCTGGCCGAGGCGTCCTCCGGCGACCGCCCCAGCCCGCGCGAACTGGCGGAACTGCTGTGGCTGGCCGGGCACATGGAGGCACCGCCGGAGCCGGAAGGCGAACCGGGAGCGGGCGCGGGAACGGGGGCCGGGCAGCGGGCCGAGGACCGGACGCCGATCGCGGAGCGGCCCGTACCCCCGCCGCCCGGGGACGACACACCACCGCCCGCACCCGGGGAGCGGCGGCCGGAACCCCCGAGGGCCCGACTCCACCTCCCGGCCCCCGGGGGGACGGTGACGACCACCCGGCACGCCTCACTCCTCGCCCCGGCGCCCCCGATGCTGCGCCACCCGCTCGCCCTGCAACGCGCCCTGCGGCCCCTCAAGCGCCGTACCGAAGCGCCCCTCGGCCACGAGCTGGACGAGCGGGCCACCGCCGAGCGCATCGCCCGCCTCGGCGGCGCCCCCGACGCGTGGCTGCCGGTCATGCGCCCGGCCCGGGAGCGCTGGCTGTCGCTGCGGCTCGTCCACGACACGGGCCCCACCATGCCGGTCTGGTGGCCCCTGGTCCGCGAGCTGTACGCCGTCCTCGCCCAGTCCGGCGTCTTCCGCACCGTCACCCTGCACCCCGCCGCCCCCGACGGCACGGTGCCCGCCCAGGCCGCGCACACCCCCGCCGACGGACGCACCGTCGTCCTCCTCGTCAGCGACTGCATGGGCCCGCAGTGGCGCAAGGGCCCGGCGGCCGACCGCTGGTACGCCACCCTGCGCCGCTGGGCGCACCGGATGCCGCTCGCGGTCGTCCAGCCGCTCCCGGAACACCTGTGGCGGGACACGGCGCTCCCGACGACCCCGGGCCGGCTGTCGGCGCCCGGCCCGGCGGCCCCGACGGCGACGCTGCGGTTCACCCCGTACGACGACGCGGAGGAGGCCCCGGCCGAGGGCACCCTCTTCCTCCCGGTCCTGGAAGCGGACCCGCACTGGCTGGCCAACTGGGCGGGGCTGACGGCGAGTTCCGGGGGCACCCGCCACCCGGCCGCGGTGGCCCGCCTCGACAGCGCCCCGGCCGCCCCGGACGACCGTACGGACCTCGCCCTCCTCACCCCCGAGGAACTGGTCCTGCGCTTTCGCGCGACGGCCTCCCCGGAGGCGTTCCGCCTGGCCGGCCATCTGGCCCTCGGCCGCCCCGACCTGCCGGTGATGCGGCTGGTCCAGGCGGCCGTGGAGCCCGACCCGCGCCCGCGGCACCTGGCCGAAATCATCCTCAGCGGCATGCTGACGGCCGTACCGGGCTCACCGGGTTCGTACGCCTTCCGCCCCGGCGTCCGTGAACTGCTGCTCCGCGGCCTCCCCCGCACGGCCCGCGCCCACACCACCGAACTCCTCGAACAGGTCGGCGCCCTGATCGACACCCGCGCGGGCCGGGCCCCCGGCGAGTTCCTGGCGTCCACCCCGGCGGAGGGCGGCACGGCGTCCACTGGGGTGGAGGCCGAGGCGTTCGCGACCGTCAGCGAGGAGAGCGTGCGGCGGCTGACGGGGGGCGGGGTGCCCGTCCCACCGGGGCTGAAGCGGCGCTACCGGCTGCTGCGACGGCTGCTCAATCCACCCGCGAGGATGTGGCGGGCGAAGGACACCGAAACCAACCGGACCGTGGTCGTCCGGCTGCACCGCCCGGTCACCGATGCGGCGCGGCGGGAGGCGTTCCTGCGGGACGCGGAGTCGCTCCGCGAGATCCGCCATCCGCATGTGGTGCGCGTGCACGACTTCGGCATCGAGGACGACATCCCGTACGTCGTCATGGAGGACCTGAACGGCATCCCGCTGAACTGCCTGGCGGCGCCGTACGGGTACCGGCTCCCGATGCCGTTGCGCGGGCGGATCGACGCCCAGCTCGCCCAGGCCCTCACGGCCGTGCACCGCGCGGGCCTCGTCCACGGCGGCATCGGCATGTCACGGGTCGTGGTGCTGCCCGACGGCACGGTCAAGCTCAGCCTCTTCGAGCTGGGAAAGGCCTCCGGCGACGCGGGACGATCGGCGGATCTGCGGGCGCTGTCCGACATGCTGGGGCAGCTGGCGTCGGGGACGAACGGCCCGGCACAGGCGTACGACCGGCGCTTCTACCACGTCCTGGGCCCCTTGCGCGTGGAACTCCCCGACGGTGGTCCCGAGCTCCCGCGCGACGCCCGCGCCCTGCTCGCCATGCTCCTGCTCAAGCACGGCCGCGCGGTCACCCACGACGAGCTGCGGGCGGGCCTGTGGGCGCGCCGCGACGAGCCGAGGGACGCCATGGCCGCCCTCGGCAGGGCGGCGTCCCGGCTGCGCACCCTCCTCGGCCCCGACGCCGCGCTCGCCACCCTCCCCGACGGCTACGCCCTGCACACCAGCGCCGACCACGTCGACCTCGTCGAGTGCGAGCGCCTGGTCGCGCGGGCCGACGGGCAGGACGCCCGGCAGGCACGCGACCTCTACGACCAGGCCCTCGCCCTCTGGGGCACGGAGGACCCCCTCTCCAACGTCCCCGGCCCCGCCGCCCAGACCGCCCGCACCCGCCTCCTCCAGCTCCGCCTCACCCTGAGCCGCAGACGCGCCGAGCTGGATCTGGACCTCGGGGAGGTGGACCGCGCGGCGGACGACCTCGCCGGGCTGGTCCGCGCGCACCCCTCCCGGGAGGACTTCCGCCGCCTGTATCTGATCGCCCTGCGCCGGCAGGGGCGGCTGGAGGAGGCCCTGGAGGTCTTCGAGGAGTACGAACTCTCCGGCGGCCGCAGCCCCGAGCTGCTGGCGCTGGGCCGGGAACTGCGCGAGGAGTACGGCGGACCGCCCGACGAGGACGGCGTGGCGGTGCTCGACGACGACGCCCGCACCGAGCCGGACGACCTGCCGGCGGGCTCCTTCCCCACGGAGGAGGACCTGCCGTCGCTGCTGGCCCAGGACGAGGAGTCCCGGGACGACCGGCCACTGCCACGGGACGAGGTACCGGAGAGCCTGTTCCCGGACGCGGCCCCCGCGCCGCCCCGCCGCTCCGGCTCCTCCGCCGTCCGGGCGCTGCGCGCGGCGCGGGCGGTGATCTTCGGGTTCGACGGCACGCTGACGCGGCTCTACACGGAGGACAGCCGTTCCGAGACCCTGCGGGACCTCGCCCGGCTGCTGGCCGAGGAGAGGAGCCCGGACGACGCGCTCGCCGGGCACCCCCTGCTGCCGCCGGAGGTCCAGGTCGCTCCGCAGGGGTACCGCCTGCATCCCCTGGACCTCCTGCGGGCCTTCAGGGACAGCCCGCAGGCGCACGCGCTGCACAACCGTCTGACCGCGGCCGAGCGCGTGGCGGCCCGCGCCGCGATGCCCTCCCCCAACGCCGACCTCCTCGTCCGCACGCTCGCCGGCAAGGGCAGGAGGCTGGCCGTGGTCACCGACACGGCACCGCGGGTCGCGGCGGACCACCTGGAACGCCACGGCCTGCTGGACTGCTTCGACGGTGGCGTGCACGGGCGTGACAGCGGCCGTACCCCGCTGCCGCCCGACCCGGACACCGTCAGGCGGGCCATCGCCGGGCTCGGTGTGCCGCCCGCCGCGTGCCTGGTGATCGGTACGACGGCCGCCGAGGAGGAGGCGGCCCGCGCGGCGGGCGCCTCTTACCTGCCCAGAGCGTTGCGCCCCCTCCTCCACGCCGCCCGCGAGCTGTAGACACCCCCCGAATCCCCCGTTCAGCCGCTCCCCTCCCGGCCCCCCACAAAAGGCGCCCCCTCCCCCGCGCCCGCACGATGCGAACAGAGGCCGCCGTCCGGTGGCCACGGTCTGTGCTCTCGGGAGGACCTGCCATGACCGCCAGTCTGGAGCAGCTGCGCCGCTGCCACTTCGCCGTCGATCTGGGCGCGGCGAGGACGCGGGTGTATGTCAAGGGCGCCGGGCTGGTCGTCGATCAGCCGTCCGTTGCCGCCGTGAACACCAAGACCGGCGCGCTGATCGCGGTCGGCGAGTTCGCGGAGAAGATGACGGGCCGTACCCCGGGCTACATCCGCGTCGTACGGCCGGTCTCCGGCGGCACGGTCGTGGACATCGAGATGGCGCAGCGGATGCTCCGTCACCTCCTCGGTGACAAGATCCGCCGCAGTCTGCGCCGCAAGCCCCGGCTGCGTGCCGCCGCCTGCACCCCGCACGACGCGGACCCGCTGGCGCAGCGGGCGACCATCGAGACCCTGGTGGGTCTCGGCGCCCGCCGGGTCGAACTCGTCGACACGCTGATCGCCGCCGCCGTCGGCTGCGGGCTGCCCGTGGATCAGCCGGAGGCGACGATGGTGCTGGTCTGCGGTGCGGCGGCCACGCAGGTCGCGGTGCTGTCGCTCGGGTCGATCGTGACCGCGGAGCGCATTCCGGTCGGCGGGGAGGCCGTCGACCACGCGATCGTGCAGCATCTGCGCCACGAGCACGAGTTGATGCTGCCGAGCCAGTCCGTACGGCCGTTGCAGATCGCGCTGTCGGGCAACGGGCTCACCCCGCAGGGGCCCACCTCGACGGAGATCCACGGGCGGGACGTCGCCACGGGCCTCGCCCGGTCCGTGCAGGTGGACACGGCCGCCGTCCGGGACGCCATCCAGACGCCGCTCACCGCGGTGCTCGACGGGATCGGCAAGGTGCTGCGGGACTGCCCGCCGGACCTGGTCGCCGACCTCGCCGACCGGGGGATCATGATGGTCGGCGGCAGCGCGCTGCTGCCGGGCCTGGACCAGATGCTGCGGCAGGCGACCGGTATGCCGGTGCACATCGCCGAGCGGCCCGACGTGTGCGCGGTGCAGGGGCTGGGCGCGATGCTGGAGGGCAAGATCGAGCCGCTGGTGCTGGACCCGCTGTCGACCTGAGCGTCCGGGCCCGCCGCGGCCCGGCCGGCCGGCGGATCAGAGCGCGAACCAGCAGCGCACCGTCGTCCCCTCGTCCCCGGTGTGCAGCCGCACCAGGTCGGCGACGAGGTTCACCAGCAGCAGCCCGCGCCCGCCGCGCTGCTCCTGCGGGGCGGGCCGGCGTCCGGCGAGCGGGTCCCCGAGCCGCCCCTTGTCGCGCACCTCGCACACCACGTACCGGTCCTCGGCCCACACCCGCACGGTGCCGGTGCCGCCGCCGTGCACGACGCTGTTGGTGGTCAGCTCGGCGGTGACGAGGGCGAGGTCGGCGAGGCGCAGCCCGGTGAGGCCGAGGCGTTCGGCCGCGGCGGTGACGGTGTGCCGGGCGTCGGGCAGCGTCTCGGAGTCGAACGCGAAGGCCAGGGCGTCGGCGACGACGGGCAGCGGCCGGTTGTAACGGGCGACGATCCCGTCGGGGTCGTAGGCGTCGCTGATCTGCTCCGCCGTCACCGCGCCGGTGTCGGCGTGGACGACGGTCGGGTGGGTGGCGTAGGCGTCGGCGAGGACGTCGGCGTCGAGGCGGGTGAGGTCGTACGGGCACAGGATGGTGACCGGGCGGCCGGTGAACGCGGCGTTGATCAGTGCCTCGTGCTGGACGCAGGCCGGGTACTCGGTGTCGCTGCGGCCCGCCCAGATGGGTTCGCCGATGATCCGCACGCGGCGGCCGGGCGGCTGGGCGTCGGCGAAGGCGCGCAGCACGCCGGGGATGATCCGGCCCGGGTTGCGGCCGGCCTCGCGCATGTCCAGCAGCCGTACCTCGGAGGCGGCGTCGCCGAGCCCGTCGCGCACCAGCTCCAGCCGTTCCCCGGGCACGGCCACGGCGACGGGTTCCCCGGCGGTGAGGCCGTCGAGGATGAAGGGGACGGTTCCGGCCAGGTATTCACGGTCGTCGCGATAGAAGAGCGCGGGGTGGACGAACGGGTCGCCGGTGGCGTCCGCGGCGCGGGCAGCCAGGGCATCGGCACTCATGACATCGACACCTCTATCGCCGGCAGGTCGGGCCAGAACAGTTCCAGGGTGCGGCACAGCGCGGCCGGCGGCCTGTGCAACACGAGACGCCGCCCCCCGGGCAACCGCCGGGCGGCGGCCACGAGCGCACCTGCGCCCGCCACATCGACGAACGTTACGGCGGACAGTTCCAGATGGCACACCCCCTCGCCGTCCCGGACGATCCGTTCCAGCGTGCGCTCCCAGACGGGGTACGTGGCCAGGCCGACCTCCCCGGCCGCCCGTACCCCGCGCCCCTCGGCCAGCGGGTACACCGTCAGCTGCACACCTGTCTCCGCACTCCGTCCCGGACGTCAACGCACGTACCCGCGGTCAGCAAAGGTCATGCCGGGTTCGACGTCACTTCAGTGGGTGTACCACGCCGCGCACCGGGAAGGCGCACGGTGTCGCCAAAAGAGGCGAAAGACACGCCGACGGTTGAGGACGGCCCCGCCGAACGGACGAGAACGGTTGAGTCGAGGACGGTTGTGAGGACTGCCGAGTCGAACCCGCTGATCATCGAGTGCCGTACGGACGACACCGGCCGGGCACTGCTCGCCGCGCGCGGTGAACTCGTCCACGGCTGTACCGCCATCCTGGCCCGGGCCCTGGCCGAGCTGCCCGCCGGCACCCGCCGGGTCGAGGTGGACATGTCCGGGGTGGACTTCATGGACACGGCCGGGCGCCGCTTCCTGGACCTGCTGCGCGACTACGGCGAACGTCACATGATCCCCGTGGCCGCGGTCAACTGGCGTGGCCAGCCACGGGACTTCTGGGAGCTGTGCCGTGAGGTGGAGCAGCTGCGCCGGGCGATGGCGACCCGCCCGGTCATCGACCAGGCCCGCGGCATCCTGATGGCCACCCAGGCCTGCACCTCCGAGCAGGCCTGGAACATCCTCCGCGAGGCCTCCCAGCTCTCCAACACCAAGCTGCGCACGGTGGCCGCGACGGTCACCGCCAGCGCGGAGAACGCCTCGTCGCCCGTCCCGGAGCCCGTGCACCAGGCTCTGCGCACGGCCATCGCCCGGGTTCGCGGCTGACCGGAGCGCGGTCGCCCGCCTCCGGTCAGGGGGCCGGGTGTGTCGCGTCCTCCGGGGAGCGGCGGCGGGTGAGCGCCGCGATCTCCAGGAGGAGGGCTCCCGTCAGGGACAGGGAGGCGCAGGCCACGCCCGGGAGCGGGGTCAGGGTGAGCAGGAGGCCGCAGCCGATCAGGCCCGCGAGGTGGAGGACGGCGGCGCGGGGCAGGGTGCGGGTGTCGGCGCCGGCGATGACGAGGGCGCGCAGCCGGCCGCGTACCGCCCACAGCGCCGGTACGAGCGCGAGGACGGCGATCCAGCGCAGACCGAGATCGGCGGGGCCGTCGGGGACGTTGCTGAAGTCCACGACGTACCAGCGGGCCACGGGTGTCAGGGCCACCAGGGCGGACAGCGCGAGCAGGGTGGCGGTCAGCAGGGCGGTGAAGCGGAGCAGGTCGCGCGGGCGGCCCGAGCGGCGCAGGAACGCGGCGCCGACGGTGTCCAGGTCGGAGAGCGGGACCATGCCGAGGGAGACCAGCCCGTAGAGCACCGGCCAGACGGTCAGCGAGTCCTCGGCGGACGCCGAGCGGGTCAGGACGACCGTGGTGATCAGCGAGGGGCTCATGTTGAGCAGCACGGTGGAGGTGATCCGGGCGTGCTGGACGGCGAGCCGGCGGCCGGCGCCGGCCGGTGCGGGCGGCAGCGCGCGGGCCGCCACGGACAGGTACGCCGTCTCCGCCCAGGCGCCCGCCGACAGGGCGATGCCGCCCGTGGCCGCGGCGGGCAGGTCCGTCTGCCAGGCGGCGAGCGCGATCAGGGTCGTCGCCGCGATGCGGATGCCGGTCGCGACGGCGATGGGACGGGTGGTGTCGGCGGCGATCAGCCGGCCGTGCAGATACCGGCGCAGCGCGACCGCGAGCGGCGCGGTCGCGAACGACAGCAGGCAGGTGCGGAAGGCGTCGTGCAGGTTCGCGGGCAGCCCGAGCAGTCCGGGGAAGCCCGTGGCGACACCGGGCAGGGCCGCCGGCACCAGCAGCGCCGCGCAGCCCGCCAGGCCGGTGCCCAGGGCCCAGCGCAGCAGCCTGCGTGAGCCCTGCCCGGCGAGTTCCGCCACGATCAGCGGCGCCAGGGCCAGCGCCGGGGAGTTGACGACGAACAGCACGGACAGTCCCGCGCCGAGCGCCGCCAGCGCGCTCGCCCCGTCGGCCATCCGGGCCGTGATCGCCGCGACCAGGGGGATCTCCCAGGCCAGCATGGAGGAGCCGAGCGCGGTCGGGACCCAGGAGCGGGCCAGCCGCCGCACTCCGGCCCACTGAGTGGCGGGCGGCGCGTTGTCGTGGGTCGCGGTCACCGGGGCGGTCGTCCCTCCCGGCACGGGCAGTCGTCCCGGAACGCGAACGGGGTGAAGTCGAAGGTCAGGGTCTCCGCGTTGACGTAGAGGCTCTGGCCCGCGGTGCGGGAGGTGTCCTTCGCGCCGGACACCAGGCCGATGACCTCGTTGACCGCGATTCCGGCGACCATCGACACCAGCGTGCCGGTGAGGCTGCCGGACTTCTCCGGCCGCAGCACGTCCAGGTCGCGGATCCCGACGCACTCCATGCAGGGGGTGCGCCCCGGGATCATCGTGGGGCCGACCCGCGCGCCCTTGTTGGTGATGCCGATCTGCCCGAACGGCACCCCGGTGCGCAGGCTGGCCTCGTTGGACCAGCGGATCGCCTTGTTGCGGGGGCGGTCGTAGGCGTTGAAGAAGAAGTCGGCGCCGTCGACGAGTTTGACGATGTCGTCGGCGGACTCGATGCGGGTGTGGTGGGCGATGAACCGGGAGCGGGAGCTCTGCAGGGCGAGGTGGCGTTCGAGCGCGTCCAGCTTCGGCACGCCGACGTCCTGCTCGTCGAAGGTGGGGTGGGTGGGCAGGTTCTCCTCGGCGAAGGTGTCGAAGTCGACCGCCTCCAGGGTGCCGATGCCCGCCGCGTTGAGCAGCCGCAGCAGGGTGGTGCCGCCCGCCCCGGTGCCGATGATCACGACCCGGGCCTCGCGCAGCCGGCGCATGCCCTCGTAGCCGTTCCAGCCGTCCCGGTCGTACAGCCGCAGGTGGTTGATCTGGCGGCTGAAGCGCCGCAGGTCGTCCGGGTCGAGCGGTGGGGTGACGGCGGCGTCGTCGAGGACGCCCTGGGAGTCGAGGACGGCCAGCCAGTCCTCGGACTCGGGGTAGCGTTCGCGCAGTTCCTCACGGGTGCGGGTCCCGTCGAGGTCCAGCACGAAGGAGACCATCTCCTCGGTCGGGTCCATGATCCGGAACTTCTCCGGTCCGATCCCTATGTACAGGTGGGGTTCCCCCGCGACGTGGTAGATCCGCAGGAACTCCTTGACCCTGGGTCGCCGCATCCGGCGTCTCCTGTTCTGGTGGCGGGTGGTCGGGAGCGGGGACGGGTCCGGGCCGCCGCCGTGGCGGGGAGGCGGCCGGCCGCCTCCCCGCCACGGCGGTGCGCTGCGGCCGTCGTCAGATGACGTTGGTGTGCCACTCCTTGACGAGGCCCTCCTCGTGAACACGCTCGATCTTCATGGCGTACCTCCCTCCTGCGTGGTCGTCGGGACGGGATTGCTCGTGCCGGTCCGGCGGGGCACGGCGGCGTGACGTGCCGCCGCCGGCCGGCCCGAACTCTGCGGGGATCAGCCCGGGATGAGCCGCGCGGCGGTGTG
The DNA here is from genome assembly GCF_044547145.1 of Streptomyces sp. NPDC052773. Taxonomy (NCBI): domain Bacteria; kingdom Bacillati; phylum Actinomycetota; class Actinomycetes; order Kitasatosporales; family Streptomycetaceae; genus Streptomyces; species Streptomyces sp. NPDC052773. The sequence goes on along the minus strand of NZ_JBITZX010000001.1, from coordinate 688,107 downwards.
CCGGGCCCGCTCGTGGGCGGCGGTCAGGGCCTGGTCGGGGCCGTCGCCGAGGCCCACGCTCCACCGCTCCCGGCCGCCGGCGGCGTAGCGGACGTATGCGGCGGTCTGCGGGCGGGTGCCGGTGGTGCGCGGGCGGGTGTGCGACTCCAGCACGGTCACGTCGGACGCGTCACCGCCCGGCGTGCCGGCGTCCGGGAGCGGGAACAGGTACTCCCGCTCGAACAGCTCCAGCAGCTCCTGCGCGGTGACCTCCCCGCCCAGCTCGTCGGTGCGCCGCTGCACCGCGCGGGAGAACTCGACCTGGAGGCCGCGCGGCAGGTCGAAGCCGTGCGTGCGGTGCAGCACGTAAGCCGGACCGGCCTTCCCGGACTGGGAGTTGACCCGCACCACCGCCTCGTAGGTGCGCCCGACGTCCTTCGGGTCCAGCGGGAGGTACGGCACCTCCCAGGGGTGCTCGTCGACGGGGACGCCCGCGGCCTCGGCGTCCCGGGCGAGGGCGTCCATGCCCTTCTTGATGGCGTCCTGGTGGGTGCCGGAGAACGCGGTGTACACCAGCTCGCCGCCGTAGGGGTGGCGCGGGTGGACCGGCAGCCGGTTGCAGGCCTCGACCTCCCGCTTGACCGCGTCGATGTCGGACAGGTCGATCATCGGGTCGACGCCCTGGGTGAACAGGTTCAGCGCGAGGGTCACCAGGCAGACGTTGCCGGTGCGCTCGCCGTTGCCGAACAGGCAGCCCTCGATCCGGTCGGCGCCCGCCATATAGCCCAGTTCGGCCGCCGCGATGCCGGTGCCGCGGTCGTTGTGCGGGTGCAGCGACAGCACGACCGCGTCCCGGCGGTCCAGGTGCCGGTGCATCCACTCGATGGAGTCCGCGTACACGTTGGGCGTGGACGTCTCCACCGTGGCGGGCAGGTTCATGATGGTCGGCCGGTCGGGGGTGGGCTGCCAGACCTCGTTGACGGAGTTGCAGATCTCCAGCGCGAAGTCGAGTTCGGTGCCGGTGTACGACTCCACCGAGTACTGGAAGGTGAACTCGGTGGACGGTGTCGCCTCGGCCTGCTTCACACACTGCCGCGCGCCCGCCACCGCGAGGTCGCGCACCCCGTCCCGGTCGAGCTGGAAGACGACCCTGCGCTGGAGCGCCGAGGTGGAGTTGTAGAGGTTGATGATGGCGTGCGGGGCGCCCTCCACGGCCTGGAAGGTGCGCTCGATGAAGTCCTCCCGCGACGGGGTGACGACCTGGACGACGACGTCGTCGGGGATCAGGTCCCGCTCGACGAGGGTGCGGGCGAAGTCGAAGTCCGCCTGGCTCGCCGTCGGGTAGCCGATCTCGATCTCCTTGTAGCCGAGGTCCACCAGGAGGCGGAACATGCGCAGTTTGCGTTCCGGGTCCATGGGGTCGGCCAGCGCCTGGTTGCCGTCCCGGAGGTCGACCGAGCACCAGCGGGGTGCCCGGGTGATGACGGTGTCGGGCCAGCTGCGGTCCGGAAGGTCGATCGGCGGGTAGGCCCGGTACCGGTGGACGGGCATACCGCTGGGCCGTTGGATCGCGACGTTCCTCATACCGGGCAACTCACCTTCCGGTCGGCTGCTCATAGGGGGCGTCCTGCGGGGCGCGGCCGGGCGCGGCCCGCTCGGCGAGCGTCACACCGCCCGCCGACCACAGGTGCGCGGGGACCTCGCGGACCAGGACGCGGATCTGCTCGTCCCGCACCTCCAGCGACTCCCGGACCGCCCGGTGCACGGCGGCCATCAGGGCGCGCAGCCGTTCCGCGGAGCGGCCCTCGGCCACGGTGACCTCGATCAGCGGCATGTGCGGCTCCACGGCTGGGGTGAGGGGGCGGAGGGGGAGGGATGGAGGGCACGCCCCGGGCCACCACAGTGGAGCACGCCGGCCGCCGGCCCCGGCAAGGCCTTTCCGCTCAGTGCAAGACCTTCGGCCGCGGGCGGCGCGCGGCTCCTAGGTTCGTGCCGCGTACGGCGCGCGGAACGCCGTGGAGAGCCGAGGAGCGGGAGACATGCGGAAGTTCACCGTGCACCAGGGGACGGCGGTGCCGCTGCGCCGCACCAACGTCGACACCGACCAGATCATCCCGGGCGAGTACTGCAAGCGCGTCGGCCGCACCGGGTACGCCGACGCGCTGTTCGCCGAGTGGCGGGACGACCCGGACTATCTGCTGGCCCGCCCGGAGTACGCGCGCGGGAGCGTGCTGGTCGCGGGGGCGGGTTTCGGTATCGGCTCGTCGCGTGAGCACGCGGTGTGGGCGCTGATGGACCACGGGTTCCGGGCCGTGCTGGCGCCGTCGTTCAGCGACATCTTCTGGGGCAACGCCATCGGCAACGGGCTGCTGCCGGTGCGGCTCGGCCAGGCGGACACCGAGCGGTTCTGGGCGGTCGCGGAGGCGGACCCGGCGACCGTGTTCACCGTCGACCTGGAGCGGTGCCGGGTCGAGGCGGGCGGGGCGGTCGCCGCCTTCGCCCTGGACGACTACAGCCGGTTCCGGCTGCTGAACGGGCTGGACGAGATCGGCGCGACCCTGCTGCACGAGGACCGGATCGGGGCGTTCGAGCGGCGCCGGCCCGCGTGGCTGCCGCGCACCCTGTGAGACGCGGAACCCGCCGCGTGAGCCGTACACCGACCGCACTTCGTTGCCCCGCCGGGGGCGTGCCGCGGGCGGCGGTTCGAGGATCTGCGGGCCATCTCCCCTGCTGCCGAAGGAAGTTCGGCGTCTGTCGACATGGGCCCAACGGATACCTAGCGTCGTGAGCCATGACCGAACCTCATGCTCGCTCCCACTTCACCCGGGGGACCCTGCCCGTGCTGGCCGCGGCCTGCCTGTGGGGCACCGTGGGGCCCGCGCAGGTGTGGGCCGACACCGGCGCCGATCCGGTGTCCCTGGGGGCGTTACGTCTGCTCATCGGCGGCCTGGTGCTGGCGCTGGCCGCCCTGCTGATGACCGGCCGCGGCTCGGGGCTGCGGCTGCTGCTGACCCGGCCGGTGTGGCCGTGGATCGCCCTGGCCGCCCTCGCGACCGCCGTCTACCAGGCCGGGTTCATGTTCGCGGTCGACCGCACGGGCGCCGCGCTGGCCACCGCCGTGGCCCTCGGGGTGGCCCCGGTCGCCACCGGGATCTGCTCGCGCGTGGTCACCGGGGAACGGCTCACCACCGCCTGGGCGGTCGGCACCGCGGCGGCCATCGCCGGCTGTGTCCTGCTGCTGGCCCCGGGCAGCGCCGAAGTGGCGGTCGCCGGTGTGGTGTTCGGCATCGTCTCCGGTGTCTGCTACGGCCTGTACACGGTGGCCGCCAAGCAGCTCTCCGACCGCGGTGCGAACATGCCCGCCGCGGTCGCCGCGACGCTGCTGGCCGGCGGTGTCGTCCTGTTGCCGGCCGTGGTGCGGGACAGCGGGGGGCTGGCCACCGGCTCCGGTTCGCTGCTGCTGCTCTGGCTGGGCGTGGCCGCCACCGCCGTGGCGTACATGCTGTTCGTGGGCGGGCTGCGCCGGGTGACCGCCGGCACGGCCGGCACGCTCAGCCTGGCGGAGCCCCTCGTGGCGGCCGTGCTGGGCCTGCTGGTGCTGGACGAGCGGCTGTCCGCGCTGGCCGAAACGGGAATGGCCCTGCTGCTGGTGGGCCTGGTATCGGTGAGCGTCCCGCCCGGCCTGCTGAACCGGCTGCGACCGCGGACACATCGGTCACCGGCGAGCATTGCCGACATCACCGACCCGACGCGCGCCCCCGTGGACGGTGCGCTGCCCGCCCCGGCCGTCCCCGCCGAACGGCCGTGACGTCTTTCCGTCAGAGTTGAAGACCGCACGGAAGACCGTATGTGTGAATATGCATCGTCGGGCATCCTTTTGCGAGAGGGGTAGATAGCGTCCACAACCCAGGGGGAACCGGATGGAACTGGACGAACTCGACTGCTTGCTGCTCCGCGAGATCCAGCGCGACGGCCGGCAGACCAACCGCGAACTGGCCGCCACCGCCGGGGTCGCCCCGTCCACCTCCCTGGAACGCCTGCGCGCCCTCCAGCGCAAGGGGGTCCTCAAGGGATTCACGGCCGAGGTCGATCTGGAGGCCATCGGCCGCCCGATCCAGGCCCTGATCGCGGTGCGGATACGACCGCCGTCCCGCAAGGTGCTGGAGGGGTTCCGCGAGTGGGTGCGGATGCGCCCCGAGGTGGTGGGCATCTTCGTCACCACCGGCAGCGACGACTTCCTCATCCACATGGCGGTGCCCGACACGGACTACCTGTACGACTTCGTCATCGACCAGCTGACCGAGCGCCGCGAGGTCGCCGACGTGCGCACCTCCATCGTCTACGAACGGCTGGAGACACGCATCCTGCTCCCCCTCGGCGAGGGCAAACCCGAACGCGAACAGCCCGCCCCCCGCCCGGAGCCCCCACCCCGCCCCCCGCACGGCCCCCGCGCGGAACCCCCCACCCGGGGGCGCCGCCGCTAGGGGGTGTCTCGCCGATCATGCCGGGCTCCCGACGGCGGGCGGGTGCCGCGACTTCGCGCGTGACTCCCCTAGCGGGTCCAGCCGCCGCCCGCCAGTGCCTTGTCCAGCGCGACCCGGGCCTGCTGGGCGACCGACGCGCCGTCCATGGCGTCCAGTTCGTCGGACATCACCTCCACGGCGACCGACTCCAGGCGGCGGGAGGGCAGCAGGGCCCGCAGGACGCCGTGGATGTCGGCGGTGCCCTCGCCCGGCAGCAGCCGCAGGTGCCGGGCCTCGTGGCGCGGGTCGGGGTGCGGTTCGGGACGGGTGTCGCAGATCTGCACCGAGAGCACCGCGTCCGGCGCGAGCGCCGCGATGTCCGCGGCGCCCAGCCCGGTGCGATGGCAGTGCCAGGTGTCGATCAGCAGGCCCGCGCTGGGCCGCCCGGCGCGCTCGACGAGGTCCAGGGCCCGCTCCAGCGAGGGGATCGCGCCGTACGGCATGAACTCCAGCGGTACGACGACACCGGCCGCCTCGGCCCGCCGGCACAGCCGGGCGTACTCGGGCGCCAGGTCCACCTCGGCCTCGATGTCGGGCAGGCCCGCGTTGACGCTGCGGGCGCCGAAGACGGCGGCGATGTGGAAGACCAGGTCCTCCTCCCGCCGGGCCGCCTCGTCCGGCCGGCCCCAGGAGCGCAGCAGTTCCACCTCGCTCACCCGCAGTCCGTGGACGGCGAGCAGGTCGCGCATCTCCTCGTCGGTCCAGCCCTGGGAGCGGGCCCGCAGGTAGTCGTCGACCCGCAGGCCGATTCCGTCGAACCCGGCGGCCGCGGCGGCGCGCACCCGGTCGCCGAGTTCACAGGAGCGCAGGGTCATCGCGCTGAGGACGGAACCGGCCCGCGTGCGCCTCGTGGGAGAGGTGGCCGGCACGGGTCAGGCGGCCTTCTGCGCGAGGATCAGCAGACCGTCGGGCATCGCCGGCCGGACCAGCCCCTTCACGGTCAGCCCCGCCTCGGTGAAGGCGCGGGCCCAGCCCTCCTCGTCCAGCAGGTACTGGCCCATCACCGCGTGCACCAGGGCGAACTCGGGTCCGAAGACGTCGTCGGTGGCGGTGGAGCTGGGCGCCGCGGTGACCTCGGCGGCCAGCACGTGCGCCCCGGCCGGGAGGCGGTCGGCGAGCGCGCGCAGGTAGTCCACGAGCGCGTCGAAGCCCTTCTCGTACACCTCGTGCAGGAAGAAGAAGGTGATGGCCAGCTGGACGTCCTCCAGGCCGGGGATGGAGGCGATGTCGCTGCCGTCGGCCTCGATGACGTCGATGACGCCGCTCTTGCCGGCGGCCTCGACCTCGCGCCGCGCCTCGGCCACCGCCTCGGGGCTGATGTCGATGCCCAGCCCCTCGCAGCCGAGCTGGTCGTGCAGGGTGATCAGGAAGTGCGCGTTGCCGCAGCCGATGTCCGCGACCCGGTCGAACTCCAGGCCGCCGAGCAGTTTGACCACCTCGGGCTGCACGTCCTGCTTCCCGAGCAGCGCCGAGCCCACGGCGACCCACTTGCCGTCCCGCAGCACGTCCTCGCGGTAGGTGGCGGTGCCGGTGAGCAGGTCGCCGAAGCGGCGCAGCGGCTCGCTGTAGCCGCCGGCCAGCCACACCAGGTAGCCGCGGTCCTCGTAGAGGCTGCGGCCCAGCTCGGTGAGGTGGTAGCGGTCGCCGTCGGTGCGCAGCACGCCGCGCTGCGACAGATAGCGGAAGACGCCCTCGGACAGGAAGCGGTTGGCTCCGGCCTCCTCGACGGTCAGTCCCTGCTCGGCGAGCCGGGTGAGGGAGCCGGTCATGTCGAGCGCGGCGAAGGTGGAGACCAGCACATGGCCGCGGATCAGGTCGAAGGCGGGGCGTCGTCCGGCGGAAAGCGGGCTGTTCATCGTACGGCCTCCTGGTGTGTCGGTCGCGGCGCTGCCGCGGGGGTGGGTACGGACCGCCGGGCGTCGCCGGTGGCGGCGGGGCCGGGCGGGGCGGCCGGCGGCCGGTGCAGCAGCCGGGTCGCGTTGCGGTGCAGGATCAGGGCGGCGTGGTCGGCCGGCAGGCCCAGGTCGCCGACGGTGCGCAGCGGGGTGGTGTCGCTGAGGTCGAACGGCGAGTCGGTGCCGAGCAGGACGTGCCCAGGGCCCACGTCGGCGACGAGGGAGGTGAGTTGGGGGGTGGAGAAGACGGCGGTGTCGTAGTAGAGGGCGTCCAGGCCGTGGCGGGGTGGCCGCCGGGTGTGGCGGGCGACGGGCTTGGTGTGCCAGCCGAGGTCGAGCCGGCCGCGCAGCGCGGGCAGGCAGCCTCCGCCGTGGGCGAGGCACAGCACGGGCTCGTGGCGTTCGAGGGTGCCGCCGAGCAGCAGCCGGGAGACGGCGAGGGCGGTTTCCATGGGGTAGCCGACGAGTTGGGGCAGCCAGTAGTCGCCCAGCCGGTCGAGGGCGGGCGCGGTGGACGGGTGGAGCAGGGTGAAGACCTTGGTGCGGCCGAGCAGTTCCCACAGCGGGTCGTTGACCGGGTGGTCGCACTCGCGGCCCATGCCGCGGGTGCCGCAGGCCAGTCCGGGCATGTCCAGCTCGCCGAGGCAGCGTTCGGCCTCCGCGGCGGCGGCCCGGGAGCCGATGGGCACGGTGCCGAGCGGGGTGAGCCGGTCGGGGGCCGCGGCGCAGAACGCGGCGAGCGCGTCGTTGCCGGCGGTGACGATCTCCCGGACGAACACCTCGTGCCGGGTGGTGGAGCAGGTCAGGAACGGGGGCAGGGACACCGCCTGCCGGGCCACGCCCTCGCGGTCCATGCGGGCGAGCCGCGCGGTGATGTCGTACTGCTCCGGCGGGCAGGGGATGGGGACGTCGTCCTGACCGAGCCCCGACACCCGGTGGTCGAGGCGGACCACGCCGGAGGGCAGCGCGGACAGGTCGGCGAGGCCCCGGTCGGCGAGGAACCGCAGCACGGGCAGCGGCATGGCGTGGGCGTGTACGTCGTAGGCACGGCCGGCACCGCTCGTGTGCGGCGTCATGTGCGGCCTCCGTGGGTCGCCGGATGCCATTCGGCGACGGCCATGCCGGTGACCCAGGCGTGGATCGGCTCGTACGCCGTCACGGTCACCGGGGCGTCCACGGCGCCGGCCAGCGCGAGCCAGCTGCGGATCTCGTGGGCGCCGTTGCCGGCCTGCTCCAGTTCGGAGTCGGTGAGGCTCAGCACCTCGTCGAGGGCGCCGCGCCGCAGCCGGTCGAGGAACCAGCGGTCGAACTCCTCGTCGATGTCGCCGGTGCGGTCGACGCCGATCCAGTGGGACAGTCCGCCGGCGGCGACCAGGGCGACCCGGTCGACGGCGGTGCAGTTCTCGACGGCCCGGGCGAGCGCGCGCCCGAAGTCGTACCAGGCGGGCAGCGGCATCATCGGCGCGACGGCGCAGTTCTGGAGGACCGGCACGAGCGGCAGATCGCCGTCGGGGGCCAGGGCGTGATAGAGCGTCATGACGCCGTGGTCGAGGTCCAGGCGCTCGGAGAAGGACGTCATCCAGCCGTCGCCGAGCAGTCCGTCGGCGAGCGAGCGGGCCAGCGGGCCGTGGCCGGGGATCTTGCCCCGGGGAATCGGCAGCCAGGGTTCGGCGGGGCCGGTGTGCCGGTCGGCGAGGCCGACGCAGCACTGCGGGAAGTTCTCCAGGAAGAAGTTGGTGAAGTGCTCGTTGGAGAGCATCACCACCGCTTGCGCGCCTGCCTCGCGCACCCGCCGGGCGGCGTCGCCCAGCGCCTCGAGGAACCGTTTCGCCTGGTCGCCGGGCGCGGAGTCGGCGGCGGCCAGCTGCATCGGCGCGTGGGAGGCGGCGAACGCGGCTACGATGCGCGCCATCGCGCCACCCCCTTTCGGGCGGCGGGGCGTCCGGCGGCCAGCAGGCGGCGGTAGTCGGCGCGGGTCATGCCGAGGGCGCGGGCGAACGCGTTGATCAGCACCGGGTGCACGCCCCGGTCGGCCAGTCCGCGCAGGTCCCCGGCGCGCAGCAGCGCGGCGTCGGACTCCGGCAGACCGGCCGGGAGGACGGCCGCCTCGCCGTGGCGCAGCCGGTCGAACACGGCCCGCTGGAGAAGGTAGTTGTCCCGCGTCCGGGGTGCGCGGGCCTCGCTCGGGCCGCTCATCGGGGCACTCATCGGGGCGTTCATCGAGCCGCTCATCGGGCCGCCCCCGTCGCCTCGGGTCCGACGGCTCCCGCGATGTCCATCACGACGGCCTTCGGCTCGGTGAAGAACTCCCTGCTGTGGGTGCCTCCCTCGCGGCCGATGCCGGAGGCGCCGACACCGCCGAAGGGGGCGCGCAGGTCCCGTACGAAGAAGCAGTTGACCCAGACGGTGCCGCCGCGCAGGGCGGCGGCGGTGCGGTGGGCGCGCCGCAGGTCCTCGGTGAACACCATGGCGTTGAGCCCGTACGGGGTCGCGTTCGCCCGGGCCACGGCCTCCTCCTCGGTGTCGAAGGGCAGCACGGTGGCGACCGGCCCGAAGATCTCCTGCCGCAGTACGGCGGCCTCTTCGGCGGCGTCCACCACCACCGTGGGCCGCATCAGCCGTGGGTCGCCGGGGTCGGGGCCGCCGGTCAGCAGCCGCCCCTCGGGGCCGCCGTCGAGCCGGTCGAGGAAGCCGCGCACCTTCGCGTGGTGCTCCGCCGACGACAGCGGGCCGATGTCGGTGCCGGGGTCGGCGGGGTCGCCCGTCCGCAGGGCGTCCGCGGCGGCGGTGAAGCGCTCCAGGAACGCGTCGTAGACGGGGCGCTCGACGTAGACGCGGCTGCCGGCCAGGCACACCTGGCCCGCGTTGGTGTAGGCGGCCGTCACCGACCAGTCGACCGCGCGGTCCAGGTCGCTGTCGGCGAAGACGAGGCTGGCCGCCTTGCCGCCGAGTTCGAGGCTGAGCGGGGTCAGCCGGTCGGCGGCGGCGCGGGCGATGGCCCGGCCGGTGGCGGACTCGCCGGTGAAGGTGATCCGGTCGACGCCGGGGTGGGAGACCAGGAACTCGCCGGCCGCGGCGGGGCCGTGCCCGTGCAGCACGTTGAGCACGCCGGGCGGCATGCCCGCGTCCAGGGCGAGCCGGGCCAGCAGGGTCGCGGAGACCGGGCTCTGCTCGGCCGGCTTCAGGACCACCGTGTTGCCGTGGGCGAGGGCCGGCGCGATCTTCCAGCTCTCCAGCATCAGCGGGAAGTTCCAGGGGGCGATGGCCGCGACGACGCCCGCCGGTTCGTAGCGGGTGTAGACGTGGGTGCCGTTGTCGGCGGGCAGGTGCTCGGCGGCGGTCAGCCGCGCGTGGTCGGCGAAGAAGCGGAAGTTGGCGGCGGCCCGGGGCACGTCCTTGGCCAGGGCCTGGGCGCGCGGCCGTCCCATGTCGCGGCTGTCGGCGGCGGCCAGTTCGGCGGCGTGTTCCTCGATCAGGGCGGCCAGCCGGTGCAGGATCCTCCCGCGCGCGGCGTGGCCCATCCGGGGCCACTCCCCCGTGTCGAAGGCCTGCCGGGCGGCGCCGACGGCCCGGTCCGTGTCCGCGGGCCCGCCCTCGGCGACCTCCGCCCAGGCGTGGCCCTGCCAGGGGTCGACGGAGGTGAACCGGCGCCCGTCCTCGGACTCGGTCTCCTTGCCGTCGATCACATGTCCGTAGAAGTCCTCGTCCTGCCCGGTCATGACCGTCCCTCCGCAGCAGTGAGCGAAACCGTTCCGAGGGTGGAGAAGACCGCGGTGGCCGTCGTGCCGGCCGGGAAGGGCGCCGCGTCGGTCACCCCGCCGGTCAGCACGGTCCAGCCCGCCTCGACGCGCAGCCCCCGCCGGGCGAGCAGCCGGGCGGCGAACAGCAGCGCGGCCACCGGGTCGCCGAGCACGTCCGCGCCGACGCCCTTGCCCGCGGTGACGCCGTCGACGTCGATCCGGCAGCTCTCCTCGCGCAGGCCGTCGTCGGCGGGGCGGGCGGTGTCGCCGAGGGCGTACAGGGCGCTGGAGCCGTTGTCCGCGACCACGTCCGGCAGCGTGAACCGGTAGTCCAGGAACCGGCTGTCGATGACCTCCAGCCCGGCCCGGACCCGCCCGATCGCCCGGCGCGCCGCCGTCTCGTCGGCGGTGCCGTCCAGGGGGGCGGCCATCTCGAAGGCGATCTCCGGCTCGATCCTCGGCTGGATCAGACCGCCCACGGGGACGGTCGCGCCGGCCGGCCGCACCATCCGGTCGGTGAGCCAGGCCACCAGCGGCTCGGCCACCTTCATGCGTTGCTGCTTCGCCCGCGAGGTGAGCCCCAGCTTCACGCCGACGAGCCGCTCCCCCCGGGCCAGCCGCAGGCGCAGCGCGGTGTCCTGCACCCGGTACGCCGTCTGCGCGTCCAGTTCCGGCCATTCGTCGGTCAGCGGGGTCAGCGCGGTCGCGGACGCCTCCGCGTCGAGCAGCAGCCGCGCCGCCCTCACCACTTCCGTCGCCACAGCACACACCTCCACCTCGGACTGCTCCGACGGGTCATCTTGGGTAGCGGCGCCGGGCGTGCGGCGGCGGTTTCCACTCATCGAAAACCCCGCGTGCGCTGTTCCGCTGAGCGGGCGTCACCACCCGCGGCGGTCCGGCATGGCGGACCATCACATCCCCCGCCCGGGGGCACGGGGGGCGTGGCGGGGGTGGCGGCTGAGGGGCCGGTGGCCCCGTCGAACGTTCAGAGCGCGACAAGTGGGGCGCGGTGCGCACCGAACGTTTGGGAGGCGTGGAGCGGCACCGCGCGACGTGTGTTCAGAGACGGTGGCGGGCGCCCGTCGACGGACGTACGTTCGCCCGCAGCGGGGTTCGATCCCCCGTGCTCGTCTCAGCTTCGCCAGGGGTAGTCAGTGGCTGTGCGAACCACGCCCACCCCTGGGCGTCACACGCTCAGGAGAGAGGCCAGGGGGATGGCGGGCAACACCAATCAGGTCGGCGTATCGGTCACGAGTCGGGTTCTGGCAGTCCTCGGAACGTTCGACGTACGGCACCCGAGTCTGTCGTTGACGGAGATCGCCCGGAGGGCGGGGATACCCATCACCACCGTCCACCGGTTGTTGTCGGAACTGGAGAAATGGCGCGCTGTGGAACGGGGGTCCGACGGGCGGTACCGCATCGGCCTGCGGCTGTGGGAGCTGGGCAGCCTGACCTCTGCCCGCACCCGGCTCAGGGAGGTGGCGCTGCCCTATCTGCACGCCCTGCACGAGGCGACCCGCGCCCAGGTGTTCGTGGCGGTCGCCGACGAGGGCGACGTGGTGTACGTGGAGCGGTTCGGCTCGGCCGGAGCGCCGTGGGAGTCCGCGCCGCGGCTGCCGGTGCGCCAGCCGATGGAGCAGTCGGCGGCGGGCCTGGCCCTGCTGGCCTACCACGGCCGGAAACAGCAGCCGCGCCCGCTGGGGCGTACGCATTCGGCGGCACTGGCGGATCTGCTGCGCCGGGCCCGCCGCCAGGGCTGCGTCGTCCTGCCCGACGCCGCCGACCGGGGCGCGGTGAACATCGCCGCACCGGTGCTCGGCGCGAACGGCCACGCCGTCGCGGCCCTGGGCCTGTCGGTACGGTCCCCGCAACGCGCCGAACGCTGGCGCGAGCCCCTGCTGTCGGCCACGTCCGGGATGCAGCGCACCCTGCTGGGTCGCGGCGAGGACGTGGTGGCCACGGGGCCGGCGGCGGTGTCCGGGGCGGGCGGGTGAGGTGATCCACGGCACACCGGAGGCGGACGACGGGCGGTGCCCCGCGCTTCGAGCGAGCGGCGGGCGAGCACGGCCCGGCAAACGATCTTGATGCCCCCGAGTGACCTCTCGGCGCGCCGGGGTTTCACACTCCGCCGCAGGTGAGAACGTTTCTGCGGCGGAGCGCCTCGGTGGGGCGGGTGGGACTCGAACCCACGGCCGACGGATTATGAGTCCGCTGCTCTAACCGGCTGAGCTACCGCCCCTCACGGCGCGTCGCGCACATTTGTGCGCGCCGTCTGCCGCAGCATAGCCGCTCATACGATCTCCTGCTCCGGCATGGTCGGCATCGCACGACCATGAGGACTCCGCCGCGGCCCGAACGGTTCCCCCGGACATGAAAAAGGACCCCGGAGGGTCCTCGTTCAGCATGCTCCCCCGACTGGACTCGAACCAGTAACCTGCCGGTTAACAGCCGGCTGCTCTGCCAATTGAGCTACGGAGGACCGAGCTCCCCCGACTGGACTCGAACCAGTAACCTGCCGGTTAACAGCCGGCTGCTCTGCCAATTGAGCTACGGAGGAATGCCTCGTTGCATCGAACGTACCTACCTGGGTATTCGCCAGGGGGCGCTCGCTCGCTGCGACACATACATTAGCGCAAGCAGGGGGGTGCTCCGCCAATCGGTACCTCCGGGCCCGATGCCGCACCGGAACCGTGCCAGGGACTACGCAAGGAAAGGGTGGCCGCCATGCGTTACCGGCTCACGTTCGTCGTCGGACTCGCTCTGGGTTACGTCCTGGGCACACGGGCCGGGCGAGAGCGCTACGAACAGCTGAAGAAGTCCGCTCAGCGACTCTCCCAGAACCCGGCCGTGCGCAACACCGCCGAGACCGCCGCCCAGCAGGGCCGTCAGTTCGCCGGCAAGGCGTACCACGTGGTCAGCGACAAGGTCGGCGACCGCATGCCCGACTCCGTCGCCCACCGCGTCCGCGCCGTCCGCGACCGCTCGAACGGCTCGGCTGGCGACGACTGGGGCACGAGCAACACCTGAGGCTCCTTCTCATCCCAGGGGAACCGCCACTCCCGGCGCCCGTCCCCCGGGGCGACCCGGCTCGAGCCGGTGCAGCGCTACGGCACAATCTGTTGCATGGGGATAGTCGCCGGGTTGGACAGTTCACCCGATTTCACTCGTATCGTCGTCTGCGACACGGACACGGGGGCCGTGCTCAAGCAGGGATATGCCCCCCATCCGCTGGAGAGCCCCGACGGCGGGCGTCCCAGCGACGTCGATCCGCAAGCCTGGCTGCTCTCCCTCGGCGAGGCCGCCGCCGGCGGCCTGCTGGAGGGCGTCCAGGCGATCGGCGTCTCCGCGCAGGCGAACGCGGTGATCCCGCTGGACGCGCAGGGCAACACCGTCCGCCCGGCGCTGACCGGCGGCGACAAGCGCGCACAGGTCGCCGCGGCCGATCTGATCGACGCGCTCGGCGGCCGGGAGGCCTGGGCGCAGGCCGTCGGCTGTGTTCCGCAGGCCGCGCACCCGGTCACCAAGCTGCGCTGGCTCGCGAAGAACGAGCCGGACGCCGCCGCGCGCACCGCCGTACTCCTCCAGGCGCACGACTGGCTGGTGTGGCAGCTGCTGGGCCGGCCGGTGCGCCGGACCACCGACCGCGGCGGCGCCTCCGGCACCGGCTACTGGTCCGCCGCCACCGGCTCCTACCGGCCCGATCTCGTCGAGCTGGCGCTCGGCCGGCAGGCGATGCTGCCGGAGGTCATCGGACCGTCGGACGCGGCCGGTACGACCCCGGAGGGGCTGCTGATCTCCGCGGGGACCGTGGACACCATGGCCGCCGCGTTCGGGCTGGGCCTCGGTCTCGGGGACGCGGTCGTCTCGCTCGGCGCGTCCGGGTCCGTCATGGCCGTCCACCCCGAGGCGCTGCACGACCCGTCCGGGACGATCACCACCCTGGCCGACGCGACCGGGATGCATCTGCCGGTCGTGACCACGCTGAACGCGGTGCGCACCCTGCGCGGCACCGCCGAACTCCTCGGCCTGCCCGACCTGGAGACCCTGTCCGACCTGGCGCTGAAGTCGACGCCGGGCGCGCACGGGCTGGTCCTGCTGCCGTATCTGGAGGGCGAGCGGACGCCGGCGCTGCCGCACACCGCGGGCACCTTGGCGGGCCTGCGGCGGGAGGCGATGAAGCCGGAGCATCTGGCGCGGGCCGCGTTCGAGGGCATGCTGTGCGGGCTCGCCGACGCGCTGGACGTGCTGCGCGGGCGGGGCGTGGAAGTACGGCGGATCTTCCTGCTGGGCCCGGCCGCCGCGCTGCCCGCCGTGCAGGCCTCGGCGCCGTCCCTGTTCGGCGCGCAGGTCGTCGTACCGCAGCCCGCGGACTACGCGGCGATCGGTGCCGCCCGGCAGGCCGCCTGGGCGCTCGGGGTGTCGCAGGGCACCCTCGACCCGCATGTCCCGCCGGCCTGGCAGGGGGCGGCGGCGCAGGTGCTGGAGCCGGGCGAGGAGCTGGCGGTGGGTCAGGCGGTGCGCCAGCAGTTCGTGTCGGTGCGGGAGCAGACGCATCCGGGGGCGTTCCGGGCGTAGGGCCCCGCCCCCGCCCTCGCGAGGGCCGCCCGATGGGTTAATCGGTTGAGGTAACGCGGGTGGAGTGTTCGACGATAGGGGCCAGGGGCAACCATCCGGCCCCTCTCGCCGCCGACTCCGAGAGACCAGCGTGCTCATACGACTCCTGCGGACCTATCTCAGGCCCTACCGAAAACCCATCGCCGTGCTGGTGCTGCTGCAGTTCCTGCAGACCTGCGCGACCCTCTATCTGCCGACCCTGAACGCGGACATCATCGACAACGGTGTCGTGCACGGCGACACCGGCTACATCCTGTCCTTCGGCGCCCTGATGATCGGCATCTCGCTGGTCCAGGTCGTCTGCAACATCGGCGCGGTGTACTACGGCGCCCGCACGGCCGCCGCGCTCGGCCGGGACGTGCGGGCCGCCGTCTTCGACCGGGTGCAGTCCTTCTCCGCGCGTGAGGTGGGGCACTTCGGCGCGCCCTCGCTGATCACCCGGACCACCAACGACGTCCAGCAGGTGCAGATGCTGGCGCTGATGACGTTCACGCTGATGGTGTCGGCGCCGATCATGTGCGTCGGCGGCATCGTGCTGGCGCTGGGCCTGGACGTGCCGCTGTCCGGGGTGCTGGTCGCCGTCGTGCCGGTGCTCGGCATCTGCGTGACGCTGATCGTGCGGCGGCTGCGGCCGCTGTTCCGGACCATGCAGGAGCGGCTGGACACGGTGAACCGGGTGCTGCGCGAGCAGATCACCGGCAACCGGGTGATCCGCGCCTTCGTCCGCGACGAGTACGAGCAGCAGCGGTTCCGGAAGGCCAACGCCGGGCTGACCGACATGGCGCTGGGCACCGGCAATCTGCTCGCGCTGATGTTCCCGATCGTGATGACGGTGGTGAACCTGTCGTCGATCGCCGTCGTGTGGTTCGGCGCGCACCGGATCGACAGCGGGGGGATGCAGATCGGGGATCTGACCGCGTTCCTCGCCTATCTGATGCAGATCGTGATGTCCGTGATGATGGCCACCTTCATGTTCATGATGGTGCCGCGCGCGGAGGTCTGCGCCGAGCGGATCCGGGAGGTGCTGGACACCTCCTCCAGCGTGGTCCCGCCGGCCGCGCCGGTGACCGAGCTGCGCCGGCACGGGCATCTGGAGATCCGGGGCGCGGGCTTCCGCTACCCGGGTGCCGAGGAGCCGGTGCTGAAGGCCGTCGACCTGGTCGCCCGGCCCGGCGAGACCACCGCGGTGATCGGCTCGACGGGCAGCGGCAAGTCCACTCTGCTGGGCCTGGTGCCGCGGCTGTTCGACGCGACCGACGGAGAGGTCCTCGTCGACGGCGAGGACGTACGGACCATCGACCCGAAGGTGCTGGCGCGGACCGTGGGACTGGTCCCGCAGAAGCCGTACCTGTTCGCGGGCACCGTCGCGACCAACCTGCGCTACGGCAACCCGGACGCCACCGACGAGGAGTTGTGGCACGCGCTGGAGGTGGCGCAGGCCAAGGAGTTCGTGGAGCGGCTGGAGGGCGGCCTTGACGCGCCGATCGCGCAGGGCGGCACGAACGTCTCCGGCGGTCAGCGCCAGCGCCTCGCCATCGCGCGCACGCTGGTGCAGCGCCCGGAGATCTACCTCTTCGACGACTCCTTCTCCGCCCTCGACTACGCCACCGACGCGGCCCTGCGCGCCGCGCTCGCCGAGGAGACCGCGGAGGCGACCGTGGTGATCGTCGCCCAGCGGGTGGCCACCATCCGCGACGCCGACCGGATCGTCGTCCTCGACGAGGGCCGGGTGGTCGGCACCGGACGGCACCACGAGCTGATGGCCGACAACGAGACCTACCGGGAGATCGTGCTCTCCCAGCTGACGGAAGCGGAGGCTGCCTGATGGCCGGGCCCATGGGGCGGATGATGGCCGGAACCGGACCGGATCACCGCTCGCTGGACTTCAGGGGGTCGGGTCGGCGGCTCGTCGCGCGGTTCAGGCCGGAGCGGTTCACGATCTACGCGCTGCTGCTGTGCGTGCTGCTCAGCGTGGGCCTGTCGGTGGCCGGTCCGAAGATCCTCGGTGACGCCACCGACCTGGTCTTCGCGGGCATCGTCGGCCGGGAGATGGAGCCGGGCGCCACCAAGGAGCAGGTGCTCGAGGCGATGCGGGAGCGCGGTGACGGGGACGTCGCCGACATGCTCCGCTCGACCGACTTCACGCCCGGCGAGGGCATCGACTTCACCGCCGTGGGACACGTCCTGCTGTTCGCGCTCGCCGTGTTCGTGGTCGCGGGGCTGCTGATGGCGGTGGCGACGCGGCTGGTGAACCGGGTCGTGAACCGGACGATGTACCGGATGCGCGAGGACGTGCAGACGAAGCTGTCGCGGCTGCCGCTGTCGTACTTCGACAAGCGGCAGCGCGGCGAGGTGCTGTCCCGCGCCACCAACGACATCGACAACATCGGGCAGACGCTCCAGCAGTCGATGGGCCAGCTGATCAACTCGCTGCTGACCATCATCGGCGTGCTCGCGATGATGTTCTGGGTGTCGTGGATCCTCGCCCTGGTCGCGCTGGTCACGGTCCCGCTGTCGCTGTACGTGGCGACGTGGGTCGGCAAGCGGTCGCAGCCGCACTTCGTGCAGCAGTGGCGCTCCACCGGCACGCTCAACGCGCACATCGAGGAGATGTACACCGGGCACACCCTGGTGAAGGTGTTCGGGCGGCAGGAGGAGTCGGCGCGGCAGTTCGCCGAGCAGAACGAGGCGCTGTACGAGGCCGGGTTCCGGGCGCAGTTCAACAGCGGCATCATGCAGCCGCTGATGATGTTCGTGTCGAACCTCAACTATGTGCTGGTCGCGGTGGTCGGCGGGCTGCGGGTGGCGTCGGGGTCGCTGTCGATCGGCGACGTGCAGGCGTTCATCCAGTACTCGCGGCAGTTCTCGATGCCGCTGACGCAGATCGCGTCCATGGCGAACCTGGTGCAGTCCGGGGTGGCCTCCGCCGAGCGGATCTTCGAACTGCTCGACGCGGAGGAGCAGTCGGCGGACCCGGTGCCGGGCGTGCGGCCGGAGGAGCTGCGCGGGCGGGTCGCGCTGGAGGGCGTGTCCTTCCGGTACGACCCGGAGAAGCCGCTCATCGAGGACCTGACGCTGACGGTGGAGCCGGGGCAGACGGTCGCGATCGTCGGCCCGACCGGCGCCGGCAAGACGACGCTGGTCAATCTGCTGATGCGGTTCTACGACGTGACCGGCGGGCGGATCACCCTCGACGGCGTCGACATCGCGACGATGTCCCGGGACGAACTCCGCGCCGGGATCGGCATGGTGCTCCAGGACACCTGGCTGTTCGGCGGCACCATCGCGGAGAACATCGCGTACGGCGCGGCCCGGGAGGTCACCCGGGGCGAGATCGAGGAGGCGGCGCGCGCGGCCCACGCCGACCGGTTCATCCGCACCCTGCCCGACGGGTACGACACCGTGATCGACGACGAGGGGTCCGGGGTCAGCGCCGGTGAGAAGCAGCTGATCACCATCGCGCGGGCGTTCCTGTCCGACCCGGTGATCCTGGTCCTCGACGAGGCGACGAGTTCGGTGGACACCCGTACCGAGGTGCTGATCCAGAAGGCGATGGCCAAGCTGGCGCACGGGCGTACGTCGTTCGTCATCGCGCACCGGCTGTCGACGATCCGGGACGCGGACACGATCCTGGTGATGGAGAACGGGGCGATCGTCGAGCAGGGCGCGCACGCGGAGCTGCTGGCGGCGGACGGCGCGTACGCACGGCTGTACAAGGCGCAGTTCGCGCAGGCGGTGGCCGAGGTCGACTAACGACGCGGGGCGACATGGGGGGCCGCTCTCGTCTCGGGAGCGGCCCCTTCCCTCAGTCCAGGTAACCCCGCAACTGCTCCGCGAAGGCGTGGTCGCGGAGTTTGTTGAGGGTCTTGGACTCGATCTGGCGGATCCGCTCCCGGGTCACGCCGAAGATGCGGCCTATCTCCTCCAGGGTGCGCGGGCGGCCGTCGACCAGGCCGTAGCGCAGCTGCACGACCTTGCGTTCGCGCTCGCCGAGGGTGGAGAGGACCGCCTCCAAGTGCTCCTTGAGCAGCAGGAACGCGGCGGACTCCACGGGTGAGGCGGCGTCGCCGTCCTCTATCAGGTCGCCCAGCGCGACATCGTCCTCCTCGCCGACGGGGGCGTGCAGGGAGACGGGTTCCTGGGCGAGCCGCAGCACCTCGCCGACCCGCTCGGGCGGCAGGTCGAGGTGGGCGGCGACCTCTTCGGGCGTGGGCTCGTAGCCGCGCTCCTGCAGCATCCGCCGCTGGACGCGCACCACGCGGTTGATCAGCTCGACGACGTGCACCGGGACGCGGATGGTGCGGGCCTGGTCGGCGAGGGCGCGGGACATGGCCTGGCGGATCCACCAGGTGGCGTAGGTGGAGAACTTGTAGCCGCGGGCGTAGTCGAACTTCTCGACCGCCCGGATGAGGCCGAGGTTGCCCTCCTGCACCAGGTCGAGCATGGTCAGTCCGCGGCCGACGTACCGCTTCGCGACGGACACCACCAGCCGCAGGTTCGCCTCGATCAGCCGGCGCTTGGCCATCCGGCCCATGACGACGAGCCGGTCCAGGTCGAGGGCGAGACGGCTGTCCAGGTCGGGGGTGTTGAGCAGCTTCTCCTCGGCGAACAGGCCGGCCTCGACGCGGCGGGCGAGTTCCACCTCCTCGGCGGCGGTGAGCAGCGGGATCCGCCCGATCTCCCGCAGGTACTGCCGGAACAGGTCGGAGGTGGGGCCGCCGGTGTCGGCGACCCGGCCGGGCGCCGGCTCGACGACCTCGGCCTCGGGCTCCGCCTCCGCCTCCGCGTCGGCCTCGGGGGGCGGCCCGGGCTCCGGTTCCGTCTGCGGCCGTGTCTCCGGGTGGTGCGCGGCACGGCTCTGCGGCGGGACGGCCATCAGCACGTCCGGCTCCGGATCGTGCTCCGCGGTGGTGGCGCTGTCGGTAGGGACGAGGGTC
Organism: Streptomyces sp. NPDC052773; assembly: GCF_044547145.1. Taxonomy (NCBI): domain Bacteria; kingdom Bacillati; phylum Actinomycetota; class Actinomycetes; order Kitasatosporales; family Streptomycetaceae; genus Streptomyces; species Streptomyces sp. NPDC052773. Next base: position 668,419 of record NZ_JBITZX010000001.1, on the reverse strand, counting down.
TGGGTCTGCACGGGGGCGACCTCCAGGTGATCGCTGCTGAGGTGGCGGAACCGCGGGCAGGGACCCGTGGGGGGACGGACCGGCCGCGCTCCGAGGACTCAGGCACCGCACCCAGTGTGGAGTAAGACACATCTCCGCCACGAGGGGCGTGCGCGCACTTTTTGAGTCCGGTGCGTGACCGGTCGGTTACTCAGGTGGCGATCACAACGCCGCGGCGCCGTGTTCCCGGAGGGCCTGGCCGTACTGCTGGAGGACCCAGAGTTCGTTCTGGACGGCGGTCAGCCGGGCCGGGTCGCCGCCGTTGGCGAGGCGGGTGAGGGTGGACTGGACGTCCTGGATGCGGCGGTCGACGGCGCGGCGGCGGACCCAGACCAGCTGTTCGCCCGCGTACGCCTCGTCGACCGTGCGGCGCATGATCGCCTCGACGGCCAGCTCGGTGACCATGGCGCGAACCGTGTCGTCGGGGGCCGCCTCGCGGACCCGGACCAGGTACCCCTGCGGGTCCTGCGCGCCGTACTCGACGCCGCCCGCGTCGAGGATGGCCTGGCGTACGGCCGCGTAGGGCGGGGCGGTGAACTCGTCGACGCCGTACGCGTCGAACGCCGGGGCGACCAACTCCGGGCGCTGGAGGGCGAGTTTGAGCAGCTCGCGTTCGGTGGCGTACACCGGGTTGCGGAGGTTGAGCGCCGGGCCGGAGGCGGTGGGGCGGGGGGCCGCGTCGTACGACGGCTGCTGCGGGCCCCGGGCCGGGGCGGGGCCCTTGCCGCCGCGGTCGCGCGCCCACCGGGCGAGCTGGGCGACCCGCTTCACCACGAACTGGGTGTCGAGGATGCCGAGCATGCCCGCGAGCTGCACGGCGACCTCGTGCTGGGCGCCGCTGTTCTTGATGCGGGCGACGACCGGCGCCGCCTCGTCCAGCGCCGCCGCACGGCCCGCCGGGGTGTCGAGGTCGTAGCGGGAGACGATCTGGCGCAGCGCGAACTCGAAGAGCGGGGTGCGGGGTTCGACCAGTTCGGCGACCGCCTCGTCGCCCTTCGCCAGGCGCAGGTCGCACGGGTCCATGCCGTCCGGCGCGATGGCGATGTACGTCTCGGCGGCGAACTTCTGGTCGTCCTCGAAGGCGCGCAGGGCGGCCTTCTGGCCGGCCGCGTCCCCGTCGAACGTGAAGATGACCCGCGCCGAGCCGTTGTCCATCAGCAGCCGTCTGAGGATCTTGATGTGCTCGCTGCCGAAGGCGGTGCCGCAGGTGGCGATCGCGGTCGTCACCCCGGCGAGGTGGCAGGCCATCACGTCCGTGTAGCCCTCGACGACGACCGCCCGGCTGGTCTTGGCGATCTCCTTCTTGGCCAGGTCGATGCCGTAGAGGACCTGGGACTTCTTGTAGATCGCGGTCTCGGGGGTGTTCAGGTACTTCGGCCCGTTGTCCGCCTCGTACAGCTTGCGGGCGCCGAAGCCGACGACGTCGCCGCCGATGTCCCGGATCGGCCACATCAGCCGGCCGCGGAAGCGGTCGATGGGCCCGCGGCGGCCTTCCTGGCTGAGCCCGGAGAGGATCAGTTCCTTGTCGGTGAAGCCCTTGCCGCGCAGATAGCGGGTGAGGTGGTCCCAGCCCTGCGGGCTGTAGCCGACGCCGAAGTGGACGGCGGCGGCCTGGTCGAAGCCGCGCTCGGCGAGGAAGATCCGGCCGGTCTCGGCCTCGGGGCTGGTCGCGAGCTGTTCCGCGTACCACTCGGCGGCGATCTTGTGGGCCTCGACCAGGCGGATGCGCTCGCCGCGCTGGTGGGACGGGTTGTACCCGCCCTCCTCGTAGCGCAGCGTGATGCCCGCCTGCGCGGCGAGGCGTTCGACCGCCTCCGAGAAGGAGAGGTGGTCCACCTTCATCACGAAGGTGATGGTGTCGCCGCCCTCCTGGCAGCCGAAGCAATGGAAGAGGCCCTTGCTGGGGCTGACCTGGAAGGACGGCGACTTCTCGTCGTGAAACGGGCACAGCCCCTTGAGGTTGCCGCCGCCCGCGTTGCGCAGCTGGAGGTACTCGGACACCACGGCGTCGATCGGGACCGCGTCCCGTACCGCCTTCACGTCCTCGTCGTTGATCCGTCCTGCCACGCGTGAATTCTACGGGGGTCCACCGACATCCCCGGGGCCACTGTGACTCGCTCAGGGGCGCGGGGAACTGCGCGACCAGCCACAGCGAACCCGCACCCGCGAGACGACGGACCCCGGCAGACGCCTACGCGCCCAACGACTCCAACGGCACACGCGGAGACGACAGCGCCTCCACATCCACCCGCACCGCGGAACGCACCAGCCGCTGGATGTGCTCTGTGACGTCCCACACGTTCACATTCATCCCGGCCAGCACCCGCCCCTCCTTCACCCAGAACGCGATGAACTCCCGCTTCCCCGCGTCCCCCCGGATCACCACCTGGTCGTACGACCCGGGCGGCGCCCACCCCGAGTACTCCATGCCCAGGTCGTACTGGTCGGAGAAGAAGTACGGCACCCGGTCGTAGACCACGTCCTGCCCGAGCATGGCCCGCGCCGCCGCCGGCCCGCCGTTCAGCGCGTTCGCCCAGTGCTCCACCCGCATCCGGGTGCCGAAGAGCGCGTGCGGGAAGGCGGCGACGTCGCCCGCCGCGTGGATGTCGGGGTCGGAGGTGCGCAGCCGCTCGTCGACCACGATCCCCCCGCCGTGCGCCCGGTCGGCGATCTCCAGCCCGGCCGCCTCGGCGAGAGCGGTGCGCGGTGCGGCGCCGATCGCGGCGAGCACGTCGTGCGCGGGGTGCTCCTCGCCGTCGTCCGTGCGGGCCGCGAGCACGACCCCGTCCTGCCCGACGATCTCCGTCAGCCGCACGCCGAAGTGGAAGCGCACCCCGTGCTCGCGGTGCAGCTCGGTGAAGAGCTGGCCCAGCTCGGGGCCGAGCACCCCGTGCAGCGGGGTGGGCGACGGCTCGACGACGGTGACCTCCGCGCCGTACTCCCGGGCCGCCGCCGCGACCTCCAGGCCGATCCAGCCGGCGCCCGCGATCACCAGGTGCCCGTTGTCCCGGCCGAGGTGGGTGAGGACCCCCTTGAGCCGTTCGGCGTGGGCGAGTCGGCGCAGGTGGTGGACGCCCGCGAGGCCGGTGCCCGGGACGTCCAGGCGGCGGGGTTCCGCGCCGGTGGCCAGCAGCAGCTTGTCGTAGCGGACGATCGTGCCGTCCTCGCCGAAGCGGACCGTCTTCGCGGCGCGGTCGATCGCGTCGACGGTCTGCCCGAGGTGCAGCTCGATGTCGTGCTGCGCGTACCAGGCGGGCTCGTGCACGAAGACGCTGTCGCGCTCCTCCTTGCCGAGCAGGAAGCCCTTGGACAGCGGCGGCCGCTCGTACGGGTGGTCGCGCTCGTCGCAGATCAGTATCACCCGCCCGGTGAAGCCCTCCGCGCGGAGCGTCTCGGCCGCCTTGGCGCCGGCGAGCCCTCCTCCGACGATGACGAATGTCTGATCCGCGTCGACCACTTGATGCCTCCTCGTCACTGTGCCGCCAGATGCGAGCCTCCCGCACGGAGCGTGAGGGGGGAAGAGGGGGTGACCCGATCAGGCCACGCAGGGTCACATCGGAGCGCCCGTGACCGCCCCTGATGTCACATCCGTCCTGTCAGTCTCGCGTGCAGCGAGCGGGCCGAGGCGTCGGTGAGGGAGGCGATCTGGTCGACGATCACCCGTTTGCGGGCCCGGTCGTCGGGGGCCTGGTCGAACAGCGCGCGGAACTGCGGGTCGAGTCCGTCCGGAGCGCGCGCGGTGAGCGCCTCGGCGAGTTCGGCCACGCAGATGCGCTGGTCGGCGCGGAGCCGGGTCTGCTCGGCGCGCTGCATGACGTACCGGTCGGCGACGGCCTTCAGCACCGCGCACTCCATCCGGGTCTCGCGCGGTACGACCAGCTCCGCGCCGTACCGGGTGAGCCGGCCGCCGCCGTACGCCTCGCGGGTGGCGCCCTCGGCGGCCAGGCAGAAGCGGCCGATGAGCTGGCTGGTGGCGTCCTTCAGACGGGCCTGGGCGACGGCCGAGCCGTCGTAGCCGTCCGGCCACCACTCCTGGTCCTGGAGGCGGTCGAGGGCGGCGGCGAGTTCGGCGGGGTCGGTGCCGGCGGGGACGTACCGGCCGATGGCGACGCGGAAGATCTCCTGGCGTTCCGGTTCGGCGTGCAGGAGGTTGGGGTCGATGTGGCCGGCGTGCAGGCCGTCCTCGACGTCGTGCACGGAGTACGCCACGTCGTCGGACCAGTCCATGACCTGGGCCTCGAAGCAGGTCCGGGTGGACGGGGCGTCCTTGCGGGCCCAGTCGAAGACCGGGCGGTCGTCCTCGTACACGCCGAATTTCAAGGACGCCGGGTTCGTGGGGTGGGCGCCGCGCGGCCAGGGGTACTTCGTGGCGGCGTCCAGGGTGGCGCGGGTGAGGTTGAGGCCGACGGAGCCCTCCGGGGTGAACCGTTTGGGTTCGATGCGGGTGAGGAGTCTCAGGGACTGGGCGTTGCCCTCGAAGCCGCCGCAGTCCTCGGCGAATTCGTTGAGGGCTTCCTCACCGTTGTGGCCGAAGGGCGGGTGGCCGAGGTCGTGGGCGAGGCAGGCCGCCTCGACGAGGTCGGGGTCGCAGCCCAGGGCGGCGCCGAGTTCCCTTCCCACCTGGGCGCACTCCAGGGAGTGGGTGAGGCGGGTTCTGGGGCTGGGGTCCCAGGCGTTCGCGCTGCGCTCGCCGGGCGTGACGACCTGGGTTTTGCCGGCGAGGCGTCTCAGCGCGGAGGAGTGGAGGATGCGGGCGCGGTCGCGTTGGAAGGCGGTTCGGCCGGGGCGTTTGTCGGGCTCGGGGGCCCATCGTTCGGTTGCGGCTGCGGGGTATGTGGTGCCTTCCATGTGTCGACAGTAAGCGCAGATGCGTCTGCCGGGTTCGGGTTGTCGTGCGGGTGCGGGTCGTTTTTGGCTGGTCGCGCAGTTCCCCGCGCCCCTTAACCAGTGGTCGCCAGCGCGGGTTTGAGCGTTCCCCGAGTTGTCGCCTCGTCGTAGCGGTGGAGGAGTAGTTCCGCCATCAGGGGGTGGGCACCGAGGGGGTCCGACGCTGTTCCCGGGGCTGCCTTCGCGCACTCCGTCGCGAAGCGGCCGGGGGCCGTGAAGTAGGAGGCGACGGCTATGCGGTGGCGGCCCCTCGCTCGGAGGGAGCGGACGGCCGTCTCCACCGTGGGGGTCGCGGCGGAGGCGTAGGCGGGGAGCACCGGGACGCCGAGGCGGGCCGCGAGGAGGGCGGCCGTGCGGCCGGTGTCGGTGGCCGCGTCGGGGTCGCGGGAGCCCGCGGCGGCGAGGATGACGGCGCTGGTGCGGCGTTCGGCGTCGGTGGCCGCGGGGCGCCAGCCGGCCTCGGTCAGGCGGGTGTGGAGGGTGTCGACGAGGAGGCGGTGCGGGCCGAGGGGGGCGGCGAGGCGGGTGCGGGCCGGGGCGGCGGCGGCCATCTCGGGGATGTCCTGCTTGACGTGGTAGCCGCGGCTGAGGAGGAGCGGGACCAGGACCGCCTCGCGGTCGCCGAGGGCGGCGAGCGTGTCCGGGAGCAGGGGCTCGTTCAGCTCGATGTGCCCCAGGTGGACCGGCAGGCCGGGGCGCAGCGCGCGGACCCGGTCGAGGAGGGCGCGGACGGTGGCGAGGGCGCGCGGGTCACGGCTGCCGTGGGCCACGACGACGAGCGCGGGCGGGCCGGGGGCGGGGCTGAGCTGGCTGTCCATGCATCGAGGGTGACGCGGGGACGTTGCCGGGCCGTTGCCTGGGCATCACAGGCGTTTTCCGTGGGTTCACGGCGCGGGGCGGGGGGTGTGTGAGGGGGACGCAACCGGGGTGACTCGCAAACCAGGGCGACTCGTGAACGGGGGCGGCTCGCAACCGGGGCGGCTCCCCTTCCGTCCCTTTCGGTATGAAGATCGTACGACCTCGTCTCCCCCGCACCCGGGCCGGCCGGCGGCGGCTGGTGCAGACCCTGATGGCGGGGTGTGTGCTGGCGCTGCTGCCGTCGACGTGGCTGTACGTGTCGACGGACGACCGGCTGCGCACGACCGCGAACGTGCCGCGCACCGAGGTCGCCGTGGTGTTCGGCGCGGGGCTGTGGAACGGCGAGCCGTCGCCGTATCTCGCCCACCGGCTGGACGCGGCGGCCGAGCTGTACCGGGCGGGGCGGATCGAGGTGGTCCTGGTGACCGGGGACAACAGCCGGAAGGACTACGACGAGCCGGACGCGATGCGCGCCTATCTGACCCGGCACGGCGTCCCGGACGCGCGGATCGTCAGCGACTACGCCGGCTTCGACACGTGGGACTCCTGTGTGCGGGCCAAGAAGATCTTCGGCGTGGACGAGGCGGTGCTGATCAGCCAGGACTTCCACATCCGGCGGGCGGTGGCGCTGTGCCGGGAGGCGGGCGTGGCGGCGTACGGCGTCGGGGTGCCCGCCCGGCGGGACGCGACCTGGTACTACGGCGGGGTCCGGGAGGTCTTCGCGAGCGGCAAGGCGGCGCTGGACGCGGTGATCGAGCCCGATCCGCGGTTCCTCGGACCGGAGGAGCCGGGGGTCGAGCGGGCGCTGGCCGCCGGGCGGTGAGGGCCCCTCACGGTGGCGGCGGGGTGGCGGGGAGGTCGCCGTGCGGCATGTGTAACAGGGAGCCGTCCCGCACGTAACACGACCGATCCACCCTGAAGGGCATGAACAGCACCTCGACGCCCACCCACTGCCCGTACTGCGCCCTGCAGTGCGGGATGAACCTGTCGCCCACGCCGGACGGGGGCGTCGAGGTGCTGGAACGCGCCGACTTCCCGGTGAACCGGGGGGCGCTGTGCGGCAAGGGCCGTACGGCGCCGGCGGTGCTCTCGTCGCGGGTGCGGCTGACCTCGCCGCTGGTGCGGGAGGGCGGCGTGCTGGTGCCCGCCTCCTGGGACGAGGCCCTGGACCGGATCGCGGACGCGCTGCGGCGCACCCGCGCGGAGCACGGCGCGGACGCGCTGGGGGTGTTCGGCGGGGGCGGGCTGACCAACGAGAAGGCGTACACGCTCGGCAAGTTCGCCCGGGTCGTGCTCGGCACCTCGCAGATCGACTACAACGGCCGGTTCTGCATGTCGTCCGCGGCGGCGGCCGGGATGAAGGCGTTCGGGCTGGACCGGGGGCTGCCGTTCCCGCTGGAGGACATCCCGAAGACGGGCTGTGTGATCCTCGTCGGCTCGAACCTCGCCGAGACCATGCCGCCGTCGCTGCGGTTCTTCACCGAGCTGAAGGAGAACGGCGGCACGCTCATCGTCGTCGACCCGCGCCGCACGAAGACCGCCGAGCAGGCCGATCTGCATCTGGCGCCCCGGCCCGGCACCGACCTCGCGCTCGCGCTGGGCCTGCTGCACCTGGTGGTCGCCGAGGGCCGCACCGACGAGGCGTACATCGCCGAGCGGACCAGCGGCTGGGAGGACGCGCGGGCCGCGGCCATGGCGCACTGGCCGGAGTACGTGGAGCGGATCACCGGCGTGCCGGTGCCCGAGCTGCGGGAGGCGGTGCGGATGTTCTGCGCGCCCGAGTCCGCGATGGTGCTCACCGCGCGCGGGCCCGAGCAGCAGTCCAAGGGCACCGACACGGTCGGCGCGTGGATCAACCTGTGCCTGGCGACCGGGCGGGCGGGCCGGCCGTACAGCGGCTACGGCTGCCTGACCGGGCAGGGCAACGGGCAGGGCGGGCGCGAGCACGGCCAGAAGGCCGACCAGCTGCCCGGCTACCGCAAGCTGGACGACCCGGCGGCGCGGCGGCACGTGGCCGAGGTGTGGGGGGTGGACCCGGACTCGCTGCCGGGGCCGGGGCGCAGCGCCTACGAGCTGCTGGACGCGCTCGGCACGGACATCCGCACGCTGCTGCTGATGGGGTCCAACCCGGTGGTGTCGGCGCCGCGCGCCGCGCACATCGAGGAGCGGATCAGGTCGCTGGACTTCCTCGCGGTGTGCGACGTCGTGCTGTCGGAGACGGCGGAGCTGGCGGACGTGGTGCTGCCGGTGACGCAGTGGGCCGAGGAGACCGGCACGACGACCAACCTCGAGGGGCGCGTGCTGCTGCGCCGGCAGGCGATCACCCCGCCGGAGGGCGTGCGCAGCGATCTGGAGGTCATGCACGAACTGGCCGCGCGGCTGGGTGTGGAGAAGGGGTTCCCGACCGACCCCGAGGAGGTCTTCGAGGAGCTGCGCCGGGCGAGCGCGGGCGGGCCCGCGGACTACTCCGGGATCACCTACCGCAGGCTCGTCGAGGAGAACGGGGTGTTCTGGCCGTGTCCGGCGGCGGGGGACGCGGGCGGGGACTCCGAGGACGCCTCGCTGGACGTGGCCGCCGGCTCCGACGACCCGGCGCGGGACGGCGACCTCGCCACCGGCGTGCACCCCGGCACCCCGCGCCTGTTCCTCGACCGGTTCGCCACGCCGGACGGCCGGGCCCGGTTCGTGCCCGTCTCGCACCGGGCGGTGGCCGAGGAGCCCGACGACGAGTACCCGGTGCTGCTGACCACCGGCCGGGTGGTCGCCCAGTACCAGTCCGGCGCGCAGACCCGGCGCGTGGACGAGCTGAACGCCGCGGCGCCCGGCCCGTTCGTGGAGCTGCATCCGCGGCTGGCGGCCCGCCTGGGCGCGGCCGAGGGCGATCCGGTGGCCGTCGTCTCGCGGCGCGGCCGGGCCGTCGCACCGGCGCGCATCACCCACGCCATCCGGCCGGACACCGTGTTCATGCCGTTCCACTGGCCGGGCGAGGGCCGCGCCAACACCCTCACCAACCCGGCGCTGGACCCGACGTCGCGGATGCCGGAGTTCAAGGCGTGCGCGGTGCGGCTGGAGGCGGTGCCCGCGGCGGGCCCGGCGAGCGCGGTCGGCGCGGTGGAGGATTGACCCCTGATTCCGGTGCGGAAATGCACCTCTCAGGGGGTCTGTGTGCCTCGTAGGTTCGAGGCATGACGACCTACCGGGTACCTCAGCGCATGAACTTCGCCGCCGTCGCACCGAAGGTGTTCAAGGCGGTCCTGAACCTCCACGCCACCGCGGTCGAGGGTCTCGACCCGGTGCTGGTGGAGCTGGTCCAGATCCGGGCCGCGCAGCTCAACCACTGCGCCTACTGCCTCGATTACCACACCACCGACGCCCGCAAGGCCGGTGAGACCGAGGACCGGATGCACCAGCTGTCCGCATGGCGGGAGTCGAGCCTGTACACGGTGCGGGAGCGGGCCGCGCTGGCGCTGACGGAGGCGGTCACGCTGCTGCCCGGCGGGGTGTCGGACGAGGTGTACGAGGAGGCCGCGCGCCACTTCGACGAGGCGACGCTGGCGCAGCTGATCGCGCTGATCTTCACCGCGAACACCTGGAACCGGATGAACGTGACGACGCGCAAGACGCCGGGCACGGACTGAGCCGGGGACGCTCAGGAGCGCCGGGCACGGACTGAGCCGGGTCGCTCAGGGGCGCCGTGCCCGCCAGTCGCCGCCCTCGATGAGCTTGCCCGAGGCGCGCAGGCGGGCGGCGACGGGCGGTGCGGCGAGATACACCCAGGCCCGCACGGCGGTCCCGTCGGCGGTGCGGACGACCTCGCGGACGACCCGCTCGTAGAGGTTGCGCGGATCGCCCGGCGCCGTGCACTCCTCCAACCGGTCGAGTACGGCGAGCAGTTCGTCGTAGGCCTCGTCGTGCGCGGTGACCAGCTCACCGCTGACCGCTCCGCCGGGTTCCTCGACCGCGTACGGGTAGCCGGGCCCGTCGTACAGGACGGCCCCGGCCAGCCGCGCGGGCTCCTCGGCGCGGGTCCGGCCGCGCAGGAACAGGTCGTGGTTGGGCTCGCCGGGGCGGAGGGTGCCGTAGACGAAGAAGGGGAGCCGGAGACGGGACCGCACAGCACTCACAGAAGTGATTCTCTCCCCTCACACACCTCCACGTCCTCTCCCTGGCCCTGGCATGTCCACGCCCCCTTGAATCTTGGTCACCCTCAGTGTGATCAGTTCAAGGAGCCTCATGAGCCGGATACGGCCGTACGCCCTGGCCGCCACGACCGCCGCCGCCCTGCTGGCCACGGCGCTCACCCCCACCGCCGGCGCGGCCGACCGGCCGACGCGGGCCGCCGCGCTGGCGGACGCCGCCGCGATCCTCGCCGAACGGGCCGGGAGCCTGGGGCTCGGCCCCGGGCAGGAGACGACGGTGCGGGACGTCGTCATCGACGCGGACGGCGGCCGGCACATCCGCTACGACCGCACGTATCGCGAACTGCCCGTCCTGGGCGGCGACTTCGTCCTCCACGTCACCCCCGGCGGCGCGTACGAAGGCGCCGACCGCGCGACGACCGCCCCGATCTCCCTGCCGAGCGTGACCCCTGCGCTGCCCGCCCCGAAGGCCGCCGACGCGGCGGCGAACGCGCTGCGGGCCCTGCACCCGGGCGAGACGCTGAAGCGGCTGACGGCCAGGCCGGAGCTGGTGGTCGACGCGCTGCACGGGGCGCCCAGGCTGGCGTGGCGGACGCGGGCGGCGGCACTGGACGAGCGGGGCAACCCGGTGGCGCGCACGGTGCTGACCGACGCGCGCAGCGGGGCGCGGATCGACGCCTGGGACACCCTGGAGTCCGCGGCCGGGGACGGGCGTTCGCTGTACGGCGGGACGGTCCCGCTGCAGACGACCCCGACGGGCTCCTCGTACGCCCTGAAGGACCCGACCCGCGGCGGCACCTACACCGGCGACGCGGCGAACCAGGTGGACCTGTGTCTGCTGGGCACCCTCTGCGTCACCCGCGCGCCCGCCACGGTCCTCACCGACGCCGACAACCACTGGGGCGACGGCACGACCGCGGACCGCGCCTCGGCGGCGGTGGACGCGCAGTACGGCACCAACGTGACCTGGGACTACTTCAAGGCCCGGCACGGCCGCGCGGGCATCGCGGGCGACGGCAAGGGGTCGTACAACCGGGTGCACTACGGCAACCGCTACAACAACGCCTTCTGGGACGACAGCTGCTTCTGCATGACGTACGGCGACGGTGACGGGACGACGTTCGGCCCGCTGGTGTCGCTGGACGTCGCCGGGCACGAGATGAGCCACGGCGTCACCTCCAAGACCGCGAACCTGACGTACACCGGCGAGTCCGGCGGCCTCAACGAGGCCACCTCCGACATCTTCGGCACCCTCGTGGAGTTCCACGCGGCCAACCCCCGGGACCCGGGCGACTGGCTGATCGGCGAGAAGATCGTCCGCCCCGGCTTCGGCCGCGGCGCCCTGCGCTACATGGACCGCCCGTCGAAGGACGGCGACTCCCCCGACTGCTGGAGCCCCACCGTCGCCACCCTCGACGTCCACTACTCCTCCGGCATCGGCAACCACTTCGCCTACCTGCTGGCCGAGGGCAGCGGCGCCAAGACCATCAACGGCGTCGCCCACAACTCCCCCACCTGCGACGGCAGTTCCGTCACCGGCATCGGCCGCGCCAAGCTGGGCGCCATCTGGTACCGCGCGCTGACCGTCTACATGACCTCCTCCACGACCTACGCCGGCGCCCGCAAGGCCACCCTCGCCGCGGCCCGCGACCTGTACGGCACGGACAGCGCCGAGTACCGCGCGGTGGGGGCGGCGTGGCGGGCGGTGGGCGTGAGCTGACCCTTCCCCGCGCGCCGGGCACACGCCCTTCCGGTGTACGCCCGTTTCAGGTGTACGCCAGGAGACGGCCGGCGGTGATGGTCGCCGCCCAGGTGAGGAGGGAGACGGTGGCGGCGGCCTTCGCGGCGGCGGGAGGCGGGGCGGCGGTGTCCCACCGGTGGACCGTGCGGTAGGCCGTGGTGTGGAAGACGGCGACGTTGAGGGCGGCGACGAGCAGGAGGGCGAGTTTCCAGGGCGCGGCGGCGCTGGAGCCCACGGTCGCCGCGCCGGAGACGAACATCACCGAGCCGCTCGTGACGGCGAGCGCGAGACCGAGACGGGCCGGCGGGAGCAGGTGACGGGCGGCGACGGTGACGGGCAGCCGGTGGCGCCCGACACCGAGCAGCCGCAGGTCGAAGGCTGCGGCCGGTCCGACGAGGAGCGCGATGCCCAGGATGTGGACGCTTTCGAGCGCCGCGTAGACGAAGGGGGTCGCCCGCACCGCCTCGGCCGGGGCGGAGCCTTCGAGCCAGGAGAAGAACGCGTCCACCGGTCAGCTCCGGCCGGCGCGGCGGACGACGTGGAAGCCGCCCGCGATCAGCAGCAGCAGGAAGCCGCCGCCGGTCAGCAGCCAGACGGTCGCGGCCGAGGGGCTGTCGGGGGCCGCTGCCGGCGTGCCGGCGGTGCGGGTGGCCGCCGGGGCGTCCGATGCTCCCCCGGGCGCGGGCTCGGGGGGCTCCGGGAGCGGAACCGAGCGCTGCCGGACGGTCCGGCCGTCGTCGCGGACGATCAGTTCGGGGCGCAGTTCGTCGTCGTGGTCGCGGGCCGGGTAGCCGACGACCTCCAGGCGTTCGCCCGTCTCCAGCCGGCCTTCCAGGCCCCAGGCCGACAGCCGCTCGATCGGTGCGAGGACGAGGGTCAGCCGCTCGCCGGTGCCGGGGTACGCGCGGGTGGCCGCCAGCACCTCTCGGCCGCCGATCTGCTCCAGCTCCGCGGGCAGTTCCCGGTCCGCCCAGCCGGACGGCACCCGGGTCCGGTCCACCCGGAGGGTCACTTCGGGGTGCGGGTTGCCCCAGGTCACCTCGGTGACGGTGCCGGACGCGTAGAGGGGTGTGGTGGTGTCGTAGTGCTCCCAGCCGTGGTGGGCGGCGGCCGGCGCGGCCGGCAGCAGGGCGAGGGGCAGCGCGAGCGCGAGGGCGGCGAGGGGTCGGGGTCGGCGCATGGACGGCAGTCTGCTCGGCGGGTCCGCGCCTGGCGGCGGTTGTTCCGCGGATCCGCCGCCAGTGATTGCCCGCGCGTATGAATATGGCCGTATGAATCTCGAACAGCTGCGCTACGTGGTCGTGTTGGCGGAGGAGCTGCACTTCGGCCGGAGCGCGCGCCGTCTCGGGATCCGGCAGCCCACCCTGAGCCAGCAGGTGCGGAAGCTGGAGGACGAGCTGGGTGTCTCCCTGTTCGAGCGGAGCACGCGCGAGGTCACCGTCACCGCGGCCGGCCGGTCCTTCGTCGCCGAGGCCGGACACGCCCTGCGGTACGTCGAGCGGGCCCGTTCCGCGGCCCTGCGGACCGCGCGCGGCGAGGTGGGCGAGCTGTCGCTGGGGTTCGTCGGGTCGGCGGTGCCCGAACTCCTCCCCCGCCTGCTGCGCGGCTTCCGCCGCGCCTATCCGGGCGTCGACGTGCAGGTCCAGGAGATGCCCAGCGCCCGCCAGGCCGAGGAACTGCTCGCCGGGCGCCTCGACCTGGGCATCGTGCACGCCCTGGAGGAGAGCGCGGTGCCCGAGGGGCTGGCCGGCGAGGAGGTGTTCCGGGACGCGCTGGTCGCGGCCCTGCCCCGCCGCCACCCGCTGGCCGCGCAGGCTCCCCTGCCCGTCGCCGCCCTCGCCGGCGAGCCGTTCGTCCTCTTCCCCCGCCGCCTCGGTCCGGCCCTGCACGACAGGGTCACCCGGCTGGCCCGGGCGGCCGGTTTCGAGCCGCGGGTGGTGCAGGAGGCGGCCCATATGCAGACCATCGTCGGACTGGTCGCCGCCGAGGTCGGCGTGTCGGTCGTACCGCGGACGGTGGCGGCCCTGCGCCAGCCCGAGGTCGCGTTCCGCCGGCTCACCCCCGAGCCCGAGCCGCTGTCGATGTGGCTGGTGTGGCGGCGCGGAGAGACCAGCCCGGTGGTCCGGAACTTCCGCGGGCTGGTCGCCGTGGAGGCGGGGGAGTCCGGGCGCTGAGGGGGCGGGGCCGGGCGCGGTGGAGGCGGGGCCCGGAAGGGTCGCGCGGCTAACTCCCGTACGGGCGGCGCCGCTTCGCCTCCCGGAGGGCGCGGCCCCACCAGGACAGCTGGTCCAGCATCGTCTTCGCCGCGGTGTCGGGGCCCGTCGGGTCCTTGAGGCGGCCGTCGGGGGTGAAGGCCGCCGCCGCGTTGGGGAAGGAGACGGTGTCGCGGACGGTGACGGCGTGCAGTTCGGCGAAGACCTGGCGCAGGTGCTCGACGGCGCGCAGGCCGCCGGAGATGCCGCCGTAGGAGACGAAGGCGACGGGCTTGGCGCGCCATTCGGTGTAGTGCCAGTCGATGAGGTTCTTCAGGGCGGCCGGGTAGGAGTGGTTGTACTCGGGGGTGAGGACCACGAACGCGTCCGCCGCGTCGAGGCGGGCGCCGACCGCGTCCGCGGCGGCGGTGGCGTGCGGGCCGGGTTCCATGGTCGTGGGCAGGGTGACATCGGCGACGTCGACGACCTCGGCGGCCAGGTCGCCCCGCTCCCGGATCCGGTCCAGCAGCCAGTCGGCGACGACGGGGCCGAAGCGGCCGTGGCGGTTGCTGCCGATGACGACGGCCACGTTCAGGGGCGTCTCGGTGGTCGCGGGGGTCACGGTCTCAGCGGTCGCGTTCTTCATGCTCTGCATGCCGAACAGGCTCGTACCTCGAGTTTGGTTGAGGTCAAGCCCGGCCGCCCCGGAGTCCCGGTCACCCGTTCACACGCTCCCCGTGCATCCTTCGGGTCGTCTTCCCGCAAGCCCCGACGCACGCCGGTGACCTGCTGAAACGAGCCGGACAGCGGCGGTGCGACGGTACGCCCCGGCACCCGTTCACCGTATTTCTGACGGACCATCAGGAAGCGCGCCCGGCCCGCTGCCACTTACCTCGGAAGTGCAGGGCACCCAACAGCACCACTCCGTCGAGGGGGAACACCGATGCGCCGTATCGCCCGGCTGCTGACCGGCACCGCGCTCGCCGTCGCCGCCGCGGGCCCGTTCGCCGCGCCCGCGTACGCCGACGACACCGGCGGCCTGGAGGTGTACCCGTCCTCCGTCGTGCCCGGCGGCTCGGTCAGCGTGAACACGACGGCATGCGGAGCCGACGGTGCCGCCGCGGGCGACGCCAGCGCGGTCGGCTCCGGGCACTTCACGCTGGCGCCCGGCGGCCACGAGGGCAACGTGATCGGCCGGTTCCGGGTGCCGCCGAGCGCGCAGCAGGGGACGTACGAGATCGTCGCGCGGTGCACCGGGGACGGCCGGGAGGTCCGGGGCGACCTGGTGGTCACGCTGACCTCGGCCCAGCCGGTGCATCCCCGGGGGAGTGTCAAGACGGGGGTCGGCGGCGCACTGGGCCCCGATCCCGTGCAGACCGCGGCCGGCGTGGCGGCTCTGGCCGTCGCCGCCGCGGGCGGTACCTGGCTCCTGCATCGCCGGGCGAGAGGCGACGGGATCTGACGGGCACCCTCCGCTGCCCGTTCTCGCCGGTACCGCACGCCCCTCCCCCTCCGGGTCCGACGCCCCTCGCGGCCCGGAGGGGGTACGGGCCCGATCGTCTGTTTCCTCTCGTCCCGTCCCATCGGTCTCACCGGTCCCAGGGAGGCTCCCATGCGCAGGCACGGCAACACCGTCATAGCCACCGTCACCGCCGTCGCCCTGTGCTCCGGTGCCTGGCTGCTGCACAACGGCGCCGCCTCGCACGCCCCGCCCCAGCCCTCCGCCGCCGAGGCCCACGCCCCGGCGCACACCGACCCCGCCGCACGGCGCTCGGCGGCCCCGGCGCTGCCGCCGTCCCCGCCCGACCGCATCCGCATCCCCGCGATCCGGGTGAACGCCCCGCTGACGGGCCTGGGACTGACCCGGACCGGCAGCCTGGACGCGCCGCCGGCCGACAAGCCGAACCTCGCCGGCTGGTACGAGGCCGGGACCACGCCCGGCGAGCGCGGCACCGCGATCGTCGCCGGGCACGTCGACAACGCCGACGGGCCCGCCGTCTTCTACGGCCTCGGCGCCCTCAAGCGCGGCAACACCATCGAGGTCGACCGGCGTGACGGCTCCGTCGCCGTGTTCTCGGTCGACGCCGTCGAGGTGTACCAGGCGAAGGACTTCCCCGACGAGAAGGTGTACGGCCCGGCCCGCCGGCCCGAGCTGCGGGTGATCACCTGCGGCGGGGGCTACTCGCGCGCCACCGGCTACCAGGGGAACGTGGTCGTCTTCGCCCATCTGACGGGCAGCCGCTGACCTCGGTCACGGCACCGGCTGCGGCATCGGCGAGGGTTGTGGCTTTGGCATCGGTGAGGGCTGCGGCGCCCCCTCCGGCACCGGCACCGCCTCCGGCTCCGGTGTCCGGCCCAGCACGTTCACCTTCCCCCACACCGCCAGCGGCTCCAGCGCCGCGTTCAGCGTGGCGGCACCTCGGCGTACTCCTCCCGGTGCACGATCCCGTCCGCCTCCAGCTCCCGCAGATGCGCCGCGAGCACCTTCTCCGTCACCCCGGGCAGCGCGCCGAAGCGGTGCGGACGCTCGCTCAGCGCGGGCGGCGGACGGCGGACAGCGGGCGGCGGACAGCGGACGGCGGGCGGCACACCGTCACCGCGCCGCCGCCCTCTCCGTTGCCGCCGCCCTAACCGCTGCCGCTGCCGATGCCTCTGCCTCTGCTCCACCCATCCCCCGCCTCACAACCCCCCACCCCCCGACACCAACCCCCCTCACATCCACCCCCCACCCCCGCTGAGGGCAGAGTTCCCCGCGTGAAACAGATGCGATGCGGCCGGGTAACACCCGCACCGCACGCTCAGGAGCATGACCTCGAATTCGCGTGTGGTGGTGATCGGCGCCGGCCTCGCGGGCGTACGGCTCGCCCGGCGGCTCGGTGAGCTCGGCACGCCCGCGCTGCTGATCGGCGACGAGGAGCACCGTCCGTACAACCGGGTGCTGCTCGCCGAAGTGCTGGCCGGACGCTACAGCCCCGATGTGATCGCCCTCCCGGCGCCCGCGGAGCTGACGCGTGCCCGGGTCACCGGTATCGACCGCGAGGGCCGCACGCTGCACTGCGCGGACGGCTCGGAGATCGCATACGACACGCTGGTCCTGGCCACCGGCTCCAACCCGGTGCTGCCGCCGCTGCGCGGACTGTTCACCCCGGACCACGAGCTGCCCGAGGGCGTCCACGCCTTCCGCACCATGGACGACTGCCTGGGCCTGTCCAAGGCGGTCCGGCCGGGTGTGAAGGCGGTCGTCATCGGCGGCGGGCTGCTCGGGGTCTCCGCCGCCCGCGCCCTCGCGATGCGCGGCGCGCAGGTCATGCTCGCCCAGCAGTCCGAGCGGCTGATGGAGCGCCAGCTCGACCCGGCCGCCTCCGAGCTGGTCCGGCGCCACCTCGTCGACCTCGGGGTCGAGGTCCACACCGAGTGCCGGGTCCGCGACGTGCGCGTGGTCGGCGGCGCGGTCCGCTCGGTGGAGATGGCCGACGGATACGCCCTCGACGCCGACCTCGTCGTCCTGGCCTGCGGGGTCCACCCGCGCGTCGGCCTCGCCAAGGCCGCGGGGCTCGCCGTGCACAAGGGCGTCCTGGTCGACGACGAGCTGCGCACCTCCGACCCGCACATCCGCGCGATCGGGGACTGCGCCCAGCACGACGGGACCGTGTACGGCCTCGCCGCGCCCGCCCTCGAACAGGCCGACGTGCTCGCCGCCCTGCTCACCGGGAACGACACCGCCCGCTACACCGGCACCCGCTCCCTCACCCGCCTCACCCTCTCCGGTCAGGCCCCCTTCGACCTCGCCGCGTTCGGCGAGACGGAACCCCGCCCCGGTGACGACGTCGTGCAGCTCGCCGACGCCACCCGGGGCACCTACCGCAAGGTCGTCGTCCGCGACGACCGCCTGGTCGGCGGGGTGCTCGTCGGCGAACTCGGCACCGTCGGCGCGCTCGCCCGCGCCTGGGAGGGAGCAGAGCCGCTCCCCTCTGACGGCGGCCCCCTGCTCCACCTGCTCACCAACGACGGAGGCTCCTGATGACCGCCACCCAGGGGGCTACCCCCACGATCCTGCTCGTCGGCCACGGCATGGTCGGCCAGCGCTTCCTGGAGGCGCTCGCCGCGCGCGGCCTGACCGCCACGCACCGCGTGGTGGTGCTCTGCGAGGAGCCGCGTCCCGCCTATGACCGCGTGGCGCTCACCTCGTACTTCTCGGGCAAGACGCCGGAAGACCTCTCCATGACCGACATGGAGTTCATCAAGGACCACGGGATCGAGCTGCACATCGGCGACCCGGCCGAGACGATCGACCGCGAGGCGCGCAAGGTCACCGCCCGCTCCGGTCTGGTCGTCGACTACGACGTCCTCGTGCTGGCCACCGGCTCCTACCCGTTCGTGCCGCCGGTGCCGAACAAGGACGCGACCGGCTGTTTCGTCTACCGCACCATCGAGGACCTGCTGGCGATCGAGGAGTACGCGAAGACGAGGGCGACGACCGGCGCGGTGGTCGGCGGCGGCCTGCTCGGCCTGGAGGCCGCCGGCGCGCTGAAGGGCCTCGGCGTCGACACCCACATCGTGGAGTTCGCGCCGCGGCTGATGCCGGTGCAGGTCGACGAGGGCGGCGGCGCGGCGCTGCTGCGCACCATCGAGGACATGGGCCTGTCCGTGCACACGGGC
The DNA here is from genome assembly GCF_044547145.1 of Streptomyces sp. NPDC052773. Lineage (NCBI taxonomy): Bacteria > Bacillati > Actinomycetota > Actinomycetes > Kitasatosporales > Streptomycetaceae > Streptomyces > Streptomyces sp. NPDC052773. The sequence goes on along the minus strand of NZ_JBITZX010000001.1, from coordinate 649,904 downwards.
GTGGGCACCCAGGAGATCGTGACCGACGCCGCGGGCGTGGTGACCGGCATGAAGCTGTCCGACGGCTCGGAGCTGGCCACCGACATGGTGGTCTTCTCCGCCGGTGTCCGCCCCCGCGACCAGCTGGCCCGCGACTGCGGCCTTCAGGTCGGCGAGCGCGGCGGCATCGCCGTCGACGAGCAGTGCCGTACGGTCACCGACCCGCACGTGTTCGCCATCGGCGAGTGCGCGCTGGCCGCGGACGGCCGGGTCTACGGCCTGGTGGCGCCCGGCTACGAGCAGGCGGAGACGGCGGCGGCGACGATCGCGGCGGACGAGGCGAGCTTCACCGGCGCCGACCTGTCCACCAAGCTGAAGCTGCTCGGCGTGGACGTGGCGTCCTTCGGCGACGCGCACGGCACCACCGAGGACTGTCTCGACGTCGTCTACTCGGACTCCCGCGCGGGTCTGTACAAGAAGCTGGTCATCGGCCGCGACGGCACCCTGCTCGGCGGCATCCTGGTCGGCGACGCGGAGGCGTACGGCACGCTGAAGGCGTTCACCGGCTCGGTCCCGCCCGTCTCGCCGGAGTCGCTGGTGCTGCCGGCCGGTGCGGGCGCGCCCGTCCAGCTCGGCCCGGCCGCGCTGCCGGACGACGCGATCATCTGCTCGTGCAACAACGTCCGCAAGGGCACGATCCGCGAGGCGGTCACCGAGCACAAGTGCAACACCGTGCCCGAGGTGAAGAAGTGCACCAAGGCCGGTACGACCTGCGGCAGCTGCGTCAAGGTGCTCGGCCAGCTGGTCGAGGCGGAGCTGGAGGCGTCCGGCGTCGAGGTCGACAAGGGCCTGTGCGGCTGCTTCTCGCAGACCCGCGAGGAGCTGTACGAGATCGTCCTCGCCCTGCGCATCACCTCGTACCAGGACCTCCTGGACCGCTACGGCCGGGACGGCGCGCGCGGCGGTGACGGCTGCGAGGTCTGCAAGCCGACGGTGGCGTCGATCATCGCCTCCCTCGCGCCCACGATCGGCGCCGACGGCTATGTCCTGGAGGGCGAGCAGGCGGCGCTCCAGGACACCAACGACCACTTTCTGGCCAACCTTCAGAAGAACGGGTCGTACTCCGTCGTCCCTCGAATCCCCGGCGGTGAGATCGCCCCGGAGAAACTGATCGTGATCGGGGAGATCGCCCGGGACTTCGGCCTCTACACCAAGATCACCGGCGGTCAGCGGATCGACATGTTCGGCGCGCGGGTGGAGCAGCTCCCGTCGATCTGGGCCCGCCTGGTCGACGCCGGATTCGAGTCCGGCCACGCCTACGGCAAGTCGCTGCGCACGGTGAAGTCCTGTGTCGGCCAGACGTGGTGCCGCTACGGCGTGCAGGACTCGGTGCGGATGGCGATCGACCTGGAACTGCGCTACCGGGGCCTGCGGTCCCCGCACAAGCTGAAGTCGGCGGTGTCGGGGTGCGCGCGGGAGTGCGCGGAGGCCCAGTCGAAGGACTTCGGCGTCATCGCCACGTCCAACGGCTGGAACCTGTACGTCGGCGGCAACGGCGGTGCGACGCCGCGCCACGCGGACCTCCTCGCCCAGGACCTGTCGGACGCCGAACTGATCCGCCTGATCGACCGGTTCCTGATGTTCTACATCCGCACGGCCGACCGCCTGGAGCGCACGAGCACCTGGCTGGAACGCATCCCGGGCGGCCTGGACCACGTCCGCGACGTGGTCGTCCACGACTCCCTCGGCATCTGCGAGGAGCTGGAGAACCTGATGGCCGCGCACGTCTCGAACTACCGCGACGAGTGGGCGGAGACCATCAACGACCCCGAGAAGCTGGCCCGGTTCGTGTCCTTCGTCAACGCGCCCGACACCCCCGACCCGGTGGTCGGTTTCGTCCCCGAGCGCGACCAGATGAAGCCGGACCTGCCGCTGCTGTCGATCGGCCTGCGACGCCCCGCCGACGAAGATGTTCTGGAAGGAAGCGCCCAGCGATGACTCTGGCACCCGAGACGACCGACCTGAAAGTGCAGCTCCGGCTGGCGGACGACGAGTGGTTCACGGTCTGTGACCTGACCGTCCTGCTCCCGGGGCGCGGCGTGGCGGCCCTGCTGCCGGACGGCCGCCAGGTGGCCCTGTTCCGCGACCGCAAGGGCAACCTCTACGCCATCGACAACCGCGACCCGTTCACCGGCGCGGCCGTCCTCTCGCGCGGCCTGACGGGCAGCCACCAGGGCCGACCCTTCGTCGCCTCGCCGCTGCTGAAGCAGCGGTTCGACCTGGAGTCCGGGCAGTGCCTGGACGACGAGACCGTACGTGTGACGGCGTACGAGGTCCGGGCCGCCTGAGCCGCACCGCCCCGGACCGCCGCTCGCCACCGTTTCACCGGCCGGCCCTGGCCTGCCCTGCCTCTGGCCGGTGAGACGGTGGCGTCGGCGTTCCCACGGCCGCCGGCGTGCCGCCCGTCAGTGCTGGTTCACCGGCCAGACCGCCGCCGGATCACACCGGTCGGGGCAGGCCAGCAGATAGACCTCGTTGCCGAGGAACAGGTTGTAGGTGTCGGCGCCGATGCTGTACGGCTGCTCCGGCAGGCCCGGACGGACGGCGAACTCCACCCCCTCCGGCACCTGGCACACGAACGCCAGCTCGGCCCCGCAGGCACACCGGTACGACTCGGGGAACTGCGCCCACGACGGCTCACCCCCCACCTTGAAGTCCGCCCGCTCCAAACTGTCCTCGAAGGCCACCAGCCGCAACGGCCGCGCACACACCGCCGGCTCGGCCTCCTCCACGGCCCGCGCCCCCGGCCCCTGCATCAGCACCCGCCAGAACGTCCCCGGATACGGCGGCTGCGGCGCCTCCCAGTACCGGGGCACGAGCCGCCCCTCGGCCACCGGCGGATCGGTCGCGTCATTGTGCGCCCCGCAGTGGAAGACCAGCAGGTGATCCCCACCGAAGATCTCGACGTCCCGCGGCACGTCGACCTGAAAGAACAAGGCCATCCGCGCCCCGCAGAAGCACTCCGGCCACCCCTGCCCCTCCTCCAGGTACGGCCATCCCCCCACCGAATCCCGCGCGGGCCCGCCGAGCCCCTCGCTCCCGACCACGACCCGATAAGCAGGCACCCCGCCCATCGCTCCTCCTTCCGGCCACCGGAAATCCGGCGGCACCACCTGGTCCCCGCACGCGGGCTGAGAGTGGCCGGCTTCGAACACTCCGAACCCGCCGCCCAGCCGTCATTGTCTGTCCATGGACAATCCATCCGGCTCCCCTAGGGTCCCGGATCGCGCGACCCCGTCGTCGACCGGTGGCGGGGCGGACACGGCACCTCTGGAGTGAGAGTGGAACGTCGTAGCCTTCTGCGTGCGGCGCTGATCGGCGGCTCTTCGGCCGCGCTCGGCGGGACGTTGTGGCGTGGGGCCGCGTACGCGGCGCCCGCGCAGCCCGGGGCCGGCCCGTACGGGCCGCTGGGCAGCCCGGACGCCAACGGCATCAGACTTCCCAGCGGCTTCACCAGCCGGGTCGTCGCCCGCTCCGGGCAGACGGTCCCCGGCACCTCGTACACCTGGCACAACGCCCCGGACGGCGGCGCCTGTTACGCCGACGGCACCGGCTGGATCTACGTCTCCAACTCGGAGATCAACCCGGGCGGCGGCGCGAGCGCCGTGAAGTTCTCGTCCACCGGCGCGATCACGGGCGCGTACCGCATCCTGTCCAACACCCGCACCAACTGCGCGGGCGGCAAGACCCCGTGGAACACCTGGCTGTCCTGCGAGGAGGTCGACCGCGGGTACGTGTACGAGACGGACCCGTGGGGCGCCAAGGCGGCCGTCCGCCGCGACGCGATGGGCCGCTTCAAGCACGAGGCCGCCGCAGCCGACCCGGTCCGCCAGGTCATCTACATGACCGAGGACGTCTCCGACGGCTGCTTCTACCGCTTCCGGCCCACCACCTGGGGCAACCTCTCCTCCGGCACCCTGGAGGTGATGGTCGCCGGCACCGGCACCTCCGGCCCGGTCACCTGGGCCCGCGTCCCCGACCCGACCGGCGCCACCGCGACCCGCAACCAGGTCTCCGGCGCCAAGCGCTTCAACGGCGGCGAGGGCTGCTACTACGCCGACGACACCTGCTGGTTCACCACCAAGGGCGACAACCGCGTCTGGCAGTACAACGCGGCGGCCCAGACGATCGAGCTGGCCTACGACGACTCGCTCGTCACGTCCGGCACCGCCCCGCTGACCGGGGTCGACAACGTCACCGGTGCCTCCTCCGGTGACCTCTACGTCGCCGAGGACGGCGGCAACATGGAGATCTGCGTCATCACCCCCGACGACGTCATCGCCCCCTTCCTCCGCATCGACAACCAGTCCGGCTCGGAGATCACCGGCCCGGCGTTCTCCCCCGACGGCCGGCGCCTGTACTTCTCCAGCCAGCGCGGCACCACGGGCACCTCGTCCGGCGGAATCACCTATGAGGTGACGGGGCCGTTCCGCGCCTAGGCGCCCGGACGCGGGCAAGGTGGGACCCGGGAGAACCGGCATGGGCTGTCGACTTGCTGTCGACTTCCCCGCATCGGTCGATCCGGCCGGCGCAATGACGTTTCCTCGAGTCCCACCACCCCTGTACGCCTCACTCCTCACGGAGGCCACCACCATGACCCGGAACCGTCCCCGGCCGTCCCGGCGCGCGCTCCTCGGCGCCGCCGCCGTCACCGCGCTCACGGCGGCCACCGGCACCGCCCCGGCCCGGGCCGCCACCCCGCGGCCCAGCTGGCCGACCGAGTTCCCCCTCCCCGACGGCTGGCTCCCCGAAGGCATCACCATCGGCGCGAAGCCGTACGCCTACCTGGGCTCCCGCGCCCACGGCGGCATCCTCCGCACCGATCTGCGCACCGGAGCGAGCGGAATCCTCCACCCGGGCGCCCCGGGCACCGCGTCCATCGGCCTGAAACTGGACCGGGACGGCCTGCTGTACGTGGCGGGCGGAGGCGGCGGCACGGCGAGGATCGTGGACGCGCACACCGGCGACCTGGTCCACACGTACCAACTGACTTCCCCGACCGGCCAGTTCGTCAACGACGTGATCCTGCACGAGGACCGCGCCTGGTTCACCGACTCCCGCGCACCCGTCCTCTACGGCGTCCCGCGCCACGGCGTCGGCAAAGTACGCGAACTCCCCCTCACCGGCGCCTGGGAGCAGCTCCCCGACGTCATCAACGCCAACGGGATCGTCGCCACCCCCGACGGCCGGGACCTGATCGTCGTGAAGAGCACACCGGGCACGCTGTACCGGGTCTCGTTGAAGACGGGGAAGGCGGTCGAGATCGCCCTGTCCGGCCAGGACACCGTCCTCAACGGTGACGGCCTCCACCGCGTCGGCCGCACGCTGTACGTCGTCCAGAACCGTCTGAACAAGGTCTCGGTCTGGCATCTGAACGCCACCGGCACCAGCGCCACCCTCACCGCCACGATCACCGACCCCCGCTTCGACGTCCCCACCACCGCCGCCCGCTACGGCAACCGCCTCTACCTGGTCAACGCCCGCTTCACCAGCCCGCAGACCCCGGAGACCACGTTCAACGCGGTGGCCGTGCCCATCTGACCCCGCGCACGCCGAAGGGGCGGCACCCCCGCACAGGGTGCCGCCCCTCTTTTCACGAGGCCGGAGCCGCCGCCGATCGGTGAGGGTCGGGTGACAAGCGGCGGCTCCGGAGCATCGAGTTCCGCTGGGCTCAGCGGTGGTCGCTGCCCTCCGAGGTGGACGCCGCGCGGCCGGCCTCGAGGCGGGCGACCGGGATGCGGAACGGGGAGCAGGAGACGTAGTCCAGGCCCACCTCGTGGAAGAAGTGGACGGACTCGGGGTCGCCGCCGTGCTCGCCGCAGACGCCGAGCTTCAGGTCCGGACGGGTCTCGCGGCCCGCCTTCGCCGCCGCGGCGACGAGGGAGCCGACGCCGTCCTTGTCGATCGTCTCGAACGGGCTGACGCCGAAGATGCCCTTCTCCAGGTACGCCGTGAAGAACGAGGCCTCCACGTCGTCGCGGGAGAAGCCCCACACCGTCTGGGTCAGGTCGTTCGTGCCGAAGGAGAAGAACTCGGCCGCCTCCGCGATCTGGCCCGCGGTGAGCGCGGCGCGCGGCAGCTCGATCATCGTGCCGATCGCCAGCTTCAGCTCGGTGCCGGTCGCCTCCTGGACCTCCGCGATGACCTGGTCGGCCTCCTCGCGGACGATCTCCAGCTCCTGGACGGTGCCGACGAGCGGGATCATGATCTCGGCGCGCGGGTCGCCCTTGGCGTTCTTGCGCTCGGCCGCGGCCTCGGCGATGGCCCGTACCTGCATGGTGAACAGGCCCGGGATGACGAGGCCGAGGCGTACGCCGCGCAGGCCCAGCATCGGGTTCTGCTCGTGCAGGCGGTGGACCGCCTGGAGGAGGCGCAGGTCGTTCTCGTGCGGCTCCTGGCGGGACTCCGCGAGCGCCACCCGGACGGAGAGCTCCGTGATGTCGGGCAGGAACTCGTGCAGCGGCGGGTCGAGGAGACGGACCGTGACCGGGAGGCCGTCCATCGCCTCGAACAGCTCGACGAAGTCCTGCTTCTGGAGCGGCAGCAGCTCCTTCAGCGACTCCTCGCGCTCCTCCTCGGTGTCGGCCAGGATCAGCCGCTCGACCAGCTCACGCCGGTCGCCGAGGAACATGTGCTCGGTACGGCACAGGCCGATGCCCTGGGCGCCGAAGCGGCGGGCGCGCAGCGCGTCCTCGGCGTTGTCGGCGTTGGCGCGCACCCGCAGGCGGCGCTTGCGGTCGGCGAAGGCCATGATGCGGTGGACCGCCGCGACCAGCTCGTCGGCGTCGTCGGCGCCGGCGTGCATCCGGCCCTCGAAGTACTCGACGACCGGGGACGGGACGACCGGGACCTCGCCCAGGTAGACCTTGCCGGTCGAGCCGTCGATGGAGATCAGGTCGCCTTCCTCGACGACGTGGCCGCCCGGCACCTTCATCCGGCGGCGCTTGGTGTCGACCTCCAGCTCCTCCGCGCCGCAGACACAGGTCTTGCCCATGCCGCGGGCGACGACGGCCGCGTGGGAGGTCTTGCCGCCGCGCGAGGTGAGGATGCCCTCGGCGGCGATCATGCCGTCCAGGTCGTCGGGGTTGGTCTCGCGGCGGATGAGGATGACCTTCTCGCCGGAGCGGGACCACTTCACCGCGGTGTACGAGTCGAAGACCGCCTTGCCGACCGCCGCGCCCGGCGAGGCCGCGATTCCGCGGGCGACCTGCTGGACCTGCGCCTTCTCGTCGAAGCGCGGGAACATCAGCTGGGCGAGCTGGGCGCCGGTGACGCGCTGGAGGGCCTCGGCCTCGTCGATCAGGCCCTGGTCCACCAGCTGCGTGGCGATGCGGAACGCCGCGGCGGCGGTGCGCTTGCCGACGCGGGTCTGGAGCATCCACAGCTTGCCGCGCTCGATGGTGAACTCGATGTCACAGAGATCCTTGTAGTGGTTCTCCAGGGTCTCCATGATCTGCATGAGCTGGTCGTACGACTTCTTGTCGATCTTCTCCAGCTCCGCCAGCGGGACGGTGTTGCGGATGCCCGCCACCACGTCCTCGCCCTGGGCGTTCTGGAGGTAGTCGCCGTAGACACCCTGGTGGCCGGAGGCGGGGTCGCGGGTGAAGGCGACACCGGTGCCGGAGTCCGGGCCGAGGTTGCCGAAGACCATGGAGCAGACGTTGACCGCGGTGCCGAGGTCGTGCGGGATGCGCTCCTGGCGGCGGTACAGCTTGGCGCGGTCGCCGTTCCAGGAGTCGAAGACCGCCTTGATGGCGAGGTCCATCTGCTCGCGCGGGTCCTGCGGGAAGTCCCGGCCCGCCTCCTTCTTGACGATCTTCTTGAAGGCGGTGACGAGCTTCTTGAGGTCGGCGGCCTCCAGCTCGGTGTCGACCGTGACGCCCTTGGCCTCCTTGGCCTTCTCCAGCGCCTCCTCGAAGAGGTCGCCATCGACTCCGAGGACGGTCTTGCCGAACATCTGGATGAGGCGGCGGTAGGAGTCCCAGGCGAACCGCTCGTCGCCGGCCTGCTTGGCCAGGCCCTGCACCGACTTGTCGGACAGACCGATGTTGAGGACGGTGTCCATCATGCCGGGCATGGAGAACTTGGCGCCGGAGCGGACCGACACGAGGAGGGGGTTGTCGGGCTGGCCCAGCTTCTTGCCCATCCGCTGCTCCAGCGCTTCGAGGTGCGCACTCACCTCGTCACGCAGTGCCGCCGGCTCCTCGCCGCTCTCCAGGTAGACCTTGCAGGCCTCCGTGGTGATGGTGAAGCCCGGGGGGACGGGAAGGCCCAGGTTGGTCATCTCGGCGAGGTTCGCGCCCTTGCCGCCGAGGAGGTCCTTGAGGTCCTTGTTGCCCTCCGTGAAGTCGTAGACGAACTTCACGCCCTCAACGCTGCCGGCCGGCGCGGCTGCCTGCTGATCTTTGTTTTCCGACACGGGTCTCGACTCCTCGAGGACGCGGTGGCTGCCCTGACGGCGAGGAACATACCCAGATCGAAGGCTGCTGGGTACGTCCACTTGCGCGTCATACGCCTGTAACCACTCGTCCGCCAGCGGATCGAAAGTCAAGGCTTGGTAAGTCGCCGGCGGCTTATGTTTTCACTTCTTGAACGCAGCAACGCCCGTAGACCGGATTTAGCGCTCATATGAGCGGCCTCTAGCACGCTTGATTTCGGTCGCTGAACGATCAAGGGGTGGCACTGAGTGCCACCCCTTGGAGAAGTGCAGTCGCCCATGATCCGCTCATCTGAGCGCAACCCTTATCAAGGGTGGCGAGAATCACGCTGCCACGAGCTGCCGGATTTCACCATCCGGACGGGCCCCGAGATGGAAATACGGCCGTCACACAGCCCCTCCCGCACGCCTGCGGACACCCGTGCGGACACCCCTCACACCCCCATCGCCCGCAGCCGCTCCTCCACCCGCTCCGGCGCGTACAGGTGCTCCACCACCAGCGCCCCGGCCCCCACCAGCCCCGCCCGCTCCCCCAGCCGCGAGGTCACGACCTCCAGCCGGGCGGTGGAGCGCGGCAGCGCCCGCTGGTACAGCAGCTCGCGCACGCCCGTGAGGAAGGGGGTTCCGGCCAGATCCCCGGCGATCATCAGCACCCCCGGATTCAGCAGGGTCACCACCGTCGCCAGGACGTCACCGACCCGGCGCCCGGCCTCCCGGGCCAGCCCCACCGCCTCCGGATGCCCGGCCGCGAGCAGGTCCCGCACATCCGAGCCGGAGGCCGCCGGCACCCCGCTCTCGGCGAGCCGCCGGGCCACGGCGCCGCCGCTGGCGACGGCGGCCAGACAGCCGTAGGAACCGCACCGGCACAGCGCGCCCGAGCCCTCCGGAACACGGATGTGGCCGATGTCCCCGGCGCCGCCGTCGATGCCCCGGTAGACCGAGCCGTCGACCACCACCCCCGCGCCGATGCCGGTGGACACCTTCACCAGCACGAACGCCGAGCAGTCCGGGTAGGAGGTGCGCTGCTCGCCGTACGCCATGAGGTTGGCGTCGTTGTCGACCAGGACCGGCACCTCGGCGGCGCCCGTGTGCTCGGTGAAGGCGCGGGCGAGGCGGCCCCTTATGTCGTAGCCGTCCCAGCCGGGCATGATCGGCGGCTGGACGACCCGGCCGGTGCCGTTGTCCACCGGGCCCGGCACGGCGAGGCCGATACCGCAGACCTCCTCGGCGCGGTGGCCGGCCTTCTCCAGCAGCTCGGCGAACCAGCGGCCCAGCTCCCCGAGGACCGCGTCGGGGCCGTCCTCGACGACGAGGGTGCCGGAGTGCTCGGCGTGGATCTCGCCGGTCAGCGACAGCACGGCCGCCCGCGCGTGGCGGGTGTCCAGGTCGGCGGCGAGGACCACCGCGTGCTCGTCGTCGAACTCCAGGGTGATCGAGGGCCGGCCGCCCAGCGGCGAGTCGACCGGTCCGCCGGCGCCCTCGCGCAGCCAGCCGGCACGGAAGAGACGGTCCAGGCGCTGGCCGACGGTGGCCCGGGACAACCCGGTGACCTGCTGGAGCGCGCCCCGTGTCGTCGCGCGGCCACTGCGCACCAGTTCGAGCAGTTCGCCGGCGCTCGCCTGGCTCGCACCCTTTCCGGTCCTTCCCGGCCGTCCGCTCATGCGCACCCCCTTGTGTTTCTCAAGCTTGCATTACATATTGAGTTTTGCGTGTTAAATAGACGTAACTCTACGGTGGCCATGACCGAACCGGTCGGCCGGACGCCTTTCGGGGAGCCCCGAGTGGATCGCACTGCCCAACTGACCGTGCCCGGCGCGGACCGCGCCATCGCATACGATCCGCCGCACGGCCCCGACGGGCCGCAGGCCAGGGCCGTCCGGGTCCTGGAGGACAACTGGACGGGCGCCTCCACCGTGCCCTCCCGCGGCCTGTATCCGCACCAGTGGTCCTGGGACTCCGCGTTCATCGCGATCGGCCTGCGGCGTCTGTCGCCGTTACGGGCCCAGACGGAGCTGGAGACACTGCTCGCCGCGCAGTGGGGCGACGGGCGGATCCCGCACATCGTCTTCAACCCCTCCGTGCCGCTCGACGCCTACTTCCCGAGCCCCGACTTCTGGCGCTCCTCCACCGCCGGGCGCACCGCGGGCGCCCCGCGCACCGTACAGACCTCGGGGATCGTGCAGCCACCGGTGCACGCGCTCGCCGCCTGGCTGGTGCACCGCGCGGATCCCGTGCTGTCCCGGGCGCGCGGCTTCCTCGCCGGGGTGTATCCGCGGCTGGCCGCCTGGCACCGCTACCTGCTGCACCGGCGCGACCTGGGCGGCGCCGGCCTCGCCTCGGTCGTCCACCCGTGGGAGCAGGGCATGGACAACAGCCCCTGCTGGGACGCCCCGCTCGCCCGCGTCACCCCCGCCCCGGCCCGCTCCTTCCGCCGCGCCGACCTCGACCACGGCGCCGCCGAGGACCGTCCGACGGACCTGGACTACGGCCGCTATGTGCGGCTGGCCGCCGACTACCGGGACCGGGGGTACGCCGACGGCCCCGGCGACTTCGCCGTCGAGGACCCCGCGTTCAACGCCCTGCTCATCGCCTCCGAGCACGCGCTCGCCCGGATCGCCCGCGAGCTGGGCGCCACCGGCACGGCCCGCCACGCCCGCGCGGAACGGCTGACGGGCGTGCTGATCGACCGCCTGTACGACGCGCGCCGGGGGATCTTCCTCTGCCGTGACGTGCGCTCCGGCGAGCTGATCCCCGAGCGCGGCGTCTCCGGTCTGATCCCGCTGCTGCTGCCCGCCCTCCCCCGCGCGATCGCCGACGCCCTGGTGCGCACCCTCGCCGGCCCGCACTTCGGCCTCGGCGACACCACCCGCCTGGTCCCGAGCTACGACCTGCTCGGCGAGTCCTTCGACCGGCACCGGTACTGGCGGGGCCCGGCCTGGTTCAACACGAGCTGGCTGGTGGAGCGCGGGCTGCGCACGCACGGGGAGCGGGAGCGGGCGGACGCGCTGCGCACGGCGGTCCTCGACCTCGCGGACGCCTCCGGGTTCGCGGAGTACGTCGATCCGTACACCGGCGAGGCCTGCGGCGCGACCGGCTTCGGCTGGACCGCCGCGCTCGCCCTCGACCTGTCGTACGACCTGCACGACCAGCCGGAAGAACAGCTGTCGCACGACCAGACCACCGCCAGCAGTGAACTCAGGGGAGGGGACCGGGGATGACGGACCGGCATCATCCGCTCGTGCACGGCGGGACGTTCGCCGCCGTGGGAGACGGCGGCGACATCAGCGGGGTGCGGGCCGGCGGGGCGGGGCGACCGGGCCTGCCCGACGGGCTCTTCGTACGCGATGCCCGGCATCTGAGCCGCTGGCAGCTCACCGTCGACGGCGCGGTGCCCGAGACGCTGTCGCCGGTGGCCGACGGGGACACCGCGCGCTGTGTGCGCGTCCCGCGCGGCGGACGGCAGGAGCCGCCCGCGTACACGATCTTCCGCGAGCAGGCCGTCGGCGACAGCTCGTTCGTGGAGCGGCTGCGGGTGACCGGCAACCGCCCGGTGCCGACCACGGTCCGGCTCGCCATCACCGTCGACGCCGACTTCACCGACCAGTTCGAACTGCGCTCCGACCACCGCACCTACGACAAGCCCGGCGCCGTGCGCCGCCGCCAGATCCTCGACCACGGGCTGGAGTTCACCTATCAGCGCGGCGAGTGGCGTTCGTGCACGACGGTCACCGCCGAGCCCGCCCCGGACGCCGTCGAGGAGACCGGCACCGGCGCCCGGCGGCTGGTGTGGACCCTCACGCTGGAGCCGCACGGCACGCGGGAGCTGACCCTGCGGGTGATCGCCCGCCCGCACGGTGAGCGCCGGGCGCTGCGGGTGCCCCGCTCCCCCGCCGCCGTGAGCGAGCAGCGGCAGGCGCGCGAGGGCCGCTTCATGGAGGGCGTGGCCTTCCCGACCGGCTGGCCGGAGCTGGCGGCGGCCTGCGCCCGCGGCCTCGCCGACCTCGCCTCGCTCCAGATCCCGGCGACCGGCCCGGACGGCGAGGATCTGCGCGTCCCGGCGGGCGGCGCGCCCTGGTTCCTGGCGCTGCTGGGCCGGGACGCCCTGCTCACCGCCCTGTTCACGCTGCCGTACCGGCCGCAGCTGGCCGCCCACACCCTCCCCGCGCTCGCCGCGACCCAGGCCGCCGAGGCGCACCCCGGTTCGGTGGCGCAGCCCGGCAAGATCGTGCACGAGGTGCGGCACGGGGAGCTGGCCCACTTCGGTCAGGTGCCCTTCGGCCGCTACTACGGCTCGGTGGACGCCACCCCGCTCTTCCTCGTGCTGCTCGGCGCGTACGTCGAGCAGACCGGCGACACGGCCATGGCCCGCCGGCTCGAACCGCACGCCCGCGCGGCGGTCGGCTGGATGCTGGACCACGGCGGGCTGACCTCACGCGGCTATCTCGTCTACCGCGCCGACCAGGGCGGTCTCGCCAACCAGAACTGGAAGGACTCCCCCGGCGCGATCTGCTGGGCCGACGGCACCCGCCCGACCGGCCCGGTGATGGCGGCGGGCGCGCAGGGGTACGCGTACGACGCACTGCGCCGCACCGCGCACCTGGCCCGCACGGTGTGGTCGGACGAGACCTACGCCGCGCTGCTGGAGCAGGCCGCCGGGGATCTGCGGGACCGGTTCCAGCGGGACTTCTGGATGCCGGAGCGGTCCTTCCCGGCGCTCGCGCTGGACGGCGAGGGCCGCCAGGTGGACGCGCTCGCCTCGGACGCCGGGCATCTGCTGTGGTCGGGGCTGCTGGACAAGGAGTACGGGGAGGTCGTCGGCCGGCGTCTGGTCGAGCCGGACTTCTTCTCCGGGTGGGGCGTGCGGACGCTGGCGGCCGGGCAGCCGGCGTATCACCCGCTGTCGTACCACCGCGGTTCGGTGTGGCCGCACGACAACGCGCTGATCGCGCTGGGGCTGGCTCGGTACGGGCTGCACGACGAGGCGCGGGCGGTGGCGCATGCGCTGGTGGACGCGGCGGGGGCCTTCGGCGATCGGTTGCCTGAGGTGCTGGCGGGGTACGCCCGTGGCACCCATGGGGAGCCGGTGCCGTATCCGCATGCGTGTGTGCGGGAGTCGCGGTCCGCGGCGGCGCCGCTTGCGTTGCTGACCGCGGTCGGGGGCGCCTAGGGAGGGGGCGCGAAGGTCGTTGGGCGACTGCGGGCTGGTGGGGGCTGGTCGCGCCCACGCGGCGGAGCCGCATATCGATACGGCCCCGCACCCCTGAAAAGACCTGTCCGCGCCCTGGGTTGAACAAGGGGCCGGGTCCGGCCGTATGTAACGGCGGCGGACCCGTTCCCCCACGCCGGGTCCGCCGTCAGATGTGTTCCGTACGGAAGGACCCCGGTGTCTCCCACGGCCGTGCGTGTGCTGAGCCGGACGCTCACCGTGTTGTCCGCCGTGCTGGTCCTCGCCGCCCTGCTGCTGCCGAACACGGTGGGCGCGGTGAGGGCGGGGACGTTCGTACGGATACCGGTGGAGGCGGTCGTCGGGGCGGCGCTGCTGCTGGCGCTGCCGCGGCGGCCCCGGGTGGTGGTGGCGGCCCTGGGTGGGCTGGCGCTGGCCGCGCTGACGGTGCTGAACCTGCTCGACATGGGGTTCCACGAGTATCTGGGCCGGGGCTTCAACCTGGTCCTGGACTGGGAACTCCTCGACGACGCCCAGTCGTACGCCGGGGACACGATGGGCCGGGCGGGCGCGTTCGGGCTGACGGCCGGGGCGGTCGTCCTGGTGCTGCTGCTGGGCGCGCTGCTCGCGCTGGCCGCGGTCCGGCTGGGCGAGGTGCTGGCCCGGCATCGCACGGTCGCCGTCCGGTCGACGCTCGCCGCGGCCGTCGTGTGGACGACGACCGCGGCGCTGGGCGTGCAGGTGGCGGGGGTGCCGGTGGCCGCGGATCACGCGTCGGCGGCGGTGCGGACCCAGACGGAGCGGGTGCGGGCCACCCTGCGGGACGAGGCGGCGTTCGCGCGGGAGGCGAAGGCGGACGCGTTCGGCGCGACACCGCCCGGACAGCTGGTCCCCGACCTGCGCGGCAAGGACGTCATCTTCACGTTCATCGAGAGCTACGGCCGCAGCGCCATCGAGGACCCGGCGATCCGCCCGGGCGTCCACCGCACCCTGGAGAGGGAGACGCGGGCGCTGGAGAAGGCGGGGTTCCGGGCGAAGAGCGGCTGGCTGACCTCGGCGACGTACGGGGGCAGCAGCTGGCTCGGCCACTCCACGTTCCTGTCGGGCCTGTGGATCGACAACCAGCAGCGGTATCGCACGGTCACCTCCGGCGACCATCTCAGCCTGACGAAGGCGTTCCGCAAGACGGGCGCGTGGCGGACGGTCGGGGTCATGCCGGGCGTGCAGAAGGCCTGGCCGGAGGCGGAGTTCTACGGACTCGACAAGGTCTACGACGCCTTCCGACTCGGCTATCGCGGGCCGAAGTTCAGCTGGTCGACGATGCCGGACCAGTACGCGCTGGAGGCGTTCCAGCGGCTGGAGCACGGCAAGGAGGGGGACAAGCCGCTGATGGCGGAGGTCATCCTCACCTCCAGCCACCAGCCGTGGGCGCCGATCCCGGAGCTGGTCGGCTGGGACGAGCTGGGCGACGGGCGGATCTTCGAGGAGATCGAGGAGCGGGGTGCCGATCCGGCGGACGTGGTGGCCAGTCCGGCCCGCTCGAAGGAGGAGTACGGCAAGTCGGTGGAGTACTCGGTGACCAGCCTCGCCCAGTGGCTGCGGCGCTACGGCGGCGAGGACACCGTGCTCGTCTTCCTCGGCGACCACCAGCCGATCGCCCGGGTCAGCGGCGAGGGCGCGAGCCGGGACGTGCCGGTGACGATCGTCGCCAAGGACCCGGAGGTGCTGGGGAGGATCGACGGCTGGGGCTGGTCGGACGGGCTGGAGCCCGCCCGGGACGCGCCCGTGTGGAAGATGGACGCGTTCCGGGACCGCTTCCTCACCGCGTACGGCTCCACGCCCTCGCGGAAGAAGGGCTGACCAGCGGGTCGGGGAGGAAGGCCGGTCAGCCGCCGGAGGTGTCCAGCTCCGCGTCCTCGCCGATCCCCGCGCAGTCGTACGGGTCCTTCAGCCAGCCGTCGGGCAGCACGACCCGGTTGTTGCCGGACGTACGCCCGCGCGGGCCGTCGGCGCCGGCCGGCCAGGGCTGGTCGAGGTCCAGCTCGTCGAGCCCGGCGCGCAGCTCCTCCAGGGAGGAGGTGACGGCGAGCCGCTTGCGCATCTCGGAGCCGACGGCGAAGCCCTTGAGGTACCAGGCGACGTGCTTGCGGAAGTCGACGACGCCCTTCGACTCGTCGCCGATCCACTCGCCGAGCAGCCGGGCGTGCCGGACCATGACGTCGGCGACCTCGCGCAGGGTGGGGCGGGCGATGTCCTCGGGGCGGCCCTCGAAGGCGGCGACGAGGTCGGAGAACAGCCACGGCCGGCCCAGGCAGCCGCGCCCGACGACGACGCCGTCGCAGCCGGTCTCGCGAACCATCCGCACCGCGTCCTGGGCGGACCAGATGTCGCCGTTGCCGAGCACCGGGATCTCCGGGACGTGCTCCTTCAGCCGGGCGATGGCGTCCCAGTCGGCGGTGCCGCCGTAGTGCTGGGCGGCGGTGCGGCCGTGCAGGGCGATGGCGGTGACGCCCTCCTCGACGGCGATCCGGCCGGCGTCGAGGTAGGTGATGTGGTCGTCGTCGATGCCCTTGCGCATCTTCATGGTGACGGGCAGGTCCCCGGCACCGGCGACGGCCTCGCGGAGGATGGCGCGCAGCAGGTTGCGCTTGTAGGGCAGGGCCGAGCCGCCGCCCTTCCTGGTCACCTTGGGGACGGGGCAGCCGAAGTTGAGGTCGATGTGGTCGGCCAGGTCCTCCTCCGCGATCATGCGGACGGCCTTGCCGACGGTGACCGGGTCCACGCCGTACAGCTGGATGGAGCGGGGCTGCTCGGTGGGGTCGAAGGTGACCAGCTGCATGGTCTTCTCGTTGCGTTCGACCAGTGCCCGGGTGGTGATCATCTCGCTGACGAACAGTCCCTTGCCGCCGCTGAACTCCCGGCACAGGGTGCGGAAGGGCGCGTTGGTGATGCCGGCCATGGGGGCCAGGACGACGGGCGGCTGGACGGTGTGGGGACCGATCCGGAGCGGCTGCGCGGGCGGCTGTGTGGGCGTGGACATTCCTCCATTGTGCAGCGCAATGAACGGGTAAAATTCATTAGTTAGCCGCACTATCGAAATCGAGTACGATGGGCCCATGCCCGAGCTCAGCCCTCGCCGACGTCTGCTCGTCCTCGCGATCTGCTGCATGAGCCTGCTGATCGTGAGCCTCGACAACACCGTGCTGAACGTGGCGCTCCCCTCCATGCAGGACGACCTGGACGCCACCACGTCCGGACTCCAGTGGACGATCGACGCCTACACCCTCGTCCTCGCGTCCCTGCTGATGCTCGCGGGCTCCACGGCCGACCGGATCGGCCGCAAGCGCGTCTTCATGGCGGGCCTGATCGTCTTCACCATCGGCTCGGCGCTCTGCTCGGTGGCGCCGGACCTGGACACTCTGGTGATCTTCCGCATGGTCCAGGCGGTGGGCGGCTCGATGCTGAACCCGGTCGCCATGTCGATCATCACCAACACCTTCACGGACCCCCGGGAGCGGGCCCGAGCGATCGGCGTCTGGGGCGCGGTGGTCGGCATCTCGATGGCCGCGGGTCCCCTGGTGGGCGGACTCCTCGTCGAGTCGGTCGGCTGGCGGGCCATCTTCTGGATCAACCTGCCGGTGGGACTGGCCGCCCTGCTGCTCACCTTCCGGTACGTCCCCGAGTCCCGCGCCGCCAAGGCCCGCCGCGCCGACCCCCTCGGCCAGTTGCTGGTCATCCTCCTCTTCGGCGGCCTGACGTACGCCATCATCGAGGCGCCCGCGGCCGGGCTCGCGGCGGTCCTGCCGTTCGCGGCGGTGGCGGCAGCGGCGCTGCTGGGCCTGCTGGTCTACGAGCCCCGGCGCACCGAACCGCTGATCGACCTGCGCTTCTTCCGGTCGGCACCGTTCAGCGGGGCCACGGTGATCGCGATCGCCGCGTTCGCCGCGCTGGGCGGCTTCCTGTTCCTCTCCACGCTGTACCTCCAGAACGTGCGCGGCCTCGACGCCCTGCACGCGGGCCTGTGGATGCTGCCCATGGCCGTACCGACGTTCCTGTGCGCGCCCCTGTCCGGCCGCCTGGTCGGCAGCCGGGGTCCGCGTCTTCCGCTCCTCCTCGCGGGGGTCGCGATGACCGCGAGCGCGGTGCTGTTCGCCGCGTTCGAGGCGGAGACCTCCAACGCGGGGCTCCTCACCGGATACGTGCTCTTCGGCGTCGGCTTCGGCATGGTCAACGCGCCGATCACCAACACGGCGGTCTCCGGGATGCCGCGCGCCCAGGCCGGGGTGGCCGCGGCGGTGGCCTCCACCAGCCGGCAGCTCGGGCAGACGCTGGGCGTCGCGGTCGTCGGCGCGGTCCTGGCGGCGGGGATCGGCTCCGCCGGCTACCGGGACACCTTCGTCTCCGCGGCCGTTCCCGGGTGGTGGATCCTCGTGGGGTGCGGGGCGGCGGTCCTGGTGCTCGGCCTGCTGACCACCGGCCCCTGGGCCCGGCGCACCGCCGAGCACACGGCCGCGCGACTGGAGGCCGGGGAGGTCCGCGAGGCGGTGCGCGGCTGAGGGGGGAGTAACCCGGGAGGTAGCGGGCGAAAGATCCCCATATCCTCCGAATATGCCCCCTTCACGTATCCGCATCGGCGTCCTCGCGGCGGTCCTCGGCCTGGTGGCGGTGCTCGGCATCGTCTGGTTGGTGCGCAGCGCCACCACCGGCGGGGAGAGCACGTCCGGCGAGCGGACGGCGGGCGAGCGGACGAACGGCGCCGCCGAGACGGGGAACGGCAGGGAGACCGGCACGGACGGCGGCGGTACGGGGGGCGAGACGGGAGCCGACGGCGGTCGCACCGGGAACGGCGACGGCGGTGGCGACGGGGGCGGAGACGGCGGTGGCGACGGGGGCGGAGACGGCGGCGGGGACGGCGGTGGGGACGGTGGCGGAGACGGCGGGGACGGCGGGGACGGCGGTGGGGACGGCGGCGGAGACGGCGGGGACGGCGGCGGCCGGCGGTCCATCGAGCTGGGGGGCCTGCGCATCGACGGCGACGCCCGCGGCTTCGGCTGTGTCACGATCATGAACGACAGAACCATCCCCGTGACCATCGAGAACGTCACCTTCACCGTGGCGCAGTTCGAGCCGGTCGAGACACCGGTGACAACGACGCCGGCGATCTCGCCCGACACCGCGCACTGCTTCAAGGGCAACGACCAGGGCGGTCCGGGTGTGTCGGATCCGGCCTGCGTCGGCCGCCGGCTGGCCGCGGACGGGCGGTGCACGGCCGGGGCCGTCGCCGCTCCCGGCGCCCCCACCGGGCTGTACACGATCGAGGCAGTGGCTCACTACAGCTTCCTGTGCGACAACGCCGAGATCGATCCATGCAACGACCCACGGGCCGCCTGGGGCGACCGGCCGCCCACGCCACAGGATCCCGTCGTGATCTATGGAAAGTCCGAGCCACTCCCCACGGCGTACGACCACCGGGGCGACGACCCCCAGCCCGAGACCTCCCCGGACACCTCCCCCGTCAGCCCACCCTCGTCCCTCTCCCCGGGCCTGGAATGACCACCGAGTCCACCCCGGCCGTCTCCACCCGTGTCCGGCAGGTCGCCGAGGCGTTGGGGCCGGCCACGCTGGCGACCGCGTTGCTGATCTACTTCGGGTACGTCGCCACCCGCGCCCGGTACGAGTACTTCGGCGTCCCGGTGGACATGACCGGCCGGACCAACCAGGACATGATGCTGGACGGCCTGGAGGTCGTCTTCGTGCCCGCGGCGATGCTCTTCCTCGGCCTGCTCGCGATCGTCGCGATCCACTCCCTCGTCCTGTGGCTGCTCTCCCGCGACCGGCCCGGCCAGGGGGACGGCGCGTCGGACGTGACGGCCTTCGTCGCGTACGGCTTCGTGCTGGTCGGCGTCCTGCTGATCGCCAGGGCGCTCATCGGCATCTTCGTGCAGGGCCCCGAGGTCAGTGTGGTCATCGGCGCCACCCCGCTGTCGCTGGCGTTCGGCCCGGCGGCGGTGGCGTACGGCGTCTGGATCCACGGGCAGCGACGCGGGCACCCGCTGCTCCCGCAGCGGCTGGCCCGGAACGGCGCGATGGGCGTCATCGCCCTCTTCGTCGCCGGGCTGGTCTGGGCGTCCACGCAGCTGGCCTGGGCGTACGGCACGGGCCGGGGCGAGGAGGACGCGGCCGGTCTGGAGGACCGCCCCGAGGTCGTCGTCGAGACGAAGGAGCCGCTGGACGACCCGCCCAGGGGGGTGACCGCGTCCCGGCTCGGCACGTCCGGGGAGGAGGCGCGGACGTACCGTCACCGCTACCGGGGGTTCCGGCTGCTGCTGGCGTCCGGCGGGCGGCTGTTCCTGGTGCCGCCCGAGTGGCGGCGCGGCCGGGACGCGACGATCGTGCTGCCGTACGAGAAGGACATCCGGGTCCGGCTCGTGCCGTAGCCGGGCTCCCGGGACCCGGGGGGCTCAGGTCCGCGCCCGCAGCCCCCGCACCACCAGCTCCACCACCGCCTCGAACTCCTCCTCGACGCCGGGCTGCTCCCATTCCTTGGCGTAGCAGGGGTCGTGGAAGCGGCCGGTGGCCTGGAAGACCGCGCGGGCGGTGGCGGCCGGGTCGGCGGCGGTGAAGGTGCCCGCGTCGAGGCCGGCGCGGACGATGTCCGTCAGCTGGCCGGTGAGGTCGGCGATGTGCTCGGGGACCGCCTCGCCGCTCTCCCGGGTGAGGACCATGTACGTGGCGAACAGCTCCGGGTCGTGGCCCGCCTTGCGGCGCTTGGCGTCGAACAGGGTCCGCAGCCAGGCGCGCAGCCGCTGCTCCGGGTCGCGGTCCCGCTCGGCGACGATGCCGGCCAGCTCCTCCGACGTGCGGTCCAGCCAGCGTTTCGTCACGGCTTCGCGCAGGGCCGCCTTGGTGCGGAAGTGCCGGTACACGCTGCCGTGGCTGACGCCGAGCGCGCGGGCCACGTCGACCACGGTGGCCTTCGCCGGGCCGTGGCGGCGCAGCACCTCCTCGGTCGCTTCGAGGATGCGCTCGGCGGTCAGGGTCTCGCTGGTCGGGGCCATGTCCTAGACGGTACCGGGCGGGCGGATCACCGCTCGCTGTCGAGGTGTGCCATCTGGGCCGCGGCATAGCGGTCGCCGGCCGCCGCGTCCGCCGGTACGGCGTCCTCGATCGCCGCGAGGTCGGCCGCGTCCAGCGTCACGTCGAGCGCGCCGAGGGCCTCCGCCAGCCGGTCGCGGCGGCGGGCGCCGACGAGCGGCACGATGTCCTCGCCCCGCGACAGCACCCAGGCGATGGCGATCTGCGCCACGGACACGTCCTTGCGTTCGGCGATCTTCCTCAGCTCGTCCACCAGCCGCAGGTTGTGCCGGAGGTTGTCGCCCTGGAAGCGGGGCGAGTGGGCGCGGAAGTCGTTCCCGGCGAGCTGCCGGTCGGCGGTGAAGTGGCCGGAGATCAGGCCGCGCGAGAGGACACCGTACGCGGTGATGCCGATGCCCAGTTCCCGGGCGGTCGGCAGGATCTCCTTCTCGATGCCCCGCGTGATCAGGGCGTACTCGATCTGGAGGTCCGTGATCGGCGCGGTGGCGGCGGCCTTGCGCAGGGTGTCGGCGCCGACCTCGCTGAGGCCGATGTGCCGGACGTACCCCTGCTCGACGAGTTCGGCGATCGCGCCGACCGTCTCCTCGATGGGGACGTTCGGGTCGAGCCGGGCGGGTCGGTAGATGTCGATGTGGTCGACGCCGAGGCGCTGGAGCGAGTACGCGGCGAAGTTCTTCACGGCCTCGGGCCGGCCGTCGTAGCCGAGCCAGTCGCCGTCCGGGCCGCGCAGGGCGCCGAACTTCACGCTGACCAGGGCCTGTTCGCGGCGGGCCGGGGGCGCGGAGCGCAGCGCCTCGCCGATCAGCAGCTCGTTGTGGCCCATGCCGTAGAAGTCGCCGGTGTCGAGCAGGGTGACGCCCGCTTCGAGGGCCGCGTGGATGGTCGCGATCGACTCGGCGCGGTCGGCTTCGCCGTACAGCGCGGACATGCCCATGCAGCCGAGACCGAGGGCGGAGACCTGGGGGCCGGTGGTTCCGAGGGTGCGGGTCTGGTTCGTCGTCATGCACCCAAGAGTGACATGACAGCTGACAGATTTCAATATCTGTCAGCTGTCAACCGTCACCGCAGAACGGTCACCGCAGCTCCTTGCCCCAGCCCTCACCTGCGCCGACCTCGTATCCCGGCGCGGAAAAACAAAAGTTCCCCGCGCCCTCCAGGGGCGCGGGGAACTGTGCGGCGATTCAGGCGACGACTAGCAGCCGATCAGGCGAGCCGCCAGGTAGCCCTCGATCTGGTCCAGGGAGACCCGCTCCTGCTTCATCGAGTCCCGCTCACGGACGGTCACCGCGTTGTCGTCCAGCGTGTCGAAGTCGACGGTCACGCAGTACGGCGTACCGATCTCGTCCTGGCGGCGGTAGCGGCGGCCGATGGCGCCGGCGTCGTCGAACTCGATGTTCCAGTGCTGGCGCAGCGCCTGGGCGAGGCCCTTGGCCTTCGGGGACAGCTCCGCGTTGCGGGACAGCGGGAGGACGGCCGCCTTCACCGGGGCGAGGCGGTGGTCCAGGCGCAGCACGGTGCGCTTCTCCATCTTGCCCTTGGCGTTGGGCGCCTCGTCCTCGACGTACGCGTCGAGGAGGAAGGCCAGCATGGTGCGGCCGACACCGGCCGCGGGCTCGATGACGTACGGCGTCCAGCGCTCGCCGGCCTCCTGGTCGTAGTAGGCCAGGTCCTGGCCGGAGGCCTTGGAGTGCGCGGTGAGGTCGTAGTCGGTGCGGTTGGCGACACCCTCGAGCTCGCCCCACTCGCTGCCGCCGAACTGGAAGCGGTACTCGATGTCGGCGGTGCGCTTGGAGTAGTGGGAGAGCTTCTCCTTGGGGTGCTCGTACCAGCGCATGTTCTCCTCACGGAGACCCAGGCCGGTGTACCAGTTCCAGCGCTGCTCCATCCAGTACTCGTGCCACTTCTCGTCCTCGCCGGGCTTGACGAAGAACTCCATCTCCATCTGCTCGAACTCGCGGGTGCGGAAGATGAAGTTGCCCGGCGTGATCTCGTTGCGGAACGACTTGCCCATCTGGGCGATGCCGAACGGCGGCTTCTTGCGCGAAGCGGTGTGCACCAGGGCGAAGTTGGTGAAGATGCCCTGGGCGGTCTCGGGACGCAGGTAGGCGACGGAGCCGGAGTCCTGGGTCGGGCCGAGGTGGGTGGAGAGGAGACCCGAGAACTGCTTGGGCTCGGTGAACTGGCCCTTGGTGCCGCAGTTCGGGCAGTTGATGTCGGCGAGGCCGTTCTCCGGGACCCGGCCCTTCTTCTCCTCGTACGCCTCCTCCAGGTGGTCCGCGCGGTACCGCTTGTGGCAGGAGGTGCACTCGGTGAGCGGGTCGGTGAAGGTGGCGACATGGCCGGAGGCGACCCAGACCTCGGGGGCGAGGATCACGGACGAGTCGATACCGACGACGTCCTCGCGCGACGTCACCATGTAGCGCCACCACTGGCGCTTGATGTTCTCCTTGAGCTCGACACCCAGCGGCCCGTAGTCCCAGGCGGCACGCTGGCCGCCGTAGATCTCACTACACGGGAAAACGAAGCCACGGCGCTTGCTCAGGCTGACGATGGTGTCGATCTTGTCGGCGGCCACGGTGCTCTCTTCATTACGACGACGGGCGACGAAGCGAGATGCTTCCAGCGAATGCTTCAGGTTACCGGCGTGCACTCCCCCTGAACCAAATCGGGATCCCCTCATGCCGCAGGCGGCCGTTTGTTGACAACGGTTTCCACTTTTGTTGAAAATGACTCTCATGAACGTACGACGACACCTCATACCCACCGCAGCGGTGACCGCCCTGGGTCTCGCTGCCCTGACCGCCTGCTCCAGCGACTCCGCGAACGCGGGCAACACGGACAAGTTCGATGTCGTCGCGTCGTTCTACCCGATGCAGTTCCTCGCCGAGCAGATCGGCGGGGACCACGTGAACGTCACCACCCTCACCGAGCCCGGTCAGGAACCGCACGACCTGGAGCTCTCCACCAAGCAGACGGCCCAGCTCCAGGAAGCCGACGCGGTCCTCTACCTCAAGACCCTCCAGCCCGCCGTCGACGAGGCCGTCGCCCAGGCCGGCGTGAAGACCAAGATCGACGCCACCACCCTCACGAAGCTGGAGGACCACGGCAGCGTCGAGCACGACCACGAGCACGGTCACGAGGGCGAGGAGCACGCCGGGGAAGAGGCGCACTCCGAGGAACCCTCCGGCGAGCACTCCGAGGAGGAGGAGCACGCCCTCGACCCGCACCTCTGGCTCGACCCGGTGAAGTACGCCGAGGTCGCCAAGGGCGTCGGCGCCGCCTTCGAGAAGGCCGACCCGGACCACGCCGCCGACTACAAGAAGAACACCGACGCGCTGGTCGCCAAGCTCAACGGCCTCGACACGAAGTTCGAGGACGGACTGAAGGACACCAAGACCAAGGTCTTCTTCACCAACCACGCCGCCTTCGGCTACCTCGCCGAGCGCTACGGCCTGACCCAGGAGGCCATCAACGGCCTCGACCCGGACTCCGAGCCGAGCCCCGCCCGGATCAAGGAGCTCCAGGAGGAGGCCAAGGCCGACGGCGTGACCACCGTCTTCTACGAGACACTGGTGAGTGACAAGACCGCGAAGACACTCGCGAAGGACGCCGGCCTGAAGACCGACGTGCTCGACCCGCTCGAGGGCATCACCGACAGGTCCAAGGGCGACGACTACTTCCAGGTCATGGAGTCCAACCTCACCGCGCTGAAGACGGCCCTCGGCGCCAAGTGATCGCGAACTGATCGTTACGGAGGCCACATTGTGAGCGAGCCCGTCATATCCCTGCGCGGCGTACGCGCCGAGCTGGGCTCGCGCCCCGTCCTGCGCGGTATCGACCTCACCGTGTCCCGCGGTGAGGTCGTCGCGCTGCTCGGCGCGAACGGCTCCGGCAAGTCGACGGCCGTGCGCACCGTCATCGGTCAGGTGCCGGTGAGCGCCGGCGAGATCGAGCTGTTCGGCACGGAGCGCCGGCGCTTCAAGGACTGGGCGCGGGTCGGCTACGTCCCGCAGCGCACGACCGCCGCGGGCGGGGTGCCCGCCACCGTGCAGGAGGTGGTCTCCTCCGGCCGCCTGTCCCGCACCCGCTTCGGCGTCTTCCGCAAGGCCGACCGCGACGCCGTCCGCCGGGCGCTGGAGCTGGTCGGCATGGCGGACCGGGCCGGGGACTCGGTGAACGCGCTCTCCGGCGGCCAGCACCAGCGGGTGCTGATCGCCCGCGCGCTCGCCGCCGACCCGGAGCTGCTGATCATGGACGAGCCGATGGCGGGCGTGGACCTCGCCAGCCAGGAAGTGCTGGCCGCGACGCTGCGCGAGCAGGTCGCCCAGGGCGCGACCGTGCTGCTCGTGCTGCACGAACTGGGCCCGCTGGAGCCCCTGATCGACCGGGCGGTCGTCCTGCGCGACGGCTGTGTGCTGCACGACGGCCCGCCCCCGAAGGCGGTCGGCCAGCACGCGCTGCCCGGCCACGACCACGTCCATCCGCACGCGGCTCACGACGCCGAACCGATCCGGACGGGACTGCTGAGCTGATGGAAATCCTGAACTACGACTTCATGCAGCGAGCCCTGCTCGCCGCCGTCCTGGTCGGAATCACGGCGCCCGCGGTCGGCATCTACCTGGTGCAGCGCCGCCAGGCCCTGATGGGCGACGGCATCGGCCACGTGGCGATGACCGGCGTCGGCCTCGGCTTCCTGCTGTCCTGGTCCCCGGTGTGGATGGCGACCCTGGTCTCCGTCCTCGGCGCGGTCCTGATGGAGCTGATCCGCTGGTACGGCAAGACCCGCGGCGACATCGCGCTCGCGATGCTGTTCTACGGCGGCATGGCCGGTGGTGTGATGTTCATCAACCTCGCGCCGACGGGCTCCAACGCCAACCTGACCTCGTACCTCTTCGGTTCGCTGTCGACGGTCTCGGAGTCGGACGTGACGGCGATCTGCCTCCTGGCGGCGTTCGTGATGCTGGTCACCCTGGGGCTGCGCCGCCAGCTCTTCGCGGTCAGCCAGGACGAGGAGTTCGCCCGGGTCACCGGCCTGCCGGTGCGGGTCCTGAACCTGCTGACGGCGATCACCGCGGCCGTGACCGTCACGGTCGCGATGCGCGTGGTCGGCCTGCTGCTGGTGTCCGCGCTGATGGTGGTCCCGGTGGCCGCCGCCCAGCAGCTCACCCGCAGCTTCGCCGCGACCTTCGCGATCGCGGTGGCGATCGGGGTGGCCGTGACCCTCGGCGGCACGGTGACCTCGTACTACCAGGACGTTCCGCCCGGCGCGACGATCGTGCTGCTGACCATCGGCGCGTTCGTGGTGCTGACCGCGCTGGCGACCCCGCTGGCCCGGCGCCGGGCCCGGGCGCTGGCCGCCGCGCAGCCCTCGGGGGACCCGGTGGAGTGCGCGATTCCGGCCGGCCGCCGGACCGACGACGAGGTCGGCGTCTGACCGCTGTCGGTCCGGGCTGGCACAATGGCCCGGACCGCAGCAAGACGTGAGGAGGCAACCGGTGACGACCGCTGGACCGCCCGTGAAGGGCCGCGCCACCAGGCAGCGTGCCGCCGTGGCGGCAGCCCTCGACGAAGTCGACGAGTTCCGCAGCGCGCAGGACCTGCACGACATGCTCAAGCACAAGGGCGACTCCGTCGGACTCACCACGGTCTACCGCACCCTCCAGTCCCTCGCCGAGGCCGGCGAGGTCGACGTGCTGCGCACCTCCGACGGCGAGGCCGTCTACCGCCGCTGCTCCACCGGCGAGCACCACCACCACCTGGTCTGCCGCGTCTGCGGCAAGGCGGTCGAGGTCGAGGGTCCGGCCGTGGAGAAGTGGGCGGACGCGATCGCGGCCGAGCACGGCTATGTGAACGTGGCGCACACGGTGGAGATCTTCGGCACCTGCGCCGACTGCGCCCACGCGGCCGACGAGGAGTGACCCTCAGAACCGCATGGCGTTGCGGTTGACGCAGTGATAGGCGCCGTCGTGGCGTCCCACACTGTCGTAGGACCAGCAGTGCAGCATCGGCGCGAGCGTCCACATCCGCAGCGCCATGAGGGCCAGAAGACAGGCGGCGGCGATCCATCCCGCGTACGACCGCACGCCGGCCAGTGCGACGCCGCCCGCGGCGACCAGCGCGGCGAACACCAGCATCCCGACGACCACCGGGGCCATGTTGTCGTGCAGCCCCGGGAACGACTCCATCTCCACCGTGCCGCCGAAGGAGAACAGCACGACCAGCGCGGCGAACGCGAACACGACGGCCGCCGCGCACCCGCGGGCCACCCTCATACGGCCGGCAGATGCCGCGCGAGCAGGGCGCGCAGCCGGTCCACGTCGGCCTCGGAGCCCAGCCCCCGCTTGGGCAGCATCTCCACGACGAGGATGCCCGGGTCCCGGCTGAGCAGCACGAAGTGGTCCCGGCGCTCGCGGAACCCGCGGAACATGGACCACCGCTGCTCCAGCGAGGCATGATCGCTGCGCGTCGTGACGCCCTCGGCGCCGACCGTGGCGCGGTACTCGCCCTGCCAGGACACCGTGCGGAAGACATGGTTGGCCTGAAGGTACGGAGTACCCCAGATCACCGCCGCACAGACGGTGTACAGCACCAGCGAGAGCGCACCGGCGCCGCCGACCGCGCCGAGCACCACGACGACGGCGAACAGCGCGGTGAACACCCCGCGCACCAGCGCGATCCTCCGCACCCGGTCGCGCGTACGGATACCCACGACGATGTCGGACCGGGTGGGCCGGTAGGCCAGCTCGACGACGGTGCCTGCGCCGTGCACGTCCTGGCTCAACTCTGCTTGCCCTCCATGGCCAGCAGCTCCTCGTTCGGGATGGCTCCGCCGAAGCGGCGGTCGCGGGAGGCGAACTCCAGGCAGGCGCGCCACAGGTCACGGCGGTCGAAGTCGGGCCACAGCACGTCCTGGAAGACCATCTCGGCGTACGCGCTCTGCCACAGCAGGTAGTTGGAGGTGCGCTGCTCGCCGCTCGGGCGCAGGAACAGGTCGACGTCCGGCATGTCCGGGTAGTACAGGTACTTCTGGACGGTCTTCTCGGTCACCTTCGACGGGTCGAGCCGTCCGGCCTTCACGTCCTCGGCGATGGCCTGCGCCGCGTCGGCGATCTCGGCCCGGCCGCCGTAGTTCATGCAGAAGTACAGGGTGAGCCGGTCGTTGTCCTTGGTCTGCTCCTGGGCGATCTGGAGCTCCTTGGCGACCGACTTCCACAGCTTGGGCATCCGCCCCACCCAGCGCACCCGCACGCCCAGCTCGTCGAGCTGGTCGCGGGTCTTGCGGATGAAGTCGCGGTTGAAGTTCATCAGGAAGCGCACCTCGTCGGGCGAGCGCTTCCAGTTCTCGGTGGAGAAGGCGTACAGGGAGATCGCGCCGACGCCCATCTCGATCGCGCCCTGGAGCACGTCCAGCACGCGCTCGGCGCCGACCTTGTGGCCCTCGGTGCGCGGCAGCCCGCGCTCCTTGGCCCAGCGGCCGTTGCCGTCCATGACGATCGCCACATGGTTCGGCACCAGCTCGCCGGGGAGCTTCGGCGGCCGCGCGCCGGACGGGTGCGGCTCCGGCGTCCTGTACTCGCGGCGCTGGCGCCCCAGGAACCCGCGTACGACCATGAGCGTCTCGTCTCCCTTGCTTCTCTTACTTCTCGACGTACCTGAGGGAACGCAGCCCGCGCTCCAGGTGCCAGTGCAGATAGGCGGACACCAGCCCGCTGCCCTCCCGCACATACCGCGGCTCGCACGCGTCCGCGGTCTCCCAGTCTCCCGTAAGCAGCGCGGCCAGCAGCTCCAGGGTCCGCGGCGAGGGTACGACACTGCCGGGCACCCGGCAGTCCACGCAGACCGAGCCTCCGGAGGCCACCGAGAAGAAGCGGTTCGGACCGGGCATCCCGCACTTCACGCAGTCGCTGAAGCTGGGGGCGTAGCCGTTGACGGCGAGGGAGCGCAGCAGGAACGCGTCGAGCACGAGGTGCGGGGCGTGCTCGCCGCGGGCGAGCGTGCGCAGGGCGCCGACCAGCAGCAGATACTGCTGCACGGCCGGCTCGCCCTCGTGGTCGGTGAACCGCTCGGCGGTCTCCAGCATCGCCGTCCCGGCGGTGTACCGGGCGTAGTCGCTGACGATGGCGCCACCGTACGGCGCGATGGTCTCGCTCTGTGTGCACAGCGGCAGCCCGCGCCCCACCAGCTCGCTGCCGCGCGCGAAGAACTGCACGTCGACGTGGGAGAACGGTTCGAGGCGCGCCCCGAACTTCGACTTCGTCCGGCGCACGCCTCTCGCGACGGCGCGTACCCGTCCGTGACCGCGTGTGAGCAACGTGATGATCCGGTCCGCCTCACCCAGCTTCTGGGTGCGCAGCACGATGCCGTCGTCGCGGAACAGACTCATGGACCCATTCTCGCCTACGCGCGCGGCTCCCCGGCCGGGTACGCCAGCGTTGCGTCAAGGGACCTCGCCCCGGCTGCGCGCGTTGGCGTACGCGGTGGCCGCGCGCAGGCGCTCCGCGGGGGTGGCGTTGCGTACGTTCCGTGGGTCCGCGTCCCACTCCCTGCCGCCGCCGTACGGTCTCAGCTGTACGTAGGGTCCCTCGTGGCCCATCACGATGCCCACCTTCCCGGTACGGGTGTCGACGACGTACGAGCCGATCGGCGGCTTCGTCGGTGTCATTGGTTTCCGGCCTTTTCTTGCGGTTCGCATTTCCTGCAATCGGCGCTGTGCCTCCACGTGGCTCCCCTGCGTATTCGGGTTTCACTCTTTCCCTCTCCAGCATGGTCCGCCGGCCCTACACTCGGCAGGAGCTTGTGCGCTACAAGTGCGGGGCAGGGTAAAGGGGTTGGCCATGGCCAATGGTTCACGGCAGGCTGCCTGGGAGTTCTTCGGAGCGGAGCTGAAGCGACGCCGCGAGGAAGCGGGCATGACCCAAGTGGAGTTGGGGGCGCGGGTATTCGTCTCCGGCGCCTATATCGGTCAGTTCGAGCAGGCCATTCGAAAGCCTCAGCTGGATATCGCCCAGCGGATCGACGAGGTGCTGCAAACCGACGGTATTTTCGAGCGGTTGTGCAGGAAGCTCATCAATGACCGGAGGTATGCGGAGTACTTCGCTGAGGTCGTGGAGCTGGAGCGGCAGGCGACACGGATCTGCGAGTTCGCGGCCACGGTGGTGCCAGGCCTGCTCCAGACGGCGGCCTACGCGCAGGCGGTCACCGTCGCGGCCAACCCGTTCGTGACGGACGAGTACGTCGAGGAAAAGGTCACGGCCCGCCTGGAACGGGCGGACATCCTCAAGGACGCCGCGCGGCCTGAGTACTGGGTGACCCTCCACGAGAACGTGCTGCGCGTGCCGGTGGGCGGCCCGAAGGCAATGGCCGAGCAACTGGAACACATCGCCGTGCTGATGCGCGAGCGGAAGTTGTGGGCGACGGTGCTGCCGTACACCGCCGGGGAGCACGCGTCGATGGCCGGCTCCCTGAAGCTCATGGACTTCGACGACGCGCCACCAGTCGCCTATACAGAGACGTCGTTTTCGGGGACTTTGGTGGACGATCCGGCTGTGGTGAAGCGAGCACAGCGCGCCTACGATCTGCTGAGGGTCGCCGCACTGTCGCCGTCGGCGTCCCTCACCCTGATCGAGTCGGCGGTTGAGGACTACAGACGATGCACGAGTTCGACCTGAGCAACGCCTGCTGGCGCAAGAGCAGCTACAGCAACGGCGAGGGCGGCGACTGCGTCGAGGTCGCCGACGGAGTCCCCGGTGTCACCCCCGTCCGGGACAGCAAGGTCCCGGACGGACCCGTGATCATCGTCGGACCGTCCGCCTGGACGGAGTTCATCCGCACGTTGGCCCGCTTTTGAACACGTTCAACTGAGGCGTACGCTGCCCTCATGAACGATGCGAGCGGCAGAGCCGCCCTGCTCAAGGGCATCCGTGCCTGGTTGGTCCTCTTCATCGTCTGTCTGGTGCTGAGCGGCGTCACGGCCTTCCCGCTGGTGCATGAACTGCGCTGGCTGGAGAGCGGATTGCGGGCGATGGCCGTGCCGGAGCAGTTGCCCGGGCTGATGCACTGGATCGAGCGGGTGCGGGACGGGCTGGACACCGTCGACGCGCGCTACCCGTTCGTCCTCTACGGCACCGACTGGCTGGCCTTCGCCCACCTGGTGATCGCGGTCGCCTTCTACGGGCCGTACCGCGACCCGGTCCGCAACGTCTGGGTCGTCGAGTTCGGCATGATCGCCTGCGTCGGCATCATCCCGCTCGCGCTGATCTGCGGACCGATCCGAGGGATCCCGTTCTGGTGGACGGTGATCGACATGTCCTTCGGGGTGTTCGGGATCATCCCTCTCCACATCGTCCGCCAGAAGATCAAGCGCCTGGCGCGGCTCACCCCGTACGACCCCGTGATCGGCACCCTGCAACCAGCCGCCCCCCGCGCCGGTGTTACGCTCCACGCGCCCCCGGCGGGGGAAGTCCGGTGAGAGTCCGGCGCTGACCCGCAACGGTGTGTGCGTGGGCCGTACGGCCCGTGCGCGAGCCCGATCGCCCACCGGTGGCACGACACCCGTTCAACGCTCGCCGTGGACTGCGAGAAGGTATCCGCCGCCGTGCGCCGCACACCCCTCCCACCGCTCCTGCTGGGGCTGTCCGCGCTGCTGGTCGTCTCTGTGGTGTGCGGGGTGGGGCTCGGGGCCTCCGATGTGGGGTGGGGGCGGGCGCTTCGGTTCGTGTGGGCCGGGGTGAGCGGGGGGACCGTACACGCCGGTGATGCCGGCGCGTACACCATCGTGTGGGAGATACGGCTGCCCCGCGTGATCCTCGCCGCCGTCGTCGGGGCGGGGCTCGCGACCGTGGGGGTCGCGGTGCAGGCGATGGTGCGCAACGCGCTCGCCGACCCGTTCGTCCTCGGCATCTCCTCCGGCGCGGCCGTCGGCGCCAACGCGGTGATCCTGCTGGGGGCGTTCGCCGGGCTCGGGGTGTGGGCGCTGTCGGTGTCCGCGTTCGTGTCCGCGCTCGCCGCGATGGCCCTCGTGTACGCCGTCGCCCGCTCGGCCGCGCACGGGCTGACCCCGCTGCGGCTGATCCTCACCGGTACCGCGATGGCGTACGGCTTCCAGGCCGTGACCACGGTGATGGTGTTCGGCGCGGCCCGCGGCGAGGCGGCGCGGTCGGCGATGATGTGGCTGCTGGGCAGCCTGGGCGGGGCGACCTGGGCGCGGGTGCCGATCGCGGCGGTGACGGTGGCCGCCGGGTGGGTGTGGCTGCGGGCGCGGGCGGAGCCGCTGAACGCGCTGGCCATGGGGGACGAGACGTCGGCCGCGCTGGGGGTGCGGCCGGAGCGGCTGCGCCGGGAGCTGTTCGTGGTCACCGCCGCCGTCACCGGGACCGTCGTCGCCGTGAGCGGGGCCATCGGATTCGTCGGACTGATGGTGCCGCATGTCGTACGGATGCTGGTCGGCGCCGACCACCGGCGGGTGCTGGCCGTCGCCCCGCTCGCCGGTGCCGTGCTGCTGGTGTGGGCGGACGTGCTGTCCCGGCTGCTGCTCGCGCCGGACGAACTGCCGGTCGGGGTGATCACGGCGGTGGTCGGGGTGCCGGCGTTCCTGCTGCTGATGCGGCGCGGCGGCTACGCGTTCGGGGGGCGCTGATGAGGCTCGACGTCGAGGGCGTGTCCGTCGAGACGGCCGACGGGGTGCGGCTGGTGGAGGACATCCGGCTCGCGGTGGGCTCCGGGGCGTTCGTGGGGCTCGTCGGGCCCAACGGGAGCGGGAAGTCGACGCTGCTGAGGTGCGTGTACCGGGCGCTGCGGCCGGCCTGTGGGGTGGTGCGGGCCGGCGGGGACGACGTGCACGCGCTGGAGCCGCGCGCCGCCGCCCGGCGGCTGGCCGCGCTGCCGCAGGAGTCGCCGGCCGAGTTCGACTTCACGGTGGCCGAGGTGGTCGCGATGGGCCGGATGCCGCACCGCGGGCGTACCGCGGCGACGGACCGCGCGGTGTGCGCGGCGGCGATGGAGCGCACGGGTGTCGCGCATCTCGCGCACCGCGGGTTCCTGGGCCTGTCCGGAGGCGAGAAGCAGCGGGTGCTGATCGCACGGGCGCTCGCCCAGCAACCCGAGGTCCTGGTGCTGGACGAGCCCACCAACCACCTGGACATCGCGCACCAGCTCCAGGTGCTGTCGCTGGTCCGAGGCAGCGGGCTGACGGTGCTGGCCGCGCTGCACGATCTCAACCTGGCCGCCGCGTACTGCGATGTGCTGTACGTGGTGGCCGCGGGACGCGTCGTCGCGTCCGGCCCGCCGCACGACGTGCTGCGGCCCGAGCTGCTCGCCGAGGTGTTCGGCGTCCGCGCTCATCCCGTACGGCATCCCGAGACCGGCGCCGTGCGCCTGCTGTTCGATCCGCTGCCCCCCACTCCCTGAGGAAACCGTCGTATGCGCACGCCGTTCGTCACCGCCGCCGTCTGTCTCGCCGTCCTCGCCACCGGGTGCGGGGCGAAGGTCCAGGAGCCGTCCGCGCGGGCCGGCAGCTCGGTCACGCTCACCAACTGCGGCCGGAAGGTCACGTACGACAAGGTCCCGGAGCGGGTCGTCACCAACGACGTCGGCATCACCGAGCTGATGTTCGCGCTCGGTCTGGAGGACCGCATGGCCGGGTTCGCCATGCCCGACGAGAAGGGCGACCTGAGCCGGGTGCCGTGGAAGGACGGCTACGACAAGGTGCCGTGGCTGTCGAAGGACCAGCTGACCAAGGAGAACGTGCTCGACGCCCGCGCGGATCTCGTCTTCGCCGGATGGAACTACGGCTTCCGCGAGGAGGCCGGGTTCACCCCGCAGGCGCTGAAGAAGCTGGGTGTCGCGTCGTACGTCCTCACCGAGTCCTGCCGCAACGGCCGTACCGACACCTCACGCGGCATCATGCCGCCGCTGGACGCCCTCTACGCGGATCTCGCCAACCTCGGAAAGCTGTTCGGCGTCGAGGACCGGGCCGCGCAGCTGATCGCCGACTTCAAGCGGCGGATCGCCGAGGTCCGCGCCCGGGCGCCCGAGCGCGCGCCCAGGGTGTTCCTCTACGACAGCGGCGAGGACCAGCCCTTCACCTCCGGCCGCTATGCCGCGCCCGACCAGATCATCAGCGCGGCGGGCGGGGTGAACGTCCTGCACGACGCCGCCGACTCCTGGCTGACGGTCGGCTGGGAGACGGTCGTGGAGCGGAACCCGGAGGTCATCGTGATCTGCGACTACGGGGACGTGAGCGCCGAACGCAAGAAGGACTTCCTGCTCTCCCACGCCCCGCTGAGGGACGTCTCCGCGATCAAGCACCGCCGCGTCTTCGTCCTCGACTACGCCGACCTGGTGGAAAGCCCCCGCAATCCGTCGGCCGTCGCGCGGCTGGGGGCGTATCTGCGGGCCGTGGCGCCGGGCGGGGAGGACTGAGGAGCGTCCCGCGGCCGGAGTTCGGCGCGCCCTCCCGGCAACCGGCGCGTGCGGCGGGCGCGTCGATCATGGGGAGAAGCGATCACGAAGGAGACCGAGATGTCGTTGAGCCGCCGCGCCCTCCTCACCGCCGGTGCCGCCGGTGCCGTCGGCGCCGCCGCCCTGATCACCCCCGCCACGGCGCACGCCACCGCCGCCGCGCGGGTCACCGCCGCCGCGCACGCCACCGGCGGAGCCGCCGGTGTGACAGGGCGCCTGCGCGACCTGGAGCGGCGCTACGACGCGAAGCTCGGCGTCTACGCCCGGAACCTGCGCACCGGACGGACCGTCCGGCATCACGCGGACGACCTGTTCCCGATCTGCTCCGTCTTCAAGACCCTCGCCGCCGCGGCGGTCCTGCGCGACCTGGACCGGGACGGGGAGTTCCTGGCCCGCCGCATCCACTACACGGAAGCGGACCTGGTGGACGGCTCCGACGAGACGCGCAAGCACCTCGCCGAGGGCATGACCGTCGCCGAACTGTGCGACGTGACCATCCGGTTCAGCGACAACGCGGCGGGCAACCTGCTGCTGCGGGAGCTGGGCGGACCCACGGCGATCACCCGGTTCGCCCGCTCCCTCGGCGACCCGGTGACCCGCCTGGACCGCTGGGAGACGGAACTGAACTCGGCGGAGCCCTGGCGGGTCACCGACACCACCAGCCCGCGCGCGATCGGCCGCACCTACGCCCGGCTCGTCCTCGGTGACGCCCTCCCCGCCGCCGACCGTGAGCTGCTGACCCACTGGCTGCTGAACAACACCACCAGCGACGACCGGCTGCGCGCCGGAGTCCCGCCCACCTGGAGGGTCGCCGACAAGACCGGCGGCGGCGCCTACGGCACCAACAACAACGTGGGCATCGCCTGGACCCCGGACGGCACCCCGGTCGTCCTGGCCATCCTGTCGCGCAAGTCCGACCCGGCGGCGGTCCGCGAGAACGCCCTGATCGCGGAGGCGGCGGCCGTCCTGTCGGAGGTCCTGGCCTAGCCAGGCCCGCGCTGTCACCATCCGGTGGAGGAGCACGAGCCGACCGGCGGCGCGCCCGTCCGCCGGTCCCGTCAGCCGAGGGAGCCGCCATGACCATGCCCGCCCCGCTCACCGGTGTCGTCCCGCCCGTCTGCACCCCGCTCACACCGGAGGGCGAGGTGGACGTGGAGTCCCTGCACCGGCTGCTCGACCATCTGACGGCGGGTGGGGTGCACGGCCTGTTCGTCCTGGGCTCCACGTCGGAGGCCGCGTATCTGACGGACGGTCAGCGGCGGCTGGTGGTGGCGGAGACGGTACGGCACGTGGACGGACGGCTCCCGGTGCTCGCGGGCGCGATCGACATGACGACGCCCCGGGTGCTGGAACACGTGGCCGCGGTGACGGCGGCGGGCGCCGACGCGGTGGTCGTCACCGCGCCCTTCTACGCCCGCACCCACCCGGCGGAGATCGCCCGCCACTACCGCCTGGTCGCCGCCGCCTCCCCCGTCCCGGTCCTCGCCTACGACATCCCGGTCGCCGTCCACACCAAGCTGGCCGCGGACCTGGTCCTGGACCTGGCCGCCGAAGGAGTCCTCGCCGGGCTGAAGGACTCCAGCGGCGACCTGGCCGCCTTCCGCGAGGTCGTCACCGGCGTCCGCACCCGCCCGGACCTGGCCGGCTTCACCGTCCTGACCGGCTCGGAGCTGATCGTCGACGCCGCGCTCGCCCTCGGCGCGCACGGCGCCGTCCCCGGTCTCGCCAACGTCGACCCGCACGGCTACGTCCGCCTCGACCGCCTGGGCCGCACCGGCGACACCGAGCGCGCCCGCACCGAACAGGAGCGCCTGTGTGCCCTGTTCGACATGGTCCACGCCGGCGACCCCGCCCGCATGGGCCCCGGCTCCGCCGCGATCGGCGCGTTCAAGGCGGCCCTCCACCTGCGCGGCGTGATCGCCTGCCCGGCGACGGCGGAGCCCCAGGTGCCGCTGTCGGCGGACGAGGTGGAACGGGTGGGGAAGTTCCTCGCGGCGGCCGGACTCCTCTAGGAGGTCCCCCTCGCCTACCTGGCTTCCCCCGCCCCCATGGCACCCGGCGTGATCAGCCCGGACTCGTAGGCGATGATGACCAGTTGGGCCCGGTCCCGGGCGCCCAGCTTGCCCATGATCCGGCTGACGTGGGTCTTCGCGGTCAGCGGGCTCAGCCCCAGCGCCTCGCCGATCTCCGTGTTGTTCAGTCCGCGCGCCACCAGCGTCAGCACCTCGCGCTCACGGTCCGACAGACACTCGGGGCCGCCCTCGGGCGGGGCCGGGGCGGGGCCGCGCAGGAAGCGGGCGATGAGCCGGGCGGTCGGACCCGGCGACAGCAGGGCGTCGCCCGCGGCCACCGTGCGGATGGCGTCGAGGAGTTCGGCCGGCCGGGTGTCCTTGACGAGGAACCCGGACGCGCCGGCCCGCAGCGCCTCGACGATGTTCTCGTCGGTGTCGTAGGTGGTGAGCACGAGCACCTTCACCCCGGCCAGGTCCTCGTCGGCGGCGATCAGCCGGGTGGCCTCGATGCCGTCGAGGTCGGGCATGCGGATGTCCATCACCACGAGGTCCGCCCGTGCGCTGCGGGCCAGTTCGACGGCCTCCCGGCCGGTGCCCGCCTCCCCGACCACCGCCATGTCCCGCGCCGACTCGACGAGCATGGCGAACGCGGCCCGCACCAGGGTCTGGTCGTCGGCGAGCAGTACGCGGATGGTCACGTGGTCCCTCCCAGGGGCAGTACGGCGCTGACCTCGAAACCCTGTCCGGGCAGCGGCCCCGCGTCCAGGGTTCCGCCGACACTGCGCGCCCGCTCCCGCATGCCGACGAGCCCGAAGCCGGACCCGCCGCCGGTGCGGGAGCCGCCCTCGTGCCCACCACCGCCTCCGGTGCCGTCGTCGGTGACGGTGACCCGCAGCGCCCCCTCCCCCGCGTGCACCCCGACCCGGATGCCGAGGTCGTCGCGGCCCCCGTGCCGTACGGCGTTGGTGAGGGCCTCCTGAACGATCCGGTAGGCGGCGGCACCGACGGCGGGCGGCACGTCGGCGGCGGTGACGGTCAGCTCGACCTCGGCGCCGGCGGTCCGCGCGGCCTCCGCGAGGCCGTCCAGGCCGTGCAGGTCGGGCAGCGGGCCGCGGGTGTCGGGGGTGCCGTGGTCGCGCAGCACCTCCAGGGTGGTGCGCAGTTCGCCGCGCGCGGTGCGGCAGGTCTCGGCGATGTCGTCGAGGGCCGCCGCGACCGCGGCCCGGTCGAGGCGGTCGGGGTCGGCGTGCAGCACATGCGCGGCGACGGAGGTCTGCACACCGATCAGGGTGATGCTGTGCGCGAGGAGGTCGTGCAGGTCGCGGGCGATGCGCAGGCGCTCCTCGGCGACCCGGCGGCGGGCCTCCTCCTCGCGGGTGCGTTCGGCGCGTTCGGCGCGCTCGACGATGGCGGCGACGTACTGCCGGTAGTAGCGGACGTCGATGCCGACGAAGACCACGGCGATCGCCCACCCGGAGATCCGCAGCAGGTCCACGGCCTGTTTCTGGTTGACGATCAGCATGACGCTCACCGCCACGGCGAGGGCCGTACCGCTGGAGAGCAGGGTGTACAGGGGCCGGCAGGTGGCGGCGACGGTGTAGAGGGCGATGTACGCGGCCGGGGTGGGGGCGGTGTGGTTGTTGTCGAGGGAGTGGTAGGGCAGCAGCAGCACGACCACCGCGGTCAGCGCGAGCAGCGGCCGGCGGCGCCGCCACACGAGCGGCAGCTGCGCGGCGAGCAGCAGGGTCCAGCCCAGCGCGTCGGGCCGCCGGGCCGGGTCGGTGACGAGGGCGACGACGACGGCGTGGGCGGCGCTGCCGAGGGCGAGCAGGGTGTCGTTGCGGGTGGCGTGCGGGGCGGTGCGCGGGTCGCGGTTGATCGCCGCCATGATCCGCTCGCCGAGGCGGGGTCGGTGGGCTGCTTCGGGCACGGGCTCATCCTCCGTGAGGAGGGCGCCCCTCCGGGAGGGAGCGGCGCCCACGGGGTCATGCGACGTCAGCGCGTCATACGCGTTCCGGCTCCCGGACGACGGGTGCGGGCTGCGGTGCCTTCGCCATCCGGCCGGGCCACCACACCGTGCGGCCGAGGGCGACGCTGGCGCTGGTGACCAGGTAGGTGCGGACGAGGAAGGTGTCGAGGAGCACGCCGACCGCGATGACGAAGCCGAGCTGGACGAGCGAGACGAGGCCCATGTTCATCAGCACCGCGAAGGTGGCGGCGAGGACGAGGCCCGCGGAGGCGATGACACCGCCGGTGGTGCGCAGGGCGGTGAGCGCCGCCGCGGCGGGTTCGGCGCCGCCCAGGGACTCCTCGCGCATGCGGTGCATGAGGAAGATGCCGTAGTCGACGCCGAGGGCGACCAGGAACACGAAGGACAGCAGGCCGAGTCCGGGGTCGGTGCCCTCGAAGCCGAACAGCGGCCCGAACACCAGCCCGCCGATGCCGAGGGACGCGGCCCACACCGCGACCACGGCGGCCACCAGCATCAGCGGGGCGACCAAGGACCGCAGCAGGGCGATCAGGATGAGCAGCACGGAGAGCAGGACGAGCGGTACGACGACCCTCTGGTCGCGGGCGTTGGTCTTCTCCAGGTCGATCTGCTGGGCGCTGGGTCCGCCGACGTAGGAGCCGTCCAGCGTGTCGCGCAGGGCCTCGATGGTGCGGGTCTCGGCGGCCGACTGCGGCGGGGCGGAGGCGGTCACGGACACCTCGGTCCAGCCTTCCGCGGTCCGGCCGATCCGGGCGGACTCGACGCCCTCGGTGGCGGTGGCGGCCTGCACGGTGGCGTCGGCGCGGTCGGCGGGGGTCATGACGGTGATGGGCTGGCTGGAGCGCTCGGGGTAGGCGTCGGCGAGGGTCAGCAGGGCGGAGACGGACTCGGGACGGTCGACGAAGGAGTCCTCCTGCTTGAGGTCGCCGGGCAGGTTGAGCGTGCCGAGGGCGAGCGCGCCGAGGGCGACGGCGCCGGAGACGAGCACGGTCACCGGGCGGCGTCCGGCGGAGCCGCCCATCGCGGCGAACAGCGAGCGGCGCTCCTTGGGGGTGCTGCCGAAGGCCGGGACGAGCGGCCAGAACACCCGGCGGCCGAGCAGGACGAGGATCGCGGGCAGCAGGGTGAGCATGGCGATCAGCGCGCACAGCACGCCGACGGTGCCGAGGGGGCCCATGCCGCGGTTGGAGTTGAGGTCGGCGGCGAGCAGGCACAGCAGACCGGCGGCGACGGTGCCCGAGGAGGCGATCACGGCGGGCCCGCAGCCGCGCAGGGCGGCCTTCATGGCGTCGTAGGGGCGTTCGATGCGCCGTAGTTCCTCGCGGTAGCGGGAGACGAGGAGCAGGGCGTAGTCGGTGCCGGCGCCGAAGACGAGGATCGTCATGATGCCGGTGCTCGCGCCCGAGATGGCGGTGCCGAAGGCCTGGTTGAGGCCGTAGGCGACGCCCATGGACAGGTAGTCGGCGATGCCGGCGACGACCAGCGGGATCAGCCACAGCACGGGGCTGCGGTAGATGAGGATCAGCAGGACGGCGACGACGGCGACGGTGGTGTAGAGCAGGGGGCCGTCGAGGGAGTCGTAGACCTTCTTGGCGTCGCGGGTGACCGCGCCCGGGCCGCCGACCTCCACGGTGAGGCCGTCGGTGGAGCGGGCGGTCTCGCGGACGTCGTCGACGAAGGCGCTGCGCTTGTCCTCGTCGTCA
Organism: Streptomyces sp. NPDC052773; assembly: GCF_044547145.1. NCBI lineage: Bacteria > Bacillati > Actinomycetota > Actinomycetes > Kitasatosporales > Streptomycetaceae > Streptomyces > Streptomyces sp. NPDC052773. The sequence goes on along the minus strand of NZ_JBITZX010000001.1, from coordinate 610,006 downwards.
CCGGGCTCGTTGCTGATCACCGGGTACATGAGCGTCGTGCCGTCCCGGGAGGGCACGCCCTGCGGGGTGGCCGTCAGCTCGTGCTCGCCGGCGATCCGCCCGACCTGCCGTTCGGCGGTCTCGCGGTCGGCGCGGGTGAGGCCGCCGTCGCGGTGGTAGACGAGGACCAGTTCCGTGCTCTCGCCGCCGGGGAGCCGGCTCTGGAGCTCGGCGACCCGGGTGGAGTCGGCGTTCGCCGGCAGGTAGTCGGTGACCCGGTCGCGCTGTACGTCGGCGAGTTTCGCGGCGAACGGCGAGGCGACCGCCAGCACGCCGATCCACAGCGCGAGCACGACCCACGGCACGGCCCGCCGCCTGCTTGTCTTTCCTCCGGCCCCCATGAACGGGCCCTCCCTCCGGAGCGGATGTCTGGATGCGGTTCCAGACTTCCGGCGCGGGAGGGCCGTTTCGTCGCGCGCGAGGCCGAGTTCGCGGCTACCGCGAGGGGCGTCCCCGGGGCCGCATTACTCCCCTGGGAGTATCACGCCGAGCGTCACGAGGGCGTACGCGCCGCCGCGAGCAGCCGGTTCACCTCGTCGCCGGTGATGGTGAGCGCGGCGCCCACGGTGGCCAGCGCCTCGCGTTCGGCGGTGGTGTACGGACCGTCGGCCAGGGCGATCCGGGCGCCCTGGAGCAGGATCGATTCACGTCCTGCGGGGGCGAGGTGCGGGGCCAGCGGGTCCAGCGCCTCGTGCAGCTCTATGGCCAGCCCCGGCCCGCAGGGTGCGCCGGTGATCCGGCCGGTGTCCGCCTCCAGCGCCTCGACGAGGGCGGCCAGCTGCTCCTCGGTGCAGTCCGGGAAGCCGGCCGCGCGCACCGCCGCCGCGGCGGTCTCCAGGGCCGTACGGGAGCCCGTGCCGCCCGCGGCGAGCACCGCGAGGGCGACGGTGTGGACGGCGTCGCGGAGCATCGCGGAGAAGCGGGTGGTGGTGGGGTGGTCGAGCACCTCGGTGCCGTAGTGGCGGCGGCAGGCCGCGCACTCCACGACCGGCCCGCACGCGCCGCGCGGCAGCACCGGCAGGCCCAGCAGGGTGAACCGGCGGCGCCCGGTCAGCCGCTGGTAATTGCGGTCGCCGCCGCAGCCGGGGCAGAAGAAGTCCCCGTCGGCGAGGGCCGTCCACGCGGTACGGGTACCGAAAATGCGCGAAAGCCCGGTGACACGGCCGTCTCGTCCCCGTTCTGGCAGCACGTCGCAGCACCTCCGTAACCCCGCGGCAACATCGCCGCGCTGGCGTGATGTTAGCCACATCCATGAGGGCTAGTCAGCACCCAGGACGAGACCTTTCCGTGACCTGATCGGGTGAGTGGCCGGTAAACGACGGGGCCCCGCCCGCCGGAGCGCACCGCGATCCGGCGGGCGGGGCCCGCGAAACCCCCGGTGCGGACGGTCAGCGCGCGGCCCGGTTGACGGCCGAGACGACCGCCTTCAGGGAGGCGCGGGTGGTGTTGGCGTCGATGCCGATGCCCCACAGCACCTTGCCGTCGATCGCGCATTCGATGTAGGAGGCGGCCTGCGCGGACGCGCCCTCGCTCATCGTGTGCTCCTGGTAGTCCAGCAGGCGTACGTCGATCCCGATGGACTGCAGGGCGTCGAAGAAGGCCGAGATCGGACCGTTGCCCTGACCCGTCAGCACGGTGTCCGTGCCGTCGACGGTGGCCTCCACGGTGAGGGTGTCGACGCCGTCGCGGTCGGTGGTGGACTGGCCGTTCTTGACCTGAATCCGACCCCACGGGTTCTCCGGGTTCGGCAGGTACTCGTCCTCGAAGATCGCCCAGATGTCCTTCGGCGTGACCTCGCCGCCCTCGGCGTCCGTCTTCGCCTGAATGATCTTGGAGAACTCGATCTGCATCCGGCGCGGCAGGTCCAGCTTGTGCTCGTTCTTCAGCACGTACGCCACGCCGCCCTTGCCGGACTGCGAGTTGACCCGGATGACCGCCTCGTAGGAGCGGCCGACGTCCTTGGGGTCGATCGGCAGGTACGGCACCGCCCACTCGATGTCGTCGACGGTGACGCCCTTGGCCTTCGCCTCGGCCTCCATGGCGTCGAAGCCCTTCTTGATGGCGTCCTGGTGGGAGCCGGAGAAGGACGTGTAGACCAGGTCGCCCACGTACGCGTGGCGCGGGTGGACCTCCATCTGGTTGCAGTACTCCCACGTACGACGGATCTCGTCGATGTCGGAGAAGTCGATCTGCGGGTCGACGCCCTGCGAGAACAGGTTCATGCCCAGGGTGACCAGGTCGACGTTGCCGGTGCGCTCGCCCTGCCCGAACAGGCAGCCCTCGACGCGGTCGGCGCCGGCCATCAGCGCCAGCTCGGCCGCCGCCACCGCCGTACCGCGGTCGTTGTGCGGGTGGACGGACAGGCAGACGTACTCGCGGCGCGACAGGTTGCGGTGCATCCACTCGAAGCGGTCCGCGTGGGTGGACGGCGTGGAGCGCTCCACGGTCGCCGGCAGGTTCAGGATGATCTCGCGGTCCGGGCCGGGCTGCCAGACGTCCATGACGCCCTCGCAGACCTCCAGCGCGAAGTCCAGCTCGGTGTCGGTGAAGATCTCCGGGCTGTACTGGAAGCCGAACTCGGTCTCCGGGCCCAGCAGCTTCTCGGCGTACTCCATGACCAGCCGCGTGCCGTCGACGGCGATCTGCTTGATGTCGTCCTTGGAGCCGCGGAACACCACGCGGCGGAAGACCGGGGCGGTCGCGTTGTACAGGTGGACGGTGGCCCGGTGGGCGCCCTTCAGGGACTCCACGGTCCGCTCGATCAGGTCCTCGCGGGCCTGGGTGAGGACGGAGATCGTCACGTCCTCGGGGATCGCGCCCTCTTCCTCGATGATCGACCGTACGAAGTCGAAGTCGGTCTGGCCGGAGGCCGGGAAGCCGACCTCGATCTCCTTGTAGCCCATCTTGACCAGCAGGTCGAACATCGCCCGCTTGCGCGCGGGCGACATCGGGTCGATCAGGGCCTGGTTGCCGTCACGCAGGTCGGTCGACAGCCATCGGGGGGCCTTGGTGATCCGCTGGTTCGGCCAGGTGCGGTCCGGGATGTCGACCTGCTCGTAGCGGCCGTACTTGTGGATCGGCATGGAACTGGGCTGCTGGCGATTCGCCATGATGCGGGGGCTCCTAGAGGTGTCCGGAAAGGACGGCCGACGGCAACACCGAGCTCCGCGGGGAGGGAGTCGACCTGGACTACAGGCCCTCGCCGCGGCAGCTAAGGAGAAGCAGCCCGAAACGCATGATGCGCAGCATGCTAGCCGAGCGGCTCCGGGATGCGGGGTCGTGTTTCAGTATGCGGGACCGAGACTCGTCAGGGGCGTGGGGGAACTGCGCGAGAAACCCCACAAAACGGACAGCCGCCTAGCATAGACAAACCGCCCCGCACCCCTCACCCGCGATCAATTCACCAATCATGATTGCCCTTGGTGACAGAGGTCGCACTCAGTGCGATGGTGCGGAGCATGAGCGCAGTGTTCTGTACCGTCGTCCCACCCCACATCCTCGACAGGCTGGCCCGCAGCGAGGACCCCGCCCTCGCCGGCCCCGCCCGCCGCACCCTGGTCCGCGACAGCGAACTCCGCGGTCGCCGCCGCGTCACGACCGAGTTCCGCCTCGCCGCCGCGCCGCAGGCCAAAGCACCCTCGGACCAGCCGCTGCGCACCGTCTACGACGCCGGGCACAAGACCGACCTGCCCGGCACCAAGGTCCGCGGCGAGGGCGACGAGCCCGGACAGGACGCCACGGTCAACCGCGCCTACGCCGGTCTCGGCGCCACCTTCGAGCTGTTCCTCAAGGCCTACGGCCGCCACTCGATCGACGGCGACGGCCTGCCCCTGGACGCCACCGTCCACTACGACGAGAACTACGGCAACGCGTTCTGGAACGGCGAGCAGATGGTGTTCGGCGACGGCGACGGCGAGGTCTTCCTCGACTTCACCCTCCCGATCGACGTCATCGGCCACGAGCTGACCCACGGCGTCACCCAGTACACGGCGAACCTCACCTACTACGGCCAGCCGGGCGCGCTCAACGAGTCGATGTCCGACGTCTTCGGCTCGCTGATCAAGCAGTACACGCTCGGCCAGACCGCCGGCGAGGCCGACTGGCTGATCGGCGCCGGCCTGCTCGCGCCCCGCGTCACGGGTGTGGCGCTGCGCTCGATGAAGGCCCCGGGGACGGCGTACGACGACGACGTCCTCGGCAAGGACCCGCAGCCCGCGACGATGGAGGACTACGTCCGCACCGGCCGCGACAACGGCGGGGTGCACATCAACTCCGGCATCCCCAACCACGCGTTCTACCTGGCCGCGACCGCGATCGGCGGCTACGCCTGGGAGAAGGCCGGGCAGATCTGGTACGACGTGCTGACCGGCGGCGAGCTGACCGAGCGGGCCCGTTTCGCCGACTTCGCCACCCTCACCGTCAAGGCCGCCCGCGAGCGCTACGGCGACGGCGGCGACGAGCACGAGGCGGTGCGCAAGGCGTGGGAGCAGGTCGGCGTACGCACCCTGTAGTTCGCGGGAGATCCGTACTAGACAGGGACCCATGCGAATTCAGGTGAGGCGCACGGGCGGCTTCGCGGGCATCGAGCGGTACGCCGAGATCGACACCGCGGGCCGCCCCGACGCCACCGAGTGGCAGGCCCTGGCCGAGCGGGCGCTGGCCACCGGGCAGGGCACCCGCCCGGCCGGAGTGCCCGACGGCTTCCACTACGAGGTCACGGTGGACGACCGGACCGTCCACGCGAGCGACCCCGGGGTGCCGGACGACCTGCGGGCGCTGGTCACGCGCGTGCTGAAGGAGGGAGCGTGACGACGGCCCCGATACCCCGCTTCCCCGACGGCTTCCTGTGGGGCGTGTCGACCTCCGCCCACCAGATCGAGGGCGCGGCCGACGAGCGCGAGCCGTCCGTGTGGGACGCGTTCACGGCGGAGCCGGGGCGGGTGAGGGACGGCTCGACGGCGGCGGTGGCCTGCGACCACTACCACCGCCACCGCGAGGACGTCGCCCTCCTCGCCGGCCTGGGCGTGGACGCGTACCGCTTCTCGGTGTCCTGGCCGCGCGTGCGGTCCCCGCGCGGGCTCGACTTCTACGACCGGCTCGTGGACGACCTGTGCGCGGCGGGCGTCCGCCCGGTACCGACCCTGTTCCACTGGGACCTGCCGCTCGGTCTGGACTGGCTGGAGCGGGACACCGCGGCCCGCTTCGCCGAGTACGTCTCGGTCGTCGCCGACCGCCTCGGCGACCGCGTGCGGAAGTGGATCACGCTCAACGAGCCCGCCGAACACACCCTGCTGGGGCACGCCCTCGGCACCCACGCGCCCGGCAGGCGGCTGCTGTTCGACGCACTGCCGGTGGCCCACCACCAGCTGCTGGCCCACGGGCTGGCCGTCCGCGCGCTGCGCGCGGCGGGCGCCACGGACATCGGGATCGCCAACTCGCACGGCCCGACCTGGCCGGCGTCCGAGGAGAGCGCGGACGTGGAGGCGGCCGAGTTCTACGACGTCCTGCTGAACCGTCTCTTCGCCGACCCGCTGCTGCTCGGCACCTACCCGGACGGACTCGGCGAGCTGATGCCGGGGGACGTCGAGGCCGACCTCAAGGTGATCGCCGAACCGCTGGACTGGTACGGCGTGAACTACTACGCGCCGACCAGGGTGGGCGCCCCGCAGGACACGGAGACGGACTTCGGCGGCGTCCGGATGCCCTCCGGGCTGCCCTTCTCGGTCCGTGAGATCGAGGGCCGCCCGGTGACCGACTTCGGCTGGCCGGTGGTCCCCGAGGGCCTGACCGAGCTGCTGACCGCCTTCCGCGACCGCTACGGCGACCGGCTCCCCCCGGTGGTCATCACCGAGAACGGCTGCTCGTACGACGGGCTCGACGACCGGGACCGCATCGCCTACCTGGACGGCCACATCCGGGCCCTGCACGACGCGCTCACGGCCGGTGTGGACGTGCGCGGCTACTTCGTGTGGTCCCTGCTGGACAACTTCGAGTGGGCCGAGGGCTACGCCCGCCGCTTCGGCCTGGTCCACGTCGACCACGACACGCTGGCCCGCACGCCGAAGGCGTCGTACCGCTGGTTCCGGGAGGTGCTGCGGGACCAGCGGTGAACGGGCCGGGGCCGGTGGCTCAGAAGCCGAGCTTGCGCAGCTGCTTCGGGTCGCGCTGCCAGTCCTTGGCGACCTTCACGTGGAGATCGAGGAAGACCGGGGTGCCCAGCAGGGCCTCGATCTGCTTGCGGGACTTGATGCCGACTTCCTTCAGGCGCTTGCCCTTGGGGCCGATGATGATGCCCTTCTGGCTGGGGCGCTCGATGTAGACGTTGGCGTGGATGTCGAGGAGGGGCTTGTCGGCGGGCCGGTCCTCGCGGGGCAGCATCTCCTCGACGACCACCGCGATGGAGTGCGGCAGCTCGTCGCGGACGCCCTCCAGGGCCGCCTCGCGGATCAGTTCCGCGACCATGACCTGCTCGGGCTCGTCCGTCAGGTCGCCCTCGGGGTAGAGCGCCGGGCCCTCGGGCAGCAGCGGGATCAGCAGGTCCGCCAGCAGGTCGACCTGCTTGCTGCCGACCGCCGACACGGGGACGATCTCCGCCCACTCGATGCCCAGCTCCTTGCCGAGCTGGTCGACTGCGATCAGCTGCTCGGCGAGGGCCTTGGAGTCCACCAGGTCGGTCTTGGTGACGATGGCGACCTTCGGGGTCTTCTTGATCGCGGCGAGTTCCTTGGCGATGAACCGGTCGCCGGGGCCGATCTTCTGGTCGGCGGGCAGGCAGAAGCCGATCACGTCGACCTCGGCCCACGTCGTGCGCACGACGTCGTTCAGCCGCTCGCCCAGCAGGGTGCGCGGCTTGTGCAGCCCCGGGGTGTCCACCAGGATCAGCTGCGCGTCGGGGCGGTGGACGATGCCCCGGACGGTGTGCCGCGTGGTCTGGGGGCGGTTGGAGGTGATCGCCACCTTCTGCCCGACCAGAGCGTTCGTGAGGGTGGACTTGCCCGCGTTGGGGCGGCCCACGAAGCAGGCGAAACCGGCCCGGTGAACTGCCTCGGCCGACTGCTCGGATGACTGGGTGCGAACGCTCATGCCGCCCATTCTCCCTGATCCCCGGAGCGCCGCCGTACCGTGAGCCTCCGGAACCCCGTGGACCTTACGGTGCACGCCCGGAGCGCCTACGATCACGGGGTCCCGGGCGGCCACGGCGGCCCGGTCGTCTCCTCCCCCGTCTCCCTTGCGCAGAAGGTCGAGCCGCAGGCATGAAGCTCATCACCGCGATCGTCAAGCCGTACCGCCTCGACGAGGTCAAGAACGCGCTCCAGGAGCTGGGCATCCAGGGGCTGACCGTCTCGGAGGCCAGCGGCTACGGCCGCCAGCGCGGCCACACCGAGGTCTACCGGGGCGCCGAGTACCAGATCGACCTGGTGCCGAAGGTCCGTATCGAGGTCGTGGTCGAGGACGCGGACTGCGACGCCGTGATCGACGCGATCGTGAAGGCCGCGCAGACCGGGAAGATCGGCGACGGCAAGGTCTGGGCGCTGCCGGTCGACACGGTCGTCCGGGTGCGCACGGGCGAGCGGGGGCCGGACGCGCTGTGACGCCCTCGGGCGTCTCGTGAGGCCAGTCGAAGACGAACGGCCCCGGTGACTGGGGTCCGGTGGCCGTGCAGGTGACGGTGATGCCGAAGGCGGTCATCCGCAGGGGGCCGCCGTAGCCCTCCAGGCGGTCGCCGGAGGCGACGGTGCCGGTGAGCGGGCCGACGGTGACCGGGTCGCCGGCGGTCATGGCCGGGTTCCGGGTGCCGGTGAAGGTGACGGCGCCCGGTGGACCGCGAGGGCCCCGGCCGCCAGTGCCCCGCCGGGCGTCAGCCCGCCGTCACCGTAGCCCGGACCGTGCCGTCCGGCCCGGCGACCAGCACCGGCGTCCCGGGGCCGCCCAGGTCCCGTACGGCGGCCAGGTCCGCCTCGGCCGCCGACTCCGCGTCCGTCACCACGGCCGCCGCCTCCAGCGACTTCGCCCCGGACGCCACCGCCATCGCCACCGCCGTCTGGAGGGCGCTCAGCTTCAGCGAGTCGAGGGCCACCGTCCCGGCGGTGTAGGTCCGGCCCGTCTCGTCCCGTACGGCCGCCCCCTCGGGCACCCCGTTACGGGCCCGCGCGGAACGGGCCAGGGTCACGATCTTGCGGTCCTCGGGATCGAGCGCGCTGCTGTCGGTCATGGCTCGAGGATACGTAGCCGTACGGCCGTCGGCCCGCGTGGGCCTCACGGACGGTCGAGGCGGAGCCGGACGGCGCGCGGCAGGCCGGCGACGACCAGGTCGTAGGAGTCCTCGACCAGTTCCCGGACCAGCCGGTCCGGGAGTCCCGCGTCGACGGTGACCGTGTTCCAGTGGCGTTTGTTCATGTGCCAGCCGGGGACGATCAGGCCCGGGTGCGCGGTGCGCAGCCGCAGGGTGTCCTCCGGGTCGCACTTGAGGTTGACCTTCAGGGGCCGCGCGTCCAGATACGACAGCGCGAAGAGCTTGCCGTGGACCCTGAAGACCGAGATCTCCGGGCCGAACGGGAAGTCCTCCACGGCCGCGTTGAAGGACAGGCAGAGGGCGCGCAGCTCCTGCGGGGTCACTCCGGTTTCTCCTCCTCGTCCGGGCCCCCCGGGGGCACCGGCTCCACCAGCACCGTGACGATCTTGTTGCGGCGGCCGGCGGCCGCTTCGGCGGTCAGGCGCAGATCGCGGCCGTCGGGGAGGGCGACCAGGGCGGACGCGCCGGCGATGGGGACCCGGCCGAGGGCCTTGGCGAGCAGGCCGCCGACGGTCTCCACGTCCTCGTCGTCGTACTCGTCGAGGCCGTACAGCTCGCCGAGGTCGGTGATGTCGAGGCGGGCGGTGACCCGGTAGCGGCCCTCGCCCAGCTCCTCCACCGGGGGCAGCTCGCGGTCGTACTCGTCGGTGATCTCGCCGACGATCTCCTCGAGGATGTCCTCGATGGTGACGATGCCGGCCGTGCCGCCGTACTCGTCGATGACGACGGCGACGTGGTTGCGTTCCTTCTGCATCTCCCTCAGGAGGTCGCCCGCGTTCTTGGTGTCGGGGACGAAGACCGCGGGCCGCATCGCCGTGGACACCAGCTCGCTCTCCGCGTCCCGGCTGATGTGCGTCTTGCGGGCCAGGTCCTTGAGGTAGACGATCCCGACGATGTCGTCCTCGCTCTCCCCGGTGACCGGGATCCGGGAGAACCCGGAGCGCAGGGCGAGGGTGAGGGCCTGGCGGATGGTCTTGAACCGCTCGATGACGACGAGGTCGGTGCGCGGCACCATCACCTCGCGCACCAGGGTGTCGCCGAGTTCGAAGACGGAGTGCACCATGCGGCGCTCCTCGTCCTCGATCAGCGACTCCCGCTCGGCGTAGTCGACCAGGGCCCGCAGCTCCGCCTCGGAGGCGAACGGGCCGTGCCGGAAGCCCTTGCCGGGGGTGAGCGCGTTGCCGATGAGGATCAGCAGCCACGGGATGGGGCCCATGATCCGGGCGAGCGGCAGCAGGACGTACGCCGCCGCGGTCGCCGTGTGCACGGGGTGCTGGCGGCCGATGGTGCGCGGGGAGACCCCGACGGCGACGTACGACAGCAGGACCATCACCGCGATGGCGATGAGCAGGGCCTGGGTGACGCTGCGGAACTCGCGCAGGCACCCGTAGGTGATCAGTGCGGCGGCGGCCATCTCGCAGGCGACGCGGACCAGCAGCGCCACGTTGAGGTAGCGGGTGGGGTCGGCGGCGACCTGGGCGAGCTTGTCGGCGCCGCGCCGCCCGGACCGTACGGCTTCCTCGGCGCGGAAGCTGGAGACCCGGGCCAGGCCCGCCTCCGCGCAGGCGGCGAGCCAGGCCACGATCACCAGGGCGATCGCGCCGGATACGAGCGGGAGGCTCATGAGACGGTCGGGGCCGGGGACGGGCCGGTCAGGCCCTTCTCCGCGCGCCAGCCGTCCACGATGGCGGCCTGAAGGCCGAACATCTCGGCCTTCTCGTCGGGTTCCTCGTGGTCGTAGCCGAGCAGGTGCAGCACGCCGTGGACGGTGAGCAGTTGCAGCTCCTCGTCCATGGAGTGCTTCGTGGGCGCCTCGGCGCCCTGCTTGGCGGCGACCTCGGGGCAGAGCACGATGTCGCCGAGAAGGCCCTGCGGGGGCTCGTCGTCGTCCTTCGACGGCGGACGCAGTTCGTCCATCGGGAAGGACATGACGTCCGTGGGCCCCGGCAGGTCCATCCACTGGATGTGGAGCTGCTCCATGGCGTCGGCGTCCACGACGATCACCGAGAGCTCGGAGAGCGGGTGGATGCGCATCCGTGCGAGCGCGTAGCGGGCGATGTCGAGGATCGCCTGCTCGTCGACCTCGGTTCCGGACTCGTTGTTGACGTCGATCGACATGGTCGTGCTGGTCTACTTCCCCTTGGAGCCCTTGGCGCCGGAGGACTTGGCGCGGCTCTTGTGCGCGCCGTTCTCCGTGCCGTGCTTGCTGTCGTACTTCTCGTACGCGTCGACGATACGGCCCACCAGCTTGTGCCGGACGACGTCGTGCGAGGACAGCCGGGAGAAGTGGACGTCCTCGACGCCCTCCAGGATGTCCTGGACCTGACGGAGACCGGACTTGGTGCCGTCGGGCAGGTCGACCTGGGTCACGTCACCCGTGATCACGATCTTCGAGTCGAAGCCGAGGCGGGTGAGGAACATCTTCATCTGTTCGGGGCTCGTGTTCTGGGCCTCGTCCAGGATGATGAAGGCGTCGTTGAGGGTACGGCCGCGCATGTACGCCAGTGGCGCGACCTCGATCGTCCCGGCCGCCATCAGGCGGGGGATGGAGTCGGGGTCGAGCATGTCGTGCAGCGCGTCGTACAGCGGGCGCAGGTAGGGGTCGATCTTCTCGTAGAGCGTGCCGGGCAGGAAGCCCAGGCGCTCTCCGGCCTCGACCGCGGGGCGGGTCAGGATGATGCGGTTGACCTGCTTGGACTGCAGGGCCTGGACCGCCTTCGCCATCGCCAGATACGTCTTGCCGGTACCGGCCGGGCCGATGCCGAAGACGATCGTGTGCTTGTCGATCGCGTCGACGTACCGCTTCTGGTTCAGGGTCTTGGGGCGGATCGTGCGGCCACGCGAGGACAGGATGTTCTGCGTCAGCACCTGGGCCGGGGTCTCCGAGCCGTCACCGCCTCCGGACTCGCTCGCCCTGAGCATCGCGATCGACCGTTCCACTGCGTCCTCCGTCATCGGCTGCCCGGTGCGGAGCACCAGCATCATCTCGTCGAACACGCGCGCGATCAGGGCGACGTCCACGGGGTCGCCGACCGCGCTGATCTCATTGCCCCGGACGTGGATGTCGGCCGCCGGGAAGGCCTTCTCGATCACGCGCAGGAGGGAGTCGCCGGAACCCAGCACGGTCACCATGGGGTGCTGGGCGGGGACGGTGAACTGTGCTCTCGCCTGCCCCTGCGCGGGGGTGTGAGCTGTGGGTGTCTGAGTCATGGGCCGGCGCTGAAGGCCTGCGGTTCCTCCTCGTCACGGCCGCGTAGCTGAGGGCGGCCTCGCGATTCCCAGGGTACGACGGGGCACCGACAAGCCCGTAGGGCTTTTCGAACAGACCCTGGAAAGCGAACGCCCGACGGCCCGCCGTCATGCCGAGCGGCGGAAGCCGATCGTCGGGACCGCCCGGCGCAGGGGCCAGGGGCGCCCGCATTCCTCCGGGACCAGGTCGGCGAGGAACGCGTACCGCTCCAGGGCGGCCGGGTCCTGGTCGTCGAGGGAGCGGACCTTGCGCCACCAGGCGGCGATCTCGGACCAGCCGGGGGCGGAGAGGGAGCCGCCGAACTCCTGGACGGACAGGGCGGCGGTGAGGCCGGCGAAGGCGAGGCGGTCGGCGAGCCGCCAGCCGGCGAGGGTGCCGGTGACGAAGCCGGCCACGAAGACGTCCCCGGCGCCGGTCGGGTCCAGGGCCTCCACCTCGATGGCCGGGACCTCGGCGGTCTCGCCGGTGCGCCGGTCCACGGCGTACGCGCCGTCGGCGCCGAGGGTGACGACGGCCAGCGGCACGAACGCGGTGAGCGCGTGGGCGGCGGCGCGCGGGCAGCTCGTGCCGGTGTAGCGCATCGCCTCCTCCGCGTTGGGCAGGAAGGCCTCGCAGTGGGCGAGGTCGGGGAGCGCGGCCAGGTCCCAGGCTCCGGTGTCGTCCCAGCCGACGTCGGCGAAGATCCGGGTGCCCCGCGCGGCGGCCTGGGCGATCCACGGCACGGAGCTGCCGGGCACGAGGGAGGCCACGGCGGCCCGGGCGCGCGGCGGGCAGTCGGGGGCGGGTTCCTCCGGGGGCGGTTCGTGGCCGTGGGACACCATCGTGCGCTCGCCCTCGTAGGCCATGGAGACCGTGACCGGGGAGTGCCAGCCGGGGACGGTGCGGGAGGGGGTGAGGTCGATGCCCTCGCCGCTCTCCAGGGCGTCCCAGCAGTAGTCGCCGTAGTGGTCGTCGCCGAAGGCCGCAGCGAGGGACGTCCTCAGGCCGAGCCTGGCCAGCGCTGTCGCCATGTTCGCCACGCCGCCCGGGCTGGAGCCCATACCGCGCGCCCAGGACTCGGTGCCGCGCACCGGGGCGGAGTCGAGGCCGGTGAAGATGATGTCGAGGAAGACGGTGCCGGTGAGATAGACGTCCCAGGGCGGGTCGCCGGGGGCGCGCAGGGCGGCGAGCGGGTCGACCTGCGGCGGGCAGCCCTGCGCGGCGGGCGCGGCGAGCGAGGCCGGCACGGTGGAGGTGGTGGCTCCGGCGGACGCGTTCACGGTGCACTCCCTGAACGTGGTGCGGGTCAGGCCAGTGTGCACCACGCCACTGACAGCGCGTCTTCCGTCACACCCGGCACCCCGGTACCGGCGTCAACCCGGAGCGCCCCCCGCCGGCCGCCTGAGCGCCCCCCACCAGTCGCCTGAGCGCCCCCAACCCCTACCACCGAGGCATCGTCGGCACCCTCCATCCCGGTTCCACGACCCGCATCGCCGCCGCGTCGTCCCGGTCCCGCAGCGTGCCGTCGTCCCGTGCCCACCGCTCGTGGAGGAATGCCAGCCGGTCGCGGTCCAGGTCCACACCCAGGCCGGGGGCGTCGGAGACGCGGACGGCGCCGTCGTGGAACGTCAGGCGTTCGGTGAGGACGTCCTCGGTCTGCCAGGGGTAGTGGGAGTCGCAGGCGTGGAGGGGGCCGGGCACGGTGGCCGCCACGTGGGTCATCGCGGCGAGGGAGATGCCGAGGTGGGTGTTGGAGTGCATGGAGACCCCGACGCCGAAGGCGCGGCAGACGGCCGCGAGCTGCTGGGTGTGGCGCAGCCCGCCCCAGTAGTGGTGGTCGGAGAGCACCACCTGGACGGCGTCCCGTGTGAAGGCCTCCTTGATCTCGGCGAACGTCGTGACGCACATGTTGGTGGCGAGCGGCACCGACGTGCCCGCGGCGACCTCGGCCATGGCGGCCGTCCCGAGGGTGGGGTCCTCCAGGTACTCGAGGACGTCCTCCAGTTCCCGCGCCACCTTCAGCGAGGTCGGCACGGACCAGGCGCCGTTGGGGTCGAGCCGCAGCGGATGCCCGGGGAAGGCGTCGGCGAGGGCCCGGACGGCGGTGATCTCCTCGTCCGGCGGGAAGACACCGCCCTTGAGCTTGAAGGAGCGGAACCCGTACCGCTCGGTGAACCGGCGGGCCTGCGCCACGATCCCCGCCGGGTCGAGGGCGGCGCCCCAGTCGTCCGGCTCGGCCGTGACGCCCTCGGGGTGCGCGGCCCACCGGTAGAAGAGATAGGCGCTGTAGTCGACCGTGTCGCGGACCTTGCCGCCGAGCAGCGCGTGCACGGGCAGCCCGAGCGTCCGGCCGAGCGCGTCGAGGCAGGCGACCTCGAAGGCGGAGACGACGGACAGCCGCAGCTTGCCGGCGGTCTGGACGCCGCGCAGCCCGCCGACGTCGAGCGCGCCGTCGACCCGCGCGGTGTCCACGGCGAGCCGGTCGGCGAGGGTGAACAGGCCGCCCTGGTCGTCGACCCGGTGCCCGGGCAGCAGCTCGGCCAGGGGCCGGGCGAGCTCCAGGTACTTGGTGTCGCCGTACGTCTCCCCGAGCCCGGTGACCCCGTCCTCCGTGGTCACCTCCACGATCAGCCGGGGGGTGTACGGCTGGTGCACGCCCTGGGTGTTGAGCAGGGGCGGGTCGGCGACCAGGACGGGGGTCAGCGTGACCCGGGCGATCCGGAGGTCACGGTCACGAGCCACGGTCATCTCCCTACGTAGACGACGTTCCCGTATGAAGATAGCGGGGCGGGCCCGCCGCCGCACTACCATCTCCCCATGTCCGAGTCAGGCGGCAGCGGTGGCGTCCGCGAGGTGAAGTCGGCCGCGCGCACGGTGGAGTTGCTGGAACTGCTCGCCGCGCGCGGTGACCGCCCGGCACGCCTCCAGGAGCTGGCGGACGAACTCGGCGTGCCGCGCAGCTCGATGTACGCCCTGCTCCAGACGCTGATCTCGCGCGGCTGGGTGCGCACCGACATCACCGGCTCGCTCTACGGCATCGGCCTCCGCGCGCTGCTGACCGGCACCGGCTACCTCGACTCCGACCCGCGCGTGCGGCTCGTACGGCCGTATCTCGACGAGGCGTCGGACGCGCTGGGCGAGACGATCCACCTGGGCCGGCTGGACGGCCGCGACGTGGCGTATCTGGCCACCCGGGAGTCGCACGAGTACCTGCGCACGATCAGCCGCGTCGGGCGCCGGCTCCCCGCGCACGCGGGGGCCCTGGGCAAGGCGCTGCTGGCCGAACGCCCCGACGACCGGCTGCCGCCGGAGCCGTACGCGGCCCTCACCCCCAACACCCACACCACCCGCGCCTCCCTGGCCGCGGACCTCGCCGAGGTGCGCGAGCGCGGCTACGCGATCGACCGCGAGGAAGGCGTCCCCGGGATCGTCGGCTTCGGCTTCGCGCTGCGCTACGACTCCCCCGCCCAGGACGCGATCAGCTGCTCGGTGCCGGTGGTCCGGCTGACGCCGGGGCACGAGGAGCGGATCGTCGCCGTGATGCGCGAGGTCCGGGCGAAGATCGAGGCGACGGCACCGGCGGCCGGGGGCGCCGTGCACTGGCGCTAGCGCCGCCCGTTCACCCAGGAAACCACGCCCGTTCAGCCGCGAAACCGCCCCCGCCTACCCGGCCTCCGGCGCCCCAAACCAGAGAGTGACCCGGATCACGCCCCCCGAGCTTCTTCGCGAACCGCGTGCTTGATACAAATTGCCCGCGCGCTCGTTCCTGTCCGTCGACGGCCTGCGCTCCTCCCCCCTTTCTCACGCTCCTTTCGCATGCCCCGGGAACGCCCGTGTCCGCCCCTCGCTCCACCCTCCCCTGGCCGCTCCTCGCCCTGTTCACGGCCGGGTACCTCGCGCCCTATCTGCTGCCGACCACGGTCGGCCGCCTGGACGCAGGCCTGCCGCTGACCGGCACTCAGGCGGGCGCCGTCGGCAGCGCGCTGCTGCTCGCCTCCGCGTCGGCCGGGTTCGCGCTGGCCGCGCGGGTGGAACGGATCGGTGCCCGCCGGCTGGCCCGCGCCGGACTCGCGGTCGCCGCCCTCGGTTACGGCGGCGCCGCGCTCACCACCGCCGTCCCGGCCGTCGTCGCGGGCGCGGTGCTCGGCGGGTTCGGCTCGGGCACGATCACCGCGGTGGCCGCGTCCGGCATCGCCGCGCAGAAGGACCCGCACCGCGCCTCCACGGCCGGGCTGCTCGGCGTCTCCGCGCTCGCGGGCGCCCTGTATCTGACGGTCCCCCACCTCGGCCCCGGTCACGGCCTGCCGCTCGCCGCGATCGCGCTGACCGCGCTCGCCGTATGGCCGCTGACCGGCCGGCTGCCGGTCTCCGCTCCCGCACCCCGGGTCCCGGCGCGGGAGCGGGCCCGCCTGCCCCACCTGCGGTCCGGTCTCGTCCTCGCCGCCGTCATGCCGTGCTGGTCGCTCGCGCAGAACGCCCTGTGGGGTGTCAGCGGCCGGATCGGGGTGACGCAGGCGCATCTGACCGAGGCCGCCGTCGGGGTCGTCTTCGCCGTGGCGCTCGGCGCCGGGCTGCTGGGCGTGCTGGGCGCGGGCGCGCTCGGGGTGCGGTGCGGGCGGGCGGTGCCGATCGGCGCCGGGACCACGCTCATCGCCGGGTGCATCGCGCTCAGCGCCTCCGCGACCACCCTGCCCGCCTTCGCGGCGGGCGAGATCGCCTGGAACGCCCTCTACCCGGTGGTGCTGTCCTACGTCATCGGCCTGGCCGCCTCCCTCGACCCGCGCGGGCGCTGGGCGGTACTGGTCGGCTCGGCGTCCTCGCTGGGCACCGCGGCCGGCCCGCTGACCGGCAGCCTGCTGTCCGAGCGGGCGGGCTTCACCGGCATGGGGCTGGTGCTCGCCGCCGGACTGCTCGTGGTCGCGGTGCCGATGACGGCCGTGGCACTGCGGGCGGGCCGCCGGGAAACGGCCGCACGGGACCTCACGGTCGTGGAGATCCCGGTCGTCGAGATCCCGGTCGTCGAGATCCCGGTCGTCGAGATTCCGGTGGACGCCCCGGCCGTCGCCGCCGAGCGGGGCGCCTACGACACCGCGGGGCCCGCCTCCCGGAACTCGTACGCCTCCACCTCGGCGAGGTAGCGCGCCCGCCGCTCCTCGTCGTCCTCCAGGAAGGAGGCGAGGAAGGAGTTGCGGGCCAGCTCGCGCAGCCGCTCGTCGGTGAGGCCGAGTTCACGGCGTACGGCGTCGAAGTTGTCGCCCGCGTAGCCGCCGAAGTAGGCCGGGTCGTCGGAGTTGACCGTGCACAGCAGCCCGGCGTCGAGCATCGCGGGCAGCGGGTGGTCGGCCAGCGTGTCCACGGTGCGCAGCCGGACGTTCGACAGCGGGCACAGGGTGAGCGGGATCCGCTCCCGCACCAGCCGCTCGACCAGCGCCGGGTCCTCCAGGGCGCGCAGGCCGTGGTCGACGCGCTCGATGCCGAGCACGTCGAGGGCCTCGGTGATGTACTCCACCGGCCCCTCCTCGCCCGCGTGCGCGACCCGGCGCAGCCCGAGCGCGGCGGCGGCCTCGTAGACCTCGCGGAACTTCGCCGGCGGGTGCCCGATCTCGGCGGAGTCCAGGCCGATGCCGGTGATCCGGTCCAGGTACGGCCTGGCCGCCTCCAGCGTGGCGAGGGCCGACTCGGCGGACTCGTCGCGCAGGAAGCACATGATGAGCTTGGTGGAGACGCCGTGGTCGGCCGTGCTGCGGGCGAGCGCGCGCCACAGGCCCTCCACGACGGTGCCCATCGCCACGCCGCGCGCGAGATGCGCCTGCGGGTCGAAGAAGATCTCCGCGTGCCGCACGCCCTGCGCGGCGGCGCGGGCGAGATAGGCGTCGGCCAGGTCCTCGAAGTCGCGCTCGGTGCGCAGGACGGCCATCAGCGCGTAGTACAGGTCCAGGAAGGACTGGAGGTTCTCGAACCGGTACGCCTCGCGCAGTTCCTCCGTGGTCGCGTACGGCAGTGTCACCCCGTTGCGGGCGGCCAGCTCGAACGCCAGCTCCGGCTCCAGGGTTCCTTCGATGTGCAGGTGCAGTTCTGCTTTGGGGAGGGGCATTCGGGCATGGTACGCCCCGTTTACCTGCGTTTCGGGACCGGTACCCGCAGGAGGTCGTACGCCACCGTCAGCTCGCCCTCGAACCCGGCGGCGCGCGCCTGGCGCTCGAACTCGTCGGGCTCGGTGTAGCGCTGGCTGAAGTGGGTGAGGACGAGATGGCGTACGTCGCTCGCCTTGGCCACACGCGCCGCCTGACCGGCCGTCAGGTGGCCGTGTTCGGTGGCGAGGTGCTCGTCCTCGTCGAGGAAGGTCGACTCGATGACGAGCATGTCGCAGCCGTCCGCCAGCGCGTACACCCCGTCGCACAGCCTCGTGTCCATGACGAACGCGAACCGCTGCCCGCGGCGTACGACGCTGACGTCCGCCAGGGTCACCCCGCCGAGCGTGCCCTCCCGCTGGATGCGGCCCACGTCCGGGCCGGTGATGCCGTGCGCGGCCAGCCGCTCGGGCAGCATCCGCCGGCCGTCGGGCTCGACGATCCGGTAGCCGTACGACTCGACCGGATGGGAGAGCTTGCGGGCCTCCAGCGTGTAGGAGGGGGTGCGGGCGAGGGTGCCGTCGGCGTCGACCGGCGCCTCGGTCACCCCCACCGTCTCGCGGTAGGCGGTGGCGTAGCGCAGCCGGTCGAAGAAGCGCTGACCGGAGCGCGGGTAGTGGGCCGTGACCGGGTGCGGCACCTGGTCCAGGTTGATCCGCTGGATCACGCCCGGCAGGCCCAGCGAGTGGTCCCCGTGGAAGTGGGTGACGCAGATCCGGTTCAGGTCGTGGGCGGCGACGCCGGCGCGCAGCATCTGGCGCTGGGTGCCCTCGCCGGGGTCGAAGAGGATGCCCTCGCCGTCCCAGCGCAGCAGGTAGCCGTTGTGGTTGCGGTGCCGGGTCGGGACCTGGCTGGCGGTGCCGAGGACCACCAATTCACGGACGGACACGATGCGTACCGACTACCCGGGGGGCCATTCCAGGCCACGGCCGCCGAGGACGTGCGCGTGGGCGTGCCAGACGGTCTGGCCGGCGCCGCTGCCCGTGTTGAAGACCGTGCGGTAGCTGTCGAGGTTCTCGTCGTCGGCGACGGCCTGGGTCTCGTGCAGCACGTCGGCGGCGAGTTCCGGGCGCGCGGCGGCGAGTTCGGCGGCGTTCGGGTAGTGGGCCTTGGGGATGACCAGGATGTGGGTGGGTGCCTGGGGGTTGATGTCCCGGAAGGCGAGGGTGGTTTCGGTCTCGCGGACGATCGTCGCCGGGATCTGGCCCGCGACGATCTTGCAGAACAAGCAGTCGTCCTGTGGCTCCCCTGCCATGGTCCCTCCGGGGGTTGAGCGGGTGATCGTCTGTGGGGGCATCGTATCGTCGCCGGGTGCGGGGGGTTTGTGGCTGGGGCGCGGGCGCCGTGGGTGGTGGCTGCGGGTCTCGTGTGCGGGTCCGTGCGTGGCCGGGCGCGTAGTTCCCCGCGCCCCTGGGGGTGGCGGGACGCCGTTGTCGGGTGCGGGTCCGTGCGTGGCCGGGCGCGCAGTTCCCCGCGCCCCTGACCGGGTGTCCCCACCCCCGCCCGGACCCCGCGCCGGTCACGGCAGAGGAGGCGGCACCTTTGCCGGGGTGGATTCCAGGGATTCCAGGGCCAGGCGGATGGCCTCGTCCAGTTGGGGGTCGCGGTCGGCGGCGTGGTCCTGGGGGCGGTGGACGACCTCGATGTCGGGGTCGACGCCGTGGTTCTCGACGCCCCAGCCGTAACCCTCCAGCCAGAAGGCGTACTTCGGCTGGGTGACGAGGGTGCCGTCGACGAGGCGGTAGCGGCTGTCGATGCCGATGACGCCGCCCCAGGTGCGCGTGCCGACCACGGGCCCCAGCCCCAGCGCCTTGATCGCCGCGTTGACGATGTCGCCGTCGGAGCCGGAGAACTCGTTGGCGACGGCGACGACGGGCCCGCGGGGCGCGTCCTCGGGATAGCTGTACGGCCGCATCCCGCGCGGCACGCCCCAGCCGACGATCCGCCGGGCCAGCTTCTCCACGACGAGCTGGGAGGTGTGCCCGCCCGCGTTCTCGCGGAGGTCGACGACCAGCCCCTCGCGGGCGACCTCGACGCGCAGGTCGCGGTGGATCTGCGCCCAGCCGGGCGCCTGCATGTCCGGGACGTGGAGGTAGCCCAGCCGCCCGCCGGAGCGCTCGTGCACATACGCCCGCCGGTCGGCGACCCACGCGTGGTACCGCAGCGGCTCCTCGTCGGCGACGGGCACGACCACGGTGTGGCGCACCTCGCCGCCGCCGGCCGGGAGGACGGTCAGCTCGACCGGCTTGCCCGCGGTGCCGACGAGCAGCGGCGCCGGTCCGGTGACCGGGTCCACCGGCTGCCCGCCGACGGCGACGATCGCGTCCCCGGCGCGCACCGCGACGCCGGGCGCGGCGAGCGGGGAGCGGGCCTCGGGGTCGGAGGTCTCGGAGGGCAGCACACGGTCGACGCGCCAGGTGCCGTCCGGGTGCCGGGACAGGTCCGCGCCGAGCAGCCCCTGCCGGCCGCCGTGACCGTGCCGGCCGCGCGGGACGACGTAGGCGTGCGAGGTGCCGAGTTCGCCCTGCACCTCCCAGAGGAGGTCGACCAGGTCGTCGTGGGTGGCGACGCGGTCGAGGACGGGCCGGTAGCGGTCGAGGACGCCGTCCCAGTCGACGCCGCTCATGTCCGGCCGCCAGAAGTGGTCCCGCATGACCCGGCCGGTCTCGTCGTACATCTGCCGCCACTCGGCCGCCGGGTCGACGGTCTGGCGGACGCGGGAGAGGTCGACGGTGATGTTGCTGTCGCTGTCGTCGTCGCCGGAGGCGCGCCGGTCGCTGGGGACGACCTTCAGCCGTCCGTCGGTCCACAGCAGCACCCGCTTGCCGTCGCCGCTGACCTCGAAGTGGTCGGCGTCGGCGGCGAGGTGTTCCAGGCGCTGCTGGGCGAGGTCGTAGCGCTCCAGCTCGGTGTGCGGGTCGGGGTCGTCCGGGGTGGCCCGGGAGACACCGAGGACGCCCTGCACGGGGTGGCGCAGCCACAGCACGCCGTCCTTGGCGGCGCGCAGGTTGGAGTAGCGGCCGGCCTCGACGGGGAACGGGATGATCCGGTCGGCGAGTCCTTCGAGGTCGACGCGGGTGGCGGGGGTGCCCTCGCTGTCGGGGGTCTCGTCCTTGTCCGGCGCCTCGAAGGCGCGGCCGTGCCGCTGCGGGCCGAACGGGGAGGGCGTGGTGGCGGCGAGGGTGATCAGGTACGGGCGGTCGCCGGTGACGAACGCCAGGTCGAAGACGTGCTCGTCGTAGACGGGGTCGAAGGAGCGGGTGGAGAGGAACGCGAGGTGCTTGCCGTCGAGGGTGAAGGCGGGCGCGTAGTCCTGGAAGCGCAGCGGGGTCGCCTCGGTGACGGTCAGGTCGGTGGTGTGGGCGAGCCGGATCTGGCAGAGCGGGGTGGGGCCGGGGTGCGACCAGGCGAGCCAGGAGGAGTCCGGGGAGAAGGTCAGCCCGGAGACGTCGCCGTGCTCGCTGCGGTCGACCTCGCGGACCTCGCCGGTCTCCCGTTCGACGAGCAGGACCCGCCCGTCGTGCGCGGCGACCGCGGCCCGGCTGCCGTCCGGAGCCATCGCCAGGCCCAGCACCCGGCCGAGCCGTCCGGCGGCCAGCCGGCGCGGGGTGGCGCCGGGGGCGAGTCCGGTGGCGGGCGCGAACTCCAGGGCGTCCTCGCCCTCGGCGTCCGTCACCCACACCACCCACTCCTCGCCCTCCACCCGGAAGGTGCGCGGCAGCCGGGCCCGTACGCCGGGCGTGGCGGCGAGGGCGCGGGCGGGGCCGGAGCGGTGGGTGACCCAGTGCACGGCGCCGCGCACGGCGACGGCGCTGCCGCGGGCGGTGTGGTCGGGGGCCGCGGCGCCGAACCAGCGGGCGGCGTCCACCTGGTACGGCTGCCGGTCGGTGCGCTGCCCGCCGAGCCGGATGTCGAGGCGGCGCGGCTCGGCGCCGTCGAGGTCGTCGAGCAGCCACAGTTCACCGGCGCTGGAGTAGACGACGCGGGTGCCGTCGGTCGCCGCGTGGCGGGCGTAGAAACCGTCGAGTGCGGTGTGCCGGCGCAGGTCGGACCCGTCCGCGAGGGAGGAGTAGACGGCTCCCGTGCCCTCGTGGTCGGAGAGGAAGGCGATCCGCTCCCCCACCCAGAAGGGGTATTCGATGTTCCCGTCCAGCTCCTCGTGGAGCCGTACGAACTCCCCGTCGCCGTCCCGGTCGATCCACAGCTTGCCGGCCGTGCCGCCCCGGTACCGCTTCCACGCGGCGGCCTCGCGGCCCATCGGCGCGGACAGCAGCACGGTGTGCGGGCCGTGGGCGACCTCGCCGACGGGCCCGTACGGCAGCCGGGTGGCGGGGCCGCCGTCCAGCGGGACGGCGTGCGCCCAGCTCCGGCGCAGGTTCGCCTGGCCGTGCGCGGTGAGGGCGAGGACCTGTCCCTCGGGGGTCCAGCCGCGCACCTGGGTGCGCCAACTGCCCCAGTGGGTCAGCCGCTTGGACGGGCCGCCGTCGACGGGTGCGATGTGCACCTCGGGGGCGCCGTCGCGGGTGGAGGTCCAGGCGACGGTGGTGCCGTCGGGCGAGATGCGCGGGTGGTTCACCGGCACGTTGTCGGCGCTGACCCGCCAGGCCCGCCCGCCGTCGAGCGGAGCGAGCCACACGTCGTCCTCGGCGGTGAAGGCCACCAACTCGCCATGCGGATGCGGAAATCGGAGATACCCCGGCGTGGAAGACTGCGTCACTCGATCACCCTACGCAGGCGGTGGCGGACCGGGACAGGGGTTTGGATCACTTGCCCTCCGGCCAGCACTGCGGATCGCGCTGGCACCAGATCGTCTTGGTGACCGTCACGGTGACGTCCGGGTCGGGACCGGCACCGGGCGGCTGGTTCACCGGCGGGGTGCTCGGGGCGTCGCAGTCGCCGAGGCCCTTGACGTGGAACCACTCCTTGCCGTCCACCTTCGCGACGATGTCCCCGCGCACACAGCGCCCGTTGACCGCGCGGGTCACCTTGCCGTCGACGGTGATCTCCTTGCCGTCGGTGGTCTCCCCCTCGCACTGGACGTCGGCGACGGTGTCCTCGCTCGCGGTGGGCGTCGAGCGGCCGTCGTCCCCGAAGTCCGCCGTGCAGCTGAGCCACCGCACGTCCGCCTTCCGCCGCTCCAGCTCCCGGGTCACCGTCTCGTCCGTCGTGTACGCCACGGTCGCCGAACTCAGCCCACCCGGCTCACACGCCACGACCC
This sequence comes from Streptomyces sp. NPDC052773, assembly GCF_044547145.1. Classification (NCBI taxonomy): domain Bacteria; kingdom Bacillati; phylum Actinomycetota; class Actinomycetes; order Kitasatosporales; family Streptomycetaceae; genus Streptomyces; species Streptomyces sp. NPDC052773. The sequence continues at coordinate 587,096 of NZ_JBITZX010000001.1, read as the reverse complement.
CGCCGACGGCCACCACCGCGAACGCCACCACGGCACCCGTCCTGCGCCCGCCGGACCGTCCCCAAATCCGCCTCAACACCCCCATGGAGGGCATGTTCCCACTGTCCCGCGGAGCACGGAAGAGCGCATACGGTCACGCCCAATCGCTGTGCCCGGCAAGGCCGTTACCGCCTAGCCTGGCGGGATGCGCAAGAAGGGCAGTCTGCGAAGGCTCGTGGTGGACGAGACGACCACCTATCTGTGGAGTGTCCGGCACCGGCACGGTGACGGGCGGCCGTGCGAGGAGGTGGTCGCGCTGCTGCGGGACGGGCGGCGGACGCGGATCGTGTTCCGGGAGGGGCCCGGGCGGGCCGTCGAGGGCGGCTATCAGCCCGGCGGGTATGTGAGCGACGAGCACGGCAACGGGCTCAACCTGAACGAGCCGGGCAGCATCCGCGCGCTCGTCGACGAGGCCACGCGGCGCGGCCTGCTGCCCGGGGCGCGGGAACAGGAAGTGGACGGCTGGGAGTTGCTCCCGGCCGCCGCCGTCAGCCGCGCGGCGGCGGCCGCTCCCACCGCTCCGCCAGGCACCCCGCCGCACCCCTGAGACGGGCGTCCCGGCCGGCCACGCGGACGGGGGGGCGTCCGGACGGGTTCAGGACCAGCGGCCCGTGCGGCCCAGGAGGAGGGCCGCGGCGGCCGTGCCGGCGGTGGAGGTGCGCAGGACGCTGCGGCCGAGGACGTACGCCTTGGCACCGGCCTCCCGGAACAGTGCCAACTCGTCTGCGGCCACGCCGCCTTCGGGGCCGACCACCAGGACGATCTCGCCCTCGGTGGGCAGTTCGGCGGTGGCCAGCGGCTCGCTGCCGTACTCGAAGTCGGAGTGCAGTACGGCGGCGAAGTCGGCCTTCGCGAGCAGCGCGGCGACCTGCTTGGTCGACGCCAGGTCCGCGACCTCGGGGAAACGGACGCGGCGGGACTGCTTGCCCGCCTCGCGGGCGGTGGCCCGCCACTTGGCGAGGGACTTCTGCCCGCGGTCGCCCTTCCACTGGGTGATGCAGCGGGCGGCCTGCCACGGCACGATCGCGTCGACGCCGACCTCGGTCATGGTCTCGACGGCGAGTTCCCCGCGGTCGCCCTTGGGGAGGGCCTGGACGACGGTGATGCGGGGCTGCTCGGGCGGCTCCTCGGAGTAGGAGTCGAGCTGGACGATGAGACGGTCCTTGCCCTCGGTGCCGAGCACCACGCAGTCCGCCCAGCGCCCGGCGCCGTCGGTGAGAACGACGTCCTCGCCGGGCCGCAGCCGCTTCACGGAGACCGCGTGCCGCCCCTCGGGGCCGTCGAGGACGTAACGGCCGCCGCCGCCCGCGTTGAAGTGCTCGACCACGAACACCGGTGCCGTCATCGCCGGCCGCCTTCCGACAACGCTGTCCGGGCCGCCGCCAGCTCGGCCGCCAGCACCTCCACCAGCTGCCCGGCGGGCAGTTCGCGGGCCATCCGGTGGCCCTGCCCGGCCCACAGCGCCATGCCCTGCGCGTCACCGGCCTTCGCGGCGGCCTTGCGCAGCGGGGAGGTCAGGTGGTGGATCTCCGGGTAGGCGGCGGGGGCGTACGGGCCGTGCTCGCGCATGAACCGGTTGACCAGGCCGCGCGCGGGGCGGCCGGAGAAGGCCCGGGTGAGTTCGGTGCGGGTGAACAGCGGGTTGGTCAGCGCCTGCTTGTGCACGGCGTGGGCGCCCGACTCGGGGGTGGCGAGGAAGGCGGTGCCGAGCTGCGCGGCGCTCGCCCCGGCGGCGAGGACGGCGGCGATCTGGCTGCCGCGCATGATGCCGCCCGCGGCGACCAGGGGCAGCCGTACCGCCTCGCGGACCTGGGCGATCAGGGAGAGCAGTCCGATGCCGGAGCCGTCGTTCTCGGGGATGTCCCGGTGGGTGCCCTGGTGGCCGCCGGCCTCCACGCCCTGCACGATCACCGCGTCCGCCCCGGCCTGCTCCACCGCGCGCGCCTCGTCGGCGGTGGTGGCGGTGACGAGCGTGAACGTTCCGGCCCGGCGCAGCGCGTCCAGGACGTCCCGGCCGGGCACGCCGAAGTGGAAGGAGACGACCGGCACCGGGTTGTCCAGCAGCACGGCGAGCTTCGCGTCGTAGCCGTCGTCCCGGCCGCTGTCCGGGTCGCCCAGCTCGGTCTCGTACCAGGCGGCCTCGCCGGCCAGCTGGTGGGCGTAGACGTCGACGGCTGCGGGCTCGGCATACTCGGGCTGCGGCATGAACAGGTTCACGCCGAAGGGGCGGCTCGTCAGCCCCCGCAGTTGCTTGATCTCCTGGTACATGCCGTCGGCCGTCTTGTACCCGGCGGCCAGGAAGCCGAGCCCCCCTGCCTCGGACACGGCCGCGGCGAGCTGCGGCACGGAGACACCGCCCGCCATGGGGGCCTGCACGATCGGGTGGGGAAAGAGATCGGTCAGTGCGGAGGACATGACGGCATGTTGTCACGTCCTCCGAACAAGTCCGAATCCGGGCGGCCAACTGGCATAGACCACTGGCACCCGCTCGGCATCCTCTCGGCGAAACCGAGGCTCAGCGACCGTTGAACGCGTCCTTCAGCCGCGAGAACAGCCCCTGCCGCCCCGGCTGACTGCGCCTGCCCGGGGGGCCACCCCCGGACCCCCGGCCGCCGCGACGCAGCATCCCGGCCCAGCCGCGCACGCGCGCACTCAGCGACCGTTGAACGCGTCCTTCAGCCGCGAGAACAGCCCCTGCCGCCCCGGCTGACTGCGCCTGCCCGGGGGGCCACCCCCGGACCCCCGGCCGCCGCGACGCAGCATCCCGGCCCAGCCGCGCACGCGCGCACTCAGCGACCGTTGAACGCGTCCTTCAGCCGCGAGAACAGCCCCTGCTGCCCCGGCTGGAACTGGCCCTGCGGGCGTTCCTCGCCGCGCAGCTTGGCCAGCTCGCGCAGCAGGCGCTCCTGCTCCGGGTCGAGCTTGGTCGGGGTCTGCACCTCAACGTGGACGACGAGGTCGCCCCGGCCGCCGCCGCGCAGATGGGTCACGCCCCGGCCGTGCAGCGGGATCGACTGGCCGGACTGGGTGCCCGGGCGGATGTCGACCTCCTCCATGCCGTCCAGCGTCTCCAGCGGCACCTTGGTGCCGAGGGCCGCCGCCGTCATGGGGATCGTCACCGTGCAGTGCAGGTCGTCGCCGCGCCGCTGGAAGGTCGGGTGCGGGAGTTCGTGGATCTCGACGTACAGGTCACCGGCGGGGCCGCCGCCGGGGCCGACCTCACCCTCGCCCGCGAGCTGGATCCGGGTGCCGTTGTCGACACCGGCCGGGATCTTCACCGTCAGCGTGCGGCGGGAGCGGACGCGGCCGTCGCCGGCGCACTCCGGGCACGGGTTCGGCACGACCGTGCCGAAGCCCTGGCACTGCGGGCACGGCCGCGAGGTCATGACCTGGCCCAGGAAGGACCGGGTGACCTGCGAGACCTCACCCCGGCCGCGGCACATGTCACACGTCTGCGCCGAGGTGCCCGGCGCCGCGCCCTCGCCGCTGCACGTGGCGCAGACGATCGCGGTGTCGACCTGGATGTCCTTGGTGGTGCCGAAGGCCGCCTCGTCGAGCTCGACCTCGATCCGGATCATCGCGTCCTGGCCGCGGCGGGTGCGCGAGCGCGGTCCGCGCTGCGACGCCGTGCCGAAGAAGGCGTCCATGATGTCGGAGAAGTTCCCGAAGCCCCCCGCGCCGAAGCCGCCGGCGCCCGCGCCGCCGCTCTGCGAGAGCGGGTCGCCGCCGAGGTCGTAGACCTGCTTCTTCTGCGGGTCCGACAGCACCTCGTAAGCGGCGTTGATCTCCTTGAACCGCTCCTGGGTCTTCGGATCGGGGTTGACGTCCGGGTGCAGCTCGCGAGCGAGCCGCCGGAAGGCCTTCTTGATCTCTTCCTGCGACGCGTCGCGGCGCACGCCGAGAACGGCGTAATAGTCCGTGGCCACCTACGACTCCGCCAGGATCTGTCCGACGTACCGTGCCACCGCTCGTACCGCTCCCATCGTTCCCGGGTAATCCATGCGGGTCGGTCCGACCACGCCGAGCTTGGCGACTGCCTCGCCGCCCGAACCGTAGCCGACCGACACCACCGACGTGGAGTTGAGTCCCTCATGGGCGTTCTCGTGACCGATGCGCACGGTCACGCCCGAATCCTTCGCCTCGCCCAGCAGCTTGAGGAGCACGACCTGCTCCTCCAGCGCCTCCAGGACGGGCCGGATGGTGAGGGGGAAGTCATGTCCGAAGCGGGTCAGATTGGCGGTGCCGCCGATCATCAGCCGCTCCTCGGTCCGCTCGACCAGCGTCTCCAGCAGGGTGGAGAGCACCGTCTGGACGGTGCCGCGATCCTCCGGTTCGAAGCCCTCGGGGAGATCCTGCACCAGTTGCGGCACGTCCGTGAAACGGCGGCCCGCGACCCGGCTGTTCAGCCGCGCCCGCAGATCCGCCAGGGACGTCTCGCCGAACGGCGCCGGGCAGTCGATCATCCGCTGCTCGACCCGTCCGGTGTCGGTGATCAGGACCAGCATCACCCGCGCGGGTGCCATCGACAGCAGCTCCACGTGCCGCACCGTGGACCGGGTCAGCGAGGGATACTGCACGACCGCGACCTGCCGGGTCAGCTGCGCGAGCAGCCGCACCGTGCGGGCCACGACGTCGTCGAGGTCGACGGCGCCGTCGAGGAAGTTCTGGATCGCGCGCCGCTCGGGCGCGGTGAGCGGCTTGACCTCGGCGAGCTTGTCGACGAAGAGCCGGTAGCCCTTGTCGGTGGGGATGCGCCCGGCGCTGGTGTGCGGCTGGGCGATGTACCCCTCGTCCTCCAGGGCGGCCATGTCGTTGCGGACCGTGGCCGGCGAGACGCCGAGGTTGTGCCGCTCGGTGAGCGCCTTGGAGCCGACCGGCTCCTCGGTTCCGACGTAGTCCTGGACGATGGCGCGCAATACCTGAAGCCGTCGTTCACTGAGCATCCGCGCACACCTCCAGCGGTCCGTCCGTCCCCTTGACGCTCCCCCTGGCACTCGCCCCATGTGAGTGCCAGCCTTACCGGGCCAGTGTACGGCCGTCGGGTACGGCCCGGGCAAGGCCGGTCCTGCGAGGTCGTGCGCTCGGGGGCGTCACGGTTAGCGTCGCGGGTATGACGGTGACTTGGGAAGAGCTGGGGTGGGAACGGCTGGCGACCGGGGTCGGCCGGTGCCGCCTGCCGGGCTGGGACTGCACGGCTGGCCTGGTCCTCGGCGAGGGCGCGGCGCTGCTGATCGACGCGGGGTCGAGCCTCGCGGAGGGCGCCCGGCTGCGGGCCGAGGCGGAGGAGATCTCCGGCCGGCGTGTGACCCATCTCGCCCTCACCCATCCCCACTTCGACCATGTCTTCGGCGCCGCCGCCCTGGCGGGCGCGGAGGTCTACGGCGCGGTCGGCGTGGACGCGGCGCTCACCTCCCGGCGGGCCCGGGCGGAGCTGCGGGCGGACGCGGTCCGCAACGGCCTGGACGAGGCGACGGCCACGGAGGCCGCTGACACGCTCGTCGCCCCCCGCCACCATGTCTCCGGCGAGTGGACCCTCGACCTGGGCGACGGCCGCCAGGTCCTGCTGGCCAACGTCGGCCCCGGCCACACCGCCCACGACCTGGCCGTGCTAGTCCCCGGCGAGACAGAGGTGGTCTTCTGCGGCGACCTGGTCGAGGAGTCCGGCGAACCCCAGGCCGGCCCCGACGCCGTCCCGTCCCGCTGGCCGGACGCCCTGGACCGGCTGCTGGCCCTCGGCGGCGAGGACGCGCTGTACGTCCCCGGGCACGGGGCCGTGGTCGACGCGGCCTACGTCCGCCGCCAGCGCGACGCCCTCGCGGCCCGGTTCGGCGTGTCGCGCTGAACCCGCCCGGCGCTGTCCATATCGTCATTCGAATGCGCCAGTACTCCCCCGACCTGACACCGCCCTGGAAGAAGCCCCAGCCGGTCCCCGAGGTCCCGGCCGAGCCCGGCCTGGTGGTCGAGGAGCCCGCGACCGGCTTCTGCGGCGCGGTCATCCGCTGCGAGGCGGGCACGGTCACCCTGGAGGACCGCTTCGGCAAGCACCGGGTGTTCCCGCTGGAGCCACGGGGCTTCCTGCTGGAGGGCAAGGTGGTCACCCTCGTCCGGCCGCCGTCCTCGGCTCCCGTACGGCCCACCCGCACCGCCTCCGGCTCGGTCGCCGTCCCCGGCGCCCGCGCCCGCGTGGCCCGCGCCGGCCGGATCTACGTCGAGGGCCGCCACGACGCCGAGCTGGTGGAGAAGGTCTGGGGCGACGACCTGCGCATCGAGGGCGTGGTCGTGGAGTACCTGGAGGGCGTGGACGACCTCCCGTCGATCGTCGAGTCCTTCGCCCCCGGCCCGGACGCGCGGCTGGGCGTCCTGGTGGACCACCTGGTGCCGGGCTCGAAGGAGTGGCGGATCGCCCAGTCGGTGACGAGCGAGCACGCCCTCGTGGTCGGCCACCCGTACATCGACATCTGGCAGGCGGTGAAGCCGTCGGCCCTGGGCATCCCGGGCTGGCCCGAGGTCCCGAAGGGGCAGGACTGGAAGACCGGGGTGTGCCGGGCGCTGGGCTGGCCGTCGGACAACACCGGGGCGGTGTGGCAGGCGATCCTGAAGCGGGTGGGGTCTTACAAGGATCTGGAGCCGGAGCTGCTGGGGCGGGTCGAGGAACTGATCGACTTCGTCACGGCACCGCCGGCCTAGGACCTGGACCAAGCCCGGGGCTCAGTCCACCAGATCCCTGACCACCGCGTCCGCCAGCAACCGCCCCCGCAGGGTCAGCACCGCGTGCCCCCGCTCGTACGGCTCCTCGTGGAGCAGTCCCTCGGACAGCGCTCGGCGGGATGCCTTCAGGCCCTCCTCGCGGAGGAGGCTCAGCGGCACGCCCTCCCGCAGGCGCAGTTCCAGCAGGATGCGCTCGACCCGGCGGTCCTCGTCGGACAGCAGCTCGCGGCCCGCGCCCGGGGAGCGGCCCTCCGCCAGCGCCGCCGCGTACGCGCCCGGGTGCTTGACGTTCCACCACCGCACGCCGCCGACGTGGGAGTGGGCGCCGGGGCCCGCGCCCCACCAGTCCGCGCCGCGCCAGTACAGCTCGTTGTGCAGGCAGCGGCCGGCCTCGGAGGTGGCCCAGTTGGAGACCTCGTACCAGTCGAAGCCCGCCGCCGAGAGCCGCTCCTCGGCGATGAGGTAGCGGTCGGCGTGGACGTCGTCGTCGGTCATCGGGATCTCGCCGCGGCGGATCCGCCGGGCGAGTTGGGTGCCCTCCTCGACGATCAGCGCGTAGGCCGAGATGTGGTCGGGCCCGGCGCCGAGGGCGGCGTCCAGGGAGGCCCGCCAGTCGTCGTCGGACTCGCCGGGGGTGCCGTAGATCAGGTCGAGGTTGACGTGCTCGAACCCGGCCGCGCGGGCCTCGGCGACGCATGCCTCGGGGCGCCCGGGGGTGTGCGTGCGGTCCAGGACCTTCAGCACGTGCTGCCGGGCGCTCTGCATGCCGAAGGAGATCCGGTTGAAGCCGCCTTCCCGCAGCTCGGCGAGGTAGGCGGGGTCCACGGACTCCGGGTTCGCCTCCGTCGTGATCTCCGCGTCCGCGGCCAGCCCGAACTCGTCGCGGATCGCCGCCAGCATCCGTACGAGATCGGCGGCGGCCAGCAGGGTGGGCGTACCGCCGCCGACGAAGACCGTGCGGACCTCGCGCGGGTCGTCGCCGAGGACCTTGCGGGCGAGCCGGATCTCGTCGACGAGCGTGTCCGCGTAGTTGTCGCGGGAGGCGAGGACGCCGCCGCTGCCGCGCAGCTCGGTGGCGGTGTAGGTGTTGAAGTCGCAGTAGCCGCAGCGGGTCGCGCAGTAGGGGACGTGCAGATAGAACCCGAGGGGGCGGCCGGCGGCCCCGGCGAGCGCGGACGCGGGCAGCGCGCCGTCGGCGGGGACGGGCTCGCCGTCGGGGAGTGCGGAAGGCATGTCCCCCATTGTCCCGCACCGCCGACCCGTCCCGACCCGTCCGGTTCCGGCCTACGACGGCCGCTCGGCCTGGAGGACGAGCAGCGCGAGATCGTCCTCCGGCGGGGTGCCGCCGAAGTCGTGCACCTGCTGCCGGATCCGCTCGGCGATGTGCTCTGCGCTCAGGCCCGCGCACCCGGCCAGGGCCGCCGCCAGGCCGTCGCCGTCGTCGAACTGGCGGCTGCCGCAGCGGCGCTCGGTGACGCCGTCGGTGACACACAGCAGGGTGTCGCCGGGGTGCAGCTCGAAGGTCTCGCTGGTGTACGTCTCGTCCTCGACGACGCCGAGCAGGGTCTGCGGGCGGGCGACGGTGCGGACGCCGCCGTCGGGGCCGAGGAGGAGGGGGAGGGGGTGTCCGGCGGAGGCGAGGGTGCAGCGGACGCCGCCGTCGAAGGGGACCAGCTCGCCGTAGAGGAGGGAGAGGAAGCGGGTCTGCGGGCCGTCGCCGGGGGGCACCGGGCCGGCGAGGGCGCGGGCGGCGGCGTCGGCGGCCTCGGTGGCGTCGTCGAGGAGGAGCTGGTTGAGGCGGTCGAGGACGTCGGCGACGCGGTAGCCCTCGCGGGCGAGCAGGCGGAGCCAGGGGCGGGCCAGTCCGATGACGACGGCCGCCTCCGGGCCCTTGCCCTGGACGTCGCCCACGGCGAAGCACCAGCGCCCGGCGCCGGCGGGGAAGAGATCGTAGAAGTCGCCGCTCGGTCCGCCCTTGTCGCAGGGTTCGTGGACGAGGGCGCTGCGCATCCCGGGGATCTCGGCGACCGCTCCGGGCAGCAGCCCGCGTTGCAGTACGGCGCTGATGGTGGCCTGCCGGGCGTACTGCCGTGCCGCGCCGATGGCCAGCGCGACCCTGCGGCTGAGGTCCTCCACCAGTCCGGTGACCTCGTCGGGCAGCCCGTCCGCTCCGGCCCGTCCGACGACCAGCGAGCCGAGGGGCCGGCCTCCGGCGATCAGGCGGAAGGAGAGGGCGGTGCCGGGGGCGGTGCCGCCGTCGGCGGTCGGGGGCGGCGCGTCGGGCCACGGTGCGTCGCCCAGTGCCTCGGCCGGCCAGGGGTAGGGCGTCGGCCCGCCGGCGTCGGGTTCGTCGTTGGTCCGGGGCGGTTCCTTCTCCAGGGCCAGGCGCAGGTTCTCCAGGTGGTCCTCGTTGGCGTGCCAGACGCGGGCGAGGCGGGGGCCGGGGGCGCCCGGGGCGCCGTCGGTGCGGCGGCCCCGGCCCATCGACTCGTCCTCCAGCCAGATCGCGCACCAGTCGGCGAGCCGGGGCACGAGCAGCTGGCCGGTGAGCGCGGCGACCAGGTCCTCGTCGAGCTGCCCGGCGAGCAGGTCGGACGCCTCGGCGAGGAAGGAGAGGGCGCCCCGCCCGAGCCATTCGCGGTCGCGTTCGGCGCGGCGGGGCTCGGGGGCGAGGAGTCCCGCGACGGTCAGGGAGTCGCCGGAGCCGGAGTCCTCCGGGTCCGGGGGATCCTCGCCGGTCATCCGCGCCCACACCGTCTTGGCGCCCCGGCGGTAGGTCACGCCCCAGGATTCGCAGAGGGCGGCGACGAGCCGTAGTCCGCGGCCGTACTCGGGGGTGCCGTGGCCGGGTTCGGCCGCGCCGTCGCGGGGGGCGCGGGAGGGGTGCCGGTCGGTGATCTCGACGACGAGCGCGCCGGTCTCCGGCTCCAGCCGGCAGGCGAGTTCCACGTCGGTGCCGGCGTGCACGACGGCGTTGGTGACCAGTTCGCTGACGACGACGGCCGCGTCCTCGCCGGCCCGGTCCGCTCCGGGCAGCCCGAGGTCGGCCCACTCGCGTAACGCGGTGCGCAGCAGCCGGCGGGCGGCGCCCGGCGCGTGGGGGCCGCCCGCCAGGGTCGCGCGCGCCTCCCACGGCTCGGGCGGGTGCGTGAGGACGGCGTCGGTCTCCGACGGCCTCGGAGACTCCCGCTGTGTCGGTATGGCCCCCATCTCCAGCTCCCCGGGCAGTCGGTCGATGCTGCCGACAGGGTGACAGACCGACCCCGCCCGGACGCACGGAGTTACCGAAGTGGGTCGCCATGAGTGAGATCCGTGCGCCGCACCTGGTCGAATCCGGACCGATGACGGCTGGATTCGAGCGTCTGAACTATGCCCCTGGCCCAGTCTCTTCCGGACCGGGCCAGGGGACGGCCGCGCGGGCGGGTGCGGCCGTCACGCGGGCGGGTGGGGCCTCCGCGCGGGCGGGCGGGGCCTCCGCGCGGAGGGGCGGGGCTTCGCGGCCTTCCTACGCCTCGCGGGTGCCCTCGTACATCTCCTCGATGAGGTGCTTGTACTCCCGCTCCACGACCGGTCGCTTGAGCTTGAGGCTCGGGGTGATCTCGCCGTGCTCGACGTCGAGGTCGCGCGGCAGCAGCCGGAACTTCTTGATCGTCTGCCAGCGCTGCAGGCCCGCGTTGAGCTGCTTGACGTAGCCGTCGACCATCTCGACCGTCCGCGGGGCGGCGACCACCTCGGCGTACGACTTGCCCTCCAGGCCGTTGTCCTTGGCCCAGCCGAGGATCGCCACCTCGTCGAGGGCGATCAGCGCGGTGCAGAAGTTCCGGTCGGCGCCGTGGACGAGGATGTTGGAGACGTAGGGGCAGATCGCCTTGAAGGAGCCCTCGATCTCGGTCGGCGCGATGTACTTGCCGCCGGAGGTCTTGAACAGGTCCTTCTTGCGGTCGGTGATCCGCAGGTAGCCGTCGGCGGACAGCTCGCCGATGTCGCCGGTGTGGAACCAGCCGTCCGGCTCCAGCACCTCGGCGGTCTTCTCGGGCAGCCCGTGGTAGCCCTCCATGATGCCGGGGCCGCGCAGCAGGATCTCGCCGTCCTCGGCGATGCGGACCTCGGTGCCGGGCAGCGGCTTGCCGACCGTGCCGGTGCGGTAGGCCTCGCCGGGGTTCACGAAGGACGCGGCGGAGGACTCGGTGAGGCCGTAGCCCTCGAGGATGTGGATGCCCGCGCCGGAGAAGAAGTAGCCGATCTCAGGGGCGAGGGCGACGGAGCCGGAGACGCAGGCGCGCAGCCGGCCGCCGAACGCCTCGCGCAGCTTGGAGTAGACGAGCTTGTCGGCGACCTTGTGCTTGGCGGACAGTCCGAAGGGGGCGCTCGCGGTGCCGGTGCGGCGGAAGTTGTCCTGGGTGACCTTGGCGTACTCGCGGGCGACCTCGGCGGCCCACTTGAAGATCTTGTACTTGGCGGGGCCCCCGGCCCGCGCCTTGGCGGCGACGCCGTTGTAGACCTTCTCGAAGATGCGGGGGACGGCCGCCATGTACGTCGGCTGGACGACCGGCAGGTTCTCGATGATCTTGTCGACGCGGCCGTCGACGGCGGTGACGTGGCCGACCTCGATCTGCCCGGAGGTGAGCACCTTGCCGAAGACGTGCGCGAGCGGCAGCCACAGGTACTGCACGTCGTCGGGGCCGACCAGGCCGGTCGCGGCGATCGCCTTCGCCATGTACGACCAGTTGTCGTGCGGCAGCCGCACGCCCTTGGGGCGGCCGGTGGTGCCGGAGGTGTAGATGAGGGTGGCCAGCTGGTCCTTGGTGATCGCGCCGACCCGCTGCTTGATCAGCTCGGGGTCCTTCTCCAGCCGGGCGGTGCCGCGGGCCTGGAGTTCGTCGAGGGTGAGCACCCAGTCGTCGCCGGTCTCGGCGCCGGCGGGGTCGATGACCACGACATGCGTCAGCTCGGGCAGCTCGGCGCGCTTCTCGCGGGCCTTGGCGAGCTGCTCGGCGTTCTCCGCGATCAGCACCCGGCTGCCGGAGTCGGCGAGGATGAACGCCGACTCCTCGGCATTGGTCTGCGGATAGATCGTGGTGGTGGCGGCGCCCGCGCACATGATGCCGAGGTCGGCAAGGATCCACTCGATCCGGGTCGCGGAGGCCAGCGCGACGCGCTGTTCCGGCTGGACGCCCAGCTCGATCAGTCCGGCCGCGATGGCGTGCACCCGCTCGGCGGCCTGCGCCCAGCTCAGCGACTTCCAGTCGTCGGGGCCCTGTCCGGAGGCCGGCGGCACCGGGTAGCGGTAGGCCTCCGCGTCCGGGGTGGCGGCCACGCGCTCCAGGAAGAGGCCCGCGACGGACGGCGGACGGTTCTCGATCAGGGTCTGTGTGTCGGTCACGACATCCTCCGGGGCCCGCGACGGCGCGGCTGGCTCAGTGGGGCTGTTCTGGGTATCCGTACGGCTGAATCAGTAGGGCTTTTCACTCACGGCGCGTTGTTTAACTCGCGAGTAACCACGAGCAGGGACAGGGTAGAGCCCGACCGGCCGCTGCGTAAGACTCCGCGCCCTGCCACTTTCACCAGAGCTCTCACCGGAGAGATACCCCGCTCACACGGCGAGGCCCGCCGTACTTTCGTACGACGGGCCCCTGAGCGTCCGTTTTGCCGGTGACCGGCGGCGTTACTCGCGGTTACTTCTTGCCCTTGGCCGATGCCGCGCCGTCGTCGCTGGAGAGCACCGCGATGAAGGCCTCCTGCGGAACCTCCACGGAACCCACCATCTTCATCCGCTTCTTGCCCTCCTTCTGCTTCTCCAGCAGCTTCCGCTTACGGGAGATGTCACCGCCGTAGCACTTGGCGAGGACGTCCTTGCGGATGGCGCGGATGGTCTCGCGGGCGATCACCCGGGAGCCGATGGCGGCCTGCACCGGCACCTCGAAGTTCTGCCGCGGGATCAGCTCCTTGAGCTTGGCGACGAGCCGCACGCCGTACGCGTACGCCTGGTCCTTGTGCGTGATCGCCGAGAAGGCGTCCACCTTGTCGCCGTGCAGCAGGATGTCGACCTTCACCAGGGAGCTGGACTGCTCGCCGGTGGGCTCGTAGTCGAGGGAGGCGTAGCCGCGGGTCTTGGACTTCAGCTGGTCGAAGAAGTCGAAGACGATCTCCGCGAGGGGGAGCGTGTAGCGGATCTCGACGCGGTCCTCGGAGAGGTAGTCCATGCCGAGCAGGGTGCCGCGGCGGGTCTGGCACAGCTCCATGATCGCGCCGATGAACTCGGTCGGGGCGAGGATCGTCGCCCGCACGACCGGCTCGTACACCTCGGCGATCTTCCCCTCGGGGAACTCGCTCGGGTTGGTGACGACGACCTCGGTGCCGTCCTCCATGATCACGCGGTAGACCACGTTGGGCGCGGTGGCGATCAGGTCCAGGCCGAACTCGCGCTCCAGGCGCTCGCGGATCACGTCCAGGTGGAGCAGGCCGAGGAAGCCGACGCGGAAGCCGAACCCGAGGGCCGCGGAGGTCTCCGGCTCGTAGACCAGCGCGGCGTCGTTGAGCTGGAGCTTGTCCAGCGCCTCGCGCAGCTCCGGGTAGTCCGAGCCGTCCAGCGGATACAGACCGGAGAAGACCATCGGCTTCGGGTCCTTGTAACCGCCGAGCGCCTCGGTGGCGCCCTTGTGCTGGCTGGTGACGGTGTCACCGACCTTCGACTGGCGGACGTCCTTCACACCGGTGATCAGATAGCCCACCTCGCCGACGCCCAGGCCGTCGGCCGGGAGCATCTCGGGCGAGTTGGTGCCGATCTCCAGCAGCTCGTGGGTGGCGCCGGTCGACATCATCCGGATGCGCTCGCGCTTGTTGAGCTGGCCGTCGATGACACGGACGTACGTCACGACACCGCGGTACGAGTCGTAGACCGAGTCGAAGATCATCGCGCGGGCGGGGGCGTCCTTGACGCCGACCGGCGGCGGGATCTCGGCGACGACCTTGTCGAGCAGCGCCTCGACGCCCAGACCGGTCTTGGCGGAGACCTTGAGCACGTCGCCCGGCTCGCACCCGACCAGGTTGGCCAGCTCCTCGGCGAACTTCTCGGGCTGCGCGGCCGGCAGGTCGATCTTGTTCAGCACCGGGATGATCGTGAGGTCGTTCTCCATCGCCAGGTACAGGTTGGCGAGGGTCTGGGCCTCGATGCCCTGGGCGGCGTCGACGAGGAGGATGGTCCCCTCGCAGGCGGCGAGCGACCGCGAGACCTCGTAGGTGAAGTCGACGTGCCCCGGGGTGTCGATCATGTTGAGGATGTGCGTGTTGCTCTTGTCGTGGGTCGGGGCCCACGGCAGACGCACCGCCTGGGACTTGATCGTGATGCCGCGCTCGCGCTCGATGTCCATGCGGTCGAGGTACTGGGCGCGCATCTGCCGCTGCTCGACCACACCGGTCAGCTGGAGCATCCGGTCGGCGAGCGTGGACTTGCCGTGGTCGATGTGCGCGATGATGCAGAAATTGCGGATCAGAGCCGGGTCGGTACGGCTCGGCTCGGGCACATTGTTAGGGGTCGCGGGCACGCAGGGTCCTGTCTCTTGAGGCGCCTTATGCCTCGGGTCGGATCGTTACGTAGCTTCCATGGTCCCACGGGTGCGGTGCGGCGACCGGTTTGGGCCACTGGAAGGGCCGCTGGTAGTGTAGGGGGCTGTGTCTCATGCCCTCTCAGCGCGAGGCACGACCCCAAGAAATCACCTGGTACGGGACGCGGGATCCCCTTCGGATCCCTCTCGCCCCGTGCCTGAACCTGAAAAGGCTCATTCGTGGCGAACATCAAGTCCCAGATCAAGCGGATCAAGACCAACGAGAAGGCTCGGCTGCGCAACAAGGCCGTCAAGTCCTCCCTGAAGACCGCGATCCGCAAGGCCCGTGAGGCCGCTGCCGCGGGTGACGTCGAGAAGGCCGTCGAGTACCAGCGCGCCGCCGCGCGTCAGCTCGACAAGGCCGTCTCGAAGGGCGTCATCCACAAGAACCAGGCCGCCAACAAGAAGTCGGCCCTGGCTGCCAAGGTCGCGACCCTCAAGGGCTGAACCCCTTATCTGGTCTGATCGCCGGGCGGACCCAGGGCGGGCCCTCTCTCATCCGCTCCCGACCGGCACCCCGAGTCCGTTCGCGGCCTGCGTTCGCCACGCGGGAACGGGCTCAGCAGCTTGAACCGAAGGCCCCGCCGCCTCGCCCTTCCCCAGGGCGGGTGGCGGGGCCTTCGGCTGTTTCGCGACGGTCAGGACCAGAAGTCGTTGTTCGCGTCTATGTCTTGCACGCACTCGTCGATGTCGCTGATCTTGTCGCCGACGACACGGAAGACGAGGGCACCGTCGTCCTCGATGTGCTTGCCGTCACGGTCCGCCGTGAAGCGCATCATGCCGACCGCGTGCCCGCGGCCGTCCACGGCGACGCCACGCAGGTCGACCCGCATGTTCCCGCCGGTCTCCTCGTTCATCCGGCGATACATGTCGATGATCGCGTCCTGGCCCTTGAAGTCACCCGACAGCGGGTGGGTGCCGGGCACGTGCTGGGTACAGTCCGCGGTCATCAGCCCGCGCAGGGTGTCCATGTCCCCGCGCGTGAATGCTTCGAAGCCCTTGCGTACGAGTTGGGCGTGCGGGTGTTCAGCCATGGCGATCGCCACCTCTCCGTCGTCCGGCGATGGGCGGCTGATACGCCCGATTGTCCTCCTCCCCCGCTACGCCCGCCCTCTGGACCGGGCGGCCCGCGCGATCGTCACGACCGCCTTCTCCAGCGCGTACTCGGGGTCGTCCCCGCCGCCCTTCACCCCGGCGTCGGCTTCCGCCACCGCCCGCAGCGCGACGGCCACCCCGTCCGGGGTCCAGCCCCGCATCTGCTGCCGGACCCGGTCGATCTTCCACGGCGGCATGCCCAGCTCGCGCGCGAGGTCGGCGGGCCGGCCGCCGCGCGCGGAGGACAGCTTGCCGATCGCGCGGACGCCCTGGGCGAGCGCGCTGGTGATCAGCACGGGAGCGACGCCGGTGGCCAGCGACCAGCGCAGCGCCTCCAGCGCCTCGGCCGTACGGCCCTCGACGGCCCGGTCGGCGACGGTGAAGCTGGAGGCCTCGGCGCGGCCGGTGTAGTACCGCCCGACGACGGCCTCGTCGATGGTGCCCTCGACATCGGCGACGAGCTGGGAAACGGCGGACGCCAGTTCCCGCAGATCGCTGCCGACGGCGTCGACGAGCGCCTGGCAGGCCTCGGGGGTGGCGGACCGCCCGGCGGCCCGGAACTCCTGCCGGACGAACGCCAGCCGGTCCGCCGGCTTCGTCATCTTCGGGCAGGCCACCTCCCGCGCGCCCGCCTTGCGCGCGGCGTCCAGCAGCCCCTTGCCCTTGGCGCCGCCCGCGTGCAGCAGCACCAGCGTGATCTCCTCGGCCGGTGCGCCGAGGTAGGCCTTCACGTCCTTGACCGTGTCCGCGGACAGGTCCTGCGCGTTGCGTACGACCACGACCTTGCGCTCCGCGAAGAGCGACGGGCTGGTCAGCTCGGCGAGGGTGCCGGGCTGGAGCTGATCCGGGGTCAGGTCACGTACGTCCGTGTCGGCGTCGGCGGCCTTGGCGGCGGCCACCACCTCCTGCACGGCACGGTCGAGCAGAAGGTCCTCCTGGCCCACGGCGAGCGTCACCGGGGCGAGAGGGTCGTCATTCGCGGTTTTCCTGGCCATCGGGACAAGCATGGCACGCCGCACTGACAACGGGGCGCGCCCCTCAGGGGCGCGGGGAACCGCGCGACCGGCCACCCACCGGCCCGCGGCGGAGCGACCGGCCGGCGCAGCCCCGAGGCGCCGCGGCTACGGCTCCTCGCGCCAGCCGTCCCACTCCCCGGCGAACTCGTCCAGTTCCCGGGGGTCCAGGCGCTCCGCCTCGTCGGCCACGACGACGAGCCACTGCGCGTCCTCGGCGTCGTCCTCCCCGGCGAGCGCGTCCCGCACCAGCTGCGGCTCCTCGTCGAGCCCGAACCGCTCCCCCAGCGCCTCGGCCACCTCCTCCGCGGCGTCGCGGTCGGGCAGCACCAGCACATGTCTCACATCACTCACGGCAACATTCTCCGCCACGGTCACGCCGCCACCGCACCGGCCGTCCTCGGCACGACCTGCACGTCCAGCTCGATCCGGATACTCGGCCCGACCACCGCGATCCCCTTCGCCAGCATCGTCTGCCAGCTCACCGTGAAGTCGTCCCGGTGCAGCTCCGTCGTCGCCCGGCAGGCCGCCCGGACCTCCCCCTCCATGCCGTTGCCCAGCCCCAGGTACTCCGTGTCCAGCGTCACGGTCCGCGTCACCCCGTGCAGCGAGAGCGCCCCGGTCACCGCCCACCGGCTGCCGCCCCTGTGCGTGAACCGGTCGCCGTAGAACTCGATCGTCGGGAACCGCTCCACGTCCAGGAAGTCCGCCGACCGCAGATGGTCGTCGCGCATCCGCACGTTCGTGTCGATCGACGCCGCGTCGATCACCACGTGCATCGCGGACCGCTCCATCGGGTCGGCGATCCGCACCACGCCCGCGAAGTGGTTGAACCGCCCGTGGATCCGCGCCAGTCCGATGTGCCGCGCGGTGAACGCGATCGAGGAGTGCATGGGCTCGATGTCCCAGTCCCCCGCGCCCGGCAGCTCCGGCGGCTCGGCGGTCTGGAGCGTCACGTCCCCCAGCGAGGCGAGCGTGCCCTCCTCCACGGTCATGGCCGCGCGGAAGGGGGCGTATCCGTCGGCCGTCACCGCCAGCCGGTACTCACCGGCCGGCACCGCGGTCACGAACGACCCGAACGGGTCCGTGCCCCCGCCGACCACCCGGCGCCCCATGTGGTCGCTGACCACGAATTCCGCCCGCGGCACCGGCTCGTGGACCGGATCGAGGACCCGGCAGGTGAGCACCCCCGCCCGTGGCGGAGTCCGCACCGAAGCCAGGGGACTCCTCCGTCGCACCCGGTTCCTCCGGCTCCCCAGCCAGCGGCCGATCATCCACCACACCTCTGCGCGCCTTGACATCACTCGCCATCGAAGATCCATTCGATCACTTGTGTGGCTTTCGAGGCAACACAGGGGCAGATCAGCGGGATGTCCCGCAGATGTCCCTCCCGTCTGCTTTACGCGCCATCGGCCACCCTCGGCACCCTCTCCAGCTCGATCCCGAACCGCTCCCGGTACACGGCCAGCACCGCCTCGTCCTCCCCCTCTCCGTACTCGCGCTCCTCCTGGGTCCCGTCCGGCGCCGTCACCTTCAGCTTGCGTCCGCCGAGCGTGATCCGGCCGCCGTCCTCCGTGACCCGCGAGCACACCAGCTTCCGCGTGAAGGGGGACTCCGGCGAGGTGCTGTGCCACCAAGCGCCGGTCACGAAGTCGGCGAGCAGCCGCGGCCGGGTCTCCAGCCGGTACTCCCGCTCACCGTCCTTCAGCACGTTTAGGTCGCCCACCTCCCCCGCCGCGTCCGGCCCGGCCTCGGCGATCCGGAACGAGCCCCCGGGATCGGCCTGTTCCCGCCGGTCCTCCCACGCCAACGGGAAGTGGCTGTGCGCCCCGAACCCCACGTCGGCCAGCCACTCCCCCGCGTCCGCCGTCCGCACCCGCAGCGCGAGATGGTCGTACGGGACCCCGAGCCGCCCCTCCTCCCCGTAGACCCGCCCCGCCAGCAGCGTCACCTCGAAGCCCAGCGCGTCCAGCAACGCGCCGAACAGCCCGTTGAGTTCGTAACAGAACCCGCCCCGCCGCGCGCCCACCACCTTGTCCAGCAGACGCCTCTCATCGAGCGCGATCTCCTCACCGAGGTGGATCGACAGGTTCTCGAACGGCACGGCCCGCAGATGGCGCAGATGCAGCTCCCGCAGGACGTCGAGGGTGGGCCTGGCCGGGCGGGCGGCGCCCAGTCGGCGGAGATACGCGTCAACATCTGCCGATTCCATGCCCTCAGTCTCGCGCCACCCGTATCTCCCCGCCCGCCCCCACCACCGCGACCGACCCGTCCCGGTCCGTCCGCAGCACCGCCGCGCCCGCGGCCCGCAGCGCTGCCAGGGTGCCGGGCGCGGGGTGCCCGTAGGGGTTGTCCGCGCCCGCGGAGATCAGTGCGAGGCGCGGTGCTGTCCGGCGCAGCAACTCCGGGTCCTGGTAGGCGGATCCGTGGTGGGCGACCTTGAGCACGTCGACGCCGCCGATCAGCGCAGCCGCCGGGGTCCGCAGCAGGGCCTGCTGGGCCGGGGGTTCGAGGTCGCCGAGCAGCAGCATCCGCAGCCCCGCCGTCCGCACGAGCAGGGCGACGCTGGCGTCGTTCGGCCCCTCGGGTGCCGGTGCGGAGGGCGGCGGCCACAGCACCTGCCAGGTGAGGTCACCGGCACGCCGCCGCTCCCCGGCGACCGCCCGGGTCACCGGGATCCCCCGCGCGGCGGCCACTCGCCGGACGAACGCGGCCTGGTCGGCGGGCTCTTCGTACCCCGTCGTCTGGATGGCCCCCACCGCGCGCCCGCGCAGCACCCCGGGCAGTCCGGCCACATGGTCGGCGTGGAAGTGGGTGAGCACGACGAGCGGGATCCTCGTGACGCCCAGCCCGTGCAGACACCGGTCGACCAGCGTCGGGTCCGGTCCGGCGTCCACGACGACTCCGGTGCCCTCGCCCGCCGCGAGCACGGTCGCGTCGCCCTGCCCCACATCGCACAGAGCCAGCCGCCAGCCCGGCGGCGGCCATCCGGTGATCACCCGGGTCAGCGGGGGCGGCTGCACCACCGCCACCACCAGCAGCAGTCCGCCGGCCAGGCACAACCAGGGGTGCCGGACCAGCCGCCGTCCCGCCATCACGAGGGCCGCCGTCACGCACAGCAGGAGTCCGGCCCCGGCCCAGCTCCCGGGCCAGTCCACCCCCGCGCCGGGCAGTGCCGCCCCGGTGCGGGCGATGCCCGCGATCCACCCGGCGGGCCAGCCCGCGCACCACGCCAGTGCCTCGGCCACCGGCATCGCCAGCGGTGCCGCCGCCAGCGCGGCGAACCCCAGCACGGTCGCCGGGGCCAGCGCGCACTCCGCGAGCAGATTGCACGGCACCGCCACCAGGCTCACCCGCGCCGACAGCACCGCCACGACCGGCGCGCACACCGCCTGCGCCGCCGCCGCGGCCGACAGCGCCTCCGCGAGGCGCGGCGGCATCCCCCGCCGGCGCAGCGCCGCGCTCCAGCCGGGGGCGAGCGTCAGCAGCGCCCCGGTCGCCAGCACCGACAGCAGAAAGCCGTAACTCCGCGACAGCCACGGGTCGTACAGCACCAGCAGCAGCACCGCCGTCGCCAGCGCCGGGATCAGGGATCTGCGGCGTCCGGTCGCCAGGGCGAGCAGGGTCACCGCCCCGCAGGCGGCGGCCCGCAGCACGCTCGGGTCCGGGCGGCACACCACGACGAACCCCAGGGTGAGTGCCCCGCCGAGTAGCGCCGTCCCCCGCAGCGAGATGCCGAGCCGTGGCGCCAGTCCGCGCCGCTCGGCTCGCTGGGCCAGCCCGGGCGGGCCCAGCAGGAGCGCGAGGACGATGGTCAGGTTGCTGCCCGACACGGCGAGCGTGTGGGCGAGGTCGGTCTCCTTGAAGGCCTCGTCCAAATCCGGGCCGATCCGCGAGGTGTCTCCTACGACCAGTCCCGGCAGCAGCGCCCGCGCGTCCGGGCGCAGCCCGTCGGTGGCCTCCCGCAGCCCGGCCCGCAACCGCCCCGCCAACCGCTGCGCCGCCGACGGCTCCCCGACGACCACGGGCGCCGCCCGTCCCCGCACCCGCAGCACGGCCGCGATCCGGTCCCCGCCGAACACGGCCGGCGCGAGCCGTCCCGTCACCCGCACCCGCGTGGAGGGCAGCAGCCCGAGCCACGACGCCGATGCGGACTCGCCGCTGTGAGCAGCCGTGCCGGACCGAGCGTCATGGGCAGCCCTGCCGGATCGAGCGTCGTGAGCAGCCGTGCCGGACCGAGCGTCGTGAGCAGCCGTGCCGGACCGCACGTCGTGGGCGGCCCCGCCCCGCCCCGCGTCGACGATCACCAGCACCGGTGCCCGTGTCGCCGTCAACGCCCGCCCGGCGCGCACCACCCCGCCGACCGGCGGCACCAGCACGCCCCGCACCTCACCGCGCACCAACACCGACGTCCGCGCCAGGTGGTTCCCGGTCACCCTCGGCCGGGTCAGCCGAGGATCCGCGGTGACCTCGACCTCCGCGGTCACGGTGGCGTACTCCCGCGCCAGCCCCGGCACCGGTCCCCGGCGCAGATCCGCCCCGTGCAGCCCCGCCGAGACGGCCGCCGCGGCAACACAGAGCAGCACGGCCGCGACCGACATCCGCGGCCACGCGGCCGGCCGGGCCGTCAGCAGATCCCGCGGCTCCGTCCGAGCCCGCTCCGTCCGAGCCCGCTCCGTCCGCGCCGGGCGCCCTCGCCGACGCGTCACCCACAGCAGCAGCCCCGCGCCACCCGAGCACCCCGCCACCACCCCGACGGTCCAGCCCGTCGGCGCGCCCAGCATCACCGCCGCCGTCGCCCAGGCGGCCAGCGCGGGTCCGACGAGCCTCAGGTCCGCCGGCCCTCCCTGCCGCGGATGAGCCGCCCCGAGCCGGTTCCCGGACGCCGCGTGTACGTCCCGCCGCCCGGCGGTGACGACCGGAGCCGGGGCACCGGCCGACGTGGGCCCCGGAGCCGCGCCCGAGCCCACTGCCGAGCCCGAGCCCGAGCCCACTGCCGAGATCTCCTCCCCGCCCCTCATGGCCGCACGAGATCCCGCAGATCCGCGAACCGCCGCTCGCCGATCCCCTTGACCTCCCGCAGCTCGTCCACCGAGCGGAAGCCGCCGTGCCGGGTGCGGTAGTCGACGATGTGCTGGGCGAGGACGGGGCCGACGCCCGGCAGGGTTTCGAGCTGCTCCACGGTGGCCGTGTTGAGTGAGACGGGCCCGGCCGGCACGCCACCCGCAGGGGCGCCCCCGCCAGACCCCGGCCCAGGCCCTGGAGCCGGAGCGACGGGAGCGGGCCCGCCGACGACCACCTGCTCACCGTCCACGAGGAACCGCGCCCGGTTCAGCCCGTCGACGTCCGTGCCGGGTCGTACCCCGCCCGCGGCCTCCAGGGCGTCCACCACCCGCGACCCGGCGGGCAGCCGGTGGATGCCGGGCTCGCGTACCTTCCCGCTGACGTCCACCACGATCTCGGTACCGGCGCCCGGCACGCCCGTAGGGGCGGCGGGCGGGGCGGACTCAGCCGCCGGCTCCGGGTGCGGAGGTGCCGCCTCGACCACCTCCGGGGCCCTGACCGTCTCCGTCCGCCCGCTCCAGAAGTGCTGCACGGCGAACCCCGCGGCCACGACGAGCAGCACGGCCAGCGCCAGGACGTTGCGCCGTTCCAGTCCGGCCCTGGCCTGCAACCACAGCGGCAGCCGCTCCCGCAGGGCGAGTCCAGCCCGGTGGCGCCAGGTCTCGACGGACTCCCGCTCCCCGGCCCCCGGCGGCCCCGCCCTCGACTCCCGACGCTCCTCGGCATGTTCCCCAGCAGGTTCGCCGACGGGCTCCGCGACAGGCTGCACCGCCTGCTCGCCGAACAACAGCCGCGCGCGTCGCCGGAGTTCGTCGGCGGACGCGTGCCGCTGCCGGGCGGCGGACCTGGCGCGCAGGGGCGGACGGCGATGGCGGAGACGGCCGTCCGAGGCCGCGCCCCGGCCCGGACCGCTCGTCGCGGACGTACTGCGTGTGCGTGCTCGAAGTGCCATGCGACGAGGATGGGACACCTCACCGCACTCACGATGATCTTGGTCAAATCCCGGGGATTACTACTCAGTTGTGGAAAACCCCGTCACCCGTACGTGTGAACTGGTGAACCCGGTCACCTCACCCCGTCGCCCCACCCCGCCGCCTCACCGCGACGCGATCACAACCCCCAGCAACCCGGGCCCCGTATGCGCCCCGATCACCGCCCCCACCTCACTCACATGCAGCTCCGCCAGCCCGGGCACCCGCACCCGCAGCCGCTCCGCCAGCGCCGAGGCGCGGTCCGCCGCCGCGAGGTGGTGGACGGCGATGTCGACCGGCGCGGACCCCGCCCGCTCGGCGGCGATCTCCTCCAGCCGGGCGATCGCCCGCGACGCCGTCCGCACCTTCTCCAGCGGTCCGATCCGGCCGCCGTCCAGCTGGAGCAGCGGCTTCACCGCGAGCGCGGAGCCGAACAGGGCCTGTGCGGTGCCGATCCGGCCGCCGCGGCGCAGGTACTCCAGGGTGTCGACGTAGAAGTAGGCGGAGGTGCCGGCGGCCCGCTTCTCCGCCGCCGTGACGGCCTCGTCCACGGAACCGCCCGCCTCCGCCGCCTCGGCCGCCGCCACGGCGCAGAAGCCCAGCGCCATCGCGATCATGCCGGTGTCCACCACCCGCACCGGCACCGGTGCCTCCTTCGCCGCGAGCACCGCCGCGTCGTAGGTGCCGGACAGCTCGGCGGAGAGATGGAGGGAGACGATCCCGGTGGCGCCCGACTCGGCGACCTTGCGATAGGTCTCCGCGAACACCGCGGGGCTGGGCCGCGAGGTGGTGACGGGCCGTCGCTTCTGGAGCGCCTGGGCGAGGGAGCGGGTCGAGATCTCGGTGCCCTCTTCGAGTGCCCGGTCGCCGAGGACCACGGTCAGCGGAACCGCCGTGATGCCGTGGCGCTCCATCGTCCGTGGCGGCAGGTAGGCCGTTGAATCGGTGACGATCGCGACATGCCGGGACATGAGCTGGAGGTTACCTGGCGTAGCGCGCGGACGGCAGCCCGGCCCGTCACCCGAAGCGGAACGGGGACCCGGCCGGCGGGTTCAGGTGGTGGACTCGGGGCGGGGCTTCTTCTGCCACGGGTAGGCCGGCCGCGGGTCCGGCGGGGTGATGGCGGGGCGGGCCGGCTCGTCGGCGGTGTGCGCCCGCGGGGTGTCCTGCCAGGTCTGCCGACTCGCCGCGGCGTCGGCGGCGGGTGCCTCCGGCCAGGGCGGGGGCGGAGCGGAGGCGGAGGACGCCGGGGGCTCCTCCGTCGTCCAGTGCCGCAGGGCACCGGCCTCGACGTCGATCTGGGCGCTGAGCGTGTCCAGGTCGTCGTCGGCGAAGCGGCGGGCGCGGTCGCGGGCGGCCCAGCGCAGGGAGTCCGCCGACCGTGTGATGCGCTCGGTGCGCTCGCGCAGGCCGGGCAGTCGCTCGGTGAGCGCGGCCCGGTCCGGTTCGGACTCCAGGCGCCGCAGTTCCGCGTCGAGTTCGTGGCCGTGGGCGCTGAGCCGCTGGAAGAGGCCGAGGGACTCCTTCAGCGACTCGTCCTCGGCCGCGCCCGCGTGGAGGGCGTCCTGGGTGGCCCGCATGGAGGTGCGCAGCTTCAGGCGCAGCTGGGCGATCTCGCCGACCGGGCCGGGCTGGGCGAAGGACTTGGCGCGCAGGGTGTGGTCCTCGACCGTGCGCCGGGCCTGGGTGATGGTGCGGTCCACGCCCCGCTTGGCGGCGCCGACGACCTTCACCGCGGCATAGACGCCGAGCGCCACGAAGAGCACGAAAAGCAGGGCCACCACCGCGATCACCGCTTCCACGACGCTCCTCCTCCGGCCGATTCGGCCCTGTGCCCGTCACGGCACCCACCGCGCCGCTCTTCCACGGTAAACGCAACGGGCAGGCCCGGAGTTCCACGACAACCCCGAACCTGCCCGCATCGAACCCCGAGCACACCCCCTAGGGGACGGCCCGGCGCCCACGGCCGCTCAAGACCCGCTGACGACGGACGTGCGCGATCACGCCATGATCACGCACCGCACGACGCCCTTACGGCGCCCTTACGACGCTTTACGACGCTTTACGACGCCCTTACGCCGGAACGATGTTCACCAGCTTCGGCGCCCGCACGATCACCTTCCGGATCCCGGCTCCGTCCAGCGCCGCCACGACCTTCTCGTCGGCCAGCGCGACCTTCTCCAGCTCCTCCTCGGAGATGCCCGGGGAGACCTCCAGGCGGGCCTTGACCTTGCCCTTGATCTGGACGACGCAGGTGACGGTCTCGTCGACGACGTACGCCGGGTCGGCCACCGGGAAGTCCTGGTGGACGACGGAGTCGGTGTGGCCCAGCTTGCGCCACAGCTCCTCGGCGATGTGCGGGGCCAGCGGCGCGACCAGCAGGACCAGCGCCTCGGCGACGGAGCGCGGGACCGGATCACCGGCCTTGGTCAGGTGGTTGTTCAGCTCGGTGATCTTGGCGATGGCGGTGTTGAACCGCATGCCCTCCAGGTCACCGCGCACGCCGTCGATCGCCTTGTGCAGGGCGCGCAGCGTCTCCTCGTCGGCCTCGGTGTCGACGACGGTCGTCTCGCCGGTGGTCTCGTCGACGATGTTGCGCCACAGCCGCTGCAGCAGCCGGAACTGGCCGACGACCGCGCGGGTGTCCCACGGCCGGGAGACGTCCAGCGGGCCCATGGCCATCTCGTACAGGCGCAGGGTGTCGGCGCCGTACTCGGCGCAGATCTCGTCCGGGGTCACCGCGTTCTTCAGGGACTTGCCCATCTTGCCCAGCAGGCGGGTGACCTTCTCGCCCTGGTACCAGTAGGCGCCGTCGCGCTCCTCGACCTCGGCGGCCGGCACGGCGATGCCGCGGCTGTCGCGGTAGACGTAGGCCTGGATCATGCCCTGGTTGAACAGGCGGTGGAACGGCTCGGCCGAGGCGATGTGTCCCAGGTCGTGCAGCACCTTGGACCAGAAGCGGGCGTACAGCAGGTGCAGCACGGCGTGCTCGGCGCCGCCGACGTACAGGTCGACGCCGCCGTGCGGCTGGCCCTCGCGCGGGCCCATCCAGTACTGCTCGATCTCGGGGTCGACCAGCTTCTCGCTGTTGTGCGGGTCCAGGTAGCGCAGCTCGTACCAGCAGGAACCGGCCCAGTTGGGCATGGTGTTGGTCTCGCGCCGGAACTTGCGCGGACCGCGGCCGTCGCCCAGGTCCAGCGTGACGTTGACCCAGTCCTCGTTGCGCGACAGCGGGGTCTCGGGCTGGGTGTCCGCGTCGTCCGGGTCGAAGGTGCGCGGGCTGTAGTCCTCGACCTCCGGCAGCTCCAGCGGCAGCATCGACTCGGGCAGCGCGTGGGCGACGCCGTCCTCGTCGTAGACGATCGGGAAGGGCTCGCCCCAGTAGCGCTGGCGGCTGAACAGCCAGTCGCGCAGGCGGAAGTTGACGGTGCCCTCGCCGATGCCCTTGCTCTCCAGCCACGCGGTGATGCGGGCCTTGGCCTCGACGACGCCCAGGCCGTCCAGGGAGACGTCCTCGCCGGACGAGTTCACGATCTTCGCGTCGTACGAGGCGAAGGCGTCGTCCCACGTCGACGGGTCCGTGCCACGGTCGTCCGACGGCTCGACCACGCACCGCATCGGCAGCTCGAAGGCGCGCGCGAAGGCGAAGTCGCGGGTGTCGTGCGCCGGGACGGCCATGATCGCGCCGGTGCCGTAGCCCATCAGGACGTAGTCGGCGATGAAGACGGGGATCCGCTCGCCGTTGACCGGGTTGACGGCGTACGCGCCGGTGAAGACGCCGGTCTTCTCCTTGGCGTCGGCCTGCCGTTCGACGTCGGACTTGGAGGCTGCCTGCGCGCGGTAGGCGGCGACGGCGTCGGCGGGGGTGGGGTGGCCGCCGGTCCACACGTCGTGCGTGCCCTCGGGCCAGGCACCCGGGGTGATCTTGTCGATCAGCGGGTGCTCGGGCGCCAGCACCATGTAGGTGGCGCCGAACAGGGTGTCCTGGCGGGTGGTGAAGACGGTGATGTGGTCGCCGTCGACGGGGAAGTCGACGCGGGCGCCCTCGGAGCGGCCGATCCAGTTGCGCTGCTGCAGCTTGATGGCCTCGGGCCAGTCCAGCGCGTCCAGGTCCTCCAGCAGCCGGTCGGCGTAGGCGGTGATGCGCATGTTCCACTGGCGCAGCTTGGCCTTGAAGACGGGGAAGTTGCCGCGCTCGGAGCGGCCCTCGGCGGTGACCTCCTCGTTGGCCAGCACGGTGCCCAGGCCGGGGCACCAGTTGACCGGCGCGTCGGAGGCGTAGGCCAGCCGGTACTCGCTGAGGACGTCGGCCTTCTCGACGGCGTTCAGCTCGTTCCAGGAGCGGCCGCCGGGCACCTCGCGCTCACCGGACTCGAACTGGGCGACCAGCTCGGAGATCGGGCGGGCCTTCTTCGCGTCGTGGTCGTACCAGGAGTTGAAGATCTGCAGGAAGATCCACTGGGTCCACTTGTAGTAGTCCGGGTCGATCGTGGCGAACGTCCGGCGCTTGTCGTGGCCCAGGCCCAGCCGACGCAGCTGGACCTTCATGTTCTCGATGTTGGCCTCGGTGGACACGCGCGGGTGCGTGCCGGTCTGCACGGCGTACTGCTCGGCGGGCAGGCCGAAGGCGTCGAAGCCCAGGGTGTGCAGGACGTTGTGGCCGGTCATGCGGTGGAAGCGCGCGTACACGTCGGTGGCGATGTACCCCAGGGGGTGGCCGACGTGCAGGCCCGCACCGGAGGGGTACGGGAACATGTCCATGAAGAACTTCTTGGGCTTGGCGACCTGCTCGGGGTCGCCCGCCAGGTCGCCCTTCGGGTTGGGCGCCGCGTAGGTGCCCTCGGCGTCCCAGAAGTCCTGCCAGCGTGCCTCGATCTCCGCGGCCAGGGCGGCCGTGTAGCGGTGCGGCGCGGCCACCTCGGCAGTGGCAGCGGGGTTCGTCTCGCTCATGATCCTCAAAGCTCCATCGATCGTCTCTGCCTACGGCTTGTCGAGAAACGAAAAATCCCCTCGCACAGGAGGGGACGCCGCGCCGATTCCGGCCACTCGACTCGTCCGGTGGCCGGGACTGATCAGCGCGGCCCGCTAAGCAGAAGGCGTACGGCACGCATGGCGTCAGGGTACCGCAGCCCTCGACCGGCCCGCGACGAAGGTTCAAAAGCTGAACCAAGATCATGATTACTTCGCGTAACAACCCCTAAGGGGCATTACAGCGAGCACATTGTCGTTTGATAACAGCGCAATAACTCAAACCTCGTACCCATGGGTATGGCGCGACTTAGAGTGCGGCCCGGGACCGCTTTCCCGAACCGCTCGGAGTCACCCCCATGAACTCTCGTCGCAGTAACAGCTCGCTCGCCGCACGGGGCCGGTCGGCCTACGGCGCGGCGTCGGCTGCCGTGCTGGTCCTCATACCCGTGCTCGTCCTGGCCGGAGGTGACACCTTCCGCGAGTTCCTGGACTTCGGCGCGGGCGTGCTCAGCCTGGTCTCCCTGACCTGCTCGGTGATCTGGGGCCTGGTGGCCCAGGACCGGATCTTCCTCAACGCGCGTCAGCGGATCGTCGGACAGGCGGTGCACCGGGCGACGGCGGTCGCCTCGATCGCGTTCCTCCTGCTGCACGTCGTCACCAAGGTGGCGCTGGACCACGTCGGAATCGCCGCCGCGCTGATCCCGTTCTCGCTCGGCGTCACCGCGGGCGCCGGCCTGATCGGGCTGGGCTCGCTGGCCGGACTGCTCATGATCTTCGTGGGCCTCACCGGCGCCCTGCGCAGCGCCTTCGCCTCCCCCGCCCCCATCGCCGCCCGCTGGCGGACCATGCACATGCTGGCCTACCCCGCCTGGTGCGCGGCCCTGGTCCACGGCCTGTTCGCGGGCCGCCAGGCCAAGCCGGTCTTCGTGTTCCTCTACGGCCTGTGCCTGGTCGGCGTCATCGCGGCGCTGGCGCTGCGCTCGGCGCCCCGCCCGGTCAAGCGCCGGGTCGCCGACCGGATCGCCGCCCTGCTGGGCGGCGGGGCACAGCCCGACCGCGAGGAGCTGGACGCCGCCCGCGCGCGGGCCGGCGGCGAGCCCTCCCCCCTGCCCGGCTACGACACCGCGCGGGCCGGTCGCGAGCGCCCCGCCGAACCCGCCGGCGGCTTCGCGGCGGCCTACCGCGCGGTGTCCCGTCCCCGCCGCTCCCAGCGGCCCGCCCCTGACCTCCAGCCCACCGAATCGCTGCCCCGCGTGGACACCTCGTCGTCGCTGCCCCGCGTGGACCCGTCCTGGCCGATCCCGTCCCCGCCGCCGGTCGGCGAGGCGCCCCCGTCGGCGTACGACCCCCTCCAGGACACCGGACACACCATCCCGGCCTATGGCAATACGGGCGGCGGCGGGTACGGCGGCACCGAGATGTACGACACGGTTGAGTCGAACACCCTCTACGGCACGTACAACCCGGACGACACCTACGACAACAGCGGTCCCGCAACAGAAACACTGCCCGGTGCGTCCTACGACTTCGACGCACCGGGATCGGGCGAAGCTTGGAACACGCCTTCCGGAGGCTTTAAGTGAACGAGGCCCTGCCCGACGTACCCGAAGTCCGCGTGGTCGGACTTCCCCAGCTCACGTCGGGCTTCGACCTTGTCGAACGACTCGATCTGCCCATGCACCTGAAGGTGCATGGGCCGCTCGAGCCCATGGGCGGCGAGCAGCTCGCGCAGCTCGCCGAACGCATCAACCTCAGGGGCCGCGGCGGCGCGGGTTTCCCCTTCCACAAGAAGCTGCGGTCGGTCGCCGAGTCGGCGATCCGCCGCGGCGTACGGCCGGTGGTGGTGATCAACGGAAGCGAGGACGAACCCGCCTGCCGCAAGGACACGGTGCTGATCAACCGTGCCCCCCATCTGATCCTGGACGGCGCCCTGCTGTGCGCCGAGGCGCTGGGTGCCCGCACGCTCGTGGTGGGCGTCACCCGGGAGTCCACCCAGCGCTCCATGGAGGCCGCGCTCGCCGAGCGCGGCCTGAGCAACGGACGAAGATCGGTTCTCCGCGCGCGTGTGCAGCGCAATCCGGTCCGCATGGTCACCGGCGCCGCCGCCTCCCTGATCCGCTCGATCGACGGCGGCCCGGCGATCCCGCCCGGCCGCAAGATCAGCGCCTCGGTCAGCGGCGTCGGCGGCGCCCCCACCCTGCTGTCGAACGCCGAGACGTTCGCCCAGCTGGCGATCGCCGCGCGGATCGGCCCGGAGCGGTACGGCAACACCGGCCTGTACGACGAGCCCGGCACCGTGCTGCTCACGGTCTCCGGTGCGGTGGCCCGCCCCATGGTGATCGAGGTGCCCACCGGGGTGCCGCTGCGCTACGTGCTCCAGCTGGCCGGCGCCCCGCCGGTCCCGCAGGGCGTGCTGACCGGCGGCTACCACGGCAAGTGGATCGACGCGGCGACGGTGAACGAGGCGATCGTCTCCCGCAACTCGCTGGACGCGGTGGGCGGTTCCCTGGGCGCCGGGGCGATCCTGCCCATCACCCAGGAGACCTGCCCGCTCGGCGAGTCACTGCGGGTGGCGCAGTGGCTGGCGGAGGAGAGCGCCGGCCAGTGCGGCCCGTGCTACCTCGGGCTGCCGGCCGCCGCGCGCGGCCTGGAGGACATCCTGAACGGCGGCGGACCGGCCGCCCTGGAGGCGCTGAAGCAGGTCGCCAAGAACGTCAAGCGGCGCGGCGCCTGCTCGCACCCGGACGGCTCCGCGATGTTCCTGGAGTCGACCCTCAAGGCGTTCACCGACGACCTCGCCGCCCATGTCCTCGGCAACGGCTGCGGACGGCCCGTGGAGGGCGTGCTGCCGCTCTTCCAGGGGGGCAGGGCCCCCACGGGCGTCCCCGGCGGCGGCGCGGCCGAGGAGAACGGCCCCAGCCGCCAGAAGATCTACGTCGACTGGACGCTGTGCCGGGGGCACGGACTGTGCGCCGACATCCTCCCGGAGGTCTTCGAGCTGGGCGCCGACGGCTTCCCGACCGTCGCCCAGGCGGCCGTGCCCCGCTACGCCGAGGCGAAGGCGCTGCGCGCGGTGCGCCGCTGCCCGGCGCTCGCCCTGCGGATCGAGGAGGAGACGCCGCGGGACAAGACCGCGTCCCGCAACCTGCCGGTGCTGTCGCAGGGCCGCGGGCGCCGCGCGCTCGGCCGCTGAGCGGGGCCCGCACGAAAAATCCCGCCGGGTCATTCCTGACCCGGCGGGATCTGCTGTGGAGCTAAGGAGAATTGAACTCCTGACCTCTTGCATGCCATGCAAGCGCTCTACCAACTGAGCTATAGCCCCTTGCGGTGTGCCGTCCGCCCCGGGCTCCCTTTCGGGTTTCCCTCGCGGCGACACAGAGAACATTACACGGTTCCCCCGGCGGAACACCAAATCGTTTCCGTTCTGCCCGAATATGGGCGCTATGGTCGGCCCTCGTGACCGTGATCGTGTTCTCCGGTATCCACCGCCGTGTGCCGACCGCCCTCGGCGCCTGCCTGTTCTCGTTCGCGGCCTTCTGGGTCGCACAGCGCGCCGCGCAGGTGTCGATGATCGACCTGCTGGTGTACCGCGCGGAGGGCTCGACCGTCCGCGCGGGCGGCGATCTGTACGCCCTGCGCACGACGGCGGCGCAACTGCCCACCACCTACCCGCCCTTCGCCGCCCTGCTGTTCACCCCCCTGACCCTGCTGGACGTCTCGGGCCTGCGCACCCTCGCGACGGCCGGGAACCTCGCCCTGCTGGTCGCGTTCGTCCGGCTGTCGCTGCGGCTCGTCGGGCACGCGCGCGGGGGCACCGTCTGGTGGGTCGCGGCGGTGGCCGTGTGGTGCGAACCGGTGTGGACGACCCTGCGCTACGGCCAGATCAACCTGCTGCTGGCGGTGCTGGTCCTGTGGGACCTCACCCGCCGCCCCGGCGACCGCCTGGCCGGGCTCGGCATCGGCCTCGCGGCGGCGGTGAAGCTGACGCCCGCCCTGTTCGCGGTGTTCCTGCTCGCCACCGGTGTCGCCGCCCGCCGGCGGAACGGCACCGGCGCGCCCTGGCTGCGCCACGCGCGCGGGGCGGTGACCGCGTTCGCCGGCGCCACCCTGCTCGCGGCGGCCGTCCTGCCGTACGACTCCTGGCGGTTCTGGACCTGCATGGTGTTCCGCGCGGGGCGGGTCGGGCACGCCGAGGAGACCGCGAACCAGGCGCTGCGCGGCGTCCTGGCCCGCGCGCTGCACACCCCGGAGCCGGGCGCCGCCTGGGTGGTCGCGGCGGCCCTCGTCGGCGCCGCCGGGCTGGCCGCGGCGGTCCGGGCGGAGCTGCGCGGACAGCGGGCGTGGGCGGTGCTGGCGTGCGCGGTCACGGCGCTGCTGATCTGCCCGGTGTCCTGGTCGCACCACTGGGTGTGGTGCGTGCCCGTCGTACTGCTCCTCGCCGTGGAGGGCCGGCGCGCGGTCGCCGTCTGCACGCTGCCGGTGTTCTGCTCCTACGCCCTGTGGTGGGTGCCGCACGGCGAGGAGCGGCCCGAACTGCATCAGGGCCCCGGCGAGTTGCTGCTCTCCGGCCTCTACGCGGCGGCCGGCTGCGCGTTCCTGCTGTGCGCCGCGCTCAGGCCGTCACGAACGAGTAGAACCGCTTGAGCGTGCAGTGTTCCTCCAGCAGACGGCCGTAGATCGGCTCGCCCTCCAGTTCGCGGTACGTCTCGA
Source organism: Streptomyces sp. NPDC052773 (assembly GCF_044547145.1). Classification (NCBI taxonomy): domain Bacteria; kingdom Bacillati; phylum Actinomycetota; class Actinomycetes; order Kitasatosporales; family Streptomycetaceae; genus Streptomyces; species Streptomyces sp. NPDC052773. The sequence goes on along the minus strand of NZ_JBITZX010000001.1, from coordinate 554,921 downwards.
TGGGGTCGCCTTTTATGATCAGCGCCCGCGCGCATTCCTCGCACCAGTACTGGTAGTCGGGGTTCACCGGTTCCATGTCGCGGACGATCGGCGTACCGCTGCCGCACCAGTCGCACTTCCGCCTGTGTGCACCCATCGTCAGCTCCAGCTGTGGCCGCAGGCCGTGCACACGTAGGAGATCCCGCCGTTGTCACCGAGGACTTGGGCGACGTGCGCGGAACCGCAGGAAGGGCAGCTGAGCCGGGTGGCCGTGTTCCGTATCAACGCTGCTTCGCCGAGGAGGTGGCCGACCTCCTCGAGGATGCTCGAAGGCATCGCTACTCCCTCCCGTCGGGCCGCGCCCCCTTCCGGCCGTTTGATTCTGCCACGACCGGAGCGACACGGTCAGCGACGCCGGGGTACCAGTCCGGACACGGCACCCGGCCACGCGCCACCACAGAGGTATACGCCTCTCGGGTCACTTCCGTTCAAGACCGTTCGGGACGTGGAGATCACAAACGAAAAATCCCGCCCCCCTGAGGGGGACGGGATTCGTCCTGTGGAGCTAAGGAGAATTGAACTCCTGACCTCCTGCATGCCATGCAGGCGCTCTACCAACTGAGCTATAGCCCCTTGCGTTCTCCCCGCTCGGCCGGGCGAACAAGAAGAACTTTAGCCTGCGACCTGCCGGAAAGTGAAATCCGGGTCCGAGGGGCCGTCCGACGGCCGTACGACGGCCCCGCGGCCCCTCAGTCGTCGTCGCCGAGGACCGGCTCGGGCAGGGTGCCGGCGTTGTGCTCCAGCAGCCGCCAGCCGCGGGCGCCCTGGCCGAGGACGGACCAGCAGCAGTTGGTCAGGCCGCCCAGGCTCTCCCAGTGGCGGGCCTCCAGGCCGAGCAGCCGCCCGATGGTGGTGCGGATGGTGCCGCCGTGGCTGACCACCACGAGGGTGCCGTCCTCGGGCAGCTTCTCGGCGTGCCGGAGCACCACGGGCGCCGCGCGGTCGGCGACCTCGGTCTCCAGCTCGCCGCCGCCGCGGCGGACCGGCTCGCCGCGCTTCCACGCGGCGTACTCCTCGCCGTACCGGGCGATGATCTCGTCGTGCGTCAGGCCCTGCCAGACGCCCGCGTAGGTCTCCCGCAGGCCCTCTTCGAGGGTGACGTCGAGGCCGGTGAGCGCGGCCAGCTCGGCCGCGGTGTCGGCGGCGCGCGACAGGTCCGAGGCGACGATCGCGTCGGGCCGCAGGGAGGCCAGCAGGCGGGCCGCACGGCGCGCCTGGGCGACGCCGGTCTCGGTCAGCTCGACGTCCGTGGTGCCCTGGAAGCGGCGCTCCACGTTCCACGAGGTCTGCCCGTGCCGCCACAGGATGACGCGGCGGCCCCGGCCCTGATTCCCGGCGGTCACCTCACCGGTGGCGCTCACCGCCACTCACCGGCCGCCTCGGCGGCCTCCTCCTGGGCGGCCTGGAGCTTGGCGTGCTCCTCGGCCTTGCCGCGGGTCGCCTTGGCGTCCTCGGGCAGCTCGATCTCGGGGCAGTCCTTCCACAGCCGCTCCAGGGCGTAGAAGACGCGCTCCTCGCTGTGCTGGACGTGGACGACGATGTCGACGTAGTCGAGCAGGATCCAGCGGGACTCACGGTCGCCCTCGCGGCGCACGGGCTTGGCGCCGAGCTCCTTCTGGAGCCGTTCCTCGATCTCGTCGACGATCGACTTGACCTGGCGGTCGTTGGGGGCGGACGCCAGCAGGAAGGCGTCCGTGATCGACAGCACATCGCTGACGTCGTAGGCGATGACGTCGTGGGCGAGCTTGTCGGCCGCCGCCTGGGCGGCGGTGGTGATCAGTTCGAGAGAGCGGTCGGTCGCGGTCACTACAAGGCTTTCCGTCGGCGGTCGTTTGTCTTCCAGGGTCTCACGGCCGCCGACGGGGCCCCACGCCATTACGCGCGGCCCGCGCGGTGCTACGGCGCGTAGTCCCGGCCGAGGACGACCGACACGTTCGCATTGGAGGTCACCTCGCCCTGGGTGACGGCGCTCTCGGGCAGGCCGAGGGTCTTGGCGACCTCGGTGGCGCTCTGCTTGTCGGCGGCTTCGGCGTAGAGCACCTTGGAGGTGCTCTGGGCGGTCGCGGTGCCGCCGCCCAGGAAGGTGAAGCCGCCGTTGAGGAGGACCACGCGGGCCTTCTCGGTGTTGTCCTTCACTCCGCTGGCGTTGCGCACGGAGACGCGGACGGCGGCGTCCTGGTCGGGGCTCTTGGCGGTGCCGCCGAGGACGTCCTTGACGACGCTGTCACTGGCCTCCGCGGTCAGCGTGCCGTCGGTCTGGACGGGCAGCATCGCGGTCTTGTAGTCGCCGCTCTTGGCGAGGTCGGACAGGGCGGCGAGGAAGGTGCCGAGGTCCTTGTCGGTGAGCGACGGGTCGAGGATCTGCGCCAGCGTCTGGACGGTGGTCGTCGCGGCGTCGGGGTCCGAGGACATCTTGCGCAGCACGCCCTGCATGACCTGCCCGAACCGCTCCAGCTGGGCGTTGGGGGCCTCGCCGGGGGCGCGGTAGGTGGCGTAGGCGACGGCCATCTTGCCGCTGAGGGTCTGCTTCTCGCCCTGGTTGACCAGGGGCGCCTGGCCCTTCTTCTCGGCCTCCGGGTCGGGCACGTCGGTGTTCGTGTCGATCTCGATGTTGCCGACGAGGTCGACGAGGTTCTGCAGGTAGGGCGTGTCCAGGCGCCAGGTGCCCTGGATGGAGGTGCCGAGGACGGTGTCCAGGGCCTCGCGGGTGCCGGTGGAGCCGTCGTCCTCGACGGACTTGGCGAGGGTGGTGGTGGAGCCGTCGTCGCCGGTCAGGGCGAGGGAGTTGGGCAGCAGGACGGTGGTGCCCTGCTTGGTGGTGGTGTTGTCGACGAGCAGGGCGGTGGAGGTGCCGCCCTTCTTGGTGTCGTGCAGGTGGACGACGATCACGTCGCGCTTCTGGGCGCCGGCGGCGGCCGTGGTGCCGGTGGTGCCGTCGGAGGAGGACAGTCCGGGGAGCTTCCCGGCGTACCAGAGCCAGCCGACGCCGCCGGCCGCGAACAGGGCGAGGACGACGGCCAGGGCGATGAGCCGGCTGCGGGCGCGGCGGCGGGCCTCCTCGCGGCGCTCGGTGCGGTTCTCGGTGAACTTCAGCCAGTCGATGACGTCCTCGGAGTCGCCGTCTGGCTCCTCGACGAACGCGAACTGCTCGGTGCGGTAGTCGCGGTCGTCACGGTCGTCGTCCCGCGCGGGGGCGTCGCCGGCCGGCCCGGCGTCATCGGCCGGTCCGGCGTCATCGGCCGGTCCGGCCTGCTGCGGGATGTGGGCCGTCTGCTCGACGACCCGTGACTGGGGGGCGGCGGCCTGCCGGCCGTAGGCGTCGTAGCCGTCGTAGGAGCCGTACGGGGCCTCCTGACCGGTCCCGTAGGTGTCATAGGTGTCGTAGGTGTCGTACGACGGGGCCGGCGGCTGCTGGCCGGTGGTGTACGGGTCGTAGCCGTAGCCCTGGGGGGTCTGCGGGTAGCCCTGCTGGGGGGCCTGCTGCTGCCCGTACGGGTCGTACGGCTGCTGCTGCACCTGCTGGTACACGGGCCGGCCGTACTCGTCGTAGCCGACCAGCTGGTACTGGTCCTCGCCCCCGTAGCCCGCGTCGTATCGGTCGTTCACCGGTGCCCCTCTCGGCTCACTCGCCGCGGTAAAGCTCGCGCTTGGCGATGTAGCGCACGACTCCGTCGGGCACCAGATACCAGATGGGGTCCCCCTTGGCGACTCGCGCACGGCAGTCCGTGGACGAGATGGCGAGGGCGGGGACCTCGACGAGCGAGACGATGCCCTCGGGGAGTCCGGGGTCGTTCAGGTGGTGTCCCGGACGGGTGACCCCGATGAAGTGTGCCAGGGAGAACAGCTCCTCCGTGTCCCGCCAGGTGAGGATCTGGGCGAGGGCGTCGGCGCCGGTGATGAAGAACAGGTCCGTGTCGGGGTTGAGCGCGCGCAGATCGCGCAGGGTGTCCACGGTGTAGGTGGGGCCGCCGCGGTCGATGTCGATGCGGCTGACCGAGAACTGGGGGTTCTCGGCGGTCGCGATGACCGTCATGAGGTAGCGGTCCTCGGCCGGGGAGACGGTGCGGTGGCTCTTCTGCCACGGCTCACCGGTCGGCACGAAGACGACCTCGTCCAGGTGGAACTGCGCGGCGACCTCGCTCGCGGCCACCAGGTGGCCGTGGTGGATCGGGTCGAACGTTCCGCCCATGACGCCGAGGCGGCGCTTGCCGCCGCCGCGCGTGCCCTGCGGCGTGTCGTTCACCGGACCGGTAGGCATGTCCTGCTTCCCCATGCGTGCAGACCCTACCGGCCCGGCCTGAGTGCCCCGGCGGGCGGAGTCGGCCCCTTGTCCGCCGACGCCTGTCAGCGGTCGCGGTTGAAGCGGGTCGTCACCCACAGCAGCAGCATCAGGATGACGAAGGCGCCGCCCCCGGTGAGCAGCGGGCTGAGGCTTTCGTGGTTGCCGCCGTGCTCCCCGCCCTCGGAGGCGAGGGTGACCAGCTGGGCGGCGGTGGTGTGGAGGCTCATCTTCGTCAGGACCTATCGCGTGTGGGCGGGATAAAGATGTCGGCCCATCGTATGCGGGCGACTCCGCGGCGATCACCCCGACTCCGGTGTCGGGCAACCTTCCGGCGCGCTCAGTCGTCCTTCCGCCTGTACCCCCGGAGCAGGAACCAGGCGGTCAGCACGCACCCCACCAGCATCACGACCAGGACGACCCGGAGGAGATTCCCGGCCCCCTGCTGCTCGGCGGCCATGAGCCAGGCGGACGCGGCGTTGTACTCCATGACGTGGGGCTCCTTCGCTGTGCTGCCCGTCCACGGTAACTCCGCCTAGGCTGGGGCTTGCCTCGGGGGCACGGACCGGCCGGCGGTCCGGGCGCGCGCCCGGCCCCGGGCACACCGACGCACCTGGGGGACCCGATGTCCTACGACCACCCGCAGACCGGATCCGAGCAGCTGCCCGGCAGGCGGCGCCGGCGTTTCCCGGAGATCTCCTCCCGGGCCTACGAGCATCCGGCCGACCGCTCGGCGCTGGTGGCGCTGCGCCGGCTCAGCGGCTTCGACACCGTCTTCAAGGCGCTCAGCGGTCTGCTGCCGGAGCGGAGCCTGAGGCTGCTGTTCCTGTCCGACTCGGTGCGCGTCTCCGACCGGCAGTTCCCGCATCTGCACACGATGCTGAGGGACGCCTGCTACATCCTGGACCTGGAGAAGGTCCCGCCGATGTACGTCCAGCAGGACCCGCAGCCGAACGCGATGTGCGTCGGCATGGACGAGCCGGTCATCGTGGTCACCACCGGGCTGGTCGAGCTGCTGGACGAGGAGGAGATGCGGGCGGTGATCGGCCACGAGGTCGGCCACGCCCTGTCCGGGCACTCCGTCTACCGCACGATCCTGCTGTTCCTGACGAACCTGGCCCTGCGGGTGGCGTGGATCCCGCTCGGCAACATGGCGGTCATGGCGATCGTGACCGCGCTGCGCGAGTGGTTCCGCAAGTCGGAGCTGTCCGCGGACCGCGCGGGCCTGCTGGTGGGGCAGGACCTGCACGCCTCGCTGCGCGGTCTGATGAAGCTGGCGGGCGGCAACCATCTGCACGAGATGAACGTGGACGCGTTCCTGGAGCAGGCCGACGAGTACGAGTCGGCCGGCGACCTGCGCGACTCGGTGCTGAAGATCCTGAACGTGCTGCCGCGCTCCCACCCCTTCGCCACGGTCCGCGCGGCCGAGCTGAAGAAGTGGGCGGCCTCCCGGGACTACCAGCGGATCATGGACGGCCACTACCCGAAGCGCGGCGAGGACAAGGAGACCAAGATCTCGGAGTCGCTGCGCGAGTCGGCGGCGCACTACGCCTCGGAGGTGCGCGGCTCGAAGGACCCGCTGATGAAGCTGGTCACGGACATCGCCGGGGGCGCCGGGGAGCTGGGCGACCGGATGCGGCGCGGCTGGGGCGGCTTCACGGGCACGCCGCCGCGCACGGACCGCCCCTCGGGGGCGCGCACGGACCCGCCGTCCGGGGACACGCCAGAAAGCGGCAAGGAGGACTAGACCCTCGGCTGGGCACTGTCCGCCAGCGTGCCGCACAGGGCCGGGGCGCCGTCGAGGGCGTACGGGTCGGTACCGGCCGGGCCGCCCTCCTCGGCGGTCTGGCCGGCGAGCAGCGGGCGCAGCCGTACGGTGGCGTCCTCGGAGCAGGAGAGCGGTCCGGCCTGGAGCCGGGACCCGATCACCTGGGCCTGGTGGAGCCGGAGGTCGTCGCGGTCGAAGCGGAAGTGCAGCTCGCGGCGGACGATGAACAGGGACGCCTCGGCGGCGGCGCCGGCCCCGGGTGGTCGCAGCGCGTACACGAAGGTGTGGTCGGAGGTGACCTCCAGAGTGGACGCGTCGGCCTCCTCGGCCCGCAGGCTGCCGTGGACGCGGATCCCCGGGTCGGCCAGTTCGGCGGCGGCCGGGTCGAAGCGGACCAGCCAGCCGGTCGGGGCGTGCCGTCCGTCGGCGGCCGGCTGGTCGAAGCTGCGGTCGAACTGGTGGAGCTGGTCGGGGTCGAGGAGCACCCGCACGGGCCGGACCTGGCCGCCGGTGATCACCTCGGGGTAGAGCGAGGAGCGGACGACGTAGTCCTTGGCGGTGCTGAGGGCGGTGAGCACCTGGCCGTCGGAGAAGTGCTCGGTGCGCCGGGCGGCGGGCAGCGGGATGCCCTCGGCGCCGACGCGGAACCCGGCGGCGGGACTCGCCTCGTACAGCCGTTCGACGTCGGTGGTGCCGGGGACGGCGCCGCGCGGGGCGAGCGGGACGACGGACATCCGCAGCGGTTCCACGGCGGGCGTCCCGGCGGTCCGCGTGGCCGGGTAGGGGTGGCGTACGCCCATGTAGATCGCGGTGCCGAAGGCGACGGCGATCAGCAGGACCAGGATCAGGGCCTGCCGGGGCAGCCTGCGGCGTGCCGGGGGGAGGCGGCGGACGGCGGGCGCGTGGGCGGCCAGCCGCTCCCGCGCCGAGGACTCCTGGAGGCGGGCAGCACGGACGAACGACTCGTCGAACACGACGGATCGGTACTCGTCGTCCGCACCGTTGGGGGCTCCGTCGGGTGTCCCCTCGGGTGGGTCACCAGGCCCGCCCATATCTTCAGGGTAGGTCTCCCGGCAGCGCGGTAAACGCACCGTCACCGGACAACTTCCGACAGGCACTCACCCGCTGAAAGAGCCCTCGTCAGGGGCTGCGCGGGACGGCGGGGACGGCCGGCCGGGAGTAGTCCGCGGAGGCCGAGGGGCCGGCCGTGCCGCCCTGCTCCAGGCCGGTCGAGGCGGGCGGCGGCACCTGGTCCTGGCGGCTCGAGGAGGCGCTGCGGTAGACGGCGGCGAAGGCCAGGGCGACCATGCCGACGCCCATCACCAGGGCGAGCAGCCAGGCGACGGGGCGGTGCCAGCGGCCGTGCCTGCCGTAGGTGCCGGCGTGCGGGCCGTCGAGGAGGTCGGTATCGTCCAGGCCGTCGAGGTCCGGATCATGACCGAAAGCGCCCGGCTCGTCACCGCCGTACCCGTCGTCGTAGCGCTCGCCGCGGCCGTGGGTGCGGCGGGCCTCCGCCTCGGAGGCCTCCGCTCTGGCCTGGGCCGCGGCCAGGAGGCGCTCCACGGCGGTCGGCTCGTGCACCACGGCCGCGCGTACGAAGGCCTCGTCGAAGACCACGGAGGCGAACTCTTCGTCCGACACCCCGCGGTCGTGGTCGTCGTCGGGCTCCCAGCCGTCACGGAACGGCGAACCCCCCACGTCCTCCGGCACGGAACCAGAGTAGACCTGGGGGGTCAATTTGGGCAGACGGTATGGAAATTCATCCCCCTGCCGGATCGCGTGCGGGGCGGCGCACGCCGGGGTCGTGCGCCTCAGCGCCGTACGTGCCCGTCGCCGGTGACGATGTACTTCGTGCTGGTCAGCTCGGGCAGGCCCATGGGGCCGCGGGCGTGCAGCTTCTGCGTGGAGATGCCGATCTCGGCGCCGAACCCGAACTGGCCGCCGTCGGTGAACCGGGTGGAGGCGTTCACGGCGACCGTGGTGGAGTCGACCAGCTGGGTGAACCGGCGGGCCGCCTGCTGCGAGGTGGTGACGATGGCCTCGGTGTGCCCGGAGGTCCACAGCCGGATGTGCTCCACGGCCTTGTCGAGGGAGTCGACGACCGCCGCGGCGATGTCGTACGACAGGTACTCGGTCTCCCAGTCCTCCGGCGTGGCCTCGACCACCGCCGCCTTGGAGTCCTTGGCGTACGCCATCACCCGCTCGTCGGCGTGCACGGTGACCCCGGCGTCCGCGAGGGCGTCCAGGGCGCGCGGCAGGAACTCGGCGGCGATGTCCTGGTGGACCAGCAGGGTCTCGGCGGCGTTGCAGACGCCGACCCGCTGGGCCTTGGAGTTGATCAGGATCTCGACGGCCATGTCGAGGTCGGCCTGCGCGTCGATGTAGACGTGGCAGTTGCCGGTGCCGGTCTCGATGACCGGGACGGTGGACTCCTGGACGACCGTGTTGATCAGGGAGGCGCCGCCGCGCGGGATGAGGACGTCGACCAGGCCGCGGGCCCGCATCAGCTCGCGCACGCTGTCGCGGCTCTCGCCGGGGACCAGCTGGATGGCGTCGGCGGGCAGCCCGGCGCCGCCCACGGCGTCGCGCAGCACGCGGACCAGAGCGGTGTTCGACCGGTACGCCGAGGACGAGCCGCGCAGAAGCACCGCGTTGCCGGACTTCAGGCACAGGGCGGCGGCGTCGACCGTCACGTTCGGGCGGCCCTCGTAGATGATCCCGACGACGCCGAGCGGCACCCGGATCTGGCGCAGGTCGATGCCGTTGGGCAGGGTCCCGCCGCGCACCACCTCGCCGACCGGGTCGGGCAGCGCGGCCACGTCGCGCACGTCGGAGGCGATGGCGCGGACCCGCTCCGGGGTGAGCGTGAGCCGGTCGATCATGCCCTCGCTGGTGCCGTTCTCCCGGGCCTTGGCCACGTCCTGGGCGTTGGCCTCGACGATCTCGCTCGTCCGGACCTCCAGCGCGTCCGCGATGGCGAGCAGCGCGTCGTCCTTCACGGACCGCGGCAGCGGCGCGAGGTCGGCGGCGGCGGCCTTGGCGCGGTAGGCGGCCTGGGTGACCGGGGACATCGAGTCGTACGGCGAGAGCGTGGTCATGAGGGAAGGGTAGTGCGCCGGACCGGCCGGTTCCTCGCCCGTTCCACACCCCGAGACGGGATCGGAGCGCCCCTGAGACGTGAGCAAAGGGGGTCAGAACGGGTGGACTCCGACCGGGCTCGCCGGGGGCGGGCCGTAGCCCTCGGCGATCCGCTGGTGGTAGGTGGCCCGGTCGATGACTTCCAGGCCGACGATCTCCCAGGGCGGCAGCCCGGCGGACTGCCGGTGCTCGCCCCACAGGCGCAGCGCCACGGCCGCCGCGTCGTGCAGGTCGCGGGCCTCTTCCCAGTAGCGGATCTCGGCGTGGTCCACGGCGTACCGGCTGGTCAGCAGGAAGGGGTGGTCGTGGGCGAGCTGTTCCAGGGCGCGCCGGACCTCGGTCAGCGGGGCGGCCGCGCCGGAGACGCTGAGGGTGACGTGCCACAGCCGGGGCAGGTCGGCGGGCTCCTCGCCCTCGAAGCGGTCCCCGGCCGCCACGCTGGTCAGCGGAGCCCGGTCCGCACCGGCCGAGCGGGAGCCGGCACCACCGCGGGACGCCGTCGCCCCAGGGCGTACTCGTCTCACGACGGCCTCCTTCACACGTGACGGAACTGCCCCCTCGACACAAAGTTGAGCAGTCCGCGAGTGATCGTGTGGCACTTTTACGGAACGTCCACCGCCCGAGGCGGACGATTCACCGCAATCCGGCCGCCCGTACGGATGTCTTTACGCTTCGTGCGGATGCGGTCACGGAACCGCCGGGGTGTCGTCAGGTGCCGTCAGGTGCCGTCAGGGATGCAGGAGGACGAGGTCGTCCCGGTGGACGACCTCGCGCTCGTATCCCGGGCCCAGCTCGCGGGCCAGCTCCCGGGTCGAGCGGCCGATCAGCCGGGGGATCTCCTTGGCGTCGAAGTTGACGAGCCCGCGCGCCACCGCGCGCCCGGCGCCGTCGCGCAGCTCCACCGGATCGCCGGCGCTGAAGTCGCCCTCGACGCCGGCGATCCCGGCGGGCAGCAGCGACTTGCGGCGCTCCACGACGGCCCGCACCGCCCCGTCGTCCAGGGTCAGCGCGCCCTGCGGGGTGGAGGCGTGCTGGAGCCACAGCAGCCGGTCGGCGGAGCGCTTGCCGGTGGGGTGGAAGTACGTGCCGGTGTCCTGGCCGGTGAGCGCGTCGGCCGCGTGGATCGCGCTGGTCAGCACCACCGGGATACCCGCGGCGGCGGCGATCCGGGCGGCCTCGACCTTGGTCACCATGCCGCCGGTGCCGACCCCGGCCTTTCCGGCGCTGCCGATCTCCACGTCCGCGAGGTCCTCGGGCCCGCGCACCTCCGCTATCCGCGAGGTGCCGGGCTTGCCAGGGTCGCCGTCGTAGACGCCGTCCACGTCGGAGAGCAGGACGAGCAGGTCGGCGTGGACGAGATGGGCGACGAGGGCGGCGAGCCGGTCGTTGTCGCCGAAGCGGATCTCGTCGGTGGCGACCGTGTCGTTCTCGTTCACGATCGGGAAGGCGCCCATCGCGAGCAGTTTGTCGAGGGTGCGGGAGGCGTTGCGGTGGTGGGCCCGGCGACTCATGTCGTCGCTGGTCAGCAGCACCTGGCCGACGCGGACGCCGTAGCGGGCGAAGGAGGCGGTGTAGCGGGCCACCAGGAGGCCCTGGCCGACGCTGGCGGCGGCCTGCTGGCGGGCCAGGTCCTTGGGGCGGCGGCGCAGCCCCAGCGGGGCGAGCCCGGCGGCGATGGCACCGGAGGAGACCAGCACGATCTCCTTCTCCCCTCCGCTGCGGACCTTCGCCAGGACGTCGACGAGCGCGTCCACCCGGTCGGCGTCCAGTCCGCCCGAGGCGGTGGTCAGCGACGAGGAACCCACCTTGACGACGATCCTGCGGGCCTCGCGCACGGCCTGCCTTGCCCCTGCCACCTTGCTGTCTGTCCCCTCGCGTAGGTTCGGCTGCCCCGCCCGGCAATCTACGCGAAGCGGGTCGGCCCCCGCGCACCGGTCCAGCAGACGGACGTGCGGCCGGGGACGGTCCGTGAGGCGGCGCTCACGTCCCGCGTACGACAAAAAGGTTGTACTGGTTGCTTATAGAAATTGATGATTCCGCAAACATAAGTTGAATACCGTGCCAGTAGTAGAAGACCGCCCGCAGCGCCCCCGGCGCATCCTCCTCCGATCGGGGAAGAGCCCGTACGAAGCCCTCTCCATCGAGGAGGCCATCGACCGGAACGTCATCGCGACGAACTCCGGGAACCTGATCTTCAGCGACGCCTCCCACAAGATCCTCGAGACACCCGGGACCGAGGTCGTCTCCAACGGCATGCGGATGGCGGCGTCCGAGGCCGCGCGGATCAACGAGGAGTACGACGCCTTCGTCGTGCCGCTCGCCAACGCGTTCCGCCCCTCCTGGGAGAACGGGCTGAAGCAGCTCACCCGGCTGATCAGCAGGCTGAAGATCCCCGTGGTGGTCCTGGGCGTCGGCGCGCAGGCCGGGCTGAACTACAACACCGCGCGGCTCAAGCCCCTGGAGCCCGTGGTCCGTGAGTTCGTCTCGGCGGTGCTCGACCGCAGCGCGTCGATCGGGGTGCGCGGCGAGTTCACCGAGCAGTACCTCAAGGACCTGGGCTTCCGGGACGTCGAGGTCATCGGCTGCCCGTCGCTGTTCCTGTACGGCAAGGACCTCGACGTCCGCAAGCGGGTGCCGGAGCTGACGCCCGAGTCCCGGGTCGCGATCAACGGCTCGCACAGCGCGGTGAAGTCCCAGGGCCTGGACAAGGTCATCGCCCGCACCCACGCCCGCTATCCGCACCTGCGGTTCATCGGGCAGAACCTCAGCGACGCCCGGCAGCTGCACTGGCGGGACCTGTCCGACCCGAACGCCCTGGTGACGGCGATGCCGACGCATCCCGACCACCCGATGTACCGGGAGGACAAGGTGCGGGTCTACATCGACCCGGTCACCTGGATCGACGATCTGCGCGGGTTCGACTTCTCCTTCGGCTCCCGGATCCACGGCAACATCGCCGCGCTGCTCGCGGGGACGCCGGCGACCGTGCTGTGCGCGGACTCCCGGACGCTGGAGCTGTGCCGGTACTTCGAGATCCCGCACCGGCGGATCGACAAGCTCCCGGCGGACCTGGACCCGGCGACGCTGTACGAGGAGGCAAACTTCGGGCCGCTGCTGAACGGCCATCAGGAGCGGTTCGACCGGTTCACGGCGTTCCTCACCCGCAACGGCCTGGAGAACACCTTCACCCACGGCGACGGCGGCGCGGCCTTCGACGCCCGGATGGGCGCGCTCTCCTTCCCGCCCGGCATCCGCCCGTGGAACGACGCGGATCCGGCCGCGCTCGGCGCCCGCTTCGGCTGGCTGCAGAGCCGTATGGCCGAACTGGCCACGGAGAACGCCCGGTTGAAGAAGGACCTGGCCAAGGCCGGCGGCAAGGCGACCGCGACCGGCGCCACCTCCGTCTACCGGCGGGCCCGCCGGGTGGTGGGCCGCCCGCTGCGGCGGGCGCTGGGGGCGGGGCGCGGCTGACCCCCCGCGGTGTGAACGGCGGCAGGGCCGGCCCCGCGACGCGGGAGGCCGGCCCTGCCGCCGTCGCGGTGCTAGACGGCCGCCGTCTTCTTCCCGCCCGGGCGGCGTGAACCGCGGACGATCCGGCGGGCCTTGCGGAGCGCGCGGTGGAAGAGGGAGGCGGTGGCGGTGGGTTCGCGGTAGCCCTGGTAGGCGCGGGCCTCGCGGGGCTCGGCCAGGTAGAGGGAGTCGGGGAGGCCGGTGTCGCGGTCGCGGAAGTACGGGTAGACCAGGTAGACGCGGCGGCCCTTGTTCTCCAGGACGGCCGGGACCTGCTTCTTGGACTTGAGGAACTCCAGCATGCCCACCAGGAGGTCGGGCCGCTGCTCGGCCACCATGTGCAGCCGCAGCCGCTCCTCGACCTTGAGGCGGCGGGCGACGCTCTCCGTCCAGTAGGCGTCCATGAGCGGCTTGGCCAGCTCGAACTTGTGCCGCCGTATCTCCTCGCCGTCCTTGAGGAACTTCTGCCCGAACTGCGGCAGCAGCGTGATGAGGAACGGCCGCACCATCAGCGTGTCGCGGCGCTCGCCCGCCGGCACCATGTCGGCGATCAGCTTCATCAGGGCGCGGGCGGAGTCGAAGCGCAGGGTGTAGCTGCCGGTCTTGGTGACGTGCTTGCCGTCCTCGCGGCCCACCAGGTAGTAGCAGGTGTAGTCGGCGATGACGGAGACGCCGTTCGCCCGCAGATACGCCTCCATGGTGAACAGGGCGTCCTCACCGGTCCACAGCGACTCGTCGAACCGCATGTCGTGCCGGGTCAGCAACTCCCGCCGGAACAGCTTCTGCGCGCTGAGCGTGAACTTGATGTTGGACGAGAAGACGTCGGTGCGCTCCAGCGTCTTGCCCCACATCGACTTCGGCGCCGTGCGGTTGACGCCCTCGACGCGACCGAGGACCACGTCCGTGCCGTTGCGGTCGGCCATGGCGACCATCCGCTCCAGCGCCTCGGGGCCGAGCCGGTCGTCGGCGTCGAGGAAGAACACATACCGCCCGGACGCCTTGGCGAGACCGACGTTGCGCGGGCCGCTGGGCCCGCCGGAGTTCTCCTGGTGGATCACGGTGACCGGCATGGGCGCGCGGGCGGCGAACTCCTCCAGACACTCCCCCGTGCCGTCGGTGGAGCCGTCGTCCACCGCGATGACCTCCATGCGTGCCGGGTCGATGGTCTGTGCCTCGACGGACGCGAGGCATTCGACCAGGTACGGCATGGCTTCGTACGCCCCGATGATCAAGCTGACATCAGGCTGCGTCACGGGCACATTTCCCCCTCGTCAACGGGAAATTCCTCCCGTATCTCCTTATTAGCTACCTGGTAGACGGATGGCGTCGGCAAGCGGTTGCCCCACATCCACCCTCTCGTGACCCACCTCACAGTGCGTGGGCCATGAAACGGGTTCGGCCCCCGAGGGCATTCCCCCGGGGGCCGATCAGTGTGAAAGCGGCGGTCTCAGCCGGCCGTCACGCCGTCCGTCTCACCACTGGTCGCCACCCGCTGCCCGGGCACCGCCTCCTTGAGCAGCCGCGTCTGCTGGCCGAGGTTGCGTGTCTCGGACTTCAGCGCGAGGTTCGCCACCGCGGTGTTGAACTGGACGATGGACTTCGGCTCGTCCGGGCCCAGCAGGTACTGCTTCAGCTCCTTGCGGTCCTCCGCCAGCGGGTCGGCGGCCGGGTCGCGCACCGCGTCCAGCAGCCCGCCCAGCTCGGCGGCGCTGTTGGAGAGGATCACCGCGGCGCGCACCGCGGTGTTCTGCCGCTTGAACTCCTCGACGCCGACCTCGGCGCTGTCCGTGACGGCGTACGGCTTGCCGCTGGCGATGAAGTCGGAGACCACCGACGAGATGTCGGAGACCATCGCGTCGGAGACGTTGAAGCAGTCGTACAGCCGCGGCTCGGCGCCGGTGATGACCCGGTGCTCCCAGCTCGGGAACGCCCGCCAGTAGGCGTCGTTCCACTCGGCGCGCAGCCGGGCGATCTCCTGGAACTTCGCGACGTCGACGATGCCGTCGCGGGTCGCCTCGGCCTCGTCGCGCTTCTCGCCGCCACGGCCCGTCAGCTCGGCGAGGCGGGCCTCGATCCGGGCCAGCTCGGCCTTCGCGGCGGCCTGGGCGGCGCTGTCGACGGTGAACCGGGGGTCGGCGGCGCGCTCGGCGGCGGCCTTCTCGACCAGGGCGGCGATGCGCTGGTGGGCGGCCTTGGCGTCCTTGCTGACGGTGCCGGTGAACGGGTGCGGCTTGTACAGCACACGGACCGGCGGGTCGGCCGTGATCAGCCGGTTCACGATGTTCTCGCCGGCGAGCACGATCGAGGTGTTGCCGGGGTTGCCGTCCCAGCCCTCCCAGGTGGGCGCGTACAGCACGGTCGGGATACGGCCCTCGGGGACACCCCGCCAGGGCTGGATCGGCGCCAGCTGCGGGCGGCCGACCTCGACGATGTCCTCGTCGCGGACACCGACGTCGGCGATGGCGTAGCGGTCGCGGCCGGCCCGGCCGGCGGTCCACACCTCGTCGTAGACCTTGCTGAACGGGTTGACGCTTGCCAGCTTGTCGCTGTCACCGTGGCCGATGAAGACGTGCTTCATGGTGGGCACGCGCAGCATGTGGATGTTCTTGCCGACGTTCGCCGCGTAGAGCGCGACGCGCACCGTGGACAGGTCCATGTTCATCAGGTGCACCCCTCCGGGCACGCAGATGACGGGGACCGTGGTGGGCGCCATGCGGTCGAGGATGGTCCGCTCGCGCAGGATGATCAGCGGCTTGGAGTCCAGGTTCTCCATGGTCTCCAGCCACATGTTGACCTGGTACGCGGAGTCCTTGGAGCCGGAGAAGTACAGCACCGTCTCCGGGCGGTACTCGCGCAGCCAGTCGTCGACGGCGGCCAGCACGGTCTCGGCGCGCGGCGGGATCTTCCGGCCGCGGACGTACGGCGCGAGCACGAGGACGTAGCCGACGCCCAGCACCAGGGTGAGGCCGACGCCGGCGAACCCGGCGGCGGGCACGTCGAAGGCGGCGGCGACCAGCACGCCGACGACCGCGGCGAGGTCCAGGTGGAGCATCTTCTCCGCGGAGCGGTGCAGCAGCTTGCGCGGCGGGGCGTCCGGGATGCGGATGCGGGACTTCAGGTCGACGTTGCGGGTGGCGACCGGCATCCGGCGGCGGCTGCGGATCAGGGTGACCAGGGCGCCGTGCGGGGCCTGGAGGCCGTAGAAGGCGATGAAGCAGGCGACCGCGCCGTAGAAGATCAGGTCGTCCGAGAGCGACAGCCGGGCCAGCAGCAGGATCAGCAGCAGCTGCCGGATCAGGAAGCGGATCGACAGGCCCGCGCGCACCTTGCTGAGGCGGTTGATCAGGTAGCTGCCCTTGCGGTGCAGATAGTGGTCCGCCAGGTACGTCACGGCTGCCGCGGCCGCGAAGGCGGGGACGCTCGGGACGAGCGCGGCCAGCATGAGCGCCGGGAAACCCAGCAGCACCAGGACCGCCGCGGCCAGCTCGGCCGCGCTGCCCACCCGGGCGACGCGTATAGCGGTGGAAATCACGGAGAAAAACCTGCTCTGGGAGGGGATGCCGGTTTTGTCGACTACGGATTCAGGCCTCTGTGAATGCTCCGCTAATGGAAGCGCACAGAGGCCTGAATTCCGCACCTATTTACTGATGAATGTTACATGCCGCTCTGACGGTCGAGGACCGAGGCCAGCGCCTGCTCGAAGCCGGAGGCCTTGCCGGCGGCGGCCGTCGGGTCCTGCTGGCGGACGTCGATGACATGGCCGGTCAGCTCGGACAGCAGCACGTCGAGCGAGGTACGGGCCACGGCCTCGGAGGAGAGCAGGCTGCCCGCGGGCTCCTGGCCGAAGGCCTTGGTGCGCATCGGCGTCGCGGTGCGCTCGGGGTTGATGCAGTTGACGCGGATGCCGTCGGCGGCCCACTCGTCGGAGAGCGCCTGGGTGAGGTTCACCATGGCGGCCTTGGTGGAGGAGTAGAGGCTGTACTCGGCGCGGCCGCGGGTGTAGCTGCTGGAGGTGTACAGCAGCAGCTGGCCCTTGGTCTCCGCCAGGTACTTGTACGAGGAGCGGGCGATCTGCACCGGGGCCAGGTAGTTGACCTTCAGCGCCTCCTCGATGGTGGCGTTGTCGGTCTCGGCCAGCTTGCCGATGCGCAGCACGCCGGCGGTGTTGACGACGTAGTCGATCCGGCCGGTCTCCGCGTACGCCTTGGACAGCGCGTCGTCGACCTCCTCCGGGTTCTCCACGTGGGTGCCGGTGGTGGAGCGGCCGAGGGCGTAGACCGTCGCGCCGTAGGACTCGGCGAGTTCGGCGATGTCCTTGCCGATGCCGTAGGAGCCGCCGAAGATCACGACGGTCTTGCCGGTCAGCAGCTCGCGGTAGGCCTCCTCGCCGTTCTGCTCGGGCGCGGCGGTGGAGGCGAGCTGGAAGAGCTTGTCGGCGATGAAGACGTCGACGGGCTGGGTGACCTTCATGTTGTACTCGTCACCCGCGACGACGTGGATCGGCACGTCCGGCAGGTACTTGAGCACGACCGAGCAGTCGTCCGTCGCCTGGAAGTTGGGGTCGCCGGCCGCGACCTCGTAGGCCCGCTTGATGGTGGACAGCTTGAAGGCCTGCGGCGTCTGGCCGCGGCGCAGCCGGGAGCGGTCCGGGATCTCGGTGATGAACTCGCCGTCCTCACCGTGGGTGCGGGTCACGATGATGGTGTCCGCGGACGGGATGGCGACGTCGACGGCCTGGTAGCGCTCCAGGGCGGCGACGCAGTCGTCGATGACGCGCTGGGAGAGCAGCGGGCGGACGGCGTCGTGGAAGAGGACGTTCAGGTCCTCGCCCTCGGCCAGGCCCTCGCCGAGCGCGGCGATGGCGCGCTCGGTGGTCTCGTTCCGCGTCGAGCCGCCCTCGATGATCTTCGTTACCTTGGTGAACCCGGCCTTGGCGACGATCTTCTCGATGTCCGGCACGTAGCCCGGCGCCATCAGGACGATGATGTCGTCGATGGAGTCGGCCTTCTCGAAGGTGGTCAGGGTGTGCTCGATGACTGCCTTGCCGGCGATCTTCAGCAGCTGCTTGGGGATCGACAGACCCACACGCTGACCGGTTCCACCGGCCAGGATCACTGCGGTGGTACGGGGCTTGGCTATGTGCTGGGACACAGGTGACCTACCTTGTGGCGACTGGGAACCTGGAAATGCTCCCACTTGTGGTTACCGCGATGCAAGGTGAGCGACCGCTGCCGCATATGTGCGCGCAACCTGTCATTTACCTTGTACGCATGGTGATTGGCGAGTGGTTCCCGCGCAGGGGTCCACGGTCCGCGAATTTGCTGTGAGTAAGTACACAGCCGCCACCACGGATCTTCACAACTGCTCCCCGGCAGCCGCTTTGGCGCGGAATTCGAGATCAAGATTGCGCGGCAATTCGGTGTCGGGATGATTCCGGAGCCGACGCGAAACGCCCCGGGACCGGTGGTCCCGGGGCGTTTCCCGGAGAGGGGCGAGGCGGGCTCAGACCAGGTGGACGCCGGGTCGTCCGGCCTCCACCCGCAGCCGCGCCCGCGTGCTCGGGGTCGCCTGCGGCCGGCGCACGGTGTCGACGACGCGCACCTGGGCGTCGATACGGTCGCGGCGCACGTCGAAGAGGTGGTAACCGCGGTGCGCGTCGAGCAGCTTCCAGTGCGGGTTGTCCGGCAGCCGCGGGTCCCACTCGCGGTGGAAGGCGGCCTGGTCCTGGTCGCCGTTGCTGGAGATGGAGGTGCCGACGAACTCCGCGCCGACGACCGCGGAGTCCGGGTCGGCGAAGTCCTCCTTGAGGTCGCTGACCATCGTCAGATGGCGGTCGCCGGTGAGCACCACCGGGTTGCGCACGCGACGGAACTCCTTCAGGAACTCGTTGCGTTCGGCCTGGTAGCCGTCCCAGGCGTCGTAGAACCACTGCTTGCCCTCGCCGACCAGCAGATCGGTCTCGGCCATCATGATCTGCGAGGCGATGAGGTTCCAGCGCGCCGGTGAGCGGTGCAGGGAGTCCAGCAGCCAGCGCTTCTGCTCGGCACCGAGCATGGTGAGCGACGGGTCCATCGCTCCGGCCTGGCTGGTGGCCTGGTCGCTGCGGTACTGCCGGGTGTCGAGCACGTTCAGCCGGGCGAGGCGGCCGAACTCCAGGCGGCGGTACATCCGGATGTGGGGGCCGTTCGGGATCGCGGTCGCGCGGACCGGCATGTGCTCGTAGTACGCCTGGTAGGCGGCGGTCAGCCGGGCCACGAAGGCGTCGTGCGGCTGCTTGGCGGGGTCCTGCGGGATCTCGCCGGCGAAGTCGTTGTCGACCTCGTGGTCGTCGAAGGTGACCACGAACGGCGCGTTCGCGTGCATCGCCGCGAGGTCGGGATCGGTGCGGTACTGGGCGTACCGGTTGCGGTACTGGGTGAGGGTGTACGGCTCCCCGGTCCCCTCGTGGCGGCGCAGCGCCGTCGCCGACGGCACCGACTCGTAGATGTAGTCGCCGACGAAGAGGACCACGTCGGGGTCCTGGGCAAGCATGTCGGCGTACGGCGTGAACCAGCCGTGCTGCCAGTTCTGGCAGGAGGCGAGGGCGATCCGCACGGAGCCGCCGGAGCTGTGCCGGGGCGGGGCGGTGCGGGTGCGGCCGGTGGGCGAGAGCTGCCCGCCGGCCCGGAAGCGGTACCAGTACGTCCGGCCCGGGCGCAGGCCGCGGACGTCCACGTGGACGCTGTGCCCGTACTCGGGCCGGGCCTGGGCGGCGCCCCGGCGCAGGCCTCTCGCGAACCGCTCGTCCTCGGCTATCTCCCACTCCACGGGCACCACCCGGTCGGGCATGCCGCCGCCGTTCAGCGGGTCCGGGGCGAGCCGGGTCCACAGCACCACGCCGTCGGGCAGCGGGTCGCCGGAGGCGACACCGAGGCTGAACACACCGTCGGGCAGCGGGGACTCGGCGGCCCGCGCGGCGGCGGGCAGCCACAGCTGCGCGGAGGCGGCGGCGCCGAGCACGGCGGCGCCCGCGGTCAGGAAACGGCGTCGGTCGGGGGACGCGGGTGCGGGTCCTGGACGGGTCACTCCGGTCATCGCGGGAACTCCCTTGCCACAGCGGCCTCTTGGACACTCCGGAAGCTCTCTGTCCGGTCGGTCCGCGCGCTGAACGCGAGGATGCGCGTGCATGACAAATGGGGAGACAAATGGAGGGGCGTACGGGGAAGAAAACCCGCCGCGGGGAGGAAGATGCGCCCTCGCCGCGACGGGTTCGTGAAGCAGGGTAGGTCAGTGGCCGAACTCGGAGCCCAGCTTGGCGTTGGCCGCCACCGTGCCCAGGGTGCCGTGCCCGAAGGTGACCGAGCCGGTCGGGGTGACTCCGGCGGAGGTGGACTTGAACACCCACACCGAACCGGAGTTGGCGTTCTCCCCCGGCGCGCCCACGGCCAGTTCGGCGCGGCCGTCCCCGTTGGCGTCGAGCAGCCGGGTCGCCCAGCCGAACAGGTCACCGCTCTCCGCGGCACCCGGCACACCCTCGGTGTCCTGGCTGTACGACACGGCACCGGTGCCGGTCAGACCGCTCGCGCCGCCGCGCAGCACGACCACGGAACCGGGGTTGGTGAGACCGTCGTAGTCCTCGCCGAGGACGCCCGCGGAGACGTCCGCGTAGCCGTCGCCGTTGACGTCGGCGACCGAGACGTCGCTGCCGAAGGCGTCGTCGGCCTCGGCGGCGCCGGGGACTCCCGCGCTGTCCTGGTTGAGGATCTGCGCCTTGGTGCCGTCGGGCCCGTTCGCGGTGCCCGGCACGAAGGTGACCATGCCACCGTTGGCGAGCGGCAGGTCGACGTCGCTGTCGTAGCCGTCGACCGGGCGGCCGACGACCACGTCGTCGATGCCGTCGCCGTTGACGTCGCCGAGGTCGAGGGACTCCCCGCCCTGCAACGCGTAGCCCCGGGTGTTCACCACGACCTCGGGCGCGGCGAGCCCCTCCGGGGTGCCCTTCCAGACCTTGATGTGCCGGGCGTCGTACTCGTCGCCGTGGTGGGCGGTCGCCACCAGGTCGAGGACGCCGTCGCCGTTGACGTCGCCCGTCGCCATGTCCAGGTAGCGGGGGTCGGAGTCGTCCGTGACGGACCGCTCCCCGCCGCTCGTCGAGCCGTCCCGCCGGAACGGGCCCTCTGTCTGGCGCAGCTTCCAGTAGTCGTCGACGGTCGCCAGCTCGGTCGCGCCGTCGCCGTCGAAGTCCCCGGCGGCCAGGCGGCCCTTGTCGCCCACGGCGTCGTACGCCGAGTCTCCGGTCACCACCGTGGCGCCGCCCGACAGGCCCTGCGCGCCGCCCCAGACGACCTGCGCCATCCCGGAGTCGACGCCGGGGACGGTGTCCTCGCCGGGCACGCCGACGACCAGGTCGGTGTACCCGTCCCCGTCGAGGTCCGCGGTGGTCACGGCGTCGCCGAACCGGTCGTCCACCTCGGCGGCGTCCGGGATGCCCGCGGTGTTCTGGGTGAAGACCTGCCTGGTCGCCGTGTTCAGCCCGCTCGCGCTGCCGTACAGCACGGCGACGAACCCGGCCTTCGTCTTGCCGTCGACGGTCGCCTCCGGCGCCGCCACCGCGAGGTCCGCGTAGCCGTCGCCGTTGAAGTCGTCCCTCAGTTCGACGGCGGCCGACGGCTCGGCGGCCGTGGCCTGGGCCGCCGGGACGGCGACCGCACCGGTCACCGCGAGGACGACGGCGAGGCCGGCGCGCCGGATCGTGCTGCGTTGGGTCATCTGTTCCGCTCTCCTGGGTCTCGTACGGAAAATCGCGTGCCGCGCGGCCGTCACTCCGCGAGCCAGGCGCCGAACCGGGCCCCGGTCGAGGGCGCGCCCAGCGTGGCCCCGCCGAAGGTGGTCGAACCGCTCGCGGTGATGCCCGTGGAGGTGGCCGAGAAGTGCCAGACGGAGCCGTTGTTCGCGTTCTCCGCCGGGGCGGCGGCGACGAGGCTGTGCCGCTTGTCCTGGTCGGCGTCGAGCAGCGCGGTCTCCGCGCCGAACCGGTCGCCCTTCTCGGCCGTGCCGGGCACCCCGGCGGTGTTCTGGCTGAACGACTTGGCGCCGGTGCCCGTCAGGCCGTTCGCGCTGCCGCGCAGGACCAGCACGCTGCCCGCGTCGGTCAGGCCGTCGAAGTCCTCGCCCGGCAGACCGGTGACGACGTCCTGGTAGCCGTCGCCGTCGGTGTCGGCGATGGACAGGGCCGAGCCCATGCCGTCGCGCCACTCCCCCACACCGGGCACGCCCGGCGTGTCCTGGTTGATGTAGACCGGCTTGCGGGTGGTGGACACGCCGTCCGGGCCGCCGTAGGTCACGATGACGGCCCCGCCCTTGACCGGCAGGTCGAGGTCGTAGTCGGTGCCGTCGGTGGAGTGACCGGCGACGATCTCGCCGTAGCCGTCCTTGTTCAGGTCGCCGATCTCCAGGTCGTCGCCCTGGATGATCCGGTTCTGGGCGTCCTTGAGCACGCCCTTGAAAGTGAACCCGGAGGGGCCGCCGACCAGCAGGGCGATGGCGCCCGTGCCGCTGTCGCCGTCCATGAAGTGGATGTGGACGGCGAGGTCGGCGATCCGGTCGCCCGTCACGTCGCCGGCGGCGAACGCGTAGCCGAAGTAGTACGGCTCGTCGGGGACGAAGTCGAAGCGTGCCGCCCGGGCGCCGGCTCCGTCGCGGGTGAACGGGCCGTGCAGCACCGTGCCGCCGCCCACGGTCCCCCGGTCTCCGTCGCCGGAGACCGCCAGGTCAGGGTTGCCGTCCCCGTCGAAGTCGCCGGCCGCGAACGTGCCGTCGTAGTCCGCCGGCAGGTTCTTCAGCAGGGTCGGCGTGGCCGACAGGCCGCTGGGGCCGCCCCAGTTGACCATCAGGACCCGGCCCTCGTGGGGGCTGACCGCGGACAGGTCGACGTGCGAGAGCAGATCGGCGTAGCCGTCCCGGTCGAGGTCGGCGCTCTGGAGCGAGCTGCCGTACCGCGCCTTCGCCTCCGCGCCCGACCGGTCCGGCCAGGTCAGCACCTGCTTGCGGGAGGTCGACAGGCCGCTCGACGCGCCGTAGAGCACGCTGATCGCGCCCGCCTTGGCCTGGGTGCCGACCGTGCTGTCGGGGGCGCCGATCGCCAGGTCGGGGAAGCCGTCGCCGTTGAAGTCGTCGTGCAGCCGCTTGCCGCTCGGAGCGGTGGCGGCCTCGGCGGGCGCGGCGTGGGCCGCGGGCATCGTCAGGGCGCCCGCGAGGAGCGCGACACCGGTGGCCAGGGCCAGCCTGCCGCGACGCGGGCGCGGGCCACGGCGGAGGGAAGGGGAAGTCATGGAAGATCCTGTCGATACGTCGATGAATCGGGACCGGTGTGCGACCGGGCTCAGGACGTCAGCGAACTGCCCAGCCACGCCCCGGCCTTGACGGTGCCGAGGGTCCGCGCGCCGAAGGAGAAGGAACCGGCGGTCTGCACACCGGCGGAGGAGGACCGCAGCACCCAGACGGCACCGGCGAACTGGTCCTCGCCCGGCGCCGCCACGACCGGCTCGGCCCGCCCGTCGGCGTCGCTGTCGACCAGCGCGGCCCGCTCGCCGAAGCGGTCGGACGCCTCCGCGGTGCCCGGCACCCCGGCGGTGTTCTGGCTGAAGACCTTCGTCCCGGCGCCGGTCGGCCCCTGGGCCGCGCCGGGTACGACGGCGAAGGTGCCCGCCCCGTTCAGGCCGGAGAAGTTCTCGAACGGGATGCCGGCGAGGATGTCGTCGTACCCGTCGCCGTCGACGTCGCCGATCGCGAGGCCTCGGCCGAAGCCGTCACCGGCCTCCTGGACACCGGGCACACCCGGGCTGTCCTGGGTGATGACACGGGGGTCGACGCCCGTCGCCCCGTCAGCGGTGCCGCGCACGATGTTCAGCGCCTCGCCGCCCGTGACGATGTCGTCCCGGCCGTCGCCGTCGAGGTCGCCGAGGGCCACGGCGGAGACGTGACCCTCGGGGTGGACCGGTCGGCCCGCGGCGTCGGGCACGCCGCGGGGCTCGCCCAGGCCGTCCCGGCCGCCGCGCAGACGGTCGATGCGGAAGCTGTAGTCGCCCCCGTCGTCCCAGTCGTAGGTGCGGGCGATGGTGACGAGGTCGGTGAAGCCGTCGCCGTCCGTGTCACCGGCGGCCATCCCCGCGAGAGACATGTCGCCCTCGACCAGCGTGATGTCCTGGGGACGGGCCGCGACGCCGTCCCGGCCCAGCGGCCCGTACGACACGTGTCCGCCGTGGACGAGGTCCTGGTGCCCGTCACCGTCGAAGTCACCGGCGACGGTGCTGCCCATCTGGTGAGAGGAGTTCCCCACGGGGGGCAGCACCTTGCCCGAGGCGAACCCGTTCGGGCCCCCCCACAGCACCGTCCAGTTGCCGGTCCGGGGCGCGCCCCCAGACTCCCACTTCTCGCCACGGGACTCGACGACGAGGTCGGTGAAGCCGTCCCCGTCGAGGTCGGCACCGGTCAGGGTCTCGCCGAAGCGGTCGTCCGCCTCGACGGTGCCGGGCACGCCCGGCGAGGCCTGGTGGAACACCTTCTTGCCGGCGCCGAAACCTTCCGGCGCCCCGTACAGCACGGCGATGTACCCGGCCTTCGCCTTGCCGCCCACGGTGGCACCCGGCGCGCCGACGGCCACGTCCTCGTACCCGTCGCCGTTGAAGTCCTGGCGTACGGCGGACGGACGGTCCGCGGCCTGCGCCGACGGCAGGCCGGTCGCCGTGCCGGCGGTGAGCAGGGCGAGCGCGACCACGACGGTGCGCCTCGGACGGCGCGCTGCGGGCTGGGACACGTCGACTCCGGGGATCGAACGGGCAGTTGACGGCGGAGCGGACCAAGATCCTCTTCGCACGCCCTGTTCGACTCACGGCCTGACGGGTTGGTTGCCCTGGAATGCGCCGCGATTTTCCCCGGAGTTCACCGAAGGCGGAGCCCGGCCGGAAACGGCTCGCAGGGCTCCGCCCGAAACGGCTTGGGCCGACGCCGTCTAGAACGGCTCGAAGTCGTCGAACTCCCGCTGCGCATCGTCGCGTTCGGCCTGGCGGTCACGGCGCCGCTGGGCCGCGGGCCGCTGCTCCTCCAGGCGGTGGTCCTCACCGCGCCGGCCGAGCATCTCGGCGCCCGCCATGACGGACGGCTCCCAGTCGAAGACGACCGCGTTCTCCTCGGGGCCGATGGCGACGCCGTCGCCCGCGCGGGCGCCCGCCTTCATCAGCTCCTCCTCGACACCGAGGCGGTTGAGCCGGTCGGCGAGGTAGCCGACGGCCTCGTCGTTGTTGAAGTCGGTCTGGCGCACCCAGCGCTCCGGCTTCTCGCCGCGCACCCGGAACAGCGGCTCGCCGCCGACCTCCTCGCGCGTGACGGTGAAGCCCGCGTCGTCCACGGCCTTCGGCCGGATGACGATCCGGGTCGCCTCCTCCTTCGGCTTGGCCGCGCGCGCCTGCGCGACCAGGTCGGCGAGGGCGTACGACAGCTCCTTCAGACCGATGTGCGCGACCGCGGACACCTCGAAGACGCGGTAGCCGCGGGCCTCCAGGTCCGGCCGCACCATCTCGGCGAGGTCCTTGCCGTCCGGTACGTCGATCTTGTTGAGCACGACGATCCGCGGCCGGTTGTCGAGCCCGCCGTACTGCCGCAGCTCCTCCTCGATGACGTCGAGGTCGGAGACCGGGTCGCGGTCGGACTCCAGGGTCGCGGTGTCCAGCACGTGCACCAGCACACTGCACCGCTCGACGTGGCGCAGGAACTCCAGGCCGAGGCCCTTGCCCTGGCTGGCGCCGGGGATGAGACCGGGCACGTCGGCGATGGTGTAGACGGTGGAGCCCGCGGTGACCACGCCCAGGTTCGGCACCAGCGTGGTGAACGGGTAGTCGGCGATCTTCGGCTTGGCGGCGGAGAGCACCGAGATCAGCGAGGACTTGCCCGCACTCGGGTAACCGACCAGCGCCACGTCGGCGACGGTCTTCAGCTCCAGCACGATGTCGCGCAGGTCCCCCGGCTCGCCCAGCAGCGCGAACCCGGGCGCCTTGCGGCGGGCGGAGGCGAGGGCGGCGTTGCCGAGGCCGCCCCGGCCGCCCTGGGCGGCGACGTAGGAGGTGCCGTGGCCGACGAGGTCGGCGAGGACGTTGCCCGCCTTGTCGAGGACGACGGTGCCGTCCGGCACGGGCAGGATCAGGTCCTGGCCGTCCTTGCCGGAGCGGTTGCCGCCCTCGCCGGGTTTGCCGTTGGTGGCCTTGCGGTGCGGCGAGTGGTGGTAGTCGAGCAGCGTGGTCACGGACTGGTCGACGGTCAGGATGACATCGCCGCCGCGTCCGCCGTTGCCGCCGTCCGGGCCGCCGAGCGGCTTGAACTTCTCGCGGTGGACGGAGGCACAGCCGTGACCTCCGTTACCCGCGGCGACGTGCAGTTCGACGCGGTCCACGAAGGTGGTCATGGTGAGGTGCCTCCAGCACTGAGGGGTTCGTACGACTTCGTCTCTTGCGTAACACGCGAAAGGCGGACCCGCTTCCCGCCCGGGGAAGTGAGGTCCGCCTCGCGAAAGTGTCCGATCAGGCGACCGGAACGATGTTCACGACCTTGCGGCCACGGTGGGTGCCGAACTGCACCGCACCGGCCTGCAGCGCGAACAGCGTGTCGTCGCCGCCACGGCCGACACCGGCGCCCGGGTGGAAGTGGGTGCCGCGCTGGCGAACCAGGATCTCACCCGCGTTGACGACCTGACCGCCGAAGCGCTTCACGCCGAGCCGCTGGGCATTCGAGTCGCGACCGTTCCGAGTGGACGATGCGCCCTTCTTGTGTGCCATCTCTCCTCAGTCCCTTACTTCGCAGCCGTGGGGATCTCAGTGACCTTGATCGCCGTGTACTGCTGGCGGTGGCCCTGACGACGGCGGTAGCCGGTCTTGTTCTTGTAGCGCAGAATGTCGATCTTCTGCCCCTTGTGGTGGTCCACGACCTCGGCCTGGACCTTGATGCCGGCCAGCACCCACGGGTCGCTGGTCACAGCGTCGCCGTCGACAACGAGCAGGGTCGAGAGCTCGACCGTGTCGCCAACCTTGGCGGTGGAAATCTTGTCAACCTCAACGATGTCGCCGACAGCAACCTTGTGCTGGCGACCACCGCTGCGCACGATGGCGTACACGCGGATCTCACTTTCGCTCGGAGAACGGCACCCCCGCAGGCCAGCCGTCCGGCGCGACCCGCGCGCGAACGGCCTCTCCCGGTCACGGCCCGTGCCCGGAAGGAAGAGGTTTACGGGGATGTGGCGTGTGCAGTGGACACGCCGACGGTCAAGGTTACGGGGCCTCGGCCGAAGGGGTCAAACCGGGCCCCGGGGTGTGCGGCCGGTCACGTACGTCGCACGTGACCGGCCGCACACCCACGGGCATCGGCCCTGATCGGGCTCAGCCCTCGTCGGTGGAGGCCGAGACGGACGGGGCCGCCTGCTGCTCGGCCGCCGCCGTCTTCTTCGACGCGGCCTTCTTGGCGGTGGTCTTCGTCGCCGCCTTCTTGGCCGTCGTCTTCTTGGCGGCGGTCTTCTTGGCCGCCGTCTTCTTCGCCGCGGCCGTCTTCTTGGCCGTGGCCGTCTTGGTGGCGGCCTTCTTCGCCGTCGCCTTCTTGGCCGTCTTGCGGGCCGCCTTCTTGGCCGGGGCGGCCTCGGCCTCCGCGGCGGGCTCGGCGCCCTCCGCGGCCTCCGGGCCCGCCGCCGCCTCCGCGGCGGCCTCCTTGGCCTCGGCCAGCGCCTGCTCGGCCTCCTCGGCGGCCTGCTCCGCGACCGGCGCCCCGGCGGGCTCCGTCGAGGACGGGACGACCACCACGGCCGCCTCCGCCGGCGCGGTCGGCGCGGTGGCCTTGCGCACCGCGCGGCGGCGCGGACGGGCCGGCGGGGCCGGCTCGGCGGGCACCTCGGCCGCGGGCTCGGCCGGAGCCTCGGCGGACGGCGCCGCCGACGGGGCCTCGGCCGCCTCGGCGGGAGCCTCGGCAGCGGCCTTCGCGGAGGTGTCCGGGACGGTCACCACGGCCGCCTCGGCCGCCGCGGGCGAGCCGGCCGGCGCGGACACCCGGCGGGTGGCCCGACGGCGCGCACGGCCCTTCGGCGCGGCCTCCTCGACGGCGGCGGGAGCCTCGGCAGCCGGTGCCTCGGCGGCGGGCGCCTCGGCGGGTGCCTCGACGACCGGGTCCTCGACGGCCACCGGCTCGGCGTGCGCCTCCTCGGCCGGCTCCCGCCGCGTCGGGCGGGCGGCCTCCTCGGCGGCGGTCACGTCCTGAGCGGTGGGCGCGACGGACTCCGCCCGGGGCGCGCCCGCCGGAGCGGACACCCGGCGGCTCGCCCGGCGCCGGCCCCGGCGCGACACCGCGGCCTCGGCCTCGGCGACGCTGCTGTACAGCTCCTCGTCCGGGGCGAAGTCGGGCGCGGGCAGCGCGATCGGCTCGGCGACCTCCGCGGCGACCTCGGCCGGCGTCTCGGCCTCGGTCTCCGCCTCCTGCTCCGCCGTCACGGCGGGCTCGGCGACGGCCACGGCGGCCTCGTGCTCGTGCGGCTGCTCGGCCGCGCCGGCGCGGGCGCGCTTCTTGCGCTTGCCGCCGCCACCGTTCGCCGACGGCTGCTCCATGTGGACGATGACACCGCGGCCGTTGCAGTGGACGCAGGTCTCGGAGAACGACTCCAGCAGGCCCTGGCCGACCCGCTTGCGGGTCATCTGCACGAGGCCCAGCGAGGTCACCTCGGCGACCTGGTGCTTCGTACGGTCGCGGCCCAGGCACTCCAGCAGACGGCGCAGCACCAGGTCCCGGTTGGACTCCAGCACCATGTCGATGAAGTCGATCACGATGATGCCGCCGAGGTCGCGCAGCCGGAGCTGGCGCACGATCTCCTCGGCCGCCTCCAGGTTGTTCCTGGTGACCGTCTCCTCGAGGTTGCCGCCCTGGCCGGTGAACTTGCCGGTGTTGACGTCGATGACGACCATCGCCTCGGTCCGGTCGATCACCAGGGAACCGCCGCTGGGCAGCCAGACCTTGCGGTCCAGCGCCTTGGCGAGCTGCTCGTCGATCCGGTACGTCGCGAAGACGTCGACCTCGGAGGTCCAGCGCTGGAGCCGGTCGGCGAGGTCCGGCGCGACGTGCGAGACGTATCCGTGGATGGTGGACCACGCCTCGTCGCCGCTGACGATGACCTTGGAGAAGTCCTCGTTGAAGATGTCGCGCACGACCCGGACGGTCATGTCCGGCTCGCCGTACAGCAGCGTTGGCGCGTTGCCGTTCTTGGCCTTCTTCTGGATGTCCTCCCACTGCTGCTGCAGCCGCTCGACGTCCCGGCGCAGCTCGTCCTCGCTCGCGCCCTCGGCGGCGGTGCGCACGATGACGCCCGCGTCCTCGGGGACGATCTTCTTGAGGATCGTCTTCAGCCGGGCCCGCTCGGTGTCGGGCAGCTTGCGGCTGATGCCGGTCATCGAACCCTCGGGCACGTACACGAGGTAGCGGCCCGGGAGGGAGACCTGGCTGGTCAGACGGGCGCCCTTGTGGCCGATCGGGTCCTTCGTCACCTGGACGAGCACCGACTGGCCGGACTTCAGGGCGGACTCGATCCGGCGCGGGCCGTTGGCCATGCCCAGCGCCTCGAAGTTGACCTCACCGGCGTAGAGCACGGCGTTGCGGCCCTTGCCGATGTCGATGAAGGCGGCCTCCATCGACGGCAGCACGTTCTGCACCTTGCCGAGGTAGACGTTCCCGACGTACGAGACCGCCTGCTCCTTGTTGACGTAGTGCTCGACGAGCACGCCGTCCTCCAGGACGCCGATCTGCGTACGGTCGCCGTGCTGGCGCACGACCATCACGCGCTCGACGGCCTCGCGGCGGGCCAGGAACTCGGCCTCGGTGATGATCGGGACGCGGCGGCGGCCCTGCTCGCGGCCCTCGCGGCGGCGCTGCTTCTTGGCCTCCAGACGGGTCGAGCCCTTGATGGACTGCACCTCGTCGGACGGCTCGCGCTCGGCGGCCTTGCGCGGCTCGCGGACCTTGACGACGGTGCGCTCCGGGTCGCCCTCGCCGGGCTCGGTGTCCACGGCGGCGTCCCCGGCACGGCGGCGACGACGACGGCGACGGCGGGTGCCCGCGGTCGAACCGCCGGCCTCCTCGCGGGCCCGCTCGGCCTCGGCGTCCTCCTCGGTGTCCTCGGCGTCCTCCTCGACCTGCTCGGCGGTGTCCTCGGCGTCCTGCGCGGCCTGCGCGGCGGCGACCTCCTCGGTCTCGCCCTCGCCGAACTCACCGCCCTCGCCCTCGGCGGACTCGCCCCGGCGGCGACGGCGGCCACCGCGACGGCGACGGCGGCGCGAGCCGGTCTCCTCGCCCTCGGGGGACTCCTCGGCGCCCTCCTCCTCGGGCTCCTCCTCCTCGGCGGGCGCCTCGGCGGCCTGCGGCTCGACGGCCTTCGCCTCGGCGGCCTGCGGCTCGGTCTCCTCGCCGGCCGCGGCACCCCGGCGCCGGCGACGGCGGCGCGTACCGGTCTGCTCGGCGGAGAACTCCTCGGCCTCGACGCTCTCGACGGCCTCCGGGGCCTCGGCCTCCTCCACCGCCTCGGCGGCGGCCTCGGCGGCGGCGCGCTCCGGCGTCTGGAACCTGGGCTCGGTGAACACCGGCGGCTGGAACACGGCCACGGCGGGCCGCGCCGGGCGCTGCGGCGGCTCGGCGGCGGGCGGCGCGGGCTCGGAGAACCCGGTGGCGGCCTTGCGCACGACGCGACGGCGCCGGCGCGGGGCGGCGGGCTCCTCGGCCTGCTCGGCGGCGGGGGCGGCGGGTGCCTGCGGCGCGGCGGCGGGGGCGGGCTCCGGCTCGGCCTGGGCGGGAGCCTGGACCTGGCCGGGCTGGGCCTGGGCCTCGGGGGCCTTCTCCTCGGCGGCGGGCTCGGCGGGGGCCTCGGCGGCGGGCGCGGACACCCGGCGGGTGGCCCTACGGCGGGTACGCCGCGGGGCGGCCTCCTCGGCGGCGGGCGCTGCCTCGGCGGGGGCCTCGGCGGCGGGCGCTGCGGCGTTCTCCGGCTCGGGGCTCGCCTGCGGCGCGGCGGCCTCGACGACCTCGGCGGTCGCCGGCGTCCCGGCGGGCGCGGCGGCGCGACGGGCCACCCGGCGACGCGGACGGGCCGGAGCGGCCTCCTCGGCGGGAGCGGCGGGCTCGGGGGCGGACGCCTCGGCGGCAGCGGCGGGGCTCTCGACGGCCTCCGCGTTCTCGTCCGCACCGGCGGCACCGGAGGTCACCACGGTCTCGGCGGCCTCGGCGGGCGCGGGCGTCCCGGCGGGCGCCGACACGCGGCGCGTGGCACGGCGCCGGGTACGCCGCGGGGCGGCCTCCTCCTCGACGGCGGGAGCGGCCTGCGGCTCCTCGGCGACCGGGGCCTGGGTCTGCGCCTCGGCCTCCGCCGGGGCAGGGGTCGCCGGGACCACGGTCTCGACGGGCTCGGCACCGGCCGGGGACCCGGCGGGCGCGGACGCCCGGCGGGTGGCACGCCGACGCGGGCGGGCGGGAGCGGCGGGGGCGGCCTCGGCGGCAGGCGTCTCGCCGCCCTCCGCGTCCTCGACGGCCCCGGCGCTCTCACCGGCTTCGACGTTCTCGGCGGCCTCGGTGGCCTCGAGGTCCTCGACGGCCTCGGCGTTCTCATCGGCCTCGGCGTCGCTCGACGCGAGGTCGGAGACGTCGGCGGCCGGTATGGCCGGGGCGACGGTCTCCGCCGGGGTCTCGGAGGAGACGGCCGGCGGACCCGCCGGGCGGGAAGCGGCACGGCGCCGACGACGCGGCGGCAGGGTGTCGCTCGGAGTGTTGTTCGGTTCGGAACCCTCGGTGGGTTCGATCGGCTCGAGCATGCGGGCGGTTCTCCCGTCAGGCTCCCGGGCGCCGCACCTGGTCCGGCGATATGCCGGTGACGTCCGCGGCTCGCGCGTTGCGCGACTGCCGCCGTCCGGGGCGCGGGCGCCGCTCGGGAGCTCTCTGTGTCCTGTCTCGCCGGTTCCGTACGCCGAATGCGTACGGCCTGGCGAAAGTCTTCTGGTCGGTGCGCTGCCCGACCCAGGTGGCTCCCGAGTACCAGGGCGGCGCTTCGACGTCCGTCCCTACGCGGGACCTTCCGGCGTCGGCGCCGTCGCGGCGGCAGCCGGAGCGGCCGTTGTGAGGGCCGCCGCTGCCTCGCGGTCGGGCGCGAGCGGGTCGGTCACCGTGCCGGTCTCTTCATCGAACAGCCCCTGCGCCAGCCTGGTCACCGCAGCGGGGACCGGCGGCGCCAGGTCGGCCACGGCGCGGAGACCGGACAGGACGTCGTCGGGTCGTACGGCAGGCGTCACGTGCCGAACAACCAGCCGCAGTATCGCACAGGGCTGGTCGCTCGGCCTATCAGCCTGCGAACTGTGCGTTTCCGCTCCGTCGAGGGCTTCGAGGCTCGCGACGGCCGGCCGGGCGTCGAAGGTGCGCATCCCGTTCTTGGTGAGACGCTGCACCTCGACCGCGTCGGCCGCGTTGAAGGCCGCCACCGCGCGGGCCGCGTCGGCCGGGTCCACGCCGTCCAGCCGCAGCTCCCAGACGGAAGCCGTCAGCCGGTCGGCGAGGCCGGACGTACGGGCCTCGACCGCGTCGACGATGTCGAGCCCGGCGGGCAGCGACTCGTCGAGCAGTTCCCGCAGCCGCTCGGGGTCGCGGGGTTCGGTGAGCGCGATCTCCAGGTACTCCGCCTCACTGCCCGTGCCGGTGGGTGCGGCATTGGCGTACGACACCTTCGGGTGCGGGGTGAACCCCGCCGAGTACGCCATGGGTACCTCGGCGCGGCGCAGCGCACGCTCGAAGGCGCGCTGGAAGTCGCGGTGGCTGGTGAACCTCAGGCGGCCGCGCTTGGTGTAGCGCAGTCGGATGCGCTGCACCGCGGGTGCGGGCGGCGGGCCTTCGGGCTGTCGCTTCCCCAGTGTCGTTCAGTCCTTCGTGAGAGCGGTCGTACTCCTACCAAGAGTACGTGCCTCACTGCGCCGAGGTTCCCGCCGGTCCACCGCCACCCGCTCCCGGGGCTCCCCGAACAGCATCCGCCGGACGTCGTACCGCGCCTGCCGTACGCTCTCCCGTACGGACGTCAGCGCCTGCCGGGTGACGCGGCCCACCGCGCGGACGGCGTCGGCGACGGGCCGCAGCACCGCGTCGCGCACCGCGTGTCCGACCGGGGTCAGCACGCTGCGGTAGACCCAGCGCACCGGCTCCACGAAGATCCACCGGAAGAGGGTCCCGAGGAACCGGCCGACGGCGACCGAGATATGCCCGGCGACCCGCCACGCGTGCCCCAGAGCCGTCCAGACCTCCCGCCCGATCACCGCGAGCACCCGCCCCACGGGCACCAGCACCCACCGCCACACCGCCTGCACGGGCAGCACGAACAGCACCCGGCAGGTCCAGTACACGGTCCAGGCGACGGCCCGCCCGACCGGCGCGAGCACCCACTGGTACACCCATACGGCGGGCACGACGACCAGATACCGCACCAGCCACACGATCCCGTGCCCGACCGGCGTCAGCAGCCGGGCGTAGACCCAGTTCAGCCCGGCCCACACACCCCGCGCGACCCAGGCGATCCCGTGCCCCACCGGTGTCAGCACCCACCGGTACAGCCACCCCGCCGGCACCACGACCAGCCACTTCACCAGCCACGCGACCCCCCGCCCGGCCGGCACCAGCGCCCACCGCCACAGCGCCACGAACGGCCAGACGAACAGCGCCTTCCCCAGCCAGGCCAGCGCCCGCCCGAGCGGCCGCAGCACGGTGTCCCGCAGAACCCGCCCGACGACGACCAGCGCGTCCCACACCATCCGCACCGGCAGCACGACGACCAGCGCGACGATCCGCACGGGCAGCCGGATCGCGACGACGAGACATCCCTCGGGCTCCCGGCCCTGCGGTGCACCGTGCCGGTCTGCCTGCCGCTTTTCCAGATCCATGCCGGTGAAGACACGACGAGGGCCCCCGCCGTTGCGACGGGGGCCCTCGCGTCACCAAGGTGTTACGCGGCTCGCGCGACTACTTCACGACCGTCAGCGGCAGCAGCTTCTTGCCCGTCGGGCCGATCTGGATGTGGGTGTCCATGGCGGGGCAGACGCCGCAGTCGAAGCACGGGGTCCAGCGGCAGTCCTCGACCTCGGTCTCGTCGAGGGCGTCCTGCCAGTCCTCCCAGAGCCAGTCCTTGTCCAGGCCTGAGTCGAGGTGATCCCAGGGGAGGACCTCCTCGTAGGTGCGCTCGCGGGTGGTGTACCAGTCGACGTCCACGCCGTAGGGGGCGAGGGCCTTGTCGGCGCACTGCATCCAGCGGTCGTAGGAGAAGTGCTCGCGCCAGCCGTCGAAGCGGCCGCCGTCCTCGTAGACGGCGCGGATGACGGCGCCGACGCGGCGGTCGCCGCGGGAGAGGAGGCCCTCGACGATGCCGGGCTTGCCGTCGTGGTAGCGGAAGCCGATGGAGCGGCCGTACTTCTTGTCGCCGCGGATCTTGTCGCGCAGCTTCTCCAGGCGGGCGTCGGTCTCCTCGGCGGAGAGCTGCGGGGCCCACTGGAAGGGGGTGTGGGGCTTGGGGACGAAGCCGCCGATCGACACCGTGCAGCGGATGTCGTTGGACTTCGACACCTCGCGGCCCTTGGCGATCACCTTCGTCGCCATGTCGGCGATCTGGAGGACGTCCTCGTCGGTCTCGGTGGGCAGGCCGCACATGAAGTACAGCTTCACCTGGCGCCAGCCGTTGCCGTAGGCCGTCGCGACGGTCCGGATCAGGTCCTCTTCCGAGACCATCTTGTTGATGACCTTGCGCATGCGCTCGGAGCCGCCCTCGGGGGCGAAGGTGAGGCCCGAGCGGCGGCCGTTGCGGGTCAGCTCGTTGGCGAGGTCGACGTTGAAGGCGTCCACGCGGGTCGACGGGAGGGACAGTCCGATCTTGTCCTCCTCGTAGCGGTCCGCGAGGCCCTTGGCGATGTCGCCGATCTCGCTGTGGTCCGCGGAGGACAGCGACAGCAGGCCGACCTCCTCGAAGCCGGTCGCCTTCAGGCCCTTCTCGACCATGTCGCCGATGCCGGTGATGGACCGCTCGCGCACCGGGCGGGTGATCATGCCGGCCTGGCAGAAGCGGCAGCCGCGGGTGCAGCCGCGGAAGATCTCCACCGACATGCGCTCGTGGACGGTCTCCGCGAGCGGGACCAGCGGCTGCTTCGGGTACGGCCACTCGTCGAGGTCCATGACGGTGTGCTTGGACACCCGCCACGGCACGCCGGAGCGGTTCGGTACGACGCGGCTGATGCGGCCGTCCGGCAGGTACTCCACGTCGTAGAAGCCCGGGATGTACACCCCGCCGGTCTTCGCCAGGCGCAGCAGCACCTCCTCGCGGCCACCGGGGCGGCCCTCGGCCTTCCACTCGCGGATGATCTTCGTCATGTCGAGCACGGCCTGCTCGCCGTCGCCGATGACGGCCGCGTCGATGAAGTCGGCGATCGGCTCCGGGTTGAACGCGGCGTGCCCGCCCGCCAGCACGATCGGGTCGTCGAGCCCCCGGTCCTTGGCCTCCAGCGGGATGCCGGCCAGGTCCAGCGCGGTCAGCAGGTTGGTGTAGCCCAGCTCGGTGGAGAAGCTGACGCCGAGCACGTCGAAGGCCTTCACCGGCCGGTGGCTGTCCACGGTGAACTGCGGGACGCCGTGCTCACGCATCAGCGCCTCGAGGTCGGGCCACACGCTGTAGGTGCGCTCGGCGAGGACGCCCTCCTGCTCGTTCAGGACCTCGTAGAGGATCATGACGCCCTGGTTGGGCAGACCGACCTCGTACGCGTCCGGGTACATGAGCGCCCAGCGCACGTCGCACTCGTCCCACGGCTTCACGGTGGAGTTGAGCTCGCCGCCCACGTACTGGATCGGCTTCTGCACATGCGGGAGCAAAGCTTCGAGCTGCGGGAAGACCGACTCGACAGACATCGCGGGAATTACCTTCGTCAGCTGACAGGGGTGACCATCAAGCGTAACGCGGCCCGGGAGCTGCCCGGGACGCCGTTTCGAGGGCCGTCTCACGCCGGATCACCGCCCACGCCTCCACCAGCGCCGCCTCCGCCGACTCGGCCCGTCGTTCCTCCCTGCCATACAGCAGCCCGTAGGTGAACGCGCTCTCCCCCGCGGCCTGCGCATCGGCGGCCAACCGGAGCAGGGCCTCGCGGGTCATCACGCTGTCCTGGTGGTCGCCGAGCAGGCCCTGGAGGGAGCTCATCGAGCGGACCAGGTCGACGGCGGCCTCGCCGAGCGCGGGGCCGGCGGCCTCCGCCGCGTAGCGGGTGCGCTTGGCGGCCTTGCGGGCCTCGTGCAGGGCGAGGTCGCGGTCGTGGCCGGGCGGCAGGGCGAGAGCCTGCTCGATCCGGCCGGCCAGCCGGTCGAAGTCCTTGCGTACGGCCTTGGCCAGCTCCTTCTCCGGCCGCCCGGCGGCGGCCTTGCGCAGCGGCGGGTCGGCGAGCAGGGCGTCGAGCGCGTCCAGCAGGTCCAGATACGGCCGGCTGTCCAGTACGGCGATGAGGCGGCGCCGCGAACCGCCGCGCCGGGCGTGCGACCAGGTCCGCACCCGGCTGCGCACCGGGCCGATGACAAGGGTGCGGGGCAGGTCGGCGAGGGCGGCGGTGAGGCGTTCGGCGAGCACTTCCCGGTCGCGGTCTGCGCCCAGCTCGGCCGCGAGCCGGCGCAGCCCGGCGCCGATCGGTGCGGTGGCGGCGGGGTCGAGGAGCCGGTCGTAGGAGCGGAAGGCGCTGCGCAGCCGCCGGGTGGCGACGCGCAGCGCGTGCACGGAGTCGGGCACGTCCCGGCGTACGGCCGGGTCGAGGGCGACGATGGCGTCCCGCTGGCGGCGCAGGTAGACGAGGAGGTGGTCGCCGGCCGTCACGGGCGCGGGGGTCCCGGCCGCGGCGCGGCGCTTCTTCTTCGGCGCGGTGCGACGCTTCGGCTTCGGCGCCGTCTCCGTGAGCTTCCTCTTCGGCGCGCTCTGCCCGAGTGTCTTCTTCGGCGCCGTCTCCGCGAGCGCCCTGGCCAGTTTGGACGGCGAGTCCGACGGCCGTACGCCCGCTCTGCGCAGCCGTTTCTCCACCTTGTCGAGGAAGGCGGGGTCCCGGCCGTCGGCCAGCTCCACCTCGATCTCGGTCCACTGGGCGCTGCGGCCGTCCTTCGTGAGCCGGTCGGCGCGTACGGCGTCCACGCTGACCTCGGCGAGCAGCCGTCCCTCGGCGTCGACGAGGTCGCGGACGTCCCGCGAGGAGCGCAGCCGCACCACGGGCAGCAGCTCGGCGTCGCGCACCCGGGAGCGGACCAGCCCGGCGAGGCGGTCCGGCAGCGTGTCGGACAGCGGGGCCCGGATCTCGTCCCGCACGCCCGGGGCGACGGGGAACTTCAGATGCCAGCCCGCGTCCGCGCCGCCGGTGCGCCGGCGCAGGGTGATCGAATCGGCGGCGAGGCGGTGGTCGGCGGTGTCGTAGTAGACGGCGTCGAGTTCGGCGACGCCCTTGTCGAGAACGGCCGCCACTCCGGCGACCCCGGTCAGGTCGGGCAGACCGCTGTCGCCGGACGCGTACTTGCGCTCGATCTCCCGCTTGGTGTCCGCCATGCACCGAATCTAGGGCCTGTCGCCCGGCGGGGGCAGAGGCCGTCGCGCTCACGCGGACAACGGCCGCTGCACCCGGATCGACTGGAGCAGCCCGACCGCCACCCACACGGCGAACATCGACGAACCGCCGTACGACACGAACGGCAGCGGCAGGCCCGTGACCGGCATGATGCCGAGGGTCATGCCGATGTTCTCGAAGGACTGGAAGGCGAACCAGGCGACGATGCCGGCGGCGACGACGGTGCCGTACAGGTCACTGGTCTCGCGGGCGATGCGGCAGGCGCGCCAGAGCACGATGCCGAGCAGCACGATGATGAGCCCGCCGCCGACGAACCCCAGCTCCTCGCCGGCGACCGTGAAGACGAAGTCGGTCTGCTGCTCGGGGACGAACTGGCCCGTCGTCTGGGAGCCCTCGAACAGGCCGGAGCCGGTGAGGCCACCGGAGCCGATGGCGATACGGGCCTGGTTGGTGTTGTAGCCGACGCCGGCCGGGTCGAGTTCGGGGTTGGCGAAGGCGGCGAAGCGGTTGATCTGGTACTCGTCCAGGATGCCCAGCTGCCAGACCGCGATCGCGCCGGCCGTGCCAGCGCCGATGAGCCCGAAGATCCAGCGGTTGGAGGCACCGGAGGCGAGCAGCACGCCCAGCACGATCACCACCATCACCATGACCGAGCCGAGGTCGGGCATGAGCAGCACGATCAGCGCGGGCACGGCGGCCAGGCCGAGCGCCTGGAGGACCGTGCGGTGGTCCGGGTACTGCTTGTCGCCCGCGTCCACCCGCGCCGCCAGCAGCATCGCCATGCCGAGGATGATCGTGACCTTCACGAACTCCGAGGGCTGGAGCGAGAAGCCGCCGCCGATGACGATCCAGGAGTGGGCGCCGTTGACCGTGGAGCCCAGCGGGGTGAGCACCAGCAGGATCAGGAAGACGGACGCGCCGTAGAGGATCGGCACGGCGGTGCGCAGGGTGCGGTGGCCGAGCCAGACGGTGCCGGCCATCAGGGCGAAGCCGATGCCGGTGTTGAGCAGATGCCGGAGGAAGAAGTAGTACGGGTCGCCCTGGTTGATGTCGGTGCGGTTGCGGGTCGCCGAGAACACCAGCACCGAGCCGATCAGCGACAGCGCGAGCGCCGCCAGCAGTATCGGCCAGTCGAGGCGGCGGGCCATCGAGTCGCGGGCGAGCAGCCGCGTCCACCCGGCGCGCTCCGGGCCGTACCCGGAGACCTGGAAGCTGTTGACGCCGGTCATCGCGGGCTCCTTCGGCCGCCGCGGCGGCGCCCGCGCCGGCGTGTCTCACGGTTGCCCGACTCCGGCGAGGGCACGGTCGCCGCGGCCTGCGCCTGCTCCGCCGCGTTCTCCGGGGCCTTCTGGCTGGCCTGCTGCTCCTTCGCCACGTCCTTGGGGAGCTTGGGCGCGGTGATGGAGCCGTCGGGCCGGATCTTCGGCAGGTCCTTCTGCGGGGTGGGCAGCAGGGCGTTCTTCTTGTCGATGGTGCCGTCGTCGGACACACCGTAGAGCGCGTCGTAGATGTTGCGGACGGCGGGGCCGGAGGCGCCGGAGCCCGTACCACCCTGGGAGATGGTCATCACGATCGCGTAGTCGTCGGTGTAGGTGGCGAACCAGGAGGTGGTCTGCTTGCCGTAGACCTCCGCGGTCCCCGTCTTGGCGTGCATCGGGATCTCGTCCTGCGGCCAGCCGCCGAACCGCCACGCGGCCGTACCGCGGGTGGCGACGCCGGCCAGGGCCTCGTCCATCTGGGCGAGGGTCTGCTTGCCGACCGGGAGCCTGCCGTGCGACTTCGGCTCGATCTCCTCGACCTTCTTGCCGTCGGGGCTGATGACGGCCTTGCCGACGGTCGGGGTGTAGAGGGTGCCGCCGTTGGAGATGGCCGCGTAGATGGTGGCCATCTGGATGGGGGTCACGAGGGTGTCGCCCTGGCCGATGGAGTAGTTGATCTCGTCACCGGCGCGCATCTTGTTGCCTTCGAGGCAGTTCTCGTAGGCGATCTTCTCGACGTAGTCGCCGTCCTTCTTGCCCGTCTTGCACCAGGCGTCCTTGTTGGCCTCCCAGTACCGCTGTTTCCACTCGCGGTCGGGGACGCGGCCGGCCACCTCGTTGGGCAGGTCGATGCCGGTCTCCTTGCCGAGGCCGAACTGGTGGGCGGCCTTGTAGAACCAGTCCTTGGGCTTGCCCTTGGGGTTGATGCCGCCGTCCTTCTTCCACTCGCTGTGCGCGAGGCGGTAGTAGACGGTGTCGCAGGAGACCTCCAGGGCGCGGCCGAGGTCGATGGCGCCGTGGTTCTGCGACTCGAAGTTCTTGAAGACCTGGCCGCCGACCGAGTACGCGCTGGAGCACTCGTAGCGGCCGTCGAAGTCGTAGCCCGCCTGCACCGCGGCGGCCGTGGAGACCACCTTGAAGATGGAGCCGGGGGCGGCCTGACCCTGTATGGCGCGGTTGAGCAGGGGGTAGTTGGAGGACTTGCCGGTGAGCTTCCTGTAGTCCTTGGCGGAGATTCCGCCGACCCAGGCGTTGGGGTCGTACGTCGGGTTGGAGGCCATGGCGACGATCCGGCCAGTCCGGGCCTCCATGACGACGACCGCGCCCGCGTCGGCCTTGTACCGCTCCTGGGTGTTGCGGTCCCACTCCTTGCGGGCGGCCTTCATCGCCTCGTTCAGCTCGTACTCCGCGACGCGCTGGACTCGGGCGTCGATGCTGGTGACGAGGTTGGAGCCGGGCTGGGCGGCGTCGGACTCGGCCTGGCCGATGACGCGGCCGAGGTTGTCCACCTCGTACCGGGTGACGCCGGCCTTGCCGCGCAGCGCCTTGTCGTACTGGCGTTCCAGGCCGGAGCGGCCGACCTGGTCGGAGCGCAGATAGGGCGAGTCGGTGTCCTGGGCCTGCTGGATCTCCTCGTCGGTGACCGGGGAGAGATAGCCGAGGACCTGGGCGGTGTTGGCCTTGCCGGGGCTCGGGTAGCGGCGCACGGCCTGGGGTTCGGCGGTGATGCCGGGGAAGTCCTCGGCGCGTTCGCGGATCTGGAGGGCCTGGCGGGGGGTGGCCTCGTCGGTGATGGGGATCGGCTGGTACGGCGAGCCGTTCCAGCAGGGCTGGGGGGTCTTGGCGTCGCAGAGCCGGACCTTCTCCTTGACCTCCTTGGGGGTCATCCCGAGGACGCCGGCGAGCTTGGTGAGGACGGCCTCGCCGTCGTCCTTCATCTTCATCAGCTCGGTGCGGGAGGCGGAGACCACCAGCCGGGTCTCGTTGTCCGCGAGGGGCACGCCGCGGGCGTCCAGGATGGAGCCGCGGACGGCGGGCTGGACGACCTGCTGGACGTGGTTGCCGGAGGCCTCCTTGGCGTATTCAGCGCCCTCGCGGATCTGGAGATACCAGAGCCGGCCGCCGAGGGTGGCGAGGAGGGAGAGGACGAGGACCTGGATGACGATGAGCCGGATCTGGACGCGTGGCGTCCGTCCGGTCTCGGGGATGTTGGTCACTGCGGCTGCTCCCCCTCTCGGTGCGCGAACGGGTGGGTGCGGGCGGAAACGGGTGAGGCGGGTACGAGTGAGGAACGAAGGGCCCGTGAGCTGCGGTTCCTCGCCGGTTCACCCGTTCCGGTGAACTCAGCCGGATTCACAGCCGCTTGACCCCCTTGATGCGCCCGGCGCGGGCGGTGCGGGCGCGGGCGACCTTCACTCTCAGGCCGTTCCGCTGGCCGCCGATCCGCAGCCCGGTGCCGGAGGCGAGCCAGCCCTCGGAGATGTCGGTGCCCTGGGCCGCGGGGCCGGTCTCGGCGAGCGGGTCGTTGTCGGCGCGGCGGGCGAGCGCCATCAGGCCGGGCACGACGAAGGGGGCGAGCAGCAGGTCGTAGAGGACGGCGGTGAACAGCAGGCCGCCGAGGCCGACATGGCGGGCGGCGGTGTCGCCGACGAGGGCGCCCACCCCGGCGTACAGCAGGGTCGTGCCGATCGCGGCGGCGGCCACCACGGCCATGGTGCCGGTGGCGGACTTCAGCCGGCCGTTCTCCGGCTTGACCAGTCCGGCCAGATAGCCGACGACGCACAGCACTAGCGCGTAGCGGCCGGCGGCGTGGTCGGCGGGCGGGGAGAGGTCGGCGAGCAGACCCGCGCCGAAGCCGACGAGGGCGCCGCCGACATGGCCGTAGACCAGGGCGAGGCCGAGGACGGTGAGCAGCAGCAGGTCGGGGACGGCGCCCGGGAGGTGGAGCCGGGCCAGGACGCTGACCTGGACGACCAGGGCGACGACGACCAGGGCGGAGGAGAGCAGGATCCGGTTGAAGCGCATGAAGGTCAGCTCCCCCTACTGGTCTTGCGGCTGGAACTCGCCGTCGCCCGGCGCCTCGGCCGACGGGGTGACCGTCACCGTCACGGTCGGCTTCGGGGTCGGCTTGGGCTTGGGCGGCAGGACGGTGTCGCGCGGGTCCTTCGCGGGTGTCTGCACGACGACGCCGACGACGTCGAGCTGGGTGAAGCTGACGTACGGCGTGACGTACAGGGTGCGGGTCAGGTCGCCGCCGGAGGGGTCGACGCGGGAGACCACGCCGACCGGGACGCCGGGCACGAACGGCTTGTCGGCCTGGGAGCCGAAGGTGACCAGGCGGTCGCCCTTCTTGATCTCCGCCTTGCCGTTGAGGAGCTCCACGCGCAGCGGGCGGTCGCCCTGGCCGGAGGCGAAGCCCAGCTCGTCGCTGTCCTCCATCCGGGTGCCGACGGTGAAGTCGGGGTCGGTGGCCAGCAGCACGGTGGCGGTGTTCGGGCCGACCGTGGTGACGCGGCCGACGAGCCCGTCGCCGTTGAGGACGGTCATGTCGCGCTTGATGCCGTCGTTGGCGCCGACGTCGATGGTGATGGTCCAGGAGAAGCCCTGCGCGGCTCCTATGGCGATGACCTCGGCGCCCTTGATGCCGTACTGGCCGCGGCCCGCGACCTTCAGCATCTTGTCGAGCTGCTGGAGTCTGCTGCGGGTGCGGTCGTCGCTGCCGAGCTTGGCCTTCAGCGCGGCGTTCTCCCGCTCCAGTTCGGCCATCCGGTCGTGCCGCTCGCCGGAGTCACGGACGGCGGCGATCGCGTTGCCGACCGGGTCGACCGCGGACGCCACCCCGTTCTCGATCGGGCCGAAGACCGTGGCCGCGGCGCGCCGGGCACCGTCGACCGGTGAGTCCTCCCCGCCGCGGATGTCCACCGTGATCAGCGCGAACGCGATGGCGATCAGCAGCACCAGGAGCAGCCGGCTCTCTCGTGTGTCCCTCACGTGCGGCGGCCGTGCCCTTCCTCATAGGAACTGGTGTGTGAACAGGAACTGGTGCGTGAGCCTATGCCCTATGCCAACGATCCGCCGCACGAGAGGGGTTCGTCTCGTACGGCGGAATCGTCAGCACGGGTCATCGGCGCGGTGCCGCGTCGAGCACCTGCTGCAACGCCTCGAACTCCTCGACGCACTTGCCGGAGCCGAGCGCCACGCTGTCCAGCGGGTCCTCGGCGATGTGGATCGGCATCCCGGTCTCGCGCCGCAGCCGCTCGTCCAGACCGCGCAGCAGCGCGCCGCCGCCGGTCAGAACGATTCCGCGGTCCATGATGTCGCCGGACAGTTCCGGCGGGCACTTGTCCAGGGTGGTCTTCACGGCGTCGACGATCGCGTTGACGGGCTCCTCGATCGCCTTGCGCACCTCCGCGGCGGAGATGACGACGGTCTTGGGCAGCCCGGAGACGAGATCCCGGCCCCGGATTTCGGTGTGCTCGTCGGTGTC
Organism: Streptomyces sp. NPDC052773; assembly: GCF_044547145.1. NCBI lineage: Bacteria > Bacillati > Actinomycetota > Actinomycetes > Kitasatosporales > Streptomycetaceae > Streptomyces > Streptomyces sp. NPDC052773. The sequence continues at coordinate 511,804 of NZ_JBITZX010000001.1, read as the reverse complement.
CAGGTCGTACGCCGAACCGATCGTGATCTTGATCTGTTCGGCCGTGCGCTCACCCAGCAGGAGCGAGTACTCCTTCTTGATGTGCTGGATGATCGCGTTGTCCAGCTCGTCGCCCGCGACGCGGATGGACTGGGCGGTGACGATGCCGCCGAGCGAGATGACCGCGACCTCCGTCGTGCCGCCGCCGATGTCCACCACCATGTTGCCCGTGGCCTCGTGGACCGGCAGGCCGGAGCCGATGGCGGCGGCCATGGGCTCCTCGATGATGTGCACCTGGCGGGCGCCGGCCTGGGACGACGCCTCGATGACGGCGCGGCGCTCGACGCCGGTGATACCGGAGGGCACACAGACGACGACCCGCGGCCGAGCCAGATACCGCCGCTTGTGGATCTTCAGAATGAAGTAGCGGAGCATGCGCTCGGTGATCTCGAAGTCGGCGATGACGCCGTCCTTCAGGGGGCGCACGGCGACGATGTTGCCCGGCGTCCGCCCGATCATCTTCTTCGCTTCGGCACCGACCGCGAGGATGCCACCGGTGTTGGTGTTGATCGCGACGACGGACGGCTCGTTGAGTACGATCCCGCGACCCCTGACGTACACCAGCGTGTTGGCGGTCCCGAGGTCGACAGCCATGTCACGGCCGATGAACGACATTGAGTTCCCCATCAGGATTCGTCTGGCCTTCCCACGGAGCTTTGGAAGCACGGGGCTTTTGAAAGCTTGTCAGGTCGGCGAGGTGGGTGCTGTGACGTGAAGTGCTTCCATCGTAGACGCGCCTTCACGTCAACTGCGCGAGGGTCTTCGCCATTGTCAGCAGATGGCGCGCCGCCCCGCTTGTGGAGACGGTCCATCGGGGGCAGTCGTTCCCCCGATCGCCACGGCATATGCCAAGCCACGGCCGAAAACGTACGGCCGTGGCTGGTCGGCGGAGCGAAAGAGCTGACGCCCTCTCAGGAAACTCCCTGGAAAATTCGCAACCGGGCGCCCGGGCGGGGTCAGGCCCGGCCGGGGAAGAAGATCTTGACCTCGCGCTCGGCGGACTCCTCGGAGTCGGACGCGTGGATCAGGTTCTCGCGGACGATGACGCCGTAGTCACCGCGGATGGAGCCCGGCGCGGCGGCGATCGGGTCGGTCGGGCCGGCCAGCTGCCGGACACCCTCGATGACCCGCTCACCCTCGACGATCATCGCCACGACCGGACCGGAGGACATGAACGCGACCAGCGGCTCGTAGAACGGCTTGCCCTTGTGCTCGCCGTAGTGCTGCTCCAGCGTGTCCTGGTCCAGGGTGCGCAGCTCCAGCGCGGTGATCTGCCAGCCGGCCTTCCGCTCGATACGGCTGATGATCTCGCCGGTCAGGCCACGACGGACGGCGTCGGGCTTGAGGAGGACGAGGGTGCGCTGGGTCACGACGGACTCCTTTGAATCAAGTTGTGCGGGGTGGGTCGAGGCTACAGGGCGACCCCGTGGCGCTGTTACACAGCGTCAGCTTGAGAAGCTTGGGAAGATTCCGCCTGGGCCGCAAATCGCGCCTTTGCCTCGTCCACCTTTCTCCCGAAATGCACCGACGCCCACCACAGCGCCGCGAACACCACGCCCAGGACGAACATCATCGGCACGACGAAGCCGGACGCGATCAGCGCGATCTGCAGCGCCCATCCCAGGGCGACCCCGCCGGGCCGGGTGACCATCCCGCACAGCACCAGGCACAGGAACATCGCGATCCCGCTGACCGTCCACACCGTCGACATGGACAGGTCGGGTTCCTTCATCGCGACCAGCCCCGCGAAGCCGATGATGAAGAACTCGCCAATCAGCGTCGAAGAACACAGCGTACGCACGGAAAACCTCAGCCCTTCCCCAGCAGCAGCCGGGCCTCGCCGACGGTGATCACGGACCCGGTGACCAGCACCCCGCCACCGGCGAACTCGCCCTCCTCCTCGGCCAGCGTGATCGCCGCCTCCAGCGCGTCCGGCAGCCGCGGCTCCACCTGCACCCGCTCCTCGCCGAACACCTCGACGGCGATCGCGGCCAGCTCGTCGGCGTCCATCGCGCGATGGCTGGAGTTCTGTGTGACGACGACCTCGGCGAACACCGGCTCGAACGCCTCCAGCAGCCCGCGCACGTTCTTGTCGCCGCTCGCGCCGACCACCCCGATGAGCCGGCTGAACTGGAACGCCTCCCCGATCGCCTCGGCCGTCACCCGCGCCCCCGCCGGGTTGTGCGCGGCGTCCAGCACCACGGTCGGCGAGCGCCGTACGACCTCCAGGCGGCCCGGCGAGGACACCGCCGCGAACGCCTTGCGGACCGTGTCGATGTCCAGCGGATCCGGGCGCTGGGAGCCGACCCCGAAGAACGCCTCCACCGCGGCCAGCGCGACGGCCGCGTTGTGCGCCTGGTGGGCACCGTGCAGCGGCAGGTACACCTCGGTGTACTCGCCGCCCAGGCCGCGCAGGGTCAGCAGCTGCCCGCCGACCGCCACCTGCCGGGCCACGACACCGAACTCCAGGCCCTCCCGGGCCACCGTGGCGTCCACCTCGACGGCCTTCTTCAGCACCACCTGCGCCGCGTCCACCGGCTGCTGCGCCAGGATCACGGTCGCGCCCTGCTTGACGATCCCGGACTTCTCACCGGCGATCTCGCCGGGCGTCTCGCCCAGCCGGTCGGTGTGGTCCAGGTCGATCGGGGTGATCACGGCGACATCGCCGTCGATCACGTTCGTGGCGTCCCAGGAGCCGCCCATGCCGACCTCGACGACGGCCACGTCCACCGGCGCGTCCGCGAACGCCGCGTACGCCATGCCGGTCAGCACCTCGAAGAAGGACAGCCGGTACTCCTGCGAGCCGTCGACCATCTCGACGTACGGCTTGATGTCCTGGTACGTCTCGATGAACCGCTCCGCCGAGATCGGCGCGCCGTCCAGGCTGATGCGCTCGGTGATCGACTGCACGTGCGGGCTCGTGTACCGGCCGGTGCGCAGCTCGAAGGCGCCGAGCAGGGCCTCGATCATGCGGGCCGTCGACGTCTTGCCGTTCGTCCCCGTGATGTGGATCGAGGGGTACGACCGCTGCGGCTCGCCCAGCACGTCCATCAGCGCGGCGATCCGGGTGACCGACGGCTCCAGCTTGGTCTCGCCCCAGCGGGTCGCCAGCTCGGCCTCGACCTCGCGCAGCGCCTTGTCGACCTCCGGGTCCTCCGGCCGCGCGGGCACGTCCGCCTGGGGCGGGCCGCCCTGGGTGCGCAGGGTGCGGCTGCCGGCCTCGATCACCGCGAGGTCGGGGTCGCGGGTCGTCTCCGCCTCGATGATCTCGTCGAAGGAGTCGAGGGGGTCGGGCTGGTCGCTCTGGTCGCTGGTGCCGGGGATGTCGCTCACGGGGCCAGTCTACGGAGCGGGACTGACAGAGGTGGGGGGTGGCTTGTGCGGTCACGTCGGTGCCGGTCGTGCGGCCGGTCGCGCCCACGCGGCGGAGCCGCATATCGATGCGGCCCCGCGCCCCTTTCGGGTAGGCGAAGGCCCCCGGCGCTTCCCAGCACCGGGGGCCTTCCCTCACGTACGCGGCCTTACGCCTGCGGCAGCTTCTCCAGCTGGGCCTCGATCCGGGTGATGTCCTCCTCCGCCTTGGCCAGGCGGGTGCGGATCTTCTCCACCACGTGGTCCGGGGCCTTGGCCAGGAACGCCTCGTTGCCGAGCTTGGCCTCGGCCTGCTGGCGCTCCTTCTGCGCGGCGGCCAGGTCCTTGGCGAGGCGCTTGCGCTCCGCCGCCACGTCGATCACGCCGGACAGGTCCAGCGCCACCTCGACGCCCGCGACCGGCAGGGTCGCCGTCGCCGAGAAGCCCTCGCCCTCCGGCTGGAGGCGCAGCAGCTGGCGGATGGCGGCCTCGTGCGGCGCGAGAGCCGTGCCGGCGAGGGACAGGCGGGCGGGGACCCGCTGGCCGGGCTGGAGGCCCTGGTCGGCGCGGAAGCGGCGGACCTCGGTGATGACGGACTGGAGCGTCTCGATCTCCCGCTCGGCGTCCGCGTCCCGGAAGCCACTGTCCTTCGGCCACTCGGCGATGACGACGGACTCACCGCCGGTCAGCGTGGTCCACAGGGTCTCCGTCACGAACGGCACGACCGGGTGGAGGAGCCGCAGGGTGACGTCGAGCACCTCGCCGAGGACCCGCTTGCTGACCTCGGCCGGCTCGCCGCCCGCCTGGAAGGTGGTCTTGGACAGCTCGACGTACCAGTCGAAGACCTCGTCCCACGCGAAGTGGAACAGCGCGTCGGAGAGCTTCGCGAACTGGTAGTCCTCGTAGTACGCGTCGACCTCGGCGACCACCGAGTTGAGGCGGGAGAGGATCCACCGGTCCGTCGAGGACATCTTCGAGGCGTCCGGCAGCGGACCCTCGACCGTCGCGCCGTTCATCAGCGCGAAGCGGGTGGCGTTCCAGATCTTGTTGGCGAAGTTGCGGGAGCCCTGGACCCAGTCCTCGCCGATCGGCACGTCGACGCCGGGGTTGGCGCCGCGCGCCAGGGTGAAGCGGAGCGCGTCGGAGCCGTACTTGTCCATCCAGTCCAGCGGGTTGACGACGTTCCCGAAGGACTTCGACATCTTCTTGCCGTTCTGGTCACGGACCATGCCGTGCAGGGCGATGGTGTGGAACGGCGGGGTGCCGTCCATCGCGTAGAGGCCGAACATCATCATCCGGGCGACCCAGAAGAAGAGGATGTCGTAGCCGGTGACCAGGACGGAGTTCGGATAGAACTTCGCGAGCGACTCCGTCTGCTCCGGCCAGCCGAGCGTGGAGAACGGCCACAGGCCGGAGGAGAACCAGGTGTCGAGGACGTCGGAGTCCTGGTACCAGCCCTCGCCGGACGGCGGCTCGTCGTCGGGACCGACGCAGACGACCTCGCCGTTCGGGCCGTACCAGACCGGAATGCGGTGACCCCACCACAACTGGCGCGAGATGCACCAGTCGTGCAGGTTGTCCACCCAGTCGAAGTAGCGCTTCTCCATCTCCTGCGGGTGGATCTTGACCTTGCCGTCGCGGACGGCGTCGCCGGCGGCCTTGGCCAGCGGGCCGACCTTGACCCACCACTGCATGGACAGGCGCGGCTCGATGGTCGTCTTGCAGCGCGAGCAGTGGCCCACGGAGTGGACGTACGGCCGCTTCTCGGCGACGATCCGGCCGTCGGCGCGCAGCGCGGCGACGATGGCGGAGCGGGCCTCCAGGCGGTCCAGGCCCTGGAAGGGGCCGTGGGCGGTGATGACGGCGTGCTCGTCCATGACCGTGATGGACGGCAGCTCGTGGCGCTGGCCGATCTCGAAGTCGTTCGGGTCGTGCGCCGGGGTCACCTTGACGGCGCCGGTGCCGAACTCGGGGTCGACGTGCTCGTCGGCGACGACCGGGATACGGCGGCCGGTGAGCGGCAGTTCGATCTCGCGGCCGACGAGGTGCTTGTAGCGCTCGTCCTCGGGGTGGACCGCGACGGCGGTGTCGCCGAGCATCGTCTCGGCGCGGGTGGTGGCGACGACGATGGCGTCGTCCCCCTCCCCGTACCGGATGGAGACCAGCTCGCCGTCGTCGTCCTGGTACTCGACCTCGATGTCCGAGATGGCCGTCAGGCACCGGGGGCACCAGTTGATGATGCGCTCGGCGCGGTAGATCAGCTCGTCGTCGTAGAGCCGCTTGAAGATGGTCTGGACGGCCTTGGACAGGCCCTCGTCCATGGTGAAGCGCTCGCGCGTCCAGGCGACGCCGTCGCCGAGGCGCTTCATCTGGCCGGAGATCTGCCCGCCGGACTCGGCCTTCCACTGCCAAACGCGCTCGACGAACGCCTCACGGCCGAGGTCGTGGCGGGACTTGCCCTCCTTGCCCAGCTCGCGCTCGACGACGTTCTGGGTGGCGATGCCTGCGTGGTCCATGCCCGGCTGCCACAGCGTCTCGTAGCCCTGCATCCGCTTGCGGCGGGTCAGCGCGTCGATGAGCGTGTGCTCGAACGCGTGCCCGAGGTGCAGGGAGCCGGTGACGTTCGGCGGCGGGATGACGATGGTGTACGGCGGCTTGTCGCTCTTCGCGTCCGCCTCGAAGTACCCCCGCTCTACCCAGCGCTCGTACAGCTTCCCCTCTACCTCGGCCGGCGTGTACTGGGTCGGCAGTTCGGTGGTGGTCGCTGGCGGCTGCTGCTGAGTGTTCTCGGTCACGGGCTCAGTTTAGGGGTGTCACGGCGCCGTCCCGAAACTCGATTCCTTCGTAACAGTGCGCACCCCGATGCGGTGGGTTCCGGCCGCCTGCGCCAGGATGTCAGGTACGCATAAGCATCTGGAGGGGAACCCAGTAATGAGCTACAACCAGCCGGGCCCGTACGGCGGGCAGCCCCAGCAGCCCGGACCGTACGGTCAGCCGGGCCCCTACGGCCAGCAGCCGCAGGCACCCCAGCCCGGCTATGGCTACCCCCAGCAGCCCGCCCAGCCGCAGCCCGGCTACGGCTACCCGCAGCAGGCCCCGCAGGGCGTCCCGCCGCAGCAGCCCCCCTACGGCCAGCAGCCGCCCTATGGCCAGGCCCCCTACGGCACGCCCCAGCCCCCCGTCCCGGCCGGCGGCAAGAAGAAGACCGGCCTCGTCATCGGCGCGGTCGCGGTCGTCGCGGCCATCGCGGTCGGCGCGTACTTCCTCCTGGCGGGGGGCAGCGGCGGCAACTCGGACGTCGCGGACGACGGGCCGCACAAGCTGGACACGCCCGCGACGGTGCTCGGCGAGTACAAGAAGAGTGAGAGCGACGGCGATTCCCTGTCGAGCGACGACATCAAGGACGCCGAGAAGTGGGGGGTGAAGAACCCCAAGGAGGTCGAAGCCAGTTACGGCGCGGGCAGTGAGGACAACCCGCTGGCGAGGAAGATGCTCACGTACGGTGGCGTCTACGGCGAGATCGAGGATCCCGAGAAGGTCGTCGATGCCTTCCTCACCTTCATGCGGGAGGACTCCAACAAGGACGACGACGAAATGAAGGTCACTTTCGTCGGTGAGGCGAAGTCCTACGACAACGCCGAAGGCGCCGTTCTCAAGTGCCAGGACGCCAAGATGGAGCCCAAGGACCCCTCGTCCAGCTCCGGCGGCGGCCCGAGCGAGATGAACGTGACCTACTGCGTGTGGGGCGACTACAGCACCCTCGCTCTCGTGATGCCGCTGGACTTCGCGAACATCGCCGCGGAGAAGCCGACCGACCAGGCGGCCGCAGCCGACCTCACGGCCAAGTTCCGCGAGGAAGTCCGCGTCAAGGCCTGACGTCTCCTCCCGCTTCGCACAAATGAAGGCGGCTCGGTGGTCCACCGAGCCGCCTTCCCTGTGATCAGGCTCGCTTACACGCCGGCCCCGAAACCGAGGCAGGCACGTCGATCCTCGCCAGGGCCTCGATGCAGGCAGGGTTGGCGAACTTACCCACACCCACGTCTATCGCGCCGTGACTGCAGGCGGCCTTCACCTTCGGGCCGGCGAAGTACCCATGCGTCGCCACATAGTTGGTGCAGGCGCTCTGCGTGGCACTCGCCGGCGAGGCCGCCAGGATCGGCAGTGCGCCTGCCGCCACCATCACACCGGCCGCGGCCACCAGGCGCTGGGCCCTCTGGAAAGTCATGCGTGGTTCTCCCGTTTCATAGCAGCCAGACATTCGAGTACATGTCCGACTCGGTCGGCTCGATTCGATCATGAACATGAGGTCGGCTCAAGGTCTGGCCGGGACAATGGCTTGATCCCTCCACCCTGGTCCGACACGCCGAAGGGCGGCACCCCTCGTGGGGTGCCGCCCTTCGCTGCCGGGATGCTCAGGCCGTCTTCTGCTCCCCCGGCCCCCGCCCCCGCGCGTCCCGCGGGATCAGGGTCGGGTTGACGTTGGAGTGGACGACGTCGGCGGTGATGACGACTCGGGCCACGTCCTTGCGGGACGGGACTTCGTACATCACCGACATGAGGACTTCCTCCATGATGGCGCGCAGGCCGCGCGCGCCGGTCTGGCGGAGGATGGCCTGGTCGGCGATGGCTTCCAGGGCCTCGCGTTCGAAGTCGAGTTCCACGCCGTCGAGTTCGAAGAGGCGCTGGTACTGCTTCACCAGGGCGTTGCGGGGCTCCACCAGGATCTTCAGGAGCGCTTCGCGGTCCAGGTTGTGGACGCTCGTGATCACCGGGAGGCGGCCGATGAACTCGGGGATCATGCCGAACTTGACCAGGTCCTCGGGCATGACGTCCTCGAACTGATCCTTGGACTCGAGTTCGCGCTTGGAGCGGATCGTCGCGCCGAAGCCGATGCCCTTGGCGCCGGCCCGGGACTCGATGATTTTCTCCAGACCGGCGAAGGCACCGCCCACGATGAACAGCACGTTCGTCGTGTCGATCTGGATGAACTCCTGGTGCGGGTGCTTGCGTCCGCCCTGCGGCGGGACCGAGGCCGTGGTGCCTTCCAGGATCTTCAGCAGGGCCTGCTGGACGCCCTCGCCCGAGACGTCACGGGTGATCGACGGGTTTTCGCTCTTACGTGCGACCTTGTCGATCTCGTCGATGTAGATGATCCCGGTCTCGGCCTTCTTGACGTCGTAGTCGGCCGCCTGGATCAGCTTCAGCAGGATGTTCTCGACGTCCTCGCCGACGTACCCCGCCTCCGTCAGCGCCGTCGCGTCGGCGATGGCGAACGGGACGTTCAGCATCCGGGCCAGGGTCTGGGCCAGCAGCGTCTTGCCCGAGCCCGTGGGGCCCAGCAGCAGGATGTTGGACTTCGCCAGCTCGATGGCGTCCTCGCGGCTGCCGCCGCCGTTCTCGCCCGCCTGAACGCGCTTGTAGTGGTTGTAGACCGCCACCGAGAGGGCCTTCTTCGCGGCCTCCTGGCCGACGACGTACCCCTCGAGGAACTCGTAGATCTCGCGCGGCTTGGGCAGTTCCTCCCAGCGGACCTCACTGGTCTCCGCGAGCTCTTCCTCGATGATCTCGTTGCAGAGGTCGATGCACTCGTCGCAGATGTACACACCGGGGCCTGCGATGAGCTTCTTGACCTGCTTCTGGCTCTTGCCGCAGAACGAGCACTTGAGCAGATCGCCGCCGTCACCGATGCGTGCCACGGTGTGCTTCCCCTTCGCCTGGGAGACGACTGGACGGAAACGTCCAGCGGCTCCTGGTGCTGCCTTATGTCCGACGGTACCTTGCCGAGCCCCCCGTTCGGGCCCCCCTTGGCGCGGTTCACTTCCACGTGCACTGTGCCAAGGGGCGGCACATCCTACGGTGTCCGCGTCAGCGGACCGCGGCGTTGTTCATCTTGCGGGTGGAGATGATCTGGTCGATCAGGCCGTACTGCAGCGCGTCCTCGGCCGTGAGGATCTTGTCGCGCTCGATGTCCTCGCGGATCTTCTCCACCGGCTGGGTGGAGTGCTTGGCCAGCATCTCCTCCAGCTGCGAGCGCATCCGCAGGATCTCGTTGGCGGCGATCTCCAGGTCGGAGACCTGACCGCGGCCGGTCTCACTGTACGGCTGGTGGATCAGCACGCGCGCGTTCGGCAGCGCCATCCGCTTGCCGGGCGTGCCGGCGGCCAGCAGCACGGCCGCGGCGGAGGCCGCCTGGCCCATGCAGACCGTCTGGATGTCCGGCTTGACGAACTGCATCGTGTCGTAGATCGCCGTCAGCGCGGTGAAGGAACCGCCGGGGCTGTTGATGTAGACCGAGATGTCCCGGTCGGGGTCCATCGACTCCAGGCACAGCAGCTGCGCCATGACGTCGTTGGCGGAGGCGTCGTCGATCTGGACGCCGAGGAAGATCACACGCTCCTCGAAGAGCTTCGCGTACGGGTCGTACTCGCGGATGCCCTGGGAGGTGCGCTCGACGAAACGCGGGATGACATAGCGGGACTCGGCCGTGGGGCCGGTGTACTCGGCACGCGCACGGTCGTAGATGCCGCTGCCGGGGAAGTCGTTCACGGTGTCTCCTGAAAGGGGCTGGGGCGGTGGCTGGGGGCGTTCAGGGGTCGCACAGGGTGTACGGGGGCCTTTGAGGGCCGTACGGCCCTCAGGAGCCCGCCCCGGTGCCTCCGCCGCCCGGCATGCCGGCGGCCGTGGCGATGACGTCGTCGATGAGGCCGTACTCCTTGGCCTCGTACGCGTCGAACCAGCGGTCGCGGTCCGAGTCGCGGGTGATCTGCTCGACCGACTGGCCGGTGTGCTGGGCCGTGAGCTCGGCCATGCGCTTCTTGGTGTGCAGCAGCCGCTCGGCGTGGATCTTGATGTCCGAGGCCGAGCCGGCCAGGCCGGCGGAGGGCTGGTGGATCAGGATCTCGGCGTTCGGCAGGGCGAAGCGCTTGCCCGGGGTGCCCGCGCTGAGCAGGAACTGGCCCATGGAGGCCGCGAGGCCCATGGCGATCGTCACCACGTCGTTCTTGATGTACTGCATGGTGTCGTAGATCGCCATGCCGGCCGTGATCGAGCCGCCGGGGCTGTTGATGTAGAGGAAAATGTCCTTGTCCGGGTCAGCGGCAAGGAGCAGCAGCTGCGCGGTGATCTTGTTGGCGATGTCGTCGTCCACCGGCTGGCCGAGGAAGATGATCCGCTCGTTGAGCAGCCGGTTGTAGACCTGGTCGCCGAGGCCACCACCGATGGAAGGCTCGCCGGCGGCGGAGGGCATCAGATTCGTCACGTATCCACCTGCTCGTCTTACGACGGCGCCGGGCCGTCTCACGTGTACTACGTATTCATGGACCCTAACGCGGGGGCCCTCCGGGGGAATCCCGGTAACGGGAGTGTTCGCCGGGGGCGTAGCGTCGTGTGACGCACCGCGGCCCGGATACGCCGACGGGCCCCGGGTGCGTGAGTACCCAGGGCCCGTCCTGCGTCATCGGAGGTGCCGTGCGGATCAGCCCTCGGACTTCTCCTCGGCGGCGGCCTCGCCCGCGGTGTTCTCGGCGGAGCCCTCCGCGGCCTCGGTCTCGTCCTCGTCCTCGTCGGAGAGGTCGATGATCTCGCCGTTGGTGTCCTTCACCGTGGCCTTCTCGACCACGACGGCCAGCGCCTTGCCGCGGGCGACCTCGCCGACGAGCAGCGGGACCTGGCCCTGCTCGACGACGGCCTGCGCGAACTGGTCGGGGGACATGCCGGAGGAGGCGGCACGCCGCATGAGGTGCTCGGTGAGCTCCTCCTGGTTGACGTTGAGCTTCTCCTGCTTGACGAGCTCGTCGAGCACGAACTGGGTCTTGATGCCCTTGATCGCGGCCTCGCGGGTCTCGTTCTCGAACTCCTCGGCGGTCTTGCCCTGGAGCTCCAGGTACTTGTCGAGGGTGAGACCCATCTGGGCGAGCTGGTGGTGCTCGAGGTTGTGCTTGCGGGTGTTGATCTCGTCCTCGAGCAGCTTCTCGGGGACCGGGACCTCGACCAGCTCGAGCAGCTTCTCCAGGACGCGCTCCTGCGCCTGGGTGGCCTGGTCGAACTGCTTCATGTTCTCCAGGCGCTTGCGGCTGTCGGCCTTCAGCTCCTCGAGGGTGTCGAACTCGGAGGCGAGCTGCGCGAAGTCGTCGTCCAGCTCGGGCAGCTCGCGCTTGGCGACCTGGGTGACCTTGACGGTGACCTCGGCCTCCTTGCCGGCGGCGGAGCCGCCCTTGAGCTCGGAGGTGAAGGTGGCCTCGCCACCGGCCTCCAGGCCCTTCACGGCGTCGTCGATGCCGTCCAGCAGCTCGCCGGAGCCGATGGCGTAGGAGACGCCCTTGGCGATGCCGTCCTCGAGGACCTTGCCCTCGACCTTGGCCTCCAGGTCGACGGTGACCACGTCGCCGTCCTCGGCGGCGCGCTCCACCGGGGTGGTGGAGGCGAAGCGCTCGCGGAGTTGCTCGACCGACTTCTCGACGTCCTCGTCGGTGACCTCGACGGCGTCGACCTCGACCTCGATGCCGGAGTAGTCCGGGATCTCGATCGTCGGGCGGACGTCGACCTCGGCGGTGAAGTTCAGCGTCTCGCCGTCCTTCAGCTCCGTGATGTCGACCTCGGGCTGGCCGAGGACGTTGAGCTCGGCCTCGTTGACCGCCTCCGTGTAGAACTTCGGAAGCGCGTCGTTGACGGCCTCCTCCAGCACGGCGCCGCGGCCGAACCGCTGGTCGATGACCCGGGCCGGGATCTTGCCCTTGCGGAAGCCCTTCACCGTGACCTGCTGGTTGATCTTCTTGTACGCCGCGTCGAGGCTGTCCTTGAGCTCCTCGAAGGGCACCTCGACAGTGAGCCGAACCCGGGTCGGGTTCAGGTTCTCCACGGCGCTCTTCACGGTTCGGTCTCCTTGTGGCTGACTGCTCGGGTTCTGCCGGGGCCAGACCGGCCCGGCGGATTTCGCCGCCCGGAGGAGTTCGCAGGCCGCTAGGCCGGACACACGGGCGTGCAGCTTGCATAGTAACGGCAGCGGGTACACCGCCCAAAAGGCGATCATGCGCGAGGGCGCGGACGGTCGCTCAAGGTGATCAGTGACTGGTCGGGGTGGCGGGATTTGAACCCACGGCCTTCCGCTCCCAAAGCGGACGCGCTACCAAGCTGCGCCACACCCCGTCTGGTGTGCGACACGTAGGGTACATGCCCGGCGACGGCCCGGCCGCCGTATTCCACGCGCGGGCGCGGGGGCGTCGACGCGGCGCCGGACCGGGGGTGGGGTGAAGGGGTGTGCGGTGAAGGGGGACGACCCGCTACGATGCCTGCAGTGCCGCGGTCACCCGACCAGCGGCGCGCGTGTGCGGGCGTAGCTCAATGGTAGAGCCCCAGTCTTCCAAACTGGCTACGCGGGTTCGATTCCCGTCGCCCGCTCTCTACGGCTCAGGGCCGGCCGGAGATCGTCTCTCCGGCCGGCCCTGAGGTGTTTCGGCGGCCCGCGGTGGGGGCGTCAGAAGCTGATGGAGTTGATCGTTTCCGCTATCGAGTTGAGGAAACGATTGATCGACGGGGCCATGCCCGTCGAGGCGAGGAAGAAGCCGAAGAGGATCGCCACGATGGCGGGCCCGGCCTTGATCGAACCGCCGCGCATCATCACGACCAGGATGATCGCCAACAGCAGCACCACTGACAGTGAAATGGCCACAACAGATCACACCCTCGGTCGGTCCGCTCTACCGGCCGGGGGATGCCGGCACCGCACACCCCCGCCAGAACCATCGTGCCACCAACCGGCCGCCCCTATGCGGCCCGTGACGCAACGTCCGTCACGGCAGTGACCGGCGGGTGGGCCTCCGCCCCGCCAACGGGCCTGCCGCGCGGGGCCGCACAGTAATTCGAGGGCATGTCCGTGACAGGAATTCGACAGGTTGGTTTCCATGCCCACACAACATGCGCACAGATAAATCGAATTACCTCCAACTGGACATTTTGCCTGCATAAATCGGGGGTAACCGAGCGCTGAACCAGGAATGACGTGGGGGGTTTTACGCGACCCCGCAGACGACGCTAGGGTGCCTCAGATGTTCCACGCCGCCTCCTCCCGCCGCAGGGCGCCGCTTCCCCCGGCACAGTCGCCGGCACCGGGAGTGCCGAGCCCGCGGTCCCCGCAGAGCCCGCAGTCCGGCAAGCAGCGCGACGCGTTCTTCGACAACGCCAAATACCTGGCGATCGTGCTGGTGGCCATCGGTCACGCCTGGGAGCCGTTGAAGGGTGACAGCCGCATCCTGGAGGGTGTGTACACCGTCGTGTACACCTTCCACATGCCGGCGTTCATCATCATCTCCGGCTTCTTCTCGCGCAGTTTCGACATGCGCCCCAGCCGGCTGAAGCGGCTGATCACCGGTGTCGCCGTGCCGTACATCGTCTTCGAGACTGCCTATCCGCTCTTCAAGCGGGTGATCGACGACGCGCCGGACCAGGAGATCAGCCTGCTGGACCCCTGGTACCTGACCTGGTTCCTGTGCGCGCTGTTCCTGTGGCGGCTCACCACGCCGATCTGGAAGATGATCCGCTGGCCGCTGCCGGTGGCGCTGGGGCTGGCGATGGCCGCGTCGGTCAGCCCGGAGATCGGTGACGACCTGGATCTGCAGCGGGTGTTGCAGTTCCTGCCGTACTTCGTGCTGGGGCTGTGCATGAAGCCCGAGCACTTCCAGATGGTGCGGCGCCGTTCGGTGCGGATCCTGTCGGTGCCGGTCTTCGCGGTCGCGCTGGCCGTGGGCTGGTGGGCCGTGCCGCGGATGAACACCGCCTGGTTCTACCACCGGGACGCCGCGCAGGAGCTGGGCGTGCCGTGGTGGGTCGGGCCGGTGATGGTGCTGGCGATGTTCGGCTGCTCGCTGCTGCTGACCGCCTGCTTCTTCGCCTGGGTGCCGCGGCGCCACCTGTGGTTCACCGCGCTGGGCGCGGGCACGCTGTACGGCTATCTGCTGCACGGGTTCGTGGTCAAGGCCGGTATGTACCAGGGTTGGTTCGACCACGCGTGGCTGCACCGGCCGCTCGGTGAGATCTTCGTGACCGTGCTCGCCGCGATCGGGGTGACGCTGCTGTGCACCAAGCCGGTGCAGCGGGTGTTCCGCTTCGCGATGGAGCCGAAGATGGAGTGGGCGTTCAAGCAGGACGCGGCGCAGGCCGCCCGGGACCGCCGGAAGAACGAACCGGGCGAGGGCGGGGCATCCGCCGACAAGGGCGACAGCGGCGACAACAGCGACAACAAGCGGGAAACCGCCCGCGTCTGAGGCCGGTTGGCGCGGGCGGCGTCCTCGGCGTCGCCCGTGGCTTCGCCTCCGGCGTCACCCTTCGAGACCGAGAAGTGCGCGCATCCGTGCGTACTTCTCGGTCAGTCGTGTGCGGGTCGGCTCATCGAGGGCGGCGAGGCGGGCCGGGTCCGCGTTGTGGGCCAGATCGGCCTCCTTCACCAGCAGCGCGCCGGGCGTGGCGAGGATCCGCGCGGCGTACGCCTCCGGGGACTCCCCCGCCCGCTTGCTGACCGCCAGCACGATGTCCTTCGTACGGCGGCTCAGCGGCGCCTGGTGCAGCCATCGCTCGGGCAGCGCATCGTCCTCGACGGCGTCGTGCAGCCAGGCGGCGGCGATCTGCTCGGCATCGCCGCCGCGGGCGCGGACGCCCTCCGCGACGGCCTGGAGATGCTCGGCGTACGGCCGCCCGGCCTTGTCGGTCTGCCCCTCATGAGCCGCCCGGGCCAGCGCCTCGACCTCGGCGAGCGGCAGGGTGCGCG
Source organism: Streptomyces sp. NPDC052773 (assembly GCF_044547145.1). Lineage (NCBI taxonomy): Bacteria > Bacillati > Actinomycetota > Actinomycetes > Kitasatosporales > Streptomycetaceae > Streptomyces > Streptomyces sp. NPDC052773. The sequence goes on along the minus strand of NZ_JBITZX010000001.1, from coordinate 496,656 downwards.
GTGTCTCGGTCACCCCGCCAGTGTCCCAGCGCCCCCCGCACCGCGCACCGAGGACTTCCCGTTCGGGTGGCGAGGCCGGCCGCGGCCGGGCGTCCGCCCGCCCGCTCGCACCGACGGCGCGGCGCACGTGCCGCCCCGCGCCTGCCCCCTGGGCGGGGTTCCCGCCGGGCCGGCCAAGCGCCTCACAGGCCGTGGTCGCCGGGCCGCGCCGGATGGGGTCGGCCCTCGCGCGCCCAGGTCCGCGTCCGGTGCGGCACGGCCCACGCCTCGACGCCTCGGTGGCTTCCCCGAAGCCGAGGACGCCGCCGACCGCGCCTCGCCGCGCGGGGCCTCACGGGCGCGGCTGGGACTGGGCTGTGGGGCCCTCGCGGCAGATGAGGAGGAGGGCTCGGTCGTCGTTGACGTCCTTGGCGACGGCCTCGATGAGGTGCCAGGCGGCGCCGTGGAAGCCGCCGGCGACGTAGCGGTCGGCCTCGCCGGTGAGGCGGTCGATGCCCTCGACGATGTCGCGGTCGGAGGTCTCGACCAGGCCGTCGGTGAAGAGCATGAGGACGTCGCCGGGGCGCAGAGTGCCCTTGACCGGGTCGAACTGGGCACCCTCGTAGACGCCGAGCAGCGGGCCCTCGGCGGCCTTCTCCTCCCAGCGGCCGCTGCCCGCGCTGAGCTGGAGGCCCGGCGGATGGCCCGCGGAGTACAGCTCGTAGTCGCCGGAGTCGAGGTCCAGGACCAGGTGGATGGAGGTGGCGAAGCCCTCGTCCCAGTCCTGGCGGAGCAGATAGCCGTTGGCGGCCGGGAGGAAGGCGTGCGGGGGCAGCGAGCCGAGCAGGCCGCTGAAGGCGCCGGCCAGGAGGAGGGCGCGGGAGGCGGCGTCCATGCCCTTGCCGGAGACGTCGGTGAGGACGACCTCCAGGGTCCGGCCGCCGTTGGTGCGGGCCGCGACCACGAAGTCGCCGGAGAAGGACTGGCCGCCGGCCGGGCGCAGCGCCATCTCGCGGTGCCAGCCGGCCGGCAGCTTGGGCAGCCGGCTCTGGGTGCGGATGCGTTCACGCAGGTCGAACAGCATGGTGCCGCCGCGCCGCCACGGCACGCCGACCCGGCTGCGGAACTGGGCGATGAGCAGGCCGAAGAAGCCGCAGGCGGCGACCACGAGGACCACGCCCGGAGTCACCCGGGACGGGCCCTCCGTGTAGGGGCCGAGCTGGATCGACTCCACGATCAGGGCGGTCGCCGCCGCCGCGTAGAGGCCGAGCAGGCTCGCCGGGCGCAGCAGCAGCCCGCCCGCGACGATCGGCAGGACGAGCGCGGCCGGGGAGCACCACACCGGGTTGGCGAGGGTGGTGACGGCGATGAGCGGGACGGTGAGGAGCAGTCCGGCGAGGGCGACCCAGTCGGAGCCGTCGCCGCGGAAGTAGTCGACGGCGCTTCTGCGCAGGCCGACGCGGACCCGGTGCCACTGCATCTTCCACCGGGCCGGGAACGTCTCGGCCGCCGCGCGCCGTTCTCCTCCTGCTGCCATTAGTTCGGGACCCTATCCAGCGGACCCGCCGCTTGGCACGGGAGGTCCCACTTGTCCCCCGTCCGAGGCCGGACTTCGCGGTGAACTTCACGGAAAGCCGCCCTGCCGCCGCCCGCCGGAAATTCCCTCGCTCGCCCCTCATCGCCCTGATAGGCATGGACCATGGCGATGGCGAGTGACTGGTCGGACGGAATGCGCGTCCTGCGGCCGGACGACTGGGACGTGTGGTACGACACCCTGCTGCGCGCCTTCGGCGGTGTGCCGGAGGCACCCGAGGAACGGGAACTGTGGCGGGAAATCACCGAGTTCGACCGTTCCCTGGCCGTCTGGGACGGGGACGCGGTCGTGGGGACGGCGGGGGCGTTCACGTTCCGGCTGACGGTGCCCGGCGGGGCGTCGGTGCCCGCGGCCGGCGTCACCATGGTCGGCGTGGCCGGCACGCACCGGCGGCGCGGGGTGCTGACGTCGATGATGCGGCGGCAGCTGGACGACGTCCGCTCGTGGGGCGAGCCGCTGGCGGTGCTGACCGCCTCCGAGCCGGACATCTACGGCCGGTTCGGGTACGGGGTGGCGACGTACGCGCTGAGCGCCGAGATCGACACCGCCCGGGTGCGGCTGTCGGTGCCGGCCGGGACCGACGACGTACGGCTGCGCTACGCGGCGCCCGCCGACGTGCTCGACGACTGCGAGGCGGTCTACGCCCGGCTGGTGCCCGGGCGGCCCGGCATGCTGGCGCGGCGGCCGAAGTGGGAGCGGGTGGGGCTCCTGGACCCGGAGAGCGAGCGGGAGGGCGCGTCGCCGCTCCAGTGCGTGGTCGCCGAGCGGGACGGCCGGATCGCCGGATACGCCCGGTTCCGGGTGAAGCTGGGCTGGGGCGAGAGCGGCCACGACGGCACGGTGCTCCTGGAGGAGCTGGCGGCGTTGGATCCCGCGGTGGACGCGGCGCTGTGGCGGTTCCTGTTCGGGATCGACCTGACCTCCACGCTGGTCGTGCGGGGGCGTCCGGTCGACGACGCCTGGCAGTACCTGGTGTCGGACGTCCGCCGGTGCCGGCCCCGGCTGCGGGACTCGCTGTATCTGCGCCCGGTGGAGGTGGGCGCCGCGCTGGAGGCGCGGACGTATGCCGCGCCGGTGGACGTGGTGCTGGACGTCGAGGACGCCTTCTGCCCGTGGAACACGGGGCGTTGGCGGCTCAGCGGGGACGCCAAGGGCGCGTCGTGCGAGCGTACGACCGACGCGGCGGATCTCGCCCTGTCGGTGCGCGAGTTGGGGTCGGCGTATCTCGGCGCGGTGAGCCTCACCGCGCTGGCCGCGGCCGGGCGCGTCCGCGAACTGCGGCCGGGGGCGCTGGCGGAGGCGGCGGTGGCGTTCGGGCCGGCCGGGCCGGCGCCCTGGCTGCCGCACGGGTTCTGAGGCGGGCGCCTCAGGCGCGCTGGCAGGTGGGGCACCAGAAGAGGTTGCGGGCGGCGAGGTCGGCGGTGCGGATCTCGCCGCCACAGATGTGGCAGGGCAGGGTGGCCCTGCGGTAGACGTACACCTCGCCGCCGTGGTCGTCGACGCGCGGCGGACGGCCCATGGCCTCGGGGGTGTGCTCGGGGCGGACGGTGTCGATGCGGTTGTTGCGGACGCCCTCGCGCATCAGCGCCACGAGGTCGGTCCAGATCGCGTCCCACTCGGCGGGGGTGATGTCGCGGCCCGCGCGATAGGGGTCGATGCCGTGCCGGAAGAGGACCTCCGCGCGGTAGACGTTGCCGACGCCCGCGATGACCTTCTGGTCCATCAGCAGGGCGGCGATGGTCGTACGGCTGCGGGAGACGCGGCGGTAGGCCGCGTCCGGGTCGGCGTCGTCGCGCAGCGGGTCGGGGCCGAGGCGGTCGTGTATCGCCTGCTTCTCGGTGTCCGTGATCAGGGCGCAGGTCGTCGGGCCGCGCAGGTCGACGTACGACGTGGCGTTCGCCAGGCGCAGCCGGACGGTGTCGGTGGGCGGGGGCGCCGGGGCGTCGCCGAAGGCGACCTTGCCGAACAGGCCCAGGTGGATGTGGACCCAGTCGGCGTCGCGGAAGCGCAGGAAGAGGTGCTTGCCGTGGGCCTCGGTGGCGGTGAGGACGGCGCCGTCGAGCAGGTCGGCGGCGTCGGAGAACTTGCCCTGGGGGCTGGTGACCCGGGGGGCCGTGCCGGAGAAGCGGGCGGCGTAGTCGAGCGCCAGCCGGTGAATCGTGTGCCCCTCTGGCACGGTTTTCCGTTTCCTTCCAGCCCCGGCGGGGCGTGGCCTTCCGGCCCCGCGGGGCGTCGCGTCAGTCCTGCTGCGGGTGGTGAGCCGGGATCGGCGGCAGCTCGCCCGTGGTCTCGTACCCGGCCAGCATGTCGATGCGGCGGATGTGACGCTCGTCACCGGAGAAGGGGGTGCCCAGGAAGACCTCGACGAACTTGGTCGCCTCCTCCTGGGTGTGCATGCGCGCGCCGACGGCGACGACGTTGGCGTTGTTGTGCTGGCGGCCCAGCGCCGCCGTCTCCTCGCTCCAGGCGAGGGCGGCACGGACGCCCTTGACCTTGTTGGCGGCGATCTGCTCGCCGTTGCCGGAGCCGCCGATCACGATGCCGAGGGAGTCGGGGTCCGCGGCGGTCTTCTCCGCGGCGCGGAGGCAGAAGGGCGGGTAGTCGTCCTGGGCGTCGTAGATGTGCGGGCCGCAGTCGACGGGGTCGTGACCCGCCGCCTTGAGCCATTCGACGAGGTGGTTCTTGAGTTCGAAGCCGGCATGGTCCGAGCCGAGATACACGCGCATGGGATGAGTGTGACATGCGCGTCGCGGGGCAGCAGGGCGGGGTGTCGGCGCGAAAAAGTGTGAGCCGGACCACTGAACCTCAGGAAAACCTCAAGTAACAATCCGGTTTCAAAGGTTCACGAATTCGTCCACCTTGGATTCACTGGTCCGACTCGTACGCCGCTCGTACGGGAATCGATCATTCCGGCGCAAAGGAATCCGTCCCATGACTTCGCAGCCGACCCTGACGAAGGCCGACAACGGCCACGGAGGCCCCGGAGGAACCGGCGATCCCGGTTCCGGCAACGGACTCCAGGCAGGGCTCAAGAACCGCCATCTGTCGATGATCGCCATCGGCGGTGTCATCGGTGCCGGACTCTTCGTGGGGTCCTCCTCCGGTATCGCCACCGCCGGTCCCGGCATCCTCCTGTCGTACGCGCTCGTCGGCACGCTCGTGGTGCTGGTGATGCGCATGCTCGGTGAGATGTCGGCCGCCAACCCGACCTCCGGCTCCTTCTCCGCGCACGCCGACCGCGCGCTCGGCCCATGGGCGGGCTTCTCCATCGGCTGGCTCTACTGGTTCTTCTGGGTCGTGGTCCTCGCGGTCGAGGCGACCGCCGGTGCCGTGATCCTCGAGGGCTGGGTGCCCGCCGTACCGCAGTGGGCCTGGGCGCTCATCGTGATGGTGGTGCTCACCGGCACCAACCTCGTGTCCGTCGGCTCCTACGGCGAGTTCGAGTTCTGGTTCGCCGGCATCAAGGTCGTCGCCATCGGCGCCTTCATCGTCATCGGCGGCCTCGCCGTGTTCGGCGTGCTCCCCGGCGTCGACAGCGAGCAGGCGGGCCTGTCCAACCTCACCGAGCACGGCGGCTTCCTGCCCAACGGGCCGGGGGCGATCCTCACCGGTGTGCTGCTGGTGGTCTTCTCCTTCATGGGCAGCGAGATCGCGACCCTGGCCGCCGGCGAGTCCGAGGACCCGCAGCGGGCCGTCACCAAGTCGACCAACAGCATCATCTGGCGTATCGCCGTCTTCTACCTGGGCTCGATCCTCGTCGTCGTCTCGCTGCTGCCGTGGGACTCCAAGTCCATCCAGGACAAGGGCTCCTACGTCGCCGCGCTGGACTCGCTCGGCATCGCGCACGCCGGTCAGATCATGAACTTCATCGTGCTGACCTCGGTGCTGTCCTGCCTCAACTCCGGCCTGTACACGGCCTCCCGGATGGCCTTCTCGCTCGGTGAGCGCGGGGACGCGCCGAAGTCCTTCGCGCGGACGACCGAGAAGGGTGTGCCGCGCACCGCGATCCTGGTGTCGGTGGTCTTCGGGTTCGTGGCCGTGTTCTTCAACTACAAGTTCCCGGACTCCGTCTTCCTGTTCCTGGTGAACTCCAGCGGTGCCGTCGCGCTGTTCGTGTGGCTGGTGATCTGCTTCTCGCAGCTGCGCATGCGGAAGATCATCCAGGCGGAGGCGCCGGAGAAGCTGGTCGTGAGGATGTGGCTGTACCCGTACCTGACGTGGGCGACCGCCGCGCTGATCGTCTTCGTCCTCGGCTACATGCTGACCGACACCGAGCACGACGGCCGCCGGACCGTACTGCTGTCGCTGCTGGTGGCGGCGGTGGTGCTGGCCATCGCCGTGGTCCGGCAGAAGCTCGGGTCCGGCCGGGACCGCGAGCGGGAGCGGGACGAGGTCGCGGCCGGCTGATCCCGGTCGTACGACACCTCCAGGGCCTCGCGGCGTCGCGCCGCGGGGCCCTTTCCTCTTCCAGCCCGGCTCGGAGCGCGTCTCACAGCACGGTGAAGCCCCGTTTCACGTCCTCGTGGACGCGCTGTGCCTCCGCCTCCGTCCGGGGCTGGTTACCACGTGTTCATCTGGTACGACGTCCCCCGCGCGGTGAACCCGAGGAGCCGCGCGTGCCAGGGGACGCCGTCGAGCGTGAACGTGTACTCCCAGACCACCGCCTGATGGCCGCGGAACTCGGTCTCCTCCAGGGGCGGCCGGCAGGTCGTACAGCGGGCCCGCGGCGGCGGGGAGCCGGGGTTCCTCGTGGAGGACGGCGTGCAGGGTCGCCAGGGTGGTGTCGCGGGCGAACGGGGAGTGCCCGGCGAGGGCCGCGCACAGGGTCGCGCCGAGGGACCACAGGTCGGACGGCGGGCCCTGGGGGCGGCCGGGGACGCGCTCGGGGGCCATGTAGTCGGGCGAGCCGACCAGCATGCCGACCATGGTGAGCGCCTTGGCGTCCTGGATGGCGGCGATGCCGAAGTCGGTGAGGACGATCCGCCGGCCGTCCGGCCCGGCCAGCACGTTGCCGGGTTTGATGTCGTGGTGCAGGACGCCCCGGGCGTGCACCTCGCGCAGCGCGGCGACCAGGCCGGCGGCCGGCGCGGTCCTGGTCGCGGTGGGCGCGGCCGGAGTGTGGGGGCGCGGCGGCGCGGGGAGAGCTGACGGCTGGGGGCGAAGGGATGTGAGACCCCGGGACGCGAGAGAGGTTCGCCGGGCGGTCGTCGTACGACCCGGCGAACCTCTCTCGTACCGGCCAGGGCCTGGATGCCCGGCGGTGTCAGCGCTTGCCAGCCGCTTGTCGGCGCTTGTCAGCGCTTGTTCGCGAACTTCCAGGCGGCGGGCAGCAGGCCCATCGCCAGGGCCGCCTTCAGGGCGTCGCCGATCAGGAACGGGGTGAGGCCGGCCGCGATGGCCGCGGAGGCGGACATGTCGAGGGAGAGGGCCAGGTAGGGCACGCCGACCGCGTAGATGATCGCCTCGCCGAGCAGCATCGCGCCCGCCATGCGCCACGGGGAGCGGTCGGCGCCGCGGCGGGCCAGGGCGCCCACGACGGTGGCGGCGAGCAGCATGCCGAAGACGTAGCCGAGGGACGGCATGCCCGCGCCCGAGCCGCCCTCCGCGAACCACGGCACGCCCGCGATGCCGGCCAGCGCGTACAGCGCGAGGGATAGGAAGCCGCGGCCGGCGCCGAGGGCGGTGCCGACGAGCAGCGCGGCGAAGGTCTGGCCGGTCACGGGGACCGGGGAGCCGGGCACGGGCACGGCGATCTGGGCCGCGAGACCGGTGAGCGCGGCACCGCCGGCGACGAGGGCGATGTCGCGGACGCGGGAGGCCGGGAGCAGGTCGGCGAGGACCTGGCCCGGGCGGGCGAGGGAGGTGGCGGTGGCGGTGCTCATGGGGACTCCGCGGGTGACGGCGGTACGGGACACCGTGACGCTAACCCAGGGCCCTTAAGCCGATCACCGTTACCGCTCGACAAAGGCTGGAGCGCGGCTGTGGTGGGGTGCGTACAAAGAGTGCCGATGACACCCCCCGGAGCGTGATTACGGTCACTGAGGTGGGGACGTGTGTGTCACGTGGGGCGGGGCAGGACAGGCTGTAGGTTTTCGCCAATCCGTGTCCTGTCAAACCGGTGCGGGGCGAGTGAGTGGAGCCGTACACTCCGTGTTCCATGCGTCCGCATAGTGAACGGTGACGTCCCCTGACCGGGACCGCCGCCCAGACTGTGGGCGTTTTACCTGTCCCCCGACTGGATGGACGAGCCGCGCCCATGCCCAGCAGCACCGCTCAGGAGACGCCGCCGCAGGCGGACGCCTCCCTCTCCCATGGCCTGAAACAGCGCCACCTGTCGATGATCGCCCTCGGCGGCGTGATCGGCGCGGGCCTGTTCGTCGGCTCCGGCGCCGGTATCGCCGCCGCCGGCCCCTCGATCGTCGTCGCCTACGCCCTCTCCGGCCTCCTGGTGATGCTGGTGATGCGGATGCTGGGCGAGATGTCGGCCGCGTATCCGTCGTCGGGCTCCTTCTCCGCGCACGCCGAGCGGGCCATCGGGCCCTGGGCGGGCTTCACGGCCGGCTGGTCGTTCTGGGTGCTGCTGTGCACGGCGGTCGGCCTGGAGGGCATCGGCGCCGCGAAGATCGTCAGCGGCTGGCTGCCGGGGACGCCCGAGTGGGCGTGGGTGGCGCTGTTCATGGTCGTCTTCTGCGGGGCGAACCTGGCCGCGGTGAAGAACTTCGGCGAGTTCGAGTTCTGGTTCGCGGCGCTGAAGGTCCTCGCGATCTCGCTGTTCCTGGTGCTGGGCGTGCTCGCCATCCTGGGCGTGCTGCCGGGCACCGACGCGCCGGGCACCGCGAACCTCACCGGCGAGGGAGGCTTCCTGCCGGGCGGCGGTGAGGGCCTGGTCATCGGCTTGCTCGCCTCGGTGTTCGCGTACGGCGGCCTGGAGACGGTCACCATCGCGGCGGCCGAGTCCGAGGACCCGGTGCGCGGTGTGGCGCGCGCGGTCCGCACCGCGATGTGGCGTATCGCCCTCTTCTACATCGGCTCGATGGCGGTCGTGGTGACGCTGGTGCCGTGGGACTCGAAGGAGATCGTCGAGAAGGGCCCGTACGTGGCGACCCTCGACCACCTGGGCATCCCCGGCGCGGGCCAGCTGATGAACGTGGTCGTGCTGGTCGCCCTGCTGTCCGCGATGAACGCCAACATCTACGGCTCCTCGCGCATCGCCTACTCGCTGGTGCAGCGCGGGCAGGGCCCGAAGGCGCTGGGCCGGGTGTCGGGCGGGGTGCCGCGGATCGCCGTTCTCGCCTCCTCCGTCTTCGGGTTCGTGTGCGTGCTGCTCAGCTACTGGCGGCCGGACGACGTCTTCCCCTGGCTGCTGAACATGATCGGCGCGGTGATCCTGGTCGTCTGGATCTTCATCGCGGTCTCGCAGTTGCGGCTGCGCCGCCGGGTGGAGCGCGAGGCGCCGGAGAGGCTGGTCGTGCGGATGTGGGCGTTCCCGGTGCTGACCTGGGTCGCGCTGGCCGGCATGGCGGCGATCTTCGTCCTGATGGCGCGGGAGCCCGGCACCCGGGTGCAGCTGTACTCGACGGGCGGTATGACGGTGTTCCTGGCGCTCGTCGGATACCTCTGGCAGCGCAGGGGCGCGAAGAACGACTGACGGCCCCTCGGTTCCCCGTTTTCGCAAAGGCCCCCACGTGGCGACACGCGGGGGCCTTCTTGCTGCCCCGGCACCTCCGCCGGTCTTGTTGTTGGTAGCGTGTAGTTGCAAGCTACTTGCAATAAGAGGTCGGAGGGGACCCGCCATGCCCGTCTACACGCTGCCTGAACTGCCGTACGACTACTCCGCGCTCGCCCCCGTGATCAGCCCGGAGATCATCGAGCTGCATCACGACAAGCACCACGCGGCCTATGTGAAGGGCGCCAACGACACGCTGGAGCAGCTGGCCGAGGCGCGGGACAAGGAGCAGTGGGGCTCGATCAACGGCCTGGAGAAGAACCTGGCCTTCCACCTGTCCGGGCACATCCTGCACTCCATCTACTGGCACAACATGACCGGTGACGGTGGTGGCGAGCCGCTGGAGAAGGACGGCGTGGGCGAGCTGGCGGACGCCATCGCCGAGTCGTTCGGCTCCTTCGCGAACTTCAAGACGCAGCTGTCGAAGGCCGCGGCCACCACCCAGGGTTCGGGCTGGGGCGTGCTGGCGTACGAGCCGCTGAGCGGCCGGCTGATCGTCGAGCAGGTCTACGACCACCAGGGCAACGTCGGGCAGGGCTCGACGCCGATCCTCGTCTTCGACGCCTGGGAGCACGCCTTCTACCTCCAGTACAGGAACCAGAAGGTCGACTTCATCGAGGCGATGTGGCAGGTCGTCAACTGGCAGGACGTCGCCCGCCGTTACGAGGCCGCCAAGTCCCGCGCGGACGTGCTGCTGCTGGCGCCGTGAGCGCCTGACCGGTCGTCCCGCCTCGTGATCGTCTTCTCACCCTTCACGCGGGCGGGCGGTAGGAGGGAAACCCCCGTGAGGACGTGACTCACGGGGGTTTTCCGTACCCTCCGGGTCAACCGATCGGTGGAGACGAGGTTCCACCGGGCACCTCTGTCCCCCGACTGCCCTGGTCGACAAGGGTTCAGGGCATGAACTCACTCACTGTGCGCATGGCACGGGCCAGCGCCCGGCACCCCTGGCGGGCGCTCGCCGGATGGCTGGTGTTCGTGGTGCTGTGTCTGGCGGCCGGCAGCGCCGTCGGCCTGAACAGCGCGACCACCGCGGACTACCGGGTCGGCGAGGCCGGCCGGGCGGAGGCGATGGCGGCGCGAGGCGGCCTGGAGCGCCGGGCCACCGAGCAGGTGCTGATCTCCGCCCGTTCCGGCGCCCTCGACGAGCAGGCCGCCCGGACGGCGGCCCGGGAGCTGACCGCGCGGATGGAGCGGCTGCCCGAGGTGGCGGCCGTCACCGGCCCGGTACGCTCCGCCGACGGCCGGACCCTGCTGGTCGAGGTGGCCCTGAAGGGCGAGGAACGCGACGCCAAGGACAAGGTCGACGCGCTGCTCGCGCAGACCCGGGCCGTCCAGCGGGACCATCCGCGACTGCTGCTGGAGGAGACCGGAAGTCCCTCCATCAGCAAGGGAGTCGACCGGCAGCGCGGCGAGGACCTGGCGCTCTCGGAGAAGATCACGCTGCCGGTCACCCTCGTCACCCTGCTCGTCGTCTTCGGCTCGCTCACCATGGCCGCCGTGCCGCTGCTGCTGGCGCTGTCGTCGATCGCCGCCGCCATCGGACTGTCGATGACGGCCTCGCACCTCTCCCCCGACACCGGCGTGGGCACGAACGTCATCCTGATGATCGGCCTCGCGGTCGGCGTCGACTACACCCTCTTCTACCTGAAGCGGGAGCGTGAGGAACGCGCCCGGCACGGAGGCCGGCTCGGCTCCGAGGCGCTGGTCGAGCTGGCGGCGGCCACCTCCGGCCGGGCCGTGGTGGTCTCGGGACTCGCCGTCGTCGCCTCCACGGCCACCCTCTACCTGGCCTCCGACGTGATCTTCTCCTCGCTCGCCACCGGCACCGTCGTGGTGGTGCTGGTCGCCGTCGCCAGTTCGCTGACCGCGCTCCCCGCCCTGCTGACCGTGCTCGGCAAGCGGGCCGAACGCCGGGCCCGGCGGCGCGCGGAACGCGGCAGGCCGCCCAGGCGGACGCGCGGCGAGAGCGGCGGCCGGGTCTGGGCCGCGCTGCTGCGGCCCGCCGCCCGGCATCCGATCGGCACGCTCTGCGGCGCGGTCCTCGCCCTGCTCGCCCTGGCCCTGCCGCTGACCGGGCTGCACATCACGGAGATGAGCCGGGACACGCACTCCCGCGAGATCCCCGCCATGCAGGTCTACGACCGGCTCAACGACGAGTTCCCGGACCGGCGGGTCACCCACCAGGTCGTCGTCCGCGCCGACGCCGGCCGCACCGCGGAGGTCGGCGAGGCACTGCGCCGGCTCGCCGCGCGCGCCGCCCAGGACCCGCTGTTCAGCGGCTCGTCCCCGGTGCGCGTCTCCGCCGACGGCCGGGTCAGCGCCCTGGAGCTGAAGGTGCCCCACCTCGGGAACTCGGAGCAGGCGTACGACTCGCTGGAGCGGCTGCGCGGGACGTACCTGCCCGCCGCCGTCGGCCGGATCGACGGCGCCGCGTACGGCGTGACCGGCGACGTGGCCCGCTACACCGACTATCCGGCCCACCAGAACGCCAAACTCCCGCTGGTGCTGGGCGCGTTGCTGCTGGTGACCTTCGCGATGACGCTGTGGGCGTTCCGCTCGGCGGTGCTCGCCCTGCTCGGGGTCGTCCTCAACCTGCTGTCCGCGGCGGCGGCGCTCGGGCTGCTCGTGCTCGTCTTCCAGGGCACATGGGCCGAGGACCTGCTGGCCTTCGACTCCACCGGCTCGATCGGGTCGCGGGTGCCGCTCTTCCTGTTCGTGATCCTCTTCGGACTGTCCATGGACTACCAGGTGTTCGTGGTCAGCCGGATCCGCGAGGAGGTGCTGGCCGGGGTACCGACCCGGCAGGCGGTCCTCGACGGGATCCGCCGCTCCGCGAGCGTGGTGACCAGCGCCGCGGTGGTCATGACGACCGTCTTCGTGAGCTTCGTCTTCCTGCACATCATCGAGATGAAGCAGATCGGGTTCGTGCTCGCGGCGGCCGTGCTGATCGACGCGTTCGTGGTGCGGATTCTGCTGCTGCCGGCGGCACTGCTGCTGCTGGGCGAGCGCACCTGGTGGCCGGTGCGGCCGAACCGGTCCGTGCGACAGCCCGCCGAGCCGCCGCTGGCCGGCGTACGTTGATCGTCATGACCACGCTCGCCGGAACCTCGGCCGACGCCTTCTGGGCCGCCTCGCTGCGCCGTTGGAACGCGGTGTGCTGGGTGCTGTTCGCGGCGATGGCCGCCGGGATCGTCCTCATGGGACGGCCCGGCGGCGCGACCTACGCGGCGCTCGCGTTCCTCGCGTCCGTGGCGCTGAGCTTCGCGGTCCTGGTGCGCTTCCCGGACAACCCCGTCGTACGGCCGCACGGCTATCTCACCGTGCTGGTGCTCGGCCTCGGCGGGCTCGCCTTCCTGCGCACCAGCTACGCGGCCCTGTTCATGGTGACGCTGCCGCACTACTGGATGTTCGGACGGACCCCCCGCGCCTCGATGACGTTCCTGGGCCTGGCCACCGGCGCGACCCTGGCCGGCGGCTGGGTGCGGCAGGGACCGTCGGCGGAGTTCTTCGGCGAGACGGCGGTGTCCACGCTGATCGTCGTCGCCGTGGGTGTGCTGATCGGGCTGTGGGCGCACGCGGTGGTCGCGCAGAGCGCCGAGCGGGCCCGGCTCATCGGCGAGCTGGAGCGGACCCAGGTCCAGCTGTCCGAGGCGCACCAGCGGCAGGGGGCGGCGGACGAGCGGGAGCGCATGGCGCGGGACATCCACGACACCCTGGCGCAGGGGTTCGCGTCGATCGTCGTACTCGCCGAGGCGGCTCGGGCCGGGCTGGCCACGGACCCCGCCCGCAGCGCCCAGCAGCTGCGCTCCATCGAGTCGACCGCCCGGGAGAACCTCGCCGAGGCACGGGAGCTGGTCGGATCCGCGCAGCGGCGGGGCGGCGCGGTGGCCGGGCCGGTGGCCCTGACCCTGCGGCGGATCCTGGACCGCTTCGCGGAGGACACCGGGCTCACCGTGGAAGCGGAGCTGACGGAACTGGACTGCGACCAGCAGACCCGGATCGCGCTGCTGCGCTGCACCCAGGAGTCGCTGGCCAATGTCCGCAAGCACGCCCGTGCCTCCACGGTCGGGGTGGTGCTGGCGCGGCGGCCGTACGGGGTGGAGCTGGAGATCACCGACGACGGGATCGGGTTCGCGGCGGAGGACTCGGCGGGCTTCGGGCTCGACGGAATGCGCAAGCGGCTGGCGGAACTGGGCGGACGGCTCACCGTCACCAGCTCGGTCGGGGACGGGACGAGGGTGCTGGCGACGATTCCGGTCGCCGGCCGGGCGGACGGCGAGGGGACGCGATGAGTGGGGAAGCGCTGCGAGTCGTGGTCGTGGACGACCACACCGTGATGCGGGCCGGGGTGATCGCCCTGCTCGGCGGCGAGGACGGCATCGAGATCGTCGGCGAGGCGGGGGACGGCCGCGCGGCCCTGGAGCTGATCGCCCGGCACGACCCGGACGTGGCCCTGGTGGACCTGCGGATGCCGGTGCTGGACGGGGTCGCGACGACCACCGAGATCACCGCCCGGCACCCGCGCACCCGGGTCCTGATCCTGACCACCTACGACACCGACACGGACATCGAGCGGGGCGTGGAGGCGGGTGCCATCGGCTATCTGCTCAAGGACACGACCCGGGAGCAGCTCGTCGAGGCGATCCAGGCGGCGGCGCGCGGCGAGACGGTCCTCGCGCCGCGGGTCGCGGAGAAGCTGGTCGCCCGGATGCGCCGCCCCGTCCAGGACCCGCTGACCGCCCGCGAGACGGACGTCCTCAACGCGGTGGCCGACGGCCTGACCAACGCCGAGATCGGCCGGCGCCTGGTCATCTCGGAGGCCACCGTGAAGACGCATCTGCTGCGGCTGTTCGCCAAGCTCGACGTCAACGACCGTACGCGGGCAGTGGTGGTGGCGCTGGAACGGGGGCTGCTGCGGCGGCCGTAGCCCCCCTTACGGCGCCGGCGCGGTGGGGAGGTTGAGCGAGAGCAGGCCCGCGGTGCCGGTCTCCGGGTCGAGGCGCAGCTCGGTGACGGCGGCGTTGCGCAGCTTCGGGAAGACGCGGCGGTAGTCGGCGAGCGGGATGCCGAGCAGGCGGCACAGCACGAGGCGCAGCAGCGTGTTGTGGGCGACGACCAGGACCCGCTCGCCGGGGTGGGCGGCCGCGATGCGGTGCAGCGCTGCGGCACCGCGCTCGGCGGCGGCGGCCGGGTCCTCGGCGCCGGGGAAGGGGTGGGCCACCGGGTCGGCCCGGTAGGCATCCGCGTGGGCCGGGTTCTCCTCGGCGAACTCCGCGAGCGTACGGCCCTCCACGACCCCGAAGTCGCATTCGCGCAGGTCCGGTTCGCGGCGCGGGGTGAGCCCGAGGGTCCGGCAGGCGGGCTCGGCGGTGGCCACCGCGCGGGACAACGGCGAGGTCCACACCGCGTCGACCGGGTGCTCCCCGATCCAGCGGCCCAGGGCCTCGGCCTGGGCGCGGCCGGTGTCGGTGAGGGCGATGTCGCTGACGCCGGCGTAGCGGTTCTCGGCGTGCCAGACGGTCTGGCCGTGGCGGGCGAGGAGGAGGGTCGCGGTCATGAGCCGCCAGTATTCCGTTCCGCCCGGCCGCGCGCATGTGCCGCCACGGGGCCCGGCAGCCAGCCGCGGGATTCCAGGGCGTCCAGGAGCCGCAGGTAGGGGGCGGTGTAGCGGTCCGTGTGCCGCGGATGGACGGTGGTACGGATGCGGACCATGCGGTCGGTGACCTCCGTCAGGGGGGTTCCGGTCGCCGCGTGGCAGGCCAGTGCCGCCATGCCCAGGGCGGGCTCGGGGTGTTCGGGAAGGCGGACCGGGCGGCCCAGGATGTCGGTGCGGAGCTGGGTCCAGTAGGGGCTGCGGGTGGCGCCGCCGGTGAAGGTGAGGGGCCCGTCGAGGGGGGCGCCCAGGTGGTGGAGGTAGTCCAGGCAGAGGCGTTCCACCAGGCCGACCCCTTGGAGCAGGGCCGCCCACAGGTCGGCGTCGGAGGCGGGTTCGCCGAGGAGGAGGGCGGTCGCCTCGGGGGCCCGGAAGGGGAAGCGTTCGCCCGGGGAGACCAGGGGGTAGGCCACGGCGCCGGAGGGTTCGAAGGCCGCCGCCCGGCGGTCCATCGCGGCGGGGTCCGCGTCCGGGAAGCGGGCGGTGAGCACCCCGGCCCCCACGCTGGACGCCCCGCCGGGCAGCCAGCTTCCGTCCGGGGCCCGGTGGTTGTAGACCACGCCGGTGCCGTCCCGCACCGGCCGGCGGGCCGCGCCCTTCAGCACCAGCGTCGTCCCCAGCACCGAGTTCCACGCACCCTCGCCCAGCGCGCCGGAGGCGATTTGGGCCGCGCAGCCGTCGGTCATCCCGGCGACGACCGGGGTGCCGGCGGGGAGGCCGGTGGCCTCGGCGGCGGCCGGGCAGACCTCCCCGAGCACCGTGCCGGGGCGGACCACTTCCGGCAGGGCCTGTGCCGGGACGTCGGGCACGTCGGGCCAGGCCTCGGCCTTCACGTCGTACGCCGTCTTCAGCGCGTGGCTGGAATCGGTCGGGACCGGGCGGCCGGTGAGCCGGGCGGTGATCACGTCGGGCTGGTGGGTGATGCGGCCCGGCCCGTGGGCGGACGCCAGCCACAGCGCCTTCGGCAGCGCCCAGGTGTCCTGCACGCCGATCCCCGCCGCGCGCAACCGGGCCGCCTCGGCCGCCGCGCGCCCGTCGTCGTACATCAACGCCGGACCGAGGGGCCGTCCCGCGCGGTCCGTGAGCAGCACGGTCCCGGACGTGCCGCACACCGCGACCCCGCCGACGCGCCGCCCGGCGACGGTCCGCACGGCCTCCCCGGTGGCCGCGCGGACGGCCGTCCACCACTGCTCCGGGTCCTGCTCGTGCCGTACGCCGTCCCGCCGGCCGGTGACCGGCACGGCGCCGGAGCCGAGGACCGTGCCGTCGCCCGTGACGGCCAGGGCGCGCACGCTCTGGGTGCCGAGGTCGACGCCGATCCACACCTCATCCGCCATCGGGACCTCCCACGTTTCGCGCCCGGCCGTGTGAACTTCTCACCATGCCCTGAGATTTCCCGCTGCGCGAGGGATTGACGGCCAACTTCCGTGGTTCCACTCTCTGTTAGCGAGCCGACTCGACGTGTTAACCCCGCACCGGACCGATCCTCGTGGAGGTCACGGATGGACACGCCCGTGCACGACCGCCGCCGCTTCCTCGCCCTCGGTGCCGCCGCCGCGGCGACGCCCCTGCTCACCGCCTGCGGTGCCGGGTTCGGCGGCGGGAACGAGAACAAGAGCGACGGCTCCGCCGCCGACGACATCACCGGCTCCTTCGACTGGAGACGGGAGCGGGGCACCACCGTCAAGGCGCTGCTGAACAAGCATCCCTACACGGACGCGCTCCTCGCCGATCTGAAGTCGTTCACCGACAAGACCGGGATCAAGGTCGAGTACGACGTCTTCCCGGAGGACAACTACTTCGACAAGCTCACCGTCGACCTGTCCAGCGGGCGCGCCTCTTACGACGTGTTCATGCTCGGCGCGTACATGGTGTGGCAGTACGGGCCGCCCGGGTGGCTGGAGGATCTCGGTCCCTGGATGCGCAACTCCTCCGCCACCGGCGACGAATGGGACCAGGACGACTTCTTCCCCAACCTCCTCCAGGCCGGCCAGTGGAACCTGAAGGCGGGCGCGCCGCTGGGGCAGGGCGGGCAGTACGCGCTGCCGTGGGGCTGGGAGACCAACGTCGTCGCCTACAACACCGAGGTGTTCCGCACGCTGGGCCTGAAGCCCGCGGAGACCTTCGACGAGCTGGTGGAACTCGCCGGGACCATCAAGCGGAAGGCGCCGGGCGCCGGCTTCGACGGCATGTACGGGATCGCCGTACGCGGGTCGCGCAGCTGGGCCACCATCCACCCCGGCTTCATGACGATGTACGCCCGCAACGGGCTGAAGGACTTCACCGTCGAGGGCGGGAAGCTCACCCCCGCCATGAACAGCCCCGAGGCCGTGCGCTTCACCGAGGACTGGGCGCGGATGGTGAAGCGGGGCGGGCCGCCGTCCTGGACGTCGTACACCTGGTACCAGTGCTCCAGCGACCTCGGCGCGCGCAAGGCCGGGATGCTGTTCGACGCGGACACGGCCGCGTATTTCCAGGCGGTGAAGGGCGCGAGCCCCGCGTCCGGGAAGATCGCCTTCCATCCGGGGCCGAAGGGCCCGGACGGCTCGCTCGCCACCAACATGTGGATCTGGTCGCTCGGCATGAACGCCAAGAGCAAGCGCAAGAGCGCCAGTTGGCTGTTCCTCCAGTGGGCGACCGGGAAGGAACACCTGCGGGAGAGCGCGATCACCCACAACCACATCGACCCGGTGCGCCGGTCGATCGCGCAGGACGGCGCCTACCGGGACAAGATGAAGGACCTGCCCGGCTTCATCGAGACCTTCGAGGCGGTCGTCGACCAGACGAAGATCCAGTTCACCCCGCAGGCGCAGTTCTTCGACGCGACGACCAGCTGGGCGTCGGCGCTCCAGGAGATCTACGGCGGCCAGAGCGCGCGGTCGGTGCTGGACGGCCTCGCGGACGACCTCGCCCGCAAGGTCGGCTGACCATGCGGCAGGCGCTGCGCCCCTATCTCCTGATCGTCCCGGCACTGCTGCTGACCTGCGGCATCCTCTACCCGTTCGGGCTCGGCCTGTACTACACGGTCTTCGACTTCGCGGCGAGCAAACCGCAGCCGGACATGGTCGGCCTCGACAACTACCGGACCGTCTTCACCGAGGAGTCGTTCTGGAACTCGGCGTGGGTGACGGTGCTGTACGCGGTCGGGGCGGCCGGGTTCGAGACCGTGCTCGGTGTCGCGGTGGCCCTGCTGCTGAACCGGTCCTCGCTGGTCGGGCGGGTGCTGGAGAAGATCCTGATCCTGCCGCTGATGATCGCCCCGGTGATCGCCGCGATCATCTGGAAGCTGATGCTCCAGCCGTCGGTGGGGGTGGTGAACCACCTGCTGAAACCGTTCGGGCTGGGCGATGTGCAGTGGACGGACACCCCGACGGGCGCGCTGCTGTCGTCGATCGCCGTGGACGTGTGGGTCTACACCCCGTTCGTCGCGATCCTCGCGCTGGCCGGGCTGCGGTCCCTGCCCGCCTCCCCGTTCGAGGCGGCGGCCGTGGACGGGGCGGGCTGGTGGTACACGTTCCGGCGGCTGACGCTGCCCATGCTGTGGCCGTACGTCCTGGTGGCGCTGATCTTCCGGTTCATGGACTCGCTGAAGGTGTTCGACATCATCTACGCCCTCACCGAAGGCGGCCCCGGCGACTCCACGGTGGTGATCCAGATCCGGGCGTACCTGGAGGCGATCCGCTTCCAGCGCTACTCGTTCGGCATCAGCTACACGGTCGTGCTGTGGGCCGTGGTCTATCTCGCCGCGATGCTGCTCGTACGGCATCTGGGGCGGATCCAGCGCCGGGCCGCGGAGGTGACCAAGTGAAACGCCGGTGGCCGGGCCTGCTCGCGGACGCCGCCCTCGTCCTCTACTTCGTCTTCGCGCTGTTCCCGATCGCCTGGATGGTGATCCTCTCGCTGAAACCCGCCGAC
Source organism: Streptomyces sp. NPDC052773 (assembly GCF_044547145.1). Classification (NCBI taxonomy): domain Bacteria; kingdom Bacillati; phylum Actinomycetota; class Actinomycetes; order Kitasatosporales; family Streptomycetaceae; genus Streptomyces; species Streptomyces sp. NPDC052773. The sequence goes on along the minus strand of NZ_JBITZX010000001.1, from coordinate 477,786 downwards.
CAGCTGTTCTCCACCTACTTCTCCTTCTCCCCCACCCTCGACTCCTACCGGACGGTCCTCGGCGACAGCGAGGGCATCCCGTTCACCCGGTTCTTCGTCAACAGCCTGGTGGTGTCGCTGGGCGCGGTCGCGCTGTCGCTGCTGGTGGGGCTGCCGGCCGCGTACGCCTCGGCGCGGTGGCGGTTCAAGGGCTCCGACAACCTGATGTTCACGCTGCTGTCGTTCCGGTTCGCGCCCGAACTCACCGTGATCATCCCGCTGTTCGTGCTGTACCAGGAGCTGGGGCTGTTCGACACGTACGTCGGCATGGTGTGGGTGCTCCAGCTGGTCACCCTCCCGCTGATCGTGTGGATCATGCGGTCGTACTTCGCCGACCTCACGCCCGAGCTGGAGCAGGCGGCGCTCCTCGACGGCTACACCCGCAAGCAGGCCTTCTTCCGGGTGGCGCTCCCGCTGGTCAGACCGGGGATCGCGGCCGTGTCCCTGCTGGCGTTCATCTTCGCCTGGAACAACTTCGTCTTCCCGCTCATCCTCACCTCCAACGAGGCGCAGACCGTGACCGTGGGCGCGCTGTCCTTCCTCGGCGGCGACCGCCCCAAGTACAACCTGACGGCCGCCGCCGCGCTGATCTCCGTCGTACCGCCGCTGCTGCTGGCGCTGCTGATCCAGCGCTACCTGGTGCGGGGGCTGTCCTTCGGGGCGGTGAAGTCATGACCATGATCAGACTGGCCGCGGTCCGCAAGACGTACGGGAAGACCACCGCCCTCGACGGGCTCGATCTGGAGGTCGCGGAAGGCGAGTTCTTCTGCCTCCTCGGCCCCTCCGGCGCGGGCAAGACGACCACGCTGAAGACCGTCGCCGGGCTCGAACAGCCCGACGCGGGCACGGTCGAGATCGGCGGCGAGGACATGCGGGGCGTCGAGCCCTACGACCGGGGCGTGGCGATGTGCTTCGAGAGCTACGCCCTCTACCCGCACAAGTCGGCCTACGACAACCTCGCCTCCCCGCTGCGCTCCCCCCGCCACCGCCTCCCGCCCGCCGAGGCGCGTCGGCGGATCGGCGAGGTGGCGGAACTCCTCGGCATCGGCGGCCTGCTGGACCGGCCCGTGGGCCAGTTGTCCAACGGGCAGCGGCAGCGGGTCGCCCTGGGGCGGGTGCTGGTCCGGCCGGCCCGTGCCTTCCTGCTCGACGAGCCGCTGTCCCACCTCGACGCCAAGCTGCGCCAGCAGATGCGGGCCGAGCTGAAGGCGATCGGGGCGGTGCGGCGCACCACCACGCTGTACGTCACCCACGACGCGGTGGAGGCGCTGGCGCTCGGCGACCGGATCGGGGTGATCCGTAACGGGCGGATCGTGCAGACGGGGACGCGGGAGGACATCTGGTACCGGCCCCAGGACACGGAGGTGGCGCGGGCGTTCGGCCGGCCGCGGATCAATCTGCTGTCCGGGACGGTCGAGGACGGGGTGTTCCGCTCGCCGGACGGTGCCGTGCGGCTGCCCGTGGCGGCTCACGCGCGCGGCGCGGCGCAGATCGGGGTGCGGCCCCGGGACCTGCGGCTGGGCGGCGGCCCGGGCCTCGAGCTGTCCGGCAGTGTCTACGTCACCGAAGTCCTCGGCCGCTCGGTGGAGGTGACGGTCCGGGTGGGGGCGGCGCAGGTGTCCCTGGTCGCCTCGCGCGCCGAGGCCGCGGGGCTGCGCCCCGACGATCCGGTACGGCTGTCCGTCCGGCCTGAGAGCCTGCTGCTGTTCGAGGCCGACCGGCCCGGACGCCCAGGACGACGGATCGGGACACGATGAGCGGCAACCACGCGTTTCAGGGACCGGCGGCCCGGCAGGCCGCCCTGGCCGAGCACGTCCTCGCCGAGGGGTCGGCGACCGCGGCGGAGCTGGCGGAGCGGTTCGGGGTGAGCCTGATGACCATCCACCGGGACCTGGACGAGCTGGCCCGGCAGGGCATCGTCCGCAAGTTCCGGGGCGGGGTGACCGCGCAGCCGTCCGGGGTGTTCGAGTCGAACGTGCAGTACCGGCTGAAGACCATGCGGGCCGAGAAGGCGGCCGTCGCCGACCGGGCGATGCGGCTGATCGAGCCCGGCATGGCGATCCTGCTGGACGACTCCACCACCACCCTGGAGATAGCCCGGCGGCTACGCCTCGGCGAGATCACCCCGCTGACGGTCGTCACCAACTTCCTGGAGGCGATCAACCTGCTGGCGGGCCGGCGGGGCGTCCATCTGATGGCGCTCGGCGGCGACTACGACCCGCTGCACTCGTCCTTCCTCGGGGTCTCCTGCGTCGAGGCGGTGCAGCAGCTGCGGGTGGACGTCTGCTTCGCCTCCACCTCGGGCGTGCACGCCGGGCACGTGTGGCACCAGGAGCAGCACATCGTGTCCGTGAAGCGGGCGATGCTCGACTCCGCCGCCCGCAACGTCCTGCTGATCGACCACACCAAGCTGGGCCGGGTCGCCCTGCACCGCGTCGCGCCGCTGTCCCGTTTCGACCTGCTGCTGGTCGACGACGGGGCCTCGGCCGGGGCGCTGCGCGACCTGGACGAACACCAGGTCCGCTACGAGGTCTGCACGACGAAGGGCGCCGCGGATGACCGAGCTGGAGTTACGTGACCTGCGCAAGACCTACCGCTCGCGCGGCCGGCCCCCGGTCGACGCGGTGCGCGGCCTCGACCTGGCCCTGCGCTCCGGGGAACTGCTGGGGCTGCTCGGCCCGTCGGGCTGCGGCAAGTCCACCACCCTGCGGATGATCGCCGGTCTGGAGGCGGTGACCGGCGGGGACATCCTGGTCGGCGGGGCGTCGGTGACGGACCGGCCCGCGCAGCGGCGCAACATCGGCGTCGCGTTCGAGAACTACGCGCTGTATCCGCCGCTGACCGTCGCGGAGAACCTGGCGTTCGGGCTGCGGGCGCGGGGCCGCCGGGGGGACGTGGACCGCAGGGTCCGCGAGATGGCGGAGCGCATCGGGCTGACGGACATCCTGGACGCCCGCCCGGCCGGCCTGTCCAGCGGGCAGAAGCAGCGCGTCGCCCTGGCCCGCGCCCTGATCCGCGAGCCCGACGTCCTCCTCCTCGACGAGCCCCTCTCCCACCTGGACGCGGCCCAGCGCGACACCACCCGCCGCGAACTCAAGCGCATCCAGCGCGATCTGGGGCACACCACGATCCTGGTCACGCACGACCAGGAGGAGGCGCTGTCGCTCGCCGACCGGATCGCCGTGATGAAGGACGGGGTGATCCAGCAGCTCGGCACCCCGTACGAGATCTACGACCACCCGGCCACCGTCTTCGTCGCGGACTTCGTCGGCGAGCCCGCGATCAACCTGCTGCCCGCCACGGCCACCGCCGACGGCCGCGCCGCCCGCCTCGCCGACGCGCTGGAGCTGCCGCTGCCGGTGCGGGTGGAGGGCGGCCGTGAGCTGGTCGTCGGCGTTCGTCCGGAGGACCTGTCGCTGACCGGTGCCGACGGGCTGCCCGCCCGCGTGCTGGCCCACGAGCCGCTGCTGGAGTCGGGCCTCGCCACCCTCACCCTCGCGGGCGTCGACCGGCCCGTCACCGTCCTGACCGGCCCGGACGTACGGCTCGCCCACGACGAACGGGTACGGCTGACCGCCGACCCCCGCCTCACCCATGTCTTCGACGCCGAGACAGGAGAGTCCCAGCGATGACCTCAGACCCGGTCCGTGTGCTCGCCGCCGGTGACCACTTCGTGCTGCCGTCGCTGATCGCCGACGCGGTGCGGCACGAGCATCCGGCGGATGTGCGGGAGGTGCGGCTCGGCTGGCCGCTGGAGCCGTTCGGCGCGGTGGCGGAGGTGCGGGAGGCCAGCGACGCGGAGGACGAGCTGATCGAAGCCCTGGGCGACGGCCGCGAGGTGCTGGTCACGCAGATGGGCCCGGTCACCGAACGGGTCCTGGCCGCCGCACCGCAGCTGCGGCTGGTCGTGGTGTGCCGGGGCGGCCCGGTGAACGTCAACCTCGACGCCGCGAAGTCCCGTGAGGTGCGGGTGTGTTACGCGCCCGGCCGCAACGCCGCCGCCACCGCCGAGTTCACCGTCGGCCTGATGCTGGCGGCCCTGCGCCGCATCCCGCAGGCGCACATCCCGCTGGCCGGGCGGGGCAGTTGGGAGGGCGCCGCCTACTACACGTACGACCGCGCGGGCCTGGAGCTGGAGGACCTGCCGGTCGGGCTGGTCGGCTACGGGGCGGTGGGCAGCCGGGTGGCGCGGGTGCTGTGCGCGTTCGGCGCGCAGGTGATGGTGTACGACCCGTATGTGCGCGGCGAGATCCACGGTCTGCGGGTCGCCTCCCTCGACGAGCTGCTGCGCCGCTCCCGGGTGGTCAGTCTGCACGCCCGGCTCACCGACGAGACCCGCGGTCTGCTCGGCGCACGCGAGCTGGCGCTGCTGCCCGAGGGCGCGGTGGTGGTGAACGCGGCGCGCGGCCCGCTGCTGGACGAGGACGCGCTGTGCGCGGCGCTGGCGAGCGGGCGGGTGTCGGCGGCGGCGCTGGACACCTACGGGCGCGAGCCGCTGCCGCCGGATTCCCCGCTGTACGGGTTCGCGGACCGGCTGGTGCTGACCCCGCATCTGGGCGGCGCGAGCCGGGCGGTCGCCGAGAAGGCCGCGCGGATCGCGGCGGCCGAGGTGGGGCGCTGGGCGCGCGGGGAGCCGCTGGCGCACTGTCTGACCTGACGGGATTTCCAGGAGGCCACATGTACGTCGGTATCGATGTGGGCACGTCCGTGGTGAAGGCCGCCGCCTTCGACGAGGCGGGGCGGGAGCTGGCCGTCGAGTCCCGTCCGGTGCGTCTGGCGCTGCGCGGCGGGTTCGTCGAGCAGGACATGGAGGAGGTGTACGCGGCGGTCGTCGAGGTGCTGGACGCGCTGACCGCGCGGGTGGACGAGCCGGTGACGTTGGCGGGGCTGACCGGGCAGGGCGACGGGGTGTGGCTGGTGGACGCGGAGGGCCGCCCGGTGCGCGCGGCGGCCTCCTGGATGGACGGGCGGGCGCACGAACTGCTCGACCGGTGGCTGGCCGACGGCACCTTCGAGGCGGTGTTCCGGCGCACCGGCAGCGCCATGTTCCCGGGCTGCCCGGGCCCGCTGCTGGCCTGGTTCGACCGCCGTGAGCCGGCCGCCCTGGACGCCGCCGCGACCGCCCTGTACTGCAAGGACATGGTGTTCCGGCGGCTGACGGGGGCTCCGGCGGCCACCGATGTCTCGGACGCGTCGATGCCGTTCCTCGACCCGCGCACGCGCGCCTACGACAACCGGGTCGTGGAACTGCTGGGCCTCACCCACCGCCGCCGGCTGCTCGCCCCGGTCAGCGATCCGGCGGCCACGGCGACCGCCCGCGAGGGCCTGCCGGCGGGGACGCCGATCGCGAACGGGCCGTACGACCTGCCGGCGAGCGCGCTGGGCGCGGGGGTCACCGCGCCGGGGGACGGGCTGCTGATCGTGGGCACCTGTCTGGCGGCGCTGGTGGCCACCACCGACCTGGATCTGAGCGGCGAACCGGCCGGCCTGTACATCTCCACCGACCGGCCCGGCCACTGGCTGCGCGCGATGCCCGCCATGGTCGGCACGGCGGCGCTGGACTGGGTGCTGTCGACCACCGGCGTCAGGCACGCGGAGGTGGACGGACTGCTCGACGCGACCCCGCCCGGCGCGCACGGGGTCCGCGTCCTGCCGTACTTCGCCCCGTCCGGTGAGCGCGCTCCCTTCGTGGAGCCCCGGCTGCGCGCCGAACTCACCGGGGTCAGCCTGGAGTCGACCCGCGGCGACCTGGTCCGCGCGACCTGCGAGGGCATCGGGTACGCGGCCCGGCACTGTCTGGAGGCGGCGGGGCTGACCGGTTCGCTCGCGGTGTGCGGCGGCGGCACCCGCAGCGCCGCGTGGACACGACTGCTGGCCGACGTGCTCGGCCGGCCGCTGCGGGTCGTCGAGGGAGAGGTGGGCGCGCGCGGCGCGGTGCTCGCGGCGGCGGAGCGGCACGGGGTGCGCCTGGACGCCGCCGGGTGGTCCCGGCCGGCGGCGGTCGTCGAGCCGGACCCGGACCGGGCGGCGTACTACGCGAAGGGTTACGAGGAGCACCTGGCCCGGCTGACCGAGGCGCGGGCCCGCGCACGCATGTGAACGGAACCCATGTGAACGGAACCGCCGTGAACCCAACCGCCGTGAACCCAATCGCCGTACACGGAAAGGGAGTCGGATGCCGACGAGACGACTGCCGATGAGAAGACGGTCGCTGCTGCTCGCGGCGGCGGCCACCACCGCCCTCCCGGGGGCCCGGGCCGCGCACGCGGCCGGGAGGCCGCGCCGCCCGCTGGTCATCGGGCACCGGGGCGCGGCCGGGTGGCGGCCCGAGCACACGGCCGCCTCCTACACGTACGCCGTGCAGACCGGCGCCGACTGGATCGAACCGGACCTCGTGCCGACCAAGGACCACGTGCTGGTGGTGCGGCACGAGAACGAGATCTCGCAGACCACCGACGTGGCCGCGCACCCGGAGTTCGCGGACCGCCGCACCACGAAGACGGTGGACGGGCGGTCGGTGACCGGCTGGTTCACCGAGGACTTCACCCTCGCGGAGCTGAGGACGTTACGGGCGGTGGAACGCCTGCCCCAGGTCCGCAACCGCAACACCGTCTTCGACGGCCGGGAGCGGGTGCTGACCTTCCAGGAGGTCGTGGACCTCGCCCGACGACTGTCGAAGGCGTACGGCCGGACGATCGCCGTGTTCCCGGAGACCAAGCACCCGACGTACTTCCGCTCCCTCGGCCTGCCCCTGGAGCCGAAGCTGGCCCAGGCCGTCCGGCGCAACCGGCTGGGGCCGCACGAGTGCGTCGTGCAGTCCTTCGAGCCGACCAGCCTGCGCCGGATCGCCGACGAGGGGCTCGGGGTGCCGCTGTGGCAGGCGCTGGGCACCACGGGCGGGCCGTACGACCTGGTCTCGGCCGGGGATCCGACGACGTACAAGGACATGATGACGCCGGCCGGGCTGGCCCGCATCGCCCGCTACGCGGACTGGATCGGGCCGGACAAGTCCTCGGTGCTGGCGGTGAACCCGGACGGCACGGGCGCCCCCACCCCGCTGGTGGCGGACGCCCGTGCGGCGGGCCTGCGGATCGGCCCGTACACCTTCCGCGCGGAGAACCAGTACCTGCCGGCCGCCCTGCGCCGCTCGGCGACGGCGACCGACTTCGGTGACGCGTTCGCGGAGTACGCGCTGCACTACGCGCTGGGCGTGGACGCGGTGGTGACGGACTTCCCGGACCTGGCGCGCATCGCCCGCGACGCGGACTGACGGATCAGAGGTTGCTGAAGTCCGGGCCCTTGGTGCGGGTGCGCTTGATCTCGTAGAAGCCGGGGACCGAGGCCACGGCGAGGGTGCCGTCCCACAGGCGGGCGGCCTCCTCGCCCTTCGGCGTGGGGGTGACGACCGGGCCGAAGAAGGCGATCTGCTCGCCGTCGGCGCCGGGCACCGCGATGATCGGGGTGCCGACCTCCTGGCCGACCTTCTCGATGCCCTCCTTGTGAGAGGCGCGCAGCTGCTCCTCGTACGGGGTGTCGTCCCAGTGGTCCATCAGCGACTCGGGCAGTCCGGTGTCGCGCAGGGCGGCGGCGACCGCCTCCTTCTCCGCGCCCATGCCCTCGTTGTGGATGCGGGTGCCGAGGGCGGTGTAGAGGTCGCCGAGCACGTGGGCGCCGTGCTCCTCCTGGGCGGCGATGGCGACGCGGACGGGACCCCAGGCGGTGGTCCTCATCAGCTCCCGGTACTCCTCGTCCACCTCGTCGAGCTTGTCCTCGTTCAGCACGGCGAGGCTCATCACATGCCAGCGGACCTCGATGTCCCGGACCTTCTCGACCTCCAGCACCCACCGGGAGGTCATCCAGGCCCAGGGGCACAGCGGGTCGAACCAGAAGTCGACGGGGGTCTTCTGCGACATGTCTCTCCTCATGAAGCGGTGGTTTCCCGGGGCAACACCGGTACAACGCCGCCGCCGTCCCCGCTCATTCCCTGCTGCCCCGCGTCAGGGGCACATGGCAGGATCGGTCCTGTTCAGCCGCAGCCATGACGTACGAGTACGAGGGAGTGCCGCCCGTGCCCGGTGAGAATCTGTCCCGCGACGAGGCCCGGGAGCGGGCCGCGCTGCTGTCCGTCGACGGCTACGAGGTCTCCCTCGACGTGCGCTCCGCCGTCGGGGACCACGCCGGCGACGGCCCGCGCACCTTCCGCTCGGTCACCACGATCCGCTTCCGCTGCGCGGAGCCGGGCGCGTCGAGCTTCGCGGACCTGATCGCGCCGAGCGTGACGGCGGTCTGCCTCAACGGCCGCGACCTCGACCCCAGCGAGGTCTTCGACGGCTCCCGGATCCTGCTGGAGGACCTGGCCGCCGACAACGAGCTGATCGTGGACGCCCAGTGCGCCTACTCCCGCACCGGCGAGGGCCTGCACCGCTTCGTCGACCCGGAGGACGGCGAGGTCTACCTGTACACGCAGTACGAGCCGGCCGACGCGCGCCGCGTCTTCGCCAACTTCGAGCAGCCCGACCTCAAGGCCCCGTTCCGCTTCGAGGTGCGGGCGCCCGAGGAGTGGACGGTGTGGAGCAACGGCGCCGGCGAACGCACCGACGGCGTGTGGCGGTTCGCGGAGACCAAGCCGATCTCGACGTACATCACGTGCGTGGTGGCGGGCCCGTACCACTACGTCACGGACTCCTACGAGCGGCTCCTGAAGGACGGGACGCGGCTGGAGATCCCGCTGGGCGCGATGTGCCGCAAGGGGCTCGCCCCCTACTTCGACGCGGACGACGTCTTCCTGGTCACCAAGCAGGGCCTGGACTTCTTCCACGACCACTTCGACTACCCGTACCCGTTCGGCAAGTACGACCAGGCGTTCGTGCCCGAGTACAACCTGGGCGCGATGGAGAACCCGGGACTGGTGACCTTCCGCGAGGAGTTCATCTTCCGCGGCAAGGTGACGCAGGCGTCCTACGAGGGCCGCGCCAACGTGATCCTGCACGAGATGGCGCACATGTGGTTCGGCGACCTGGTCACCATGGAGTGGTGGGACGACCTGTGGCTGAAGGAGTCCTTCGCCGACTTCATGGGCGCGTTCTCGCTGGTCGGCGCGACCCGTTTCAAGGACGGCTGGATCACCTTCGCCAACCGCCGCAAGGCGTGGGCGTACCGGGCCGACCAGCTGCCCTCCACGCACCCCATCACCGCCGACATCCGCGACCTCCAGGACGCGAAGCTCAACTTCGACGGCATCACCTACGCCAAGGGCGCCTCGGTGCTCAAGCAGCTCGTGGCGTACGTCGGCCAGGACGCCTTCCTGGAGGGCGCGCGGCGCTACTTCAAGCGGCACGCCTACGGCAACACGCGCCTCGGTGACCTGCTGTCGGTGCTGGAGGAGACGTCCGGCCGGGACATGGGCGCGTGGGCGCGCTCCTGGCTCCAGACGGCGGGCGTGAACTCGCTGACCCCGCAGGTGGTGCTGGACGGCGAGGGGCGCATCGCGGAACTGGCGGTCGTGCAGGAGGCCGCGGAGTCCCACCCCGAGCTGCGCCCGCACCGGGTCGCGGTGGGCCTGTACCGGCGTAACGACGACGGGGCGCTGGAGCGGTACACGCAGGTCGAGACGGACGTCGACGGTCCGCGTACGGTCGTGGCGGAGCTGGCGGGCGCGGAGGCGCCGGAGCTGGTGCTGGTCAACGACGACGACCTGACGTACTGCAAGACGCGGTTCGACGAGACGTCCCTGGCGACGCTGCGCGCGCACCTGGGCGCGGTGACCGACCCGCTCGCGCGTGCCCTGTGCTGGTCGGCGCTGTGGAACATGACAAGGGACGCGCTGCTGCCCGCCCGGGACTTCGTGGACCTGGTGCTGCGGTTCGCGGGCCGCGAGTCGGACATCGGTGTGCTGCAGATGCTGCACGCGTGGGCGAGGTCGGCGCTGGTCCACTACGCGGCCCCGGCCTGGCGCGAGCGGGGCGAGCGGCTGCTGGCGGACGGCGCCCTGCGCGAGCTGCGGGCGGCCGAGCCGGGCAGCGAGAACCAGCTGGCATGGGCGCGGTTCTTCGCCACGACGGCGTCCGGCAGCGCGGATCTGGAGCTGCTGAAGGCGCTGCTGGACGGCACCGAGAAGGTCGACGGGCTGGACGTGGACCAGGAGCTGCGCTGGGCGTTCCTGGAGCCGCTGGCCGCGCACGGGGCGATCGACGGGTCGGTGCTCCTGGCCGAACTGGCCCGCGACGACACCGCGTCCGGCAAGCGCCACCAGGTGCGGTGCCTGGCGGCCCGTCCGTCGGCGGTGGTGAAGGCGCAGGCGTGGGCGCAGGTCGTGGAGTCGGACGCGCTGTCGAACGCGCTGGTGGAGGCGACCATCAACGGCTTCGCACAGCCGTCGCAGCGGGCGCTGCTCGCGCCGTACGCGGAGAAGTACTTCGCGGCGATCGAGCGGGTGTGGGCGGAGCGGTCCATCCAGATCGGCATGGACGTGGTGCGGGGCCTGTTCCCGGCGCTGCAGGACTCCCCCGCGACGCTGGCGGCGACGGACGCGTGGCTCGCGGCCCACGAGGACGCGCCGCCGGCGCTGCGGCGGCTGGTGCTGGAGGCGCGGGACGACCTGGCGCGGGCGCTGCGCGGGCAGGAGTGCGACGCGGCGGCGGGCTGAGCCCGCACCCCCTCACCTTTGGCCTGAGCCTGGGCCGTAGGTGACCGTTACGAAATTCGGGCAAGCACAGCCGTAACCCCTGGTCCACCCTCGTTCGGACCAGGGGTTTTCGGTGCCTGATCGGCATCCGAACATCCGTCCTTTAGCGCGGTCTTGTCCGGATTTGTCGACGAGCGTGTAACAGCGGTTAAAGGACCGATCGACCTCGGGAATCCCCGGGACATGACCCACAACACCCCGCTCTCCCCCCGCCTCCCGCGTCACACCGCCGAGGGCACCCGCCGGGTCCTGACGACCGCTCAGCTGCGCGCCCACGGCATCTCCCCCGCCGAACTGGCCGAGCAGTGCCGCCCCGGCGGCCCCTGGCAGCAGCTGCTCCCCGGTGTCTACGTCCTGCACCCGGGCCCCCCGACCAGCGAGGAGCGGCTGCACGCGGCGCTGACGTACGCGGCCCGGGAGACCGCGGCCCCGGCGGTGCCGTCCCAGCCGGGCGCCGCGGAGCCCCATCCGCACCGCCCCGCCTACAAGGACGCGGTGATCACGGGTCTGGCGGCCCTCACCCTGCACGGCTTCACCTCCTCGCCGCCGCTGCCCGCCCTGGCGAAGATCTGCGTCCTGGTCCCCCGGCTGCGCCGCCTGCGCACCACGGGCTTCGTCCGCGTCCTGCGCACCGCCGCGCTGCCCGCCCCCGAGCAGGTGACCGGCCTGCCCGTCGCCCCGGTCCCGCGCGCCCTCGCCGACGCGGTGGCGGAACTGTCCGACCCGGGCGCGGTGAGCCGGCTGCTCACCGAGGCCGTCCGCGGCGGCCACTGCGACCCGGCGTCGGTGGTGCGCGAACTGACCCAGGCCAAGCTGCTCACCCGCCCGCACCTGATGGACGCGGTCGACTCGCTGCTGGCCGAGGGACGGGCCGTCGCCGAGGACCGGCTGTACCGGATGGTGCGGGAGTACGGCCTGCCGGACCCGGTGTGGAACGTCGACCTGCGGCTGCCCGGCGGCCCCCGCCTCGGCGGCCTGGACGCCTACTGGCCGGAACACGCGGTCGCCGTCGAACTCGACACCCGCGCCCCGCGCCAGGACGAGGACGCCATGTGGTCGGAGTACGCCCGCAAGCGGGAGACGCTGGAGCGCCTCGGCATCACGGTCGTGTACATCACGTCCCGCAAGCTCCGCGAGTCCCTGGAACAGCAGGCCACGATCGTGCGTACGGCGCTGATGGCGTCGGTGGACCGGGACCCGGCCGCGTATGTCGTGGTGCTGCCGCGGTAGTGACGGACCGCTTACGCGCCAGGACTTACGCGCCAGGACTTACGCACCAGGAGGGGAGAGGAGGGGGCCGCCGGGCCCGTGCGTCCGGCGGCCCCTCCTCCTGTGCCGGCGGTGTCGTCCGGGTTCAGCCCTTCTTCAGGAGGAGTTCGGTGTTGCGGTCCCGAGTGGTCCCCGCGAGGTCGGTGCGGGCGCCCGGGGCGTTGAAGGACAGCTCGCGGTAGAGGGCGGCCAGGCCGGTCTGGGAGAGGTCGGTGAAGTCGGTGCGGTGGGGGGCGGCGGACTCGACCATGGTGGTGAACACCGACAGGGTGCCGTCCTTGTTGTCGGTGAGTTCGACGACACGGGCGAGCTGCGGGAAGTCCACGTGGGAGGCGGTGGAGACCTCCCAGAAGGACCGGCCGCCCGGACCGGGGTGCGGGGTGATCGCGTTGCGGTGGATGTGGCCGTTGATCCAGGCGAGCACATTGCGGTGGCGGCCCAGCACGGCGAGCACGTCGGCGCCGCCGTACCGGCGTTCGTTCGGGCGTGCCGGGTCGGGGCGGGTGTTGTTCATGGTCTTGCTGGTGTGGTGGCTGAAGACGACGGCGTGGGAGTCCTCGTTCTGCCGCAGGGTGCGCTCCAGCCAGCGCAGCTGCCCCGCGCCGATGGAACCCGCGTAGTGGCCGCCGGGGTCGGTGGTGTCCAGGCTGATGCCGATCACGTCGTCGGCGATGCGGAAGCTGTAGTACTGGGTGCCCGCCTCCAGGTTCGCCGTGGAGTAGCCGTGCCCGACCGGGCCCATGCCCGTGTACGCCGGGTCGAGGTGGGCCTTGACGTACTCGGCGGCGGTGTACGGCGCCCGCCGCTCGTCCGGGGTGACGGGGCGCAGATCGCGGGCGTGGGCCTTGAGCAGGTCGCGGAAGCGGACGCCCAGCGGGTCCGTGGCGTTCTTGATGGCGTCCTGGAGCTTCTTCGCCTCGGTCGCGGAGAGGGCCATGAGCTTTTTGCCGCCCACCGCGAAGTCCCTGAGGTAGGGGTCGCCGTGGCCGTAGCAGCCCAGCGGGAGGGAGTCGTGGTTGCCGACCGTCGAGTACCAGGGCAGGTTGAGGCCGGGGCTGTGCACCTCGCGGGTGGCGGCGGCGAGGAACCCCTCCAGCCGCGGGAAGCCGCGCTGCTTGTCGGCGTCGCGGACGGCGGAGTCCGGCTGCCAGTACTGGACGAGGCCACTGTTCTGGACGCCCTCGTAGCGGCGCGGGTCACCGGAGTCGGGGCGGATCCGGCCCCCGCTGAGCACGGTGAGGAACCACTCCAGCTCGGTCATGGCGTTGTTGTCGGTGTTGTCGCCGGTGGTCATCGCGAAGTGCAGCGGGGCGCCGGTGACGGGCGCGCCGCGCAGCGCGTTGACCCGCTCGACCAGCGACACCGCGCCGTGCACGGTCAGCAGTTCCTGCGGGCGCCAGGCGTGCACGTCGGCCGAGCGCAGGAACTCCAGCCGCAGCGGGTGCTGGGCGTCGATCAGGTGCAGGTCGGTGAGCTGGACGAAGGCCGCGAGCGCCGTACGCCGGTCCTCGCGGCCGGACTTGGGCGCGGCCAGGTCGTCGCGGACGACGCGCGGCCAGCCCTTGCCGTCGCCGAGCCGGCGGTATCCGCCGGTGCCGCCCACGGGTGCGGCGACGCCGGCGAGGGTGGTGCCGCGGGTGTAGGGGGCGAGGGGGGCGAGCGGCGCCCTGCGGGAGACGGCGACCGGGGCCTCCCCCACGGCGGCCGGGGCCTGCCCCGCGGTGGCCGCGGTGCTGTCGGTGGGGCGCAGGGCGTAGCCGACTCCCGCGGACAGCGACACGGCCGCGGCGGTGGCGAGGACGGCACGGCGGTGGACCGCCGGCTCGTGGACGGCGGAGCTGGCGACAGAGCGTGTGCGCGACATGGCGCGGTCTCCCCGAGTGCGAACGCGTCGGCAGTGGACGCGGACGGCCGCTGACGCGAACCCCCCGCTCGCTCTGGATGGTTGGCAGCGGGGATGACCTGCGTGTGAACGCGGCGGCAACGGGCAGCACCGATCACCGTACGTGGATCTCGCACCACCCGGCGCGTCCGCGACCGCTCCTTCGCAGGCCGGGAACGGGTCACTCCGCGTTCATCTCACGGGGTACGCGGGGGTGGAACAGTCGGGGGACGAGCAGGGGGGACGAGCACGGGGGGGGACGCACAGGGGGGACGCACAGGGGGCGCGCAGGCGGAGTACGACGACGGGCCCCGGCGGAGGTGTTCCGCCGGGGCCCGTGGCGCCCAAGGCCGGTGGGTCAGTCCGTGCCGGACTCCATCGCGGCACGGTCCAGCAGCGCGTCCTCCTCGGAGACCTCGCCGCGGGAGGCGATGGCCTCGGCGCCGCCCTCGGACAGCTCCGGCATGGTGCCGATCAGGCCGGTGGCGGCGGCCTGGGAGGCGCCGATGGTGGGGCTGCCGGTGCCGATCAGGCCGAGGCCCGCGTACTGCTCCAGCTTGGCGCGGGAGTCGGCGATGTCGAGGTTGCGCATGGTGAGCTGGCCGATCCGGTCCACCGGGCCGAACGCGGAGTCCTCGGTGCGCTCCATGGACAGCTTGTCCGGGTGGTAGCTGAACGCCGGGCCCGTGGTGTCGAGGATCGAGTAGTCCTCGCCGCGCCGCAGCCGGAGGGTGACCTCGCCGGTGACGGCCGCGCCGACCCAGCGCTGGAGCGACTCGCGGATCATCAGCGCCTGCGGGTCCAGCCAGCGGCCCTCGTACATCAGCCGGCCGAGGCGGCGGCCCTCGTTGTGGTACTGGGCGAGGGTGTCCTCGTTGTGGATGGCGTTGACCAGGCGCTCGTAGGCGGCGTGCAGCAGGGCCATGCCCGGGGCCTCGTAGATGCCGCGGCTCTTGGCCTCGATGATCCGGTTCTCGATCTGGTCGGACATGCCCAGGCCGTGACGGCCGCCGACGGCGTTGGCCTCCATCACCAGGTCGACGGCGGAGGCGAACTCCTTGCCGTTGATCGTCACCGGGCGGCCCTGCTCGAAGCCGATCGTCACGTCCTCGGTGGCGATCTCGACCTCGGGGTCCCAGAACCGCACGCCCATGATGGGCTCGACGGTCTCGATGCCGGTGTCCAGGTGCTCCAGGGTCTTGGCCTCGTGGGTGGCGCCCCAGATGTTGGCGTCGGTGGAGTACGCCTTCTCCGCGGAGTCCCGGTAGGGCAGGTTGTGGGCGACCAGCCACTCCGACATCTCCTTGCGGCCGCCCAGCTCGGTGACGAAGTTCGCGTCGAGCCAGGGCTTGTAGATCCGCAGGTTCGGGTTGGCGAGCAGTCCGTAGCGGTAGAACCGCTCGATGTCGTTGCCCTTGAAGGTCGAGCCGTCGCCCCAGATCTGGACGTCGTCCTCGAGCATCGCCCGGACCAGCAGGGTGCCGGTGACGGCGCGGCCGAGCGGCGTGGTGTTGAAGTAGGCGCGCCCGCCCGATCGGATGTGGAACGCGCCGCAGGTCAACGCGGCCAGGCCCTCCTCGACCAGCGCCGCGCGGCAGTCGACCAGGCGCGCGACCTCGGCGCCGTAGGTCTTGGCGCGGCCGGGCACCGAGGCGATGTCGGGCTCGTCGTACTGGCCGATGTCGGCGGTGTACGTGCACGGGATGGCGCCCTTGTCGCGCATCCAGGCGACGGCGACCGAGGTGTCGAGCCCGCCGGAGAAGGCGATGCCGACGCGCTCGCCGACAGGGAGGGAGGTGAGGACCTTGGACATGGCAAAACTATGCAACAACTCGCATTGTCATGCAAGCCCGCGCATGATCATGCACCTCCGCCGGGTCCCCGCTCCCGCCACATCCGCAGCCCGATGTCCACGAGCGGCACCCTGACCAGCCCGGCCACCGCGTCCAGGTCGTGCCAGGCGGCCATGTCCGTCGACCCCCCGACCTCGAACGTCAGCTCGCCGCCGGTGACCCGCCCCGCGTACAGCAGCCGTACGGAGTGATGGTCGACGGGGCGGCGCAGGCCCCGGCGCGGGAACGGGCGGCGGAAGGAGTGCACGCCGAGGAGACCGGTCACCTCGATGCGGTAGCCGGTCTCCTCCAGCAGTTCCCTGCGGACCGTGTCGTGCGGATCCTCGCCGTGTTCCATGCCGCCGCCCGGCAGCACCCACTCGGGTGTGCCGTCCTCGGCCGGGGAGCGGGCCAGCAGGACCCGGCCGTCACGGACGCACAGGGCGTAGGCCGCCACCCTCAACTTCTTCCGCATCCGGGGAACTTAGCGCGCGGGGAGCGGATTGGCCGGGGAGTATTCGGGTGCGGACCAGCGCAAGGGGAGCGCGGCCGGGGTCTCGACGGCCGCCGCGATCCGGAAGCGGACGACGCGGGCGCCGTCGGGCTCGAACCCGGTGCGCGCCTCGCCGGTCAGATGGAGGACCGTGCCCGTCGCCCAGTCCAGGATCAGCAGGCCCGCGCGCGGGTCGGCGGCCAGGTTGCCGAGGGTGAGGAACATGGCGTTGCCCGCGTAGTCGCGCCAGCTCACCTCGTGCGGCGAGTCGACCCGGAGGAAGCCGGGGTGCCCGCCGCGGTGGCTGGCGTCGGCGCCGTCCGGGTGCACGGTAGCCACGAACGCGGTGTCGGCCGCCGCGACGAACGCCGCCTGGTCGGCGGTGAGCGCGTCCCCGCGGCGCGGCGGCTGCGGCACGCGGTCCGCCACCACCTCGTACGACGCCCGCTTCTGCAGGTACTTCGGGCAGTTCGAGAACACCTGCCGTGCCGCCACCGCGAACCCCCGCGCGGTCGGCTCGGCCACGCCGTTCAGGCGCATCCGGCGGCGGGTGCGCGGGTCGAGGGCGATGGTGCCGACGGGGGTGCCGGGGGTCGCGAGGGCCGTGGCGAGCGGGTCGGCCGGGGACGGCCCGGCCGCGACGGAGATCCGGTGCGGGCCGGTGGCGCGGACGAAGCCGGGGGCGCCGGCCAGCGGTGAGGCCCACACCGCGCCGGTCCGCGGGTCCGCCGCGCCGACCACCAGCAGCGGCTGGAGTTCCAGGAAGGCCGCCGCCACCGGTCTGATGCCGGGCCCGATGGAGCGGCCCACGTGGTCGGCGAGGTCCCGCACGCCGACCCGTTCCTGCACAGCGAGCGAGCCCGCGTGGTAGACGCCGGACATCAGAAGAACCCGCAGGTGGGAGCGGACTCGTTGGGTGCGGGGGCGGCTTCCGCGCCGGTCGGTGCGTAGATCTCCAGGCGGATGCCGTCCGGGTCGTGGAAGAAGATGCCGCCCGACGCGGCGCCTTCCCGGTGGGCCACCACACCGTCGTACGCGAACTCGGCGCCGTACGCCCGCAGGGCCTCCTCGTACTCCCTGACCCGCTCGATCGAGCCGACCTCCAGGGCCAGGTGGTGCAGGCCGGAGCGGTCGGCGGCGAACGGCTGCTCCGCCTGCTCCCACAGGGCGAGGGCCAGGCGCTCCCCGTCGCCCAGGAGCGCGAACCGCCGGCCCTCCTCCTTGCCCTCGACGAGCAGTTCGAAGCCCAGGAGGTCCCGGTAGAAGGCGAGCGAGCGGCCGAGGTCGGTGACGTTCAGGCCGACGTGGCCGGTGCGCAGGGTCGTGGCTGTCGTTGCCGCGTCGGCTGTCGCGGTTGTCATGGCGGTCTCCTCCAGAAGTGTTCTAACCGGTGAGGATGACGTTAGTGGTTAGAGTCGAGGCCGTCAACCGGTGATTTACCCTTGAGGGGTTAGAACGGAAGGAGCCCCGGATGCCCGCCGCCACCCCCGGCCCGCGTGACCCCCGCCCCCTCACGGGCGAGCCGCTCGCGCTCGACCTGCTCAACACCCGCTGGGTCGAGGACGGCGCCCCGCGGGACCTGCTCGACGGCACGGAAGGGCTGACGGTCTGGCTCGCGGCGAACGGGCTGGACGGGCGGTTCGCCGCCGACGCGGACACCCTGCGCCACACCCTCCGGGCGCGCGACGCCCTGCTGGCGGCCGTGGACGGCTCGCTCGCGGCCGGCGCCGCGGCCGTGGACGCGGTCCTCGCGCACGGGCGGATCCGGGCCACGCTCACCGAGGCGGGACCGGGCGAGGAGGCCGAGTTCGAGGACGCCTCCTGGGGGCCGGGCTGGCTCGCCGCCCGGAACTATCTGACGCTGCTCGCCACCGCCCCGGACCGCGTCCGCCGCTGCGCCCACGAGGCCTGCGTGCTGCACTTCTTCGACACGTCACGCAACGGCACGCGCCGCTGGTGCTCGATGGCCGTGTGCGGAAACCGCGCCAAGGCGTCCCGGCACTACGCGCGGTCGAAGGACGCCTGAGGGGTGGGCGAGTTGCCGCCATCCGGGACGTATCGCCCATAACCCATCGCGGGTTTTCCCCATACATCCATATCGTTTCGGTCAACCTTCCCCAAACATCGGTCCCTTGGGTAAAGCTGAGCGGTCGTCCGGTGTCGCATTCCGGACGACAAGCGACACGCTCGTTCCCTCACCTGTAAGGGATGCCGATGACCCACACCCCCCAGAGCGATCCGATACCGGGCGCCAGACGCGTGGCCCGTATCGCCGTGGCCGCCGGTCTGGTGGCCGCGCTCTCCGCGGCCGGGCCGATACCCCTGGCCTTCGCCGCGGACCCGGCCGCCCCGGCCGCGGCGGCCGACCCGGACGTCAAGTCCGCCCACGACAAGCTCGGCTCCGACGACGCCGACCTGCTCGCCGAGGCCAAGGCCAACGGCGACAAGAGCGTGACCATGATGGTCGCCACCGCGCCCGGGCAGACCGAGCAGGTCGCGAAGCAGCTGGACTCCGTCGACGGCGGTCTCGTGGGCCGTACGTACGACAAGCTCGGCTACGTCCGCGCGACCGTCCCCACCGGCAAGGCCGACGCGGCGATCGCCGCCGCGGTGAAGCTGTCCTCCGTGCAGGCCATCGACCTGCGTGAGGAGATCCCGCTGGAGGACCCGTCGCCGAACGCGGGCGGCGCGAAGGGTGCGAGCGCCACCGGGAGCTACCCGGCCCCCGGCAAGGACACGCCCGCCGAGAACCCGTACAACCCGTCCTTCGAGACCGGCGCCGTCGAGTTCGTCGAGGACCACCCGAAGGCGGACGGGCGCGGCATCACCATCGGCATCCTGGACTCCGGTGTCGACCTCGGTCACCCGGCGCTGCAGAAGACGACGACCGGCGAGCGCAAGATCGTCGACTGGGTGACGGCGACCGACCCGGTCTCCGACGGTGACGGCACCTGGCGCCGGATGACCACCTCGGTGGCCGGCCCCACCTTCTCCATCACCACCTCCGCCCTCGGCACGGAGACCTTCAAGGCCCCCGAGGGCGCCTACCGGTTCAACTACTTCTCCGAGTCCGCCACCACCGGCGGCGACATGGCCGGGGACCTGAACCGCGACGGCGACAAGACGGACGTCTGGGGCGTGCTCTACGACGCCGCCGCCGGCACCGTCCGCGTCGACCTGAACGACGACCTCGACTTCACGAACGACGAGGCCATGAAGCCGTACAAGGACGGCTTCCAGATCGGTTACTTCGGAACCGACAACCCGGCCACCGAGATCGCCGAACGCATCCCGTTCGTCGTCGAGATCCGCAAGGACGTCGTCTACAACGCCTCCGGTGCCAAGGCCGACTACGTCAGCATCGGCGTCATCGAGGGCTCGCACGGCACCCACGTGGCCGGCATCACCGCCGCCAACGGCCTGTTCGGCGGCGAGATGAACGGCGCGGCGCCCGGCGCGAAGCTGGTCTCCTCGCGGGCCTGCACCTGGACCGGCGGCTGCACCAACGTCGCGCTCACCGAGGGCATGATCGACCTCGTCGTCAACCGCGGCGTCGACATCGTCAACATGTCGATCGGCGGCCTGCCGGCGCTGAACGACGGCAACAACGCCCGCTCGGCGCTCTACACCCGTCTGATCGACGAGTACGGCGTCCAGCTGGTGATCTCCGCGGGCAACTCCGGCCCCGGCACCAACACCATCGGCGACCCCGCCCTCTCCGACAAGGTGATCTCGGTCGGCGCGACCATCTCCAAGGAGACCTGGGCCGCCAACTACGGCTCCGCGGTGGAGAAGGACTACGCGATGATGCCGTTCTCCTCGCGCGGTCCGCGTGAGGACGGCGGCTTCACGCCGACCCTGGCCGCGCCCGGCGCGGCGATCAACACCACGCAGACCTGGTCGCCCGGCGGCCCGGTCGCCGAGGCCGGCTACAGCCTGCCGCCCGGCTACTCCATGCTCCAGGGCACCTCGATGGCCTCCCCGCAGGCCACCGGCGCCGCCGCGCTGCTGCTGTCCGCCGCCAAGCGCAAGGGCATCGAGCTGCCGCCCGCGACGCTGCGCACGGCGCTCACCTCGACCGCCGACCACATCCCGGGCACCCAGGCCTACGAGGAGGGCGCGGGCCTGATCAACATCGTGGACGCCTGGGACGCCGTCCGGGACGGCGCCAAGGCCCACGAGTACACCGTCAAGGCGCCGGTCGACACCGCGATCGACCAGTTCCTGAAGACCCCGGGCTTCGGCACCGGCCTCTACGACCGCGAGGGCGGTCTGAAGGCCGGCCAGAAGAAGACGTACGAGATCACCCTGACCCGCACCTCCGGTGCCGACCGCGCCATCCGGCACGAGCTGCACCTGGAGAACAACGCGGGCGGCACCTTCCGCATCGTCGGCTCCGACGAGGTGAACCTGCCGCTGAACCAGCCCGTCACCGTCAAGGTGCAGGCCGCGCCGCGGTCCGCCGGGATCAAGAGCGCGATCCTCGAGGTCGACGACCCGCGCACCGAGGGCATCGACAAGCAGGTCCTCAACACGGTCGTGGTCTCCGCACCCCTCGAGTACACGTACGCGGCGTCCGGTTCGGTGCAGCGCAACAGCCACAAGTCGTACTTCGTGACCGTGCCCGAGGGCGCGACGTCGCTGGAGGTCGCGCTGGGCGGGCTGAAGGACAAGAGCCAGACCCGGTTCATCGCCATCCACCCGTACGGCGTCCCGGCCGACCCCACGTCGACCATCAGCTGCTACCCGAACTACGCCAACCCGGCCAACACCTGCCGCCCGGACGTGCGTTCGTACCCGAACCCGCAGCCGGGTGTCTGGGAGATCGAGGTCGAGTCGCGCCGTACGTCGCCGCTGCTGGACAACCCGTACAAGCTGGACGTCACCGTGCTCGGCGCGGCCTTCGACCCGGAGACCGTGACCGTGCCCGAGGCCGAGGTCGGCACCCCGGCCGCCGCCTCCTGGAAGGTGACCAACAAGTACGCCGCCCTCGAGGGCAAGCTGGTCGGCGGCCCGCTGGGCTCCTCCAAGACGGCCCGCCCGACCATCGCGAACGGTGCCACCCAGACCACCACGGTCCAGGTGCCCGAGGGCGCGCAGTCGCTGGACGTCACCATCGGCAACGTCTCCGACGCCGCCGCGGACCTCGACCTGGTCGTGAAGAACGCGGCCGGCGACGAGGTCGGCAGCTCCGCCGACGGCGACTCGGAGGAGTCGGTCTCCGTGCCGAAGCCGGCGGCCGGCACGTACACCGTCGAGGTCATCGGCTACTCGGTGCCCGCCGGTTCCACCGCGTACGACTACCTGGACGTGTTCTTCTCCAGCGCGCTCGGCTCCGTCACGGTCGACGAGTCCGCGCCGGTGAAGCTCGGCACGGGTGCGTCGGCGACGGTCTCCGGCAAGGTCACCGCCGAAGCCGCCGCGCCCGAGGGGCGTGAGTTCTTCGGCCAGGTGCAGCTGGTCAACGCGCGCGGCACGGTCGCGGGCGTGGGCAGCGTGAAGATCGAGAAGGTCACGCCGTAACAGCGGCGGGACTGCGGGGCGGGCGTCCGGTGCGGGCGCCCGCCCCTTTCTCATGGGTTCCCGCGGGTTCTCATGGGCAGGTGGTGGCCCGCGCCTGCGGCAGCGTCTCGACGATGACGCGCCGCTGCGGGGCGATGTCCTCCTCGCCGACGAACCACAGATCGGCCGCGTCGCCCCCGCGCGGGACGGCGACCAGGACGTGATCGCCCTCGCGGAGGTGGCGGGGGGCGCCGAAGGCGGGCTCGTCGCCCTTGACGAAGGTGGCCCTGTCCCCGCTGCCGCCGGTGGGCCGGTAGGACCGGGTGACGTCCAGGGTGACGCGTTCCTCGCCGCTGCCCGGGACCGGGACCACGCCGGTCACCTTCCCCTCCACCAGCAGCCGGGTGCAGGCGAGATAGGCGGGTGACCCGAGCGGCCCCTGCGACTTCTGCGCGCTCTCGGCACCCTTGTCGGCCGCGCCGCTCGCCGCGTCGTCGACCCCCTGCCCCGCCTGGACGACCAGCCATCCCATCCCCAGGAAGACGGCCAGGGCGGCGGCGAGCCCGAGACCGTTCCGCACCCTCCGCAGGGCCCGCCGCCGGGGCTGCGGCGAGGGCACGGGTACGGGCTCGGGCTCGGGGCGGGCCGCCGGACGGGAGGCGGGCTCCGGCTCCGGCTCCGGCTCGGTGAGGGCGTGCGCGATGATGCCCAGCTGTTCCCGCAGCAGGGCCACGTCGGCCTCGGCGGAGCGGTACTCGGCCAGGAGGGCGGGGTCCGTGCGGGCGGTGTCCGGCAGGGGCTCCCCGGTGAGGACGGCCATCAGGGGGTCGTCGCGGTCGTAGCCGCCCCGCCCGTCGTGTTCGACGGTCACGTCACACCACCTCGTCCTCGTGCAGCCGGGCGCGCAGGGCCCGGACCGCCGTGTGCAGCCTGCTCTTGACCGTGCCTTCCGGGATGCCGAGTTCCTCGGCGATGGAGCGCACCGGCAGGTCGGCGTAGAACCGCAGGACGACCACCTGCCGCTGGGCGTCGGGCAGCTCGTCCAGGCCCTGGGCGACGGCGACGGAGAGCACGCTGGTGTCCTCGCCGGACGGATGCTCGAGCTGCCGCAGCGAGGCGAGACGTTCGCCGACGCGCTCCTGGCGGCGTTTGGCGCGGTGCCAGTCCACCGCGAGGTTGGAGGCGACGACGGCCGCCCACGCGGAGACGTCCCGCGGCGCCTCGCGTCCGCTCGCGGCGCGCTCCAGCAACCGCAGGCGGACCTGCTGCACCCCGTCCGGCAGGTCCGCCTGCGGCACCCCGCCGAGCGCGAGCACCGCCCGCACCCGTCGTTCCTGCGCCGCGTCCAGCGGATCGTCGGCGCCGTGGTCACCCCGGTCCCCGCGGACCTCAGGGTCCCTGCGGACCCCCCGGTCCGGCCGGTCCCCCCGGTCCGCCCCCTGGCCGCGGCGGGCCATTCTGCGCAGCACAGCCACCCCTCTCCTCGCCGCGTTTCCCCTATGACGCGGCGGGCGGCGGAAACGTTCGGCGGATCCGGGAAGGAAGACGCGGTGTCGTACGTCACACGGGAGCCGAAACCGAGACGCCGCTCACGCGACCGGGGCGTCCGCGCGGCGCCCGCAGCGGCGCGCCGGGGCGGACGAAAACCTGTTCCCACCGGGCCGAGTCGGCAGAGCTTGCGGCCCGCGCCCGGTCCCGGGCGGAATTCTCCGGGCCCGCGACCGGGGCCGCGATACGCCCCCAGGGTGCCGCTGACCAGGACTGATCGTCCACGCATCGGGCAAAGGATTGGACACACCGGCCCCGGTCCCCCGCATGATGGAAGGGTCCCGGCCGCCCGGGCACGCACAGACACGCCACGCAGAGGAGTCCCCGTGAAGGTAGGAATCGTCGGAGCCACCGGCCAGGTCGGCACGGTCATGCGCAGGATCCTCGCCGAGCGGGACTTCCCGGTCGACGAGCTGCGTCTGTTCGCCTCGGCCCGCTCGGCGGGGACGGTCCTCGACGGGATCACGGTGGAGGACGCGTCCACGGCCGACTACACCGGTCTGGACATCGTGCTGTTCTCGGCGGGCGGCGCCACCTCCAAGGCGCTGGCCGAGAAGGTCGCCGCCCAGGGCGCGGTCGTGATCGACAACTCCTCCGCCTGGCGGCGCGACCCCGAGGTCCCGCTGGTGGTGTCCGAGGTGAACCCGCACGCGGTCGCCAACCGCCCGAAGGGCATCATCGCCAACCCGAACTGCACCACGATGGCCGCGATGCCCGTGCTGAAGCCGCTGCACGCGGAGGCGGGCCTGGAGGCCCTGGTGGTGGCCACCTACCAGGCCGTGTCCGGTTCCGGCCTCGCGGGTGTCGACGAGCTGTTCGAGCAGGTCCAGAAGGTCGGCGCGGACGCCCCCCAGCTCACCCACGACGGCTCGGCCGCCGAGTACCCGGCGCCGAACAAGTACGTCGCGCCGATCGCGTACAACGTCCTCCCGCTGGCCGGCTCCATCGTCGACGACGGTCTGAACGAGACGGACGAGGAGCAGAAGCTCCGCAACGAGTCCCGCAAGATCCTGGAGATCCCCGAGCTGAAGGTCTCCGGCACCTGTGTGCGCGTCCCGGTCTTCACCGGCCACTCCCTCCAGGTCAACGCCCGCTTCGCCCGCCCGATCAGCGTCGAGCGCGCCAAGGAACTGCTGGCCGGCGCCCCCGGCGTCGCCCTCACCGAGGTGCCGACCCCGCTCCAGGCGGCCGGGCAGGACCCGTCGTTCGTCGGCCGTATCCGCCGCGACGAGACGGTGGAGAACGGTCTCGCCTTCTTCGTCTCCAACGACAACCTGCGCAAGGGCGCGGCCCTGAACGCGGTGCAGATCGCGGAGCTGGTGGCGGCGGAGCTGACCACCAAGCGCGAGCAGTAGGCAGAGCCGCGGCAGAGCGGCAGGGGGCGGTCACCGGATGCCGGTGACCGCCCCCTCTCGCATGCGCCGGTCCGGCTCGGCGCCGGGCCGGGGTGTGGCCGGCCTACGGCCGCCGTACCTCGTACAGGAAGCACCCGTACTCGACCGCCCGCACATGCACCAGCGCCACCTCGGGGTCGGCGTAGGCCTGCGCGACGGCGGTCTCGAAGGACTCCGGCTCGGTCACCAGGTGTCCGCCGAGGATGCGGCCGTCGGCCGAGTAGCGGCGCAGCACGCGGTGGGAGTTCGTGAAGGGCAGGCCGGCGCCCTCGCGGCCGGGACCGGAGTCGGGGCCGGGGCAGTCGACCGCGTGGATGAAGACGGGGCCCTGCTCGTCGTAGGCACCGGGGTCGGCGCCGGTGCGGGCCGCCCAGCGGCGCAGCGGGGCGTAGGAGACCAGGGCGATCGTCTCGCCGGGGGTGCTGCGGCGCAGGCAGCAGCGCAGCGGGGCGCCGCCCTCCTCGTCGGTCACGGGAACCGTCGCGCGGCCCGCGTCGTCGACGGAGCGCAGCTCCTTCAGGACCTCCGGCGGGACGGGGTGTGCGGTGTACGTCGTCATGGGCCCAGGTTCACGCGCGCGCGACCCGTTCACCGGCGGGAAACGGACATCGCGTTCGGTGCGGGTCCCGTGGAAGGATGGCGCAACCCACACATATCGAGGAGATGACCGCGTGCCTGGCACAAACCTGACTCGCGAAGAGGCGCAGCAGCGGGCGAAGCTGCTCACCGTTGACTCGTACGAGGTCGATCTCGACCTCTCCGGCGCGCAGGAGGGCGGCACCTTCCGGTCCGTGACCACGGTCCGCTTCGACGTCGCCGCGGAGAACGGTGCCGAGTCGTTCATCGACCTGGTGGCCCCGGCCGTCCACGAGGTCGTCCTCAACGGGGACGCCCTCGACCCCGCCGAGGTCTTCAAGGACTCCCGCATCGCCCTGCCCGGCCTGCTCCAGGGCCGCAACGTCCTGCGGGTGACCGCCGACTGCGCGTACACCAACACGGGCGAGGGCCTGCACCGTTTCGTCGACCCGGTCGACGACCAGGCCTACCTCTACACCCAGTTCGAGGTGCCGGACGCCCGCCGGGTGTTCGCGAGTTTCGAGCAGCCGGACCTGAAGGCGACCTTCCAGTTCACCGTGAAGGCGCCGGAGGGCTGGACCGTCATCTCCAACTCGCCGACCCCGGAGCCCAAGGACAACGTCTGGGAGTTCGAGCCGACGCCGCGCATCTCGTCGTACATCACCGCGCTCATCGTCGGCCCGTACCACAGCGTCCACAGCGTCTACGAGAAGGACGGGCAGAGCGTGCCGCTCGGCATCTACTGCCGTCCGTCGCTCGCCGAGTTCCTGGACGCGGACGCCATCTTCGAGGTGACCCGGCAGGGCTTCGACTGGTTCCAGGAGAAGTTCGACTACGCGTACCCGTTCAAGAAGTACGACCAGCTGTTCGTACCGGAGTTCAACGCGGGCGCGATGGAGAACGCGGGCGCGGTGACGATCCGCGACCAGTACGTGTTCCGGTCGAAGGTGACGGACGCGGCGTACGAGGTGCGCGCGGAGACCATCCTGCACGAGCTGGCCCACATGTGGTTCGGCGACCTCGTCACCATGGAGTGGTGGAACGACCTGTGGCTGAACGAGTCGTTCGCCACCTACACGTCGATCGCCTGCCAGGCCGCCGCGCCCGGCTCGCGCTGGCCGCACTCGTGGACCACGTTCGCCAACTCGATGAAGACGTGGGCGTACCGGCAGGACCAGCTGCCGTCCACGCACCCGATCATGGCGGACATCCGCGACCTGGACGACGTGCTCGTCAACTTCGACGGCATCACGTACGCCAAGGGCGCGAGCGTGCTGAAGCAGCTCGTCGCGTACGTCGGCGAGGACGAGTTCTTCCGCGGTGTGCAGGCGTACTTCAAGCGCCACGCGTTCGGCAACACGCGCCTGTCCGACCTGCTGGGCGCGCTGGAGGAGACCTCCGGCCGTGACCTGAAGACCTGGTCGAAGAAGTGGCTGGAGACCGCGGGCATCAACGTCCTGCGCCCGGAGATCGTCACGGACGCCGACGGGGTCGTCACCTCCTTCGGCATCCGCCAGGAGGCCCCCGCGCTGCCCGCCGGCGCCAAGGGCGAGCCGACGCTGCGCCCGCACCGCGTCGCGGTCGGCCTGTACGACCTCGACGACGCGTCCGGCAAGCTGGTGCGCACCGAGCGCGTCGAGCTGGACGTCGACGGCGAACTGACGGACGTACCGCAGCTCGTGGGCAAGCGCCGCCCGGCGGTCGTGCTGCTCAACGACGACGACCTGTCGTACGCCAAGGTGCGGCTCGACGAGGCGTCGCTGAGGACCGTCACCGAGCACCTGGGCGACTTCGCGGAGTCCCTGCCGCGCGCCCTGTGCTGGGCGTCCGCGTGGGACATGACGCGCGACGGGGAGCTGGCGACCCGCGACTACCTGTCCCTGGTGCTGTCCGGCATCGGCAAGGAGTCCGACATCGGCGTGGTGCAGTCGCTGCACCGCCAGGTGAAGCTGGCGATCGACCTGTACGCCGACCCGGCCGCCCGCGAGACGCTGCTGACCCGCTGGACCGACGCCACGCTGGCCCACCTGCGGTCCGCCGCGGCGGGCAGCGACCACCAGCTGGCGTGGGCGCGGGCGTTCGCGGCGACGGCCCGCACGCCGGAGCAGCTCGACCTGCTGGAGGGCCTGCTGGACGGCTCGCAGTCGATCGAGGGCCTGGTCGTGGACACCGAGCTGCGCTGGGCGTTCGTGCAGCGGCTGGCCGCGGTGGGCCGCTTCGACGAGGCGGAGATCGCCGCCGAGTACGAGCGGGACAAGACGGCGGCGGGCGAGCGGCACGCCGCCACGGCCCGCGCCGCCCGCCCGACGGCCGAGGCGAAGGCGGAGGCCTGGGCGTCGGTCGTGGAGTCGGACAAGCTGCCGAACGCCGTGCAGGAGGCGGTGATCTCCGGCTTCGTCCAGACCGACCAGCGGGACCTGCTGGCGCCGTACGCCGACAAGTTCTTCGAGGTGGTCAAGGACGTGTGGGAGTCCCGCTCGCACGA
Source organism: Streptomyces sp. NPDC052773 (assembly GCF_044547145.1). NCBI lineage: Bacteria > Bacillati > Actinomycetota > Actinomycetes > Kitasatosporales > Streptomycetaceae > Streptomyces > Streptomyces sp. NPDC052773. Next base: position 450,082 of record NZ_JBITZX010000001.1, on the reverse strand, counting down.
GATGGCCCAGCAGATCGCCGTCGGCCTGTACCCGTCGGTCCAGGTCTCGCAGGAGACGCTGGACAAGACGGACGCGTGGCTCGCCTCCGCGGAGCCGGGCGCGGCGCTGCGCCGGCTGGTCTCGGAGTCGCGGGCGGGCGTCGAGCGCGCGCTGAAGGCCCAGGCGGCGGACGCGGCGGCGGGCGCCGCGCAGTAACCCTCTCCTGGGAGTAGCCCTTTGTGGGGGGCGCCCGGTGCCGTGCCGGGCGCCCCCTCTTGGGGTCTAGGACTCATGGGCTACGGCTGATGGGGTACGGCGAACCCCTCCGCGGAGGGACGCGCGCACGGGCCCCGGCGGCCTACCGTCGAGGACATGAAGATCGCCATTCTCGGAACGGGCACGGTGGGCCGCCACCTCGCCCAGGGCTGGCTGCGCGCCGGTCACGACGTCGTCCTCGGTTCACGCAAGCCGGAGGAGGCCCGGCCGCGCGCCGAGGGCCTGCCGGTGACGGACCTCGCCTCGGCCGTCGCCGACGCACCGGTCGTGGTCAACGCGACGCCGGGCACGGCGTCGGTGGAACTGCTCACCTCCGTGGGAGCGGACGCGCTGGCCGGAAAGGTGCTGCTGGACGTCGCCGTCGGCTTCACCGAGGACGGCGACCTGTCGCACCTCGGTGAGAGCTTGGGCGAGGAGATCCAGCGGACGTTCCCCGCGACCCGGGTCGTCAAGTCGCTCTGCACCGTCGACCGCAAGCTGATGGTCGCGCCCGACTCGGTCGAGGGCCCCTCCACCCTGTTCCTGTCCGGCGAGGACGCGGACGCCAAGCACACGGTCCGCGGCCTCCTGCGCGACCTGGGCTGGCCGGAGGACTCCCTCCTCGACCTCGGCGGCATCACCACGGCCCGCGGCCAGGAGCACTACAGCCTGCTGTTCATCGGCATCGCCGAGGCCCTGGGTTCGTACGGCTTCGGGATACGGGTGGTGGAGGAGGCGGCCTGACGACCGGGTCACCCGCCGAGCGTGACCGGGCCGAGCCCGGACGGCAGATGCCGCACGGCCACCGCCACGGCCTCCCGCGCGGTGGCGAACCGGCCGAGGTCCGAGGAGGCGATGCCCCTGCCCACCCCGTACAGGCCGTCGCTGCCGGCCGCCAGATGCGGTCCGACGACGGTCAGGTTCGGGCGGGTCGTGACCGAGAAGCGAAGCGCCCAGTGGCTGGTGAACGGATAGAGGGCGCGCAGCGCCGGCTCGGCGTAGGCCGTCTCGATCAGAGCCCGGTGGGTGTCCCGCCAGGCGTACTCCAGTTCGTCCGCCTCCCGGCGCAGGCCCTGCCACTCGGATTCCGCCATCAGCGCGGGATCCGGGTCGGGAGTCTCGATCCGTCCGGTCAGGTGCACGAAGGGCGCCACCCGGCGGATGCCGTCCAGCGCGGTCCCGTCGTGCCAGGCGCGGGCGGCGGCGGCGAGCTGCGCCAGGTCCGCGGTGTCGCCGTCGACCAGGGGCATGCCCTGGAACGGCTCCGTACCGCGGATCGACCACCGCCGCGCGTGCCGCGACGCGCTGATCCGGAGCGGTTCACGGTGCGGCAGGAGGCTTTCGACGGTCGCGTGCAGCAGGGGCTGGTGTTCCGAGGCCACGGAGGGGATGCCGCCGTGGCCGAGACAGCGCTCCGCCTCGGCCCGGAGCGCGGCGGCAAGGCTGCCGCGGGCCGCGACGTCGGGGTACGTGACGGCGGGATCGGCTGGCTGACTCGATGTGGGCACGGTTCCCCCTTGTTCGGTGGTCCGGGGCGGCGGCTGTCCGGTCCTCGCGCGCACCACGCGCCGCGTCCGGTCGGCGGGTGGCTAGCCGGGGCACTTCTCCCCGTTGGGCACGGCCTCGAAGAGGACGCTGTCCTCGATGATCTCGCCCGCGGCGGGGGTGGTGGAGCAGACCCGCCAGTTGCGGTCCCAGAGCTGGGCGCGGCCCTGTCCGGTCGCGTCCTCGGAGCTGAGATTGGTGAACCCGGCGCTCTGCGCCCGGTCCTGCGCCGTCTGCAGCTGCGAGCCGGTCATGTCGGGCAGCTCTTTCGTCGACGAACATCCGCTGACCGTCGCCAGAGCGAGCGCCGCCAAGCTGCGGAAAGTGTGCGAGCACGCCGACTCGTCATCATGGCCCCCCGTTGATCCCCGTGATCTCCGTCCCCCAGGAAGCGCGATCTTAGCCGTTCACTCGAACTGACGTCCCCAGGTGAGGAGGGCCGACCGTGCCGCCGTCGCGCGGTGTGCTCCTTCCGGGCGGACGAGGGCAGCAGGATGGCCGAGAGGCTTATGGCCCTGTCCGGGAGGCTCGGGGGTGTGTTGCGTAAATGGTCGCGAGGCGGGCGCTTCACCGGGTGGCCATGGACCGAGGCAGAAGCAGGACCACCACGACGCCGACCGCCGCGCATACGGCACCGAGTGCGAACACAGCGGTGAAGGCGCGCCCGCCCGGCAGTGCCGAGCCGGGGACCGAGTGGGTGCTGAGGATTGCAATGGCGGCCTGGGTGCCGATGACGCCACCGACTGTACGGACAACGGTGTTTAGGCCGTTGGCGGTGGCTATCGCATGTGGCGGAGCGAAGCGGACCACGAGTGACGGCAGTGCTGCGAAGCTCAAGGCGGCGCCCGTTCCCAGCAATACGGAATCGGCGAGCACCTGCGCGGGCGTGACGTGCCACAGTGACAACGCCAGGCTCCCGGCAAGCACAAGCAGCAGTCCTCCCAGCAGGGAGGCTCGGTGACCGAACACCCGCTCCAACGCCGGCACCAGTGGCGCCACCACGACTTGCAACAGCGCCGAGGGGAGCATGAGCAGGCCGGCGGCGGTGACGGTGAAACCGAATCCGCGAGCGGCGCCTTCCGGCCCGTGCGGCGGCAGTTGGGCCAGCATCGGCACGAGGAGGAAGAAGATCAGGGCTGCTGCATAGAAGAGCGCCGCAGCGCCATGAGTCAACAGCATCGGGCGGTCGAGGAAGATGCGCGGCTCGAGCAACGGGTGTGACACGCGCTTCTCGGCGACCGCCAGTGCGGCCAGGAGCACGGCAGCGGTGAGGAAGAGACCGAGAACGGGGAGGGACAGCCATCCGGCATGCGAGCCCTGGGTGATCGCCAGAAGCAGGGCCACCAGGCCGAGCGAGAGCAGGACGGTGCCCAGGACGTCGTGGGGCTCGTCCCGGCGCGCCGTGTCGTCGGGTATCCACCGGGCAACGAGCAGGAAGGCGACCGCGATGACGCCGGTGAGGACGGCGAACATCCATCTCCAGGAGGCGTGGTCGACCAGGAGGCCGCCGATGACGAAGCCCAGTCCGGTACCGGCCCCGATCATTGCCGACACGATCCCCAGGCCCTGGCCGATCCGCCGCGGCGGGAGCAGGGAGCCGATGAGGCCGAAGGACAGGGGAAGCGCGGCCGCCCCGGCCCCTTGCGCCGCGCGCGCCAGCAGCAGGAGGGGGAAGTTCCAGGCGAGGGCGGCCAGCGTGGTGCCGGCACCGAAGACGGCGAGTGAGGCTAGCAGGGTGCGGCGCTTGCCGCGCCGGTCGCCGAAGCGGGCGAGCACAGGAGTCAGGACGGCGCCGGACAGCAGGTAGAGGGTGAACACCCACGCGGCCCAGTCACCACTCACCCGGAAGTGCCGCTGGAACGTGGGGAGGGCCGGAGCGACCAGGGTCTGCAGCAGCCCGTAGGCCAGCACCGCGACCGACAGCGCGGCGACCACGCGGCCCGTGGATGGGCCGGTGTCCGGGTGGACGCTCCCGGGCGTGCCCGGGGAGAGGGAGGTGGCTCGGTCCTCCTGGGACATGATGACCTCTGTGTGGGACGGGCGACCGGCAGGATCGTCACAGCGCCGAGGGGACTCGGCACTGTGACGGCAGTCGGCTCCCCGAGCTGGGAGCGCGAGCGACGGGCAAGGTGCTCCGATCGGGCGTGTTACCGGCTCTGGGAAGCGAGTTCGTCGAGCGTCTGCACACGCTGGGAGATCTCCCATCTCCCATTCACCTTGCGGAGCTTGTCGGTGTAGGTGCCGGTGGCGTAGACGGCGTGTTCCTTCTCGGTCTCGGCGACCCAGTACCAGGAACGGGCCGTGGCGGTCGCGCCGTTGACCTCGATCACGGCGGGTCCGGTCATGTGCCGCTTGCCCTTGGTGAAGCCCTTCTCGGCCAGGTCGATGAACATGGCCTTGATCTGGGTCCGTCCGTCGGCGGAACCGAAGGGGCTGCGGTAACTGGCGTCCTTCGTGTACAGGTTCGCGTAGCCGTCGGCGTCCCTGAGGTCGATGTACATCTGGTGACGGTCTATCACCTCGCGGATGGCGAGCCTGTCGATGGCGGTGTCGCTCTCCGTGGCGATGGCGTTCCCGCCCAGCAGCAGGCCTGTGGCCGCGGCGCCCACCAGCACACCGATGGCGGGCGGGACGGCCCTCTGGATGGTCTTCATGTCGGCTCCTCGCACCGGACGATACTGGTAATTTTCTTGATAGTCACAACCTTGACTAACTCGATCGTATTCCAGTCCTCCGTGCGGCGTCCAGCGCCGGAGGAGCAAGGAGTGGCCGGCGCGAAGCCGCGAGGGGAGCAGGCTGAACGCATCGGGGAGGAATCCCGGGCCGCACACGGACAACCGGATTCCGGTCAGGATCGGGATCGGCGACTGCCGCGGTGAGCATGGATCCGCAGGCGGCGACAGACCTGCCGGCCCGTGTGGCGAAGACGGAAAACACGGGGGACCTTCCAGTCCGGCGGTGGGACGAACGGACCCGCAGCCGGTCACACACAGTCACGCCACGGAAGGCCGCTCACCGTGCGCAGCCTCTCGATCCGGACCCACGCCCCCATCACCGATGGCGCAGAACCAAGCCACGCCATGAAGGCGGCCCTGACCAGTCCCTCGGCGCCAGTTAATATCACAGATGGTGACAGTCAATAACGGTGACGAGGAGAGGGTGTCGTAGTGCGGCGCAGCGAACGGAAGCTCAAGGATCCGGATCTCGGAATCCTGTCCACGCGACTGCTCTTCTCGATCCAGAAGGAGCTCTTCGACACACTGGCCGAGCAAGGGCATCCCGACCTACGACCTCAGCACGGCGCCGTGCTGGGCTTCCTCGACGAGGAGGGCAGTCGGGCGACGGAGCTGTCGCGGCAGTCGGGGACCCATAAGCAGGTCATCGGCAACCTGGTCGACGAGCTGGAGGCCCTGGAGTACGTGGAGCGCCGGCCCGACCCCCGGGACCGGCGAGCCAAGCTGATCGTGCCCACCCGCCGAGGGCGGGACCAGATGCAGAAGTCGGACGCGATCATGGCCGCCATCGAGAAGCGGCACGCGGAGACGATCGGTGAGCGGGAGTACGCGGCGTTCAAAGGCGCCTTCCGGGAGATCACCACCCAACAGCTGGCCCAGTTCGACGAAGCCGCAGCCAGCAGGCGGGAGCCCCGCAACGGCACCGGCCGCTGATCACGAGTCACGGCAAGACCACCAGCGACACCGCCTCGCCAGTGGTCAGTTTAGTGACAGTCACGGTTGTTACTATAACCCATTCACTCAAGCCGCCGGCCCGGCCCCCTCAGGCGCCCGGATCATCACGAGGCGCCCTCCGGCGCCTGCACCACCCCGGCACCCTCGCGCCTCAGTCCACGATCTCGAAGTCGGCCCCTGGCTCGGGCGCGACGCCGACTCTGATCAGCTTCGGCATGACGACCCCTTCGGCACCCCGGGGCGACCACCTCAACCTATTAGTCAGTTTGTTGACCGTCAAGGTTATGACGATAGACAGGGGTCGCTCTCTTTTCGCGCGCGCCCCCCGGGGGGAGCTCCCGCGGGCGCGGTTACGGGGGCCGGCCCGCAGGAGCGGCTCGGTGGCGGGACGGCTCAGCCGTTCTTGGAGTAAGCGGCCGACAGCTGACCCACCAGCGCGGCGAACGGCATGTCCACCGCCCCGTAGAGCTCGTAGGCCTTCGGGTCGGCGTTGTCGGCGAGGATCTCGACCATCGTGGTGGCGTAGTCGGTGACGATGACACCCGCCTGCTGCATCCGCAGCAGGCCCACCGTGCGCTTGGTCTCGCTGAAGGTGCCGGAGGCGTCGATGGCCGCGTAGGCGTCGTAGCCGACGGACGTCGCGGAGATCGCCGGGAAGGCGACGCACACCTCGATGGAGATGCCCGCGATGATCAGCTTCTTGCGGCCGGTGGCCTCCACGGCCCGACGGACCCGAGGCTCGTCCCAGGCGTTGACGGTGCTGCGGTCGATCACCTCGAGATCCGAGGGGAGGACCTCGGTCAGCTCAGGTACGAGCGGGCCCCACATGCCGTCCGCCATGGTGGTGGTCACCACGGTGGGGATGTCGAGCACCTGAGCCGCCTTCGCCAGAGCGGTCACGTTGTGCTTGAGCATGGCGACCTCGATGTCACGGACCCCAGTGAACAGGCCGACCTGGTGGTCGACGAGCAGCAGGGCGGCATTGTCGCGGGTCAGCGGCTCGTGGAAGCGGTCGATTCCGGAGACGTTCTCAGTCATGAAGCTTCTCCTGCATAGGGGGCGGTCACCCGCCCGGGTGAAGGGGCGGCCATCCACCCCGCCCATTTAGTCAATCTAGTGATAGTCACTAACATTGACCACTTGGGAGACTATTCCCGAGCCGACGGATAGACAAGATCGCGCGCCGTGCGGCTCTCAGCTGGGGACAGCGCAGCCGCCAACGCGGGAAGCAGAGCTGGACCGCAGACCCGCTGGGCCGTTTCAGTACGGGCCGTTTGCCCGGACCACAGGGCCGGCGTCGACAGGATGTGCCCGCGGCCGACGGATGATGAGTCCATTGCCCCTGCCTGCGGGTCCGGCACACACTCCGGGAGTCGGCGGCGCTCTGTGGGGCTGACGCACAGAATGCCCTCAGCGGTGCTCGGCGGGCGCTCCACTGCGGTGACACTGGAGCACTCAGCCCCGCCCCGCCGCCTCCCGCAGCGCCGCCAGCGCCCGGCCCACCGTCGGCGCCTCCTCAGCCCCCTTGCGTACGGCCGCCACCACATGCCGATACGGCCGGTCCGCGGTGAGTTCGCGCATCACCACGCCTTCGCGGCGGGCGCCGACCATGCGGGGGACGAGGGCGACGCCCATGCCGGCCTCGACCATGGCCAGGATCGCGGTCCAGCCCGCCGCGGAGTGTCCCTGGACGGGGCGGAAACCGGCGGCCTCGCAGGCGGCGCGGGTGATGTCGGACCAGGGGCCGCTGCCGCCGAAGATCCACGGTTCGGCGGCGAGGTCGGCGAGCCGCACCTGCTCCGCACCGGCCAGCGCGTGGTCCTGGGGCAGGGCGAGGTCGAGGGGGTCGGCGAGCAGGGGGAGAACGGTGAAGCGGGGGTCGGCCGCCGTGGGGGCCTGGGCGGCGAGGGAGAGGGCGAGGTCCACGTCACCGGCGGCCAGGAGGTCGTACGCCTCACCGGCCTCGGTCTCGCGGACCCGTACCGTCACTCCCGGATGGGCCGTCCGCAAGGCCCGTACGGCCGGGACGACCAGCGCCGGTACGGCGGTGGAGAACGCGCCGACCCGCACCTCGCCGACCTCGCCGCGCGCGTAGGCGGCCAACTCGGCGTCCGCCCGCTCCAGTTGCTCGAACACCGCCTCGGCGTGCCGGAGCACGAGCCGGGCGGCGTCGGTGAGCCGTACCCGCCGCCCCTGGGCCTGGAGCAGCGGGACGCCGAGCCGGCGGGAGAGGTTCGTCAGCTGCTGGGAGACGGCCGACGGGGTCATCCGCAGCGCCTCGGCCGTCGCGGTGACGGTCTCGCGTTCGCGCAGGGTGCGCAGGATGTGGAGCTTGCGGATGTCCCACTCGGCGGCCATGGCGGTCAACCTACGCCAGGCGGCCGGCGGATCAGCGGCGCGCCCCGAGCACGACCCCGCCCAGGATCAGGCCCATGCACCCGAACTGCGCCCAGCCGGTGGCCTCGCCCAGCACCGCCCAGGACAGCAGGGCCACGCAGACCGGCTGGAGGTAGTAGACGACTCCGGCGCGGCTCGGGCCGACCAGTGCGATGGCCCGGTTCCAGGCGAAGAAGGCGACGGCGGAGGAGGCGATCCCGACGTACAGCAGAGGCAGCACGGTGCCCGCCGTGGGTGCGAAACCGCCCTGGGCGGCGAGGCTCACGGCCTGCGCGGGCAGCAGCAGGACGGTGCCGATCAGGAAGGTGGTGAACAGGAAGGCCGTACCGCCGAGTTCGGCGGGCTTGTGGCGGAGCAGGGCGCTGTAGGTGCCGAAGCAGCAGGCGGCGGCGATCATCCACAGGTCGCCGGCGGCGAAGTGGGCGCCGTCCCGGCCGATCAGCAGCAGGACGCCGGCGCAGGCGGTCAGCAGCCCGGCGACCCGGCGGGCGCCGAGCCGCACTCCGCCCGCCCGCTCGTACACCGCCATCAGCACCGGCGAGGCGGCCATGATCATGCCCATGGTGGCGGCCGGGGTGGTCACGGCGGCCTGGTTGACGAGGGTGTTGTAGACGGTGACGCCGAGGAAGGACGCGAGGACGACGAACCCGAGGTGACGCCTGATCAGTTCCCGTTGCCGCCAGGCCTGCCGGGCGCCGAAGGGGGCGACGACCGCGAGCGCCACCACCCAGCGCCAGAACGCGTGCTGCACGGGCGGGACGCTGTCGTGCAGGGCCCGGGAGGTGACGAAGGAGCCGGACCAGACGACCGTGGCGAGGACGGCGAGGGTGATCCCGAGGACGGGGGCGGCGGGGGCCTTCGCCGAGTCCGAGGTGCGGGTGGGGGTCCTGTGCAGGACGGCTGCCACGGAGGTCCTTTCGGGGTCGGAGAGCTCGCGTCGGTGGTCGAGGAGATCGCGTCGGTGGTCGGGCAGATCGCGGTGGATCTACCGTCGCAGCGCGGGACCCGTCACGTCCATCGAATCTTTGCGACCATTCCTTTCAGCGGAACTGAACGAACCGGCCGCCACCCGGGTGGCCGCCCCCGAAGCCTTCGCGCGCGGCGCGAGCTGCCCCGCCACCGTCGCCCCGAAGGCCAGCACCATGCCCGCCAGCTGGAGCGGCGTGAGCGTCTGCCCGAGCGCGGCCCAGCCGACGACGGCCGCGGTCAGCGGGGAGAGCGGGCCGAGGAAGGTGACCTGGGTGGCGGTGAGCCCGCCGATGCCGCGGAACCAGAGCCAGTAGGCGACCGCGGTGTTGGCGAGGGAGAGGTAGAGGTAGCCGCCGACGGCCGGGGCGTCCAGCGCGGGCGGCGCACCCTCGACGAGGAAGGCGACGGGAGCGATGATCAGCCCTCCGGCCGTCAGCTGCCAGGCGGTCAGCGCGAGCGGCCCGACGCCGTCCGGGCGGCCCCATCGCTTGGTGAGCACGGTTCCGGCGGACATGGAGGCGGTGGAGCCGAGCGCGGCCAGCACGCCGAGGGTGTCCAGGGCGCCGGCCGCCTTCAGGACGACGAGACTGACGCCGAACGCGGCGGCGAGCGCGGCGAGCACGGCCCGGGTGGTGGCCCGCTGCCCCAGCAGCAGGGCGGAGAGCCCGATGACGAACAGCGGCCCGACCGAGCCGACGACCGCGGCCAGCCCGCCCGGCAGCCGGTACGCCGAGAGGAACAGCAGCGGGAAGAACGCGCCGATGTTGAGCGCGCCGAGCACCGCCGCCTTGCCCCACCAGACGCCGCGCGGCAGCACCCGGGCGAGGGCGAGGAGGACCAGGCCTGCGGGCAGGGCGCGCATCAGCCCGGTGAAGAGGGGGCGGTCCGGTGGCAGGATCTCGCTGGTGACGGCGTAGGTGGTGCCCCAGGAGACGGGGGCGAGGGCGGTGAGCAGGACGGTGGCGGACCGCTTCATGGCGGGCCCCCTTCGAGGTGTGAGGTGGCCGCTGAGCGAACAGCTTGGCACTAATCAGCTTGGCAGTGATTAGCTTAGCGCTAAGCAAGTTTCCGTCAAGCTACTTTCTTGCGGCCGACCCAACCCGGGCGGATACTCCTCCCATGACGCAGAGCCCCACGACCGCCCGGCAGCAGCCCGCCACCCCCGACGCGGTGGACGCGATCATCGAGCAGTGGGCCGCCGTACGCCCCGACCTCGACACCCGCGCGATGGAGGTCTTCGGCCGCATCTACCGGCTCTCGCGCGCGATGGGCGACCGTACGGAGAAGGCATACGCCCGCTTCGGCATCTCCCGCGGCGAGTTCGACGTCCTCGCGACCCTGCGCCGCGCCGGCGAGCCGTACACCCTCTCCCCCCGGCAGCTCTCCGCCACCCTGATGCTCACCACGGGCGGCATGACCGGCCGCCTCGACAAACTCGAGCGCGCCGGCCTGCTCCGCCGCTCCCCCGACCCCCACGACCGCCGCGGCCTCCAGGTCACCCTCACGGACGAGGGCCTCGCCCTCATCGAGGAGGCCGTCGGCGCGGGCGTCGCCACCCAGACGGAGGCCCTCTCCGCCCTGACCGACGAACAGGCCCGCCAACTGGCGGACCTGCTGCGACTGCTGCTGGCGGCGACGGCCTAGGACAGCACCTCGGGGCCGGGGCCGGGGCCACCCACGCGCGCCCTCAGCGCCTCGGGACCACGGCCGCCCACGTGCGCCCTCAACGCCTCGGGCCTGGGCCGCCCACGTGCGCCCTCAGCGCCGCCTCCAGCTCCGCCCCGTCCGCCGACTCCGCCGCCCAGGCCGCGTAGCCGTCGGGGCGGACCAGGAGGACGGTGCGGCGGGTGCTCGCCCAGCGGGCCGTGACCAGGCGGTCCTTGCGGGTGTCGCCCGCGTCGCAGGGCTCCGGGGTGACGAGGACGAACCGGCCGCCGCGCAGGGCCTCGTAGAGGCGGGTGCCGTCGGCGAAGCGGATGTCGGGGACGCGCCTGCCGGTCAGGGGATGGGCGCCGCGGGGTGCGGGGTAGCGGTATCCGATGCCGGTGATCTGGGCGACGGCCCTGCGGCGGACCGGGCCGGAGAAGCCGGCGAAGGCGGTCATGAGGGCGCGCAGGGCCAGGGCCAGCGGACGCCTGGCCATGGCGAGGCGGAGGATGCCGCCGCTGCTGCGCAGCACCGCCTTGCCGACGGGGTGGCGTTCGGCGTCGTAGGTGTCGAGGAGGTCCGGGGCGGCGTGGCCGTGCAGCACCTGGGCCAGCTTCCAGCCGAGGTTGGCCGCGTCCTGGAGGCCCGTGTTCATGCCCTGGCCGCCGGCGGGGCTGTGGACGTGCGCGGCGTCCCCGGCGAGGAAGACCCGCCCGACGCGGTAGGTCGGCGCCTGGCGTTCGTCGCTGTGGAAGCGGGACAGCCAGCGGGGGTCGCGCATCCCGAAGTCGCCGCCCAGCGCGCGGCGGACGATCTCCCTGATCTCGTCCAGGTCGACGGGGGTGTCGTCCGGGACGTCGCGGCGGCGGTCCCAGGCGGCGACCCGGTGGTAGCCGTCGCCGAAGGGGACGACGAGGGCGAGGCGTCGCCGACGGCGTTCGCGGTCATCAGGTCCGCGTGCTCCGGGTCGAGTCGGACGTCCGCGAGGACGATGGAGCGGATCACCGAGCGGCCGGGGAAGGGCAGTCCGACGGCCTGGCGTACGACGCTGCGCAGGCCGTCCGCGCCGACGACGTACGCCGCGCGGAGCGTCCCGGGCCGGCCGTCCGCGGTCTTCACCTCGACGGTCACGCCGGTCGCGTCCTGGGTCAGCCCGGTCACCTCCGTCTCGTGGCGGAACCGGGCCCCCGCCGCCACCGCCCGCCGCTCCAGCGCCTTCTCCACCTCGTACTGCGGGACGACCAGCAGGTGCCGGAAGCGGGTGGGGAGGGAGTCGAACTCGATGGTGAGGTCGCCGAACAGGCGCAGCCGGTCCATCGGGCGGCCGACGGCCTCCAGTTCGTCGGCGAGGCCGCGGGCGTCGAGCTGTTCGAGGGTGCGGGCGTGCACGGCGAACGCGCGCGTCAGGTTGCCGGTTCGGCGGGGGCGCTTCTCGAGGACGGTGACGGGGACGCCGGCGGTGGCGAGGTCACCGGCGAGCAGGAGTCCGGTGGGGCCGGAGCCTACGACGATGACCGAGGGTGCGGTGCTCGTGGTGCCGTTCATGGGACCTCCCGAATGCCGACGCATGGTGGTCAACGCCTGTTGGTCAACGAGTGTTGGTCAACGCTTGTTGGCAACCGTAGGACGTCCGGCAGGGGTAGTCAACGCTTGTTGGCCAACACGTGTTGGCATAGCCTCGTCGGCATGACCGACAGCCCCCGAGCGCGCCGCTCCGACGCCACCCGCACCGCCATCCTCGACGCCGCCCGCGAACGCTTCGCCTCCGACGGCTACGACCGCGCCACCATCCGGGCCATCGCCCGGGACGCGGGCATCGACCCGTCGATGGTGATGCGCTACTACGGCAACAAGGAGGGCCTGTTCGCGGCGGCCGTCGCCGTCGATCTGCGCCTGCCCGATCTGGCCGGGGTCGCCCACGCCACCGTCGGCCGAGCCGCGGCGAACCACTTCCTCGACGTGTGGGAAGGCAACGAGGTGCTGACCGCCCTCCTCCGGGTCGGCGTCGCCCATCAGGCGGGGACCGAGCGGATCCACGGCATCTTCCGGGAGCAGCTGCTGCCGTTCGCCCGCCGGTTCTGCCCGGACCCGGAGCAGGCACCCGCCCGCGCCGCGCTCGTCGCGTCCCAGTTGCTCGGTCTCGCGCTCACCCGGTACGTGCTGCGCCTCCCGCCCGCCGCGGAGCTGACCCGCGAGGAGATCGTCGCGTGGCTGTCCCCCACGCTCCAGCGCTATCTGACCGAGCCGGGCCCCTGAGGCTGCACGCCGATACGCGGACACGCCGAGGGCGCCGGTCTCGCCCCCGTACGGGACAACGCGTACGGACGCGGGATCGCGTACGTACAACGGGCGAGCCGGCGCCCTCGGCGGAACGTGCCTACTGGGCCGTGGCCTTGGTCTTGATGTTCTTGGTGGTCACCCGGTGCTTTTCCTGCGACCGGTCCAGGACCATCACCAGGCCGGTGATGACCGCGAAGATCACCAGCGGGGCGATCACGAAGAGGCCCAGCGTCTCGATGACGCTCAGGCCCGTGCCGGGGTCGTCACCGTCGTCGCGGGTCAGCGCGCTCGCGGGAGACGACATGAGCAGCATCATCAGCGTCGTACCGGCGGCCAGGGCGCCGGCGCGCAGGGCGTTCTTCTTGTCCACGGTCCCAAAAGTAGCGAACGCCCGTGAGCACCGCGCGCCCGGGGTGCCGTACGGGCCCCGGGCACCGTCACGAGGTCCGTCCCGCCTCCCCGCGCAGCACCTCCGTCAGCGCCCGCAGCCGCGGTGAGCCCGCCAGGTCCTCCAGCGTCACCGGGCGCCCCTGGGCGTCGGCGATGGGCAGCCGCCAGTTCGGGTACTGGTCCCAGGTGCCGGGCAGGTTCTGCGGGCGGCGGTCGCCGACGCCGTCGGGGAGCCAGAGGCCGATCATGCGGGCCGGGGTCCGCATCAGGAACCGGTGGACGGCCTGGACCTCGGCCTCCTCCGACGCGGTGTCCGAGCCGCCGCCGGTGCCGGGCAGCAGTCCGAGCCGGGAGAGATACGCCAGCCACTCCCCCGTGTCCGCCGCGGCCTGGGCGCGTTCGTCGGCGAGCGGGCGGGCGAGCAGGCCGAGCCGGTCGCGCAGGTCGACGTGTTCGCCGGTGAGGCGGGCGGCGGTGGGCGGCAGGTCGTGGGTGGTGGCGGTGGCGAGGCAGTCGGCGCGCCACGCCTCGGGCGGCAGGGGGCGGCCGTCGCCGTCCCAGTCGCGCTCGAACCAGAGCACCGAGGTGCCGAGCACGCCCCGCTCCCGCAGCCGTTCGCGTACGCCCGGCTCGACGGTGCCCAGGTCCTCGCCGATCACGATCGCCCCCGCGCGGGAGGCCTCCAGCACCAGGATCGCGAGCATGGCCTCCGCGTCGTAGCGGACGTAGGTGCCCTCGGTCGGCGGCTCCCCCTGGGGCACCCACCACAGCCGGAACAGGCCCATCACGTGGTCGATGCGCAGCGCGCCGGCGTAGCGGAACAGGCCGCGCAGCAGGGAGCGGTACGGCGCGTAGCCGGAGGCGGCGAGGCGGTCGGGGCGCCAGGGCGGCAGGCCCCAGTCCTGGCCGCGGGCGTTGAAGGCGTCGGGCGGGGCGCCGACGGACATGCCGGCGGCGAAGAACTCCTGCTGGGCCCAGGCGTCGGCGCCGCCGGGGTGCACGCCGACCGCGAGGTCGTGCACGATCCCGACCGGCATTCCGGCCTCGCGGGCGGTGCGCTGGGCGGCGGTGAGCTGGCTGTCGGTGAGCCAGGCGAGGCGGCTGTGGAAGTCGACGCGGTGCATGAGGTCGGCGCGGGCGCGCGCGGTCTCGGCGGAGCGCGGGTCGCGCAGTCCGGCGGGCCAGTTCTGCCAGTCGGTGCCGTAGACCTCGGCGAGCGCGCACCAGGTGGCGTGGTCCTCCAGGGCCTGGCCCTGTTCGGCGAGGAAGTCGCCGTAGGCGGCCTGGCGGCCGGGGCCGAGGGGGACGGCGCAGAGCAGTTCGAGCGCCTCCCGCTTCAGTTCCCACACGGCGTCCCGGTCGATCAGCGCGCCCTTGTCCAGCACCGCCTCGCGCAGCCGGGCGGCCCGCTCCGGCAGGGCCCGCAGCCGGTCGCCGCCGGGCCCGCCGAGGGCGTACGCGTACTCCGGGACGTCCTCGATGCGCAGGTGGACGGGGTCGGGGAAGCGGCGGGAGGACGGGCGGTACGGGGAGGGGTCGGTGGGGGCGCCGGGTACGGCCGCGTGCAGTGGGTTGACCTGGATGAATCCGGCGCCGAGGGCGCGGCCCGCCCAGCCGGTCAGCTCGCCGAGGTCGCCGAGGTCGCCCATCCCCCAGGAGCGCCGGGACAGCAGCGAGTACAGCTGCACGAGCAGGCCGTAGGAGCGGCCGGGCGGGCTGGGCAGCCGGGCGGGGGCGACGACCAGGTGCACGTCGGCGGTGCGGCCGTCGGGCGCGGCGGCGGTGAGGCGGTGCACGCCCGGCGGCAGCTGGTCGACGGAGGCGTGGGCCTCGCCCTGCTCGGTCTCGACGCGCAGCCGGGTGCCGGGCGGGAGCGCCGCGAGGGCCTCCGGCAGCGGGCCGCCGCCCCAGCAGACCACGGTGGGTGGCAGCAGCCGCTCGTCCCGTTCCCGCGTCCGGACGGCGAGCGCGGCGCGCACCGCCTCCGGGGTGCCGGCGTCGACGCCGAGCGCGCCGAGGACGCGGACGACGGCGGCGGCGGACGCGGCGACCGTGCGGTCGGGGGACGGCCGGTAGGAGGTGGCCACGCCGTGCAGCTCGGCGAGCCGGGCCAGCTCCTCGCCGGGGAGGGCGGCCTCGTCGGGTCCGGCGGGTTCGGCCGGGCGGGGCGCGGTCATCTACGGCCTCGTGGAGTCGGCGTCCGGGGCGGCGAGCGGGGGCTCGCTGGTGAGGGGTTCGGCGTAGGGCAGCGGGGGTTCGCTGGTGAGCGGGGTGTGGGCGCAGGTGCCTTCGGCGCTGAAAGCACACGGGTGGGGTTCGGCGTGGCGGTCCTCGGGCAGGTCGGCGGCGAGTTCCGCCGTGCGTTTGGACAGGGCGGGAAGGAGCAGGTCTGCCAATGCCGTCACAGTGACCTCCTGGTCGGTCGCGGTCTCGGGCGCCGAGTACGGCGTCGAGGTGGGGTAACCGCAGCCCTACCCAGTGAGCGCGCGAGCAGACGCCCGGAGGACGAACAAGGCACTTCTCGTCACATTCCAGGTTCTCCCACCCTCACCAGATTCCGGCAAAACACGTATTACGGCCACCCCCGTTGACACCCTCACCCCCGGATGGTGGGCTCGGTCACCCGTGACGGAACCGTGCGCCGACGACACCAGGGGCGAATGAGACCGAGGAGGGGGCCCGTGCAGCTGCGGCGTAGGAGGGGCGGCGCGGCCGCGCTCGCGTTCGCCGTGGCCGCCGGAGCCCTGGGCGGCGCCCCGGCCGCCGTCGCGGCCCCGCCCGCCCCGGACACGGCCGCGCGGACGCCGGAGACGGCGTCCCCGGAGCCGTCCGTGTGGCCCCGCCCCCAGTCCCTGCGCGCCACCGGCGCCCCGGCCCGGGTCACCGACGAGGTCGCGCTGGTCTCCGACGGCACGGTGACGGCGTCCGACCTGGACGCGCTGCGCGCGGTGCTGCGGGAGGCGGGGGCGCGCCGGGTCGCGCTGCTCTCCGCGGGTGATCCGGCACCGGCGGACGGCACCCTGGTGGTCCGCGTGGGCACGGAGCGCGCGCGCCCCGGCGACCGGGGGGCGCTGCCCGCCGGCGGCTACCACCTGACCACCGGCCCGGACGGCGTGGCCCTCTCCGGCGCGGGCGAGGACGGCGTCTTCCACGGCGTGCAGACGCTGCGTCAGCTGGTGCGCCCCGACGGCACGATCACGGGCGCGGTCGTCCGCGACTGGCCCGGCACCGCCGTACGGGGCACCGCGGAGGGCTTCTACGGCACCCCGTGGACGCACGCGCAGCGCCTCGCCCACCTGGACTTCATGGGCCGCACCAAGCAGAACCGTTACCTGTACGCGCCGGGCGACGACCTGTACCGGCAGGCCCGCTGGCGCGAGCCCTACCCGGCGGAGCGCCGGGCCGAGTTCCGGGAGCTGGCCGAGCGGGCCCGCCGCAACCATGTGACGCTCGGCTGGGCGGTCGCGCCGGGCCAGGCGATGTGCTTCGCCTCGGACGCGGACGTGCGGGCGCTGACCCGGAAGCTGGACGCGATGTGGGCGCTGGGTTTCCGGGCGTTCCAGCTCCAGTTCCAGGACGTCAGCTACAGCGAGTGGCACTGCGACGCGGACGCGGAGCGGTTCGGCTCGGGCCCCGAGGCGGCGGCGCGGGCCCACGCGCGCGTGACGAACGCGGTCGCCCGGCATCTGGCGGAACGTCACCCCGGCGCGGCGGCCCTGTCGGTGATGCCGACCGAGTACTACCAGGAGGGCGCGACCGAGTACCGGCGGGAGCTGGCGGGCGCGCTGGACGCGGACGTGGCGGTGGCGTGGACCGGCGTCGGCGTGGTGCCCCGCACCATCACGGGACGGGAACTGGCCACCGCGCGGGAGGTGTTCCGGCACCCCCTGGTCACCATGGACAACTACCCGGTCAACGACTACGCGCCCGGCCGGGTCTTCCTCGGCCCGTACACCGGCCGGGAACCGGCCGTCGCGACCGGCTCGGCGGCGCTGCTCGCCAACGCGATGGCGCAGGCCACGGCCTCCCGCATCCCGCTGTTCACGGCCGCCGACTACGCCTGGAACCCGCGCGCCTACCGCCCCCAGGAATCCTGGCGGGCCGCGATCGACGACCTCGCGGGCGGCGACGAGGGCCGCCGGGCCGCCCTCGCCGCGCTCGCCGGGAACGACGCCTCCTCGGTGCTCGGCGGGGAGGAGTCGGCGTATCTGCGCCCGCTGATGGAGGACTTCTGGCGCACCCGCGCGCAGGGCGACGAGGGCGCCGAGCACCGGCTGCGGGCGGCCTTCACCGTGATGCGCGAGGCCCCGGACCGCCTCGCCCGCACCCCCCTGGCCGAGGAGGTCGCCCCCTGGACCCGGCAGCTGGCCCGTTACGGCGAGGCCGGCACCACGGCTCTCGACCTGCTGCGCGCCCAGCGCGCCGGCGACCCGGCGGCGGCCTGGACGGCGTACCGCGCCCTCGGCGCGCTGCGGACCCGGCTCGCCGCCTCCCGGGTGACGGTCGGCGAAGGGGTGCTGGACCCGTTCCTGGCGCGGGCGCAGCGGGCGTACGAGACGTGGGCGGGCCTGGAGGGCGAGCCGGAGGCGAACCCGGGCGACGCCGCCGACGGCCGCACGGTCCGCTTCCCGCGCCCGCGCGCGCTCAGCGCGGTGACCGTGCTGAGCGAACCCGGCACCACCGGCACGGTCGAGGCCCGGCTGCCCGGCGGCGGCTGGCGCACGCTCGGCACCCTGGACGCCTCGGGCGCCACGGAGCTCCCGGCCCGCCTGCGCGCCGACGCCCTGCGCGTCACCGGCCCCGCGCCGTCGCGGGTACGGCACCTGGTGCCCTGGTACGCCGACGCGCCCGCCGTGTCCCTGACGACGGACGGCGAGCGGGTGGACGCGGACCTCGGCGGCACCCGGCGGATCACCGTCCGGCTGGCCTCGCTGCGGCCGGAGGAGGTCCGCGGGCGGCTCGCGGTCCGGGCGCCGAAGGGAATCGACGTGTCCGCTCCGGGCGGTGTCCTGGCCCTCCCGCGCGGCACGGCGGTCGAGGTGCCGCTCGACATCCGCATCCCGCGCGAGGCCCCCGCCCGCTCCTACGACGTCACCCTCGCCTTCGGCGGCGTGACCCGCACGGTCACCGTCCGCGCGGTGCCGCCCACCGGCGGCCCCGACCTCGCCCGCGCCGGCACCGCCCGGTCCTCCGGCGACGAGACCCCGGACTTCCCGGCGTCCGCCGCGAGCGACGGCGACCCGGCCACCCGCTGGTCGTCCCCGGTGGACGACGGCGCCTGGTGGCAGGTCGAGCTGCCCGAGCCCGTCCGCCTGGGGCGGGTGGTGCTGCACTGGCAGGACGCCCACCCGTCGGCGTACCGCGTACAGGTCTCCGCGGACGGCCGCCGCTGGCGCACCGCGGCCACCGTCCGCGACGGCCGCGGCGGCCGCGAGGAGCTGCGGATGGACGAGCGGGACGTGCGGTTCGTGCGGGTGCAGGGGGAGAAGCGGGCGACGGAGTACGGCTACTCGCTGTGGTCGGTGGAGGCGTACGCGGTCCGGGACTGACTCGGACCGGGCACCCTTTCGCGAGAGTGCAGGGAACTTCTGAAGCCTTTTCGCGTCTGCTATTCACTCAGTACATGTACTCAGTGCATACTGATCATCATGAGCACCCGCCACATCCTGCTCGGGCTGCTCGCCGCCGGTCCCAGCCACGGCTACGACCTCAAGCGACGGCACGACGAACGCTTCCCGCAGGCCCGCCCGCTGGCCTACGGGCAGGTGTACACGACCCTGCAACGACTGGTCCGCGACGGACTGGCCGAGGTCGACGGCACCGACGCCGACGGCGGCCCCGAGCGCACCCTGTACCGCTCCACCGAGAAGGGCACCGCCGAGCTGGCCCGCTGGGCCGGGGAGGTCACCCCGCCCGCGCCGTTCGTCGCGAACGAGATCTTCGCCAAGGTCGTCGTCGCGATCCTCTCCGGCGGGGACCCGGACCGCTATCTGCGCGAGCAGCGCGCCGCGCACATGGCGCGGATGCGTGAGCTCACGGCGGTGAAGACCGCCCCGGGCGCCGATCTGTCCACGGTCCTGTCCGCCGACTACGCCCTCACCCACCTCGACGCCGACCTGCGCTGGATGACGACCACCGCGGCCCGGCTGACGACCCTGACCGCGGAGGTAGACCACCGATGACGGCCGAGCACAACCCCGGCACACCGCTGCTCGCGGCCCGTGGCCTGATCAAGGCGCACGGCAGGACGGAGGCCCTGCGCGGCGCCTCCGTCGAGCTGGCGGCCGGCGAGATCCTGGCCGTCACCGGCCCGAGCGGCAGCGGCAAGTCGACGCTGCTGCACTGCCTGGCCGGGATCGTCCGGCCCGACGCGGGCGCGGTGACCTACGGCGGCGAACGCGTCGACCAGCTGCCGGAGGCCCGGCTGAGCGAGCTGCGGCGCACCGAGTTCGGCGTGGTGTTCCAGTTCGGGCAGCTGATCCCGGAGCTGACCGCGCTGGACAACGTGGCGCTGCCGCTGCTGCTCGGGGGACTCGCCCGCCGGCAGGCGCACTCGGTGGCCGGGGAGTGGCTGGAGCGGTTCGGCGTGCGCGGGCAGGAAGGGCTGCGGCCCGGTGAGCTGAGCGGCGGGCAGGCGCAGCGGGTGGCGCTGGCGCGCGCCCTGGTCACCAGCCCCAAGGTGGTGTTCGCCGACGAGCCGACCGGCGCGCTGGACTCGCTCGCCGGGGAGCAGACGATGACCGCGCTGGTGCACGCCGCCCGCGAGTCCGGCACGTCCGTCCTGGTGATCACGCACGACGCCCGGGTCGCGGCGTACGCCGACCGTGAGGTGTCGCTGCGCGACGGCGTGGTGCTCGCCGAGGGCGCGGACGTGCTGGGGGTGACCCGGTGAGAACGGATCTGCGACTGGCCCGGCTGCTGGTGACGGGCTCGGACCGGCGGGAGTGGTGGCGGATCGCGCTCACCGCGTTCGGGGCGCTGCTCGCCACCGGGTTCGCCCTGGCGGCGGCGGTGCTGGCCTCCCTGCGGGGCCGCAGCTACCACGTGTCCGTCGGCAACGGGCTGCTGGACCACCCCGGCGAGCGTTCGGGCATGATCGTCGCCCTGCTGCTCCTCCTCGTCCCGGTGTTCGGGTTCCTCGGGCAGTGCGCGCGGATCGGCGCCGTCCACCGGGACCGGCGGCTGGCCGGGCTGCGGCTGGCGGGGGCCACGCCCTGGCAGGTGCGGCGGATCGCGGCGGCGGAGACCGGGCTGGCCTGTGCGCTGGGCTCGGCGGTCGCCACCGTCTTCTCGGTGCTGCTCCTGCTGGGCGAGTGGAGCCGGCCGCCGGCCCTGGCGTGGGTGGGGATCGCGGCGGTCGCGCTCACCGTGCCGGTGGTGGGCACCCTGGTGAGCGTGGTCGCGCTGCGCCGGGTCGTGGCCTCGCCGCTGGGCGAGGTGCGCCGGGTGCGGGCGCAGGCCCGCCCGGGGCGGACGTTCGTCGCGGCGGCGCTGCTGTTCACGGCCGTGACGGCCGGCTCGGTCCACCGGCTGTCCGCCGGCCCGCGGCCCGGCGGCCCGGCGGGCCCCCTCACGGTCCTCGGCGCCGTCGTGGTCGTCGGCGCGGCGGCGGTCTGGCTGGTGGGCGCCACGTCCCGGCTGACCGGGCGGCTGCTGGCCGCCCGCACCGACGACCCCGCGGTGCTGATCGCGGCCGAGCGGCTGCGCGACGACCCGTGGGCCACCGCCCGCACCCATGCGGCGGTGCTGCTGGTGACGGTCGTCGGCACCGGCTTCGTGGGGGTCCGCCAAGCGCTGCTGGAGGTCCTGGAGTCGGACAAGCACCTGGCCGAGAACAACGGCTTCTACACCACGGGGCTGAACCTGACGGCCGCCGCCATCGGCGTCGCCCTGCTGATCGTCCTGTTCGCCCTCGCCGTCGGCACCGCCGAGTCCCTGGCCACCCGCCGCCGCGGGCTGGCCGCCCAGGCCGCCGCCGGGGTGCCGCAGCGCGTGCTGGGCCGGGCGCTGCTGCTGGAGACCGCGCTGCCGCTGGCACCCGCGGTGCTGCTCGCGGGCATCGGCGGCATGGCGATCGGCACCGGGTACGTCATGCTCACCGACGACGGCGGCAGCCGTTCCGTGCCGTGGGCGGCCCTGCTCGTCCCGGTCGCCGTCTACGTCACCTGCCTGCTGGCCGCGGCGACCTCGCTGCCGCTGCTACGCCGGTCGGTGCGCCCGGGCGAGCTGCGCTTCACCTAGGGAACCCGCGTGCGGGCAGTCCTTCGGGACCGGGGTGGACGGGGGTCTCCCCGGTCCCGCACGGGAGGTGCGCAAGCCCCGCGGGATACGCGAAAGCCCGGACCGTCAGGCGGAAATGCCGTCGATCCGGGCCAAGGCGTCGTCCGCGCCGAACGGCCGCAGGTACGGCAGCCAGCGCGGGTCCCGGTGGCCGGTGCCGATGATGCGCCAGGCCAGACCGGTGGGCGGGGCGGGTTTGTGGCGCAGCCGCCAGCCGATCTCGGTGAGGTGGCGGTCGGCCTTGACGTGGTTGCAGCGGCGGCAGGACGCCACCACGTTGTCCCACACGTGCTTGCCCCCGCGCGAGCGCGGGATGACGTGGTCGACGCTGGTTGCGACGCCACCGCAGTACATGCACCGGCCTCCGTCGCGGGCGAACAGCGCCCGGCGGGTCAGAGGAACGGGCCCCCGGTAGGGAACCCGCACGAATCGCTTCAGCCGGACCACGCTGGGTGCGGGGACTGTGACGGTCGCGCTGTGCAGATAGGCGCCGGACTCCTCGAGGCATACGGCCTTGTTCTCGAGGACGAGGACGAGCGCGCGGCGGAGCGGTACGACGCCGAGGGGCTCGTACGACGCGTTGAGGACCAGGACATGCGGCACGGATGCCTCCTTGTACGCCGGCGGCGCGTGGCTCGCGCCGGGACGATCTGCAGCCAGTCTCCCCTCAGGCCCGGTGAACGCGCCACCATGTCCCGGTAACGGGCTGGGAGTGTTTTCGACCACATCTGATTCATCCCCCAGGTGGGGACCTGTTCAAGCCCAGGTGAGTCCTGTCTCTCCCGCGCGAACCAGGCGGTTGCACACACAATGCCCCGTTAGTGTGGTGGTTCTGCCTGCCCGGTGACCTTTTCGTGACCCGGACGACCCCGCCGGAGGCAGACCGCTGCACCTGGAGGTTACCCCCCGTGTCCCTGTCCGCCGTCTTCCTGGCCGCCGGCCCCTCGCCGTCGCCGTCTCCGTCCGAGACGACGATCCCGAAGGTGCCCACGCTCCAGGACGCCCAGCAGAGCGCGACCAACGCCGCGAGCTGGGTCGAGGAGAACTGGTCCACGTGGCTCGCGATCGGCCTGCGGGTGCTGCTGATCGTGGTGATAGCCGCGGTGCTGCGGGTGGTGGTGCGGCGGGCGATCACCAAGCTGATAGACCGGATGAACCGCACCGTGCAGGCGGTGGACGGCACCGCGATCGGCGGCCTGCTGGTGAACGTCGAGCGCCGCCGGCAGCGCTCGCAGGCGATCGGCTCGGTGCTGCGCTCGGTGGCGAGCTTCCTGATCCTCGGCACCGCCGCCCTGATGATCCTCGGCACCTTCCAGATCAACCTGGCTCCGCTGTTGGCGTCGGCCGGTGTCGCGGGCGTGGCGATCGGTTTCGGCGCGCGCAACCTGGTCACGGACTTCCTGTCCGGCGTGTTCATGATCCTGGAGGACCAGTACGGCGTCGGCGACCAGATCGACGTGGGCGTGGCCTCCGGCGAGGTCATCGAGGTGGGCCTGCGGGTGACCAAGCTGCGCGGCGACAACGGCGAGATCTGGTACGTCCGCAACGGCGAGGTCAAGCGGGTCGGCAACCTCTCCCAGGGCTGGGCCACCGCGGGCGTCGACGTCACCGTCCGCCCCTCGGAGGACCTGGACCACGTCAAGGCGGTCCTCACCCAGGTCGGCGACACCATGAGCAAGGAAGAGCCCTGGAACGAGATGCTGTGGGGCCCGGTGGAGATCCTGGGCCTGGACAGCCTGCTGCTGGACTCCATGGTCGTGAAGGTGTCGGCGAAGACCATGCCGGGCAAGTCGCTGACGATCGAGCGCGAGCTGCGCTGGCGCATCAAGCGGGCCTTCGACGCCGAGGGCATCCGGATCGTCGGCGGTCTGCCGGCCCAGTCGGAGGGTGACGCGGACGCCGACCCGACGGCGGGCATGGCGCCCCCGTCGGCGTACGCCAGCACGACCTCGCCGCAGTCGGCGGCGGCGTCGCCGCTGACGCCGCCGAGCACGACGAAGTAGTCGCGACCCAGGGCCCCTCGCACGAGGGGCCCTTTCTCTTGACGCCCGGTTCCCGGCCGGACTAGCTTCCCCTCACCCGCCGGAACAGGAAACCTTCCTAACAATCACTGTCCCGGCAGGGGACCGAGCCGGAGAGGGAGACCCATGGCAGGCACCCCGCGCACGCTGCGCGCCATGAACGACCGCGCCGCCCTGGACCTCCTCCTGGAGCACGGCACCCTCTCCCGCACCCGGATCGGCAAGCTCACCGGCCTGTCCAAGCCGACCGCCTCCCAGCTCCTGGCCCGCCTGGAGGCCGCCGGACTGGTCCTGGCGACCGGCACCACCGAGGGGCGTCCCGGCCCGAACGCCCAGCTGTACGCGCTCAACCCGGCCGCCGCCCACGCCGCCGGCCTCGACGTCACCCCCGAGCGCATCCGCGCCGCCGTCGCCGACATCACCGGCCGCACCATCGGCACCCACGAGGTCCCCACCCCCGGGAAGCGCCCGGACCGCCCGGTCGTCCGGCAGGTCACCGACGCCCTCGACGGCGCCCTGAAGGCGGCGGGGCTCACCCGCGACGCCCTCCACCGCCTGGTCATCGGCACCCCCGGCGCCTTCGACCCGAACACCGGCCGCCTGCGCTACGCCTCCCACCTGCCCGGCTGGCACGCGCCCACCCTGCTCGCCGAACTCGCCGCCGCGCTGCCGATGCCCGTCGAGTACGAGAACGACGTCAACCTCGTCGCCGTCGCCGAGCAGCGCCTCGGCGCCGCCCGCGGCCACGAGGACTTCGTCCTGCTGTGGAACCAGGAGGGCCTGGGCGCGGCCCTGGTCCTGGGCGGCCGGCTGCACCGCGGCTGGACCGGCGGCGCCGGCGAGGTCGGCTTTCTGCCGGTGCCGGGCACCCCGCTCGTCCGCCAGGTCACCAAGGCGGGCAGCGGCGGCTACCAGGAGCTGGCCGGCTCCCAGGCCCTGCCGGCCCTGGCCCGCGAGGCCGGTCTGACCGACCTCCCCGGGGGCTCGCACGCCGAGGTCGCCGCCGCCCTGCTGACCCGCGCCGCACGGCACCCCGACGACGACCGCCACCAGCGGCTCCTGCGCGCGTACGCGACCCGCCTCGCCACCGGTCTCGCGTCCCTCGTCTCCGTCCTCGACCCGGAGCTGGTCGTCCTCAGCGGCACCTCCCTCACCTGCGGCGGCGAGCCGCTGCGCGCCCTGGTCCAGGCCGAACTGGCCGAA
Source organism: Streptomyces sp. NPDC052773 (assembly GCF_044547145.1). Lineage (NCBI taxonomy): Bacteria > Bacillati > Actinomycetota > Actinomycetes > Kitasatosporales > Streptomycetaceae > Streptomyces > Streptomyces sp. NPDC052773. Next base: position 425,426 of record NZ_JBITZX010000001.1, on the reverse strand, counting down.
CTGGCGGCGGCCCGCCCCCGCCTGGTCCTCGGCGGCATCACCGAACACCCCGTGCTGCGCGGCGCGCTGGAGCGCGCCCTCGCGACCACCCGCGACGAGGTGTTCGACACCTCGCGCTGAACCGCCGCGCACCCCGACTGGACACTCACCGCAGTGAAGGGCTGGCACCGTATGAAACTCACCGTGGTAGGCGGCGGTTCGACGTACACCCCCGAACTGGTCGACGGCCTCGCCCGGCTCAGGGACACCCTCCCCCTCGACGAACTGGTCCTCGTGGACCCGGCGACGGACCGCCTGGACCTGATCGGCAACCTCAGCCGCCGCATCCTCACCCGCCACGGCCACCACGCCCGCGTCCTGACCACCCCCGACCTCGACAAGGCCGTGGACGGCGCGGACGCGGTCCTCATCCAGCTCCGGGTGGGCGGCCAGGCGGCCCGCGAACAGGACGAGACCTGGCCCCTGACCTGCGGCTGCGTCGGCCAGGAGACCACCGGCGCGGGAGGCCTGGCCAAAGCCCTGCGCACGGTCCCGGTGGTCCTGGACATCGCCGACCGCGTCCGCCGCGCCAACCCCGACGCCTGGCTGATCGACTTCACCAACCCGGTCGGCATCGTCACCCGCGCCCTCCTCCGGGAGGGCCACAGGGCCGTGGGCCTCTGCAACGTCGCGATCGGCCTCCAGCGCAAGTTCGCCGCACTCCTCGGCGTACCTCCCGCCACCGTCCACCTCGACCACGTGGGTCTCAACCACCTCACCTGGGAGACGGCCGTACGCCTGAACGGCCCCGACGGCGAGGACGTCCTCCCCCGCCTCCTCACCACCCACGGCGACACCATCGCCGCCGACCTCCGCCTGCCCCGCGCCCTCCTGGACCGCCTGGGCGTGGTCCCCTCCTACTACCTGCGCTACTACTACGCCCACGACGAGGTCGTACGGGAACTCCGCACGAAACCCTCCCGAGCGGCCGAAGTGGCCGCCATGGAAAGCGAGTTGCTCACCCTCTACGCCGACCCCGCCCTGGACACCAAACCGGACCTGCTCGCCAGGCGCGGCGGCGCCTACTACTCGGAGGCCGCGGTGGACCTGGCCGCGGCCCTCCTGACCGGCACCGGAAGCCCGTACCAGGTGGTCAACACCCTCAACCGGGGCACGCTCCCCTTCCTCCCCGACGACGCGGTCGTCGAAGTCCCCGCCACGGTGACCACCACCGGCCCCGTCCCCCTCCCGGTCCGCCCCGTCTCCCCCCTCTACGCGGGCCTGATGGCCGACGTCACCGCCTACGAGCACCTGGCCCTCGAAGCCGCCCTCCACGGCGGCCGGGACCGGGTCTTCCAGGCCCTCCTCGCCCACCCCCTCATCGGCCAGTACGAGTACGCCGACACCCTCACCGACCAGCTGATCGCACACAACCGGGAGCACCTGGCGTGGGCCTGACCGCACCCGTCCTCGCCATCGACGCGGGCAACAGCAAGACCGACGTCGCCGTCGTCTCCACCGACGGCACCGTCCTGGCCACGGCCCGCGGCGAGGGCTTCCGCCCACCCGCCGTCGGCCTCGACACGGCACTCGCCACCCTCACCACCACGGTCCGCCGGGCCCTCGACACCGCCGGCCTCACCACCGTCGCCCACGTCTCGGCCTGCCTCGCCAACGCCGACCTCCCCGTCGAGGAGGAGACCCTCACCGCCGCCCTGCGCGCCCGCGCCTGGGGCACCACCGTCGAGGTCCGCAACGACACCTTCGCCGTCCTGCGCGCCGGCGTCACCGAACCCCTGGGCGTCGCCGTCGTCTGCGGCGCCGGCATCAACTGCGTCGGCATGCGCCCCGACGGCCGTACGGCCCGCTTCCCCGCGCTCGGCCGCATCTCCGGCGACTGGGGCGGCGGCTGGGGCCTCGCCGAGGAGGCCCTGTTCCACGCGGCCCGCGCGGAGGACGGCCGCGGCGCGCCCACCCGCCTCGCCACCACCCTCCCCGCACACTTCGGCCTCCCCACCATGTACGCCCTCATCGAGGCCCTCCACCTCGGCCACCTCCCACCCGCCCGCCGCCACGAACTCGCCCCCGTCCTCTTCGCCACCGCCGCCTCCGGCGACCCCATCGCCCGCTCCCTCGTCGACCGCCTCGCCGACGAGATCGTCACCATGACCACGGTCGCCCTCACCCGCCTCGACCTCCTCACCGAGCAAACCCCCGTCCTCCTCGGCGGCAGCATCCTCGCCGCACGGCACCCCCGACTGGACGCCCGTATCCGCGCCCTCCTCGCCGAGCAGGCCCCCAAGGCCCAGCCCCAAGTCGTCACCGCACCCCCGGTCCTCGGAGCGGCCCTCCTGGGCCTGGACCACCTGCACGCACCCCCTGAGGCCCAGTCCCGCCTGCAAGCCCACTTCACCGGCTGACCAAGGCGCTGCGGGGCGCAGCGACCGGCAGGCCCAAGACCCGTCCTGGCGGAGGCTTGCGGCCCCCGACGGGACGGGCACCTGGTGGAAGCGACGCTGACCCCGCGGTCGCCGTGGGGCCCCTTTACGCCGGTGCGGTCGGCCGCAGGCTCTCGTAGCGGTCGCAGAGGAAGTCGAGGGCGTAGGCCAGCTCCACGGCGTGAGCAGCCGCCCCATCCGGTCCCGGGTCCACGGTGGCACTCAGCTTCTTGCGCGCTGACCAGACGGCAACCAGTCCGCCGTCGCGCAGCGAGTAGTACTGGGGCAGCTTCCGGGCGGCCCGCTCGACCACGGGAATGATCAGCTCGATGTGGCCGCGCAGCGCACTGGTCAGCAACTCCAGGACCGCGCCGGTCGGCGGCTGGGCGCCGGGACCGATCACGCGGCGGACGTAGCTGTTGCCGGCCTTGAGACAGACGATCCCAACAGCTTCGATCAGGCGGGATATGACAATCTATGACACGGAGTTGATCTTGACTCGTGCGGTGACGATTACAGGCACCCGCAGTACCGGGCACCGAAGCCTTGCGGAGTACGCAACCCTGTTCGCCGACTACCTGCGCCCGTTCGCCGACAGGGCTCACTTCTACATCGGCGGGGCCAGGGGCATCGATTCCCTCACTCTGCTGTGGATCGCCGGCAACACAGCAGCCGACATCACCGTTGTCGTCCCCGGAACCGTGGATCAGCAGCCGGCCGAGGCCCGGCAGGCGATCGCCCGCGCCCGTGACCGCATCAAGGAGATCGTCGAACTCCAGGCGCCGGAACTCGGGTCATCGGCCTACCACGCGCGAAACCGTTGGATGGTCGACCGCAGCAGCATGACGATCGGCTTCCCCAAGGGTGACGACTCCGCCTCTGGTACCTGGCAGACCCTCAACTACACAGCTGATCAGGGAAAGCCCCGCCTGATCGTGCCCGTGTAACCGCTTCTCCGTGCACCATGGACCGTATGGACGACAGGGCCGCAGGAGCGGCAGCGCTCAAGCAGTTGCGGAAGCGGCGCGGCTTGTCCCTCGCCGCCTTCGCCCGCGCGCTCATCACGACCGCTGAGGGCTTGCACCAGCCGCCGCTGCCAGCAGCGTCCAGTGTTCAGCGGTCCGTCGCCCGCTGGGAAGCCACTAAACCCACCATGCCCGACGAACGGCACCAGCTCCTTCTCGCCCACCTCTACGCACGCACACCGGGTGGCGACCTCGCGCTCGGCGCCGGCTCCGACTTCGCTCAGTACCTGGAGGCGCTCGGACTCCTCGGGGAGAGCGAGCGGCGCATCGCCGAACTGCGCACCACGCTGCTGCGCGCGGCGACTGACACCGGCGGCAGCATGCTTGCCCTCCTCGCCCCAGGCGTCCACGTCAGCCTGGCCGCCGCTCTGCACAATCCGGCACGCACCGATGAACAGACCCTGGCCGGACTCGCCTCCGTCGTTGCCGACGTCGACGCCGAGGTCGGCTCGCTGCCGATGGTGCGGCTCCAACTGCTGCTCGCTCCAGCAGTAGAGGCTGCTCGGCGCCTCCTGAGCGGACCCGTACCAGAGCCGCTCATGGCCCGACTTCGGGAGGTGGCGGTCGCCGGCATGACGCTGGCCGGGCGGCTGGCGTTCGAGACGCGAGACGACACCGCCTCGCGTGCCCTGTACGCAGAGGCGTCGCAGGAGGCGGGAAAGCTCGCTGAGCCGTGGCGGCTAGCCAGCGTCCACATGAGCCACGCGCTGACCAACTTGTATGCCAGGCGGGGGCTTGACGAAGCGCGGCGACTGGTCGACGAAGCCGTCCGCGCTGCACGCACCGGCCAGAGCACACTGGTGCGAGCCCGAGCCCACGCCCTCCAGGCCGAGCTGGCAGCGCGCGCCGGGCACAAGCGGCAAGCTCAGGCCGCGCTCGGGCTCGCCTGGTACGACATGGAAGCCGATCACGCGGGTGACCCTGCGCCGACAAGCTTCTCGCCCGGCCACCTGCGCGGATTCGAGGGCGTATGCGAGCTGTTCGTCGGTGACCCGTCGGAGGCTCATGACCGGTTCGCCCGGTCAGCATCCACCCTGTCGGCTCCCAGGGAGCGGGTGCAGCAGACGATCGTCAAGACCGACCAGGCGCTCGCCCGCATCGGGCTCGATGAACCGGAGGCTGCCGCCGACCTGCTACACGACTGCGTGGACGCGGCGTCCGCTACGGGCGGTCGGGTGCCGGCACTTCGCCTGAGAAGGGCGCGGCAGGAGCTGAGGCCGTGGCGGCGGGAGGACTGGGTGGCAGACCTCGATGACCACCTCATGGACGCCCTCGGCGCCTGATCGGCCGTCCACAGCAGGCCTGCGCGCGGCAGACACACTGGCGGTTACCGCTCCAGCGCGGTGGCGCGCTTCTCCAGCCCCCGATCCCGATCGGAACCGATCCACCCCCACCGGCGTATTCACTGCAAGGGGAGAGGCACACGACCGCACACTGCACTGCGCCGCACCGCGCCGCACCGCGCCGCACCGCGCTGCGATCCGATCAAGATCGAGCCGCACCCGGTGCGGATGTCAGCCCGGGCAGCGATACTTGCGGCGACAGATGACCATGGGGGAGGTCAAGCGTGAGCGTGACAAACACGCCGAACGGCACCCGCACCGCGGCACCACCACCACAACAGCCACCACCGTCACAACCGTCCCCGCCCTCACCCCTCCTCCCCGCCCGCCGCACCGCCTTCGCGGAAGGCTGGGACCACCTCCGCACCGCCGCCACCACGGAACCCGGCCGCCTCCGCATCATCGGCGCCGTCCTGGCCGGCCTCGTCCTCGCCTTCGGCACCGTCACCGCCTGGCAGACCACCACCCGCACCGCCGCCGCCGACGACGTCCTCCACAGCAGCCGGCCCCTCACCTCCGCCGCGGCCGACATCTACCGCTCCCTCGCGGACGCGAACACCGCCGCGTCCAGCGGCTTCCTCGCCGGCGGCCAGGAATCCAAGGAGACCCGCGACCGCTACGAGAGAGACATCCGCACGGCCGCCGCCAAACTCGTCACCGCCGCGAACAGCAGCGACCCGGACTCCCCCTCCGCCCGCACCATCGCGAAGCTGAACAAGCTCCTCCCGGAGTACAAGGGCCTCATCGAACGCGCCCGCGCCAACAACCGCCAGGGCTACCCCCTCGGCGGCGCCTACCTGCGCCACGCGAACAACACGATGCAGACCCAGATGCTCCCGGCTGCCGAGGCCCTCTACATCTCCGAGAGCCGCCGCCTGCGCGCCGACTACGCCGACGCCACCCCCTACCCCTGGGCCGCCATCGCCCTCGGCGCCACCACCCTCGCCGCCCTCGCCTGGGCCCAGCACCGCACGTACCGCCGCACGAACCGCGTCCTGAACCACGGCCTGGTCGCCGCCACCGCGGCCACCACGGTCGCCCTCCTGTGGCTGACCGTCGGCCACAGCGTCGCCCGCGCCGGCCTGAACGACTCCTACGACCACGGCGTCCGCTCCCTCGACGTCCTGCACGAGGCACGCATCGCGTCCCTCAAGGCCCGCGGCAACGAGAACCTGACCCTGGTCAACCGCGGCGCGGAGACCGTCGAGGTCGAACCGGGCAAGTTCGACGACAAGTTCGACGTGGCGTACCGGGCGTCGATGAAGGATCTGGCCGAGGGCCTGGCGGAGGCCGCCGCCCTCGCCGACGACGACACGGGCAAGGCCCCGGTACGCGCCGCCACCGGCAACATGGACGTCTGGCAGGACCGTCACCGGCAGGCCCGCAAGGCCGACGACGCGGGCGACTACCAGACGGCCCTGGACAGGATCATCGGCGCGAAGAGCAAGCAGCCGACCGGCGAGTGCTTCGACAGCGTCGACCGTAACCTCCAGACGGCGATCGCCCACGAGGAACGGGAGTTCGAGCAGGCGGCCGGCGACGGCAGGGACGCGCTGACGGGCCTGGCGGCCGGCGCCGCGGTCCTCGCCGTACTGGGCGCGGCCGGCGCACTGCTGGGCATCGGCCGCAGGCTGTCGGAGTACCGGTGAAGGGACGACGATGACCACCGGAAAGACAAAGGGCTGGGGCGGCGTGGCCGCCATGGCACTCGTCTGCGCCCTGACCCTCACCCTCGCCCTGCTCCTCCCCCACACCCAGGACAACCGCACCGCCGCCACCACAACCGGCCAGGGCGCCCGCACCACGGAAGCCACCCTCGCCAGGGCGGACGACTGCGAGGATCCGGAAGACCGGAGCCTCCCCCCGTCCACCGCCGAGGGCGAAGCCGTCGCCGCCATCAAGCAGCGCGGCTACCTCTCCGTCGGCGTGGACCAGAACAGCTACCGCTGGGGCTACCGCAACCCGAACAGCACGGCGAAGACGGTCGAGCTGGAGGGCTTCGACATCGACCTCGCCCGCCGCATCGCCGAAGAGCTCCTCGGCGACCCGAACCGCATCCGCTTCAAGGCGATCCCCACCAACCAGCGCGTCCCGGCGATCAAGAGCGGCCAGGTCGACATGGTGGTCCGCACGATGACGATCACCTGCGCCCGCCTGAAGGAAGTCGCCTTCTCCGCCCCGTACTTCCTCACCGGCCAGCAGGTCCTCGCCCCCAACTCCTCCCCCGTGGACGGCTACGACGACACCCTCGCCGGCAAGCGGATCTGCTCGGCCAAGGGTTCGACGGCGTACGAGAAGCTGGCCGAGGACCGCGAGACCGGCGACCTGCCCGCCTCCGCCGACATCTCCACGACCGTCCCCAACCAGCTCGACTGCCTGGTCCGTCTCCAACTCGGCGAGGTGGACGCGGTGGTGACGGACAGCGCCCTCGCCGCGAGCCAGGCCGCGCAGGACCCGTCGGTGGAACTCAAGGGCAAGCGCTTCACGACCGAGTACTACGGCGTGGCGATGAAGAAGGAAGCCCCGGATCTGGTACGCCGGGTCAACCGCATACTGGCGGACTACCGCACGGACGGCGGATGGAAGGCGTCGTACGACAAGTGGCTGTCGCCGACGCTGGGTAGGGACTCGGAGTCGGCTACCCCGCCGACGCCGGACTACGAGTAGCGAAGCACCGGCAACCGCCGCAACCCCCCAACCAGCAAGCGAGAGGTGATCGATGGGCGTCACGGGAACCTCCGGTCCGGTCATGGACAGGGACGAGGTGGACCGTGCGCTGGCGCGGCTCGGCGCGGAGCACGAGGCCATAGAGACCTCGCTGCTCGCCCTTCAGGACCACGCGGGCCGCCGCCTGCTGGAGGGCGCCGAACTGACGGGCGTCACCAAGGAGCGCTGGGCGGCGACGGAGGCGTCGATCAGCCTGCTGTGGACGTACTTCGACGCCTACACGGACGCGTTGCGCACCGCCCGCGAGATCCGCGCCCGCCGCCGCTGGTCCAGCCGCGAGGACCTGGTGGCCCTCACGGAGCTGCTGCGCGGCGAGTCCGTCACGGTCGCGGGCGGCGAGCCCGCCCGCCTCACCACCCGCTACTCCCTGGCCGCGCTCGTGGACCGGATGAACGAGCTGTACGCGGCCTCGCTGGACATGGTGGTGGCCGCGGACGCGGTGTGGTCCGCGCTGCCCGCCCGGATCGACTTACTGGCCGCCGAACTCCAGCGCACCCGCACCCTCGCCCACTCCGTCGGCGTCCGCCCCGGCGAGCACCCGTCCGGTGACGACCTGGAGCGCATCACCCGCACCCTGACGAAGCTGCGCGAGCAGGTGGTGTCCGACCCGCTGGCGTTCTGGAAGCCCGCCGAGGGCAGCTCCGCGCCCGGCGGCGGCAAACCGGACACCACGGTGTACGACCGGGAGGCGCGCGCCCTGGAGGAGGTGCGCCGGGAGATCGACGCGGTCCTCACCGTCCGCCAGGACGCCGAGCAGCGCCTGATCAGGCTGCGGGACGTGCTGTCCCGTGCCGACCGCACCCTCGCCGAGGCCCGCACGGCGCGCGTCGAGGTCCTGGCGAAGATCGCCGCCACGGAGGTGCCGGTGGTCAGCGGCCCGCCGACCGCGCTCCAGGAGCAGCTGGCGACCGCCGCCGAGTACCGCAGAACGGCACAGTGGCACCGCCTCTCCCCGCTCCTGGAGTCGCTGGAGCAGAAGGCGGAGGAGGAACTGCTGCGCGCCCGCGAGTCGTTGACGGCGGTCACCGCGCCGCTCGCGGTCCGCGCGGAGCTGCGCGGCCGGCTCGACGCGTACAAGGCGAAGGTGGCCCGGCACGGCCTGGCGGAGGACCCGCTGCTGGTGGAGCGGTACGACGCGGCGCGCCGCATGCTGTGGAGCGCGCCGTGCGACCTGCGCGTCGCCGAGCAGGCGGTCCTGCGCTACCAGCAGGCGGCGGCCGAACTCCTCGGCACCCCGCGGGTACCGGGCCGGGCCGGCCCCGAGGACCGCGGCAGCGACTCCACGACGTACCGCCCGGATCCCGCGACGCACGGCCTGGCCCCGGGAACACACCGGCCGGATCCCGCGACGCACCGGACGGACCCCGCCGCCCACGGCCGGGACCCAGGGCCACACAGGGGGGACTCTTCGGCATGACCCAGGCACCACGCACCTGCCAGCGCCCCGGCTGCGGCGGCGCGTACGAGGACGTCGGCGGCGGCGAACTGTACTGCGACACGTGCGGTCTCGCCCCGGTCGTGTCGCCGACCGGCATGGTCGGCTCGCCGCCCACCGGGGTGACCGCCGGCGGCAAGGGCTCGGCGGGCAGCGGCAGCGCCCGCTCGGCCCGCTCCGGCAGCCGGGGCAGCTCGCGTACGTCGTCGCAGTCGTCGAAGTCCCGCCGCTCGGTGTCGGGCCGCCTCTCGCGCTCCGTGTCGGGCAGCGCCTCCAACCGCTCGGTGTCGGTGCGCGGTTCGGGCTCCACCTCGGCCTCCAGCGGCCGGGGACGGCTGGGCGCGGGTCTGGTGCAGGTGCCGGCGGTGCCGCGGCCCGACCCGCGGGCGATGGTGCTGGCGAACCCGGAGGTGCCGGAGCGCAAGCGGTTCTGCTCCCGCGCGGACTGCGGTGCGCCGGTGGGCCGTTCGCGCGGCGACCGCCCGGGCCGTACGGAGGGGTTCTGCACCAAGTGCGGCCACCCGTACTCGTTCGTGCCGAAGCTGCGGGCGGGCGACATCGTGCACGGCCAGTACGAGGTGGCGGGCTGTCTCGCGCACGGCGGCCTCGGCTGGATCTACCTCGCCGTGGACCGCGCGGTCTCCGACCGCTGGGTGGTCCTCAAGGGCCTGCTGGACACCGGCGACCAGGACGCGATGGCGGCGGCGATCTCGGAGCGCCGCTTCCTCGCGGAGATCGAGCACGCCAACATCGTGCGGATCTACAACTTCGTCGAGCACCTGGACCAGCGCACCGGCTCCCTCGACGGCTACATCGTCATGGAGTACGTCGGCGGCAAGTCCCTCAAGGAGATCGCCAACGCCCGCCGCACCCCCGACGGGCGCCGCGCCCCGCTGCCGGTCGAACAGGCCTGCGCGTACGGCATCGAGGCCCTGGAGGCCCTCGGCCACCTGCACAGCCGCAACCTGCTCTACTGCGACTTCAAGGTCGACAACGCCATTCAGACCGAGGACCAGCTCAAGCTGATCGACATGGGCGCGGTGCGCCGCATGGACGACGACGAGTCGGCGATCTACGGCACGGTCGGCTACCAGGCGCCGGAGGTCGCCGAGGCCGGCCCGTCGGTGGCGTCCGACCTGTACACGGTGGGCCGCACCCTCGCCGTCCTCACCTTCGACTTCCAGGGCTACACCAACGTCTACGCCGACTCCCTGCCCGACCCCGACACCATCGAGGTCTTCCGGCAGTACGAGTCCTTCTACCGCCTCCTGGTCCGCGCCACCGACCCCGACCCGGCCCGCAGGTTCGCCTCCGCGCAGGAGATGGCGGAGCAGCTGACGGGTGTCCTGCGCGAGGTCGTCTCCCTCCAGACCGGCCGGGCGCGCCCGGCGCTGTCGACCCTGTTCGGCCCGGAACTGCGGGTCACGGACACGGAGTTGTTCCCGCCGCCGGCCGGCGAGGTGTCGCGCCTGGGGGCGCGCGCGACCGGCCCTGGGCGCACCCGGAACGCCACCACGCCGCCACCCCTCCAGGGAGGGGCACCGTCCCTGGTCAAGCCGGTGCCGACGGCCGCCGCCGCGCTCGCGCTGCCGATCCCGCACGTGGACCCCGGCGACCCCAACGCCGGTTTCCTGGCGGGTCTGCTGACGTCCGCGCCGGCCGAGCTGACCGCCGCGCTGACCGCCGTACCGGCGCAGACGACGGAGACCAGGCTGCGCCAGGTCCGCGCGTGGCTGGAGAACGGGGACACGGCGACCGCGCTGACCGTGCTGACCGCGCTGGAGGAGGAACGTCCCGACGACTGGCGGGTGGTCTGGTACCGGGGCGTCGCCTCGCTGGTGACCGGCGACCACGAGGGCGCGGCGCTCGCCTTCGACGCGATCTACGACGCGTTCCCCGGCGAGACCGCGCCCAAGCTCGCCCTCGCCCTGTGCGCGGAGGTGCTGGGCCAGCTGGACAACGCGGCCGAGTACTACCGCCTGGTGTGGTCGACCGAACCGAGCTGTGTGAGCGCCGCGTTCGGCCTGGCCCGCGTGCAGCTCGCCACCGGCGACCGGCGGGCCGCCGTCCGCACGCTGGAGTCCGTCCCGGAGGCGTCCATCCACTACACGGCCGCCCGCGTGGCCGCGGTCCGCGCCCGGCTGCGGCAGCGCACGGCCACCGCCGCCGACGTACCCTTCCTCGAGGACCTGACCGCCGCCGCGGGTCAGGTCGAGGCGCTCGACGCGTACGGTCTGGATCCGACGCGGCGCGAGCAGTTGGCCACGGAAGTGCTCGGCAGTGCCCTGGACTGGATACTCTCCGGTGGCCAGGGTTCCGTCCCTCCTGCCGCCACGGGACGGACGCTGCTCGGCAGCGACCTGGACGAACGGGGCCTGCGTTTCGGCCTGGAGCGTTCGTACCGCACGCTGGCGCGGCTGGCGAGGGGCGGCGAGGAGAGGATCGACCTGGTGGAACGTGCCAATCGTTACCGCCCCCGGACGTGGGTGTAGTTGATGTCGCAGATGCCGCCCCGGCAGGCCGCCCTGACGCAGTGCCCGAGCTGCGCGGAACCGCTGGAACAGGGGGACCGTTTCTGCGGTGCCTGCGGATACGACCTGTCGGCCGTACCGCCGCGCCCGCAGGCCGGCCCGCCCCCGGCCCCGCCCGCTCCCCCGGGCCTCGCGGAGGCCCCGCTCCCCTCCGGGTACGCCCCGCCGGCGGGCACGGGCTCCCCGCCGCCCACCGGATACGGCCCCGCACCCGCCCCCAACGCCTCCACCGGCGCCCCGGGCGCCCCCGGCGTGCCCGGGGTCCCCGCGCCTGCCGTCAACAGCCCGACGCCTTACGGGAACACGGCGACGCCCCCTGCGCCTCCCGCGCCGCCGGCCCAGGCCCCGGTGCCCCCCGCGCCCCCGGCGCACGCCCCGGCACCTCCGGCACCCCCGGTGACCGGCGCCGTCCCGTACCAGGCCACGCCCGCCGACTGGGCCGTCACCCCGTCGGACACCCCCGGCACCGCGGGCGTGCACGCCCCCGACGCCCAGGCCCCCGCCGCCCCCGCCGCCCCCGCCGCCCCTGCGACGGCCGTTCCCCACGGCGAGGACCCGACCCTCGGCATCCGCTTCGACCATCGCGCCTCGGCCCAGCCCGACGAGCCGGCCGAGCCCGCCACCTCAGCCGAGTCGGCCGTACCCGCCGCACCCACCTCGCCCGGCGAGCCCGACGAGTACCCCCTCCAGGCCCCGGACCCGCGCGTGTCCGAACGCGCCGCCGCCGTACCCTCCGCCGACCCCGCCAAGCTGTGCGTCGCCTGCCGCGCCGGCCGGGTCGACGACGACGGCTACTGCGAGAACTGCGGTCACGCCCAGCCCCGCGAACGCGACCACATGGAGGAGGAGAACGGCCCGGTCGCCGCCGTCAGCGACCGCGGTCTGCGCCACCACCGCAACGAGGACGCCTTCGCGATCGGCACCACCGCGCTGCCCGACGGCTCCCCCGCCGCCGTGGCGATCGTCTGCGACGGCGTGTCCTCGGCGACCCGCCCGGACGACGCCTCGCTCGCCGCGTCCCGCGCGGCGAGCGCCGCGCTGCTCGCCGCGCTGCCGCACGGCACCCACCCGCAGCAGGCCATGCACGAGGCGATCGTCGCCGCCTCCCACGCGGTCAACGCCCTGGCCCACGAGCCCGCCACGGCCCGCGAGCAGGCCCCGCACCAGAACGCCCCGGCGTGCACCCTGGTCGGCGCGGTGGTCACCAACGGTCTGCTGGTGGTCGGCTGGGTCGGCGACAGCCGCGCCTACTGGGTCCCCCTGGACCGCACCGCGCCCGCGGCCCGCCTCACCGAGGACGACTCCTGGGCCGCGCAGATGGTCGCCGCGGGCCTGATGAACGAGGCCGAGGCGTACGCCGACGAGCGCGCCCACGCGATCACCGGCTGGCTCGGCGCGGACGCCTACGAACTGGAGCCGCACACCGCCGCGTTCAAGCCGGACCGCCCCGGCGTCGTGATCGTCTGCACGGACGGCCTGTGGAACTACGCGGAGGCCGCCGAGGACATGGCCGGCGTCCTCCCCCTCGACGCCGCCGCCCGCCCGCTGCACAGCGCCCGCGTCCTGGTCGGTCACGCGCTCGACGGCGGGGGCCACGACAACGTAACAGTGGCCGTCCTGCCGTTCCCGGCCCCGCCGCAGGGGGCAGGATCCGCCTGAGGCGTCGAGCGGGACGGGGAAGCCGCGCGCGACGGGGACGCCTCGACGGACCGGAGGGGACCGGTCCGGCCAGAGCCGTGACCCCGCTCCGGCGGGGTACCAAGGGGGATTCGAGTACGCATGGCCAAATTGTCGAAGTCCAACGTGCCGCAGTTCTCGGTCGACGTGTACCAGAACGAGTACCTCCCGGAGGGCGGCCGGGAGGTCAACGCGATCGTCACGGTGACCGCGACCGGCGGCGGCACCATCGGCGGCGCCGTCACCGCACCCCACCTGTACGCGCCCGGCCAGGGCCCGTCCGCGGCCGTGGCGATCATGGTCGACTGCTCGGGCTCGATGGACTACCCGCCGGCCAAGATGCGCAACGCCCGGGACGCGACCGCCGCCGCGATCGACACCCTGCGCGACGGAGTGCACTTCGCGGTGGTCGGCGGCACCCATGTGGCCAAGGAGGTCTACCCGGGCGGCGGGCGGCTCGCGACCGCGAGCCCCACCACCCGTGAACAGGCCAAGCAGGCCCTGCGCAAGCTGAGCGCGGGCGGCGGCACCGCCATAGGCACCTGGCTGCGCCTCGCCGACCGGCTGCTGTCCTCCGCGGACGTGGCCATCCGCCACGGCATCCTGCTCACCGACGGCCGCAACGAACACGAGTCGCCGCAGGACCTGAAGTCCGCCCTGGACGCCTGCGCCGGACGGTTCACCTGTGACGCCCGCGGCGTCGGTACCGACTGGGAAGTGAAAGAAGTCACAGGGATCGCCTCCGCGCTGCTCGGCAGCGCCGACATCGTCGCCGATCCGGCCGGTCTCGCCGCCGACTTCACGCGGATGATGGAGACGGCGATGGGCAAGGAGGTCGCGGACGTCGCGCTGCGGCTGTGGACGCCGGTCGGCACCACCATCAGGTTCGTCAAGCAAGTGGCGCCGACGGTCGAGGACTTGACCGACCGCCGCACCGAGGCCGGCCCGCGCGCCGGGGACTACCCCACCGGTTCCTGGGGGGACGAGTCGCGTGACTACCACATCTGTGTGGCGGTTCCCCCCGCGAACATCGGCCAGGAGATGCTGGCGGCCCGGGCCTCCCTGGTGATCCCGCAACCCGACGGCGGCGCGCAGAACCTCGGCGCCCAGGGTCTCGTACGGGCCGTCTGGACCGACGACATGGCCGCCTCGACGTCGATCAACCCCCAGGTCGCCCACTACACCGGCCAGGCCGAACTCGCCCAGGTCATCCAGGAAGGGCTCGATCTGCGCAAATCCGGAGACATCGACGGAGCAACGGCCAAACTGGGCCGCGCCGTTCAGCTCGCCGGCGCCTCCGGAAACGCGGATACCGCGAAACTCCTTGCGAAGGTGGTGGACGTGGTCGATGCCGCGACAGGTACTGTGCGACTGAAGGCGAAGGTCGCGGAGGCCGACGAGATGACGCTCGAGACTCGGTCCACCAAGACTGTTCGTGTAAAGAAGTGACGTAAACAGGAACGAGCCTGACCCCTCGGGGTTGGAGAAATCCGGTCAGAGCGGCCGGAAAAGGAGAGGGGGAAGCGCCGACATGCCGACCTGCCCGAACGGACACCAGTCGGGTTCCGACGACTGGTGCGAGGTCTGCGGTCACCGCATGGCCGGAGCCGTACCCCCGCCCCCGCCCCCGCCGCCTCCGGGTGGTGGCGGATACGGCTTCCCGCCGCCCGCGCCCGGCGCGACCGGCCGCCCGGCCACCGCGCCGAGCCCCCAGCCGGAGCTCTGCCCGCAGTGCCGCACGCCCCGCGAGGGCGGCGCGCCGTTCTGCGAGGAGTGCCGGTGGAACTTCCTGACCAACACCGCGACCTCGTACACCCCGGCCGCGCCGTCCGCCCCGCGCCCGCCGGCGCCCGGCCCCGGCCAGGGTCCGGGCCCGGACCCGCGTTTCCAGCGGCCCCCCGGTCCGCCGTCGTACGGCGGCACGGACCAGTACGAGTACCAGGGCTCCCGTCCGTCCCAGGTGAACCGCCCCGCGGAGCCGATCCCTCCGGGCGGCCCGGGCTTCGGCGGTGAGCAGGGCGGTCCCGCGGGCGGCCCCGGCGGTCCGGGCGGCCCCGGCATGCCGCCCAGGCCCGGTGGACCGGGTGGTCCCGGCGGCCCCGGCGGCCCGGGTGGGCCCGGTGGATTCCCCGCCCCCGGCGGACCGGGCGCGCACGGCGCCCCTTCCGGACCCGGTGGTCCCGGCGGGCCCGGCGCTCCGGGCGGCCCCGGTCAGCCCGGCGGCCCCTTCGGTGAGCGTCCCGGCGGCCCCTCCCCCGTGCCCGGCCAGGGCGGTCCGCCGCCCGGCTTCGGCGCGGACCCCTCGCGTCCGGTCCCGCCGCCGCCCGGCCCGTCCGGCGGTCCCGGCGGTCCCGGTGGCCCGGGTGGTCCCGGCGCGGCGGGCGGCGCCCCGCAGGCATTCCACCAGCCGGGCCCCGGCGGCCCGGGTGCGCCCGGTGGCCCCGGCGGCCAGTCCTTCGGCGGCGGTGACGACTGGGTGATCTCCCCGCCGTCCACGCCCGACCCCGGCGCCCAGCCGAACGGCCCGGGCGGCCACGGCGGCCACGGCGCACCCGGCGGTCCCCAGAGCCACGGCGGCCCCGGCGCACCCGGCGGTCCCCAGAGCCACGGCGGGCACGGCGGCCCCGGCGGACCGGGTGCTCCCGCCCAGCCCGGCGGCGGCTACGGCTACCCCCACCCCGGCGCGACCCAGGCCCCGCCCCCGCCCGCACCGCCCGCCCCGCAGGGCCCGGTGACCTGGACGGCGACGATCGGTCCGGACCGCGAGTACTTCATGGCGATGATGCAGCGCTCCGGCCCCGAGGCCGCGGGCCTGAACCTGCCCGCGTACTCACCGGAGCAGCGGCGCACCCTCACCGGCAACCAGGTCACCATCGGCCGTCGCCGCCACTCCACCGGTGACACCCCGGACATCGACCTGTCGGTGCCGCCGGAGGACCCGGGCGTCTCGCACCAGCACGCGGTGCTGGTGCAGCAGCCGGACGGCAGCTGGGCGATCGTCGACCAGAACTCGACCAACGGCACCACGGTCAACGGCGCCGAGGAGCCGATCCAGCCGTTCGTGCCGGTGCCGCTCCAGGACGGCGACCGGGTGCACGTGGGCGCCTGGACGACGATCACGATCCGCCGCGGCTGACGCGGCTGGACCCGGCCGACGCCCGGGCGGGACGGCTCACCCCGGAAGGGGCCAGGCGTACGGCCCCTCCGGGTCGTCCAGCCACGCCCACTCGCCGTCGCCGGTGACGGTGATGCCGTAGCGGTCGCGGCGCGGCCGGCCCTCGCGCTCCCACAGCGCGTACGCCTCCTGCGGGTCGAGGCTGCCCCGGGTCAGCGCGAACAGGAACCGGAACAGGTCGTCCTCCCGGCCGCGGCGCGGCACCGCGCCCAGTCCGGCCGGTTCCGCGTCGCTCGGTCCGCCGCCGCGCAGCGGCACGAAGTAGGCCGGGGAGTCCAGGAACCGCCCCTCGGCCTGCCCGCCCTCGCCGACCGTCAGCAGCACCAGGCCGGTGGCGAGCGGGGTGAGGATCCGGCCGCCGGGACGGCACTGGTCGAGCCAGGCGCGCGGGATCGACGGCAGCGCGCAGGTCGCGATGATCCGGTCGAAGGGCGCCCGCTCCGGCACCCCGCGCGCGCCGTCCCCGGTGACGACCACGGGGTGGTATCCGGCGGTGTCCAGATGGCGCCGGGCGGACTCGGTGATCTCCGGCTCCAGGTCGATGGTGGTGACGAGATCGTCGTCGCCGAGCCGGTGCGCGAGCAGGGCCGCGTTGTAGCCGCTGCCGGCGCCGATCTCCAGCACCCGGTCGCCGTCCTCGACGCCGAGCGCGGCCAGCATCAGCGCCATGAGGGAGGGCTGGCTGCTGGAGGACAGCAGCTGGCCGTCGCGCAGCCGGGTGGCCAGCGGTTCGTCGGCGTACGCGCCCTTCATCCAGCGTTCCCGCGCCTGCGGGTCGGGGTGTTCGCCCCAGCGGCGTTCGTATCCGCCGAGGACGCCGACGTAGTAGTAGGGGACGAACAGATGCCGGGGCACCGCCGCGAACACGTCCCGCCACACCGGGTCCGCGGTCCAGGCGCCGCTCGCCTCGATCTCCCGCACCAGCGCGGCCCGCGCCGAGACGGCGAGTGCTTCCAGGTCCTTGTCGAGAGCGTGCGCACCCATACGTCCACTGTGCTGCGCATCACAGCGAGAGGCGAGCACGCCAGGTGGCGAGGGTGCGGGCGGTCCTAAGCCTTCCGTCCTCGGTCGCCGCGTCTGAGAGCATGGAGGGCGTGAATGAGATTCGGCGTGGCACGCTTCAGGAGCAGACCTTCTACGAGCAGGTCGGCGGGGAGGAGACCTTCCGTCGGCTCGTCCACCGTTTCTACGAGGGAGTCGCCGAGGACCCGATCCTGCGGCCGATGTATCCCGAGGAGGACCTGGGCCCCGCGGAGGAGCGGCTGACGCTCTTCCTGATCCAGTACTGGGGCGGTCCGACCACGTACAGCGAGAACCGCGGCCACCCGCGGCTGCGGATGCGCCACGCCCCGTTCACGGTCGACCGCGCGGCGCACGACGCCTGGCTGAAGCACATGCGGGTCGCCGTGGAGGAACTCGGCCTGTCCGAGGAGCACGAGCACACGCTGTGGAACTACCTGACGTACGCGGCGGCGTCGATGGTGAACACAGCGGGCTGAGCCACCTCAGGGGGCCACCTGGGCTCAGGGGTCACGCTGGGCGCACGCTGACGCCCAGCAGTCCCAGCCCCTCCGGCCGTGACCGCCGTACGGCGATCGACCCGTACGGCGTCCGCAGCCGCAGCCAGGCCCCGGACGAGAGCAGCGCCGGCTCCCCGGCGCCGGGGACGGGCCGCAGGAAGCCCAGCGACTGGGCGGCGTGCACCGCCCGCACGGGCAGGCCGGTGGTTCCGACGGTCCGGGACCAGATCTCCCGGCCGATGCGGTCCAGCTCGGCCCGGGTGCGCGCCTCGGGCGCCAACTCCTGGCTGCGGGAGCGGAATTCGGCGACCCCGGCGGCGACCATCGCGCGCAGCGCGTCCGTCGCCGGCAGTCCGGACTCCGCCTGCCAGCCGCCGCGCGGCGGCAGCACTCCGGCCCACGGCGGCCCGGTCACCGCGCCGGGCACGGCGGCCGTGGCGGCCTTCTCGTCCACGGACTCCAGCAGTTCGCCCGCGGACACGGTGACGTCCAGGGTGACGTCGAGCCCGTTCTCGTACGGCTTGCCGAGCCGTACGGCGCGGATCGCCAGCACCTCGAAGGACGGCGGCCGTCCGAAGACGGCGAGCGCGGTGCCCGCCGCCTGGAGGCGTACCGCGGCTCCACGGTCGTAGTGGAGCAGCCGGGAGAGGAAGGCCGCGAGGTCCGCCGCCTCCCTCTCGTCGGCGAGGTGCAGCACCGTCATGCCGCGCCGGCCCCCCGCTCGGAGGCGTCGTCCATGTACTCCTTGAGGAACGCGCGCTCCTCGTCGGTGATCCGACGGGGCCGCTGCGCCTCGAAGTCGAACGGCACGATGACGGTCTTCGCCCGGACGTAGACCAGGTCGCCGTCCTTCACCTCGTAGGCGAGGGTGAAGGAGGCGGCCCGGATCTCGGTGACCCACAGCTCGATGTCCACGGGCTCGTGCCGGTGGACGAGCTGCCTCTTGTAGTCGATCTCATGGCGAGCCACCACGGACCCCTGCTTGAAGTCCTTCTCCGGGCGGAAGAGGAAGTCGATACGGGCTTCCTCCAGGTAGCGCAGGAACACCACGTTGTTGACGTGGCCGTACGCGTCCATGTCCGCCCAGCGCAGCGGGCAGCGGTAGATGTGCCGCAAGATCGATCAGCCCCGGGTCAGCTTCTTGTAGGTGGCCCGGTGCGGACGCGCGGCGTCCGGACCCAGCCGCTCGATCTTGTTCTTCTCGTACGACTCGAAGTTGCCCTCGAACCAGAACCACTTGGACTCACCCTCGTAGGCGAGGATGTGGGTGGCGACGCGGTCCAGGAACCACCGGTCGTGGGAGACGACGACGGCGCAGCCGGGGAACTCGAGCAGCGCGTTCTCGAGGCTGCTGAGGGTCTCGACGTCGAGGTCGTTGGTCGGCTCGTCGAGGAGCAGCAGGTTGCCGCCCTGCTTCAGGGTGAGCGCGAGGTTCAGCCGGTTGCGCTCACCACCGGAGAGCACGCCCGCCGGCTTCTGCTGGTCCGGCCCCTTGAACCCGAACGCGGACACGTACGCGCGGGACGGCATCTCGACCTGGCCGACGTTGATGTAGTCGAGCCCGTCGGAGACGACCTCCCACAGCGTCTTCTTCGGGTCGATGTTCTCACGGCTCTGGTCGACGTACGAGATCTTGACGGTCTCGCCGACCTTGATGTCGCCGGAGTCCGGGGTCTCGAGGCCCTGGATCATCTTGAAGAGCGTGGTCTTGCCGGCGCCGTTCGGGCCGATGACGCCGACGATGCCGTTGCGCGGCAGCGTGAACGACAGGTCGTCGACCAGGACCTTCTCGCCGAAGGCCTTGCTGAGGTTGTTGACCTCGACGACGACGTTGCCCAGACGCGGGCCCGGCGGGATCTGGATCTCCTCGAAGTCCAGCTTCCGCATCTTCTCCGCCTCGGCGGCCATCTCCTCGTAGCGAGCCAGACGCGCCTTGGACTTGGCCTGCCGCCCCTTGGCGTTCGACCGCACCCACTCGAGCTCTTCCTTGAGCCGCTTCTGCCGCTTGGCGTCCTTCTGGCCCTCGACCTTCAGACGGGCGGACTTGGTCTCCAGGTACGTGGAGTAGTTGCCCTGGTACGGGTACGCGCGGCCGCGGTCGAGCTCGAGGATCCACTCGGCGACGTTGTCCAGGAAGTACCGGTCGTGGGTGATCGCGACGACGGTGCCCGGGTACTTGGCCAGGTGCTGCTCCAGCCAGTTCACCGACTCGGCGTCGAGGTGGTTGGTGGGCTCGTCGAGGAGCAGCAGGTCGGGCTGCTCCAGCAGCAGCTTGCACAGCGCGACGCGGCGCTTCTCACCACCGGAGAGGTTGGTGACGGGCCAGTCGCCGGGCGGGCAGCCCAGCGCGTCCATGGCCTGCTCCAGCTGAGCGTCGAGGTCCCACGCGTTGGCGTGGTCCAGCTCCTCCTGGAGCTTGCCCATCTCGTCGAGCAGCGCGTCGGAGTAGTCGGTCGCCATCAGCTCGGCGATCTCGTTGAACCGGTCGAGCTTGCCCTTGATCTCGGCGACACCCTCCTGGACGTTCTCCAGGACGGTCTTCTCCTCGTTCAGCGGGGGCTCCTGGAGCAGGATGCCGACGCTGTAGCCGGGCGTGAGGAAGGCGTCACCGTTGGACGGCTGCTCCAGCCCCGCCATGATCTTCAGCACGGTCGACTTACCGGCACCGTTCGGGCCGACGACGCCGATCTTCGCCCCGGGGAGGAAGTTCAGGGTGACGTCGTCGAGGATCACCTTGTCGCCGTGCGCCTTGCGCGCCTTGCGCATGGTGTAAATGAACTCAGCCAAGAGAAACCGTCCGGCAGCTTGAAATCTGGCAGTGGGCAGATACACCCCATCTTGCCTGACGGCTACCCCCTGGGGGAAACCCGTATGGACGGGGGGCGCTGACCTGGGGTTTCGCTGATGCGGCTACGGCTCGACGGTCACTGTGGGTCGTCCTTGATCAGACTCGGGCGCCCTCGCTCGACCGAGAGACGGCCCGCCTGGGCAGGCGAAACGAGTCGCCTTCGTTGTCAGTGCCTGCCGCTATGGTGCGTCCGCCATCACGGGTGACGCTTCGGGGAGGGGCTTTGGGAGCCAAGACGGGACTACTGGTGTACGCCGATGGTGACGTGCCGGTCATGCTGCGCCGAGTGGGGGCGGCGGACCTCGACCGGACCGCAACCATGATCCGGCGGCTCTATCCGGGCTCCGAGATCGAGGGGTGCGACGGCTCGAATCTCGGGGACGGGGTGTACCCGCCGAAGGGGACGGTTTACGCAGCCAGCTGGCCGGGCGTGGAGCTCATCGGCGATCAGAACGTGATGATCGATGCCCCCTCCCAGCTCCCGGAACACCTCGTGGCGGCGAGCGCCGGCCGACGCCTCGTCCTGCACGCCATGCACAGCGTCGTCGACTGGCTGGCGTTCGCCGTGTGGGAGGACGGGCGTCTCGTCCGGTCCCTGAGCCTGTCTCCGGACAGCGGCATCATCGAGAACATCGGCGAACCGCTCCCCTTCGAGCTGCCCTACTGGGCCGGAGGCCGCCCGGCCGACGTCATTCCCTGGCCGGACGAGGACGAAGAGCCGTACGCGCTGCCGTTCCATCCCTTGGAATTGGGCGAAGACGCACTGCGAGCGCTCTGCGGCTTCATCCAGGAAGGCCGTCCCGAGCCGGAGGACCTCGACGCGGACAACATCCGACTGCACGGCTTCCATGTGCGGGACCCGCACGGCCCTGACCCCGCAGAGCAAGAAGCGCAGTTGCGAAGGGCCGTGGAAGCCATGGGACCGCCACGGGTGTACACGTTCGGTCCCGACGGCTCGCTGATCGAGCGCGGCGGCCTTTAGCTCACGACTCGGACGGCAGCTCGCCGAGCACGCCCAGCGCGCCGAGTGTGAGGCAAGCGGTACCGAAGACAGCGCCACTGTCCGACGGAATCAGGCACCCCATCTTCAGAGAGAGGCACCTGGATACGCTGCCTCAATGATTCGCGCTGTGATCTTCGACGTCGGTGAGTGCCTGGTGGACGAGACCACGGAGTACGGCACCTGGGCTGACTGGCTTGGTGTGCCTCGTCATACCTTCGCTGCGATGTTCGGCGCCGTCATCGCTCAAGGGCGGGACTACCGGGAGGTGTTCCAGGAGTTCCGGCCCGGCTTCGACCTCTATGCCGAACGCGAGCGGCGGGCAGAGGCGGGCCGGCCCGAGACCTTTGGTGAGAGTGACCTGTACCCGGACGTGCGGGACGCGCTCGCCGCTCTGCGGGCGGACGGGCTGTGGCTGGGGATCGCCGGGAACCAGACCGTACGCGCCGGGAAGATTCTCCGCGAGCTGTTCTCCAACGACGTGGACCTCATCGGCACGTCCGACGACTGGGGTGCCTCGAAGCCCGACCCCGCGTTCTTCCACCGGGTCGCCGAGGTCGTTCCGGCCCAGGTGGACGAGATGCTTTACGTCGGTGATCGCGTGGACAACGACATCAGGCCCGCGGTCGCTGCGGGGATGCACACCGCCCTGGTGCATCGCGGCCCCTGGGCGACGATCCAGTGGCGGACCGAGGAAGCCGAGAAGCTCCCGACCTTCAGGGTCGAGAGCCTCCTGGAGCTGTCCCCGCTGATCGCCCGGTTCAACGAGCAAGGGCGCTGACGGTCGTCGACCAGCTGTACAGCCGGTCGTCCAGCTCGCGCACGCACCGCTCATGCTGGTGCGGTACCAGCGCGCGCCGCACCTCACGGACGCGGTCCATGCCTGTGGCGTACCAGGTGCGCTCGAGTTGGTCGAGCGCCTGCACCGCATAGCGGCATGCTGCTTCCGGGTCGCCGGCGGCGGCCTCCACCGCGGCAAGATCGCCGAGGACGACGGTGCGCTGCTTCTCCTCGGCGTCCAGGGCTTCCAGGGCGCCCAGGAGGGTCGCTCGGGCCTGGGGCAGGTGCCCCGCGCGCAGTTCCGTGTTGCCTTTGAAGGCGGCGAGCCGAACGGCACCGAACCAGTCCAGCCACTCCGGGCTGTCGTGCTCGTTTCCGTCGGCGAGGACGTCTTCGGCATGTCGGATCAAATGCAGCGCCGTACGGGTGTTCCCGCACCGGGTCTCGCACTCCGCCTCGACGGCGTCGAGCCACGCGAGCATCTCGGCCGAGGGAAGGCCGCGACGGGCGTAGGTTCGCGCGGCCACCATCCGCTCCAACGCGGCGTCACGCTCACCCGCCCATCCGGGGACGAACGCCATGTGCGCAAGCACCGCACTGCCCATCAGGGCGTCCTCGGCCTCGCCCGCGGCCTGCAGCGCGCGCAGCAGGGTCTGCTGCGCACGGTCGGCCTCGCGCATGTCGAAGAACTCGATACGGCCCGCGAGCAGGTAGCTCTCGGCAAGAGCCGCAGCCACTCGCCGACGGGTCTGCCCGGCAGTCTCAGCCAGCAGCGCGCAGCCCAGCGTGGCGTGGGCGATGGTCGTGGGGTGCAGCGTGGCCGGAGCGACGGACCAGTACAGCCGGCGGTGCGAGCGGGTGACCGCCTCGTAGTCGTCTGCGGCGCTCGCGGGCTGCAGGGCACCTGCCCGAGTAGGAACCGTCGCGGGTCCGGATGGTGCCTCAAGCGCCGAGGGCCGCACATGCCGGGCCGGGGCTCCAGCGGGCGGCGCGAAACCGAGTGCTTCCAGATCCTGCCCGAGGAGCCGGGTGAGGTTCTGGGCGACTTCGGGTTGAGGCATGGGCGGTTGATCGGACTCCCAACGGCGGACCTGCCGGACACCCACCCCCAAGGCGTCGGCCAGAGCTTGCTGCGAGTGGTAACCGGCCGCCACGCGGGCGGACTTCAGCTTGGTGTTGCCTGCAGGCCGTGCCACTGCTGCACCTCCGTCGTCATGGGCTGCGTCAAGTGTCATCACAAAGCCCTGCTGTTCGCCAGTAGTCACCCTGGAGCCGCAACAGAAGTCCTTTTTGGTGCCGCAAAGAGGCCTATTCAAGTCCTCGGAGGGAGGTCACCGTAGGGCCACCCTTGTATCCATCCAATGAGCCTGGCGACCGAGGAGCCCCAATGCCGACACGACTTCAAACCGCAGGCTGGTGCACGCTGCTCGACGATCGAGTGGGGGTTACGGCATGAACGCCCAGCCGCAGCAGACGGCACCTGTCGACCTGGAGACGATGCGTGCCGCGGCGCGCCGCCTGCTCGCGGACGACGCCGAACTCCCCTCCGAAGGTGAGCTGGAGACACTGACACTCCAACTGCGCGGTCACCTCATGCTGGCCATCCCGGTCGTCGAGGAGTTGGCCTGCCGGTTTCCCGAGGACGACGTGCCGCGTGCCTGCGCGCACGCCGCCGTCATGGAGGCCCACGTCCGGCTCGGAGTGAAGCCCGGCTGGACCCTGCCCTCACAGATCGCCTACGCCCAGCGGCTGGCGCGTTCTGTGAACGCCCTCTGCGACCACTACGAGAATCTGAGCAGCGGGCAGCCCGCGGTCCTCGACCCGGAGCGGGCTGCGCTGCTGCACCTGTCGAGCCACTGTCTGACCTGCCCGACGTGCATGACCACGGACGACGTGACCGGCGTCAACGCCAACCTGGCGTGCGAGGACGCCGACCGGCTGTACAGGGCGTACCGGGAAGCACAGCACAGCCGCTGCCCAGCGGTCCCTCGGGACGGGCGCCCGTCGTGAGGATCTGCAACCGCTGCGATCAGCCGATCCTGCCCGGGGAGCCGTTCACCGAGATCGACAAGATGTCACCTTCAGGCGCGGGCGCGACCCTGTACCGCCATGACCGGCCGTGCCAACGCGTGCCGACCCAGTCCAACCAGTAGCGGATGAGGCCCTTGGGCCTCTCCCGTCAGGCCTGCGGCTTCCGCTTGCGGACCAGCACCAGTGC
This sequence comes from Streptomyces sp. NPDC052773, assembly GCF_044547145.1. Classification (NCBI taxonomy): domain Bacteria; kingdom Bacillati; phylum Actinomycetota; class Actinomycetes; order Kitasatosporales; family Streptomycetaceae; genus Streptomyces; species Streptomyces sp. NPDC052773. The sequence continues at coordinate 400,730 of NZ_JBITZX010000001.1, read as the reverse complement.
CGCCCCGCCGATCACCACCAGGCCGATGGCCACGCCGCCGATCAGCGGGGTGGCGTCGGAGCTGCCGGTTGCGGCGAGGTTGACGTCTTCCGTGGGGGCGCCGGCTGTGGCGGGGGTGGGTTCGGTGAGGGTCTGGGTGGAGATGCTGGTGTCCTGGGACTCCGCGGCCTGGGTGCGGCAGTCGAGGACGCCGGTGAAGCGGTGTTCGAGGCCCGCGGGGCCGGTGATCGTGAAGTCGTAGGCCTGGTCCTCCTGGAGGGGGACCGTCACCGTGCGGGTCTCGCCCGCGGCGATGGTGTGTTCCGTGCCCATCAGCTCGAAGGTGAACGGCGCGTCGCCCGTGTTCACCGCGGTGATGTCGACGCCGCCCTCGGCGCAGTTCTCCGCCGCGGAGAGGGCCGGTATGGCGCCGGTCTCCGCCCACGTCGCGGTGGCCCTCGCGGAGACGGTGGACTCGCTGGAGCCGGCCAGGATCTGGGTCTGGCTGCGGCTGTCGGAGGCGAAGGCGCGGCCGACCGGCACGGTGGTGGACGCCTGCACGGTCAGTTCGGTCGAGCCGTCCGCCGCGTCGGTGGGCACGTCGAAGAACAGCTGGGTGCCGTCCTGCGCGGCGGTGACCGGCTTGCCGTCCTTGCCGACGATCCGTACGCCGTTGGTGGCGGCACCCGTCGGCGGGGTCACCCGGACGCTGTCCGCGTTGGTGCGGACCGTGACCGGGCCGAGCAGCGCGCCGGGGCGGCCGGAGAGCGCGGGCGGGTCGAGGGTCAGGGAGGCCTGGGGCTCCGCCGTGTCGCGGGCGCTGTCCTCCAGGTAGTCCGCGAGCTTCTCGGCCTGCGGGTCGACCGCCTCGACGTCCACGCCGTCCGAGTAGCGCCAGATCGCGACCTGGGTGCCCGCCGCGGCGTCCTGCTCGGTGAGGCCACCGCTCACGCCCGCCTTGCGCGCGAGCGCCGCCAAGTCGTTGACCTGCGGGTAGGAGTTCTGCAGGATCCAGCGGATGCGGCCCGCGTCCTCGTTGGCGCCGAGCGAGGTGCCGCTCCAGGGCGTCTCGTGGTACTTGGCGTCCTTCTGCGTGGGGTTGTGGATGTCGACGCAGTACGTCTGCAGGGTGCCACCGCCCTCGACGGACATCTCGAACAGGCCCGCCGACAGCTCCTGGTCCCCCGCGTCGGTGTGCACCACGGCCGCGCCGTACGTCTTCAGGCCGCCGATGGTGGCGGTCGCGCCGCCCTGGGCCCGGTCCGTCGTGTCGTCGGCCGCGGCCCGTCCGGCGCCGGCCGTCAGGGTGGCCACGGTGAGTCCGGACACCAGCGTCGCGGCGGCGATGCCGGCCGCCCCTCGCCCGCACACCGACCGTGCGGAGAACGAAGCAAACACAGAATTCCCCTTCGAGCAGGACCGGTTGACGTGGGGGCGCGGTCCCGCCAGCAGAGTGGTCAAGCCCCTGGAGCCATGTCCGGCATCCTAGGGAGGCGCGCGCACCGCCTTTCGCGGTGATCCCGTCACAGCCGTGATCCGACTCGTAATCGTTATCGCGCGGACGCGCATGAGCTGGGCTTATCGACAAATCCACCGGGTCGTTCGGAGCGCATTCGCCGATAAGCCCGCACTTCGGGTCAGGACGGCACTTTGCCTGACATTACGTCACCAGTGCTGGCTCCGGCTGGTGTTGGTCAGCAGGTGAGTCCGTTCCGGGTGAATCATCCGCCGGTGTCTCCCAGTTGGGCTCCGGACGGGCCGGCGACGCCTCCCCCGCGGCCGTTGCCGTCGTCGCCTCGGCGCGGCCCGTGCGGCGGAAGGCCGCCGTGCCTCGTGCCAGATCATGCCCGATCGCCACGGCGTCGATGTCCGCCCAGGTGCGGCTCTGCCCCTCCCGCACGTCCGTGCGCACCTTCAGCCTGCCCTGCACCACCACCGGCTCCCCCAGGTTCAGCGAGGACATCACGTTCGTGGCGAGCTGGCGGTTGGCCCACACCGTGAAGAAGTTGGTGTGGCCGTCCGTCCACGTGTTCTTCTCCCGGTCCAGATAGCGCGCGGTCACCGCCAGCCGGAACCGCGCCGACGCTCCCGTCGGCGTCTCCCGGAAGACCGGCTGGGTCGCCACGTTCCCCACCGCGCAGATGATCGTCTCGTTCATCGTCAGCCCCTCCCTCGTACGGGCCCTCCCGTACGGCGGCGTCGTCTGGTCCGGCGACCGCGTCCGTCGCGATCGCCGCGCCCTCAGACTGCCTCCGTTCCGCGGAGCCCGCCGCGCCCTGTGGACCACCACCACAGCTGTGGAAAACCCCGCCACCCACACGGGTGACGGGGTATGCCCCACAGCGCCCGACAGGCGCCACCACAGCGCCAAGCCGCCGCCTGCCGCCCCTTACGGCGCCCCCGCCCCGATCACCCTCCCGTACTGCTCCCGAACCTCCCGGTACCGCAGCAATTCCGCCGCCACCGGATCGAGCACCCGCGCCCGGCCGCACGCGGCCGCCGCCTCCCGCAATCGCCGTTCCGCCTCCATCCCGTACCGCCGGGCCGGCCCCCGCGCCGCCATCCGGCAGCTCCACTCCACCAGCGGCCCGCCGACGATCCCGGCCACCATCAGCAGCACCGGCACCCCGAGGTTCGGCGACATGACTCCGACGATCTGTCCCACGAGCCACAGCCCGCCGATGACCTGGAGGATCGTCATGGACGCCTGTGCGAACACGGCCACCGGCCACCAGCCGGGCCGCGGCGGGCGCCCCGAGGGCAGTCCGGCCCGCGTCGCCAGCTCGTCCAGCGCCTCGGGCAGGCCCTGCGCACCGCGTACGGCCGCCTCCCGCACCGCCTGCGCCCAGGGCGCGGGCAGCCCGGCCGCCGCGCGCTCGGCCACCGTCCGTACCGCCTGTTCGACCCGCTGCCGCGCGGTGGCCTCCTCGTCGGCCTGGGTCCGGACCGGGATACGGCCCGTGGGTGGTTCGCTCCGGTCGTGGTACCACCGCCACAGCCGCAGCCACGGCGTGCCGCACGCGCGGTTGGCGTTGCGCAGCCACGCCCGCTCGGCGGCCTCCCCGGCGGCGGTGGCGCCGACCGCGTCGGCGAGCCGCGCGGAGAACTCGTCCCGGGCCGCCTCGCTGAGCCCGGCGCGCCGGCCGGTGGCGTAGACGGGCCGCAGCCGCCACGCGGCGGCGTCCAGGTCGGCGGAGATGCGCCGCGCGGGGGCGCCGCGTTCGGCGACGAACTGGCCGAGCGCCTCGCGCAGTTCACCGAGGCCGTCCCCGGTGAGCGCGGACAGCGCCAGCACGGTCGCGCCGGGCTCGCCGTACTCCCCGAGGGCGATGCCGTCCTCGTCGAGGAGCCGCCGCAGGTCGTCGAGGACCTGCTCGGCGGCCTCGCCGGGCAGCCGGTCGATCTGGTTCAGGACGACGAACATGATCTCGGCGTGCCCGGCCATGGGCCGCAGATAGCGCTCGTGCAGCACCGCGTCGGCGTACTTCTCCGGGTCGACGACCCAGATCACCGCGTCGACGAGGGCCAGCACCCCTTCCGCCTGCTCGCGGTGGCGTACGGCCGCCGAGTCGAGGTCGGGCAGGTCCACCAGGACCAGGCCGCGCAGCTGCCCGTCGACGTCCGCGTGCTGTGCGGGGCGGCGGCGCAGCCGGGGCGGGATGCCCAGCCGGTCGATGAGGGCCGCCGCGCCGTCGCTCCAGCTGCACGCGATGGGCGCGGCCGTGGTGGGGCGTCGTACGCCGGTCTCCGAGATGGTGACTCCGGCGAGCGCGTTGAACAGCTGCGACTTGCCGCTTCCCGTGGCGCCCGCGATGGCGACGACGGTGTGCTGTGCGGACAGCCGACGCCGCGCGGCGGCCTCGTCGAGGACGCGGCCCGCCTCGGCGAGCGTCCGGCTGTCCAGCCGGGTCCGGGAGAGCCCCACCAGCTCGCGCAGCGCGTCCAGCCGCGACCGCAGCGGCCCGTCGAACACCGGCGTGGGCGGTACGTTCTGCGCCCCGCCGGCGCGGGTCTCGGCCACGGCGGTCACAGCGACCACGGCACCCGGCTCCGCCGTCGCGGCCCCCTCGGCGACCCGCCGCGCGATCAGCCCGTCGTCCCAGGCGATCCCGGACTCCGGACGGTCCGTACGAGGCGCGGGGTCGCCCTCGTTCTTCGCGGTCTTGGCCCGGCCGTCGCTCTTCCCGGGCGCGTCGCCTTTCCCACGGGCCTCTTTCCCACGGGCGTCGTCTTTCCCACGGGCGTCGTCTTTCCCACGCGCGTCACGTTTCCAACGGGCGCCGCCACCACGTGCGTCACCCGCCGCCCCGTCCTCCCCCGCACGGACATCCCCCTTCACGTCGCCCCCCGCGCGGGAGGCCCCCTTCTCCTCGCCCTCCACGTGCGCGCGTGCCTCGTCTTCCCGCTCCCCTCCCCGCCGGCCCTCGCCGGGCTCCGGGGACGAGTCCCCCTCGGTCTGCGCGGCGCCGGCCGAGTCCACCGCGCCCGCCTCCCCCTCCATCGGGGCGCGCCTCTCGGAGTGACCCGAGTGACCGTTGTGGCCGGAGTGACTTTCGTGATCGGCGTGCTCCGTGTGGTCCTGGTCCGTGACGGCGGTCACCGGTCACCTCTCCTTCTGCAGTACGGACAGCGCGGCGATGAGTTCGGCCTGCGGCTCGGGATGGACGTCGAGGGCGTCGAGCGGGGCGAGACGGCGCTCTCGCTCGGCGTGGATCACGCGGTTCAGGTACTCGGCGAGCAGCCGCCCGCCCCGGTCCCGCAGCCGCAACGCCCCGTGCGCGCCGATCCGCTCGGCCAGCCCCTCGCCCGCCGAGCGGGCCCGGCGTCCGCCGAGCAGCGCGGTGGCGACCAGGGCGGCGACCAGCTCGGGATCGGGCGCGGGGGTGCGATCGAACTCGCGCACCTCCTCCTCCGCGTACTCCTCCAGCTCGCGCCGCCAGCGCCGTACGGCGATCCCGATCCGGTGCTCGGCGCTGTCCGGCCCGCCGTCGGGGTCGGCGAGCCCGGGGGCGCCCGCCGCGGGTTCGCGCCGCCAGGCGTCGTCCACGCGCTCGTCGGCGGCCGTCACGGCGCACAGCAGCAGGTCGCCGAGGCTGTCCACGAGCGCGTCCAGCAGTTCCCCGGCGGTGCAGTCGAGCGGGAAGGCCCGCCACCGCTTGAGGGCGTTCCCGGCGAGCACGGCCCCCGACTGGAGTCGGCTGCGCACGCGCGCGTGCTCGCTGTCGTACGCGGTGTCGACGGCGGAGGTGAGCCGCAGGGCGGCGGCGTACTGGGCGGCGGCGGCGCTGGCCAGCTCGGGCATCCGGGACTTCAGGGAATCGAGGACGCCGTACGCGGTGCGGGCCATGGCGTGCTGCCGCGCGGCGGGGTCCTGGGCCTGGTGGACGAGCCAGGTGCGCAGCGGCGCGACGGCGCTGGCGGGCAGCAGTCCGCCGCCCCAGGCCGACTCGGGCAGTTCGGGCACGGTGAACCGGGGTACGTCGCCGAGGCCGGCCTTGGTGAGCAGGGCGCCGTACTGCCGGGAGACTTCGGAGACCACCTGGTGCGGCACCCGGTCGAGCACGGTGACCAGCGTCACCTGGTACTCCTTGGCGGTGCGCAGCAGATGCCAGGGCACGGCGTCGGCGTACCGCGCGGCCGTGGTGACCATGACCCAGATGTCGGCGGCGCAGAGCAGCTCGGCGGCGAGGACCCGGTTGTCGGCGACGAGGGAGTCGACGTCGGGAGCGTCGAGCAGGGCGAGGCCGGGCGGCAGGCTCTCGGCGGTCTCGATGCGCAGCACGCGCGCGGGGTTCTCGCCGGGGAGCAGCAGGTCGTCGCTCGCCTCCTGCTGGGGCACCCACACGCGCGTGAGGTCGGGCAGCACCCGCATCCCGCTGAACCAGTGATGGTCCTCCGGGTGGCAGACCAGCACCGGCGTCCGCGTCGTCGGCCGCAGCACGCCCGCCTCGCTGACCCGCCGTCCCACCAGCGAGTTGACGAGTGTCGACTTCCCGGCCCCGGTGGATCCCCCCACGACGGCGAGCAACGGCGCTTCGGGCTGTCTCAACCGGGGCACCAGGTAGTCGTCGAGCTGGGCGAGCAGTTCGTCGCGGTTGGCACGCGCGCGTGGGGCCCCCGCCAGGGGCAGCGGGAAGCGTGCGGCGGCGACGCGGTCGCGCAGCGCGGAGAGTGCGTCGAGCAGCTGAGGCCGTACGTCCAAGGTCACCACATGCGAAGAATGCCCAATTTTATGGGATTTCTGAAGCATATGAGCATGTCTGCGCGCCGACAGGACACAAGGGACGGAAGGGACGACTGGGACAGGAAGGCAGTGCAGGCATAACGAGTGCACAACACCCGGTGCGCGAGACGTCAAAAGCGCTGCACGATTCGTACCTGCCTGCGATTATCAGGACCGCTTCACCGAACCTCCACATCGAGCCACGGAGGCGAAGCAACAGGGTCAAGGATCCGGGAGCCCTATCCTTGTCCCCGGCAACGTCACGGATCAGCCCACACCCGGGCACCACGACAGAGGCCACCACACCCGGCCCCCGTAGCTCAGTGGATAGAGCAGGCGCCTTCTAAGCGCTTGGCCGCAGGTTCGAGTCCTGCCGGGGGCGCAAAGCCCATCTGACCAGCGGAAACGCTGATCTCTTTCATGTCTGGCCCGATGCACACCGCTACAGGGGCAAGCGCCTTGACTGTCCACGAACGTGGGCGCATCGTGGGGCGATGGCAGATGAGCGCTACAACATCGGGCCGATGGCTGCGTCTTGGCTGCGCGCCCTGAAATCCCAGAACAAGAGCGACAACACCATCCGCATCTACGGAAACGCTGTCAGATCGTTCACTCGCTTCCTCCTCGACCCGGAAGAGGGGTACCGGCCCGTCGCCGACGACGACGGCAATACCGGCCGACCCGCGCCGACCGACCTCGACGAGGTACACCGCGAGCACATCGAGGCGTACATCGCCGCCACGATCCAGCGGACCAGCCCGGCGAACGCACACCAGCACTTCCGCGCCCTGAAGACCTTCTTCAACTGGCTGCTGGACGAGGAGGAGATCGACCGCTCCCCCATGCGGACAATGAAGCCGCCGGCCGTGCCCGAGACCGAGGTGCCCGTCATCCCCGAGGAAGACCTTGCGGCGCTGTTCAAGGTCTGCAAGGGGCGGACGTACATCGACAGGCGTGACACCGCGATCCTGATGTTGTTCCTCGACACGGGCGTCCGGCTCAGCGAGTTGACTGAGCGTCGGGTCGGCGACCTCGACCTCGACATGATGGTGCTGCGCGTCCTCGGCAAGGGTGACAAGTGGCGGTCGGTGCCGTTCGGCCGCACCTGCGCGGCTGCCCTCGACCGGTACCTCCGGGCCGCGGCGAAGCACAAGGGGAAGCCGCTCGAAGAGGACATGTGGCTGTGGTGGGGCGACCGTGCCAACGGGCACCGGCTGACGATCTCGGGTGTGAACAAGCTGCTGAAGCGGCGGTGCGCCGAGGCGGGGATCGAGCCGCTGCACCCGCACCAGTTCCGGCACACCTTCGCCCACCTGTGGAAGGTGAACGGCGGCAATGAGGACGACTTGATGCGCATCACCGGTTGGCGGTCGCGTCAGATGCTGTCGCGTTACGCGGCGTCGGCTGGCGCCGAGCGGGCCCGGTCGGCCCATGCCCGGCTGTCACCGGCTGACCGGCTGGCCTGACCAGTAGTCGCCCCGGCTCCGGTTCGTGTCGGCGAACCGGTATCCGGGGCGTATTCATGCGGCGCGGGTGGGGGGTTACCGGGCGGGCCGCACGTGCTGCACTTGCATGTTCCCTACGAGCCGCGGCAGCCGGATGCACAGGAGTGCGAGCGCCGCGGTCTCGTGTATCTGCTGAGGGTCGTGGGCGAGCCGAACGACGGTCCCGAGGTCGCGGTACATCAGGGGGGTACCGCGATCGAGTTCGGCCTGTTCTACCCGCACTACTGTCACCAGACCCCCTTTTCCCGCCCGCTGATTTCGGGCAGCCGAAATCGTGCGTGCGTTCGATACGCGCGAGGCCTGATCACTGTATGACGCACAGGGCCGAATGCACAGGGCACACCACTGGCAACAGCGAGCTACCGGATCACCAGATACACGCAGGCTAAACACCCAATCACCCGAATGGGTGAAGCTAGACCTCTCGCTCCCACCGCTCGGCGACCGCGCGCGCCTTCTCGTCCGCGCCCGCCTCGGCGTCGAGGGTGCGGATCAGCCGCGCCGGCGCGCCGCCAGACAGTTCCGCGTCGGTGTATCCGATCACCTGAAGGTGTGCGGCGGCGGCAACGATTTCGCGGTCCAGGCCGAGGCCGATGGAGACGGCGGTTACGAGCTGTGGGGTGACGTCGTACCCCTGGCCCGCGATGATCTTTGCGACAAGGCTCTTGCTCGGCGCCCAGCCGCTTTCCGGGTCCACAGCTACGGCAGCGAACTCCCGCGTGGACATGCGGCGGCCTGCGCCGACATGCGCCTTCACGAGTTCTGTGAGTGCGTCTCGCTGCTGTGGCATCCCTCCGCCTCTCCAGGCGCTCTAGTCCACACCATTACTTGGATGTGGTCGCAAAATTGCAGGTCAGGCCGTACAACCTTTTGTACCTGCGTGACATTGTCCACGATCACGGGCAGGCGTGGGACCCCTGGATGCGGTTACGTCCGATTTTTGACCCACCGCAGACCTGCCCACGATCGTGGACATCGCTTAAGCGGTGTGCTCTACTGGAGCTGTCCACGATCGTGGGCAGCAAACGGAGGCGCACCATGACCGATGACCGGCTTCATCTGACCGACAGCGACCTGCTGCGCGGACTGATGCGCCGGGCGCCCGACGGCGGCTCCCTCGATATCCGAGCCCTCGCCGAAGCCGTCGGTGTCTCCAAGAGCAAGATCCACGCACTGCTGAGCGGTGAGCGACCTTCGGTCACACCGGAGGTTGCCGAGCGCATATGCGAGGTTGTCGACATACAGCGCCACCGCCTCTTTCCCGACCCACTGCCCACGCCCACGGGCGTGGGCAACACCAACAAGGAAGGGACTCTCCGTGAACACGAGCGAGCGCACGATGCAGCTTCGACTCGCGGCGCACATCAGCTGGGCGAAGACCCCGGACAGGTCGAGCCGTACCGCCGCCGCCCGGCGCGCTAGCCACCACACCCGGTTCCTCGACATGGCGCGCCAGCAGAACCCGGGTGCGACCGAGGCCGAGCTGGCCGGCATCGCGGCGTCGCTGAAGAAGGCGCACTACCAGGCGCTGGCGCTGAAGTCCGCCCAGGCCCGCCGCATCAAGCGGGAGATGGCCCAGAAGGCGAAGGCGAGCCGCGTGCAGGCGGAACTGGCGCAGGCCCGCACGGCACCCGCCGCCTGACCCATCCCCTGAACGCGCCGAAGGGCCGCCCACCTTGCCCGGCTGACGGCCCCGCGACCGGCGCACCCCACCAACCAGAAAGTGAGGCCACCGTGGCCACATCATCTCAGACCCGCAGCAGGGTGATCCCGCTGCACCAGTCGCCGCAGGCGCGGCCGGCGACCGTTCCCGGTGTGTACCGGGCGGCGGCTCGGCTGCTCGCCGTGAACGGCCTGTACAAGGGCGACTTCGTCCCGGACGCGTTCGACCGGGAGATGGACGTCCCGCACCACCTGCGGCCGATGTCGATCGTGGCGGCGCTGAAGTGCGCGACGTCCGGCGACCCGCACCGCACCACGCTCCTCGCGGACGAGGCGATCGCCGTGCTGGCGCTGCGCCTGGAGGTCGACGGCGACGGCCCGCGGTACGGCGGGATCTTCGACCTGGAGGCGCACGTCGACGCCTGGGGCGACGTCGAGTCGCGGACCACGGAGTCGGCGGTGGCGGTGCTGGAGGCGGCAGCGGACGCGTGCGAGGTGGCGGCATGACGACGCCCCTGGTGATCAACACGCGGGACGGCGTCTGCTGGACGCGGCGCACGGTGACCGCGGGCGGGATCGCGCTGTACGCCCCGGAGAGCGTGCGCACGTGCCCGGAATTCGTGATGGCGACGCTCCCCGAGCTGGCCGAGCACGGGATCGTCGGCTCGGCGTACGCGCTGCCGGTGCCGGTCGGGCCCGAGCCGCGCACGCTCGACGTGGTCGAGGACGAGCTGACGGGCGCGCGGCTGTCCCTCTGGGAGGAGGAGCAGGCGTACGAGCGGCTGCGGGTGGCGTTGGAGTCGGCGAAGCGCGGCCGTCGGGAGGCGCGGGCCCGGGTCGCCGAGCTGGAGGCCCGGCTCGCCGAGTACGAGCGGCCGGCCGACGAGGACCCCATCGCCTACGCGCTCACCGGCAAAGCCGAAGCGGCGGCGCCCGCCGAGACGTTCCCGGCGCACACGTCGTGGCAGTTGGAAGTGCTGGACGGCGGCACTGTGTGGGTGGGGACGGGGCTCCGTGCCACCGACCGCCCCGGCGCCGAGGCCTTGCTGTCGAAGGAGCGGGACGAGCGTCCCGACTTGCGGTTCCGGCTGGTCCGGTCGACGACGACGCGCGCCGTGGAGCCGGGCAGCGAGACGGGCGGTGCCCGGTGATGTGGCTGCTGATCGAACTCGCCTTCCTCTGCCTCTGGCTCCTCGGCGGCGCCGCTGTCGTGAAGGGGGTCGAGCGATGATCCCCCGCCCGTTCGGCTGCGACGGCGACTACTGCGACTACGACGAGCGCGGCCGGTGGGAGCACGTCGACTGCCCGCTCGCCACCGCCCGCCAGCCGCTGCCCGCGCAGCAGGAGAGGCGGTCGGCATGAGCGACCGCGCTTACCCCGTCGAGCGGATCGAGCGGTACGTCGCCGCCCTGCGCAGCGCTGACGCCTACGCCCAACTGGAGCGCCGGGACGACCTCGTGCGGTTTGCCCGCGCGGTGATGGCCGTGGCCGACGACGAGACCGACCCGGTGTATCGCTCCGGGTACCGCACCGGCCGCGACCACTCCGGCCCCGGCGGCTGGGCCCTCAGCCGCTTCACCCCGGTGTTCACGACCAGCGACGGCACCGACTGCCCCGCGACCGAACTGCGCTGCACCGACTGCCGCGGCCTGGTCCAGGGCGTCGGCCCCCACACCCTCATCGACCTCATGGCGCTCGCCGCACAGCACGAGTGCCAGCCCACTACCGGAAAGGACGGTGCCTGATGCCGACCGGACCCGAGCACTACCGCGAGGCCGAACGCCTGCTGAAGGGCTGCCAGAACTCCTGCGGCGCGCTGGTCATCGAGGACGGCACCGCCGAGGTCCTTGCCGCTGCGCAGGTGCACGCGACGCTCGCCCTCGCCGCCGCCACCGCCATGGGCGCGCCCGTCGACGGGGAGGGCGACAGCGGGCTCCCGCCCCGGGACGCCAAGGCGTGGTTCGACGTCGCGGGCGTGAAGCTGTCGAAGGGCGGTACCGCCTGATGACGACAACCGTGCAGGCCGGGGCGAAGGCCCCGGCCGCCGGCCGCCGGGTCACACCCACCGGCCGCCTCATCCTCCCCGCCGACGCCGACCGCGCCGACTGGCTCGCCGCCCGCCGCTCCGGCATCGGCTCCAGCGACGTCCCCGCCATCCTCGGCCTCGTCGAGAAGAAGCCCCCGCTGGCCGTCTACTACGACAAGGTCGGCGCGGACATCGACGACGCCAGTGAGGCCGCGTTCTGGGGCACCGTTCACGAAGAGCCCGTCGCCCGCGTCTGGGCCATGCGCAACCGCTCGGTCATCCGCCGCGTCGGCCTCGTCGCCCACGTCGACCACCCGCACTGGATGACCACCCTCGACCGGCGCGTCACCGAGTGCCCGCTGTCCGAGGACACGCGCATCCCGTGCGCGCTGGAGGTCAAGACCCGCAGCGCGTTCAAGTCCGCGCAGTGGCACGCCGGAGCCCCCGACGACGTCACCGCCCAAGTGCTGTGGCAGATCGCCGTCAACGGCTACGACCACATGCACTACGCGGTGCTCATCGGCGGCAACGAGTACCACCAGGGCGTCATCCGAGCCGACCAGTACGCCGACGTCATCGCCGACATCACCACGGCCATGGACCGGTTCTGGACCGAGCACGTCCAGGCGCAGGTCCCGCCGGAGCCGACCGGCGACGGCGAGGCCCTGGCGAAGATGTTCCGCCGCCTCCACCCCACCCGCTCCGGCGCGGTGGACATCGACCGGCACCCGGACGCCCTGGACGCGCTCCTCGACTACAACCGCCACCAGCGCGCCGAGTCCGAGGCGAAGAAGACGAAGGCCGCCGCGAAGGCCCGCATGATCGCCGCCCTCGGCGATGCGCAGGAGGCCCGACTCGGCGGCGAGCGCGCCTACGCGCTGGAGCCCACCAACGCCGCGCCGAAGGTCGATCTGGAGCTCCTCGCCGAGCGCTGGCCCGACGCCTATGCCGCCTGCGTGAAGGCCAACCAGACCGAACGCATCGACATCTCCAAGGCCTTCAAGGGGGGCATCTGACATGGGCCTGCGCGAGAACGCAGCCGCGGCGGCCGGCCGCACCCTGGCCGACGACGAGCCGAACACCAAGGTCGAGGACCGCCAGGCACCCGACCTGACGGAGCCGGACCTCGGCGACCTCAGCAAGGACGCCGAGTCCACCAGCGCCGTCATCGCCTGGTCCCGGGTGATGGGTGAGGTCCGCTCCATCGCGAAGCGGGAGCGATTCGAGGGCGGCAGCGCGGGCCGATTCAACTTCCGCGGCATCGAGACCGCCTTGAACGCCTTCGGCCCGGCCTGCCGCAAGCACGGCGTCCTGGTCATCCAGCACAAGGTCGAGACCGAGTACCGCGACATCACCACCAACAAGGGCGCCAAAATGCGCGAGTGCACCGCCCTGGTGACCTTCCGGATCTACGGCCCGGACGGCTCGTTCTTCGAGTCGCAGGCCGCCGGTGAGGCCTCCGACTCCGGAGGCCGGTCGACACCAAAGGCGCAGTCGATCGCGCTGCGCACCCTGCTCATCAACAACGGGCTCGTGCCCACGGAGGACCGCGACGCGGACGCCGTCCACTTTGAACGCGCCGAGTCCCCGGTCCGGCCGGCGGCCACCTACCTCGACGAGATCTGCAACCCGCATACCAGCGCCGGACGGCTGCGGCAGATCCACCACGAGCTGCGCACCACTCGCCAGTTGGGTGCGCTGGTCACGAACGAGGTCGGCGACGAGGAGCCGATCGGCGAGATGGTCGTCCGTATCGGCAAGGAGCGCGCTGCCGGGGGTGCCGAGTGAACACCTTCGCTTCCGTCCGCAAGGCCGCTTGGGACACCGAGACCACCGGCCCGGATCCGCTCAACGACCGCATCGTCACCGCCGCGTTCATCGTCCGCGGCGGCGGCCGGGAAGACCGGGTCTTCTCCTGGCTCATCAACCCGGGCGTCCCGATCCCGCCGGCGGCCTCCGAGGTCCACGGCATCACCGACGCCACGGTGCAGGCCGAGGGCCAGGACCCGAAGACCGCCCTCGACGAGATCGCCACCAACCTGGTGCGCGCCATCGAGTGGGGCATGCCGGTCATCGCGTTCAACCAGTCCTTCGACTGGTCGATCCTTCACCACGACCTGGTGCGCAACGGCCTCCCGACGGTCGAGGAGCGCGTGGGCCTGCGACCGCTGACGCTGGTGGACCCGCACGTCATCGACAAGCAGTGCAACCGGTACGTGCGCGGCACCGGCCAGCGAAAGCTCAAGCCGACCGCTGAGCGGTACGGCGTGCAGTTGGAGGACTGGCACACCGCCGAGGCCGACGCGCTCGCCGCGCTGCTGATCGCGGAAACGCAGTTCGAGCGGTACCCCCAGCTCGCCGACATGAACCCGGTCCAGCTGTTCGCCGCCCAGCGCACTTGGCGGGCCGAGCAGCAGGCCAGTCTCCAGGACTGGTTCCGCACGAAGGCCAGCCCGGAGCAGGGCGGCGACCCGAACAAGGTGATCGACGGCTCGTGGCCGCTGATCCCCGCGCCGCGCGGGGGTGAGGCGTCGTGAGCGCCTTCATCGCCGCGGTCACCGCCGCGGGCACCGCCACCGCCGTCGGCGTCATCGCGGTCGCCCGCGCGTGGACGCCGCCGACCGGCCGCCGCCGCGCCGGCGCCCCGCTGCCCCCGCCCGTCGAGGCCCTGGAGAAGGTCGCCGCCCTGTGCGCGACGGAGCGCCGGGTCACGGTCCACGCCCGCACGCGTGTGACGCGCGAGCTGATCTGCCTCGACTGCCGCAACACCAGCCCTGACGCACCCGCCCCGGCCCGAGAGGAGCCGAAGTGACCACGCTCTTCGACCTCACCACCGAGGCCCCGGCCGCCCCCGCGGCGGCCGGGCCCCGGCCCACCACCGGCATCCCCAAGGTGATCGGCCTCGACGTCGCCATGGGCACCACCGGCATCGCCGGCGAGGGCTGGACCGACTACGTCAAGGCCAAGGGCTCCAGCCAGCACTCCCGCTTCGAGCAGCAGCTCACCGGGATCGCCGACCACACCCGGCACGCCGCCCTGGTCGTCATCGAGGGCGCCGCCTACGGACACAACAACCAGGGCGCCGACGCCCTGGCGGCGATGCGGTGGATGGTCCGCCATGACCTGTGGAAGCGCCGTATCCCCTATGCCGTCGTCACCCCCGGCCAGCGCATGATCTACGCGGTAGGCACCGCGGCACCCGCCGACCCGGCCACCGGGAAGCGGCTCAAGGGCGACGCGCTCAAGGGCGCCCTGCGGGACGCCGTCGCCACGACGTACGGCATCACCACCGAGGGCCCGGCCCGGTACGACGAGGCCGACGCCTACATCCTCATGGCGATGGGCCTGCACTGGCTGGGCTGGCCCCTCGCGGTCGTCCCCGACACCCACCGGCGCGCGCTGGACTCGGTCCGCTGGCCGGAGCGAGCGGCGGTGATCGCGCGATGAGTACCCGTGCGCCCATCAGGAAGGTGCGAACGGCCACACACCGGCCGGCCGTCAGGCATCGCCGGTTCCGCCACGACGAGTACGTCGCGGTCGACCTGTTCTCCGGCTTCGGCGGCCTCACCCGCGGCATCGAGGACGCCGGGTTCACCACGATCATGGCCGCGAACCACAACGCCTACAAGGTCCAGGTCCACGAGGCCAACCACCCCGAAGCCGAACACTGGATCGCCGACCTGGTCGACCCCGAAGCAGCCGACTACCACTCCGCCCGCGACCTCCCCCCGGCGGACCTCCTGGCCGCAGGCGTGAGCTGCGTCAATCACTCGCTCGCCAACACGATCCGGGCCTACGAGCAGGGCCTCAGCCTGTTCGAGCTGGACGACCCCGACTACGAGGCGCGCGTCACCAGGTCCGAGCGGGACCGGGCGACCGCGAACTGCGTCTTGCAGTACGCCGCCAAGCACCACCCGCGGCTCATCCTCGTCGAGTGCACCACCCAGCTCACCTCGTGGGGGCCCGCGCTGCCCGGCCGGAAGAAGGTCGGCGACGGAAGCACCTACCGGTACTGGCTCAAGCAGTTCGACCTGCTCGGCTACCGCCACCGGGTGCTGTACCTCAACAGCCAGTTCTTCGGGGTGCCGCAGTCCCGTGACCGCGGCTACTGGGTCTTCTGGGACAAGTCCCTGCCCGCGCCCGACCTGGAGCATCGGCCGGTGTCCCGCTGCGGGTACTGCGACAAGGACGTCGAGGCGGTGTGGACGTGGAAGACCGGCATCCCGCCGTCCGGCACCGTGATGTACGGCAAGCAGTACGAGTACCGCTGCCCGTCCTGCCGCCGCGCCGTCGTCCCGCCGATGACGCCGTCGCTGGCCGCGCTCGACCTCACCGACCTGGGCACGCGCATCGGCGACAAGCCGGTCAAGACGTTCCCCGACGGCTTCGTCGGTCCGCTCGCCCGGTCGTCGATGGAGCGCGCGGAGCGCTGCCGTCAGCGGTTCGCCGACTTCCCGGCGATCCTCATGCCGGCCAAGGGCGTGCACGGCTCGGAACGGCTTCTCCTCCAGCCGATGGCGACGCAGACCAGCCAGCAGGAGACGGCCATCCTGTCGACGGGCCCGGCCCCCGAGCCGCTGTGGGCCCAGGCCGAGGCGGGTGCACTCGCCGCGCCAGCGATGGCGCTCGCGGTGGACAACTACCAGGGCAGCCCACGCGGCGCCGGCGAACCGCTGCCCACCCAGGTCGGGTCGGAGACCCTCGCCGTGCTGTCCTCCGGGGTCATCCCGTACCGGCAGAACACGCTGCCCACGGTGCACGCCGAGGCGATGCCCACGTTCACCTCGGAGCAGATCCCAGCCGTGCTGACCGCCGCCGGCTGGTACAAGCAGAACGGCCCCACCGGCAACGAGACCGCGCCTCACCCGGTCACGGACCCGCTCGGCACCCTCACCTCGCGGGACACGACCGCGCTGCTCATGGCCCAGTGGCGGGCCTCGCTCGCCGAGCTGCCGCTCGAGGACTGCTTCTACCGGATGATGGCCGCGCACGAGATCGGCCGTGGCTGCGGCTTCGACGTCGACTTCAACGACTACCGCGGCACCTTCATCGTCTGGGGCTCGGCCCGCGACCAGGTCGACGGCTACGGCAACGCCGTCTCCCCGCAGGTCGGTGCCTGGATCGGGGCCCGGCTGCGAGCCGTCCTCCACGGCGCGGAGGTGGCGGCGTGATCCGCAACCTCGACTGGCTCCAGCAGGCCGCCTGCGCAGGCCTGGATCACCGCGCCTTCTTCGCCACGAGCAGGCACGCCCGGGCCCAGGTCAACGCCGCCCGACGCGTCTGCGCCGCCTGCCCCGTGCGCGAGCAGTGCGCCACCTGGGCCATCCAGACCGGCGAGAGATGGGGCGTCTGGGGCGGCATGAGCCAGCAAGAACTGCGTCGGCGCCGCCGCCGCTTCACCAGCCGCGCCAAGACCAGCACCCGGGCGGCGGCATGAGTAGCCGCACCCCGCAGCCCTGCGAAGGCCTCCTCGGCGAGCACGACGGCGAGCTGCGCTTCTACGTCAACGGCTGGCGGTGCGACGCCCACAGCCCGTGGGCCGCCAAGGGCCTGCCCCGGCCGCAGCCCGGCCCCGGCCTCCCCGCCGGCGCCTGGACCACCCCGAGCCCGCTGTCCGACTCCCGAGTCCACGACGCCCGCGCCATCGCCTCCGGCAAGCGGCGCTCCAACCCCACCGCCTACCGCGCCGCCCAGGCCGCGGTCCACCACCAGAAAGGCACCTCATGCCCGACGTGAAGATCGACAGCAAAGTCCTCGAAGACGTGAAGGACGCCCTCTCCGACCACGCCTTGGAGATGTTCCGCCAGCGCAAGGGCCGCTGGATGGCCGTGGTCGAGCTGGCCCACGCCGAGCGCACCGAACCCGGCCCCGACGAGGACAAGTTCCCCTCCGTGAAGATCCGCATCGTCGGCATCGAGGTCGCCCCCGACGACTTCTCCGACGAGCGCCTGCGTGAACTTCAGCGCGGCCTCTACAGGCTCCGCACCAAGGGCGGCACCTTCGACGCCGAACTCGACCCCGAGGTCACCCGCGCCCAGGACGTCCTCAAGCACGGTTCCGGCCTCCTGGTCGGCGCCAGCACGGAGGCGTGATGGCCGGGGCCGGCCGCGGGCGGGGACGCGCCGACTCCCGCTGCCCCGCCTGCGGCCAGCCCCTCCTCGTCCAGTGGGTCGGCGACCGCGCAGCCCTGAAGGCCCGCGTCGACCTCCTCCCGCCGGACGAACCCCGCCCCTACGGGCCCGCCGCGGCGGCCAGCACCCCGCACGACCTTGTCTGGTGCCTGCCCCGCCGCGCACACGGGCCCCTGCGCCTGCGCTGGACGAACGGTCGGCACCCGCCGGACTGCCCCCACCAGCACCTGCTCACCCACCGCTGCCCGCCCACCGACCCCACCACCCTGTTCTGAGGAGCACGCCCGTGGACAACGTCCGCCACATCCCGCACCAGGCGGACCACGACGGCCCCGACCAGCACGAAGCTGAGCGGTACGTTCTCGGCGGCTGCATCCACCAGCCCAAGCAGATCCCCGCCATCCGCGGCATCCTCACCCGCACCGACTTCGCCCTCCCCGCACACGAACTCATCTGGGACGTCCTCGGCGAGCTGTACGACCAGGGCGAACCCGTCACCCCGATGTCCCTGCGCATCGAGCTGGAGAAGCGCCAGGCGCTGCGCCGCGCGGGCGGCGTCGTCTACGTCGCCCGTCTCGGCGACTACGGCGGCGACCCCGAGTACTACGCCCGCGAGGTCCGCCGCCGCGCCGAGTTGCGCGCCGAGGCCGAACTCGGGCGCCTGATCGTCCAGCAGGCCACCTCGCCCGACGCCGAGCCGGGGCAGGCCGTCACCTTCATCGACGACTACCTCAAGCGGCAGAAGGAACGTGCCGCCGGCCGCTCCGGCGACCCCGCCGACGCACTGCTGGCCGAACTCCTCGACGCGTCCGCCCTCGACAACATGCCCGCCCTCGAACCCCTCGTCGGCGACCTGCTGCACCTCGACTCCCTCGCCCGCATCATCGGACCGTCCGGGCACATGAAGAGCTTCGTCACGATCGACCTCGCCGGGCATGTCGGTACCGGCATGAAGTGGCACGGCCACTACGTCCGCCAGGGCACCGTCGTCTACCTCGTCGCCGAGGGCGCCCGCGGCATCCGCAAGCGCGTCCGCGCCTGGGAGAAGCACTACGGCGTCCGCATGGACAACGTCCTCTTCCTCCCACGCCCCGTACAGGCGATGGGCCCCGAGTGGGACACCCTCATCGAAGCGATGCGCCGCCTCGCACCCGAGATGATCGTCATCGACACCCAGGCCCGGGTCTCCGTCGGCGTCGAGGAGAACTCCAACACCGAAGTCGGCGTCGTCATCGAGCGGATGGAAGACCTCCGCCGCGCCACCGGCGCCTGCGTCCTCGTCATCCACCACACCGGCCACGTCGGCGAACACGGCCGCGGAGCCTCCTCCGCAAAAGGCGCCCTCCAGTCCGAGCTACACGTGTCGAAGAAGGGCGACAACGCCAAGAACATCATCGTCACCGTCAAGGTCGGCAAGCAGAAGGACGACGAGGAAGGCGCCGACCTCCAGTTCGGGCTGAAGGTCATCACCCTCGACGGGGAGGCAAAGCCCGACGGCCGGCCGGTCACCTCGGTCGTGCTGGAGTCCCTCGACCACCGGCCCGCCGAGCTGGTCAAGGGCACCCCGGAGTGGCTCGTCTCGGTCCTCGACAAGGCCCAGGTCCCGCTGAAGTGGGGCAGCCCCCGGGTCATCAAGTGGTGCGCCGAGTACGGCATCTCGATGCGCAAGGAGAAGGTCGAAGAGGCCGTCCGGATCCGCAAGCGGAGGGACTCCTTCGACGAGGTTCGGGATGCCCGAAATGACCTCCCCCCGAACCTCCCCCGCGATCTTGAAAGCGAACTCCCCCACGATCAAGGGGGGAGTCCCGGGGAGAACACACAAACCCACAGGTCAAACCTCCCCCCGAATCCCGGGGGAGCCCCGGGGGACGTCCCTCCCCGACCTCCCTCCCCCCGCCCCGCCTCTAAGGCGGGGGGAGGTACGGAGGGGGACCCCGGGACCCGGGACGACGAACGCCCGATCTGCACCATCTGCGCCCTCCCCATGAACCCCGACTGGGCCAACCGCGGATACGACACCCACCTCGGCTGCGACCCCGCCACCGGCAGCCACCCCGACCGCCCCACACACCCCACCACCGACCACGAAAGGCACAGCGCATGACCACCACCCAGCAACTCGCGCTGCCGCTCCCCACCACCCCGCCGCCCGACCTCTGGGGCGTCGTCGTCGACGGAGTCCTCCTCAACAGCCTCGGCACAGCTGCGGGCAACTGGTGGGCCAAGAGCGCCGCGCAGTTCCACCGCAGCGGCAAGCTGCGCTGCCTGCTCGTCCTCCCCATCGGCGCAGTCGAGGAGATCGGCCCGTTCTCCCGCGACGACGCCGAGTTCGCCCGGGACCACCTCGTCGAGTCCGGCGTCCACCCGCGAGCGGTCAAGGCCCGCCGCTGGACCGAGCAGCCGCACATGCCCGGCTGCCGCAAGGCCAAACCCTGCCGCCTCTGCGCGCCGCCCACCGCCTGACCGGCACCGCCGACCAACCAGCCCCGCGCGCACATCCGGTTACAGCCAGCCCCGCGCGCAATCCAGCCACCCACGGAGGACAACATGACCACCCGCCAGCTCCCCCACGACCCGTACATCACCGCCGTCGTCGACGCCCTCACCGCCGCCGGCCTCGAACCCACCCAGCACTGGACCGAGGACACCGAGCTGGACCGCTACCGCGACGACGACCTCTCCGGACTCGCCACCATGCTCACCGCCGTCCTCGAATGGGACGGCGACCACCCGGCGCTGAACCGCACGGAGCACGAGCACGGCATCGCCCTGCTGTGGGAGCACCCGGCCGAGCAGTGGCTGTGGGCGCCACAGAAGGCCAACGGCCACCTGGAGCGGGAGCCGGAGTTCCTGCCGACCCTGGGCCGGTACGCCGACCCGGCCGCGGTCGTCGCCGTGGTCCGCGCGCTCCTCGCCGGCGAGCCGATCCCCGACGGGCACGCCCCGTACTGGCACGAGGCCGACGCGGTGAAGCGCGCCGTGGACGCCTGGGCCGCCGCCGAGACGAGCGAGTGACCGGCATGGCGCTCCACCTGACCGGCCTCGGCCCGGAGGACATCGCCGACCTCGTCGACTGCCTCCTCCTCGGCGCCGAGCAGACCGCGGACACCGACGGCGAGCTGGCCGCGCGCCGATTGAGCCTCGCGCACCGGATTGGTGACGCGCTGGACGAGCTGCCGGCCGCGCGGTGAACAGCAGGACGGCCGCCCGCGCTCGAACCGCGGGCGGCCACCCAGATCAGACCACACCCACCAGGAGCCAGACCATGCCCCAGCAGCCGACCGGCCCCGCATGCGGCAACAACCCGAACTACCGGATGAGCGACGGCGACCGTCAGGCCGTCGCCGAATTCCGCGCTTACCTCGACGCCCGCGGCCAGGAGAAGGCCAGTACCGAGCCGGAACGGACCGCCACCGCGCATGCTGAGGCCACGTTCCTGGCCGCGCTGGACGCCAAGGCCCGCGAGCTGAAGGCCCGAGAGCGCGCCGAGCACCGGGCCGCCGTCCTCCGCGACGCCGCCGACGCGATCACCGCCATGCGGCGTGAGTTCGTCGAGGGCGGATTGAACCCGGCGTACCCCACGGCGCTGGAGCAGCGCGCGCTCATCGACGCGGAGATGAAGCTGCGCCGCATGGCCGACGAGGCGCAGCCCGCCACCGAGGCCAAGCCCGTCACGCCCATGACGGCGTACCTCGCTACCCCGTGCGACGCCTGCCGCCACACGCTGAGCTGGCACCGCAACGACGTCGGCTGCACGGTAGCCCTCTGCGTCTGCGGCAGCTTCCAGGCGCCCGTCGAGGAGCTGCCGCAGTGATCGCCGAAGCCATCGACACCCTCATCACCCTCGGCTGGGCCGCCCTCGCCTGGCTCACCGTCCTCGCCGCCGTGACCGCCATCGTCCTCCTCGCCGGAACCGCCGTCGGCGCCTGGGCCGTACGCCTCGCCTGGCGCACCGCCCGCCCCGCCTGGGCCCGCGGCCGGCGCGGCGCCGAACGCATCGCCCGCCGCACCCGGCCCGACTACGAGGAAGCCGCATGATCGGCCGCGCGCTCGGCATCGGCATCGTCCTCGCCCCGTTCATCTCCGCCGCCCTGCTCGGCCTCGGCCGGGCCGGGCGCGCCCTCCGCCCCCTCGCCCGCAGAAAGGACCGCTGATGGCCCGCCGCCCCCGCTGCCCCCGCGGGCACTTCCTCTCCCGCACCGGCACCTGCCGCTGCCTCCGCACCCGACCCCACGCCAGCGACGCAGACCTCCGCGGACAGCTCACCCGCGACCAGATCCGCCGCATCCGACCCGTCGCCGTCACCGGGAGCTACCTATGACCCCAGCCCGCCCGAACCGAGCCACCCGCCGCGCACTCGCGCGCGCAGCACGGAGGAAGAAGTGACCGTCACCCGCTACCGCAAGCGCCCCGTCGAGGTCGACACCATCCAATGGACCGGCGACAACGAGACCGCCGTGCAGGCCTTCACCGGCGCGCAGAACTTCTACGCCCTCGACGACGCCGACCGCGAGAACTCCGACGACCCGGAGGCGACCGCCACCGTCTACGACAAGCTGCACTCCACGTGGGTCCTCGTCTACACCGGGCAGCACATCGTGCGCGGCGTGAAGGGCGAGTTCTATCCGATCGCTGAGGACGTCCTCGCCGAGACGTACGAGTCGGTGACCAGCCCGGCAGCGACCGAAGCGACCGAACCCGAGAAGACCGCGCGCGTCATCGACCTGTACGAGCGCTGGGTGAAGGCCGGGCCCCCGACGCTCGGCACGCCGGTGTCCCGCTGGTGGGACGCCCGCCTCGCCGAGCTGCGCAACGCGATCCTCCCGTCCGCCGACCAGCCCAAGGAGCAGTGACCATGGACCAGACCACCACCGAACTCGCCGCCGACGCCGAGCACTACAAGCGGGACTACCTCAACGCCTGCAAGACCATCGCCGACATGCACGCAGCCGCCACCGGCCGCAGCGACCTCGGCCCGATCCGCGGAGTCGTCGAGGACGTTGAGGACGTACGGCTCCGCGCCGAGGCCGCCGAGAAGGAGCGGGACGGCGCCTACCGCGAACGCGCCCACCTCGTCGCCCTCCTCGCCGCCATGACCGACGACGCCGTCATCACCTACGCCCCCGACGTCGAGGAGCCCGGCTGGCAGATCGTCTACCTCACCATCGGCGGCCGTCAGTGCTCCTGGCACATCGCCCCGCGGGACGCCGACCTGTTCGAGCACGTCGAGCGGGTTGGCGCGCTGGACCTGCGTGCCCTCTGGGACGGCCACACCACCGAGGAGAAGTACGCCCACATCGCCGCGACGGCGGCCGAGCTGGCGCAGCGCTGCGGCCCGGCCTGCTCGGAGATGCACACCGAGCGTGGGCGCTGCGTGATCGCGAGGAACCGATGACAGCCCGGCTGGAGATCCTCGGCGACGACGGCGAGTGGCACGAGGTGCCCGGCATCACCAACGTCGAGTTGCACC
Organism: Streptomyces sp. NPDC052773; assembly: GCF_044547145.1. Classification (NCBI taxonomy): domain Bacteria; kingdom Bacillati; phylum Actinomycetota; class Actinomycetes; order Kitasatosporales; family Streptomycetaceae; genus Streptomyces; species Streptomyces sp. NPDC052773. Next base: position 377,734 of record NZ_JBITZX010000001.1, on the reverse strand, counting down.
AGGAGCAGCCCGACGCTCCGACCGACAGTGCCGCGATGCAGCGGCTCAGCGAGTCCATGAAGCGGGCCATCCAAGCCGAACTCCGTCGCGCGGTACGCCGTACCTCACGGTCCCCGAGCCGGATCCTCCCGCCGCCGCGCGGCTGAGCATGACGAAGGGGCGCGCCCTCCGACCCTGCCAGGCCAGGCACGCCCCATCCGGTGGACCCACCGTACCGCCCACACGCCCCACGGAGCGCACGATGACCACCACCGCCGCCACCCACCTCCGCACCATCGCCCTCCACTGGACCGACCTCCACGAAGCCGCCGGCCAACCCACCCAGATCGGCGCCTTCGGCCTCGGCCTCCGCGGCTACCTCGCCCGCCTCGACGCCGCCGACGCCGAGCAGCTGGAGTACGAGCGCCACCAGGCCGCCTACCTCCGGTCGTTGGAGCGCGACCCGATTCAGCTCGGTGACCGCCCGGTCCCGGTCCGCCTCCACATCCTCGACACCATGCGCATCGTTGAGGCCGCCCTCGTCCACTGCGCCGACGACATCGCCGCCGCCGCGCAGCGCGCACCGATCGCCCCGCCGGCCGCGCGCCGTACCGTCGTCGCCCCGTACGCCACCCAGCGCGAGGCCGACATCGCCGCCGCCGACCGGCGCCGCAGGCAGCAGCTGGCGCACGCCGACCTCGTTGACCCGCGCCGCTGGCGGTACACCGGCCGCCGGACCGCCCCGCACGCCGCGCTGTGGCTCCTTGCGCGGATCGAGCGCGCGCCCGGCCCGTGCCGCCCGATCACCGACGTCGAGGAGCAGCGCATCGGGAACGTCGCGGCCGGCGCCGCCGAGCGGGTCGAGCGCGCGCTGGACATCGCGGCGCAGCGCCGGACGCTGGAGCAGCGGTGCGCGTGCGGCGGCGCGATCGACGTGCACGGCGGTGAGGGCCGGGTGCCGGTCGCGCACTGCACCGGCTGCGGGCGGATCTGGACAGAGGGCGGTGTCGCAGCCGCGTGACCGTAGCGCGGGGAACGGTGTCAGTGCGGTGCTGCACAATGACTGCAGGCGCGGGGCCCAAAGCAGCCGGGGAACGGCTACACACGAAAGTCCTGGAGGACTCATGCTTCCGCCCCGCCGCATCAGCGCCGCAAAGTGGATCAGCCGGCACCTGCCCGAGCCTCACGAGACCGACCTCGGGGGCGAGCCCATCCACCATCTGCTCGCCACCGCGTTCGCCGACCGAGTCTGTCCGCCGAGTGGACACACCGTCTCGTGGCCGGACAGCTATGCCGCCGCCGATCAAAACCCGCTTCCCCGTAAGGCCGACCTACTGCTGGCTCCGGACGGTACGCCTCTGCCGCTGCCCACTCACCTCACGCCAGAACAGCGCAGGGTGGCGTCGCGGGCAGCAACCGAGGCGGTGCGGATCCGACAGGAGACCCGCCGCCGGGGGCGGTCACTGCACTGACTAAGCAGGGCGGGCCATACGCCTGGACCGCCCCGCCTGTCTGATCAGCTACAGGCCGGGCGGCGCTCGCACTACTGTGGGCGCCGCTCGTCTGCATCTCAGGGATCAAGTGCTACGAGCGTATGAGTCGAGAAGTAGCTCGCGGGAGGGGCGTACATGAGCATGGCGGACTGGGGGGACGTGCCCACTTGGATCGGCGCGGCTGGTGCCATGGGCGCGGCCTGGTTCGCGTTCCAGACGATCACCAGCCAGCGGCAGCAGATCGGCGAACAGCAGGCGTTCATCGCCGAGCAGACCCGGTTCATGAGCGAGCAGCGGCAGAACCTGGAACTGGAGCGCGCAGAGCTTCGAGCGGCTGCCGAGGAACGTCGATCAGCTCAGGCCAAGCAGGTGTACATGTCCGCCCGAAAATCCGGCGGGGAAGATGACGGGGCTGGTGGTCGAGTAGGACATGACCACTGGCTAGTGCAGATAAGGAACAGCTCGGACGCGTCAATCACTGACGTCCAAGTTCGGTTCGGCACCGCGTACCTTGCGGCTGACGTATATGAGAACTTGGACCATTACATAGAGAGCAGACGCCGCGGCGAGCGGTGGCCCCACCCTCTGCCTCTGCTCGGAGCGCGCAGGGGTGCTTGGTTTCTATCTCCGCGCCTGTCTGAGGCGACCTTGGACGGTAACCGCCCGATCCTGTACTTCACTGATGACGACGGTGTTCGCTGGTCGTTGGACACGTACGGGCATCGGGAGGACGTCTCGGCCGACGGTTCCTGACGGGCGCCGGCAGCTGTCAGCGCGTCCAGACGTCCGGCCCGCCGCCGCGCCACTCGATCAACGCGCTGCGGACCACGTCCATCTCGTCCCAACCCTGAAGCCCAGCCTCCTGGCAGAACGCGACGACGTCCCGCACCGAGTACGCCCGGCCCGCGACCTGGCTGTCGATCCGTACACGCCGACCGCCCTCCTCATCGGGCGGGTAGATCACGACAGGCTTCGCGCTGGCCATGCCACCAGAGTGACGGCGCGCGACACCGCCCGCACGCCGGCAGCCCCCAACAGGCGGCCCACCCGCAGACGGCATACACCTGACCTTGTGGCCCTTTCCCCGCCCCTGCAGCCGATGCTCGCCGACGCCCGGCCCGCCCTGCCTCGGGACGCCGCGCTGCCGGGCGGGCTGGCCTTCGAGCAGAAGCCGGACGGCTACCGGGCGCTCCTCTTCGCCGGGTCCGACCACGCGCACCTGCAGTCCCGGAACGGCGCCGACCTCACCGGCGCGTTCCCCGAGATCGCCGCCGCCGGCCGGGTCCTGGGCGGGCCGCTCGTCCTCGACGGCGAGCTCGTCGTCGCGCACGACGGACGGCTGCACTTCGGGGAGCTGCAGCATCGGGCGCGGCGCCGCGGGACGGGCGCCCGCCAAGCCGCGGCGGAGAGGCCGGCGAACCTCATCGTCTTCGACCTGCTGGAGACCGCCGACGGGCCGCTGCTCGACCAGCCGTATCGGGAGCGGCGGGCCCGGCTGGAGTCGCTCTTCGCCGACGGTGTGCTCGCGCCGCCGTTCGTGCTCTGCCCGGCGACGACCGACCGGGCGACCGCCGAGGCCTGGCTCGATCCGGCGTGGGGCGCGGCCGGCATCGAGGGCGTCGTCGTCAAGGGCCTCGCCCAGACCTACCAGCCCGGCCGCCGCGGCTGGATCAAGGTCCGCACCAGGGCAACCACCGAGGCCGTCGTCGCGGCCGTCACCGGCCCCGTCACCATGCCGTCCACGCTGCTCCTCGGCCGCTACGACCACACCGGCCGCCTGCACTACGTGGCCCGCACCGGGCCCCTCGCCCGCACCGCGCGGCAGGATCTCGGCCAGCACCTCCGGCCCGGCGCGCCGGACCACCCGTGGCAGGGGCGGCGCTTCTCCGTCGGTTGGGGCAGCCACGAGACCCTCGACCACCGTCCCGTCGAGCCGGACCTGGTGGTGGAGATCGCCGCCGACACCGCGGTCGACGAAGGCCGCTACCGGCACCCTGTGCGCTACCTCCGGGGCCGCGACGACATGACCCCCGAGCAGGCACCCCGGTACGAGGCGTGAGCCCGGGGCGTCAGCCGTCGGTGAACCCCAGCTCGCTGTCGGGCCGGCAGGCCGAGCAGGCCTTCACGCCGTCGGCGAGCGCCCGCAGAGCGTCGTCCCGGCCGATGCCGCGCGTCCGTTTCCCGGCGTTCCAGCAGTCGCCGACGTGGACCTGCACGGGCGGGGAGTCCTTGTTCAGGCCTAGCTCCAGCAGCCAGTCGGGAGGCGCCGGCCGGGCGGCGCCGCGCTGCCGCTCCGCCTCCCGCCGCTCCTCGTCGGCGATCCACCGACGGGTCCGCTCCAGATCGCGCAGCTGCACCCGCTCCAGGAAGCGGAGCGTGGCGAGGCGCGGCGGAACAGGATCGGTCACGTGTTCGATTCTAGGCGCGGTGGGATGCCGTGCCACCCTCGAGGGAGGCCGGTCGTCGCGTTGACGCGGGCTCGGCCGCCTCGCGATCGTCTGCCATTCTGTCCGCCATGGCCCACCGCCCGTACCCGCACATCGAGCGCGCCCGCCGGCAGATCGACCGCCACTGGGGGCCCGTAGAGCCCTGGGCGGAAGCCCGGCCCCGGCCCCCCGAGCCGACGGCCGAGACCACCGTCGATCCGCCCTGGGTGGGCGAGTACCGGCTGTCGACCCGCCAGGACCGCTAGGCCCCGTCCGGTTCCGGGTGCCGCGCGGCCTTCTTCACATCCGCCTCGACCTGGTGCCGCGCCGCGCCCTGCTCCTGCGCATGCTCGGTGACCGCGGCCTGCACGGCGTCCGCGGCGTCTCGCCAGCTCGTCCAGGCGTCGTTCCACGCCTGGGTCTGCTCGGCGGTCCACTCCTGCTGTGCGGGCGCCCCGTACTCGTCCTGCAGCTGCCGCACTCGGGCGTGCTGCTCGTCGGCTGTGCGCTGCATGTTCACGAGATCATCGAAAGTGTGTGCCACGTGCAGGGATCGTACGCCCGGGCATGACGAAGCCCCCACCTCGACCCGCGAGGCAGGGGCCATGGAGCGCACACCCTAAGAGAACGGCGTGCCACAGCGCAGACAAGGCCGGTAGCCAGCCTCGCGGGCGTCACCGAGCAGCATCCAGCTCGCCTCCTCAAGGTGCCGCCCGTCGCCGGTGATCAGCCCGCACCGTTCGTCATGGAAGGCGTCTCGATCGCCGGGTGCACTGGCGCGCACCAGAACGGCGGGCTCCCCCGAGCGGTCCACTCCCTCGTCGGCCCAACACTCCTGCATCCAGGCCGCGGCCTCAGCGGCTCCGCGTCCTAGAGCTTCCGCGTACGGCAGTTCCCTACTTCGCATCGTCCCCCTCCTGCCTCTTCTTTGGGCGCACCGTGCCAGAGCTGGAGTGGCCCTTCACGATCGCCTGCACGGTGGTGAAGTGGACGCCGAGCTCGGCCGCGACCGACCGGTACGTCGCCCCTTCCCGGTCGAGCATCTCCAGCACGGCCGCCTGCCGCAGCTCCTTCAGCTGCTTGTTCCGGTCCGGCAGGTTCTTCAGCACCGCGCCGACCTGGCGCGCCCGCTCGGTCGGGTCAGCGATCTGCCCGAGTGCGTCGATCGCGTCGAACACCCGCTGCGCCCCCTCGCTCACACGGCCCCTCTCGTTCGGCGGGCCACTTGCGCCACCGTAGGGGGTCCCCCTACGGTGAGGCAAGGCAGCCCACGGCTGTCTGTGCACAAAGGCCCCCGGCCCGCTGAGTTGGCGCTCCGGGACGGGGGCCGGACCTACCCACATCCCTACGAAGGAGCAGGTCCGCCATGGAGCGTACCGACCCGCCCGACCCGCAGCCCAGCCCGCAGCCGCCTCAGCCGAGTCGCGTCCTCACCGAGCCCGCAACCGTCGCCGCCTGCGCCAGCGACTACGCGGCCGGCGCCGACGTCCGCCGCGCGATGGACCGGCAGGACGCGCGCCACCGCTGACCCACCGACCGGCCGGGCTGCGTACATCCCCCAGCACGGCCTGGCCACCTCTCTGGAGCTGCACCGTGAAGACCCGCCGAATCGAGCGGACCCGCCTCGTCCCCCACACCGTCGACGGCGTCACCGAGATGGTCCTCGACCGCGAGACCATCGAAGTACCTGCCCCGCCCCGCGACTGGGACCAGCTCGTCCGCACCGCCGTCACCGTCGGCGCCATCGTCCTCGTCACCGCCTCCCTCGCCTGGACGACCGCCAGCATCGGAGACCTCCTCTCCGCCGTCACCATCGCCGTCGTCGCCTACGCCGCCGCGGTCGCCTTCGACGCCAGCTGGATCATGTGCATGGGCGTGGAGTGGCTGCTGCGCTACGACCCCGAGCGAGCCCAGGTCGCGCGCCGGGCCGGCCGGTGGGCACTCGCCGTGTCCATGGGCGCGGTCTTCGCGCACGGCTACCTCATCGCCGACACGTGGGTGATCGGCGCGGTCGGTGCGGTCGTGTCCGCGCTCGCCAAGGGCGGCTGGTCCATGGCCATGCGCGTGCACGCCCGGCCGCTCGATCCGCGCACCCAGCAGTGGTACGCGAAGCGGCGCGCTGCGGTCGACGGGCAGCTCGCCATGATCCCGCTCCGCCGTGAACTCCAGCGCGGCCAGGCCCTCGTGGAGGCCGAGCAGCGGAGCCTCGGAGGAGCCGCGGAGGAGAGCGGATCCGCCGATCCGGACCAGTCCGGACAGTCCGTGGACAGTCCGGCTCCCGATCCGCATCCGACCGCCGCCGGGCCGATGACCATCAAGGACGCCGTCCGGACCGCCCTGGACTCTGGGATCCGCGAGCCGGATCGGGTCCTCGCCTACGTCCGCACGGTGGCCGACGCCAACGCCAAGGCGGAGACAGTCCAGCGGTACATCCGGCTGGCCGGCTGATGGGCGCGCAGCCGTCCCGCGACGGCGACGAGCTGCGCGCCCGCCAGTACCTCCGCCGCCTCGGCGCCCGCCCCTTCGGCCACCAGGAGCCACCCATGCACGAGCCCCGACCTCGTCCCGTCACGCCCACCCGCGTCATCCCCGCCGGCGCCCCGCTGCCCGCCCGGCCGCCGGAGCCCGGCGAGGCACCGCCCTGGCGAACGCCACCGCCCCCGCCCCCGCCCGTCATGCCGGATCCGCTGCCCGTTCCGCCCGATCCGGAGCCGCGCCCCATCGAGATCCGCCACGTCCACGAGGTCGTGCTGACCTGGCCGGACCCCGATCCGGAGCCGGATCCATGGTGGGCGCGCCTGTGGGACCGCGTGGCCACCTGGCGAATGGCCGGTGCCCTCGTCGCCGCCCTCACCCCCTGGGCGGGAGGCCAGAGCCCCGTCGGGATCTGGTCCCACACCGTCCACCAAGCCCGCACCGAGGCCGGGATCGGCGCCGCGTACGTCATCGCCGGAGTCGCCGTCGGCGCCGCCTGGGCCCTCGACCGGCGCACCGGCCGCGCCGTCCCCCGCTTCCTCCTCGTCACCGCCAGCCTCGGCGCCACCGGCGTCCTGCAATGGTGGGACCCGATCCTGCTGCTCACCGGAGTCGACCTGTGACCCCCACTTCCACCCTCACTCTCGGCGGACTGCTCCTCGCCCTGATCATCCTGGTCTGCAACCTCTACCCCTGGTGGCGCGGCAACCGGGAGATGAAGATGCTGGCCGCGTTCGGCAAGGGCAACGCCGCCGGCGTCTGCGCGGCCATGTGCCCCGGCGGGATCCTCGGCTGGGTGCACTCCCGCTCCGGCACCGTCGGCAACGGCATCGGCGAGCGCACCAGCGAAGCCACCACCGGCACCGCCTCCGGCCAGAGCCTGACCACCGGGCAGCTCGTCGGCCTCGGCTCGACCGGCGCGGCCGTTGTCGTTCTCGCCGTACTCGTGGTCGTCCTCGCCTACAAGGAGGCAGGGAAGAAGGACAAGCGGCGAATCCTCGGCGGCGCCTACGTCGGCAGCACCTTCTGCCTCACCGCGGGCGTGGCCGGCGCGCTCGCCTGGCTGCCCGGCACCCTCAACGCAGCCGGGTCCGGCGTCGTCACGTTCTTCCAGGGGGCGGGGGTCCTGTGAGCCGCCTCGCCCGCCCGACCGCGCGCCTCGCCGACGGCTCCGGCCTGCTCGCCCGCCGCCTCGCCGCGCGCGCCGCCGCCTGGTGCGCGCGAGGACGCCGCGACGACCTCACCGGCTGGAAGGCGATCCTCGGCGTGCTGCTCCGCTGCGCGCTGCTCGCCCTCGGCGTGTACGTCCTCGCCCGGCTCGTCCGCGCGCTGCCCACCCTGATGTGGCTCCTCACCAGCTGGTGGACGATCGCCGCCTGGGGCGCCGGGCGGGCCCCCGCCGAGGAGACTGACGTGCCCCCCGAGGGGCCTGCCCCGGCACCCGACCGTGAGGCCGTCCTGGCCCTCCTGCTCGAGGTGATGGGAGACACCCCCGCGGTGCACCTGCGGACCGTCCTCGCCCACCTCCAGGAGAGGGGGCAGTGGGAGGGCCGGAAGGTGGGCGATCTGCGCGCTGCACTGGAGCGGCTGGCCATCCCCCACGAGCGCGGGGTGAAGGTGGCCGGCGTGCCGACCTGGGGGGTTCGCCGGCGGGACCTCGAAGACCCCTCCCCGGTCCCTTCCGAGGAGACGCCCAGCGCCGCGTCTACCGCAGCCTGACCTGCGCGTCTACCGCGCCGTCTACCTCGATCTACCGCCCGTCTACCGGGCCATCTACCCCGGGGCGGCCGCTCGCTGCCAGGCATCGCGGCCGCCCCGGTTCCCTCCCGATCGCGAGACAGGAGACCGCCATCATGGCACTCGGCTGGAAGACGACACCCGAGCCCGACGACCCCCGGCTGAAAGGCCACGAGACGACCTACCAGGCGTCGCGTGGCGGCTGGTTCAAGCAGCAGGAGAAGCCCGTCCCCGGCAGGCCCCAGGGTGAGCCTCGCAAGGGGTAGGCCGTCGATCGCCGTGGAGAGGACAGCCAGGACCCTCAGGCTTCGACTGGCATGGCAGGCCCACGAGCAGGCGGTATCAGTCTGATACCGCTTGCCTCTAAGCAGCGCATCTTGAAGTGCACTAGGGTGGGATTGCAAAGTCAGTGTGTCCTGGTGTGAGGGGCCCTTCGCTGGTTGCACCCAGCTCCAGGCCCCTCACACGTGGCACTCGGTCAGTGAGCCCGGCCGTCTAGCCATCGGTCGGGCTCACTGCCCTTCCGTACTTCCGGGACCACCATCCATCTGATCACCAGATGGTCAGCACCACGTCGATGATGATCGGCGCGAACACGGGCGCCCAGTCGAGCACCGCCTGTCGTATCCTTCGGCGCTTCTCGCACTCAGCACACGGCTGTACCGGTTCAATCATCGGCTCCTCCAAGTGGCCCCACTTAGCCCTGGGTTAGGGCCTTCACCTCGGATTAGGTGAAGCGCGTCGGAGGGGCCTCCTTGGCGAAGCAGCCATCAGCATAAGGGCGTTGAGGCACCCTGATGGCCCGGGGACCACAACTTTGGGCTCCTGCGTCGCAATCCAACCACTAGATGTGGGGATTGACCCCTAGGCGCCGTACATGCGCGCGTGTCAGCAGCACGACTCCGGCCGATGGCAGTGGTAGTTGCGGACTGAGCGATCATGCCCCACGCTGGGCCGCAGATCTGGCACGCCCGGAAACGATCAGCCCCGGGTGAGGCATGATGCCCCCCAGCCACACCGTCCAAGGGGGGACACATGCGCACCCGCACCACCACCGTCGCCGCGCTCGCCGCCGCGCTCCTCACGCTCACCGCCTGCTCGTCGAGCGGCGAAGACGCCGCGCCCGCCACCGACAGCGGCACCCCGAGCCCCGAGCCCACCGTGTCCGTGCCGGCCGAACACGAGGCCGACGACCTGGAGGCCGCTGTCGCCGTGTACACCTCGGCGTACTTCGCGGGCGACGCGGACACCGCGTACGGCATGCTGTCCGAGCGCTGCCAAGGGAAGATCGGCCCCGAGGCGTACAGCGCCGTCGTCGAGCAGGCGAAGGCCGACTACGGTCCCGACCACCCGGCGACCGACGTGCAGGCGGAGGTCTCCGGGAAGCTGGCCCGCGTCTCGTACAAGGTGAAGGGCCTGCCGAAGTTCGACCAGCAGGCGCAGCCCTGGACGCTGGAGGGCGACGCCTGGAAGTACGACGCCTGCTGACGCCGCCCCGCGCTGGTAACCGGAGCCCGACGACACGTCGAACGGGCTGAACCGCTGGACGGGCGAGACTGTGATGGCCGCCATGGCAACCCGGCGGCACAGGAAGGCGGGCAGCGCGGCAGTCCCGCCTTGTCGCCCGCCAGCGGCGAAGCCTGTGCTTGAAAGTTAACCCGTCACGGCGCGGCAACTGGCATATTGCGTTCATGGAGATCGCCCGCCTGATCCTCGACTACATCAAGGCATTGACATGGCCCGCAGTCACGCTGGGAGGTCTATTCATCTTTCGCCAACAACTCCGAGACCTATCCGGCCGGATCAGTCGTGCCAACTTCATGGGCGTGGAGATCGAAGCAGCCATACGCGAGACTCAGACGGCCATTGAGGAAGCTGTGACGGAGAGCGAGGAGGAGCTACCGCTGGAGACGTCCGATCCCGCTCTCCTGTGGCTTGAGCCGAATCCTCCGCGTTTCGGAGAAAGCGACCTAGACCAAGCGCTACAAAAAGTGGACAGACTCGAACATATGGTGCGCCGATTCGCCTATGAAGTCGACACCTCGGTAGCGGGTGAGACTACGCTGCAAGCGGCCCGAACTCTGGTGGGCGCCGGTCTTGTTCATCAGAGTTCTTTGAGAGTCCTCCGGGAGCTATTGTTCGTTCGCGACCAAGGCGGGCGCGGCCTTAGCGCGTACGAGACGCGTCAGCTCGCGGACTCGGCAGCGCAACTACAGTTGGTGCTGCAAGTGGCCCAACACGCCTACCGGAATCCACGTACGCGCGTGGTGGGGGACCCCTGAACCTGTCCTGTGGTTGCATTCAGCGCGATCTTGCCTCACACTGAGCCGCAGATCTGGCATGCCCGGAAACGATCACACCGGGTACGGCATGATGCCCCCTCAGCACCGAGGTTCCAAGGGGGAACATGCGACTCCGCCACACCGCCATAGCCGTCGCCATCACCGCGCTCACACTCGCCGCCTGCTCCAGCAACAACAGCAGCGAGCAGCCTGACGCGAAGCCCAAGGCGTCAGCCAGCAAGCAGGAGCTCACCCAGCAGCAGAAGGACAAACTGCTGAAGGAGGCCGGCATCCCGCCCGAGCCGACCGGCGCCAAGCGCGCCGAGCTGCTCCGCGCGCTCGCCGCCGCTAACCCGGACATCGTGAAGTACGAGGACAAGGCCATCAGCGCCGCGCAGAACCAGTGCGCCGCGATCAACCGAGACGGCCAGCGCCTAGACCACTGGGCCGCCGAGCGCTTCACGTACCGGGACGTGACGACGACGGAAGCGCAGGGCAAGCAGATCAACGAGGCGCTCAAGGGCATCGGCTTCTGCAAGGTCTGACCGACACCCACTGACTGGCCCGGCCGGCTTCCGTTCCCCGGCCGGGCCTTCGCACGTCCGCGAGGAGGTGGCCGTGGCCAACCAGAACACCAACCCGGTCACCCAGGAGGAGCTGGACGAGATCCGCCGCCTCCACTCCGAGGGCTACGGGCGGAACGAGATCTCCCGCCGCATCGGCCGCAGTCTCCGCACGATCAGCGTGCACGCCGCCAAAATGGGACTGACCTTCGACCGGACCATGACCGAAGAGGCCACCCGCGCGCGCAAGGCCGACCTCGAGGAACGGCGCGTCATCCTCGCCGAGGCCCTCCAGGGCGACGCCGAGCAGCTCACCGAACGGCTCTGGCAGAGGTATCGGGTCTTCAACTTCGGCGGCAAGGACAACACGTACGAGTCCGAGGTGCTCGACGAGCCGCCGGCCGACGCGCAGAAGGCGCTCATGTCCGCAGCGGGCATCGCGATCGACAAGTCGCTGAAGCTGGCGCCGCCGGACACGGACATGGAGGGGCTCGCCGCGGTTGACGCCTGGCTGAGGGGGATGATGCCGGACCAGCAGTGAGGGGGCGGCGATGTTCAGTCCCCTCGCTGGGAAGGCGTTGCGCGCGGCTCAGCTGGCCGCAGCGCGCGGGAACTTGTGGGAGGGCGCGGTCCGGTCGGGCAAGACGATCGGCTCGATCATGGTGTGGCTGCGGTACATCCGCACGGGCCCGCCGGGCGCGCTGCTCATGGTCGGGAAGACCGAGCGGACGCTGAAGCGGAACATCATCGACGTCATCGTCTCGATGGTGGGCGTGAAGCGGTGCGACTACCGCGCGGGCGCAGGCGAGGTGGTGATCTTCGGCCGCACGATCTACGTGGCCGGCGCGAACGATGAGCGGGCCGCCGACAAGATCAAGGGATTGACCCTGGCCGGGGCGTACCTCGATGAGGTGACGACCTACCCGGAGTCGTTCTTCCGGATGCTGGAGACTCGCCTGAGCGTTGAGGGCGCGCAGTGGTTCGGCACGACCAACCCTGAGGGGCCGAATCACTGGTTGAAGCGACAGATCCTCGACCGGGCCCGGCTGCACCTGCGCCGTGACGGCACGGTCGTGGAGACTCAGGATCCGGACGCGCTGGACGTCCATCGGTTCTCGTTCGTCCTGGACGACAACCCGAGCCTGCCGGCTGCCTACGTCGACTCGCTGAAGCGCAGCCATCAGGGCCTGTTCTTCCGGCGGTACATCCTCGGCGAGTGGTGCCTGGCCGAGGGCGTCATCTACGACGCGTTCGACGAGCAGCGGCACGTCGTCGACATCGTCCCCGAGGTCTCCCGGTGGATGTGCGTGGGCCTGGATTACGGCACCGTGAATCCCTTCGCGGCATTGTTGATTGGGATCGGCGCGGACCAGCGGCTGTACGTCGCCTCCGAGTACCGGCACGACTCCCGTATCGCGAAGCGGCAGCTGACCGACGCGCAGTACAGCCTCGGCGTACGCCGGTGGCTGGCGTCGTACGAGCACCGCGGGCAGAAGGGTGTGACCCCGTCGTGGATCTTCGTGGACCCGTCGGCGGCGTCGTTCATGACGCAGCTGTGGTCGGACGGCGTACCCGGTGTCGCGAGAGCGGACAACGAGGTACGTGACGGCATCCGCTCCGTGTCCACAGCGTTCGGCGCGAACATCCTCTCCATCCACCGCTCCTGCACGGGCCTGCTGGAGGAACTCCCCTCGTACGTCTGGGACTCGAAGGCCGCGGAGAAGGGCATCGACCAGCCGCTGAAGGTCGACGACCACAGCGTGGACGGACTGCGGTACGGGCTGCACAGCTCGGTGAATGAGTGGCGGCACCTGCTGCCCACGACTCCCCTGGAGGTGGCGGCGTGAAGCAGCGCAACGTCAGCATCAGCGTCACCGGCCCGGGCCGCGGAGAGGTCATCCTCGACGGCGAGAGGGTCGAGGGCGTCAGGGGCATCACGTTCGGGGCGCGCGTCGACGAGATGGCGCTGGTCGTCCTCGACGTGCTGGTGCCCACTGCCCAAATCGACGGCGAGATGATCGTCACGGTCCCCGAGCGCACCGCGGAAACGCTGATCGCGCTCGGGTGGACGCCTCCGGCTGAGCAGCCGTACGGCGGGTCCGACCGGCCCAAGGCCTGGCGGCACATGTGCGGCCAGTTGAACGAGGGCGAGCCGGTCATGTGCAGCGGCTGCCGCTTCGATGTGGAGGACCGCCCCCAGGACGTCGAGAGCCGGTACGTGCTGGTCGATCTCGCCGAGGAGGTGGACGGTGCCGCTTCCTGAGAAGAACACCGCGTGGCCGCCTATCCACCCGGCCATCCAGGCCGACATGGCTGACTGGGCCGCCTGGTTCTCCGCCAACCCCGATCGCCTGTCGTACCGGTACCGCAACCGCGGCACCCGCTCCTACGGGCCCGGCCAGGTCGGCTTGGTGCAGAACCGGCCGAGCCAGTACCGCGGCGGCCTCGTCGGCACGATCGCCCGCTGGTTCTGGGGCGAGCCCACCCCGCTCGGCGAGAAGCGCGCCAACCTCCACATGCCGCTCGCCCGGGACATCGCCCGTACCAGCAGCGACCTGCTGTACTCCGAGCCGCCCACGCTCAAGGCCGAGAACAGGGACACCCAGCAGCGCCTCGAAGACCTCATGGATCTCGGTATGAAGCGCACGCTGATCGCTTCCGGCGAGACGACGGCGGCGCTCGGCGGGTCTTACCTGCGGATCGTGTGGGACGAGGAGGTCCGGCCCGGCCCGTGGATCAGCTTGGTCCACGCCGACGGCGCCGCCCCCGAGTTCGCGCACGGCGACATCCTCAAGGCGGTCACGTTCTGGACCGTCATCGAGTCAGACGGGCAGCGCGTTGTCCGGCACCTGGAGCGGCACGAGCCCGGCGTGATCCTGCACGGCGTGTACGAGGGCACCGAGGACACCCTCGGCAAGCCCGTCGACCTCGGCGCGTTCCAGCAGACGAAGCAGCTCCTGCCCGCCCGCGCGTTGCCGATCGGGAACCGGCTCGCCTGCTCGTACATCCCGAACACCATGTTCGCCCCAGACTGGCGGGACATCCCCGGCGCGGCCGGTCTCGGAACATCGGACTACCAGGGCGCGGAGACTTTCCTCAGCGGCATCGACGAGGCGTACACCTCGTGGATGCGCGACGTGCGCCTGGCCAAGAGCCGCATCATCGTCCCCGCTGGCTACCTCCAGGCCAACGGGCCCGGAATGGGCGCGGTCTGGGAGGACCGCGAGATCTACGCGCCGATGAACGTGCCGCCGACCAGCGATCAGCCGATCACCCTGAACCAGTTCGCGATCCGGCACGAGGAGCACCGGGCCACGATCGAGGAGCTGGTGGGCAAGGTCATCAGGAACGCCGGCTACTCCGGGAACACTTTCGGCGACGACTCTGCCGGGCCCGCTGCCACGGCTACGGAGATCAAGGCCCGCACCGCGCGGTCGATGTCCACCCGCGCGCGGAAGGCGGAGCTGGCGGCTACCGGCATCGCGGACGTGGTCGAGGTGCTGCTGATGCTGGAGGCGTCCGGCATGTTCCGGGGCGTGGCTGGCGTTGAGGTGGAGCGGCCCGACGTGGTGTTCCAGGACAGCGTGCAGGACGACATCAAGACCCTGGCCGAGACCGCTGCTCTCTTGCAGCAGGCGGAGGCCGCGTCGGTCGAGACGAAGGTTGCGATGCTGCATCCGGACTGGGACGAGCGGGAGCAGCGTGAGGAGGTGGACCGGATCCTGAAGGAGACCGGCCGCCTCGTGGAAGACCCGACCCGGCTCGGCGCGGACCGGCCCGACTTCGGCGCCCAGCCGGACGAGGGCGAGGAACCGGCCGACGACGCCGAGTCGGAGGACGACAGCGCCGAGGAGTAGCGGGGGTGCGGCATGCCGGTCAGCCCCGACATGGCCGAGGATCTCGCCGCCGCGGTGTCCTCCCTGTACGAGCAGGCCGAGCTGGCGCTCATCGAGCGCGTCACGCGGGCGCTCGCGCAGGGCCTGGACTCGCCGATATGGACCGAGCTGAAGCTGGCCGCGCTCGGCAACCTCCGTTCGGCGATCGAGGAGATCATCGTCGTGCTCCAGGCCGACGCCGCCGGCGCGATCCACCAGGCCGTCGCCGAGGCGTACGACCGCGGGCAGCAGGCCGCCGTCGCCGAGCTGGGCGCGCTGGCCACCGGCCCGGCGCTCGCCGCCGCTGAGGCTCTGCCGGCTGCGGCTGCCGTGGACCGGCTCGCCGCCGCGCTGGTGCAGGAGACCGGTCCGGCGCACCTGCGGATGCTGCGCACCGGGCTGGACGTGTACCGGCAGGTGATCGCGGAGGCGTCGTCGGCGCCGCTGCTCGGCGCGCAGACCCGGCGACAGGCCGCGGCCCGGGCCTTGGCGAAGTTCGCCGCCCGGGGCGTGACGGGGTTCGTGGACCGGCGCGGCCGGCCCTGGAACCTCACGAGCTACGTGGAGATGGCCACCCGGTCCGCTGTGGGCCGCGCGGCCGTGCAGGCCCACACCGATCGGCTCGCCGCTGCGGGGATCGAGCTGGTGGTGGTGTCGGACGCCCCGGAGGAGTGCGACCGCTGCAAGCCCTGGGAAGGCAAGATCCTCCGGAGAGAGGGCCCGTCCGGGGCTGGGGTGGTGGAGATGGAGCACGCCACGGAGGACGGCCGCACGGTGCGGGTCCGCGTGGCGGGCAGCCTCGCGGAGGCCCGCGCGGGAGGGCTGCTCCACCCGAACTGCCGCCACTCGGTAAGCATCTACGTGCCCGGCCTCACCCGGCCCCGGCCGAAGCCGCCGTCCCGGGCGACGTACGAGCAGACGCAGCAGCAGCGCTACCTGGAGCGGCAGGTGCGGGCGTGGAAGCGCCGCGCTGCCGCTGCGGTAGACGAGCGGGACCGCAGGGCAGCAAACGTGAAGGTGCGGGCGTATCAAGGGCGAGTCCGCGAGCTGGTCGCTCAGACCGGGCTGCCGCGCAAGTCACGTCGCGAACAGCTCGCGGGGCCCCGTTAGAAGGTGCGGACCCTCGGAGTCGGAGCGTCCGCAGTCGTCCGGGGGTCGCCCGAGACACTGAACCAGGCGGCGGCCCCGTAGACCGCGATCGGAGCATCGTTCCTGGCGATGCGTCCGCCGTCTTCCTTCTCGAAGATCGAGAGGGTGCCGTTGTCATTGATGACGTAGCGGTACTCGCGGCCCTCACCGTCCTCGTAGCGGAACGGGTCCTCGGAACCTATGAACTTGATCTCTACAGACATGCCGAAACGGTAGCCCAAGTGGGCTAATCGGACGGCCTTATCTCGAATTTCGGCTCCGCCAGGCGCGGGTGCCGAGCATCACCGATCCGCCAGGCGCGGGTCACTCCTGAGCAGCCCGCCAGGCGCGAGCTGCGAGCACATCCCCCGGGACCGCCAGGCGCGGCCCGATCTCCACGAGCCCGCCGGGCGCGGGCGACACCAGCCCTTGGAGGGCACATGCGGAAGAGGACACTGCCCCGACTCGCAGGCGGGTGGGCACACCCGTACCCGACCGGCCCTTTCTCCCCGTTCCTGTACGCGGACGGAGGGGACGGCGACGGCTCCGGATCCGGCGACAGCGGCGGGAACGGTGACAGCGGCCAGGGCGACGGCGGCGGATCCGGTGACGGAGCAGGCTCCGGCAGCGGCGACGGCGGCCAAGGCACGGGCGACGGCGGCACCGGCAAGAGCGGTCAGGGCAAGGACAGCGAGGCTCTCGCGGCCACGGTCAAGCGGCTGGAGAAGGAACTCGCCGAGGCCCGCCGTGACGCCGGGAAGGCCCGCACCGCGGCGAAGCAGCAGGCCGCGGACGACGCGGTCAAGGCGATTACCCAGCAGCTCGGCAAGGCGCTTGGGTTCGTCAAGGACGACGCCCCGCCGGACCCGAAGGCGCTCGCCGAAGCCATCGCGCAGAAGGACAGCGCACTCTCCGAGAAGGAGGCGGCGCTCCGCGCGAAGGACGTCGAACTGTCGGTGTGGGCCCGCGCGGACAAGCTCGGCGCGAAGGCCGGCGCACTCCTCGACTCCCGCAGCTTTCTCAAGGCGATCTCCAGCCTCGACCCCTCCGAGAAGGGCTTCCAGTCCGCCCTCGACCAGGCCATCAAGGACGCGGTCAAGGACAACCCCACCGTGTTCGCAGCCGCCCAGCCCGCCGGGAAGTCCGGCGGCGACCTGTCCGGCGGCACCGGCGAAGGCGCCGCGAAGAAGCGGGCCGCAGGCGGGCTCGCAGGCGCCATCGCTGGCCATTACCAGACCTGAACCTCAGGAGAATTCCCATGCCCGTGACGCTCGCTCAGGCGCAGCTCAACACCCAGGCGGACATCGACTACGCCGTCATCGACAACCTGCGCAGGTACAGCTGGCTGCTGGACCAGATGGTGTTCGACGACACCGTCACCCCCGGCACCGGCGGCTCGACCCTCACCTACGGCTACACGCGCCTGGTGAGCGCCTCGGGCGCGGACTTCCGCGCGGTCAACACCGAGTACAGCCCCACCGAGGCGACCCGCCAGCGGTACACCGTCGACCTCAAGCCGCTCGGCGGCGCGTTCCAGGTCGACCGGATCCTGGCGAAGTTGGGCCCGGCGGCGACCAACGAGATCATGTTCCAGATGCAGCAGAAGCTCACGAGCATCCGCTCGCGCTTCCAGGAGGAACTGATCAACGGCGACACCGCCGTGGACGCGGACGGCTTCGACGGCCTCGACAAGATCCTGGTGGGACAGCCCACCGAGTACGTTCCACCGACGGGCGGCAGCACGTCTGGCTACGCCGACTGGTCCCCGGGCACCATCACCGACCAGCAGAAGGCGATGGCCGCCCTCGACCACCTCGACGCGTTCCTGTCGCGGATCGTTCCCTCGCAGACCGGCGGCGGCGACCAGGGCACCGCGGGCGCTCTGCCCCCGGGCGTGAAGGCCATCCTGGGCAACACCGTGAGCATCACCCGCGTGCGCGCGCTCGCCCGCTGGGCGGGCCTGTACACGGCCACGAAGGACGACCTCGGCCGGCAGATCGAGTCGTACGGCCCGTGGACCCTCGTCGACCTCGGCGACAACCACACCGGCACCGCCCCGATCATCCCGATCGAGACCCGCGACCCCGACGGCGCCGGAGCGGGCGGCAACATCACCGGCCTGACCGACCTGTACGCCGTCAGCTTCGGTCTGGACGCCTTCCACGGCGCGAGCGTGGCCGGGCAGCCGCTGGTGCAGACGTTCATGCCCGACTTCACCCAGCCCGGCGCCGTCAAAAGGGGCGAGGTCGAGATGGGGCCCGTCGCCGCGGTGCTCCGCAACACGAAGGCGTGCGGCGTGCTCCGCAACGTCAAGGTCAGCTGAGGAGGAGCACCATGACGACGTACCAGATCACCGCCCCCGAGCCGCAGTTCTCCGGCGAGGTCGCCGGTGTGAACTTCAGCAGGGGCAAGGCCACCGTGGACGGCGACCACCCGGAGGCAGCCGCGGCGCTGGCGTACTTCCGCCGGCGCGGCTACGGCGTGGACGGCGGGGCGCCGGAGCAGCTGGCCGCGCCGCACGAGCCCGTCGACCCGCGTGGCCTCGCCACGGTGGAGGGCGGCTCGCTGCGCGACGGTGCGGTCGAACCGCGCGCCACCGACTCCGGTCTCCCGACGAATGCCGGGGTGGCGAACCCGCACGGCCGTCAGGTCGTGTCCCCGGAGGCGCCGACCCCGCCCGGGCAGGAGCTGGCGACGGAGGCCGCCGCCATCGAGGACGAGAAGTCGGCCGGGCGTCCGGTCCGCACGGCGTCCAAGGCGGAGTGGGTGGCCTACGCCGACCGCCAGGAGCCGGGGACCGACCACAGCTCCATGACCAAGGAGCAGCTCGTCGAGCGGTACGGGGGCGGTAGCTGATGGCGCTCTCCAGCACGCTCGCCGTCTCGGCCTTCACCGAGCTGTCCGGCGCGTCCGGGCTCGGTACGGCGCGTATCCCGGCGGGCCTGTCCCGGGCGGTGACGCTCGGCTCCGGCACCGGCGCGGGCAAGGCCGACCGCGTGTTCCAGGCGCGGCGGACGATCGCCGCCTCGGGCACCGACGACCTCGACCTCGCCGGGGTCCTCACCGACGCGCTCGGGCAGACGATCACCTTCGCCAGGATCAAGGGGCTGTTCGTCGCTGCGTCGGCTGCGAACAACAACAACGTGGTCGTCGGCAACGCGGCCAGCAACGCCTGGTCCACGCTGCTCAACGCGACGGGCACGGTGACGCTGAGGCCGGGCGCGGTCCTCGCCGCGGTCGCCGGGGCGGCGGACGCCACGACGTACGGCGTGACCGCGTCGACCGGTGACATCCTCCGCCTCGCCAACAGCGGCGGCGGCAGCACCGTTAGCTACGACATCTGCATCGTCGGCACGTCCGCGTAGCCCGCGCTCCAGGAGAGGAGGACGGCATATGGCAGCCACCGGCTACACGTCGTCGACCGGCGACCCCGGCAAGATCAACAAGGCTGGCGACACCATGACCGGCGAACTGCAACTGCCGGACTCCTCCCCGGACACCCCACTCAGCGCCGCGTCCAGGGGCTACGTCGATGAGCAGGTAGACGACTACCTGCCGACCAGCGGCGGCACGGTCACGGGCAACCTGGCAGTGCAGGGGCGTCTCACGGCTGGCGGCTGGGCGCTGCCGCTGCTGGGCCCCTCACTCCGGCTGCCCGCCTGGCGGACGAGCAGCTACAGCCAGCTCTTCCAGCCGGGGCATGGGTGGACGGCGTCCGGCGTGTCGTCGTCCAACTTGAACGACACGTCGACGTTCGTACGCGGCACCCAGTGCGCGACGATCACCAGCAACGGCGCGGGCGGCAACGGCAATCTCTCCCGGCTGGGGCAGCCGTCGTTCGACCTCACCGGCAAGGCGATCCGTCTCGTCCTGAAGATCGACGACATCAGGAACGTGGCGTCAGTGAACTTCTTCGTCGGCTCGTCCTCGCTGGCGAACTACTTCAAGTGGCGGCTGTGGAACACCACCTCGTCAACGTCCATGATCCAGTCCGGGGAGTGGGTCACGGTCACCGCGCAGTGGGCCGACGTCAACGCCGCCTTGGGCAGCTACTCCATCTCCGCCAACGGTGTCCCGTCCGTGACGAGCGGCTTCACGGACATGATGTTCCAGATCATCGACACCGCAGGCGGCACCGTCACCGCGCACCTGCAATCGGTGGAGATCATCCCGGACACCACGACGACCTTCCCCAACGGGGTCGTCAGCATCACGTTCGATGATTCGTGGTACAGCGTCCACCAGTACGCGCGCCCGGCCATGGATCAGTACGGGTACCGCGGGACCACCTACAGCATCGCCGAGTCCATCGGCCAGACCGGGCGGGTCAGTCTGGCCGACCTGCGCGCCGTGCAGGATCTCTCGGGCTGGGAGGTGGCCGGCCACAGCTTCACGGCCGCCGCGCACACTGCCCGCTACCCGACGCTCACGGCGCAGCAGGTCGACGATGAGCTGCGCAACCTCAAGTCGTGGCTGGTCACCAATCAGTTCACCTCGGACGCCTTCGCCTACCCCGGCGGCCAGTTCGGCCGGACCACGGATGGCGTCCCGGTCGACCAGCTGGTCGGCAGGTACTTCGCCACCGGCCGGAGCATCAACTACCTCAATTCCACCGAGATGTTCCCGGCCGCCATGCCCAAGCGGATGCGGGCCCTGTCGTCGATCAGCTCCGCGATCAGCGTGAACGACCCCGCGAACGTGAGCAAGCTGACCGGCCCGGGCGGCGCCCTGGACCGCTGCCAGCTCAACGGGAGCTGGCTGATCCTCACCTTCCACCAGATCGTCACCGGCACCCCCGCCGACCCCACCCAGTGCTCGCAGAGCGACTTCCAGGCGGTCATGGCCGCGATCGCAGCGCGCGGTATCCCCGTCCTGCCCGTCGGCGACGTCATCCGCAACTACCTGTAGAAGGGGGCGCTGGCCATGCTCCAGGACATCGACCTCGCCTACGACCGCAGCGGCGCCCTGGCCACCAGCAGGACCCTGAAGGCGCCCGCCGTCGTCGCGGGCGGCGTGCCGCTCACCGCTCCGTCCCAGCCGCAGCCCGCCGACCACGGACTCATCGCCTGGTCCGCAGACCCGAGCCTCGCCGGATCCACGTCCGCCGCGGTCTCCGGCACGCTGTACCTCGCCGCCGTCTGGATCCGCTCGGCCGCCATGATCAGCCGCCTGTGGTGGGTGCACACCACCGCCGGGTCCGGCATCGTGGCGGGGCAGTGCTGGGCTGGCCTGTACGACAGCGCCGGCGCCCGGCTCGCCTCGGTGGGCGTCGACAGTGAGGCAGCAGCCAACGGCCCCCGCTCTCCGGCCGTGGCTCCCCTCGCGGTCGCCGCGGGCCGCTACTGGGTGGCCTTGCTGTTCAACGCGACGACCCCGCCGATCCTGGCCCGCACCGCCGGCGCCTCGGCGACCGCGAACAACCTCAACCTGACCGCCGCGTCGCTCAGGTACGCCGTCAACGGCACCGGGCTGACCGCCCTGCCCGCTACCATCAACCCGGCCGCCAACACGTCCACCGGCGCGCTGTCTCTCGCGGTGGCGGTGAGCTGATGCCGACCGTCATCGCCGGACGCCCCATCACCTTGCTGTCCCAGTGGTACAGCTTCAACGGCGGCCCGCTCACCGACCTCGACTCCACCCCGTCGATCGCCATCACGTCGATCGCCACCGGAACCGTTGTGCTCGCACCGACCACGACCGGAGTCACACACCCCGGCACCGGCTCGTACGGCTACACCTGGACCCCCCTCAGCACCCTCACGCCGGGCGACTACCTCGTCCAGTGGTCCGGGCTGAAGGCCGGGACGCCGGTCACCGCGACCGAGACCGTCACCGTCGAGGCGCCGCTGGCCGGCCGCGTGTACGCCACCACCGCCCAGCTCGCCGACTACCTCGACCCCGAGGACCCGCCCGCGGACGCGGCCAGGCTTCTACGGCGCGCGTCGAAGCTGCTGGACTCCGACTTCCTGAAGGCCGCCGTGTACGACGTGGACTCCGCAGGGATGCCCACCGACCCGGAGGTCGCCGCGGCCTTCGCCGAGGCGGTCTGCGCGCAGACGGAGTTCTGGATGGAGGTCGGCGTGGAGAACGACATCTCCGGCCCCCTCCAGGGCGTCAGCATCGGCAGCGTGCAGCTCCAGTACGGCGCGGGCGACAACCGGAGCGGCCCGTCGTACTACGCGCCCGGGCTGATGAGGGCATTGGAGTCTCTGCCCGCTACCAAGTTCCGCCTGATCGCCTGGTCAGGCTTCTGATGCCCGCCATCCCGCGCCGCTTCCTGGTGCACACCATCACGGTCGAGGAATACCTCGGCGACACCAGCAAGGGCCCCAAGTACGGGCCCGCGCGCACGGTGCGCTGCCTGGTCGACGAGAAGACGCGCGCTGTACGGTCGCCCGCCGGCGAGCAGGTCACGTCGACCTCCACCGCGTACGCGGGCCCGGAGGAGCAGGACGTGCCGCCGCTGTCCCGCGTGACGCTGCCGTCGGGCCGGGTCACGAAGGTGATCCTGACCGCGCGGCGGGACGGCCGCGGGCTCGGTACCCCCAACCACGTAGAGATCCAACTGGAGTAGCGGGAGGGTGACGTGCCGCAGAACTTCCGGCTGCGCTTCGACGGGGCCCCGGCAGCGCGCGAGCTGCGGGCCGCCGCCGCCCGCGGGCTCTACCTCGGCGCCGAGCACGTCCTCGGCGTCAGCAACGACCGCGTACCCCTCGACGAGGCGGCGCTCCAGCGGTCCGGGACCGCGAGCGTGGACCCGCCGTCGCTGACCGGGATGGTGTCGTACGACACGCCGTACGCGGTCGTTCAGCATGAGCGTCTGGACTACCGGCACGCGCCCGGGCGCGAGGCCAAGTACCTGGAGAACGCGCTCAACGAGTCGCGCCAGGTGGTCGCCGCGCTCATCGCCGCCGAGCTGAGGCGGGCGATGCAGTGAGCTACACGAGCAGTCTCCTCGACGGCATCGGCGGTCTCCTCCAGGAGGCCGCCGTTGGCGTCTACAGCCCGGACGCGGTGATCGGACCAGGCTCAACCGGCATCTTCCGCGGTGTCGTTCCCGAGGAGCCGGACCGGGCGATCGGCCTCACCGCCTACCCGGTCGAGGACACAGACCTCACCGACGCGATCACCGCCGTGCAGTTCCGAATGCGCGCGGGCCGCGACCCGGACGCGATCGACGACCTCGCCGACGCCGTGTTCGACGCCTTCCACAACCGCCAGCACTACGTGTGCGGCGGCATCCACGTGGCCCTGTCGTGGCGGCAGTCGCAGGCGTGGATCGGTCAGGACGCCCACGGGCGGATGGAGCTGACCAGCAACTACTACTTCCGGACGACCAGGTCCGGGGCTTACCTGATCGACTAGGAGGACCGCAATGGCCACACCCACCCCGGTGACCGCACTCGCCCGACGGTGGCGGCTGGAGGTCGACATGTCGGCCGCTAAGGACGGCTCGGACTGGCAGATGGTGCCGGGCATCACCGAGTTCAACCCGTCCGCCGAGCCGAACATCGAAGACTCCAGCTCCTACGACTCCGACGGCTGGGCCGAGAACACCAAGACGGGCCAAGCCTGGGAGCTCGGCGTCACGATCAACCGAAAGATCAACGACCAGGTCAAGGTCTACCACCCCACGCACGAAGCCTTCCGCCTCGCCTCCCTCGCCTTCGGCAGCGCGAGCGAGGTCCACGTCCGCTACTTCGACCGCAACGGGTTGCCGGAGGCGTACGAGGGCACCGCGCTCGTCACCTGGGCGCCGTCCGGCGGCGAGTACACCGCGCTGGACCAGGTCGAGATGACCCTCACCGGCACCGGCCCGCTCCTGCCGATCACGAACCCGGTCGCCTGATGGCGGGCGGCGGCACCACGTTCGAGGCGCTCGACGCGTTCCTCGACGACTACCTCGACCTCCCCGTGAAGGGACGCGACGGGCAGATCCGCGTTTACCGCATCGAGGAGCCGTCCGCCGAGGACGGAATCCGGATCGAGCGGATCACCTCGCTCGCGGCCCGGCTCGCGGCGGGTGGGAAGGCCCCAGAGAGCCCCGTCCTCGACGACGAGGAAGAGCTGGACCTGTACCGGATGTGCCTCGGCGATGCCTACGACGAGCTTCGCAAGGAACTGAAGTGGGGCGCCTTCAAGCACGTCGCGCTCACGGCCATGTTCTGGGTGACCACCGACAAGGAGACCGCCGAGCAGTTCTGGAAGACGGGCCAGCAGCCGGGAAAAGCGCCGAACAGGGCGAGCCGTCGGCAGGCGTCGCGCGGCTCCTCGGCGTCGGCTGCGGCGAGTACGACCCCGTCACCGGCCTCTACGAGTGGTACGAGGGCGGCATCCCAGCGCCGAAGCAGGGGCGGTCGGGGGCGCCGGAGCTGACCTGGCCGGCGCTGCTGGAGCAGTGGCCGCTCATCGAAGCTGATCTCCATTCCGAGTACGGCATCGACGTCGGCTCCGGCATCCTCCGTCAGCGCACGTGGCGCTGGCTCCAGGTCCGCATCCTCGGTCTGCTCAGCGCGGAGACCCGACTGCACCGGCACTTCGCACCACCTCCTGAGGACCCCAAGCACACCCCCCGCCGAAGGAGGTAGCTGTGGCGCTGACCGTCGGCGAGCTGAACGCCATCC
Organism: Streptomyces sp. NPDC052773; assembly: GCF_044547145.1. Lineage (NCBI taxonomy): Bacteria > Bacillati > Actinomycetota > Actinomycetes > Kitasatosporales > Streptomycetaceae > Streptomyces > Streptomyces sp. NPDC052773. Next base: position 353,152 of record NZ_JBITZX010000001.1, on the reverse strand, counting down.
TCAGCGTGGACGACCGCGCCGTGGACCCCGCCCTGCGCCGCGCCGAGAACGCCATCCGCGACGCCGGACGGCAGATGGGCGACGACGCCGAACGCGCCGGAGAGCAGGCGGGCGAGGAACTCGGCGACGGCCTTGTCCGCGGCGCGGACGGACGACTGCGCGACGCCCGCGGCCGGTTCGCCGCAGCGGGCCGCGCCGCAGGCGACGCGGCTGGCGAAGGCCTCACCGAAGGCACGGAAGAAGGAGCCGACCAGGCCGTCGACCAGGCCGCGGGGCGCATGGACCGGCTGAAGATGGCCGCCGCCGGCGCCGGACTGGCCGCAGGCGCCGCGCTCATGGCCGGTTTCCAAGAGGCGATGAACCAAGCACACATCACGGCGGTCATGGGCGCTCAGCTCGGCGCCACCCCTGGGGAGGCCCAGCGGTACGGGCAGCTCGCGGGCGAGCTGTTCAAGGACGCGATCGTCGCCGACTTCCAGGAGGCAGCCGACACGATCAAGGCCGTCATGAACGCAGGCCTGGCCCCTCCGAACGCGACGAACGCACAGCTGAAGTCCATCTCCACGAACGTCGCGGACCTAGCCACGGTCCTCGGCATGGACGTTGGCGAGGCCGCCAACGCGGCCGGGATCATGGTCCGCAACGGCCTCGCGAAGAACGCCGCCGAGGCGATCGACATGCTCATCCAGGCGTCCAACCAGGGCGCCAACCGCTTCGGCGACCTCGGCGAGACCATCACTCAGTCCGCCGACAACCTGTCGCACTTCGGGCTGACCGGCCAGCAGGCCCTGGGCGTCATGATCCAGGGCCTGGACGCTGGCGCCCCGTCCGCCGAGGTGTTCGCGGGCGCACTGGAGGAGATGGCCGCCAACGCCGGTGACGGAGCCGAGCTGTTCGACCAGCTGGGCTTCAACGGCAAGCAGATGGCCAAGGACCTGGCGGGCGGCGGACCCGAGGCGGCGACAGCGCTCGACAAGCTGATGGACAAGCTCCGCGGCATGAAGGATCCCACCGAGCGCAGCGCGGCGATGGTCGAGCTGTTCGGTGAGGAGGCCGTCGCAATGCAGGACGCGCTTCTGGCCGTCGACCCGTCCGAGGCGACAGGCAAGCTCGGCTCGTTCGGAGGCGCCGCGGACAAGGCCGGCGACACGCTCCGCGACAACGCCGCGCACAAGCTGACCGAGTTCAAGAACTCGCTTCAGCAGAACCTGGTGGAGTTCCTGGGCGGCACCGTGATCCCCAAGCTGTCCGGGTTCTTCACCTTCGCCAAGAACAACGCGCCGCTGCTACTGGGCCTGGCCACCGCCGTCACCGCGCTGGGGGTCGCGTTCGCCACCGCGGCGATCGGCGTGTGGGCGATGAACAGCGCGATGCTCGCCAACCCCATGTTCTGGATCATCGCGGGCATCGTGATGGCGCTCGCCGGTCTGGTGCTGCTGGTGGTCACCTACTGGGACGAGATCAAGAGTGCTACCGGCGCCGCCTGGGACTGGGTCGTCGACAAGATCTCGGCTGCCAAGGACGGTGTGCTCGCGGCCGTGGAGTGGCTCGGGCAGATCCCGGGCTGGGTGGCGGGCTGGTTCGGGGACGCCAAGGACTGGGCGGTCCGTAAGTTCACCGAGCTGACCACGTGGCTGCAAGGGCTCCCCGGGCGGGCAGCGAACGCAATCTCGGGGCTCGGTACGGCCGTGACCTCGTTGGCGAGTAACGCCTGGCAGTCGTTCCGGGACGCCTCGGTGAAGAAGGCCTTGGCGTTCATCACCTGGGTGAAGGGCCTGCCGGGGCGGATCGCGTCCGGGATCGGCTCGCTGGGCAACCTGCTCGTGACCAAGGGGCAGGACGTAGTCCGAGGCCTGTGGCGCGGCATCCAGTCGATGGGCAGCTGGCTACGCAGCACCTTGATCGGCTGGGCAAAGTCGATGATCCCGGGCCCGATCGCCAAGGCGTTGGGCATCGCGAGCCCTTCCAAGGTCACGGCCAAACAGGGCAAATGGATCGCGAAGGGCCTGGTGGTCGGCCTGACCGGGTCGGCGAAGCAGGTGAGGGCCGCATCCGCGAAGCTGGCGAGCATCGTCCGCGACAGCCTCAACCCGGGGAAGAAGCGCTCCAAGGCCCTCGGCCGGATCTCCTCCGGCACGAAGCAGCTGATGGCGCTCGCCACCCGCGAGGCACGGCTCGCCGACCGGCTGAAGACGGCGACCAAGCGCCTCGCGGACCAGATCAAGGCGCGCGACAAGCTCGCCGCGGACGTGAAGAAGGGCGTGCTCGAGTCAGCGGACATCACCCAGCAGGAGACCGGGGGTTGGCCGCAGACCGCCGAGACAATCCTCGCCGGGCTGAAGCAGGACCGGGCGGCGGCCGAGCAGTTCGCCAAGAACCTGGAGACGCTCAGCGCGAAGGGCGTCAGCAAGGACCTGATTGCGCAGATCGCCGCCGCCGGGGTCGAGCAGGGCTCGTCGGCTGCGGCAGCCCTGGCGAACGCCAACTCCGACCAGATCAAGGCCATCAACAAGGAACAGGGCGCGCTCGTCGGCGCGGCGGGCAAGGCCGGTGACGCGGCCGGGAACGCCATGTACGGGGCGGGCATCCGGGCCGGGCAGGGTCTGGTGCGCGGGCTGAAGATGCAGCAGAAGGTCATCGAGAAGCAGATGCTTCACATCGCCAAGGGCATGTCGAAGGCGATCAAAAAGGCCTTGGGGATCAAGTCGCCGAGCCGGGTCATGGCGCAGGTCGGCGCGTACACGGCGGAGGGCCTGCGGCAGGGCATCGAGGGTGGCCGTCGGGCCGTCAACCGGAGCATGGCCAGTCTCGTGGAGACGCCGGCGCCGGGCTCGTGGGACATGGCGAGCGGGCGCGCCCGCGCAGCCGCGTCCCAGCGCGTTGTGCTGGAGCTGCGCTCGTCCGGCCGGGCTGAGGACGACTACCTGATGGGCCGGGTGCGCCGCGGCATCCGCAAGGTCGGCGGCCCCGACGCGACGTTCGCACTCACCGGGAGGAGGACCCGCTGATGCCGATCCCTGACGAACCACTCGGCACCACCGTCGAGCTCCAGATCGGGAACGCGCTGACCGACGTCACCGAGCACACACTGACGCGCGACATCATCACCCACACCCGTGGGCAGTCAGCGGAGGGGCAGGCCGTCGACCCGGCGTCCTGCTCCCTCACCCTTAAGAGCCCGAACGGCCTGTACAGCCCGCGCAACCCGCGTTCGCCGTACTACAAGAAGATCGGCCTGAACACGCCGCTGACGGTGTCGGTGCACGTGGGGCTCCCCGGGCTGGATGTCGCGGGCGCTGTGGGCGACTACGCGATCACCCCGGACGCGGCACCCCTCGACGTGACGGGCGACATCGACGTCCGCGTGGAGGCCACGCTGCTCAACTGGACGGTCGTGCAGCCCGGAAGCATCACGGAGACCGTGCAGCTGATCGCGAAGCTGAACCTCGCAGGCGGCACCAAGTCCTGGGTACTGGGCACACGCAGCGGCCGCATGTACTTCGAGTGGTCTCCGGACGGTACGACCGTGCTGTCGGCGTCCTCCACGATCGACCTGCCGGTAACGCCGTCCGGCCATCAGGCCGTACGCGCCACCCTCGACGTGAACAACGGCGCAGGTGGCCGCACAATCCGGTTCTACACGGCGCCGACCCTGGCCGGGCCGTGGACGCAGTTGGGCAGTGACGTGGTGCAGGCGGGCACCACCGCGATCTTCAACAGCACGACGCCGCTGAAGATCGGCGATGCCACCGATGTGGCGTTCACCCGGCCGATTGGCCGCTTCCATAGGGCGCAGGTCCGCAATGGCATCGATGGCGTCGTCGTGGCCGGCCCCGACTTCACCACGCAGACGATCGGCGTCACCTCCTTCACCGACAGCGCGGGCCGCTCGTGGACCCTGAACGGCGGCGCCAAGATCAGCAACAAGCGCATCCGGTTCGCCGGAGAATTCAGCGACTGGCCAGCCGAATGGTCCGGGCGGGGCGACCTCATCACCGTCGAAGGCAGCGGCGCCGGCGTCCTGGAGCGGATGAACCAGGGCGCCAAAACGTTGGCCTCCACCCTGCGCCGGCGCATCCCCTCGTACCGGCCAGTCGCCTACTGGCCGATGGAGGAAGGTTCCGACGCCACCAGCGTCTACAGCCCGGTCCCCGGAGTTCAGCCGTTCACGCCGACAGCGTTTGAGTTTGCCGCCGACGACACTCTGCCCGGCTCGTCCCCGCTGCCGGTCGTACAGGTCGGCGGATCGTTCGTGGCGCCAGTGCCTCCCGCTCCAGCGGGCACGTGGCAGGTCGAGCTGGTCTACAACCTCGACGCGATGCCCGCAGCGCAGACCACGCTCTTCGAGGTGCGGACCACGGGAACGGCGCGCCGCGTGCGCGTGCGCGTGGCGACCAACCAGGTGTGGATCGAAGGGCTCGACGCCGAGGACGCCGTTATCGCCTCGGACACGACGCTCGCCCCGCAGTTCACGGGCGCCTGGAACCGCCTCCAGATCCGTGCCATTCAGTCCGGCGGCAACGTGCAGTACTCCGCTCGCTGGATCATCATCGGAGGCACCGGTTTCGCGGCGCTCGCGACGATCGCGGGAGCGCCGGGCTACGTCATCGACGTCCGCTCCTCGTTCGGCACCGGACTGGACGGGATGCGGTTCGGCCACCTGGCCGTCTTCAACTCGCAGTCCGACGTACCGTTCAACGCTGCGGACCAGGCCTTCAACGGCGAGACCGCCGGCGCCCGGATGGTACGGCTGTGCCAGGAGGAGGGCGTGCCGTTCCGGCTGGCCGGGTCCGCGTCGGAGACCATGCCGATGGGCCCCCAGCGTCCCGGCACCCTGCTCGAGCTGCTCCAGGAGTGCGCCGACGCAGACGGCGGAGTGTTCGGCGAGGAGCGGGACCGGATCGGGCTGCGTTACCGGGCGCGCACCACTCTCTACAACCAGACGCCTGCGCTCACGTTGCAGTACGGGGCACCCGGCATCGCCCGGCCCATGCGGCCAGTCGACGACACGTCTACCGTGCGGAACGACATCATCATCAACCGGGTGGCGGGCGGCTCCGCCCGCGCCGTACTGGAAGAGGGGCGGCTTTCTGTGCAGGCGCCGCCCAACGGTGTGGGCGTGTACGACGAGGCGGTCGACCTGAACCTGTACGCCGACAGCCTGACCGAACCCGTCGCGTACTGGCGGCTGCACCTGGGAACGTGGGACGAGGCCCGCTACCCGCTGCTGACGATCAAGCTGCACAAGGCGCCGCAGCTGATCGAGACGGTCCTCGGTATCACCGAGGGGGACCTGATCCGGATCACCGATCTGCCGGAGTGGCTGCCGCCCGGCCCGGTCGATCTCATCGTGCAGGGCTACACCGAACGCATCGGTACCAGGACGTGGGAGATCGACTTCGTGTGCGCTCCGGGCAGCCCGTGGCGCGTCGGGGTGGTCGACGACCCCGTGCTGGGGCGGGTAGACACCGACGGCAGTCAGCTCGCCGCTGCTGCCACCGCTACCGCCACGACCCTGTTGGTGACGGCCACCGTCGGCCCGGTGTGGGTGACGAGCGCTCAGTACCCGGCGGAGTTCCCGTTCGACATTCAGGTCGGCGGCGAGCGCATGCGGGTCACCGGCATCACGGGCAGCAGCTCGCCGCAGACGTTCACCGTCGTCCGCAGCCTCAACGGCGTCGTCAAGGCCCAGACCGCCGGCACGGATGTCCGGCTCGCCGATCCCACCATCATCGCCTTGTAGGAGGTGCTGTGCCGTACGAGCCGTGGCAGCCGGGACTGCGCATCACCGCGAACCGGCTGTTGTCGATCTCGCCGACGTGGTCGGACTGGACGCCGGTGTGGACTACCAGCACGGGCAACAACACACCCAGCTTCGGGAACGCGGTCATCACCGCAAGGTGGGCCCAGTCCGCGACGACCGTGTTCTACGCCTTGAACGTGCAGTTCGGGACGACCACCAACTTCGGTGCGGCCCCGGGCGGCGGCGACAACTGGCGGATCAGTCTGCCGGTGACCGCCAGCGCAACGTCGCTGATCGCCGGGTGGGGCGAGATCACCGACTCCAGCGTCGGCTCTGGCTCCCGCATGGCTGTCCGCGTCCGGCTGTCGACCACCACGGTGATGGAGTACGAGATGGCCAGCAGCCGCATCGACGGCGCGGCGATCAGCGGCCTGGGCATCATCGACTCGGTCTCCCCGTGGACGTGGGCGTCCGGCGACACCCTTCGCGTGTGGGGGCAGTACGAGGCCGCGGCCTGACCAAGGAGACCAGTCATGAACTACCCGTACGTCGCGGTCCTCGCCTACGACGTGACGGACGTCGAGCAACGCGCCTCCGTCGAGCTGCGCTTCGTCAGCGGCTCCCTCCCCGGCGTCACCGAGCAGGACGTCGTGGACGCCGTGACGGCCGTCTTCGCGCAGATGCCCAACGTGACCGTGGCCGCAACGCGGTACGAGGTCACGTCCTCGCCCGTTTGACCCTGCTCCGCCTCAGCCCCGTGCCGTCTGGCCGGGGCTTTCTTCATGCTCAGGAGACCCCCGTGATGCCGACCATCGGACGCACCGTCCACTACACCGTCAGCCAGCACGACGCCGACGAGATCAACCGCCGCCGCAAGGACTTCCACGAAAGCCGCAGCGCCGACGACCGCACCGGGTTCGTCGGTCACGTCGGCAACTGGGTGGCCGAAGGAGACGTCTTCCCGGCGGTGATCGTGCGGGTCTGGCAGGAATCCCAGGTCACGGTCAACGCCCAGGTGTTCCTGGACGGCAACGACGTGTACTGGGCCACCTCCCGCGCCGAGGGCACCGAACCCGGTACCTGGGCCTGGCCGGAGCGTGTGTGATGGCCTGGTACAAGGAAGCGGCCCGGCTGGAACTCCAGCCCGAGGCTCGCGAACAGCCCACCATCAGACCCACCCAGCTGATCTTCCACTCCATCGTGGCACCGTGGGACGAGCACCGCCTGTATGCCTACTGGAAGAACAGCACGTCGCTGGAGTCCCACTTCGGGGTCGACTTCGACGGATCGCTCGGCCAGTACCTCCCCACCACCACCCGCGCCGACGCCAACTACAAGGCCAACCGCAGGCCGGACGGCACCGGCGCCATCAGCGTCGAGACCGCCTCCAACACGAGCGCGACCGACCCCTGGACCGACGAGCAGCTGGAAACGCTGACCGACCTCGGCGTCTGGGCGCACCGCACCCACGGCATCCCACTGCGGGCCTGCCGCAGCGCCGCGGACCCTGGCTTCGGCATCCACCGCCTGCACCGGGACTGGTCGCCATCCGGCACCGCCTGCCCCGGCGACAAGCGCGCCGCCCAGTTCACCGCCGAGCTGCTGCCCGCCATCGTCGCCCGGGCCGGAAAGCCAGCGGCACCGCCGGCCCCGCCCGCCCCCGCGAAGCCGCCGACCGTGAGCCTGGCCCATATCCAGGCCGCCCAGCGCCGCGACCCCGGGCTGCCGCAGGGCGGCACGACGTACCGGGCGGAGGGCCTGATCGTCGAGACCGCGCTGTACCGCGAGGGGCTGCTGGCGAAGCGGTGGGTGGACGGCAGCCTCGGCACGCGTACGCGGCCGGCCGTGTCCGAGTGGCAGGAGCGGTGCGGCTACCGCGGCCGACGGCCCGGCGAGCCCGCCGACGGCATCTTCGGCCGGGACTCGCTGACCCGCCTCGGCAACCGGCACGGGTTCCGGGTGGTGACGTGATCGTCAATCTCACGCCCCACCCCGTCCGCATCTACACGGAGGACCGGCCCGACGGCCTCGACGACCTGGAGCCCGGCCTCCGCTACGTCATCGAGCCCGAGGACCGCCCCGCCCGGCTCGGCGTCGTGCCGCTGTCCCGCGAGCACCGCGACGGCATCCCCGTCGAGCTGGTCCAGTACGGGCACGCCCAGGGCCTGCCTCGGCGAGCGGAAGGCGTCTCGTACATCGTTTCGCTGCCCGTCGCGCTCGCGCTCGCCCCACGCCGATCCGACCTGCTCGTCCCCTACCACGAGGTCCGCAACAGCAGCGGAACCGTCATCGGCTGCCGCCAACTGGCCCAGCCCGTCTAGGAATCGAGACCACCATGAGAATCTTCGGACGCGAGCCCGCGCTGTGGCTGAACAGCCTGAGCGCCGCCCTCGGCTTGCTGGTCACCTTCAACGTCGGCCTCACCGAGGAACAGGCCGGCTGGACTGTCGCCGGCGTCTCCGCGATCCTCGGAGCGATCGCCGCCGCCCTCACCCGGCCGATCGCCGTGCAGGCGTTCACAACGCTCATCGCCACCCTGGCCTCAGCAGTCGCCGCCTTCGGGTACGAGGTACAGCCCACCACCACCGCAGCCGTCAACGGCGCCGTCCTCTCCATCCTGATGTTCATCACACGAGGCCAGGTCTCCCCGGCCTCCCCGACCGCGCCCGCCTCGCAGCACGCCAGGCCGACCGCTCTCTGATCGGAGCAGCACGTGACCGATGAGCCGACCCTCGGCGAGGTCGTCCGGCGCTTCGAGGACCGGTTCGTCGACCTCCGCGACGACATCCAGCAGCTCGGCCGCCGCATGGACGAGAAGGTCGACCAACGGATCTACGACCTGCGGCACGAGGCTCTCGGCGCGCGCGTCGCCACGCTGGAGACGCTGCGGGAGAAGGATGCCGAGCGGCTCGTCACCACCCGGCGATGGCTGATCGGCGCTGTGATCGTGCCGCTGATCGGGATCCTCCTGCCGGTCATCATCCTGCTGAGCCGAGGGGCCTGACCGTGACGCGAACACAGATCCGCGCCGAGGAGCGCCGCTGGAGACGCGGCAACGTGCTCACCGTCGTCGCTGCTGTGGGCCTGGGAGCTGCGATCGCATGGATCGTCCTTAGCGTCCAGGCTCTCAGCCACGACCTGCGCACCGCCAACGAGGCCCGGGACGCGTTGGCCCGGCAGGTGCAGGCGCTGGGCGAGCGGCCCGTAGCCGGGCCTCCGGGCAGCCGCGGCGAACCTGGTCCGTCGGTCACAGGCCCGCCGGGGCCGCCTGGCCCGCAGGGCGAGCCGGGCCCGGTTGGTCCCGCCGGGCCTTCCGGCGCGCCAGGGAAGTCTGGGGCCCGGGGCGGGAGCGGAACTGCCGGTGAGCCGGGCGCTGCGGGCGAGCCGGGGGCGGCTGGCGCCCCGGGTCCTCCGGGGCCTCAGGGCGAACCCGGTCCGGCTGGGCCTGCGGGTCCACCGGGGCCCCAGGGCGAGCAGGGCCCGCAGGGCGAGCGCGGTGCGACCGGGCCGGCGGGACCTTCGTGCCCGGACGGGTACAGTCTCCAGCCGCCCGCGGATGACCCCGACGCGCTGGTGTGCCGCCGTGATGGTGCGCCGCAGCCTGAGGAGCCTGGCAGCTCGTCGCCGCTGGCCGCTCTCGATCCGCAGCGGCGGCAGTACCCATGATCATGCCCCCATCGCCTTCGGGCGGTGGGGGCCCTTTCGCTATGCCCGCTTGCGCGCAATCCACCGGAGCCCCACAGCGCGCGCAATCCTGTGCAATCCACGCGCGCGTCCACGCAGCTACGCGCATTCTGGATCTCCAACCAGCTGACATGGAGGGCCACATGGCGCTGAGGTTCATCGGCACGACCAGCGACGAAGGCGACTGCCCCACCCTGTACGAGATCCCCGAGACCGACGAGATCCTCGTCCAGGGCGACCGCGAGACCGACCCCGAGCACCTCGTCCAGCTGCGCGACGTCAAGCCGACCGAGACGTTCGTGCGCGTCCCCCGCAGCCTCCTCGTCCGCTACGCGCCCCGCACGACCAGCCCGGAACTGCGCCCGTTCAGCGAGATCACCCACCTCTTCCGCGAGTTCCGGCACACCGCCTGGCGGCTGGAGACCCGCCGCGGCTACGCCTCCGACCGTCGGAGCCCCAAGTGGCAGCGCTGGCTGAACGGAGAGGACATCACCGCAGAGGCCAGCGCGTGGCTGGAGAACGTCGCGACGCAGACCGCCGCGGGGAAGCGATTCGAGCGCGTTCGGATCGTCGACGAGCCCGTCACCGAGGGCCAGCGGTTCCTCCTCGCCAGCGCGCCGGGCAACGTAGCGGCGGGCGAGGACATCCGCAACCTCACCCGTACTCGCGCGCAGGAGCTGCGGCTGCCGGACTACGACTTCTGGCTGTTCGACTCCAAGATCCTGGCCCGGTTCGCATTCGACGAGGACGACACCACGCTGGGCGTGTACGTCACCGAGGACCCTGCCGAGGTCCTCGCCGCCTGCCAGGCCCGAGACGCCGCCTGGCACCACGCGGTGCCTACAGCCGAGTTCGCGAAGCAGGTAGCTTCACCCATGTGACCACCGACTTCCAGACCGCCCGAGAGGCCCTCGGTGCGCGCCTGCGTGAGCTGCGCACCGAGGCGGGCCTGGAGGGCAAGGACGTCGCCGCAGCGCTCGGCTGGCAGACATCGAAGGTGTCTCGGCTCCAGAACGGCAGGCAGACGCCCACCCGGGACGATCTCACCGCCTGGGCGCGCGCGGTCGGCCGCCTGGACGCTGAAGCCGAGCTGCACGGCCTCCTCGCCGCTCTGGACATGAAGCAGGCGCACAGGTCGTGGAAGCGGCAGCTGGCCGGCGGCCACCGCGGTCGCCAGGAGATCGCCGTACGGCAGACGGAGGCCACGAAGGAGATCCGTGGCCTGGAGGTGACCCGCGTTCCGGGCTTGTTCCAGACGCCGGAGTACGCGCGCGCGACGTTCGAGTGGAGCGCCGAGTTCCGTGGAGTCAAGCCGACCACCGATGCGGCGGTCGAGGCCCGGATGCGGCGGCAGGAAGCTTTGTACGCCCCGGAGAAGTCGTTCCGGTTCCTGATCTGCGAGGCCGCGCTCTACCACCGGGCATGCCCTGTCGACGTGATGGCCGAGCAACTCGACCGCCTGTACAACCTCGTCGGCCAGCGACGCATCGAGCTGGGCATCATCCCGTTCGGCGCCCAACTTCGGCGCTCAGCCCCGCACGCCTTCTGGATCTACGACCGACGCCTGGTCATCGTGGAGACCATCAGCGAGGAACTGTGGCTCACCGGAGCCGAGGACATCCAGGTCTACGAACGGGCCTGGGAATGGCTGTCCGAGGCGGCCGAGTACGGGGCGCCGGCACGGCGTCTGATCGGCCGCGCCCGGGCGTCTCTGGACCTCGGATAAGCAACCGCCGCAACCGGCGACAGCACATGCGCAATCACGCGCAATCAGCTCGCGTGCGCGCAATCGGCATCCCTACGGTGCTGGTCATGGCCACCACGCCCACCCGATCACTTCGGGACGCGGGTCAGGCATGGCTCCTGTCCTGCACCAACCAGCCCGCACACGTCCAACGTGCGTGGGACACCGAGCAGCTGGCGCCCTTCACCACGGGGAGGCACTGGCGTGCGGCGGAGGCGCCGCTACTGCCGTCGATCCACGCGATGCGCCGCATCGGGTCGGACCGGCTCGGCCCCGTTCTCGCCGACGTGGAGATCGACCGGGCGTGGTGGCTCCTCCCGCCCGGCCTGGGCGACGAGCTGGACGACGTACGCCAGCTGACCGTCCGCCCGGACGGCTGGGTCCTCAAATGCCCGCCCCTGTACGGCCTGGGCGGGAGGACGTGGCTGAAGCGGCCGGACGGCTCCGGCCGGCTGACCGACCCCGTCCTGCTCGGCGCCGCGTTCGGCCCTGGTGGGTACAACCGCCCCTCGGAGGAGACACGATGAAGCCCCAGACGCCGCCCCCTCCATTGGCCCCCGCGCCGGGCTGGCTGGCCGAGGCGCCGGTAGACGTTGTCACGATGCGCGAGGCCGCGTGCCGCCTGCTCGCGGAGGACGCCGAGCTCCCCACCGAAGACGAGCTGGAGACGCTGACGCTCCAGCTGCGCGGCCACCTCATGCTGGTCATCCCCGTCGTCGAGGCACTGGCCGAGCGGCTTCCGGAGGACGACGCGCCGCGCGCGTGCGCGTACTCCGCCGTCGCGCAGGCGCGCACGCGCCTCAGCCATCGGCCCTGGCCGATCCTGCCCCGGCAGGTCCAGCACGCGCAGCGCCTCGCCCGGTCCGTCAACGCCCTGTGCGACCACTACGAGAACCTGAGCAGCGACTGCCCCGCCGTCCTCGACGAGCAGCAGGCCGCGCTCCTCCGATGGTGGAACCACTGCCTCGTCTGCGAGACCTGCATGGCCACGGACGACGCGGGCGTGAACGCGAACCTGCCCTGCCCGGCCGCCAAGGAACTGCATGAGGCCTACCGGGACGCGCGGTCGGCGGGAGCATGGGGATGACCACGAGCGCCATCCGCCCCGTGGAGCTGAGGGACGGCCAGTTCGTGCCCTACATCACGGCCTGGTCCGCCGAGGAGGTCCCGCCCCAGCCGGTGACGGTACAGCGCGGGCGCGGCGGCACGGGACTCGGCTTCCGGGACGAGGTCAGCCACATCGACCGGCAGCACGGCGTCCTCTGGCTGCGCGTGCCCGCTCTGCGCCGGGGGGAGCCCCGGTTCGACACCGTCCACGCGCTGCGCCAGCGCCACGCGATGCGCCGCCTGCTGTGCCAGGTCTGCGGCGGCCCCACGCTCAGCGCGCGGGAGGACGAGCGTGCGCTGTTCCTCGTCGCCGCCCGCGGCGACACCCCCATCCGCGAGGGAGAGCAGACCGCGTCCCCGCCGGTGCACGCGGCCTGCGCCCGCCTGGCGGTGAACTACTGCCCGCCCCTGCGCCGCGGCTGGGCGGCGGCGCTCGTCTCGTCCACGCCGGTGTGGGGCTTCGCGGGCCTGCTGTACGACCCGCTCACGCTCCAGCCGCTGCCAGCGCCGGGCCGGACTGGCTTGCACCGTGTCCCGGACACGGACGAGAGGCGTCTCCGCTGGCTCCTCGCGGCCCGCCTCATCGTGACCCTAGAGAACGTAACGCCGGTCACGGACCTCGATGAGCTGGCCGACCAGGAGGCCGAGGCGGCGTACCGATAGCTCCCGCTACCGGCGACGGCCCGATGGGGCCGGTAGCGGGGCAGGCCACCCACCCCCGAGGGTGGCCGTCGCGGGCCCGCCGCCGCACCTCTCCCCGCGGCGGCGGGCCTCAGCGGACGAGGTCCGCCAAGGGCACGCCGAGGACGTGCGCGATGTGGGAGAGCGTCCGCAAGGTGGGGTTCGCCCGGCCGGCCTCGATGTCCTGGTAGTGGGCGCGGTTCATCGGCACTGCCAGGAAGACCTTCTCTTGGGTGAGGTTCTTGTGCTCGCGGACCTCCCGAATGCGCTGGCCGATGTGCTGTGCATCGCGGTCGAACTGGGCCTCGGGCGGGTCTGCTGGCATTCGACAAACGCTGTGACCTGCGCGATCCTGTGTCAGCCTGGTGACACCAGGCATCTTTCGATCTTGCGGAGCCGGGCAGGTGCGCGGCGTGCGCCTGCCCGGGTCCCGTCAGGCGGGAGCCGCGGTTGGTCCCTCGCGCGAGGCGCCTATCCGCCCAGATGGTGGAGCCGTGGTCTCCCTGCCGCCCCGGGCCCTACAGTGGGCTCGGGGCGGCGCCCGTTCGGGGGAATGGTTCCTCGCCAAAATGGGCCCAGTCTTAGGGCAAGCGCCTTTCCTTAGTTTGGTCTGAGGCGACCTGCGAATAGGCAGGTGAGCACATCGCTAAACGCGTGACACCTTCTAAGCGCTTGGCCGCAGGTTCGAGTCCTGCCGGGGGCGCCACAGCCGCGGACCGGCGGGATGGCCATGGGCAGGACCGACGCACGGCTGCGCTGCGCTGTACCGGACGACTTCCAGAACGCGGCGACCGAGATCGCCGACTGGTCACCGGTCGCGGAAGCCGTGGACGTCGTCCTCTTCGGCACCCACATCGACGACGCGGACATCTGGCCGCGGCCCTCGCCGACTTCGACATCGTCGTGACCCGGCGCGACCGCGTCCCCTCCCCCGGCTGAAGCCGCTCGTCACCTCAGGCAGGCGCAACTCGGTCATCGACCACGCGGCGGGCGAGGCGCACGGCCTCACCGTGCGCGGCATGGCGGGTTCTCTCTCCCCCCCCGCCCGCCGAACTGACCTGGGCCCCGCCCCCTTCCCGCCGCTCCCCGTGCCGTGCCCTGCTGCTCCGCCCGGCCCACGGCATCGTCGAGGAGAGCGCCGCCCTGCGCACCGGCGGCCCCTGGCAGTCGGCCCTCGGCGCCGCCCTGCGTGGCCGCTGCCTCGGACTGCTCGGCCTGGGGAAGATCGGGAGCCGCGTGGCCCAGGTCGGCCTCGCCTTCGGCATGCGTGTCAGCGCCGGGGCCAGAACCTCACCGAGGAGCGCGCCTTCGAGGTCGGCGCGGAGCTCGTCCCCTCCAAGGAGGACGTGCCGGCTAGCAGCGTCTTCGACATCGAGCCACTGCCCGTCGACCACCCGATGCGCACGGCCCCCGCCGCCTGGCCACGCCACACTCGGGCTACGTCTCCCGCGCCAGCTGCGCGACGTACTACGGCCAGGGGGCGAGAACATCCCGGCCTGCCTGGCCGGTTCGTCTGTGCGGCTCCTGTCGCCGGCGCGTGTATCGGCCTGCGGAGTTGTCGAGGTGGCTGATCGGTGAGGGTCGCCGAGTGCGGTGTGGCGGCGGCGGTGGCAGGCGTGGAGGAGGGCCGCCAAGCGGTGCGGCCATCCATGCCGAGGTGGCCGCCACCGTCGGGGGTGCCGCCCGGTTCTTGATGTCGACGTGGATCAGCTCGCCCGCCCGAGCCCGCTCGTAGCGGCGGGCGGGCCGGCCGGCGGGCCCGCCCAGCGAGGCCCGGCGGTTCAGGCCGGGCCCGCCCAGGATGCGGTGCACGGCCGGGCCCGCCCAGGATGCGGTGCACGGCCGGGCCCGCCCAGGATGCGGTGCACGGCCGGGGCGGAACACGCCTGGGCCGGGCCGATTCGGGCCGGGCCCCGGGCCTGGGCCCGGTCCGCAGGCGGCAGACGTGGGACACCGCAGGACACGGGCTCTCCTCGGCTGACAGCCCGGTCCGCAGGCGGCAGACGTGGGCCTCGACCACCGCGGACGTCCGGTGCGGTGCCGTGCGACCAGGGACCGTCTTCCGGATCACTCGGGGCCCACGGGGCGGCCAGGCACGTCACTCGGAGTCGGGCTGATCCCGAACGAAGGCTCTAGGCGTACCGGTAGATCCCACTGTGATCCTCCAGTTCGGCGGGTGTCACGTCCCACGGCGGCAACTTCTCGTGCCGTGCGACGATCCGGCCGCGCTGGGCGTCGCCCCGGGGGAGCGGCTTTGCGGGGAGGTAGCGGGCGCCCCGGTGCCGCCGCTGCCAGCGGGACCAGAGGAGGTCGACGAAGGCGTGGTGCATCCAGAAGACGGGGTCGTTGACGGAGGCGCCGCCGACCATGTGGCCGCCGACCCAACGGTGGACCCGGTTGTGGGTGTGCCACGAAGCGGCGCCCCGACCTCGCCCCCACCCCTCCAGCTTGTTGCGGAACCCCTTGGCGGACGTGGAGTCCCAGGGGGCCGTGTCGTAGACGGGGTCGTCGATGGCCCGTTCCACGTCGTCGGCCTTGGGCAGGGCGATCGGGTCCCGGGAACGGCCCAGGTCGCGCCTGAGGAACTCGGTCTGGGTGATTCCGACCTTGATGGTCCACTTGCCGTTGCGGTAGGCGAAGGGGCCGGTCATGACCTGCCGGTCGGACGGGCGCCCGGTGCCGCCGAGCAGGTCGTCGGTCCACGGTACGGCCGTGGGGGTGCGGTTGCGCGTCCAGTCCCAGTACGGCACGGTCACCGACTCGTCGACCCGGCGCAGCGCGTCCTCCAGGTCCAGCAAGAACCTGCGGTGCCAGGGCAGGAAGGAGGGTGCCATGTGGGCGGTGCGCAGCCCGTGTTCACCGTCGGAGACGTAGTACTCGATGTGTGTGCGCACGAACTCGTCGTACTCGCCGCGGCGTTTGACCTCGAGCAGCGCGTTGACGAACCGGCGCCGCTCGGACCGGGTGAGGGTGCTGACGTCCTTACGCGTGTACACCATGGTGGTGATCTCCCTCGGTTGCCTTGCCTCCGCCCGGCGTGCGGCTGGGCTCCACGCCGCTGCCCCCGTCGTCCGGCGCGCCCAGTTGTTCGGTGGGACCGAGTTCGTCGACGGCCGCGCGCGCGGCGGCGAGTGGGGTCGGATACGAGCAGTAGTGGTCGACCATGCTCATCCAGCTGCCGTCCGCCCGTCGCATCAGATGCAGCGGTCGCCCGTCCACGGTGACGTGCCACGCGCCGGAGCCGTCGCGCCCGGACCGCCAGTCGCCCTCCCTGACGCCGACGATGCGGCGCCCGCGATACGTCTCGGCGAACCGCGCTTCCTCCGCTCCGGCCGGCCTCGACGCCACCAGGAACGGCGCGAACACCCCGCCGACCGCCGATGCGGACAGCCCCCACAGCACCCGCCGCCGTCCTGTGGCGCGCGGGAGGCCGACGACGGCTGACGGACGGTCGTCAGCGGGCCCCGCCTCATCGTGTGCCGATGGACACCGGAATGGTCTGTTGGTTCGCAACGGTATGTCTCCTCTCGTCACGACGGACACCTGCCAGCCATGTGGAACACAGCCCAAGGGCCGATCCCGCACGCGACGGAATCGGCCCTGGACGGTCACAAGCGCCCGCTACGCAAGTCCAGCAGAGAGCCCGAATTGAATATCCGGGCGAAAACCTGAGACGAAGGAACGCCCGAACCGCTCAGACCTGCAGGGTGCGTCCGTCCAGCACATGACCCTTGGCCTGCTCGGTCAGGGTGGTCTTCGCGTCCTCGACGGCGCCCGACAGACCGCTCGTCTGCTCGTCGAGCACATTCGCCTGGTTCAGCACCGGCAGGTCGGCGGGGTCCTTGGCAAGCTGGTTCACCACACCGGTGACGTCGTGCTTGCCCACCGCGAGGTCCAGCGCGAAGGCGGGAGCGGCGACACCGGCCACGACCATGGACCCGGCGATGACGGCGGCAGCCTTCAGAGACTTCATCGTGTTCCTTTCTTCGGCAACTGGAAAGTCACCAGGGGGAATTGCTTCACCGCCTCTAACGATCCCCGGACGCCGCGGAAACTCCGCGCACAGAAAATTCCGGTCCCCGCGCGCAAGCTCACCCGAATGAAGGGCATGTCTTATCTGGGTTTCTCATTCTCCTATGAACGCGGGATGAACACGGGAGGCCATGAAGCCCGTGGCACCGGCCGTGGGCCAGCCGCGATACCGGGCGCTCACCGGGACCCGACCGCGGTGATCGCGGCGTCCACGGCAGTGCCTCGCGGCCTTGCGCCTCGCGAGACCGGGACCCCATCGGTACCGGCACGGCGCACCCCTGCCTTGCCATCAGGACGCCAACCCGGCGCCGGTCAGGGAGGTTTCGACACACGTGTCCCCCTTTCCCGATAAAGGAGAAGTTCCGAGATAGAGTGATGTGTCCTGATTCAGCCCGATAAGTTGATGTCATCGCGAAAGGGCAACGCCGGCCATGCGTCACGCCCGGGGTCTTTCCATTGCGGCACGCACGGGGATCCACCTGTCCGACGGCCCGTCAGGGCGGGGCGGCCACCTTCCACGTCGTCCCGCACGGTGATGACCGGCCGGTCTTCGGGCTCGTCGCGCAGCGCGACACGGGCGGCTTCGCCACGCGTCCTCCATGTCACCCAGCCGGTGGACGGCGGAGTCGCCCGCGTGGTCACCGAGCTGGTGCGTGCGCAACGTGCGGCCGGTTTCGGCGTCACGGTCGCGTGCCCCGAGAGCGGCCTCGCACAGGAACTGCGGGAACTCGGTGCGAGCGTACGGAACTGGCCCGCCACGCGGGCGCCGGGACGGTCGCTCCCCGGTGAGGTGCGCCGGCTCGCACGCGTCGTCGACGAGGTCCGGCCCGACGTGCTGCACGCGCACAGTGCCAAGGCCGGGCTCGCGGCCCGGCTGGCGGTACGGGGGCGCATCCCGACGGTGTTCCAGCCGCACGCCTGGTCGTTCGAGGCGGTCGGCGGGGTCACGGCGGTGGCCGCCGTGGCGTGGGAGCGGTGGGGGGCACGGTGGGCCGCCCGTGTGGTGTGCGTCAGCGAGGCGGAACGCGAGCGAGGTGTGCGCGCCAAAGTGCGCGCCCACTGGCGGGTCATCCCCAACGGCATCGACCCGGCGCGCTTCCACCCCACCGCCGTCACCGCCGCACGAGCCGCCCTCGCACCGCTCACCGGCCTCGATCCGGCCGTTCCGCTGGTGGTCTGCGTGGGACGGCTCTGCCGGCAGAAGGGGCAGGACGTGCTGCTCGAGGCATGGTCCTCGGTGCTGCGGCGGGTTCCCGGGGCCAGGCTGGCGCTCGTCGGGGACGGGCCGGAGGAAGCGCGGCTGCGGCACCGCGCGCCCGAGGGCGTGCTGTTCGCCGGGGCCGTGGCCGATGCCGTCCCCTGGTACCAGGCGGCCGACCTGGTGGTGCTGCCGTCGCGCTGGGAGGGCATGGCGCTGGCCCCGCTCGAGGCGATGGCGTGCGGGCGTCCCGTCCTGGTCACGGACGTGGCCGGGGCGCGCGAGAGCCTGCCGCCCGGTCACCAGGCGCACTGTCTGGTGCCCGCCGGCCGACCGGGCCCGCTGGGCGACGCGCTCACCCGGGCTCTGCTCGATCCGCTGCTGCGGGAGTCGCTCGGCCACCAGGGGCGCCGCCACGTACTGACCGCGCACGACGTGCGGCACTCGGCCGAGGCGGTCGCGGCCCTCTACCGCGAACTCCTCGACGCCGGGCGCACGGTGACCCACCGCGCGGAACACACCGAGTGCAGGGAGTCCATCCGCTCGTGACCGCCGAACGTACCGTCGCTCCCCCCGGCAGCCAGCCACCGGAGCACGGATTGCCGCCCGTCTCGGTCATTCCCCCGCGCGGGACCGCCGACGGCTTGCGGCGCCCAGCTGGGCAACGCCCCACGGCGCGCCCCGCTCCGGGGATGCCGCTGCTCGCCGCGGACGCGGCCGCCGCGCTCGCCGCCGCCCCCGCACTCCCCCACCCCCTGCTGGCCGCGCCCCTGTTGCTCGCCGTCCTCTGTCTGAACGCACGGGCGGCGCTGTACCGCCCCGCCGCCGTCCCCGCCGCACTGGACGAACTCCCCGCCGTCTGCGCCCGGATCACGGTGAGCTGGTGCGTGCTCGCGGCCCTGGTCGCGGCGTTCTCCCCGGCGCATGCCCTGTCCGTCCGTACGCTGCTGACCGGCTGCGCCGTGCAGTGGGCGGCGAGTTGCGCGGGCCGCGGCATGGTGCACTGGCGTCGCCGCCGGGCACTGGTCCGCCACCCCGCCGCCGCCCTCGTCGTCGGTTCTGCCGCCACCGCCCAGCGCGTGGCCGCCGCCTTCCTGCGCCACCCTGGATGCGGCCTCAGGCCGGTGGGCGTCCTCGCCGACGGCCCGGCCTGCGGCGAGGGACTGCCGGTGCTCGGCACCGACGAGGAGGTACACCGGGCCGTCATCCAGAACGGCGTACAGGCCGTGCTCGTCGTGGGCCCGGCGGGCGAACGCGGGCCGCTGCTGCGGACGTTGGCCGAGTCGGGTTGCACGCTGTGGGAGGTGGACGCGGACGCGGCGGCGTACGACCGGGCGAGGAGCGCCGCGTACGACGAAGCCGGATGCACGGCCGGCGACCGGGGCCCACGCGAGCGGATCGCCGGCTTCTCCTGCCGCCGCCTGGAGGCCCGTCGACACCGCGGCGGCCCCGCCAAGCGCGCCCTCGACGTCCTGGTCTCCGGGATCCTGCTGCTGCTGGTCAGCCCGGTGCTGCTGGCCTGCGCGCTCGTGCTGCGGGTCAGCGACGGGCCGGGCGTCGTCTTCCGTCAGGAGCGCGTCGGCAAGGACGGCCGCCCTTTCACGCTGCTGAAGTTCCGCACCCATCGCCCGTCCGACGCACACGAGGCCGCCACCCGCTGGAGCGTGGCGGGCGAGCGGGACATGAGCCGCTTCTGCCGTTTCCTGCGCCGCAGTTCGCTCGACGAGCTGCCCCAGTTGTGGAACGTCTTCCGGGGCGACATGACCCTGGTCGGGCCGCGTCCCGAACGCCCGTACTTCGTCGCCGTGTTCAGCGAGAGCTACCCCGGTTACGCCGCCCGCCACCGCATGCGGACCGGCATCACCGGGCTCGCCCAGATCCACGGACTGCGCGGCGACACCTCCATCGAGGACCGCGCCCGGTTCGACAACGCGTACATCGACGACTGGTCGCTGTGGCAGGACGTGTGCATCCTGCTGCGCACGGTCGCCTCGCTGGTCCGCCCGACGGGGAGCTGAAGCCCGGTGAGTCACGCGTACGCCCTGCCCGCCGCGCGCGAGGCGGCGCCCGTCCTGCCGGTGGTGGCGGTGATCGCCCTGCTCGCGGTGCCCGTCGCCCCGGACGGTGAGGGGGGCGCGACCCCCGCGGACGCCGCGTCCGGTGTCCTGGTTCTGTGGTGCGTCGTACGTCTGCTGCTCCACCGGCGGCGCCCCCTGTCGCGTACCGCCGCCGTGGTGCTGGGCCTGCCCGTGGTCGGGTTCGCGGTGGCGGCGACGGGGGCCGCCGTGCCGGGCGCGGCGGTCACCGGCTTCGCGCGCTGTCTGCAGATCTTCGTACTCGTCCCGGCCGCCGTCCTGCTGCTCCTCCGTGACCGGCGCGACGTCCGACTGCTGGCCTGGGCGGTGGTGGGGCTCGCGCTGTGGCAGGGAGCCGTCGGGGTGCACCAGTACGCGACCGGGACCGGCGCCTCGTACATGGGCCAGGAGATCCGCGCCGTCGGCACCTTCGGGCCGGGCGACGTCATGGCGATGGCGAGTGTGGTCTCCTTCGGGCTGGTGTGCGCGGTGGGGCTGGCACTGGGACCCGCGCCGGTACGGAAGGGGCACCTCCCTGCGCGAGCGGAGCCGAGCGCTCGGGGGCGGGTGTGGGCCGTGGTGTGCGCACTGCTGCTGGTGGTGCCGCTGGCCGTGTCCTTCAGCCGGGGCGCGTGGATCGCCACCGCCCTGGCCTGCGGAGCGCAACTGGCGCTGGCGGGCCTGCGGCGGGCGGTGACGGCGGGGGCGGTCGTGGCCGCCGTCGCCGTGCTCCTCGTCGGCGGGATCGGTGTCGGCTCCGCGCTGCTCCAGGAGAGGCTGAGCACCATCGGGCAGGTCGCCGACGCACCCGACCAGTCGGTCACCGACCGGTACACGATGTGGGCGGCGGCCACGGGCATGTGGCGCGAGCGGCCGCTGACGGGCGTCGGCCTCAAGGGCTTCCCCGAGCACCGCGACGGGCACGCCTCACTGGCCCTGTCCTCGGGCAGCGATACGGAGGGCGCGGGCGCCGCGTACCGAAAGCAGCCGCTGCTGTCGCCGCACAACATGTACCTGCTGGTGCTCAGCGAGCAGGGACTCGTCGGGCTGCTGGCGCTGGCGGGAAGCTGGCTGGCCCTGCTGGTGCTGGGGCTGCGGCGGCTGGTCCGCGTGCGCAGGGCGGACGGCCCCGGCCTCGACTGCGCGCTGGTGGCCTGCGGGCTGCTGATCTGGCATTTGATCGACTTCGCGTACGCCGACATCGGCGGGCCCACAACCGTCCTCACCGCCGTCTGCTTCGGGTTGACGGCGTGGTGGGCGCTGGCGAGTGACGACCCGGCCGCCTCCCGGAAGGCCGTGGCACGATGACGATCACCCCTCCCGGCGCCAGGGGCACCACGCTCCCCCCGGCACGCGCCGGCACGGACACCGGCGGCCCCGGACCCGTCTCGCAGGGCTTCCTCGCCCGGGCGGCCCTCGTCACCGTCGTCCTGTCCCTGGCCGGTGCGCTGCTGGGGCTCGGCCGGGACCAGGCGCTGGCGCATCTCTTCGGTGCGGGGAGCGACACGGACGCCTTCCTGGTCGCCTGGACCGTGCCGGAGTTCGCGGCGACGCTGCTGATCGAGGACGGGCTGGCCTTCGTCCTCGTACCGGCGTTCAGCGCCGCCGTGGCCCGCCGCGCCCAGGCGGGTGCGGGCGACCCGGTGCGCGTCCTGGTCCGCGGCACGCTGCCCCGCCTGTCGCTGGCGTTCGCCGCCGTGTCGGCGCTGCTCGTCTGCGGCGCGCCGTACGTGGTCGAGGCGCTGGCGCCGGGGATCCCCGACCCGGATCTCGCGGTGGACTGCACCCGGCTGACCGGCACCTGTGTCCTCACCTTCGGCCTCGCCGGCTTCTGCAGCGCGTTCCTGCGCGCACACCGCCGGTTCGTCGCGCCCGCGGCCATCTACGTCGCCTACAACGCCGCCATCATCACGGCGATGTTCGGTCTCGGCGGCCGCTGGGGCGTAGGGGCGGCGGCGGTCGGTGTCGCGGCGGGTGGGGCGCTCATGGTCGTCGCCCAACTGCCCGCTGTCCTGCGACAGTCGCACCGCGGGCAGACGGTCCTCCCGGAGGACGCGGCGGACCCACCGGACCGGCGCGCCATGAACCTCTCCCTCATCGTCACCGTCCTGCTCTTCGCCCTGTGCCGCCAGTCCCAGGTCCTCATCGAGCGCTTTCTGGCCTCCCCACTCCCCGCCGGCGCCATCTCGCACCTGAACTACGCCCAGAAGGTGGGCCAGATGCCGATGGTGCTCGCCCTGATGCTGTGCACGGTCACCTTTCCGGTCGTGGCGCAGGCGCTGGCCGAGGGCGACACCGAGCGGGCCCGCGACCGCGTCGAACGCGACCTCGCGGTGGTGTCGTGCGTCGTGCTGCTCGGCGCGGCGGCCGTCGTCGCGTGTGCCCCGCACCTCGTCCATCTCCTCTTCCAGCGGGGCGCGTTCACCGCACAGGACACCGCGGCCACCGCCGCCGTGATGCGCGTGTACGCGCTCGGGCTGCTCGGCCACGCACTGGTGGGCGTGCTCGTCCGGTCGTACTTCTCGGCGGGGCGGCCCACCTGGTACCCGGTGGCCGCCATGGCCGCCGGGATCGTCGCCACGTCCTGGATCGGCGCGGCGACGGTCGGTTCGTGGGGCGTGCCGGGGATCGCCGCGGCCAACGCCGCCGGCATCACCCTCACCGCCCTGATCCTGCTGTGCGGCATGAAGACGCGCGGAGTGCCGATCCGCACGCGGCCGGTGCTGACCGGGATGGGCAAGCCGCTGCGCGCGGCGGTCGTCGCCTGCGGCGTAGGCGGGGTCTGCGCGGGCCGCATCGACTCCCCCGTCCTCGGGCTCGCGGCCGGTGGCACGGCCGTGACCGTCGTCTTCCTCCTGCTCGCCCGGCCCTCGGGCGCGCAGCATCTCGCACCCGCCCTGCGCACCGTCTCCAGGAGGCTTCCGCATGCCCGTTTCCGCTGACCGCGGCCCTTCCACCGCCCCCGCACCGGCCACGCCCCCGCTCACCCCCGGCCCTCCCCCGTGGGTGGCGATGTACCACTCGGTGGGCGACTGCTCCCAGGATCCGTACCGCGTCACCGTCTCGCCCCGCCGCCTGGACCGGCAGCTGGGCTGGCTGCGCCGCCGGGGCCTGCGCGGCGTCGGCGTGCGGGAGCTGCTCGCCGCGCGCGCCCGGGGCGCGGGCCGGGATCTGGTGGGGCTGACCTTCGACGACGGGTACGCCGACTTCCTCACCCACGCCCTGCCGCTGCTGCACCGCCACGGCTGCGGCGCCACCCTGTTCGTGCTGCCGGGCAGGCTGGGCGGCGACAACGCCTGGGACCCGCTCGGCCCGCGCAAGCCGCTGCTGTCGGCGGAGGGCATCCGGCAGGCCGCCGCCGAGGGGATCGAGATCGGCTCGCACGGCCTCACGCACGTGGACCTGACCCGGGCCGACGACGCGCTGCTCCGCGCCGAGGTGAACGACAGTGGAGACCTGCTCTCCGACCTGACCGGTGCTCCCGTCAGCGGCTTCTGCTACCCGTACGGGAAGGTCGACCGCCGCGTCGTCGACGCCGTGGAGAAGGCCGGCTACGCCTACGCCTGTGCCACCGACCCCGGCCACCTGGCGAGCCTCCTCGCCCTGCCCCGGGTCCACGTCGGCGAGCGGGACACGGCCTGGCGGCTGCACCTCAAGCGCGGGCTGCACCGGCTGCGCCACCGTGCCGCCGAAGGGGTGTGAGCTCCGCGATGCCCGCGCTGAAGGCCCTGCACGTGATCACCGGCCTGGGCGTCGGCGGTGCGGAGCAACAACTGCGGCTGCTGCTGCGCCACCTGCCCGTCGACTGCGACGTCGTGACGCTCACCAACCCCGGCGCGGTCGCCGAGGGCCTGTCGGCGGACGGCGTCCGTGTCGTCCACCTGGGCATGGCCGGCAACCGCGACCTGACCGCCGTACCGCGCCTGGCCCGCCTGATCCGGTCCGGCCGGTACGACCTCGTGCACACCCACCTCTACCGGGCCTGCGTGTACGGCAGGGTCGCCGCCCGCCTGGCGGGCGTCCGGGCCGTGGTGGCCACCGAACACTCCCTCGGCGGCTCGCAGATGGAGGGCCGCGCCCTGACCGCCGGCGTGCGCGCCCTGTACCTGGCCAGCGAACGGCTGGGCCGCGCCACGGTCGCGGTCTCCCCCACGGTGGCCGACCGGCTCACGCGCTGGGGCGTACCCGCGCCGCGCATCGAGATCGTGCCCAACGGCATCGACGTGGCCCGCTTCCGCTTCGACCCGGTCGCCCGCGAACGCACCCGCCGCCGGCTGGGGCTGCCGGACGACGTGTACGTCGTCGGCGGCATCGGCCGGCTGACCGCGGGCAAGCGGTTCGACGTCCTGATCGGCGCCCTCGCCCGGCTCCCCCGTGACTACAGGCTTCTGCTGGTCGGCGACGGCCCGCAGGAGAACGTGCTGCGGCGCACCGCCCAACGGGCGGGGGTGACCGACCGGGTGATGTTCACGGGCGAACGGCCGTACCTGCCCGACGGCACCTCCGGCCCCGACCTGCCGTCGCTGACCTCGGCGATGGACGTGCTGGTCTCGCCGAGCCCCGAGGAGGCCTTCGGCCTCGCCGTCGTGGAGGGCATGGCAGCAGGGCTGCCGGTGCTGTACGCCTCCTGCCCGGCCGTCGAGGATCTCCCGCCGCGCCTCTCCGCCGGGGCCCGCCGGGTGCGGGGCGGCGCCGACGCGTTCGCCCGCGCCCTGACCGAGACCCGCGCCCTGACCGAGATCCGGGCCGGGGCCGAGGCCGGCCGGCCCCACCCGCCGACCCGTCCCGCCTCGGCCGCCGCCCGCCACTACTGCATCACGCGCAGCGCCGCACGGCTCATGGACGTGTACGCGGCCGCCCTCTCCTGCTCGTCCCCGTCCTCCCCGGGAGTGACCCCCTGATGACCTCCATCACCTCCAAGGCCGCACCCCCGTCGCCCCCGACCCGGCGGCGCCCGGCGCTCCGGCGCCTGAGCGCGCTGCCGCCGTGGTCCCTGCTGGTGGCCGGCACCCTCGCCGGAGGCCTCGCCGGAGGCGCGTACGGCGCTCTCACGCCGCCCACCTACTCGGCCACGGCGTACGTCATCGCCGTACCGACCGCGACGTCGGACCCGCAGACGGCGCTCGGCTTCGCCCAGGCGTACGGCCGGGTCGCCACGCAGCCCGCGGTGCTCGGGGACGCCCAGGTGCGGGCGGGCGTGCCGGTGAGGACGCTGCGGGAGAGCGTGCGGTCGGCGACCTCGCCGGACGCGCCGATGGTGGCCGTGACGGCCACGTCCGAACGCGCCGGTCTCGCCGCCGACATGGCCAACGCGGTCGCCCGCTCGCTGACCCGGCACGCCGACGACGCCAAGGGCGCCACGCACGTCGCACTCCTGCCGTTCTCCCGGGCCGTCAAGCCCACCGAACCGTCCTCGGCGTCCCCGGCACTGACCGGCCTCGTGGGCGCGAGCGCGGGCGGCCTGCTGGGCGGCCTCGCGCTGCTGATCCGTCCCCGGCGCGCCGCCGCCGAGGGCGCCCGCCCGGCCACCGTGCCCGCTCCGGCCCCCGCCGCCGACGCGCAGGAACAGCTGTGAGCGCGCTGCTGCGGACCGACGCCGGCACGCTGCGGGCCGAGCTGTGCACCGACGAGCGGGAGTTCGCCGCGCTGGGTCCCGCCTGGGAGCGCCTGTACCGCAGGTGTGCCGCGGCGACTCCGTTCCAGAGCCACGCCTGGCTGCACTCGTGGTGGATGTCGTACGGAAACCCCGGCCAGCTGCGGCTGGTGCTGGTGCGCGACGGCGGCGAGCTGCGAGCGGCTGCACCGCTCATGCGGGTCGGGCGGGTGCTGCCCCGGCTCGTCCCGCTGGGCGGGGCGATCTCCGATTACGGAGACGTGCTGCTCGACGACGAGCACGCCGACCGGGCGGTGCCCGCGCTCGCCGAGGCACTGTCGGCGGCCGCCCGCACCGCGCTGATCGACCTCCGCGAGGTCCGTCCGGGCGGCGCGGCCGAGAGGGTCTACGCGTACTGGCGGGGCCCGCGCCGCCGGGTGGGCGACTCGCTGTGCCTGGAGCTGCCCGCCGTGCCGATGGAGGAGCTGGCAGCCCGGCTGCCCGGGGCGAAGGCCCGGCGGGCGCGGGCCCACCTGCGCAAACTGACCGCGCTGGGCGTGACGCGCCGGACCGCTCCCCCCGACGAGGTGGGCGCGGCACTGCGGCGGCTCCTCGCACTGCACCGGCTGCAGTGGCAGGGCCGCGGAGTAACGGCGGAGCACCTCCGGGAACGGTTCGCCGCGCACCTCGTGCGCGCGGCCGTGGCGCTGGTGCGCTCAGGAGATGCCGTGGTCACCGAGTTCCTGCTGGACGGCGAGGTGGTGGCCGTCGACCTGACGCTGCTGTCGCCTCGCCTGGCGGGCTGCTATCTGTACGGCGTCCATCCGCGGCTGCGCGAGCGGAAGGCGGACATCGCCGTGATGCTGCTGGACGCCGGCACCCGGCACGCCGTCAGCGGTGAGCGCTGCACGCTCAGCCTGCTGCGCGGCGACGAACCGTACAAGCGCCGCTGGCGCCCCGACCCCGTGGTCAACCA
The DNA here is from genome assembly GCF_044547145.1 of Streptomyces sp. NPDC052773. Taxonomy (NCBI): domain Bacteria; kingdom Bacillati; phylum Actinomycetota; class Actinomycetes; order Kitasatosporales; family Streptomycetaceae; genus Streptomyces; species Streptomyces sp. NPDC052773. The sequence continues at coordinate 326,319 of NZ_JBITZX010000001.1, read as the reverse complement.
GCGGCTGCTGCTGGCCCGGCGGCGCACCGCCCCGCTGATGTCGGTGGTCATCTGCGAGGTCGCAGCGCGCGCCCGGGCCAGGTCACTGGTGCGCGGCTGGAAGGAACGGCGCGGCGGCAGGACCTGAGCCTTCCGCCGCCGTCCGGCCGGTGAGGACATCGGGGTCGTCACCGGAAGCGCGACCACCAGTCGAAGCGGATGCAGAGCCTTCCGCCGAGCCAGTGCTCGACCCAGTCGCCCAGGTCCAGCGGCGAGCATTCCGGGTGGGGCGGTGCCGTCGGTGCCGGCCGGGGCGTCGGCACGGGACTGGGCACCGGCACCGGCTCGGAGCGGCCGGAGAGCACGGACCGGTACACCTCGGCCGCCTTCGGGTTCCGCCCGCACTGCCACACGCCGTGCGGGCAGTAGTCGGTGATCGAGTGGTACAGCGGCTTGTGCACGTCGATCCAGGCGAGCATGCGCCGCATGTACTCCGGGTTGTCGCCGTTGCGGAACAGGCCCCACTCCGGGAACGAGATGGGCTTGCCGTGTTCCTTCGCGAAGTCCACGTGCGTTTGCAGGCCGTACGGTTCCGTCACCTGTCCGTCGAAGGACAGCCCCTGCGGCTGGTCGTACGCGTCCATGCCGATGATGTCGACCGTGGCGTCGCCCGGATAGCAGTCGGTCCAGGGAACGGCGTCCCGCCCGCGGCTCGGTGTGAAGTCGAACCGGAACCTCTGACCCGGCACCGAGCGCATGGTGGTGACGATTCTGTTCCAGTAGGTCTTCCAGGCCTCCGGGTCCGGCCCGCATCGGTGGGTGTACGTGATGCCGTTCATCTCCCAGCCGAGCACGAGGACGGTGTCCGGCACCCCCAAGTCGACCAGCCGCTCGGCCAGACGGCGGTAGTGCGGGTCGAACTCCCCGGCCGCGCCCCGGCGCAGCAGGCCACGGACCTCGGCGTCGGAGAGGCCCTCCTCGTTGCGTTCCAGCATGGGCACGTTGAGGACGAGCATCCGGTCGGCCCTCTCCCGGCGCCAGTTCGCCCAGGCGTCGAGGAAGCCGGGGGCGCCTTCGATGTTGCTCCAGCGGTCGCCCGGCAGATAGGTGCGCCCCACGCGCAGGTGGCGGCCGTCCAGCCACCGGCTGATCCCGGCCATACGGAGCACCCCGAGAGGGCTGTAGTGGAGGTAGACGCCGAGGGCGGGCTGCGGGTCGGGGGATGCGGACAGTGCGGGTGGGACGACGGGAGCCGCCGCGGCCGTCGGCACGGGGACTGTCGGCATCGGGGCCGTCAGCACGGGGACTGTCGGCATCGGGGCCGTCGGCACCGGCGTCATCGGAACAGGCGTCTCGGCGGCCTCTTCCACCCCGGCGCCCACGGCGAGTCCGGGTACCTGTGCCAGAACGGCCGACGTGAGAAGAGCGGCCGCGACGTGCACGGCCCATCTTCCGCGGCGCCGTTGCCGAGCGGCCATGGCTGTCCCTCTTCTCCGCTCATCGGCGGCAGCCGGAGCGTGCGCCGCCACTCGTTTGTCCGTATCCACCCCGTTGACCAGTCATATGTATGCCCCCTCTGTCGACTGGGTTCTTCGCCTGCGCACACCCCGATCACCCGCACGAGTGAGCCGCGGCCGAGGAGACTCAGGGTGATTCCGGGAGCAGGCCGGAACGCACGAGGGTGCCGGACGTGGTCCGTCCGGCACCCTGAGCGCTGTACTACCGGCGGGACGCGGCCCGGCCTCGTCGGTACAGGACGGCGCCGCTGGTCAGCAGCAGCGCGGCGACGCCGGAAGCCGCGAGCACCTGCTGGTCACTGCCGGTCTCGGGAAGAGAGGGCGGCTCGGTCGGGGGCTCGGTGTGCGGTGGGGACGACGCAGGCGGCGTGGTCGGCGGCTCAGTCTCCTTCGGCGGCGTGGTGGACGGTGACGTCGGCGGCTTCGTCTCCGTCGGCGGCTTCGCCGTCGGCGTGTCGCCGTAGCCGCCTTCCTCCTCGCCGTAGCCACTTTCGTCGTGGCCGTAACCGTTGTCGTCGTCGCTGTCGCCCTCTCCGTAGCCACTTTCGTCGTGGCCGTGGTCGGCGTCGTCGTCGCCGTATCCGCTCTCTTCATCGGTGGTGGCCGACGACGTCAGCGGTGTTGTCTGTGCCGACGGCGCGGCGGAGTGCTGCGTGGAGGAGGCGTCACCCTGGTCACCCGGCGTCTTGGAGTCGCCACCGGCGCCCTCGTTCTTGCCCGCGTCACCGTAACCGGCCTTGTCGACGTCACCACTGTCGTGGTCGTAACCGTCGTGTTTGCGGTCGTCACCGGTGCCGGAGGCCGGGCCGCTCGTGCACGAGTCCCCGTAGGACGGGTCCACCGCGGCCTGCACGCCACTGGATTCGCCGCAGGCGCTCGCGGAAACCTCGGAGTGCGAGACCGCGTACGCCTGGATACCGTACATGGGCAGGATGCCCGTCGCGGCGGCGGCCACGACCATCCCCCTGCTCAGTTTTTTTCGCATCTCGTCGTCTTCCTGTTTGAAAGTGAAACGCCGGCCCTGGAATGCGAAGGAAAGTCCAAGGCCAGCTCGTGCGTGCCGGCGGCAGAAACTGGGATGAGGCCCCAGGCATGACGGGCCGATGCCCACTGCGGAATGGGAGAGGACTGGTTCTTGTCAGCCCTTTCCCCTCGTCTTACGTCTGTGCCCCGAGACGGCTTCCCGCCTCCCGTAGTTCCGCCTCCGCTTGATCTTCTGACTGGTCCAGTGATGGGATCCGGTGAAGTGCCAGTACCGGCAGTCCGAGCATCGGTAGATACGGTCTGGAATCTTCCTCAGCAGTGGCTGCTTGATCAGCCAGTGCCTCGCCTCGGATTCGGTACGGAAAGACGCTTTTCCTGTCTCCGGACAACGTGGCAGGATGATCACATCGGCCATCTTTCCTCCGAGGCGGGATTCAACTCACATGTCTCTTCAGCGCAACGATGAGAACCGATACTGCATCAGCGGGAAATCCCCATCAAGCAGATGACACCCTTACGGAGGAGTAGTCATCCGACTTCAGCCACATGGCCCTGTATGCAGCTGATGTGAAGTGTGAACTGATCGGATGATGGGGGCGATCCCGGCGCGCCGCTCCCGCCGCGCAAAAAGAGGCAGCGGCCATCGGGAGGATGGCCGCTGCCGATATCTGAACGATTTCGCAACACGCGTTGAGGGAATCCGATGGCTCTGCCGACGGATCAGCCACTCAGCGACCTGGACCCATGTACGAGCAGAAGTTGCCGATCTTCGTGACGTTGCCGCCCGATGCGGTGATCGGCGCGTTGATCACGACCAGAGAAGCGTTGAATGTCTGTTCACACTTCAGGTGCTGCGTGTTGCCGATGCCTGCGCCGGACGGGTCCTCGCCGGCGTCGCCGGCCTGAGCTGTTCCGGTGCCCGCCACACCGGTGCCGCCGATAGCAGCGGCCATCAGCATGGCTTTCCTGAACCTGCGCATGCGCATCTCCACGGGCTGACCCCAGGCGATTACGAGAGGAGCGGGCCGCGCACAGAAGGTGCGAGGCCCGGTTCTTCACAATGCCGCGGAATCAGTCCCCGACAGGGCCGGCCACCGTGCAGAAGTTGCCGATCGCCTGGGTGTTGTCCCCGAGAACCGTGACCTGAACGGGCGCGAAGACAAGGCCGCCGTTGAACTCCTGGTCGCACTCCACGAGCTGCAGGTTGTCGAGGGAGAGACCAGACGGCTTGGCCTCCGGCGCGTCCTTGTCGCAGGCGTGGGCGACTCCGCCGCTGAGAGCCATGCCACCCACCATGGCCGCTACGGCCGCGGCCTTCTGGAACTTCTTCATCACTTCTCCGATTTTCTTGGCGCGCCCGGATCCAATACGGACCGTGCTCGGACAGATACAGACCATAACACCCGGTTCACCCAACACTGAATTCCCGATACGCCGTACGAGCTAATGATTGACGCCGAACCGGGATCACAGAGGAAACCGAGGATTACGGAAGACGGGGAACCCGACGCCGGCCCCTGATCGGAACAGCCGACACGGCCAGGACGAGAAGCGGGTCTCGCGCCAAAGGCGCGAGACCCGACTTCACAACGCTGCGGAATCAGTCCTCGACAGGACCGACGACGGTGCAGAAGTTGCCGATCACCTGGGTGTTGTCACCGGTGCCCGTGATCTGAGCGGGCACAAAGAGGGCGCCACCGTTGAAGTCCTGGTCGCACTCCACAATCTGCACGTTGCCGAGGACGATGTCAGCCGCGTCCTTGTAGTCGTCGCCGCCATCGGCGTGAGCGACCCCGCCGCCGAGAGCCATGCCGCCGACCATGACCGCCACGGCCGCGGCCTTCTTCAGCTTGTCCATCACTTCTCCGATTTCTTCGCGCGCTCGGGCCAATTACGGACCGTGCTCGAACAGTTACAGACCATAACACGCGGCTCATTCGAAACGGGATTTTCCGGTACGCCATATGGGTAATGATTAATGCTTACCCCTCTCTCCTCCCTCTGGTTGCGCTCACAGAACACACACAAATATCGATCAGTCATTCGAAGTAAAGCCGCGACAGCGAGCGCTTCGGGGCCCCAACGCAAAGCGGGTCTCACGCCAAAGGCGCGAGACCCGACTTCAAAACGCCGCGGAATCAGTCCTCGACAGGACCGACGACCGTGCAGAAGTTGCCGATCACCTGGGTGTTGTCACCGGTGACCGTGGTCTGAATGGGCGCAAAGGCCAGGCCGCCGTCGAACTCCTGGTTGCACTCGACAGCCTGCAGGTTGCCGATGATGATGTCACCCACGTCCTTGTAGTCGTCGCCGCCATCGGCGTGAGCGACCCCGCCGCCGAGAGCCATGCCGCCGACCATGACCGCCACGGCCGCGGCCTTCTTCAGCTTGTCCATCACTTCTCCGATCTCTTCGCGCGCTCGGGCCAATTACGGACCGTGCTCGGACAATCACAGACGATAACACAGGAAACACGTACCCCCGCATTTCCGACACACCCATTGGAGTGTGACTAATTGATTCATATGTGTTTATCGCAGGCCGTCGCGGCGTACCGTCGCGGGATGGGTGGCAGGCCGACAGCGTCGATGAGACGTCGTCGGCCTGGGGAACGTCAGGGGGTGCAGAGCGTGGTGCTCTCGCCGTCGGTCTGCAGCGTGGCGCAGGCCTGCTGCACCCGGGGCACGGTGACGGTGACGCTCTGCTGGACGCCGGCCTGAACGGTCTGCTGCAGGCTCACGAGCTCGGCGCTGCCCACGGTGATGCGCACATCGACGGTTCGCGTCTGGTCGCACGTGATGCTGACGCTGATCGTGCTGATCGTGGCGTTGCTGACGCTCTGGATGCCAACGGCGCAGGGGAAGGCGTGCTGCGGAGCGGCCTGCGCGGGCGCGGCGGCGGCGAACGGCGCGGAAACCAGCAGCGCGGCGGCTGCTGAACGGAACATGAGATGAGGCATCGGTCCTCCATCTGTCGATGAGGGCAACCGGCATGGACCGTCGACCCTCGATTGAGCCAAAATGTTCCTTTGGCGTGGTTTTGAGGGCATGTGATCACGGGTGCGCCAGGGCGTGCAACACCTCAGCGCCGTCCAGCTGATCGCCCGGCGTCGGCGGGAGGTGCTCCCCGCGCACGCGTTGTCGTACGCCGTCGGCTCAGCACCCGGGGTGCAGGGCGGGGTCGAGGGCAGGCGCACAGCCGACACGAACGGCAGTCGGCGGTCGCTTCGTTGAGCAGCGCCTCGATCTCGTCCGCTCGCGCCGCCGTCATCGCGTGGCACTTTCAGGGGCGGTGGGGCAGCGGCGGCGCCATACGCGTGGCTGTCGCCGACGCCGATGCGCCGGCCCATCGGCGGCCGGCTGCTGAGGCGGTGCGCCAGGACGGCCGGGCCGGCGCTCTTGTCGCCCGGAGTGATGAGGGTGCCCTTGGGCCGGCGCCTGTGACGGTGTCGCGCGTCCGGCCCGGCGGACACCCCCTAGGACACCACGTCCTTGCGGGCGAAACCGCGGAAGGCCAGGGCGAACAGCACGAGTGCGTACGTCACCGACAGGGCCGTGCCCTGGATCATGTCCGTCCACTGCACCTGCGGTTGGACGGCGTCGAGCCAGGCGTACTGCCAGTGCGCGGGCAGGAAGTGCCGCCAGTCGCCGAGCGCAGTGACCTCGTCGAGCACGCTGCCGATGATGGTCAGGAACACGGCTCCGCCGACCGCGCCCAGCGGCGCGTCCGTCCGGGTCGAGAGCCAGAACGCCAGGGCGGCGGTGACCAGTTGGGACACCATGATGTACGCCGTGACGATCAGCAGGCGCGTCGCGGCGGTGCCGGTGGGCAGGGTGCCGCCGGTGGGCAGCTGCAGCGGGCCCCAGCCGTACGCGGCCGTGCCGACGGCGAGCGCGACGGCCGGCAGCAGGACGAGAGCGGCCAGGCTGAGGCCGAGCCCGACGACGAGCTTGGACCACAGCAGGCGGGCGCGCGGCACCGGGGCGGCGAGCAGGTAGCGCAGCGACGACCAGCTCGCCTCCGAGGCGACGGTGTCACCGCAGAACAGCGCCACGGGGATGACGAGCAGGAAGCCCGCGGAGGCGAAGAGGTTCACCGCGGCGAAGTTGGCCCCGGACGCGGTGGCGGCGTCCATGAGGTTGATCCGGTCGTTGCCCTGGCCCGGTTCGCCGCCGATCTGGAAGGCGACGAGCAGGACGAGCGGCAGAGCGAACAGGACCCCGCCCATGACGAGCGTGCGCCGACGTTTCAGCTGGCGGACGAGCTCGACCCGCAGAGGCAGGGTGCGGCCCGCCCGGTAGCCGGACGCCACCTCGGTCCGCTCGGTGAGCGTGCTCATGCTTCGGCTCCGATCAGGGTGAGGAAGGCGTCCTCCAGGCGGCGGTGCGGGCCGACCGACGCCACGGGCACCTCCAGCCGGACCAGGTCGGCGACCAGGCGCTGTGCGGTGCCGTCGGCGCCGAGCCGGACCAGGAGACCCTCGTCGGTGCGCACGGCCGAGGCCACGTCCGGCAGGGCGGCGACCTTCTCGACGACGGGCTCCTCCAGGGGGGTGGCCGTGCCGACCAGCAGGGTGTCGCCCGAGCCGACGATCTCCGCCACCGGACCGGCCTGGACGAGCTGCCCGTGGTCCATCACCACCAGGTGGGTGCAGGTCTGCTCGACCTCCGCCAGGAGGTGGCTGGAGACGATCACGGTGCGCCCGGCGGCCGCGTACCGGATCATGACCTCGCGCATCTCGCGGATCTGGGGCGGGTCGAGGCCGTTGGTCGGTTCGTCGAGGATGAGCAGGTCGGGCAGGCCGAGCATGGCCTGGGCGATGGCGAGGCGCTGGCGCATGCCCTGGGAGTACGTGCGCACCGCGCGGGCCAGGGCCTCGCCGAGGCCCGCGATCTCCAGGGCCTCGTCCAGGTGGGCGTCCTCGGGCGGGCGGCCGGTGGCACGCCAGTACAGCTCCAGGTTCTCCCGGCCGGACAGGTGCGGCAGGAAGCCCGCGCCCTCGACGAAGGCGCCGACCCGCGACAGCACCGGGGCGCCGGGACTGATGGCGTGGCCGAAGACGCGGACCTCGCCGCCGTCCGGCCGGATCAGGCCCATCAGCATGCGCAGGGTCGTCGTCTTGCCCGCGCCGTTGGGGCCGAGCAGGCCCAGCACCTGACCCTGCTCCACGCGGAAGGACAGGTCCCTTACCGCATACCGGTCGGTGGACTTGGCGTACCGCTTGGTCAGGCCCGTGATCTGGAGAGGGACGTCGGCCAGCGCGGGGTCGGGCGGGGCGGGGGCCGCCGTGCGGCGCCGGCCGGTCAGAACCAGCGCCAGCGCGGTGCCCGCGCCGGCGAGCGGCAGCCACCACACCCAGGCGGGCAGCGTGTCCTCGGCGCTCGACTCGCCGAGCGCGTTCGGGACCTTGAGGTCGCTCTTCAGGGAGACCGTGTACGTCGCCGGGCTGGTCGGGGAGGCGTAGGCGAGGTCCGTGGAGGCGAGGACCAGCCGCAGGCGGTGGCCGTCGTCCAGTTCATGGTCGATGGCCGGCAGGGTGAGGGTGACGTCCTTGCCGGCCTTGGCGCCCTCGACCCGGACGGGGGTCAGCAGCTGGTAGGGCAGCACCGCCGCCCGGCCGCCGCCGGGGCCGACGTCGTAGAGCTTCGCGAAGAGCACGGCGTCCTCGCTGGTCGACCTCACGTGAACCGTGACCGTGGGCGAGCCGGTGATCTGGAGGTCGTCGCGCAGAGGCGCCGACTCGAACGCGGCGAACTGCCCGGGGAAATCCAGGGACACGCCGATGCCGAGCGTGGACAGCTGGGCGAGGCCGCCTGCGCCGCCGAGGCCGGGCAGGGAGGAGACGCCGGGCGGGCCGGCGCCGGCCGGGTTGGCGAAGCTCTGCTCGCGACCGGTCAGAGCGACCGGTCGCATCCCGCTGCCCAGCCCCGGGTAGCGGTCCGCGGTCACGCCGCTCAGCCGGGGCTCGCCGTCGCCGGTGCCGGTGCCGAGGGTGCGGGTGACCCGGAAGCCGGAGCCGGTGGTGACGCTCTCGTCGTCCTTCAGGTAGCGGTCGAACCAGGTCAGCACGCGTGTCTGGACGCGGCTGGTCTCCATGTCGCCGCCGTCGTGGCCGCCCGCGATCCAGTCGACGCCGACGGGGGCGCCGTTGGCACGGATCGCCTTCGCCGCCTGGTCGGCCTGGTCGAGCGGGAACAGGGAGTCGGACTGGCCCTGCACCAGCAGCGTGGGCACCTTGATGCGGTCGCCGACCGCCGACGGCGAGCGCTCCTCCAGCAGCTTCCGCGCCTCCGGGTCGGGCTCGCCCGACTCGGCGACCCGCTCGTACATCCGGCACAGCGCGGGCTCGAACTTCTCGCAGCCGCCGCCGGAGTTGACGAAGATGCCCGCCCACAGCTTCTTGAAGACGCCGTTCGGGAACAGCGCGTCCGCCAGGTTCCAGTAGGTGACCGCGGGGGCGATGGCGTCCACGCGTGGATCGTGCCCGGCGGCCAGCAGGGAGATCGCGCCGCCGTAGGAGCCGCCGGCCATGCCGACGCGCGGGTCGCCCGCCTTGTCGAGCCGGACCTGGGGCTGTTTCGCCAGCCAGTCGAGGAGCTTCGAGACGTCGGCGACCTCGCCGTCCGGGTCGTTCAGTCCGATCTTCCCGGTCGACTTCCCGAAGCCGCGCGCCGACCAGGTCAGCACCGCGTACCCGTCGCGCGCCAGTTCCTCCGCCTGCCGGCGGACGTCGTTCTTGCTGCCGCCGAAGCCGTGCGCGAGGAGCACGGCGGGGCGGCGGCCGTCGTCGGCGGAGGTGAAGTACGAGGTGTCGAGGCGCACTCCGTCGCCGACATCCACGACCCGGTCGGCGCGGTGCACCGCGGGCGGGTCGTCGGAGGCGACGGCCGTCCACGTTCCGGCACCGGCGAGGACGGCGACGGCGGCACCGGCGGCGAGCAGCCGCCGCGGCCCCCGCGACCACGCCCCGCGCGGTCCGGGCAGTCGAAGATCCATGCGTCAACGGTACGGGGCCGACCTGTCGGCGGCAGACAGCTTGTGGACGGAGGCCCGCCCCCTCCTCGGGGAGTACACCGCGCGGTGCGCGTACCGCACCTGTCGTACGGACGAGTGTCAGTGCGGCCCGCTAGAGTCGCGCCCACAACTGGCACACAGCTTTGGGGTGGGAACACATGAACGTTCGGCACACCGCTGCCTGGGTGGGGGTCACGGCGGCGGCGCTGCTGGCGACGACCGCCTGCAGTGCGGAGACGACGAAGAAGGCGGCCGAGGCCGCGCAGAACGCGGACCAGATCATCGCGGCGCTCACCCGCGCCACCGACCGGGCCGAGGAGCTGGGCTCGGCGCAGATCGAGACGACGACCGAGCTGGACGCGACCGGCGGCGAGCCGATCGCGATGGACGGCACGTACTCGTGGGGTGACGGCCCCGCCATGGACGTCGAGATGGACACCGCCGCGGCCCAGATGAGCGCCCTCCAGGACGACCCGACGACGCGGGTCATCATGGTCGACGGCGCCTACTACTACGACATCGACCCGCAGCCGAGCGGTCCGCTCGAGGGCAAGGAGTGGATGCGTATCGACGTCTCCGCGGTGATGGGCGAGGCGGGCGCCGAGAACATGGCGGCCACCGCGGACCCGACGGCGACGCTGCGCTACATGACGGCCTCCACGCAGGTGAAGGACCTCGGCGAGGAGACGGTCCTCGGCAAGAAGGTCACCCACTACCGGGGCAGCCTGGGCGCGGACCACATCAACAAGTCCAAGCTCACCGAGGCGGAGAAGAAGGCCGCCCTCGCCGCTCTGAAGGCGGACGGCGGGAAACTGACGGCCGACATCTGGGTCGACGGCGAGGACCTGCCCGTGCGCATCTCGCAGACCGGCGCCGGCATGACCGTGACCATGGACTTCGTGAAGTTCGGGTCGACCGAGCGGATCACGGCTCCGCCCGCCGCCGAGACCGGCGACCTCACCGAGCAGGTCAGGGAGCAGCGGGACACGGCGATAGGCCAGTGACACACCGCTGCCCCCGGCCCGCCGTGTCGCTCGGCGGGCCGGGGGCAGCGGGCCTGGCTCAGTGGTTGCGCGGGAAGCCCAGGTCCACGCCCGCCGGGGTGTCGGCCGGGTCCGGCCAGCGGGTGGTGACGACCTTGCCGCGGGTGTAGAAGTGCGTGCCGTCGTTGCCGTAGATGTGGTGGTCGCCGAAGAGGGAGTCCTTCCAGCCACCGAAGGAGTGGTAGCCGACGGGCACCGGGATCGGCACGTTCACGCCGACCATGCCGGCCTCGATCTCCAGCTGGAAGCGGCGGGCCGCGCCGCCGTCCCGGGTGAAGATGGCGGTGCCGTTGCCGAACGGCGACTCGTTGATGAGGGCGACGCCCTCCTCGTAGGTGTCGACACGCAGCACGCACAGCACCGGGCCGAAGATCTCGTCCTGGTAGGCCTTGGCGCTGGTGGGGACCTTGTCGAGGAGCGAGATGCCGATCCAGTGGCCGTCCTCGAAGCCCTCGACGGTGTAGCCGGTGCCGTCGAGGACCACCTCGCAGCCCTCGGCCGCCGCGTTCTCCACGTAGGAGGCGACCTTGTCGCGGTGGGCCTTGGTGATCAGCGGGCCCATCTCGGACGCCGGGTCGTTGCCGGGACCGATCTTGATCTTCTCGGCGCGCTCGCGGATCTTCTCGACCAGCTCGTCGCCGATCGAACCGACCGCCACGACCGCGGAGATGGCCATGCAACGCTCGCCCGCCGAGCCGTAGGCGGCGGAGACGGCGGCGTCCGCGGCGGCGTCCAGGTCGGCGTCGGGCAGCACCAGCATGTGGTTCTTGGCGCCGCCGAGGGCCTGGACGCGCTTGCCGTTCGCGGAGGCGGTGGTGTGGATGTAGCGGGCGATCGGGGTGGAGCCGACGAAGGAGACCGCCTTGACGTCCGGGTGCTCCAGCAGGCGGTCGACGGCCACCTTGTCGCCGTGCACGACGTTGAAGACACCGTCGGGCAGACCGGCCTCGGCCAGCAGCTCGGCAATCTTGATCGACGCCGACGGGTCCTTCTCGCTCGGCTTCAGCACGAAGGTGTTGCCGCACGCGATGGCCAGCGGGAACATCCACATCGGCACCATCGCCGGGAAGTTGAACGGCGTGATGCCGGCGACGACACCGAGCGGCTGGCGGATCGCGGCCACGTCGACCCGGTTCGCGACCTGCGTGGACAGCTCGCCCTTGAGCTGGACGTTGATCCCGCAGGCCAGGTCGACGATCTCCAGGCCGCGCGCGACCTCGCCGAGGGCGTCGGAGTGGACCTTGCCGTGCTCGGCGGTGATCAGCTCGGCGATCTCGTCGCGGTGCGCGTCCAGCAGCGCCCGGAACTTGAAGAGGATGGTGGTGCGCTGCGCCAGCGAGGACTGGCCCCAGGTCGCGAAGGCGTCCTTCGCGGCGGCGACCGCGGCGTCCACCTCCTCGACGGAGGCGAACGCGACCTTGGTGGTGACCGCGCCGGTCGCCGGGTCCGTGACCGGCCCGAACGTGCCCGACGCACCCTCGACGGTCTTGCCGCCGATCCAGTGGTTGACGATCTTCGTCATGCCCAGTTACTCCTTCACAGATGGCGGCGTCGGGTCGAGACGTGCCGTTCGTACAGCTCACGTGCCTTGACCGCGGACGGTCGGGTCGCGGTCTCGGCCACGGGTACATCCCACCAGGCCTGCGCCTCGGGCGCGCCCGACACTGTGTCTGCCGTTTCGGTCTCCACGTAGACACATGTGGGAGTGTCGGCGGCGCGCGCCTCCGCGAGCGCGGTGCGCAGGTCACGGACGGTGCGGGCGCGCAGCACCCGCATGCCGAGGGACTCGGCGTTGGCGGCGAGATCGACCGGGAGCGGGGGCCCGGTGTAGGTGCCGTCGTCGGCCGGGAAGCGGTAGGCGGTGCCGAACCGCTCGCCGCCGACGGACTCGGACAGGCCGCCGATGGAGGCGTAGCCGTGGTTCTGCACGAGCAGGACCTTGATCGGAACGCCTTCCTGCACGGCGGTGACGATCTCCGTGGGCATCATCAGATACGTGCCGTCGCCGACCAGCGCCCACACCGGCCGGTCCGGCGCGGCGAGCTTCACGCCGATCGCGGCGGGGATCTCGTAGCCCATGCAGGAGTAGCCGTACTCCAGGTGGTACTGGTCGTAGGACCGTGCCCGCCAGAGTTTGTGCAGGTCGCCGGGGAGGGACCCGGCCGCGTTGATGATCACGTCCCGCTCGTCGACGAGGGCGTCCAGCGCGCCGAGCACCTGGGTCTGGGTGGGCCGGGCGTCCGGGTCGTGGGCGGCGTAGGCGGAGTCGACGCGCTGTTCCCAGCGCTGCTTGGCCTCGGTGTAGCCGGCCCGGTAGGCGTCGGTGACCCGGTGGCCGTGCAGCCGCAGCGCGTCCGTCAGTTCGGTGAGGCCGCTGCGGGCGTCGGCGACCAGCGGGAGGCCGGCCATCTTGTGGCCGTCGTAGGGGGCGATGTTCAGGTTGACGAAGCGGACGTTCTCCCCCGCGAAGAGGGTGTTCGACGCGGTGGTGAAGTCGGTCCAGCGGGTGCCGACGCCGATCACCAGGTCGGCGGCGCGGGCCAGCTCGTCGGCGGTGGCGGTGCCGGTGTGGCCGATCCCGCCCACGTCCTGCGGGTGGTCGTACGGCAGGGAGCCCTTGCCCGCCTGGGTGGAGGCGACCGGGATGCCGGTGGCCTCGGCGAACTCGGCGAGGGCGGCCTCGGCGCGGCTGTGGTGGACGCCGCCGCCCGCGACGATCAGCGGCCGGTGCGCGGCGCGGATCGCCCGTACGGCCTCGGCGAGTTCGGTCGGGTCGGCACCGGGCCGCCGCACCACCCAGGTGCGGTCGGCGAAGAAGTCCTCCGGCCAGTCGTACGCCTCGGCCTGCACGTCCTGCGGCAGGGCGAGGGTGACGGCGCCGGTCTCGACGGGGTCGGTGAGCACCCGCATGGCGTTCAGCGCCGCCGGAATCAGGGCCTCCGGCCGGGTGATCCGGTCGAAGTAGCGGGACACCGGGCGCAGGCTGTCGTTGACCGACACATCGCCCGCGTACGGCACTTCGAGCTGCTGGAGCACCGGGTCCGCGGGGCGGGTGGCGAAGACGTCGCCGGGGAGGAGCAGGACGGGGAGGTGGTTGATGGTGGCGAGGGCGGCGCCGGTGACCAGGTTGGTGGCGCCGGGCCCGATGGAGGTCGTGACCGCGTGCGTGGACAGGCGGCCCGACTGCCGCGCGTAGCCGACCGCCGCGTGGACCATGGACTGTTCGTTGCGGCCCTGGTGGTACGGCATGACGTCGGCGTACTCGACGAGCGCCTGGCCGATCCCGGCGACGTTGCCGTGGCCGAAGATGCCCCAGGTGGCGCCGATCAGCCGCTGCCGGGTGCCGTCGCGTTCGGTGTACTGGGCGGCGAGGAAGCGGACGAGTGCCTGGGCGACGGTGAGCCGGACGGTCATCGGTACCCCCCTGTGCTTTCTACGTGGTCCGGGTGGAAGCAGATCCGCCACTCCCGGGTCTCGCCCGGGCCCGCCATGACGTTCAGGTAGTACATGTCGTGGCCGGGCTGGGCGACGGACGGGCCGTGCCAGCCGTTCGGCACGAGGACGGTGTCGCCGGAGCGGACCTCGGCGAGCACGTCGGCGCCGCCCTCGCGGGAGGGGAACACCCGCTGGTAGCCGAAGCCGTTCGGGCCGGCGATCTCGAAGTAGTAGATCTCCTCCAGCTCGGACTCCTCGCCGGGCCGGTGCTCGTCGTGCTTGTGCGGCGGGTACGACGACCAGTTGCCGCCCGGGGTGATCACCTCGACGGCGATGAGCTTGTCGCAGTCGAAGGCGTCGGCGGAGGCGAAGTTGCGGACCTGGCGGGCGCAGGTGCCGCTGCCGCGGTGCTCGACGGGAACCTCCGGCGCGGGGCCGTAGCGGGCGGGGAGTCGTCGCTCGCACTTCGCTCCTGCCAGGGCGAAGCGGCCTCCCGCGCCGGAGGCGATCTGTGCCCGGGTGTCCCGGGGGACGTACGCGAAGTCCGTGACGGACGCGAACACGTCCTCCCGGCCCAGGAGTTGGAACACCTGGTCCTCCACGTGCACCGTACAGCCGCCGCTGAGGGGCAGCACGATCCACTCGCTGTCCCCGGCGAGCAGCGTGTGGCCGCCGCCGGGCGGGAGTTCGACGATGCGCAGGCTGCTGTACGTCCAGCCGGCCCGCTTGGGGTCGATGGCGAGCACGTGTTCGGCGTCGGCGGCGGAGCCCCGGGGGACGTACAAGCCCTCGTGGGGGCCGGTCGAGCCCTGTCGGGGGCCGGTCGAGCCCTGGTGGGGGGCGGACAAGCCCTGGTGGGGGGCGGACAACTCGTTGTTCATGCGGCCCTCACAGCAGTCCTACGGCGGTGTCCACGGCGGCGGCCACGTCGCCGTCCGCCGGGTACAGCAGCGACCGGCCCACGACCAGCCCGCGCACGGTGGGCAGGCGCAGGGCGCCACGCCACTTTTCGTACGCGCCGTCCTGATCGTCCCCCACTTCGCCGCCCAGCAGCACCGCCGGGAGGGTCGAGGTCGCCATGACGTGGTCCATGTCGTCGGGGTCGTCGGTGACCGGGACCTTCAGCCAGGTGTAGGCGGAGCTGCCGCCCAGGCCGGAGGCGATGGCGATCGAGCGGGTCACGGCCTCGGCGGACAGATCGTTGCGCAGCACTCCGTCCGGGTCGCGGCGGCTGATGAACGGCTCGACGAACACCGGGAGGCGGCGGGCGGCCATCTCGTCGATGGCGCGTGCGGTGGACTCCAGGGTGTTGAGGGAGCCCGGGTCGTCGTAGTCGATCCGCAGGAGCAGCTTCCCGGCGTCGAAGCCGAGGCGCTGGATGTCCTCGGGGCGGTGGCCGGTGAAGCGGTCGTCGAGTTCGAAGCGGGCGCCCTGGAGGCCGCCGCGGTTCATGGAGCCCATGACGACCTTGCCGTCGAGCGCGCCGAGCAGCAGCAGGTCGTCGAGGATGTCGGCGGTGGCGAGGACGCCGTCGACGCCGGGGCGGGACAGCGCCAGGCAGAGGCGGCCCAGCAGGTCGGCGCGGTTGGCCATGGCGAGTTCCCGGCCCCCTACGCCGAGCGCGCCGCGGGCCGGGTGGTCGGCGGCGACGATCATCAGCCGGCCGTTGTCCTTGAGGAGGGGCCGGCGGGAGCGGCGGGCGGCGGCCTCGGCGATGGCCTCCGGGTGGTGGGTGCGCAAGCGGACCAGGTCGGGGACGTCGATGGCGGGGATGTCCTTGGCGGGGGGCGCGGGCACCTCGGCGGTGGTCGCGCCGGTGGTCGCGCTCCCGGGGAGGGGCCCGGTGCCGGCCGTGCCGCCGCCCGCCGTGCCCGGACCGTCGCCCGGCTCGTGGTGCGGGCTCGTCACCCGGCCCGCCCTCACAGCACCGCTCCCGCGCTCAGCGCCGCCTCGATCTCGTCCGGCGTCGGCATCGCGGAGGAGCACTCCAGACGGGAGGCGACGATCGCGCCGGCGGCGTTGGCGTACCGCATGATCCGCTCCAGGTCCCAGCCTTCGAGCAGGCCGTGGCAGAGGGCGCCGCCGAAGGCGTCGCCGGCGCCGAGGCCGTTGAGGACGTTCACCGGCAGCGGCGGGATCTCGGCGGCCCCGCCCTGCCGGTCGACGGCGAGGACGCCCTTGGGTCCCTGCTTGACGACGGCGAGTTCGACCCCGGCGTCGAGCAGGGCGCGGGCGGCGGCGTGCGGTTCGCGGACGCCGGTGGCGACCTCCACCTCGTCGAGGTTGCCGACGGCGACGGTGGTGTGCTTCAGCGCCTCCGCGTAGAAGGGGCGGGCGGCGTCGGGGTCCCGCCAGAACATGGGCCGCCAGTCCAGGTCGAAGACGGTGATGCCCGCCTTGGACCGGTGGGCGAGGGCCGCGAGGGTCGCCGTACGGCTGGGCTCCTCGCTCAGGCCGGTGCCGGTCACCCAGAAGATCCGGGCGTCGCGCAGGGCGTCGAGGTCGAGCTCGTGGGCGTCGATCTCCAGGTCCGGGGCCTTGGGCTGCCGGTAGAAGTACAGCGGGAAGTCGTCCGGCGGGAACACCTCGCAGAAGGTGACCGGCGTGGGCAGGCCCGGCACGGCGGTGACCCAGCGGTCGTCGACACCGAAGTCGCGCAGCGCCTCGTGGAGGTAGGTGCCGAAGGGGTCGTCGCCGGTGCGGGTGATCACCGCCGTACGGCGGCCGAGGCGGGCGGCGGCGACCGCGACGTTGGTGGCCGATCCGCCGAGGAACTTGCCGAAGGACGACACCTGCGGGAGCGGGACGCCGGTCTGGAGCGGATACAGGTCCACACCGATGCGCCCCATGGTGATCAGGTCGTACGCCATCGAGATCCCTTCGCGTCGCTCGCTCCTTCGCGGCTCTGTGAGGGTTTCTAGTCGTGGGCGGACGACCCTGTCAATAGTTTGTCCAGACATTCGGACTAGATATTCCGGTCAGCGGCACGCGCGGCGCGGGCCCGCACGCACACAGACACCACCGACCCGATGTCAACGCGCCGCGCCAGAACCCCCGCGCACGCCTTTGCTGCACCTTCGTCACAAACACCACCCGCGTGTCACGGTTGTCCCGGCTGCGCGGACCGCTGGTCACACCCGCCCGACAGGCCCTACCCAACGGTCACCCGGAGTCGTTGACGGACCACAGGCTTGGCGATCGCCAGCGCAGCGCCCGGCTCCCCCGACGGCCACCCTCAGGCCGCCGCCGCGGCGCGCGCGGGGAGGTGCAACTCGTGACCGACCGAAGGCTCTGGTCCTACAAGGACATCGCGGCGCACATCCGCGTCCAGCCCGACACCGTCCGCTCCTACCGCAAGCACGGCCTGCTGCCGCCGCCCGATCACGTCGAGGGCGGCAAGCCGTACTGGTACGCGGACACGGTCCGGGCGTGGGTCGCGTCCCGGCCGGGCAACCGCAGGCGCAGACAGGACTGACCCGGGTCCCGCCCCGCCGGAAAATCACTCCGTCCCCCACCTCGCCGTGGGGCACAGTGCTGCGATGGACTTCTCCGTCAAACCCGTGCTGACCGGCGAACGGGTCGTGCTGCGGCCGTTCACCGCCGACGACGCCACCACGATGTGGGAGATCATCGGCGACCCCGAGGTCGTCCGGTACACCTTCGAACCGTCCACCGACCTCACCCCGGAGCGCCTGCGCGCCTGGTACGGCTCCCGCTCCGAGCAGCCCGACCGCCTCGACCTCGCCGTCACCGACCGGGCGAGCGGCGAACTCGTCGGCGAGGTCGTGCTGCACGACTGGGATCCGCAGGCCCGCAGCTGCACCTTCCGCACCCTGATCGGACCGCGCGGCCGGGGCCGGGGCCTCGGCACCGAGGCGACCCGGCTCATCGTCGGCCACGGTTTCGAACAGCTCGGGCTGCACCGCATCCAGTTGGAGGCCTACGGCCACAACCACCGCGCCCTGCGGGTCTACGAGAAGGTCGGCTTCGTGGTCGAGGGGGTGCGGCGGGAGGCCGCCTTCCGGGACGGCGCGTGGGTGGACGAGGTGCTGATGGCCCTGCTCGACCGCGAGTGGGCCGCGCTCAGCTCCACGGTTCGATGACCGTCACGCCCGCTCCGGGCGCCGTACCCAGCGCCGCGAGCGCGTCCGGGGCGGCGGCGAGCGGGATCGTCGAGGTGACGAGCAGGTCGGGGCGCAGGGCGCCGGTGCGGACCAGTTCCAGCAGGGGCGGGTAGGTGTGGGCGGCCATGCCGTGACTGCCGAGGAGTTCCAGTTCGAGGGCCACCGCGCGGGCCATCGGGACGGGCGTCGTCCCGTCCGGTGAGGGCAGCAGCCCGACCTGGACGTGCCGGCCGCGGCGGCGCAGCCCGTTCACGGAGGCGGCGCAGGTGGCGGGCGAGCCGAGGGCGTCCAGGGAGAGATGGGCGCCGCCACCGGTCAGCTCGCGGACCGCCTCGGCGGTGTCCGCGACCCGCCTGGCGTCCACGCACTCCGCGGCACCGAACGCGCGGGCCAGCTCGAGGGCCCGCGGCGATATGTCCACCGCGGCCACGCGGGCCCCGGCCGCCGCCGCGATCATCACCGCCGACAGCCCCACGCCCCCGCACCCGTGCACGGCGACCCACTCCCCCGCCGCCACCCGCCCCTGCTGCACCACCGCCCGGAACGCGGTGGCGAACCGGCAGCCCAGCGAGGCGGCCGTGGCGAAGGACATCTCCTCGGGTACGACGACGAGGTTCACGTCGGCGTGGTCGAGGGCCACGTACTGCGCGAAGGACCCCCAGTGGGTGAAGCCCGGCTGGGTCTGCCGTTCGCACACCTGCTGGTCGCCCGCCGCGCAGGCCGGGCAGGTGCCGCAGGCGCAGACGAACGGCACGGTGACGCGGTCGCCGGGCCGCACGCGGGTCACCCGGGCGCCGACCGCCTCGACGACTCCGGCCAGCTCATGACCGGGGACGTGCGGCAGGGTGATGTCCGGGTCGTGCCCCTGCCAGCCGTGCCAGTCGCTGCGGCACAGCCCGGTGGCCTCGACCCGCACCACGACCCCGTGCTCCGCCGGCCGCGGGTCCGCCACCTCCCGGACCTCGGGTCGCTCCCCGTACCGCTCGAACACCACCGCGCGCATGCGTCCTCGCCCTCCGTCGCCGTCCGTCGCCTTCGCCGGGGAACGGTAACCGTCCGCGGCGGCGACACGGCGGGCCACTCGGGGCGGGCACCTCTTTGAGAAATACCCCCTAGGGGTATAGTGTTGAGTACAGCGAGGCCCCCTCGGGCCCCCTCAACCCCATACGCCTCGACGAGGAGTAACGACATGAGCGCCCAGACCGACACCCAGGGTTCCGTCACCACCGTCTACAAGGTGACCGGGATGAGCTGCGGACACTGCGAGGGCTCGGTCTCCGCCGAACTCGGCCAGCTCCCCGGCGTGACGTCGGTGCAGGCCGTCGCCGCCAAGGGCGAGGTCACCGTCGTCTCCGAGGCGCCGCTGGACGAGGAGGCCGTGCGCGCCGCCGTCGACGAGGCCGGCTACGAGCTGGTCGGCCGCGCCTGAGCCGCAGCGAAGCCACGACCGCCGACACCGGGCCGTACTCCGCCGACAATGGTGGCGTACGGTCCGGTCCGTCGTCTGGAGCCCGGACATGACCACCACCGACACGCCCATAGACGCACCCGAGACCTCCCAGGTCGAGCTGCTGATCGGCGGCATGACCTGCGCGGCCTGCGCCGCCCGCGTCGAGAAGAAGCTCAACCGCATGGACGGGGTCACCGCCACGGTGAACTTCGCGACGGAGAAGGCCAAGGTCACCTACCCCGCCGGGGTCGAGGTCGCCGACCTGATCGCCACCGTCGAGAAGACCGGCTACACCGCGCAGGAACCCCCGCCGCCGGCCCCGGCCCCCGCCGACGCCCCGGAGGACGTACGGCCGGAGGACCCTGCGGCGGCGGACCCGCAGCTCGCGGCCCTGCGCGAACGGCTCGTCGTCTCCGCCGTCCTCGCCGTCCCCGTCGTGCTGCTCGCGATGATCCCGGCCCTCCAGTTCGACAACTGGCAGTGGCTCTCCCTCACCCTCGCCGCGCCCGTCGTGGTCTGGGGCGGGCTGCCCTTCCACCGGGCCGCTTGGACCAATGCCCGGCACGCCGCCTCCACCATGGACACCCTGGTGTCGGTCGGCACGCTCGCCGCGTTCGGCTGGTCGGTGTGGGCCCTGTTCTTCGGTGACGCGGGCATGCCCGGCATACGGCATGGCTTCGACCTCACCGTCTCCCGCACCGACGGCACCTCCGCCATCTACCTGGAGGTCGCCGCCGGTGTCACCGCGTTCCTGCTCCTCGGCCGCTATCTGGAGGCCCGCGCCAAGCGGCGCGCGGGCGCCGCGCTGCGCACCCTGATGGAGCTGGGCGCGAAGGACGTGGCCGTACTGCGGTCCGGGCGCGAGGTGCGGATCCCGGTGGGGCGGCTGGCGGTGGGCGACCGCTTCGTCGTACGGCCCGGGGAGAAGATCGCCACCGACGGCACCGTGGTCGAGGGCGCGTCCGCCGTGGACGTCTCCATGCTGACTGGCGAGTCCGTGCCGGTGGACGTGACCGTCGGGGACACCGTCACCGGCGCCACCGTGAACACCGCCGGGCGCCTGGTCGTCGAGGCCACCCGGATCGGCGCCGACACCCGGCTGGCCCGGATGGCCCGGCTGGTCGAGGACGCGCAGAACGGCAAGGCGGAGGTGCAGCGGCTCGCCGACCGGGTCGCCGCGGTCTTCGTGCCCGTGGTGCTGCTGATCGCGGCCGTCACCTTCGGCGGCTGGCTCGGCGCGACCGGCGACACCGTCGCCGCGTTCACGGCCGCCGTCGCGGTGCTGATCATCGCCTGCCCGTGCGCCCTCGGGCTGGCCACACCGACCGCGCTGCTGGTCGGCACCGGGCGCGGCGCCCAGCTCGGCATCCTCATCAAGGGCCCCGAGGTCCTGGAGACCACCCGCCGGATCGACACCGTCGTCCTCGACAAGACGGGCACCGTGACGACCGGGCGGATGACCCTCCAGGAGGTGTACGTCGCCGAGGGCGCCGACGAGAAGCAGGTGCTGCGGCTCGCGGGCGCCCTGGAGCACGCGTCCGAGCATCCCGTCGCCCGCGCGGTGGCCACCGGCGCCGAGGAGCGGGCCGGGGAGCTGCCGGCGGCCGAGCGGTTCGAGAACGTGCCCGGACGGGGCGTGCGCGGGCGCGTGGAGGGCCACGAGGTGGCCGTGGGCCGGCTCTTCGACTCCCTGCCCCCGGAGCTGGCCGCGGCCCGCGAGCAGGCCGAGCGCGGCGGTCGTACGGCCGTGGTGGTGGGCTGGGACGGGGTCGCGCGCGGGGTGCTCGCGGTCGCGGACGCCGTGAAGGAGACCAGTGCGGAGGCGGTGCGCGAGCTGCGCGCGCTGGGGCTCACGCCGGTGCTGCTGACCGGCGACAACCGGACGGTCGCCGAGGCGGTGGCCGCCGAGGTCGGCGTCGACGAGGTGATCGCCGAGGTGCTGCCGGAGGACAAGGTGGCCGTCGTCAGGCGGCTCCAGGAGGAGGGCCGTACGGTCGCGATGGTCGGCGACGGTGTCAACGACGCCGCCGCGCTCGCCACCGCCGATCTGGGGCTCGCGCTGGGCACGGGGACCGACGCGGCGATCGAGGCGGGGGATCTGACGCTCGTCCGCGGGGATCTGCGGGTCGCGGCGGACGCCATCCGCCTGTCCCGCCGGACGCTGGCCACCATCAAGGGCAACCTCGTCTGGGCGTTCGGCTACAACGTGGCCGCGTTGCCGCTGGCCGCGGCGGGTCTGCTGAACCCGATGATCGCGGGCGCGGCGATGGCGTTCTCGTCGGTCTTCGTGGTCACGAACAGCTTGCGGCTGCGGACGTTCCGCGAGACCCCCCTTCAATCCGGCGCAAGCCTCACATAAGCTCTTCACAAGGCTCGCGCATCATCCTTACGCTTGAGCCCCGTTCGTCGTATCGGGCCTCTTGCGCATCTTTTGGGACATATGCAAGAGACGCAGATCACAGTGATGTGAACGTAACCATCGAAGGGGTTCGAAGGTCTAAGTTGGCGATGTCAGAAGGCGTCTTGGGGGGCGCCGGCTGGCATCTGGGGATGTCTTGGGGGACTTCTCCAGATGGGGGTACCTCCCTGCTCGAACGCGGTTGAGAGCTTGGGGGAGCGTTGCCGGGGCACGTACACCGGGAAGCTTTGAGCGGCCCTCCCAGCGTGCGCTGTCCCGGCAGACCGCAGTCACAACATCACAGGTGAACACGCAACACCCGAGCGTGATGAGTTTTGCTCATTGTGCTCACAGCGATTCAGGCGCTGGTCTCACAGACGCCCGGCCGGATCCCGTGGGGGGAATCCGCACCGGGACATGGGAAGGCGCCCTGGTCGCCGGCCCGTGGGGGGACCGGCGCACCGGGGCGCCTTCCGCTTGCCGTACGACGGTCCCCACGGCCCCGCAGCCCGCCCGTCGGGCCTTCCCACGGACGCAGGAAGGCCCCGCACCCTCCACGGGTACGGGGCCTGGGGATGCTGCGGCTCAGCGCTCCTCGACGGGAACGAAGTCGCGCTCGACCACGCCGGTGTAGATCTGGCGCGGGCGGCCGATGCGGGAGCCCGGCTCCTTGATCATCTCGTGCCACTGGGCGATCCAGCCCGGGAGGCGGCCGAGGGCGAACAGGACCGTGAACATCTCGGTCGGGAAGCCCATGGCCCGGTAGATCAGGCCGGTGTAGAAGTCGACGTTCGGGTAGAGGTTGCGCGAGACGAAGTAGTCGTCGGCGAGCGCGTGCTCCTCCAGCTTGAGCGCGATGTCCAGCAGCTCGTCGGTCTTGCCGAGCGCGGACAGCACGTCGTGCGCGGCGGCCTTGATGATCTTGGCGCGCGGGTCGAAGTTCTTGTAGACCCGGTGGCCGAAGCCCATCAGGCGGACGCCGTCCTCCTTGTTCTTCACCTTGCGGATGAAGGAGTCGACGTCGCCGCCGGCGTCGCGGATGCCCTCCAGCATCTCCAGCACCGACTGGTTGGCACCGCCGTGCAGCGGGCCCCACAGCGCGTTGATGCCGGCGGAGATCGAGGCGAACATGTTCGCCTGCGAGGAGCCGACGAGGCGGACCGTGGAGGTCGAGCAGTTCTGCTCGTGGTCGGCGTGCAGGATCAGCAGCTTGTCCAGCGCCGAGACCACGATCGGGTCCAGCTCGTACTCCTGCGCCGGGACCGAGAAGGTCATGCGGAGGAAGTTCTCCACGTAGCCCAGGTCGTTGCGCGGGTAGACGAACGGGTGGCCGACCGACTTCTTGTACGCGTACGCCGCGATCGTCGGGAGCTTGGCGAGCAGCCGGATCGTGGAGAGGTTGCGCTGCTGCTCGTCGAACGGGTTGTGGCTGTCCTGGTAGAAGGTGGACAGCGCGGAGACCACCGAGGACAGCATGGCCATCGGGTGGGCGTCCCGCGGGAAGCCGCGGTAGAAGTTCTTGACGTCCTCGTGCAGCAGGGTGTGCCGGGTGATGTCGTCCTTGAACGCGGCGAGCTGGTCGACGGTCGGCAGCTCACCGTTGATCAGCAGGTAGGCCACCTCCAGGAAGGTGGAGCGCTCGGCCAGCTGCTCGATCGGGTAGCCGCGGTACCGGAGGATGCCCTGCTCGCCGTCGAGGTAGGTGATGGCGGATTTATAGGCGGCGGTGTTGCCGTAGCCGCTGTCCAGGGTCACGAGCCCGGTCTGGGCGCGGAGCTTGCCGATGTCGAAGCCCTTGTCCCCGACGGTGCTGTCGATCACCGGGTAGGTGTACTCGTTACCGTCGTACCGCAGTACTACAGAGTTGTCGCTCACGTCTTCCCTCACCGACGTAGTGCCTCATCTTCGAGGTGCCCTGACTGTCTCTACCATCCCCCATTTGGCTCAGGAGAGTGCACTCGGGGTCGACCATTGGGCTTATCGGCGGCACTCAGTGCCGCCAACTTGCTCATCCTGCCCCCTTGATTCCCCTTCCGGAAGAGCTGTGTGACCTTTACGACTCGTTTGATCGATCATTTTTTTGTCTCGCTCACGAACACCGCCCCGGGATGCCCCGAACTCACGCCCCGGGCCGCCCGCCGGAGAGCCGGAAGTCGAGCGCCGTACAGCGCCGTCCGGCCGACACCGTGCGCACCGCCTGGCCGATCGCCTTGCGCGAACCGACGAGGACGACGAGCTGTCTGGCCCGGGTGACCGCCGTGTAGAGCAGATTGCGCTGGAGCATCATCCAGGCACCCGTGGTGACCGGGATCACCACGGCCGGGTACTCGCTGCCCTGCGAGCGGTGGATGGTCACCGCGTAGGCGTGGGCCAGCTCGTCCAGCTCGTCGAAGTCGTACGGCACCTCCTCGTCCTCGTCCGTCAGCACCGTCAGGCGCTGGTCGACCGGGTCGAGCGAGGTGACCACGCCCACGGTGCCGTTGAAGACACCGTTCTTCCCCTTTTCATAATTGTTGCGGATCTGGGTGACCTTGTCGCCGACCCGGAAAACGCGTCCGCCGAACCGCTTCTCGGGCAGATCCGGCCGGCCCGGGGTGATGGCCTGCTGGAGGAGTCCGTTCAGGGTGCCCGCGCCGGCCGGCCCGCGGTGCATCGGGGCCAGCACCTGCACGTCCCGGCGCGGGTCGAGCCCGAACTTGGCCGGAATCCGGCGGGCCGCGACGTCGACGGTGAGCCGTCCGGCGGCCTCCGTGTCGTCCTCCACGAAGAGGTAGAAGTCCTTCAGCCCGTCGGTGAGGGGGTGCTGCCCGGCATTGATCCGGTGCGCGTTGCTGACGACGCCGGACTGCTGGGCCTGGCGGAAGACACGGGTGAGCCGCACGGCGGGGAGCGGGCTGCCGTCGGCGAGCAGATCGCGCAGGACCTCGCCCGCGCCGACGCTGGGAAGCTGGTCGACGTCTCCGACGAACAGCAGATGGGCGCCGGGGGGAACGGCTTTCACCAGCTTGTTGGCGAGGAGGAGGTCGAGCATGGAGGCCTCGTCCACGACGACGAGGTCGGCGTCGAGGGGGCGGTCCTTGTCGTACGCCGCGTCCCCGCCGGGCTTCAGCTCCAGCAGCCGGTGGACGGTGGAGGCCTCGGCGCCGGTCAGTTCGGCGAGCCGTTTCGCCGCCCGGCCGGTCGGGGCGGCGAGCAGCACCTTGGCCCGCTTGGCGCGGGCCAGCTCCACGATGGACCGCACGGTGAACGACTTGCCGCAGCCGGGGCCGCCGGTGAGCACGGCGACCTTCTCGGTCAACGCGAGCTTGACGGCGGCCTCCTGCTCGGGCGCGAGGTCGGCGCCGGTACGGGTTTTCAGCCAGCCGAGGGCCTTGTCCCAGTCGACGTCCCGGAAGCCCGGCATCCGGTCCTGCTCCGTGCGCAGGAGCCGCAACAGCTGGGCGGCGAGGGAGACTTCGGCGCGGTGGAAGGGGACCAGGTAGACCGCCGTGACGGGCTCGTCGGCGTCTCCCTCGGGGCCGGGCACCTTCTCCCGTACGACCCCGGGGTCGCCGCCGTCCTCCGGCGGCTGGGCCAGCTCGGCCAGGCACTCGATGACGAGCCCGGTGTCCACCTGGAGCAGCTTGACGGCGTCCGCGATCAGCCGCTCCTCCGGGAGGTAGCAGTGCCCTTGGTCGGCGGACTGCGACAGCGCGTACTGGAGCCCCGCCTTGACCCGCTCCGGGCTGTCGTGCGGGATGCCGACGGACTGGGCGATCTTGTCGGCGGTGAGGAAGCCGATGCCCCAGACGTCGGCGGCGAGGCGGTACGGCTGGTTCTTCACCACCGAGATGGACGCGTCGCCGTACTTCTTGTAGATCCGCACGGCGATGGAGGTGGAGACGTCCACGGTCTGGAGGAACAGCATCACCTCCTTGATCGCCTTCTGCTCCTCCCAGGCGTCGGCGATCTTCTTGGTCCGCTTGGGCCCGAGCCCGGGGACCTCGATGAGCCGCTTGGGCTCCTCCTCGATGATCCTGAGGGTGTCGATCCCGAAGTGCTGCGTGATGCGGTCGGCGAAGACCGGGCCGATCCCCTTGACCAGCCCGGACCCCAGATAACGGCGGATGCCCTGGACGGTGGCCGGCAGGACGGTGGTGTAGTTCTCCACGTGGAACTGCTTGCCGTACTGGGGGTGTGACCCCCAGCGTCCCTCCATCCGCAGGGACTCCCCCACCTGCGCACCGAGCAGCGCGCCGACGACCGTGAGCAGGTCTCCGCCGCCTCTGCCCGTGTCGACGCGGGCGACCGTGTAGCCGTTCTCCTCATTGGCGTACGTGATCCGCTCCAGCACGCCTTCGAGAACGGCGAGTCGCCGCTCTCCCGGGGTGGCAGCAGCCGTCTGGTTGGGCATGATCCGACGGTACCCGGGGGGTGTGACAGCGGGTGGCCGTCAGGGGTGGGGGTGCTGCTCCTTGAGCGCCGCGAGGAAGGGCGCGAAGGCGCTGGTGGGGAAGGTGAGGTGGGCTGCCGCCGGGGCTTTGGAGTCGCGGATGGCTATGTGGGTGGGGGTGGTGGCGATCTCCACGCAAGCGTTGCCCTCTCCGCCGCCGGAGTAGGAGGACTTCCGCCAGTTACCGGGGGTGGTCATCGACTCACAGCTCCTTCGCCAACCTGTGGATGAAGTCACGCGACCGTCCCGGGTCAAGTGACACTTCCTCCAGCCTACGGAAGAGCGTTCGAAAGCGGTCGAGTTGGGCCTGGGCATCGATGAACGATGTGCCATGCGGGCCGTCGCGCACCACAGTGTCCAGCTGGGGCACGGGGCCACCCGCGTACACCATGGCGCTGCCGGCTCCACCGAAGTTGTCGAGGTCGAAGGGGATGACGCGCACGGTGACATGGGAGGCTTCCGAAATCTCCAGAACACGAGCGAGCTGGGACCGCGCTGCGGAGCGGTCGCCAACCCGGATGCGCAGCGCCGCCTCGTGAATCACGGCGTTGTACGGGATCGGTGCCGAGCGCTCGATGATGACCTTGCGCTTCATCCGGTGCTCCACCCTGCGCTCTACCTCCTCCTCGGGGAACTCAGGGTTCACGTACGAGAAGAGCGCCCGGGCATAGCCCTCGTTCTGCAGAAGGCCGGGAACGTGCAGGAAGTCCGCGTCCCACCGGTAAGAGGCGTGGTGTTCCAGCTCGGCGAGGTCGAGGAATGACGTGGGAAGGTGACCCCGGTACTCCTCCCACCAACCGTGGGTTCCGTCCGTGGCCATCGCCACCAGCGCCTCGATCAACTCCGTGTCCGTGCAGGAGTAGTGAGCCGCCAGTCGCCGGACACGCTCCTCGCTGACACCCGCCGTCCCGAACTCGATCTGACTCACCTGAGCCGAGTCCGTCCCGAGCAGCGCTGCCGCTTCACGCCCCTTGAGTCCGGCAGCCTCACGTAGTTTGCGCAGCTCGGCGCCTAAGCGCTCCTGCCGAGCGGTGGGCTGGCGCCTGCGCGGCATGACTTCCTCCTTGCTCCCAACTACGTGGGGGCAGTGCCTCGTTCGAGCGGCAGGTTACGACAACGACTTGCACCGTCCCAAATTATGGCCCTACCGTCAGTGACGCGACGCACACAGTGCGAAACGCCGGGGCCCCGGAAGCGCACCGCTCCGTCCTGCCATGACGGCTGCGGCAACGACACCACGAGCCCCCGCATGACTCCCCACCGACCAAACGGAGTTGACGCATGCCCGAAAACGAAGCCTGGGAGTACTCCCTCTACATCCCCAACGACCTCCGTGCCGTCACCATCAGCCGCCGCACTCTCCGCCTCATCCTCACCATGCACGGGCTGATCAGCCTCGTCGACGTCGCCGAACTGCTGGCCGCCGAGCTGGTCTCCAACGCCGTACGGCACACCAAGGGGCCGGCCGCGCTGCGGGTGCGGTGGTCGCCGCCCGGCACGCTGCGGATCGGGGCGTGGGACGCGGACCCCGAGCCACCCGAGCCGCCCATCACCTTCGAGCGGGCGACGGAGTTGGAAGAAGGGCGAGGGCTCGCACTGGTGCGGGCCTGCTCCGACCTGTGGGGGTGGCAGCCGTTGTCGAGATTCGGCAACCGGGGGAAGTACGTGTGGTGCGAGCTGGAGGCCGCGTGATGGTGGGCTCGTCGCATGCGGCGCCGCCCGGAGCGCGCATCCTTGACCTCAACTTTGGTTGAGGCGCAACACTCCGCGTATGGAGACCAACACCATTCTCTTCCGCAACACCATGCGCATCACCGAAGGCCACCTCGACGGCTTCCGGCACGCCATCGCGCAGGCGGTGGCGTTCACTCGAGAGCACGGCCCTCAGCTCATGGTGGACATCTTCATCGACGAGGAGCGGATGCTGGCGCACAGCTTCCAGCTCTACCGCGACTCCGATGCCATCCGCGCCCACTGGCGGCTGTCGGATCCGTACATCCGCGAGGTGATGGAGCACTGCACCGTGCAGCAATTCGAGATATTCGGTGCACCGGACCACGACATCGTGGCGGCCCTCAAGACCCCCGACGGTGCGTCCTTCCCCTACACCATCTCGCCCCGCCTCGCCGGCTTCAACCGCCTTGAGACACCTGGCCGGGGCGAAGCGCCCTCTGATGCGGCGGGTGAGTGAACGCGAGCCGCGAACGAGCGACTTCTCGGACGAGCCGACGAGCCATGGCGGGCTGTCCCCACGGTCACCTCCGGAGCCGCCGGGGGCTCACGCCCCGGCCTGGGACACCACGTGGTTGATGACCTTCTCGAACTCCTCCGTCGGGGAGAACTCGACCAGCTCCGTGTCCTCCTCGACGACCGGGACGTGGCCCGGTGACCAGTAGTACGCCTGGCCCGCCTCGTAGGTTTCCTCACCCCGGGGCGTGCGCATTCGGATGCGACCCTTCAGGACGTAGCCCCAGTGCGGGCACTGGCAGGCGTCGTCGGGCATGCCCTGGAGGGCCGGGCCCATGTCCGTGCCCTGCGGGAGGGTGAGGTAGCCGATGGACATGCCGCCGCCGATCGGCTTCATGCGCAGTTCGAGGCCGTCGCCTTCGAGTGCGACGGGGACCTCGTCACGGGTCGCGGACGTCATGGCTCCTCCGTCTCCGGTCCCTGCTCGCTGAAGCTGAAGGGCCTGGGCGACTTCGTTTTCCGTTCTGGTTCCAGCGTGGTCCCGGCCGTCCCCCTGCGCGACTTCGCGTGTGCTCATCTGAGCGCCGTTCATCACGATGTGGTCTCGGCCTCCCGCCGAGGGGTTGAACAGCGGGCGTGTAATCGATTTCATCCTCCGTGACAGTCGATGTAATCGATTCCATGAGCTTTCACGAGGAGGTGGGAGCAGGCGATGGCGAGCATCAAGGACGTCGCCGCCGAGGCGGGTGTCTCCGTCGCCACGGTCTCGCGGGTGCTGAACGAGCACCCGTCCGTGAGCGCCGAGGCACGCGGGCGCGTGCTGGCCGCCGTCGAGGCGCTGGGGTACCGGCCGAACGCTGTCGCCCGGTCCTTGCGGACGGATCAGACCCGCACCCTGGGTCTGGTCATCAGCGACGTGCTGAATCCTTACTTCACCGAGCTTGCCCGCTCCGTCGAGGAGGAGGCCCGCGCGCTCGGCTACAGCGTCATCATCGGCAACGCCGACGAGCGGCCCGACCTCCAGGACCATCACGTGCGGACGCTGCTCGACCGGCGTATCGACGGGCTTCTCGTGTCCCCCACCGACGGCGGGTCGCCGTTGATGCTGGACGCCGCGCGGGCCGGGACGCCCATGGTGTTCGTCGACCGGTGGATTCCCGGCGTGGACGTGCCCGTGGTGCGCGCGGACGGGCGGGGTGCCGTGCGGGATCTCGTCGCGCATCTGTACGGGCTCGGGCACCGGCGGCTCGCCATCATCGCGGGGCCCGCGGCGACCACCACCGGCAGTGAGCGCGTGGCCGCCTTCCGGGAGGCCCTGGCCGAGTACGGGCTGCCGCTGCCCGGCGAGTACATCGGCCAGGGCGACTTCCAGGCCGAGAGCGGGCGGCGCGTCACCGAGGGGTTCCTCGACCTGCCCGAGCCGCCCGAGGTCGTCTTCGCCGCCGACAACCTCATGGCGCTCGGCGCCCTGGACGCCGTCCGCGCGCGCGGGCTGCGGGTGCCTCAGGACATCGGGCTCGCCGCGTTCGACGACATCCCGTGGTTCGTGCACACCGATCCGCCGGTCACCGCGATCGCCCAGCCCACGGGCGAGCTGGGCCGGGCCGCCGTACGGGCCCTGGTGGACCGGATCGAGGGGCGGGCCCCGCGGTCCGTGACCCTGCCCGCCCGGCTCGTCGTGCGCCGCTCGTGCGGCGAGACCCCCGAGGCATCCGAGGCATCCGAGGCATCCGAGAAGAACAGGAGCACGCCGTGAGCGACCCGGACGAGTTGCTGCGCATCGAGGGCATCCGCAAGACCTTCCCGGGCGTGGTCGCGCTGGACGGCGTCGACTTCGCGCTGCGCCGGGGCGAGGTGCACGTGCTGCTCGGCGAGAACGGCGCCGGCAAGAGCACCCTCATCAAGATGCTCTCCGGTGCCTACCGGCCCGACGCCGGGCGGATCCTGGTCGGCGGCGAGGAGGTGCGCATCAACGGTGCGCAGGACTCGGAGCGGCTGGGGATCGCCACCATCTACCAGGAGTTCAATCTCGTCCCCGATCTGACCGTCGCCGAGAACATCTTCCTCGGGCGTCAGCCGCGGCGCTTCGGGATGATCGACCGCAAGCGGATGGAGGCCGAGGCCGCCGTGCTGCTGGAGCGCGTCGGCGTCGACGTGTCCCCCCGCGCGCGGGTCCGTGAACTCGGCATCGCCCGACTCCAGATGGTCGAGATCGCGAAGGCGCTCAGCCTGGACGCGCGCGTGCTGATCATGGACGAGCCGACCGCCGTGCTGACCAGCGAAGAGGTCGAGAAGCTGTTCGCCATCGTGCGCTCGCTGCGCGCGGACGGGGTCGGCGTCGTCTTCATCACCCACCACCTGGAGGAGATCGCCGCCCTCGGGGACCGGGTGACCGTCATCCGGGACGGACGCAGTGTGGGCGAGGTGCCCGCCTCCACCCCCGAGGACGAGCTGGTACGGCTCATGGTGGGGCGGTCCATCGAGCAGCAGTACCCGCGGGAGCGTACGCAGCCCGGGCCCGCGCTGCTGTCGGTGGAAGGGCTCACCCGGGACGGTGTCTTCCACGACGTCAGCTTCGAGGTGCGGGCCGGTGAGGTCGTCGGCGTCGCGGGGCTGGTGGGGGCCGGGCGGACCGAGGTCGTCCGGGCCGTGTTCGGGGCCGACCCCTACGACGAGGGCGCGGTGAAGGTCGCGGGCACCCGGCTGCGGCGGCACGACGTGAACGCCGCCATGGCGGCCGGCATCGGGCTCGTGCCCGAGGACCGCAAGGGGCAGGGGCTGGTGCTGGACGCCTCCGTCGAGGAGAACCTGGGACTGGTCACCCTGCGCAAGGCCACTCGCGCGGGGCTCGTCGACCTGAAGGGGCAGCGCTCGGCCGCCGAGCGGATCGCCGGGCAGCTCGGCGTGCGCATGGCGGGCCTCGGACAGCATGTGCGCACGCTGTCCGGCGGCAACCAGCAGAAGGTCGTCATCGGCAAGTGGCTGCTCGCCGACACCAGGGTGCTGATCCTCGACGAGCCGACGCGCGGGATCGACGTCGGCGCCAAGGTCGAGATCTACCAGCTGATCAACGAGCTGACGGCCGCCGGGGCCGCCGTTTTGATGATCTCCAGTGATCTGCCGGAGGTCCTGGGGATGAGCGACCGCGTCCTGGTCATGGCCCAGGGCCGGATCGCCGGTGAACTCCCCGCCGAACGGGCCACCCAGGACGCCGTCATGGCGCTCGCCGTCGGCACCCCCACCGGCACCCCCACCGGCACCCCCGCCACTTCCACGGAAACGGAGGCCTCCCGTGGCCACTGACACGCTCAAGAGCACATCGGGCGCGGGCGGCGCCTCCGCCTCGGGCGGCCTGCGCCGCCTCCTGCTCGACAACGGCGCGCTCACCGCGCTGATCGTCCTCGTCGTCGCCCTGTCCGCGCTGTCCGGTGACTTCCTGACGACGGACAACCTGCTGAACATCGGCGTCCAGGCGGCGGTCACCGCGATCCTCGCCTTCGGCGTCACCTTCGTCATCGTCTCGGCGGGCATCGACCTGTCGGTGGGTTCGGTGGCCGCGCTGTCCGCGACGGTCCTCGCCTGGAGCGCGACGAGCGAGGGCGTCCCGGTCGCGCTGGCGGTGGTCCTGGCGGTCGCCACCGGCATCGTCTGCGGCCTGGTCAACGGCTTCCTGATCTCGTACGGCAAACTCCCGCCGTTCATCGCCACGCTCGCGATGCTGTCGGTGGCACGCGGTCTGTCCCTGGTGATCTCGCAGGGCTCCCCGATCGCCTTCCCGGAGTCCGTCTCGCACCTCGGGGACACGCTGGGCGGCTGGCTGCCGGTGCCGGTGCTGGTCATGGTCGTGATGGGGCTGCTGACGGCGTTCGTGCTGGGCCGGACGTACCTCGGGCGTTCGATGTACGCGATCGGCGGCAACGAGGAGGCGGCCCGGCTGTCGGGGCTGCGGGTGAAGCGGCAGAAGCTCGCGATCTACGCCCTGTCCGGGCTGTTCGCGGCGGCGGCCGGCATCGTGCTCGCCTCCCGGCTCTCCTCCGCGCAGCCGCAGGCCGCGCAGGGCTACGAGCTGGACGCCATCGCGGCGGTCGTCATCGGCGGCGCCTCGCTGGCGGGCGGCACGGGCAAGGCTTCGGGCACGCTGATCGGCGCGCTGATCCTGGCGGTGCTGCGCAACGGCCTCAACCTGCTGTCGGTGTCCGCGTTCTGGCAACAGGTCGTGATCGGTGTGGTGATCGCGCTGGCGGTGCTGCTGGACACGGTGCGGCGCAAAGCCGGGGCGACGCCGGTGACCGCGGGGAGCGGCGGCAGCGGCGGCAAGGGCCGGCAGACGGTGACGTACCTCCTCGCGGCCGTGGTCGCGGCAGCCGTGGTCGGCGCCACCTCCCTCCTCCACGGCGGCTCCCCGGCGGCGCGCACGGAGAAGATCGGCCTGTCCCTGTCGACCCTCAACAACCCCTTCTTCGTGCAGATCCGCGCCGGCGCCGAGGAGCGGGCGCGGAAGCTGGGCGTGGACCTGACGGTCACCGACGCCCAGAACGACGCCTCGCAGCAGGCCAACCAGTTGCAGAACTTCACCAGCGAGGGCGTCGGCTCGATCATCGTCAACCCGGTCGACTCGGACGCGGCGGGCCCCTCGGTACGCGCGGCGAACCAGGCGGACATCCCCGTGGTGGGCGTCGACCGCGGCGTCAACAAGGCGGACACGGCGGCGCTGGTCGCCTCCGACAACGTCGAGGGCGGCAGGCTGGGCGCGCGGGCGCTAGCCGAGAAGCTGGGCGGCAAGGGCACGATCGTCGTCCTCCAGGGCCAGCCGGGCACGTCCGCCAGCCGTGAGCGCGGCGCGGGCTTCGCGGCCGGGCTGAAGGAGTTCCCGGGCATCCGGGTCGTCGCCAGGCAGCCGGCCGACTTCGACCGCACCAAGGGCCTCGACGTGATGACCAACCTGCTCCAGGCGCACCCCGGCATCGACGGCGTCTTCGCCGAGAACGACGAGATGGCGCTCGGCGCGATCAAGGCGCTGGGTGCGAAGGCCGGCACGTCGGTGCAGGTGGTCGGCTTCGACGGCACGCCGGACGGGCTGAAGGCGGTCGAGGCGGGCACGCTGTACGCCTCGGTCGCGCAGCAGCCGAGGGAGCTGGGCCGGATCGCGGTGGACAACGCGCTGCGGGCGGCCGAGGGCGAGAAGACCGAGGAGATGGTGAAGGTGCCGGTGAAGGTGGTCACGAAGGAGAACGTGGCCGGCTTCGGCGGCTGACACACGGGCACGGGCGGGCGGCCGTACGAGCGCCCGCCCCGTTCGGCTATCAGGGGAGACGACTGATGTACGACTACGACCTCCTGGTCGTGGGGTCGGCCAACGCCGACCTGGTGATCGGCGTGGAGCGGCGGCCGGGCCCCGGCGAGACGGTGCTCGGCTCCGACCTCGCGGTGCACCCGGGCGGCAAGGGCGCCAACCAGGCCGTCGCGGCGGCCCGGCTGGGTGCCCGTACGGCGCTGCTGGCCCGGGTCGGCGACGACGCGCACGGCCGGCTGCTGCTGGACGCGCAGCGGGCGGCCGGGGTCGACACGGTGGGTGTGCTGGTGGGCGGCGCGCCGACCGGTGTCGCGCTGATCACCGTCGACCCGTCGGGTGACAACAGCATCGTGGTGTCGCCCGGCGCCAACGGGAAGCTGACGCCCGCCGACATCCGCGCGGCCGGCAGCCTCTTCCACGCCTCCCGCGTGGTGTCCGCCCAGCTGGAGATCCCGCTGGAGACGGTCGTGGAGGTCGTGCGGACGCTGCCGCCGGGCACCCGTTTCGTGCTCAACCCGTCCCCGCCGCGCCCGCTGCCGCAGGAGGTGCTGACGGCCTGTGATCCGCTGATCGTCAACGAGCACGAGGCGCGGGTGCTGCTCGGCGAGGCGGGCGTGGGCGACGTACCCGAGGACTGGGCGCGGCTGCTGCTCGCCAGGGGCCCCCGTTCGGTCGTGGTCACTCTGGGCGCGCGGGGTGCGCTGGTGGCGTCGGCGGAGGGTGTGGCGCGGGTGCCGTCCGTGAGGGTGGAGGCGGTGGACACCACGGGTGCGGGCGACGCGTTCACGGCGGCGCTGGCCTGGCGGCTGGGGTCCGGGGAGTCGCTCGCGGACGCGGCGGCGTACGCGGCCCGGGTCGGCGCGGCGGCCGTCACCCGCGCGGGCGCGCAGGAGTCGTACCCGACGGCGGCGGAGGTCGCGGCGCTGTGAGGAAGGCCGGGATCCTGAACCGGCATCTGGCCGGTGCCCTGGCCGAACTGGGCCACGGCCACGAGGTGCTGGTCTGCGACGCCGGCATGCCGGTCCCCGACGGCCCCCGTGTGGTGGACCTGGCCTTCCGGGCGGGGGTGCCGTCCTTCGCCGAGGTGCTGGAGGGCCTGCTGGACGAGCTGGTCGTGGAGGGCGCGACGGCGGCGACGGAGGTGCGGGCCGCCAATCCGCCGGCGGCGGAGTTGCTGGCCGGCTGCTTCCCCGAGCTGACACTCGTCCCGCACGAGCGGCTGAAGGAGCTGGCGGCGGGCGCGCGTCTCGTCGTACGGACCGGGGAGGCACGGCCGTACGCGAACGTGCTGCTGCGGTGCGGGGTGTTCTTCTAGGCACCTCTCAGACTCGTACGGGGTCCCCCTCGGCGATCGTCCCCACCCGCACCACCTCCGCGTACACGCCCGCGATGGGCTCCGGGTCCCTTCCGGTCCGGGCGGGCATGCTGTTGGCGCGGGTGACGACGCGCAGCGCGTCCGGGTCGCGGGGCAGGCTTCCGTGGACGAGGGTCGGGATGGCGCAGCGGGGGGTGCCCGCGACCACGCGCAGTACGGCGTCGTCCCCGATGCGCAGCTCGCTCCCGATCCAGTCGTTCTCGACGAATCCGTCGCCGCCGGTGTCGATCAGCAGGTTGGGCCGGTAGCGCTCCGGTTCGGCGAGGCCGCGTGGGTTCTCGGCGGCGAGCCGCTTGAGGGTGGCCGTCGTGATCAGGTGCACGGGGGCGCCGAGGAAGAGCGAGGCCGGCGCGGGGGCGGGGGCGAGGGTGACGGGGCGGCCGACGTACGCCGAGAGTACGGCGTCGACTTCCGGGGCGGTGCTGTGGGTGCCGGCGCCGTCCGGGAGGGTGATCCGCACGTCGCCCGTCTCGTCGAGGGCCGCGCCGCATCTCAGCACCGTCTGGTAGAGCCGCGCCTGGAGCGCGGTGACGAACTCGCCGCTGTCCGGGTCCAGCAACGCCAGCCGCCGATCTCCCGCGAGCCCTCGTGCGGTGAGATCGGCGGTGCGGAGGCGTTGGCCGAGCATGGCCTTGACGGGGTAGCGCCAGAGTGCGGTGACCGTGCCCAGCCGGGTTTCCATGCCTCCGAGCATCACACGGAGGGCATCACTCCATCACGCCTTTACTCCATCACGTGTTCGACGAAGCGGACGGCGGTCTCCGCCAGCACCTCCCGCCCGTCCCGCGCCCACAACTCGTCGTTGAACAGCTCCACTTCGATGGCCCCGGTGTATCCGGCCGCCTCGACGTAGCCCTTCCACTCCCGCATGTCGATCGCGCCGTCGCCGATCTGGCCGCGGCCGTTGAGGACGCCCTCGGGCAGCGGGGTGGTCCAGTCGGCGAGCTGGAAGGTGTGGATGCGGCCGGACGCGCCCGCGCGGGCGATCTCGGCGGGGGCGCGGTCGTCCCACCAGAGGTGGTACGTGTCGACGGTGACGCCGACCTGGTGGGCGGGGAAGCGTTCCGCGAGGTCGAGGGCCTGGGTGAGGGTGGAGACCACGCAGCGGTCGGCGGCGTACATCGGGTGCAGGGGCTCGATGGCCAGCCGTACGCCGTGCTGCTCGGCGTAGGGGCCGAGTTCGGCCAGCGCGTCAGCGATGCGTTCGCGGGCGCCGTGCAGGTCCTTGGAGCCGGCGGGGAGGCCGCCGGAGACCAGGACGAGGGTGTCGGTGCCGAGGGTCGCCGCCTCGTCGACGGCCCGGCGGTTGTCGTCCAGCGCGCGGGCGCGCTCGGCCGGGTCGATGGCCGTGAAGAAGCCGCCGCGGCACAGGGTGGTCACCGTCAGGCCCGCGTCGCGGACCAGTTTGGCGGTGGCCTCCAGGCCGTACGACCGGACCGGCTCGCGCCACAGGCCGACGTTGTGGACGCCCAGGGCGGCGCAGGCGTCGGCCAGTTCCGGCATCGACAGCTGCTTCACCGTCATCTGGTTGATGGAGAAGCGGGTCAGGTCCGCGGTCACTGGGCGACTCCGTACATCGCGAGGAGGGTCTTCATCCGCTCCTCCGCCAGCTTCGGGTCGGGGAACAGGCCGAGGCCGTCGGCGAGTTCGTAGGCGCGGGCGAAGTGCGGCAGGGAGCGGGCCGACTGGAGGCCGCCGACCATGGTGAAGTGGGACTGGTGGCCGGCCAGCCAGGCCAGGAAGACCACGCCCGTCTTGTAGAAGCGGGTGGGGGCCTGGAAGAGGTGGCGGGAGAGGGCGACGGTGGGGTCGAGGAGTTCGCGGAAGCCGGTGACGTCCCCGGTGTCGAGGACCCGGACCGCCTCGGCCGCCAGCGGGCCCAGCGGGTCGAAGATGCCGAGCAGGGCGTGGCTGAAGCCCTGGTCGTCGCCCGCGATCAGCTCGGGGTAGTTGAAGTCGTCTCCGGTGTAGCAGCGCACGCCCTGCGGGAGGCGGCGGCGCAGGTCGATCTCGCGCTGGGCGTCCAGGAGGGACACCTTGATGCCGTCGACCTTGTCGGGGTGGGCCGCGATCACCTCCAGGAAGGTGTCGGTGGCCGCGTCGAGGTCGGACGAGCCCCAGTAGCCCTCCAGCGCCGGGTCGAACATGGGGCCGAGCCAGTGCAGGATCACCGGCTCTGCGGCCTGGCGGAGCAGGTGGCCGTAGATCTCCAGGTAGTCCTCGGGGCCGGACGCGGCCTTCGCCAGGGCGCGGGAGGCCATGAGGATGGCCTGGGCGCCCGCCTCCTCGACGACCGCGAGCTGCTCCTCGTAGGCGGCGCGTACCTCGGCGAGGGTGCCGGAGGCGAGCTGGTCGGTGCCGACGCCGCAGGCGATACGGCCGCCGACCGCCTTCGCCTCGGCGGCGGACCGGCGGATCAGCTCGGCCGCGCCCGCCCAGTCCAGGCCCACCCCGCGCTGCGCGGTGTCCATGGCCTCGGCGACGCCGAGCCCGTGGGACCACAGGTGGCGGCGGAAGGCGAGGGTGGCGTCCCAGTCGACGGCGGCCGGGGAGTCGGGCGTGACGTCGGCGTACGGGTCGGCGACGACGTGCGCCGCGGAGAACACCGTACGGGAGGTGAAGGGGGCGCCGGGGGTGACGGCGAGGGGGTCGGTGCGCGGCTCGTAGGCGCGCAGGCCGCCCGTCGCGTCC
This sequence comes from Streptomyces sp. NPDC052773, assembly GCF_044547145.1. Taxonomy (NCBI): domain Bacteria; kingdom Bacillati; phylum Actinomycetota; class Actinomycetes; order Kitasatosporales; family Streptomycetaceae; genus Streptomyces; species Streptomyces sp. NPDC052773. Next base: position 288,397 of record NZ_JBITZX010000001.1, on the reverse strand, counting down.
GGGAGCTGGATGGTCACAGGGAGACCTCCGGTACGTCGAGACGGCGGCCCTCCGCCGAGGACTTCAGGCCCAGCTCGGCGAGCTGGACGCCGCGGGCGCCGGCGAGCAGGTCCCAGTGGTACGGGGCGTCGGCGTAGACGTGCTTGAGGAACAGCTCCCACTGGGCCTTGAAGCCGTTGTCGAACTCGCCGTTGTCGGGGACCTCCTGCCACTGGTCGCGGAAGACCTCGGTGGCGGGGATGTCGGGGTTCCAGACCGGCTTGGGGGTGGCGCTGCGGTGCTGGACGCGGCAGTTACGCAGGCCCGCGACCGCGGAGCCCTCGGTGCCGTCGACCTGGAACTCGACGAGTTCGTCGCGGTTGACGCGGACCGCCCAGGAGGAGTTGATCTGGGCGATGGCGCCGCCCTCCAGCTCGAAGATGCCGTAGGCGGCGTCGTCGGCGGTGGCGTCGTAGGGCTTGCCCTCCTCGTCCCAGCGCTGCGGGATGTGGGTGGCGGTGAGCGCCTGGACGGAGGTGACCCGGCCGAACAGCTCGTGCAGGACGTACTCCCAGTGCGGGAACATGTCGACGACGATGCCGCCGCCGTCCTCGGCGCGGTAGTTCCACGACGGGCGCTGCGCGGCCTGCCAGTCTCCCTCGAAGACCCAGTAGCCGAACTCGCCGCGGATGGAGAGGATCCGGCCGAAGAAGCCGCCGTCGATGAGGCGCTTGAGCTTGAGCAGGCCCGGCAGGAACAGCTTGTCCTGGACCACGCCGTGCTTGATGCCGGCCGCGGCGGCCAGGCGGGCCAGCTCCAGGGCGCCGTCGAGGCCGGTGGCGGTGGGCTTCTCGGTGTAGACGTGCTTGCCGGCGGCGATCGCCTTCCTGATCGCCTCCTCGCGGGCGGAGGTGACCTGCGCGTCGAAGTAGATGTCCACGTCCGGGTCGGCGAGGACCGCGTCCAGGTCGGTGGAGACGTGCTCCAGGCCGTGCCGCTCGGCGAGCGCCTTCAGGGCGTGCTCGCGGCGGCCGACCAGGATCGGCTCCGGCCACAGCGCGGTGCCGTCGCCGAGGTCGAGGCCGCCCTGCTCCCGGATGGCGAGGATGGAGCGGACGAGGTGCTGGCGGTAGCCCATCCGCCCCGTCACACCGTTCATGGCGATACGCACCGTCTTGCGTGTCACGTCGGTCCCTTCTTAGGCGTCGTACGCGTCGTACGCGGGGTGTGCGCGCCGCGTACGCCCCCTGGCACTGACTGGTGAGCGGTACAGCAAGCGCTTTCTATGTGATGAGAAGCTAGCCTCTCGGCAGGGGTCTGGACAAGACCACCGCACACTGGACCTGTTCGAGGGGGCGAACACGCGGGCCCGTCAGGCTTATGGTCTGCACGGAACCGCGGGCGGCACGGGGAGCGTCGCCCGATACGCCGACGACGTACGACGAGGTACGACCATGCGCGACATGCGCGAGACGCGCGACCGGAGGACGACGAGATGACGGTGACCCTGGCGGACGTGGCGGCCCGCGCCCAGGTCTCGCCCGCGACGGTGTCGCGCGTGCTGAACGGGAACTACCCGGTGGCCGCCTCGACCCGGGAGCGGGTCCTGAAGGCGGTCGACGAACTGGACTACGTCCTCAACGGCCCCGCGAGCGCGCTCGCCGCCGCCACGTCCGACCTCGTCGGCATCCTCGTGAACGACATCGCCGACCCCTTCTTCGGGATCATGGCGAGCGCGATCCAGTCCGAGATCGGCGGGCCCGGCGGGCGCGCGGGCGGGGAGCGGCTGGCTGTCGTCTGCAACACCGGCGGCTCACCGGAGCGGGAGCTGACCTATCTGACGCTGCTGCAACGGCAGCGGGCCGCGGCCGTGGTGCTGACCGGCGGGGCCGTGGAGAACGAACCGCACGCGGCGGCGGTGGCGGCGAAGCTGCGCAAGCTCAGCGACGCCGGGACGCGGGTCGTGCTGTGCGGGCGCCCGCCCGCGCCGGACACCGACGCGATCGCCCTCACCTTCGACAACCGCGGCGGCGGCAAGGAGCTGACGGAACACCTGATCGGCCTCGGCCACCGCCGCCTCGGCTACATCGCGGGCCCCGAGGAGCGCACCACCACCCGCCACCGCCTGGAGGGCCACCGCGCGGCGCTCGCCGCCGCGGGCATCGAGGAGGACCCCCGCTGGACGGTCCACGGCCGCTACGACCGCCGGTCCGGCTACGAGGCGACCCTGGAACTCCTGCGCCGCGACCCGACGATCACCGCGGTGGTCGCCGCCAACGACTCCGTCGCCCTCGGCGCCTGCGCCGCCCTGCGCGAGTCCGGCCTGCGCATCCCGGAGGACGTCTCCGTCGCCGGCTTCGACGACCTGCCCTTCAGCATCGACGCGGTGCCCGCGCTGACGACGGTGCGGCTGCCGCTGGCCGAGGCGGGCGCCCGCGCCGGCCGCATCGCCATGGGCCGCGAGGAGCCGCCGCCGGGCGGGGTGGCGACGGTGCGGGGGGAGCTGATGGTACGGGGGTCTTCGGGGGCGCCTCGGCCGTGAGGGGGCGGCAGCATGACGGCTAGTCGCCGTCCGTCGCCCGCTCGGGGGGAGACAGTGGCCGGCCGGTGAGGCAGCCGGGGTCGTCGGCGCCGTAGGCGTCTATGCGGACGAGGGGCATGACGGGTCGTCCCTCCTGTCGTCGGAGGGTGTACATACTAGTAGTTACAGACTCTGCTGAATCAGTGGATCAATCCGCTCGCGTGCGATTAGTTTCGGCCCGGTCGGCCGTCTATCCCTCGACAGCACACGGCATGTGGAGCACACACCGAACGCGGGAGATCACCACCATGCGCATCGTCATCAGCGAGTTCATCAGCCTCGACGGCGTCGTCCAGGCCCCGGGCGGCCCGGAGGAGGACACGGACGGCGGATTCGCGCACGGCGGCTGGACGCACCCCTACTTCGACCCGGAGGTCGTCGGCGGGGCCTTCGACACGGCGCTGGAGGAGGCCGACGCGCTGCTGTTCGGGCGGCGGACGTGGCAGACGATGGCGTCGGCGTGGCCCGAGCGGGCCGGGGACCCGTTCGCGGACCGGATGAACGCGATCCGGAAGTACGTCGTCTCCGACTCGCTCGGCGAGTCCGAGCTGACCTGGGACAACTCCGTCCGGATCCCCCGGTCGGAAGCCGTCGCCGAGCTGCGGAAGCTGCGCGAGAGCGACGGCCGGGGCCTGCTGGTCATGGGCAGCCCCACCCTCGCGCGCATGCTGATCGACGAGGGCCTGGTGGACGAGCTGCGGCTCATCGTCATGCCGGTGGTGCTGGGCGGCGGCAAGTCGATCTTCCCGAGCGGGGGTGCCAAGTTCCCGTTCGAGCTGGTCTCCACGACGAAGTCGGACGCCGGCACGCTGGTCAACGTCTACCGGCGGGCGGCCGAGTAGGCCGTCCCCGTGGACGGGAGCGGATGCCGGGCCTACGCTCGAAACCGACGGAACCTCTGACCGAGTCAAAGGCACGCACTCGGGGGGCGAGCATGACCGTTCAAGACATCCGCTCCTTCAACCGCTTCTACACGAACCTGATCGGCGCGCTGGACTACGGGCGTCATCTGTACGCCCCGTACACCCTCACCGAGTCCCGGGTGCTCTACGAGCTGGCCCACTCCGCGCACACCGACGTCGCCGATCTGCGCACCCAGCTCCATCTGGACGCCGGGTATCTGACGCGCATCCTGAACAAGTTCGAGGAGCAGGGGCTAGTCGAGCGCGGGCCCTCCGAGCGCGATCCCCGGCGGCGGCGGATCCGGCTGACCCCGCGCGGGCGGGAGACCGCCGAGCTGCTGGACGAGCGGGCCCGCCAGACGGTCGGCGCGCTGCTCGCCGGCGTCGCGCCGGAGGACCGGCCACGGCTGGCGGAGGGGCTGCGGACGGTGCGGACGCTGCTGTCCGGCGGCCACGCTCCCCGCCCCGAGGACGCCGTCCTGCGCGCGCCCGCCCCCGGCGACCTCGGCTGGATCGTGCAGCGCAACGCCGCGCTGTACGCCGCCGAGTACGGCTGGAACGCCGAGTACGAGGCGCTGGTGGCGAGGATCGTCGCCGACTTCGCGGAAGAGCACGATCCGCTCCTGGAGCGGGTGTGGATCGCGGAGTTGGACGGGCGGGCGGTGGGGTGTGTGATGTGCGTACGGGACGAGGCGCCCGGCGCGGCCCGGCTGCGGCTGCTGCTGGTGGAGCCGGACGCGCGCGGCCTCGGCGTCGGGGACCGGCTGGTCGCGGCGGTCGTCGCCTTCGCGCGCGAGGCGGGCTACCGGGAGGTGGTGCTGTGGACGAACGACGTCCTGGCCGCCGCCCGGCGGATCTATCAGCGGCACGGCTTCACGCTGGTCGCCGAGAAGCCGCACCGCTCCTTCGGGAAGGACCTCGTCGGGCAGGACTGGCGGCTGGATCTGCGCGCGGCATCCGAGTGACGCCGCGCGGCGGCGAGTAGGGTCGATGAGTATGAAGCTGGCGTTCTCCACCCTCGGCGTCCCCGGTCTCCCCCTCCCCGATGTGCTGCGCCTCGCGGCGGAGCACGGCTATCACGGGGTCGAGCTGCGCGCGCACCGCGAGGAACCGGTGCACCCCGGCCTCACCCCGTCCGAACGCGCGGACATCGCGGCCGAGTTCAAGGCGTACGGTGTCGAACCGCTCGGCCTCGCCGGGTACGCCCGCGTGGCCGCGCCGGGCGACGACGAGCCGGTGCTCGCGGAGATCCGCGCCCTGCTCGACCTGGCCCGCGATCTCGGTGCCCCGTTCGTCCGGGTCTTCCCGGGCGCCGACGTCGCCGCTCAGCCGCCCGAGGAGGCCGACGCCATCGCCGCCCGGCGGCTGGGCGTGGCCGCCGAACTCGCCGCCGACGCGGGCGTACGGATCCTGCTGGAGACCCACGACTCGCACCGCACCGGCGCCGACGTGATCCGGGTGCTGGGCCCGGTCGGGCACCGGAGCGTGGGCGCCCTGTGGGATGTGATGCACACCTGGCTGGGCGGCGAGCAGCCCTCGGAGACGTACGCCGCCCTCGCCCCGCACCTCGGCTACCTCCAGGTCAAGGACATCGCCTCCGCCGAGGACACCACCCCGCTCCCCCTCGGCGCGGGCGTGCTCCCGCTCGCGGAGTGCGTGGAGGTGCTGTCACGGCACGGCTGGGACGGCTGGCTGTGCTGGGAGTACGAGAAGCGCTGGTACGAGGCCGCTCCCCCGCTGCCCGGCCTGCTGAGCGCGGGACGCGACCACCTGGCGCGGCTGCTCAACGATTCGGCGTGAGCGGCGCGGCGCCGTGCGGGCACCGGTCCGGGACGGCGGGCCAGGTGCCGTAGCCGGGCGCGGCCGGGGGTCAGCGGAGGGCCGTGGCCAGCTTCGCGAACTCCTCGTGGAAGCCGGGGAAGGTCTTGCGGACGCACCCCGGGTCGTCGAAGGAGACGCCGGGTGCGCGCAGGCCCGCCACCGCGAAGGACATGACGATGCGGTGGTCGCCGTAGGACTTGATCTCGGTGTCGCGTGCGGGGCTGCCCGGGTGGATCTCGATCCAGTCCGGGCCGGTCTCCACCGGCACGCCGAGGCGCCGCAGGTTCTCCGCGCAGGCCTCCAGGCGGTCGCACTCCTTCACGCGGGTGTTGGCGACGTCCTCGATGCGGACCGGGCCGGAGGCGTACGGCGCGATGGCGGCGAGGGTCGGCATGGTGTCGGAGATGTCCCGCATGTTGACGGTGAGGCCGCGCAGCTCGCCGGTGCCGCGCACCGTGGTCCGGTCGGCGCCGGTCTCCACGTGGGCGCCCATGCGGCGCAGTACGTCGACGAAGGCCAGGTCGCCCTGGAGGGCGCCCGCGCCGAGGCCGGGGACGGTGACCTCGCCGCCGGTGAGCGCGGCGGCGGCGAAGAAGTAGCTCGCGGTGGAGGCGTCCGGTTCGATGGCGTAGGTGGTGGCGCGGTAGCCGCCGGGCGGGACGACGTACGTGGCGCCCTCGCGGCGCACCTCCACGCCGAACGCGCGCATCATCGCGATCGTGATCTCGACGTACGGCACGGAGACCAGGTCCGTGACGGTGATCCGCAGGCCCTTGCGGGTGAGCGGGCCGAGCAGCAGCAGCGCCGTCAGGTACTGCGAGGACAGGCCCGCGTCGAGGGTGACCTCGCCGCCCTCCACCCCGGCCGCCTCGACGGTCAGCGGGTGGTGGCCCTCCTTCTCCTCGTGGCGGAGTCTCACGCCGAGGTCGCGCAGGGCGCGGGTGAGGGGCAGCAGGGGGCGGCGGCGCATCTGCTCGGAGGCGTCGAAGCGGTAGGTGCCGTGGCCGGCGGCGGCGAGGGCGGGCAGGAAGCGGGCCGTGGTCGCCCCGTCGCGGCAGTAGACGTCGGCCTCGCGCACGGCGGGGCCCTCGGGGCGGCCGTCGACCTGCCAGGTGTCCGGGGTGCGGCCGACCCGGTAGCCGAGCCGCGCCAGGCCCTCGGCGAAACCCTCGGTGTCGTCGGACCGCAGGGGCCGGACGAGGGTGGTGACGCCGTCGGCTGCCGCCGCGAGGAAGAGGGCGCGGGCGGTGATGGACTTGGAACCGGGGATGTCGACTACGGGCATGTCCTTATGATCGGCCGACGGTCGCCTCGCGTGCGGGAACGTCCACGGGGTGGACCGGTGCGGTCCGGGTCCGCCGGGGCGCCCACGAGGCCAGCGCCACGCCGCCCACCAGCAGCACCGCCGCGCACCAGCGCAGCGGGCTCATCGACTCGCCGAGCAGCAGGCCCGCCGAGGACATGCCGAAGACCGGGACCAGCAGGGAGAACGGGGCGACGGTGGACGCCGGGTGGCGGCGCAGCAGCCAGCCCCAGGCGCCGAAGCCGAACACGGTGGTGACCCAGGCGACGTAGAGGACCGTCCCGGCGCCCTGCCAGTCCAGGGCGCGTACGGCGTCCCAGTCCCGGGAGGGGCCCTCCAGCAGCAGGGACAGGGCGAGCAGCGGGAGGACGGGGACCGTGCTCACCCACACCATGAAGTTGAGGGCGTCCGGGGGTGCCGCCTTGCGGGTGAGGACGTTGGAGACGCCCCAGCAGGCCGCCGCCGCGATCGTCAGCGCGAAGGGGAGGAGGGAGCCGGTGGCGCCCTCGTCGACGGCGGCGACGACGATCCCGGCCAGGGCGACCGCCATGCCGAGGACCTTGGTGCGGGAGGGCCGTTCACCGAGCGCGGCGAACGCGATGAGCGCGGTGAACACCGCCTGGATCTGGAGCACCAGCGAGGACAGTCCGGCGGGCATCCCCGCGTCCATCCCGACGAACAGCAGGCCGAACTTGGCGACGCCCAGGACCAGGCCCACCGCGAGGATCCACCTCCACGCCACCTTGGGCCGGCCCACCAGGAAGACGGCCGGGACGGCGGCGGCGAGGAACCGCAGGGCGGAGAAGAGCAGCGGCGGGAAGTGGTCGAGGCCGATCTCGATGACGGTGAAGTTGACGCCCCAGACGGCGGCGACGAGGACGGCGAGGGCGAGGTGGGCGGGGCGCATGCGCTCCACGATCCCCCGCACCGACCGTGAAGCACCAGCGATGATTCCTGCATGGTTGGATGAAGCAACATTGAATCCAGCGGCTGCCGAGGGGCTATCGAGGGGGCTTTTCCGTGCTCGACCTGCAACGCCTGCGCGCCCTGCACGCCGTCTCCGTGCACGGCTCGGTCGGTGCCGCCGCCGCGGCGCTCGGCTACACCCCGTCCGCCGTGTCCCAGCAGATCGCCAAGCTGGAGCGGGAGACCCGTACGGCGCTGCTGGAACGCGAGGGGCGCGGTGTGCGGCTGACCCCCGAGGCACACCAACTGGTCGCCACCGCCGAGCAGTTGCTGGCGATCGTGGAACGCGCCGAGACCGAGCTGGAGCAGCGGCGCGGCATCCCGGCGGGGCGGCTGACGATCGCCGCGTTCGCGTCGGCGGCGCGCGGGCTGATGCCCGGCGTCCTCGCCGACCTCGCAGTCCGGCACCCCGCCCTGGACGCCCGGCTGATCGAGGCCGACCCGCATGTGACGGTGGGGATGGTGGCCAAGGGCGCCGTGGACCTGGCGGTCGTCCACGACTGGGACATCGCGCCGCTGCCCGTGCCGCCGGGGGTCGAGCAGGCGGTGATCGGCGAGGACCGGTGCACGCTGCTGGTGCCCGAGGGCCACCCCTTCGCCGGGCGGGAGCGGGTGCGGCGGGAGGAGCTGGGCGGCGAGCGGTGGGTGTGCCAGCCGCCCGGGCGGGTCTGCCACGACTGGCTCGTCCGCACGCTGCGCGCCGCCGGGCACGAGCCGGACATCGTCCACCAGGCCGACGAGAACCCGACCCTGGTGGCCCTCGTCGCCGCCGGACTCGGCGTCACCGTGATCCCCCGCCTGGGCCGGGGCCCGCTGCCCGCCGGGGTGGCGGAGGTCCCCCTGGACCCCACCCCCGTACGCCGGTTGTACGCCCTGTGGCGCACGGGCGCGGCGGGCCGCCCGGCGATCGCGGAGACGGTACGCACACTGCGGGAGCACTGGCCGGGGGTGGCGGCGCAGCCGTCGCGGTGACCCGCGCAAGGCGGCGGGGAGATGGCCCCGGTGGCCCGCGCAAGGCGACGGCGCGACGGCCCCAGTGACCCCCGCAAGCCGCCGACACGACCGCCCCAGCGACCCCCGCAAGCCGCCGACACGACCGCCCCAGCGACCCCCGCAAGCCGCCGACACGACCGCCCCAGCGACCCCCGCAAGCCGACGACGCGACCGCCCCTGTGACCCGCTCAAGCCGCCGGGACGACGGCCCCCGTGACCCACCCTCACCGGCGTCACCTCACACCCCCGACTGCCCACCACCCCCGCAGCCACCGACTTCCGGAATTCGCCCGACCACCGGGAACCGGCCCCGCGCCGCCCTCGTCCAATCGCCGGACCGCCGGAGAGTCACCGCGGTGCGGTGTCGGCCTCGCTGCCGGCCGCGAACGCCGACCACCCTCTCCGCCGCGCACGCGGCCGGCGGTATGCCGCCATCGGCGCGCCCCCCTCCCATGCGCCGGTGGCGGCCCCCTCGCTGGGTACTGTGCGTTCCCTTGACTGGCAGAAACTTCCCGGATATTGGTGACCCTTCGGAAGTTTCCTTCAGCGGACCTCCTCCGGAAGGAGCGCACGTGCCCGACACCAGCACAGGAAACACCGCGAAACCCTCCAGACGTTCGGTCCTCGCCGCCACCGCGGCGGGCGTCACCGCCGCCCTCACCGTCACCGGCCCCGCCCACGCCCACAGCGACCAGCGGCTGCGCCGCCTCATCTCCCGGATGTCCCTGGAGGAGAAGGTCGGCCAGCTCTTCGTCTCCCGGGCCTACGGCCACTCCGCCTCCGCTCCCGACCAGGCCGACATCGACGCCAATCTGCGCGAGTTCGGCGTCCGCACCCCCGCGGAGCTGGTCGCCAAGTACCGCCTGGGCGGGGTCATCTACTTCGCCTGGGCGCACAACACCCGCAGCCCGCGCCAGATCGCCGCCCTCTCCAACGGTCTGCAACGCGCCTCGCTGGCCCTCCCGCACCGCCTGCCGCTCCTCATCTCCACCGACCAGGAGCACGGCATCGTCGCCCGTATCGGCAAGCCGGCCACGCTGTTCCCCGGCGCGATGGCGATCGGCGCGGGCCGCTCCCGCACCGACGCGCGCGCCCTGGGCCGGATCGCGGGCAAGGAGCTGCGCGCGATGGGCGTACGGCAGGACTACTCCCCCGTCGCCGACGTGAACGTCAACCCGGCCAACCCGGTGATCGGCGTGCGCTCCTTCGGCGCCGACCCGCGGGCGGTGGCCGAACTGGTCGCCGCCGAGACCGTGGGGTACCAGCGCTCGGGCGTCGCGGCGACCGCCAAGCACTTCCCGGGGCACGGCGACACCGAGACCGACAGCCACTACGGCTTCCCGGTCATCAAGCACACCCGCGAGCAGTGGGAGACGCTGGACGCGCCGCCGTTCCACGCCGCGATCGAGGCCGGCATCGACTCCATCATGACCGCGCACATCCTGGTCCCGGCCCTCGACGACTCCGGCGACCCGGCGACCCTCTCCCGCCCGATCCTCACCGGCATCCTGCGCGAACGGCTGGGCTACGACGGGGTGGTGGTGACGGACGCGCTCGACATGGCGGGCGTACGGCAGAAGTACGGCGACGACCGGGTGCCGGTGCTGGCGCTGAAGGCGGGCGTGGACCAGCTGCTGAACGCGCCCAAGCTGGACCTGGCGTGGAACGCGGTCCTGAAGGCCGTCCAGGACGGCGAGCTGACGGAGGAACGGCTGGAGGAATCGATCCTGCGGGTGCTGCGCCTGAAGGCGAAACTGGGCCTGCTGGACGATCCCTGGACCGACGAGGAGGCGGTGGACCGCACGGTGGGCACACCGCTCCACCTGCGGACGGCCGACCGCGTCGCCGAGCGGACGACGACCCTCCTGGTGAACGAGGGCGGCCTCCTCCCGCTCTCCCCCGACGAGACCCCCCGCCTGCTGGTCGTCGGCGCCGACCCGGCGTCCCCCTCCGGCACCACCGGCCCCCCGACCGGCACCCTCGCCCGGGCCCTGACCGAGCAGGGCTTCACCGCGACCGCGCTCTCCACGGGCACCGCCCCGTCCCCGGCGGTCGTCGAGCGGGCCGTCGCGGCGGCGGCGGACGCGGACGCGGTGGTCGTGGCGACGTACAACGTGACCGCGACGAGCACCCAGAAGACCCTCGTGGAGCGGCTGCTGGCGACGGGCCGCCCGGTGGTGGCGGTGGCCGTGCGCAACCCGTACGACGTGGCCCGCCTGCCCGGCGTCCGCGCGTACCTGGCGACGTACTCCTGGACGGACGTCGAACTCCGCGCCGCCGCCCGGGTCATCGCGGGAGCCGTCGATCCGACCGGGAAGCTGCCGGTGCCGGTGCAGCGGGCCGACGACCCCACGCGGGTGCTGTACCCGCTCGGCCACGGTTTGTCGTACAAGACGTACTAGCCCTACGTCACACACCTGGCGCACCACCCCCAAAGGGCGCAAAGCACTCTGCGCGTCTGGCGTGTGCCCGCGACGGCGGGTCACGCTGGACGGGGGTGGGGGGATGGGACATGGGTGAGAGACGTGCCGTACCAGGTGACCTGCCGGATGCCCTGCCGGGTGCCGTGGCGGGTGCCGGTGCCGTGCTCGGCCTGCTGGTGGCGCTGCTGACGGGCTGCCAGGGACCGCCGCCCGCCCGGGACGACGCCGCCGGCCCGCGGCCGGCCGCGACCGCACCGGCGGCCGGGACGGTGCCCTCGGGCTACGGGACGGTGTTCCTGGGCGTCGACGAGTGCAGCTCGTTCGGCACGGCCGGCTTCACCGAGGTCTCCTGCGGCAGCGAACGCGCCGCCGCGCGTGTGGTGGCCCGCCACGACGGCACGGTGCACGACGGCCCCCTGTGCCCCGCCACCACCGACTTCGTCCTCCACATCAGCGAACAGCGCCCGTCCTCCGACGAGGACGGCGACGGCGCGGTCCCCCGCGGCTACGCCTGCATGCGCTCCCTCCAGCCCCCGCACCCCGGCGACCCCGGCGGCGGGGGCGGCCCCCGCACCATCGTCGGCGACTGCGTCTACGGCTCCGGCGACGGCGAGGTCCGCGAGACCCGCTGCGACGGCGAGGGCGAGCGGCAGCCCGAGTACCGGGTGACGGAGGCCGTACGACACCGCACCCAGTGCCCGCCGTCCACCGCGCTCTACGTCCAGTTGGGCGGAGCCAACCCGGTGGGCTGCGCCCGCCCGGTGTGACGCTCACGCCCTCGGGATGCGAGCCGGGCCGGAAACGAGGACCGTGGAGAGAGAGGCAGAGGAGTTCGTGATGACACCTCTCACTCGCATTCCACTGGACGACGGGGGCTGGGTTCTGGTGGAGCAGCCGGGCCTGCTGCCGGACGGCGGACCCGTCAAAGCCGGTCGTATCGGCGACGCCGTGCGCGAGCTCCCGGTCACGCTGGAAGCGGCCCTCCAGCCGGTCGCCGAAGCCGCCCACGCCGCGCTCGTGCAGCTGCGCAAGGCCCGCCCCGACGAGATCACGGTCGAGTTCGGCGTCGACCTGGCCTTCGAGGCCGGAGCCGTGATCACCAAGAGCCAGGCCGGCTGTCACCTGAAGGTGACCGTGTCCTGGAAGGACGACCAAAAGGGCTGATCCCGGTGAGCGGTACGGACAGTACGCCGGGCGACGGCATCACCTCCGATCTTCCGATGGCGGTGGCCCAGATCCTCGGGCCGGACGGCACGGTGGCCGGAACGGGGTTCCTGGTGGCCGAGGGGGTGGTCGTCACGTGCGCGCATGTGGTGGAGGCGGCCGGGGGCGGGCCCGGCTCGGAGGTCCGGCTGTCCTTCCCGTACGTTGCCGGCGCCGACCATGTGGCGGGGGCGATCCCGGCCGGGCTGTGGCGTCCCGCCGAGCGGGAGGACATCGCCTACGTCCGGCTGAACGACCCTCCGGCCGGTGTGCGGGCCCTGTCGTTGGGCTCCGCTGAAGGCTGCCGAGGCCATCAGGCGCGCTCCTTCGGATTCCCCGCGCAGGCCCCTCGGGAAGGACACCTCGGTTTCGGCGAGATCGGCGACCTGCTGCCCGCCGTGGCAGGCAGAGGCGCGCACCTCCAGCTGACCGGCGCGAACGACCTCACCACCGGGTTCAGCGGCGGGCCCGTCCTCGACGAGGTCACCGGCCTGGTCGTCGGCATGCTCACGGAGATCACCGCGCCCGACGCGTACATGCGGGGCCTGGGCATCGCGTACGCCACTCCCACCCGGGTCCTGCGGGAGGTTCTGCCGGAGCTGACCGAACGCGACGTGTGCCCGTACCGAGGGCTGGAGCCGTTCACCGCCGAGCACGCCCGCTGGTTCCACGGCCGCTCGGAGGCGGTACGGCAGGTACTGGCCAACCTGGGCCGGCAACGGCGCCTGACGCTGCTGCTCGGGCCCTCCGGGTCGGGCAAGTCGTCGCTGATCCAGGCGGGGGTGCTGCGCGCCCTGGCGGCCGGGGAACTGCCCGGCAGCGACCGTTGGCTGCCGGTGCTCGCCCGGCCCCGCCAGGACATGCTCGCCGAGATCGAGCGGGCCGGGCTGCCCGGGGCGACCCAGGAGGGCATCATCGCGGCGGTCAACCGCAGGCTCGCGGTCGAGCCGTCCTCCCAGCGCGTCCTGCTCGTCATCGACCAGTTCGAAGAGCTGCTGACGCAGAGCACCGACGGCCGGCTGCGGGACCTGCTGGCCGCGATCGACGAGGTCACCTCGGCCGCCGACCCGTACACCAAGGTCACTGTCATCCTGATCATGCGGGACGACTTCTATCCGCAGCTGGCGGCGCGAGCGCCCAGGCTGCTGGAGGCCGCGACGCCGGGCCTGCTGAACGTGCCGGGCACCCTCGCCCGGCAGGACCTGCACGACATCGTCGTGCTGCCCGCCGAGGACGTGCGTCTCCGCTTCCAGCCCGGGCTTCCCGAGCGGATCATCGGCGACGTCCTGGACATCACTCCCGAGGCGGCCCTCACCCATCAGGCCCCCGTCACCGTGCTGCCGTTGCTGGAGATGACCCTCAGCCAGCTGTGGGACCGGCGGGAGGACGGATACCTCACCCACGAGGCGTACCGGCGCATCGGCGAGGTCAGCGGAAGCGTGACCACGTGGTGCGACAACGCGCTCGACGAGCTGTCCCCCGAGCAGCAGGTCATCGCCCGGCGGGCCCTCACCTCCCTGGTACACCCCGCCGACCCCAGCCACAACATCACCCCCGTGCGCACCCAGGTCCCCCTCCACGAGCTGCGCGACCTCGCGGCCGATCCGGGCGAAACCGACGAGGAGACGGCCGTCGACTCCGTCATCGCCGCCCTCACCCGCCGCCGCATCATCACCACCCAGACACTCCGGGCTCCGCAACACCCCGGCGCCCCGCCCGGTGAACCGGTGGCCGAGCTGATCCACGAGGCACTCATCCGCAACTGGGTCGCGCTGCGGGAGTGGGTGGACCAGGACCACCGCTTCCAGGAGTGGCTCGCCCGCACCCGCGAGCGGCAGGCTCGCTGGGCCGGGCACAAGGACCCGGACGACCTGCTGCGGGGGACCGCCCTGGGCGAAGCGCTCGAGTGGTCACAGCAACGGCGGCTGCCGGCGGACATCGCGGACTTCCTCACCGAGAGCAAACAGCATCAGCGGGCTGCCATTCGACGGAGCCGGCGGCTGAACGCGGTCCTCGGAGGGCTGCTGGTTCTCGCGCTGCTGGCGGCGGGGGGTGCGGTCTGGCAGTGGCGGACAGCGGTGGCGGCGGAGGACGCGGCACTGTCGCGACAGCTTGCGGCTCAGTCCGACGAGCTGCTTCCCACGAACCCGGAGCTGGCCGCGCTGCTGGCCGTGAAGGCGTACCGGACCAGCCATACGCCCGACGCCACCGACACCCTGCGGAGTGTCGCCGCCCTGCCGGCACACCGCCGCCTGCCGGGGCACACGGACGAGGTTCGCGCGGTCGCCTACAGCCCGGACCGCCGCACTCTCGTCACCGTCGGCGCCGACAACACCGTCCGTCTCTGGGACCCGGCAACCATGAAGAGCCGTGCGACGCTCACCGATCACGCCGGTGCGGTGAACGCGGTGGCGTACAGCCCCGACGGCGGCACCCTCGCGACTGCCGGTGCCGACAGAACCGTCCGCCTGCGTGACCCGGCCACAGGCAAGACCCGCAAGACACTCACCGGGCACCCCGATCAGGTCAGGGCCATGGCGTTCTCCCCGGACGACGACACCCTCGCCACCGGCAGCACCGACAACACCGTCCGCCTGTGGAACCTGGGCACGGGCGCGGTCCGCACCCTCGAAGGACACACCAACCAGGTCAATGCCGTGGCCTTCCACCCCGACGGCCATACCCTCGCCACCGGCAGCGCCGACACCACCGTCCGCCTCTGGAACCCGGCCACCGGCAAGGCCCGCACGCTCAAAGACCACACACAGCCCGTGTCATCGGTGGCGTACCGCCCGGACGGCAGCACCCTCGCCACCGCCGACGGTTACGACGTCCACCTGAGGGACCCGGCGACCGGCAAGGTCCGCACCACGCTCTTCGAGCCGGCGCTCACGCTCGTCTTCAGTCCGGACAGCAAAACCTTCGCCACTGCCACCGACCGCTTCGTGCGGCTGTGGGACGCGGACACCGGCGCGCCCGGAGCTACCCTGGTCGGGCACGCCAACGAGGTTCTCGCTCTGGCCTTCAGCCGGGACAGCCGTACTCTCGCCACGGCGAGCCGTGACACGACGGTACGTCTGTGGGACTCCGCCCTCGGAGACGACCGCACCACCCTCAAGGGACACACCAGCGAGATCTGGTACGTGGCGTTCAGCCCGAACGGCCGCGCCCTCGCCACCGCCGGCAACGACAAGACCGCCCGCCTCTGGGACCCGGCCACAGGCGAACTACTCAGGACACTCAGAGGACATGCGGAAGCGGTGACCGCGGTGGCCTTCCACCCGGAGAGCCACACCCTCGCCACCGCGAGCGACGACACCACCTTCCGCCAATGGAATCCGGCCACAGGGGAGGAGCGCACCGAAGCCGAGAAGCACCCGGACGCCGTGTGGTCGGTGGCCTTCAGCCGTAAGGACGGAACCCTCGCCATCGGGGAGGGCAACGGAGCCGTCTTCCTCCGAGACTCCGCCACCGGCGAGAGCCGTCCTCTCGACGCCCACAGCAACGGAGTACTCGACCTGGCGTTCAGCCCCGACGGCCGCGCTCTCGCCACGGCCGGCGCCGACTCGACGGCCAAACTCTGGGACGCGGTCTCCGGAAAGTTCCGCACCGTACTGACCGGACACAACGCCAGAGTGCGGTCCGTGGCGTTCAGCCCCGACGGCAACACCGTCGCCACCGCCAGCGAAGACGGTACCGTCCGTCTGTGGGACGCGGCCACCGGCAAGCCGCGCAACGCTCTGACCGGACACAGCGCGTCCGTGAACGCGGTGGCCTTTCACCGCGACGGCGACATCCTCGCCAGCGGCAGCTCGGACGGAACCGTCCGCCTGTGGGACGCGCACACCGGCAAGGCACGCACCACGCTCCTCGGAGGCTTCGGCGGCGTGAGCTGGCTGGCGTTCAGTCCCGACGGCCGCATCCTGGCCACGGTGGGCGACGACGGGACGGGGCGGCTGTGGGAACTCGGTTCCTTCCCCGAACCCGGCCAGGCCATCGAGCGGGTCTGCCGCACCTTCGGCCGCGACCTCACCCAAGACGAACTGGCCGCCTACCTCCCCGACGACGCCGACCCCTCCGTCTGCCCCTGACAGCGACGGCGGGCCCTCCCGGACCCGCCGTCGGTGCACTACAGGAACCCGCGGATCACGGACGCAGCGTCCGCTCCACACCCCTCTTGTCCAGCTTGGCGTCGTACTTGGCCAGGGGCCTGGCCTTCGACGGGTCCGCCTGGACGGAGGCGGGGGCGACGCCTGCCCATTCGAGGATCTTGGCCGTGGCGAGGGCCTTCTCGGAGTCGATCAGGCCCGCGACGCGGGCGCCGTGGTTGGCGCCGGGGGCGGTGAAGACGTAGGAGTCGCGGGCGCCCTTGCCGAGGCGGAAGGGCTCGGCGCCCCAGGGGTCGTTCTCGCCGTAGACGAAGAGCATCCGGCGGGCGTTGTCGCGGACCCAGGTGTCCACGTCACGCATGGCCCACGGCTGGAAGTTCATCTCGATGTCCCGTGGGACGAAGTACCGCGGGGGCAGGTAGCCGTAGCGGATGTACTGCTTCTCGATGTGCGGGAAGTGGATGGTGGGGGCGCCGAGCTGGGTGCCCGCCTGGTAGTAGTACGGGGTGTACGGCTCCAGGCCCTGGTCGGTGTAGAAGGAGAAGCCCGCGACCGTGTCGAGGGTGTTCCACAGCTCGTCGTCCGTCGCGTTCTTCGCGTCCGCGGGGATCGTGCCGCAGTCGGACAGCAGGCTGTACTGCCAGAATCCCCACACGTAGTCGAGGACCGTCGCCTCGTAGGCCTTGTCGAGGCTGCCCACGGTGTGGAAGGTGTAGCCGTTGTCCGCCGCGTACGCCTCGTAGCGCTTCTCCAGGGACTCGCGCCGCACCAGGGCCTCGCGCTGCACGCCGTTGAGGCGGTCGCGGCATTCCTTCGTGCCGACGGTGGCGAAGAAGCGGTCGTAGGCCGAGTCCTCCTTGTTGACGACGTCGTTGGGGGCGACGTAGGCGACGACGCCGTCCATGTCGCGCGGGTAGAAGCGCTCGTAGTACGTCGCCGTCATGCCGCCCTTGGAGCCGCCCGTGGAGAGCCACTTCTTGTCGTAGACGGGCTTGAGGGCCTTGAAGATGCGGTGCTGGTCGCTGGCCGCCTGCCAGATGTCCAGCTTGGTCCAGTCGGCCGGGCTGGGCCGGGACGGGGTGAAGTAGCGGTACTCCATGGAGACCTGGTTGCCGTCCACGATCTGGGTCGGCTCGCGGCGGCTGGGGGTCGTGGAGACGTTGTAGCCGCTGGTGTAGAAGACCGTCGGGCGGGAGACGTCCTTGTGCAGGACGGTGATCCGCTGCTGGAACGTGCCCTTGGCCGGGCTGCGGTGGTCCACCGGCTGGGTGAAGTTGAGGACGAAGAAGCGGTAGCCGGGGTACGGCTTCTCCTCGACCAGGCTCATGCCGGGTATGGCGAGGAGCCGGTCCTTGATGTCGGTCGTGCCCTCGGCCTCCGGCTGGACGGCGGTGGCCGTCCCCGCCGTGCTCAAGGCGCCTATGAGCACCGTGAGCGCGAGCAGCCATCTGAGCGCCTTGCGCATGCACCCTCCCCTGTGAGAACAGATGTGCGCCGGAAGCTATCGGAGCAACCCGGTTCACACCAGGGGGAGTTCGGTAATCGGTGCGTCGGGCGTCAGCAGAGGATCCAGCCGGAGCTGACCGATCCCCGGCCCACGGAGCCCTTGACCCAGACGCAGCGCTGCCCGGCGTAGACCGTCACAGCCGGGGTGCGCTTGCGGTACTTGCCCTTGCGGACCACCGGGCGGTGGCCGCGCGCCTGGACGCTGACCGACATGGACCGCCGGGGGCCCGGGTTCTTCGCGAAGGTCACCGAGCAGACGTAACCGCCGCTCTTGTAGACGTGCACCGAGCCCGTGGAGAACGGCAGCGTCCTGACCTTGCGCCCGGGACACGGCGCCGACGCGGCGTGCGCCTCCGCCGGCGCGGCGAGCGCGAACAGTCCGGCCGCGGTCAGTACGGACAGCGCCAGCGCCATCCGCCGTCGTATCGCACCCGAGTCCACAGTCGTCCCCTCCCGTGCCGCACCCCTCGGCAGATTGACGTACGGATGTACGGACGCGCAGCGTACGCCCGATGGTTGCGTCGGGGCGGTCGGGAGGGGCGGGTGTGGGCCGGTGTCAGGCGCCCACGGGGGTGTCCTCGCCCACGAACGTGCGCCACAGCTCGGCGTAGCGACCGCCCCGTGCCAGCAGTTCCTCGTGGGTGCCGTCCTCGGCGACCCGGCCGTGGTCCATGACGACGACGCGGTCGGCGCGGGCGGCGGTGGTGAGGCGGTGGGCCACGACGAGGGTGGTGCGGCGGCCTGCCAGGCGGTCGGTGGCCTGGTTGACCTGGGCCTCCGTGGCCAGGTCCAGCGCGGCCGTCGCCTCGTCGAGGAGCAGGATGTCCGGGTTCACCAGCTCCGCGCGGGCCAGGGCGATGAGCTGGCGCTGGCCGGCGGAGAGGTTGCGGCCCCGTTCGGCGACCTCGTGGAGGTAGCCGCCCTCCAGGCGGGCGATCATCTCGTGGGCGCCGACCGCGCGGGCGGCGGCCTCCACCTCGGCGTCGGTGGCGTCGGGGCGGCCGTAGGCGATGGCGTCGCGGACGGTGCCGGGGAAGAGGTACGCCTCCTGCGGGACGACGCCGAGGCGGTGGCGGTACGCGGTGAGGTCGAGGTCGCGCAGGTCGTGGCCGTCGACCGTCACCCGGCCGGCGGTCGGGTCGTAGAACCGGGCGACCAGCTTCACCAGGGTCGACTTGCCCGCGCCGGTCTCGCCGACGAACGCGACGGTCTGCCCGGCGGGGATGCGCAGGTCGATGCCGGTGAGGGCCCGCTCCGGCTCGTCGGCGGAGCCGTAGGCGAAGTGCACGTCCTCGAAGGCGACCTCCCCGCGCAGGGACTCCACCGCGCGGGGCTTGTCGGCGGACCGCGTCGAGGTGGGCTCTCGGAGCAGTTCCTGGATGCGGCCGAGGGAGACCGTCGCCTGCTGGTAGCCGTCGAAGACCTGGGAGAGCTGCTGCACCGGCGCGAAGAACAGGTCGATGTAGAGCAGGTACGCCACCAGGGCGCCCGTGGTGAGGGTGCCCGCGTCGATCCGCGCGGCGCCCACGATCAGCACGGCCGCCGCCGCGACCGACGACAGGAACTGCACGAACGGGAAGTAGACCGAGATCAGCCACTGGCCGTGGACGCGGGCCTTCCGGTAGCCGTCGCTGCGCTCCGTGAACCGGCGCCCGCCGTCCCGCTCGCGCCGGAACGCCTGCACGATCCGCAGCCCGGCGACCGTCTCCTGGAGGTCGGCGTTGACCCCGGAGACCCGCTCACGGGCGAGTTCGTACGCCTTCACACTCGCCCGGCGGAAGAAGAACGTGGCGACGATCAGCGGCGGCAGCGTCGCGAACACCACCAGCGCCAGCTCCACGTCGATCACCACCAGGGCGACCATGATGCCGAAGAAGGTGACGACCGAGACGAACGCGGTGACCAGCCCGGTCTGGAGGAACGTCGACAGCGCGTCCACGTCCGTCGTCATCCGGGTCATGATCCGGCCGGTCAGCTCCCGCTCGTAGAAGTCGAGGCCGAGCCGCTGGAGCTGGGCGAAGATCTTCAGACGCAGGGAGTAGAGCACGCGTTCGCCGGTGCGGCCCGTCATCCGGATCTCCCCGGTTTGCGCCGCCCACTGGGCGAGTACGGCCGCGAGGGCAAGCGCGGACGCCGCCCACACCGCGCCGAGCGCCAGCTCGGAGACACCGCTGTCGATGCCGTGCCGGATCAGGATCGGGAGGAGCAGACCCATGCCCGCGTCCACGGCGACCAGGGCCAGGCTGACGAGCAGGGCGAGACCGAAGCCCTTCAGCAGCCTGCGCAGGCCGTACGAGTCCTCCGGGCGCACCGCCTGTGCCTCGTCCACGTCCGGGGTGTCCGTCGCCGGGGGCAGGGCCTCGACCTGGGCCAGCAGCTCCGGGGTGGCGGGGGTGCCGGCGAGGGCGGTGTCCTGCGGCTCGCGGTCGCCGGTCCACAGCCGGGGCGTCACCCCCCGCTCGGCGTCGAACTCGGCGTCCAGCTCCTCGCGGACGGAGGTGTCCTCGTCCTCGGCGGGGGCGGCCGGCGGGGTGTGGCCCGGGGAGACGCCGCCCAGCTCGTCGGGGTCGGTGAGCAGCCGGCGGTAGAGGGCCGAGCGCTCCTGGAGCTCCTCGTGGGTACCGAGGTCGGCGAGGCGCCCGCGGTCGAGGACGGCGATGCGGTCGGCGAGGTTCAGGGTGGAGCGGCGGTGCGCGATGAGGAGGGTCGTACGGCCCTCCATGACGTGCCTCAGCGCCTCGTGGATCTCGTGCTCCACGCGCGCGTCCACGGCGGAGGTGGCGTCGTCGAGGACCAGCAGGCGGGGGTCGGTGAGGATCGCGCGGGCGAGCGCGACGCGCTGGCGCTGGCCGCCGGAGAGGGTCAGCCCGTGCTCGCCGACGACCGTGTCGTAGCCGTCGGGCAGCTCGCTGATGAAGCCGTGCGCCTGGGCGGCGCGGGCGGCCTTCTCGATCTCCTCGTCGGTGGCGTCGGGGCGGCCGTAGGCGATGTTGGCGCGGACGGTGTCGGAGAAGAGGAACGAGTCCTCCGGGACCAGGCCGATCGCGGCGCGCAGCGAGTCGAGGGTCAGCTCGCGCACATCGTGGCCGCCGATCAGCACGGCGCCGCGCGTGACGTCGTAGAACCGCGGCAGGAGGAGGGAGACGGTGGACTTGCCGGAGCCGGAGGAGCCGACGACGGCCAGGGTCTCGCCGGGGCGGATCTCGAAGGAGAGGCCGTCGAGGACGGGGCGCTCGGGGTCGTAGCCGAAGGAGACGTCGTCGAACTCGACGGTCGCCGGGGCGTCGGCGGGCAGCTCCTTCTTGCCGTCGGTGAGGGTGGGCTCGGTGTCGATCAGCTCCAGGACGCGCTCGGTGCCGGCGCGGGCCTGCTGGCCGACGGTGAGGACCATGGCGAGCATCCGGACCGGGCCGACGAGCTGGGCGAGGTAGGTGGAGAAGGCGACGAAGGTGCCGAGGGTGACGTCGCCGCGGACGGCGAGCCAGCCGCCGAGGGCCAGCATGGCGACCTGGCCGAGGGCGGGGACGGCCTGGAGGGCGGGGGTGTACCGGCTGTTCAGCCGGATGGTCCGCAGCCGTCCCGCGAACAGCCGCCGCCCGACCTCGCGCAGCTTCTGCGTCTCCTGCTCCTCCTGCCCGAAGCCCTTCACCACGCGTACGCCGCCGACCGCGCCGTCGACGACGCCCGCGACGGCGGCGGCCTGCGCCTGGGCGTACCAGGTGGCGGGGTGCAGCTTGGTGCGGCTGCGCTTGGCGATCCACCACAGGGCAGGCGCGACGGCGAGGGCGACCAGCGTGAGCGGGATCGACAGCCACGCCATGATGACCAGGGAGATCAGGAAGAGGAGGAAGTTCCCGATGGTCATCGGGAGCATGAAGAGCAGGCCCTGGATGAGCTGGAGGTCGCTGGTGGCGCGGCCGACGACCTGCCCGGTGGACAGCTCGTCCTGACGCCGCCCGTCGAGCCGGGTGATCGTGGCGTACATCTCGGTCCGCAGGTCGTGCTGGACGTCGAGGGCGAGCCGGCCGCCGTAGTAGCGGCGGATGTAGGTGAGGACGTAGACGAGGAGGGCGGCGGCGATGAGGGCGCCCGCCCAGGGGGCCATCTCCCGGGTCTTGCCGCCGATGACGTCGTCGATGATCACCTTGGTGATCAGCGGGACGATCGCCATGAGGGCCATGCCGGCGAGGGAGGAGCCGAGGGCGAGGACGACGTCCCTGGGATACCGCCAGGCGTATCCCCACAGCCGTCGTGCCCATCCCCGTTGCGTGCTCACGCGGGTGCCCTCCGTGTTCTCACCGGATCTCGCCGGATCCGAGTGACCTGATCTTCCGGAAGGCACCAACGCGGACAGAAGCGGATTTCATCCCTCCGCAACAATCGGGGACGGGGCGGGGCGGGACGGTGGGGCTCAGGTGCGTACGCGCAGGAAGTAGAAGCGGGTCGTCTGGTTGGGATTCTGGTTGTCGTCGCTGGCGAGCAGCACGTTCAGGCGGCCGTGGGAGCGGCCGGTGACGGCCATGGCCTCGATGTTGTCGAGCAGCGGGTTGGGCTGCGGCTGCTTGGCGGTGGCGCCGAGATCGGGACAGTCGGCGAGATCGGCGAGCAGGGTCTTGCGGACCGGTCGCACGCCCTCCTGCCCGGTCAGGTTCTCGACGTCGCTCGTGTCCGTGGCGCGGCGCGGGTCGGCGAGGTAGAGGCGGACCGTGTTGCCGACGCCGGCGGTGAAGCCGCGCTCCAGGACGAGGAGGCGTCCGTCGGGGGTCGCGGTGATCTCGGGGACGCCGAGGCCGGGGTCGGTGCGGTAGGCGTACTGCGCGGCCGGGAGGAAGCGGTCGTCATGTGTCCGCCGCCAGGTCTGGAGGCGGACGATGCCCGCGCTGTCCCCGCTGAGGGCGTACTCCATGGAGGCGACGAGCGTACGGCCGTCCCGGGTCATGGTCAGCCCCTCGAAGGTGCCGTTGACGGGCGCCCGGCCCGCCGGGGCGACCCGCAGCGCGTCCGGCACGGGCAGCCGGTCGAGGACGCGGCCGTCGCGGGAGTGGCGGCGTACGGACGGCTCGGTCTCCGAGGAGACGAGGTACGTCCCGTCCCGGTCGACGACCAGCCCCTCGGAGTCCAGCGCGGCGCCGCTCTCGTCCGCGAGCGGCAGGACCCCGCGCGGCTGGAGCGTGCGCCCGTCGAGCGAGAACAGCAGCGACCGGTCGGAGACCCCGGCGAGGCTCCCGTCGCGGTCCACGGCCAGCGCGGAGAAGTTGCCGACGAAGGTGCCCTCGTACGTCGTCTTGTCGAGCGCGTCGGAGAAGCGCTCGATGGCGACGGACGGCGAACAGGCGCCGCCGGATTGTGCGTTGGCTGGTCCTGCGGCGGTCAGGCAGGTGGCCGCGGCGAGGGTGGCGGCGGCAGTGGCGAGTACGGATCGCAGACGCATGGGCGCCACCGTAGGGCGGGGCGGTGACGGACGGTAGACGGCCTGGTGAAGGGTGGGCCGGGCCAGGCGGGTCAGCCGTTGTCAGTCAGTATCTTTTTGCTGCGATCAGTTCCCGCACCGGCTGCGTGTATGCGCCAGGCCTGGCCGATCACCTTTTCTGAGACTGGAGCACTATGACCCATGCGTCCAGATCGCGGAGAGTGCGAATAGGTGTCCCCGCAGGTCTTTTGCGAGCTGACCTCATTATGTCTTCAGGGCCAATGTATCGATATTGTCTCTGCTCTGAGGCGCTCATTGGGGTTCCTTCAGTGCTGCCGGGGCGCCAGGCCCCCAAGACTGCCACCCAGGGAAGAAGGGATGTTCATTCAGTACAGGACCGTACGGTCCAACGGAAATGAAAGCGTTGGCAAGACGTTCCAGTTCGCGTAGTAGGTGCTCGACTGCCTGATCGTCGCACGACGTCGAAGACCTGGACCAGCAGCCGATCCAGGTGCCACAGGGTGAGCCTGAAGCGCGTAGGCAGACCCAGACGCGCTCGGCCGTCTCGGAATCGCCGCGGAAAACTTCTGCGATCAGGCGATGCGAGCCGCCGATGAGGACCTGATCCATACCGATCACCTCCGGATGGACTCGGGGCGGGTGGGGGCGCCGGGGACGGGGTGCGGGTACGGGATGAGGAGGCCGTCGGCGGTGACGTGGACGACGCCGACCGGGTCGATCTCCAGGCGTTCGTCGACGGTGGAGGTCCAGGAGAGGCCGAGGAAGCGGCCGGCCGTGCAGCCGGACTCGGTGCGGCGGGTGAAGGCCAGGGGCAGGATGCCGGGATCGTCAGGTCGGCCTGGGGCAGGAACATCCGGCCGGAGGGAGGTCGACGGGGTCGGCGCCGTCGGTGGTGCGCTCGCCGTCGGGGCGGTTGTGGGTGCCGTCCGGGGCGTCGTCGATCAGCTTGCGCGCGCGTGCGGCGTCGGCGGCGTCCTCGGCGATGCGGACGCCCTTGACGGCGGCACCGCCTCCGCCGGTGGCCACGGTCAGCGCGGCATCCGGCAGCAGGCGACCAAAGCCCTCGTAGAAGCCGTGGACCGTTCCCGTGACCTGTCGAGCGTGACGGTGGCGACCGTCAGATTCCCCAGGATGATCCACTTCTTCGATACCTCGGGAACCGGCCCCACTGCCCACCCTGCATCTCGTCGAACGCCCGCAGGCACACCTTGCCGCCGGGAGCACCGGCCTCCGCTTCGGGAGTGGAGGGCCATGAAACGTCGCGATGCGTCAGTGCGGCGATGACGAGCCTGTCCAGTCACCCACGCGTCCCAGCCCCGATCGACGTGAAGATCTCCACCCACTCACTGTACTCATGGCCAAAAGGCCGCGGGTCTTGAGCCGCGATGGCTCGCTTGAGTGCATCAACGGTGCCCTCAAGCTCCTCGAGGAACTCCTCATCCTCGTCGTAGTCCTCAGGAATGCCCTGAACAAGGCGTGTCAGCTGGCAGACGGTGTAAACGAGGGACGACACGTCACCGTGCAGCGGAATGGGCCGCATGATCCCCTCTGCGAACTGGTGCACCTCACCGGACCGAGCGTCCAGGACGACGGCACTGATCTCGAAATTGCCGAGCATGATCCAATCCGAGGCACTGGGTGGAAGGTCCCACGTACCGCCCAGCTCCTGTACCGGAACCTTGCGCAGGGCCGTGGACGTTCCCTCCACCCCCGCGAAGGAGATGAACTCGTTCTCGGGCAGCCCAATCTCACTCAAAAACCTGAGCGTCTCCCCGCCGACTCCGACGGCTTCCGCCGCCTCCCGCGGAACCAGCCTGATCCGGTCCTCACCAAAGGTGGCAACGAGCTCTTGCCGAGTAATACTGAAAATCATGCTTCCCCTGCGCACTTTCTCACCCCGTATAGGGGTCGGATGGCGTGTGCGTCTTGTACCAGTTCCTTAGGTTCTTGCGATATTCAATGTGTTCGGCATCCACACGCCTTCGATACTGATAGTCACTCTCGCCTTCTTTCCGTTCCAGTGATTGGTCGTACGTCTGCGAGTGAGTTACCGGCAGATTCTCACCGAAGTACTTTGCAGTCCACCGGTCACAAAAGGAAGGAGGATTCTGGCACGGCTCCCGCTCGGTGTAGAGAGATTGCAAGCTGTCCTGCTGCCCTGCTCTCAGCAGTGGGTAACCCACAGATCGTTCGGAATGAACACTCTTGCTGTACCCGACCAAGATGAAGTCGTGCCCGCCATCGTCAATGAACCGCCCTGCGGCGTAGTTGTTGCCCGTCCAGTCCTTCCTAGCGTACCGGGCAGTCTGTGTCGCTCGAGCCAAGGGAGTCGAGCCAGGATCAATCGGCTTCGAATCAACACGCCCCTTGTCACCCGCCGAAACACTATAGGGGTTGTCCCCTCCGCCTCGCGGGCGCCAAGTACGGGTTCCGCCCTCTTCAGTCATAAGGAGCCGAATTCCGGACTCATCCGCACCACTCACCGGCGCAGTGGTTCCGTTGGGCATGAGCTGCACGACACTACCGTCAAGATTGACCAGGTACATGGGCACATCACCGCTGTCGCAGCTGTCGAGATCCTCCTTGACCTTTTTGTCCTTCTCCTTGTGGTCCTTCTTGCTCTTGTCTATGTCGCCGCCGTGCTTCTTCAGCACATCGACCGTTTCATCGGCCTTCTTGTCGACGACGTCCTCGCACTTGTCCATGACGACGGCGAGCTTGTGGAAGCGACTGTCCTTCCCGACCGATCCGCGGCGCTTGGCGCTGCCGGTCTTGTGGGCGCCCTTCTTCTTGTCGAAGTTCTCCCGAGTCTTGTCGTAGTCGCCGGTCGCCTTGTCGAAGTCGTCGAACTCGATGACGAGGTCCTGGGCCATGTCGGCGGTACCGATGGCGTAGTCGGACGTCTTCTCGTCGCCCGCGCCGAGGCGGTCGGTGAACACGTCCTCGATCTTGGTGAGGATCTTGGCCTCGATCTTGTCGGTCACCGTCTCGGTGACCTTCCCCACCGCGTAATCGATGGCCTCGTGCAGGGCCAGACGGCAGGCACCGATCGCGGCGGCGCTGAGCAGCCCGCTGAGGCCAGCGGTGAAGAACATGCCGATGACACCGGCCGTGGCGGTCGCCGCGGTGGCCGACAACTCGGCTATGCAGGCTATCTTGCAGCCTTCTATGAAGCCGGCGCAGTCATCGAAGGCGTCCCCCAGTTCGTCCAGGGCGTTGGCGAAGGTCGTGAGGTCCTTGGTGGTGAGTTTGCCCCAGCGGCGGTCGATCGCCTGAACCGTCTTGCCCTTGCTGCGGCCACTGACGATGTGTCCGCAGGCCTTGTTCCCCTCGGCGATGACGTCCCGTATGCCTTCGGCCAGGTTGCGGTAGTCCTTGGCGCTGTCGCGGACTTCGTCTTCATCGATGTTCGGCCATTCGACCCCCACCAGGTCGAGCACTTCGACGAGTTCATCGGGCAGCTGCTTGCCCACGCGCTACATCCCCCTCGTGGTCAACTCCCTTCACCCTTGCAATCGATCAGGCGTACGTCAAACATATCCTCGAAGCACACAGGCGACTTGAGACATCCTCAGGCCAGCCGCAGACAAATCAGCGACTCGTCCGTTCCGATCAGCAGATCCCCTTCGCCGGTCACCGACAGCGAGTTGACCGGCGGACCCGGGCGGAAGGTGAGCCTCTCCTGTGCGTCCAGGCGGTGGTACTCGATCAGCCCATCCCCCCAAGCGACGGCCAGGGTAAGACCGGCCTTCGTCATGGTGGCCGCCAGCGCGTTTACAGGACGGGGGCGTTCGGCCACTGGTACGCCCATCGGAACATGTCCGGGGCCCCATGCCCTGACCCGACCATCCGCTCCCCCGCTGTACACCAGCGGGGTGCGGCCCGCTGCACCGTCCGCCCTGTCCACCGCAACGTCCACCACGGCCAGGGCTCGGACCGATCCCTCGTGCAGCCGCTCGGACAAGGCCTCCCCCTTGGGGTTGCCGAGGAGCACGACATGCACCTGCCCCGTGACATCCGCCAACGCCACCGCAAGTTCGGAAGCCGCGATGGCCGTTGCCCGCTCATCTGCCGCTGCGGTTACGAGGGCACCAGCCGCCCGCTCACTCGCGCTCGGTCCGTCGTCAAGCAGTGCCGCCAGGCCTGAAGGACGCGGTGCGGTGGGCAGGCGGCGCGTATGCAGTCGGCCTTCCGAGTCCACGACCGCCACCGTCCCATCCGGCAAGGCGCACAGGTCGGCGACATCCCGCACCGGTTCGGGAAGACGGCCAGCCGGTGCAGCGTCGGAGAGCGACACGAGTCGCAGGGTGCCCTGGTGGTCGGCGACGAGCAGTCGCCCTTCCAGCGGGCCGGGGCTGTCGGACGCCAGCGCAAGAACGGGGCCGGGCCACGGTGGGGTTACGTCTCCGCGTACGCGACTCCAGAGCAACCGCCATGGCGCCCCGGACGCCAGCTGCTCCAGCGCGGGCCTCACCCGCGGATCCGCCCCGTCGCCGAGCCCGGCCAGCAGAACAAGGGCCCTGTCGGCGGGTTCGTGATCGTGTAGCAGGGACTGGCCCGCGCGCAGCCAGGCCGCTCGCAGACCGCCTTGCTCGTCCAGATTCGTCTCGTACGCCGTCGTCACCCGGCTCGGGTCCGCCGTACAGATCACGTCCGGGTCGTCGAGGTTGAGTGGCTCCTCAGCGGTTTCGGCTGGTGGTGGACCCAGCGGCGTGGGATGGGTGGCCCGCCATGCCTCGGCGCGAGCAGGGTCCGTCCAGTGCGGCTCGTCCAGGTCCAGCACCGCCGGTGCGAGCGCCTTCAGTGCCGGTACGGCATCGTCACCTGTCCGCGCCTCGACAACCAGTCGTATGTGCTCCAGGCCGACCAGCCCGCTCACAAGATCGATCAGCGACAGCGGGTCGGTGGCGGCATGCAGATCGGGCAGAACGATCACGGTACGGCGCTGGTCGGCCGCAAGGGCTGCGCGCAGCTCTCCGGGGGCCCGTGCTGTCACCCCGAGCTGTTCGGCCAGCGTCCATACGGTTACCAGTACGCCCTGCCCGGACAAAGGGGCAAACCCGTGCACGCGCCGCTCTGGAGCCGTCCCTGGGCGGGTCCCGTGCGCCACCAGCCAGGCCAGCAACTGCGACTTACCGCAGCCGGCGCTGCCAGTCACCAGGCACAGGCGCGGTGCCGCCGGGTCCGCCAGCCAGCTCAGCAGGGCGGCTCCAGCCGGTTCCCGGCCCGCCGCCGGGCGCGCCCATATGCCCGCGTTCACCGGCGGCCCGCCTGCTGTGCCGTGAAGGTGATCAACTCCTTCATGCCCTGCTCCCGGCTCGCGGCGTCCTCACCGTAGTCGAAGCTGTGGGTGAACTCAGCCTGGGGGAAGACGCGGTGCAGCCACACGGCGCAGTAGTGACCGGGCATCATGCACGGCTGCAGCTCGCAATAGATCCGGCGCACTCGCTCCGCGGGTACCCCCTCCCTTTCCAGCCGACGCCGGAGTATCTCCTCAGGGTGGAGTCGGCCAGGTCCGGTGGCGTCCGTGACGATCTGCTTGGCGCCGGTTTCATCGATGTACTCGAAGGCTGCGGAGAACGGGAAGTTGAGGGTGTGGCGTACGTCGTCCAAAACGCGTGGCCACCAGCTCTCCCGCTCCTCGAAGGCCGTCGGGTCGATGCCGCGCATCTCCTCGTTGAGCTGGCGGAAGGCCGCCGCTGCCTCCGGCAGGCCCGGCGCGACGGCGATCACGGGTAGTCCGCGGTCCAGTGCCGCCAGGCAGGCGTTCAACGTGGCGAGGTTCGTGTTGACGAACATGTCGTCCGCCTCACCGTCGAGGAACACCGCCTGCACCGCACCATCCGGACGCACGCACAGCTGGGCGAGTCCGTCGTGGCCGATCCGCGCCCACTGCTCCAGCTGTGCCGGGAGATACCGGACGCCTCGGTGTCCCGCATACGTTCCCAGTGGTACAGCGTCGGTGGTGGTGACGGCCTGGAAGTAAGGGGCGACCTGCACCGGCACACCCGTCTCCGTCAGCCACGACCGCGACGCCTCCGGCACGTGCACACCGGCTGCCCCGGCCAGGCCGAAGCGACGCATCCCGTCAGGGCCGAAGTGGGCAACAGCCGGATCCGTAAAAGGCGTGGACATGGAGAAACCTCACTGCGAACGAACGAGCGGTCAATCCTGACCTTAGACCGCTCCCGGCCTGACGGCCCTCGGCCTCCGTTTCCACCGGGCCCTCTGGCGAGGTACCCGGCTGTGGTCGCCTATCGACATACCAACGAGTTCCTCGACCGACACCTTGTCCAGAGCGTCAGGAACGGCCACAAGGAAGCGTCGGCCAGGTCATGCGGCGGCCAGGTCTCGGTGGACGACCTTGGCCACGTTCTGGATGGTGGTGATGCCGTAGTTCATGGTGCTGTTGCCGTGGGTCAGCACGGTGATGGTGTAGTCGTGACCGCCGCCCTTGAAGGCGCCGATGCTGTGGACCCGCCAGCCGTTCGTGGCGCGGGAGAGCCAGCCGTTCTTCACGGCGACGGTGACGCCGGAGGGGACGCCGTACGGGGTGCCCCAGCGCTGCGAGGAGACGACCTGGCTCATCAGCTTCAGGATGTAGGCGCGGGAGTTGTCGCTGAGGACGGTGTTCTTGGCGGTGATGAGCTTCAGCAGCTTCTGCTCGTCGGTCACCGTGATCTGGGTCAGGCCCCAGTAGCCGTTCGCGCCCGGCTTGGTCTGGGTCATGCCCGCGGCGGCGAGGAAGCCCTTGATCTTCGTCATGCCGAGCTGCTTCCACAGGGTGCTGGTGGAGGCGTTGTCCGACTTGGTGATCATGGCCTTGGCGAGGGACGCCTCACGGTCGGTGAGATACCGGCCCTGGTTCTTCGCGTCCCACAACAGTGTCGCGAGCACCGTCACCTTCACGACGCTGGCCGAGTCGAAGGCGGTGGAGGGGCGCAGGGTGCACGTCGTCTTGGTCGTGCGGTCGTACACGCCGACCGCGATGGTGCCCTTGCGGTTGGCGAGCGCGGCGGTGATGTCCTTCTTCAGCTTGGCGGCGAGGGCGGCGTCGGCGGAGGTGCAGCTGACGGCGGGGGTCGTGGCCGCGACCGCCGGGGAGGCGGCTGCCACGCCGGGTATGAGGACGCCGGCGGCGAGGGTGGCGCCGATTATGTGGGCACGGCGCGGTCTGTGGTGAGCCATGCCTTCCTTGACTCACGGGCCTGGCCAAGGGTTGCACTCGCCGCTGTCACGACAGCCGGGCACCCCGGCTCTCGGCGATCCGGTGCACGTCGGTCAGGGCCTCCCGCATACGGGCCAGCGTGAAGCGGAGTTGCGCGGCTGTCGCGCGCTCGTCCGCGAGGAGGTCGTCCACGTGGCCGAGGAGACCCAGAGCCATCTCCAGTTGTACGTGCTCGACGGTGTCGGCCAGGCGGGAGAGGGGGCCGGTGCCGTCCGTGACGAGGATGCAGGGCTTGCCCTCGTCTCCGGTCCAGGGCAGGAGCCGCGGGTTCGTGCCGTTCATGTGGTGCGTGTCGCGCGTCACTTGACGACCCCCGCCTTCTCCACCGGCATGCCGAGCGAGCCGAGGCCGATCCCCGGGACCGGGACCCGAGGGGACACGGGCGAGGAGGGGAAGCCGACGTGGTGGACGGTCGGGCCTTTCGCCTCGGCTCGGGGACGCCGCCGACGCAGCAGTCGGCGCAACGGGCCGACGAGACGGGCGGTGCGGTGGGTCATGCCTCTCTCCTTCTGTTCGCTCTCTGTGGCGATCCGTTCACAGAGTGAGAGGGGCTTGGCTAGGCTCGCCAGGGGGTCGAGTGTGACCAGTCGCTTGTCACAAAGGAGTTGATCCGGTGGGCACCATCTACGGCGATTGGCTCAAGCAGCAGCGCGAGGCAGCCGGTCTGACGCAGCAGGAGCTGGCCGACATGGCGATCATGTCCCGTTCGCACATCGCCCACATCGAGGCCGGGCGCAGAGTGCCGTCACGGGAGGACGCGCGACGGCTGGACAGGGCGCTGGGCACGGGGGATGTGCTGAGCAGCTTTCTGCCGCAGGACGACGAGGTGTCGATCGCCGAGTACTTCGAGAGGGTGCGCGTACTCGAACAACAGGCGGTGGAGATCCGCGAGTTCGCCCTGGCCTACTTCCCGGGCATCCTCCAGACGAAAAGGTACGCGCGTGCGGTTCTTGGCTCGGCGTTCCCTCCGGTGAGTGACGAGGAATGTGACAGGCGCGTTGTCACACGCCTTGAGCGCGCGAGGATCCTCGAAGATCCGGTGACGCCGGTAGTGTGGGTGGTTTTGGACGAGACGGTGTTGCGGCGCCCCATCGGCAGCCCTGAGGTCATGGCAGAGCAGATCATGCACATCGTTCGCCTCACGGAGACCGGTCGTATCCGCGCGCACGTGATGCCGTTCGACGTGGGCCATCATCCACTGATGAGCAGCATGCTCACGCTGATGTGGTTCGAGGACCAACCCCCGCTCGCATACACGGAGGGCGGGCATGTGGGGAAACTGCACGACTCCCCGTCCGGAGTCCGGAAGTTGCAGCATCGCTACGATCTGGCGCTGAGCGACGCCATGCCGCTGAAGGACTCACTGGCCCTGCTGAGGGCGACGGCGAAGGAGTACGGACACCATGGCTGAACACACCATCCCCAACGCGGCGACGCTAAGCGGCTGGCGCAAGTCCTCCCACAGCGACGACAACGCCGGCAGCTGCCTCGAAGTCCTCGACCACCACCCCACCGGCATCCCCGTCCGCGACTCCAAGAACCCGACCGGCCCCGCCCTGGTCTTCCCGGCGGCCGGCTGGTCCTCGTTCGTCAGGGCGATCCGAAGCGGCGAACTCCCGGCTTGACCGACCCGGCAGAGGGTAAATACCCGCCGGGCCGACGAGAGGGGCGCCGTGGGGCAGCGGAAGCGTGACATCGCGGAGTTGTGCGGGCGGCTGTACGCGGCACTGTGGGCGCTGGAACGTATCGGCGCCGGAACCGGCGAGCTGGGCAAGCCGGGACACGCCCGTTACGTGATCACCAACGGCCCGGAGCACAAGTTCCGCCGGATCCTGGACAAGGCGGGCGGCCATCTCTACGAGGCCACGGCCAGGCAGCCGGAGGCGCGCGCCGCGGCCGCCGCCGAACTCGTCCAGGGCATCACGGGCTTCATCCCGGCCGGCGGCATCCCCTCGGGCAACTTCAACCCCGAGGAGTGCGAGGCCTTCGAGCGCGGGCTCGCGGAGCAGAGGGCCGTGTACGAGGAGAAGTGGAAGAACCTTCTGCCCGGAACCGCTTGAGCCGGCCGGGCTCGCGCGGGGAAGCGTGAGTTGTCCACTCCCGTCATCCAACCGACATCCACCTGTCACCCATTTGACTGCATGTCCATGCCACTCTCCCGGGTGCCGCCTCCGTTCAACCCGCGTAGATGGGACCCCACATGCCGGCGACACGCACCCGCAGATGGAAGTCAGTGGCACTGGCCACGGCCGCCGTTCTGGTCGGCCTCACCACCCCCGCCCTCACCGCCACCCCCGCCGCGGCGACCACGACGGCGTACGACTCGACGTACTACAAGAACGCCGTGGGCAAGACGGGCACCAGCCTCAAGTCCTCGCTGCACACCATCATCAGCAGCCAGAACAAGCTGTCCTACTCGGCGCTCTGGGAGGCGCTGAAGGTCACCGACCAGGACCCGGCGAACAGCAACAACGTCAAACTGCTGTACTCGGGCATCTCCCGCAGCAAGACGCTCAACGGCGGTGACGTCGGGGACTGGAACCGCGAGCACGTGTGGGCCATCAGCCACGGGGACCTGACGACCTCGACCGGGCCGGGCACCGATCTGCACCACATCCGCCCGGAGGACGTCCAGGTCAACGGGATCCGGGGCAACAAGGACTTCGACAACGGCGGCAGCGGCTTCACCAACTCCGGTGGCAGCCTCACCGACTCCAACTCCTTCGAGCCGCGCGACGCCGTCAAGGGCGACGTGGCCCGGATGATCTTCTACATGATCGTCCGCTACGAGGGTGGCGACGGCTGGGCCGACCTGGAGGGCAACGACAGCGTCAGCAACGGCAGCAACCCGTACATGGGCCGGCTGTCCGTGCTGAAGCAGTGGAACGACGAGGACCCGCCGGACGCCTTCGAGGAGCGCCGCAACCAGGTCATCTACGACACCTACCAGAAGAACCGGAACCCGTTCATCGACCACCCGGAGTGGGTCGAGGCGATCTGGTAGGACGGGTCGGTCACGCCGGGCAGATCCGGTCCGGCACGGCCACGGGCAGGGTGCGGCGCTCCTCCTCGGTGAGGTCGTGCCCGAGGATGCCGCACAGGTGGCGCTTCCAGAGCCCGGGGTCGAGCCGGAACCAGGTCGCCCGGTCATCGCCCAGGTTGCTCCGCAGCACTCGCCGTCCTCGGATTCACGCTCCGCACCACGGCCCCCGTCAGACCGTTGCGCGTCAACTCCCCGGCGATTATGGCGCATTGGGCCCCAGGGGTCACCGCGGCGGCGGACGGGGGCCGGGCCGCTCAGCCTCTTTTCCGCCTCATCCCAGATGCGTCGGCGCGAACATCCGCAGCACCGCCGGGAGGACCACCACCGACGGCCCCGGCGTCCCCAGCGCCTTCGCCAGGTCCGTCTCCAGCGTCTCGGGGGTCGTACGCACCCCGGGCACCCCGAAGGACTCCGCCAGCGCCACATAGTCGGGCCGGGTGAGTTCCGTCGCCGTGGCCTGGCCGAAGGCGTCGGTCATGTACTCGCGGAGGATGCCGTAGCCGCCGTCGTCGACGATGAGCCAGGTGACGTTCAGGTCGTACTGGCGGGCCGTGGCCAGTTCGGCGATGGAGTAGAGGGCTCCGCCGTCGCCGGAGACGGCGAGGACCGGAGTCGTCGGGTCGGCGACCGCCGCGCCCAGCGCCGCCGGGAAGCCGTAGCCGAGGCCGCCGGCGCCCTGGGCGGAGTGCAGGGTGTTGGGGCCCTTGGCGTCGAAGGCGGACCACGCCCAGTAGGCGAGGATCGTCATGTCCCAGAAGGAGGGCGCGTCGGCGGGCAGGGCCCGGCGGACCGCCGCCAGTACGTTCTGCTCCAGGGTGAGGTCCTGGGCGTCGATGCGCTCGCGGACCCGCCGCAGCAGTTCCCGCACGCGCTCCGGCGCCGTCGGGTCGGTGCGCTCCTCGACGGTCTCCAGGAGCGCCTGGAGGGCGAGGCGGGCGTCCGCGTGGATGCCGAGCGCCGGGTGGTTGGACTCCAGCTTGCCGAGGTCGGCCTCGATCTGGATGACCCGGCCGCGCGGCTTGAACGTGTGGTAGTTCGAGGAGAGTTCGCCGAGGCCGGAGCCGACGACGAGCAGGACGTCGGCGTCCTCCAGGAAGTCGGTGGTGTGCCGGTCCTCCAGCCAGGACTGGAGGGAGAGCGGGTGCTCCCAGGGGAAGGCGCCCTTGCCGCCGAAGGTGGTCACGACCGGCGCCTGGAGCTTCTCCGCGAGCTGCCGCAGCTTCTTGGAGGCGTCCGCGCGGACCACTCCCCCGCCCGCGATGATCGCCGGGCGCGCCGCGCGAGAGAGCAAGTGTGCGGCGACGGCGGTCAGTTCGGGGCGCGGCGGGAGGTCGTCCGGGGTGGCGTCCACTGCGGTCACCACGGGCAGCCGGGTCTCGGCGAGGAGGACGTCCTGCGGGATCTCCACCCAGACCGGGCCGTGCGGGGCGGTCAGCGCCGACTTCCAGGCGGCGGCGATCGCGGACGGGATCTGGGACTGGGTGCGGACCGTGTGGACGGACTTCACCACGCCGCGGAAGGAGGCGGCCTGGTCCGGGAGTTCGTGGAGGTAGCCGTGACGGCCGCCGCCGAGGCCCGCCGTGGGGATCTGGCTGCTGATGGCGAGGACGGGGGCCGAGGCCGCCGCCGCCTCCTGCAGCGCCGCGAGCGACGTCAGCGCACCCGGGCCCGTCGACAGCAGCAGCGGGGCCGCCTCTCCGGTGATCCGGCCGTACGCGTCCGCGGCGAACCCGGCGTTGTTCTCCACCCGCAGGCCGACGTACCGCAGGTCGGAGCGGCGCAGCGCGTCGAACATGCCGAGGGCGTGCTGGCCGGGCAGCCCGAACACGGTGGTCGCGCCCAGCCCGGCCAGCGTCTCCACGACCAGGTCTCCGCCGTTGCGGCCGGGGGGAGGGTTCAGCGCGGCCTCCGTCTGGGCGGCCGTCGGACGAAGCTCCAGGTCGTGGTCGTGGGTCACTTGCCCTCGTTCTCCTTACCGGCCTCGCGGGCCGCGGCGATCTGGCGGGACATGATCGTCGTGAGTTCGTACGCCGTGTGGGAGGCCGCCACCGACGTGATCTCCGCGTGGTCGTACGCGGGGGCCACCTCGACGACGTCCGCCGACACCAGGTTGCAGGAGGCCAGCCCGCGCAGGATCTCCAGCAGCTCACGGGAGGTCATTCCGCCCGCCTCCGGCGTACCGGTGCCGGGGGCGTGGGCCGGGTCGAGGCAGTCGATGTCGATGGAGATGTACAGCGGGCGGTCGCCGATGCGCTGGCGGAGCTGGTCGGCGATCTCGTCGGCGCCGCGGCGGTAGACGTCGGCGGAGGTGACGATGCCGAAGCCCATCTTCTCGTCGTCGGTGAGGTCCTGCTTGCCGTAGAGCGGGCCGCGGGTGCCGACGTGGGAGAGGGCGGAGGTGTCGAGGATGCCCTCCTCGACGGCGCGGCGGAACGGGGTGCCGTGGGTGTACTCGGCGCCGAAGTAGGTGTCCCAGGTGTCGAGGTGGGCGTCGAAGTGGAGCAGGGCGACGGGGCCGTGCTTCTTCGCGACCGAGCGCAGCAGCGGCAGGGCGATGGTGTGGTCGCCGCCGAGGGTCATCAGCCGGGCGCCGGTGCCGAGCAGGTCGTCGGCGGCGGCCTCGACGGTCTCCACGGCCTCGTTGATGTTGAACGGGTTGACGGCGATGTCGCCGCCGTCCGCGACCTGGGCGAGGGCGAAGGGGAAGGCGTCCTGCGCCGGGTTGTACGGGCGCAGGAGGCGGGAGGCCTCGCGGATGGCGTTGCCGCCGAAGCGGGCGCCCGGCCGGTACGAGACGCCCGAGTCGAACGGCACGCCGATCACGGCGACATCGGCGGTGCCGACCTCGTCGAGGCGCGGCAGCCGGGCGAAGGTCGCGGGGCCGGCGTACCGCGGGATGCGGGAGGAGTCGACCGGGCCGCGGGGCGTCTCGTTGCTGCTCATGGGGGATTGCCTTCTTTCCTACGCTTCATCGCGTATGTACTGCTACTGACCGGTATACGACTCTACTGCGGAGTCGGCACCGCTTCGGACACAGGTTCGGGTGCCACCCGTCCGGCGAGACGCTCCCGCCAGGCGGCGAGCACGGCCTCGTCGGTCGGCTCGGTCGCGAGGGAGACGACGACGTAGGTGGCGAGGGAGGCCAGCAGGCCGTAGTAGATCGGCTCGTTGGCGAGGATGCCGTAGGCCGCCATCAGGCCGATCACGGCGAGGCCGCCGACGGCGACGGAGGCGAGCGCGCCCGCCGCGGTGCCGCGCCGCCACAGCAGCCCGCCGAGGATCGGCACCAGCAGCCCGCCGACGAGCAGGTTGTACGCCACGGTCAGCGCCTCGACGACGTCGTTGAGCGCGATCGCGGTGAGGATCACGGCGACGCCCATGAGGAGGATGAAGGTCCGGTTGCCCTTGACCTCGTCGTGCTCCTCGCCCGCGGGACGCATCACGCCGCGCAGCCGCGCCCAGATGTCGTTGTTGGCGACGGTCGCGCAGGCGATGAGGGCGCCGGAGGAGGTCGACATCACGGCGGCCAGCGCGGCGGCCAGCACCAGCCCGCGCACGCCCATCGGCAGCTCGTCCTTGACGATGGTGGCGAAGGCGTCGTCGGCGCTGTCGAGGTTCGGGTAGAGCACCTTGGCGGCGGTGCCGATGACCGCGCCGCCCACGGCGTACGCCAGGCAGTAGGTGCCCGCGACGGTCCCGCCCCACTTGGCGGTGCGGTCGCTGCGGGCGGTGAAGACGCGCTGCCAGATGTCCTGACCGATGAGCATGCCGAAGGTGTAGATCAGCACGTAGGTGAAGATCGTCTCGCCGCCGATGCCCAGCGGGTCGAAGTACTCGGTGGGCAGCTGCGCCTTCATCTCGCCGAAGCCGCCCGCCTTGACGACGGCGATGGGCAGCAGCAGGAGCAGCACGCCGATGGTCTTCACCACGAACTGCACCATGTCGGTGAGGGTGATCGACCACATGCCGCCGAGCGTGGAGTACGCGACGACGATCGAGCCGCCGAGGACGATCGCGAGGGTGCGGTTCACGTCGAACAGGACGTCGAAGATCGTGGCGTAGGCGATCGTGGAGGTCACCGCGAGCATGAGGGTGTACGCCCACATGACGACACCGGAGATGACCCCGGCCCGGCCGCCGTAGCGCAGGTCGAGCATGTCGGAGACGGTGTAGACCTTCAGGCGGGCGATCCGCGCCGAGAAGAAGACGGAGAGGGCGAGCAGCCCGAGTCCGATGGTGACCACCATCCACGCGCCGGAGAGGCCGTACTGGTAGCCGAGGCCCACACCGCCGATGGTGGACGCGCCGCCGAGGACGATCGCCGCCATGGTGCCCGAGTACATGGCCGGGCCGAGCCGGCGGCCCGCCACCAGGAACTCGCTCTTGGACTTGGCGCGGCGCATGCCCCACCAGCCCATGGCCAGCATGCCGGCCAGATAGACGACGATCACGATGTAGTCGACGGCCATGGGGGCCTCCTTCGCGCACTCTCGGTGGCGTGTCGTGCAGATGGCGTTTGCCCGGTGGCTCGTCGCGGGGACATCCGCCCGTACCCGCGGCCGCCGGCTCCGACCGACAGTAGGTGGCCGGAAAGCGACTGCGAAGTGTACTTTTCATCCATTCGAGCGGAACGGGATGGAGGAAACGCACATCATGCCCGACAGAACACCCCCCGCCACAGGCCCCGCCGCTCCCCCCGCTCCCGCCGTTCCCCCCACCCCGCCGATCCCGCTCTCCGCCCTCCTCGCCCGCGAGGACCTGGCCCTGCGCCAGATCGCCGGCCCACCGGCCGCCGGCGTCTCGGTCCACTCGGCGCACACCTCGGAGATGTCCGACCCCTACCCGTACATCCTGGGCGGCGAGCTGCTGCTGACGGCGGGCGTCCACATCCCGGAGGCGGCGGGATCGGGGACCTACTTCGACGCGTACGTCTCCCGGGTCGTCGAGGCCGGCGGCGCGGCGCTGGGCTTCGGCCTCGCCCCGGTGCACGACACGGTCCCGCGCGCCCTCGTCGCCGCCTGCGAGACGTACGACCTCCCCCTCCTGGAGGTCCCCCCGCAGACCACCTTCTCCGGCGTGGCCCGCGCGGTCTGGCAGCTGATGGCCCAGGCCCGCCTCGCGGAACTGCGCCGGGTGACCGAGGCCCAGCAGAGCCTCGCCGCCGCGGCGGCCCGCCCGGACCCGGTCCCGTCCGTGCTGCGCCAGCTGGCCCAGCGGGTCGGGGGGCGGGCGGTGCTGTACGGCCCGGAGGGGGCGGAGATCGCGGCGGCGGGCCGGACGCCGGACGAGGCGGCGCTCGCGGCCCTCACGGACCTGGTCCACGTCCTGACCACGCGCACCTCCACCACCACCGCCACCGACACCGTCGCGGGCACCCACCTCGCGGTCTACGCCCTGGGGACCGGCCAGGGCTTCCTCCTGGGCGTGGCCTCCCCCCAGCGCGACCCCGGCGACCACACCATCGCCTCCGTCGCCGCCGTCCTCCTCTCCCTCCTCACCGGCGAACACCAGAGCGGCACGGGCGCGGCCCGCTCCTCCGCGCTGGTCCGGCTGCTCCTCGGCACCCCGCCCGAGGAGGTCGCGCCCCTCCTCGGCGCCACCGACCACTGGCTGATCGTCCACGCGGCCCCGCAGGCCGGGGGCGCCCCCGACCCGGTCGCCGCCTCCGCCCTCGGCACGGCCCTGGGCTCCCCCCTGGTCGACACGGCGGGCGACGTCGTACGCGTCCTCCTCCCCGCCGGCCACACCCCCACCGCACCCCCCGGCTGGACCCTCGGCGTCAGCGCCCCCGCCGGCCCCGCCGCCCTCGCCGAAGCGGACACCCAGGCGTCCCGCGCCCTCTCCCGCGCCCGCGCCACCCGCACCCCCGTGGTCCACCACAACCCCCGCCCCACCCTCACGGACCTGGTCCCGCCCGCCGAGGCCGCGTCCCACGCCCGCGCCCTCCTGGCCCCCCTCACCCCGCCCCTCCCCGAAACCCTCCGCACCTGGCTCTCCCTCCACGGCAGCTGGGACCGCACCGCCGTCGCGCTCTCCGTCCACCGCAACACCGTCCGCCAGCGGATCGCCCGGTGCGCGGCGCTGCTGGGGGCGGATCTGGACGATCCGGATGTGCGGATGGAGCTGTGGTTCGCGTTGCGGCAGGCGTGATCCACATCCCAGACCCCCCGACGTCAAGGACGGACACGCCCGACTGCCTCACAATGAGTGTCATGCCGATATCCGGGACCCCCAGCCGCGCCGAACTCGTCGACCATCTCGTGAGGACCCGTATCGCGGGGGATGTCGCCACGCCCCGTGAGAACAACCTCTCGCACTACCGCCAGCTGGCGAACGGCAACCGCCACTACTGGCTCGGGCTGGAGCTCGGTGAGCGCTGGAGCGACGAGCAGGACGTGCTCGCGGTGATGGCGGAGCGGGTCGGGGTGAACGACGACCCCGAGTACCGGTACGGCCAGGACACCATCGACCCGGAGCTGACCGTCTCCGCGCTGGAGCGGATGGCGGGGCGGCTGCGCAAGGCGGCCGAGGGGCGGCAGCGGGTGCTGTTCGCCACCGGTCACCCGGGCGGTCTGCTCGACGTGCACCGGGCGACGGCCGCCGCGCTGCGGGCGGCGGGCTGCGAGATCGTCGTCATCCCGGAGGGACTGCAGACGGACGAGGGGTACGTCATGCAGTTCGCGGACGTGGCGGTCCTGGAGCACGGCGCCACCCTCTGGCACACCCACTCCGGTGAGCCGATGAAGGCCATCCTGACCGGTCTGGAGCGCGAGGGCCGTCCGCTGCCCGACCTCGTCGTCGCCGACCACGGCTGGGCGGGGTACGCGGGGCAGCACGGGGTGGACTCGGTGGGCTACGCCGACTGCAACGACCCGGCGCTGTTCCTCGCCGAGGCGGAGGGCACCGTACAGGTGACGGTCCCCCTCGACGACCACGTGGTCAGCCCTCGGTACTACGACCCGATGACCGCGTACCTCCTGGCGGAGGCGGGGCTGGCGTAGGCGACACCCGGACCGACGGAAGGCCGGCCGCCTCCCCTGACGCCTCCCCCGGCAACGTGACCACGCCCCCGATCTCCTGACCGACCCGGGCCCGCCCCGTGAGGAACGCCAGCCGGTTCAGCAGGGCGTACCCCTCGGCCAGCACCACCTCATGGCCCGCGTAGGACTCCAGGTTGAGCACGGCCGCCTCGACATGACCGATCTCGCTGACGAGCATCGGTATGCCCGGGCGGCCCAGTGCGTGCGCCGCGCCGGCGCGTTCGTACAGCACGGGTACGAGCGGGGAACCGCTGGCGTCGGCGATCGTCGCGGCGGAACTGCCGCTGAGCGCACGCAGTTGCGCCCGGGCGTGCAGCGTGACGCGTTCGATCGCCCGCAGCTCGTCCATGGTGATCTCGAACGCCAGCGGCGGCTGTGGCGCGACGGCCGGGACGTCCTTGGCGGCGCGCTTGCGGCGTCTTCCGAAGATCGACACGGCGCGGAGTCTCCTCACGGACGGGCAGCCACGAGCACGCCGTCCCGACGGGTGTCGGCGCGGCGAACTCCGTGACAGCGCGGGTCAGATGGCGTGGGGAGACCGAAAGCGACCCTTCTGACAGGAACAAGCGCTTTCGATAATAGAGGTAGAAAGATAAACGAGGTCCGACTCCGGACTTACGAGAGTGTGACGGCGTACGACGGGACCCCGCAGGGCACCGCCGTCGCACCGTCCTCACGGTGCTGACGCAGGGCGCCGGGCTCCGAGAACACGATGTGCGGCCCCGTTCGAGACCGCACATCGTGCCATTGCCGGGGCCGGATCAGTCGTGACCCTTGTCGTGGTCGCCGTTGCCGCCACGGCCGTTGTCGTCGTGGTCGTCGCGGTCGTCGTGGTGGCCACGGTCCTTGTCGTAGTCGTGGTCGTCGTGGTGGCCACGGCCCTTGTCGTAGTCGCGGTCGTCGTGATGGCCGCGGCCCTTGTCGTCGTCGTGGTCGTGGTGGTCACCGTTCCCGCCGCGACTCTTGTGATCGTCGCAGTCGTCGTCCCACCAGTCGTGACGGTCGTCGTCGCAGTAGCGGCTGTGGCTGTACTCGTGGCCGGACGAGGACGCCGAAGCAGTTCCCGCCGTGCCTGCCGCGATACCACCGGTCATCAGCAGACCGGCGGCGGACACCGCAACGAGGCGCTTCGCGCGTTGTGAACGCATGAGAAATACCTTTCGCTCCATCGTCTCCGCGGTCCCGGACGGGACCGGGGGAACTGATGGCCGCGGCCGCACAACGGAAATGGCGCGGCACGGTCATGGGTATCGCCGCAGATTCATCTGAAGGAAAGACTCGACCGCCGACGCCTCCAGGCCACCCGCCCCGATTCACGGGCGATCCCTGGGGCCGTTGTCCGCGCTACCGGACAGTGTCGGCCGGGCGTGCCGTGCTTGCGGCTTTCACTCATCGAGCCTAATCACTGACGGCCGCATCGGCATCTGGAGAGCCACCCCCGGCGGAGATCACCGGGGCACCCGGACCACGCCCTCCTGGATCACCGAGATGGCGAGCCGGCCGTCCCGGGTGTGGATGCGGGCCTGGCCGAGGCCGCGCCCGCCGTACGCCGAGGGGGACTCCTGGTCGTACAGCAGCCACTCGTCGGCGCGGAACGGGCGGTGGAACCACATCGCGTGGTCCAGCGAGGCGCCGACCACGTCGCCGACGGCCCAGCCGCCGCGGCCGTGCGCGAGCAGGACCGAGTCGAGGAGCGTCATGTCGGAGACGTAGGTGGCCAGCGCGATGTGCAGCAGGGGGTCGTCGGCGAGCTTGCCGTTGGTGCGGAACCACACCTGGGAGCGGGGCTCGCGCGGGGTGCCGTAGCTGCCGAACGGCGGATCGTCGACGTAGCGCAGGTCGACCGCGGCCCGGGCCTCGATGAACCGCTCCACCACCTCCGGGTCGAGGTGCGGATAGCCGCGCAGCCGGTCCTCGCCGGTCGGCAGGGTCGCCGGGTCGGGGGCGGGCGGCATCGGCGCCTGGTGGTCCAGGCCCTCCTCGTACGTCTGGAAGGAGGCGGACAGGCCGAAGATCGGCTTGCCGTGCTGGACCGCGACGACGCGGCGCGTGGTGAAGGAGCGGCCGTCGCGCAGCCGGTCGACCGTGTACACGATGGGCGCGCCGGGGTCGCCGGTGCGCAGGAAGTACGCGTGCAGGGAGTGCGGCGTACGGTCCGCGGGGACCGTACGGCCGGCGGCGACCAGCGCCTGCGCCGCGACCTGTCCGCCGAAGACCCGGGGGACGACGGCGGACCGGGAGCGGCCGCGGTAGATGTTCTCCTCGATCTGTTCGAGGTCGAGCAGATCGAGGAGGTCTTCGAGTGCCTGACTCATCGCCACTCTGCGGGAGTTGGGTGACTGCGGCTTACAGGCCCATGTCCTTGGCGATGATCGTCTTCATGATCTCGCTGGTGCCGCCGTAGATGCGGTTGACGCGGTTGTCCGCGTACAGGCGGGCGATCGGGTACTCGTTCATGTAGCCGTAGCCGCCGTGCAGTTGGAGGCAGCGGTCGATCACGCGGTGCGCGACCTCGGTGCAGAACAGCTTGGCGGAGGCGGCCTCGGCGGGCGTCAGCTCACCGGCGTCGAGGGCTTCGAGCGCGCGGTCGGCGACGGCCTCGGCCGCGTCGACCTCGGCCTGGCAGGCGGCCAGCTCGAACTTGGTGTTCTGGAAGGCGGCGACGGGCTTGCCGAACACCGTCCGCTCCTGCACGTACTGCTTGGCGAACCGGACGGCGGCCTTGGCCTGCGCGTAGGCGCCGAAGGCGATGCCCCAGCGCTCGGAGGGCAGGTTGGCGCCCAGGTAGTAGAAGCCCTTGTTCTCCTCGCCGAGCAGGTCCTCGACCGGGACCTTGACGTCGACGAACGCCAGCTCGG
Source organism: Streptomyces sp. NPDC052773 (assembly GCF_044547145.1). NCBI lineage: Bacteria > Bacillati > Actinomycetota > Actinomycetes > Kitasatosporales > Streptomycetaceae > Streptomyces > Streptomyces sp. NPDC052773. The sequence goes on along the minus strand of NZ_JBITZX010000001.1, from coordinate 245,011 downwards.
CGGTGTCGGAGACCTTCAGGCCGAGCTTGTCCAGCTTGCGGCCGACGGAGTAGCCCTCGGACTTGGTGTCCACGGCGAAGAGGGAGATGCCGTAGCGGCGGTCCTCGGCGGTGGGCGGGGCGGTGCGGGCGCAGACGATCACCTTGTCGGCGTGGACGCCGCCGGTGATGAAGGTCTTGGCGCCGTTGAGGACGTAGTGCGTGCCGTCCTCGCTCAGCTTGGCGGTGGTCTTCATGCCGGCCAGGTCGGAGCCCGTGCCCGGCTCGGTCATGGCGATGGCCCACATCTCCTCGGCGGAGACGAACTTGGGCAGGTAGCGCTTCTTCTGCTCGTCGTTGGCGAGCATCTTGATGTACGGCAGGGCGAGCAGCACGTGCACGCCGGAGCCGCCGAAGGTGACGCCCGCGCGGGCGGTCTCCTCGTACTGGATCGCCTCGAACTTGTGCGTCTCCAGACCGGCGCCGCCGTACTCCTCCGGCACGTTGATGCCGAACAGGCCCAGCTCGGCGAGCTTGTAGTAGAACTCGCGCGGCGCCTGGCCGGCCTGGAACCACTCGTCGTAGACCGGGACCACCTCGGCCTCGATGAAGGCGCGCAGGGTCTCCCGGAACGCCTCGTGATCCTCGTTGAACACCGTACGGCGCACGCCGCCACCTCCACCGGTACGTATCTAAGCGCTTGCTCAGCCTTACCGTACCGGCGGGTAGGGAGGGGAGTCCAGAGCGGGGCGGTGGTAACGCTCGTCACGCCTCGCGGCACCGGAATCCGGTCGGATCGGGGCGAATCGGCAGCGGTGGGCGTCGGTTCGTCAGCCGGTGACGGCGTCCGCCCCCGCCGCCGCGAACGCCCCCCGGGCCATCCGGTGCAGCAGTTCCGCCGTCGCCCCGCGGCCGGGGAGGGAGCCGCGGCGGCCGAGGTGGGGGGTGGAGTTCAGGAGGCCGAAGACGGAGTGGACGGCCGAGCGGGCGGCGGGTTCGGCGAGGGCGGGGTAGACCTTTCGGAGGACGTCCACCCACAGCTCGACGTACTGCCGCTGGAGCTGGCGGACCAGCTTGCGGTCGCTCTCCCGGAGGCGGTCCAGCTCGCGGTCGTGCAGGGTGATGAGGGGACGGTCGTCGAGCGCGAAGTCGATGTGGCCCTCGATGAGCGAGTCGAGGACCGTCTCCGGGGCCGCCCCGTCGGCACCGCCGGCGCCCTCCGCCTCCTTCAGGCGTTGCTTCGCGCCCGTCAGCAGCTGGCCGGAGATGCCGACCAGCAGCTCGGCGAGCATGGCGTCCTTGCCCGCGAAGTGACGGTAGAGGCCGGGTCCGCTGATGCCGACCGCGGCACCTATCTCGTCCACCCCGACGCCGTGGAAGCCGCGCTCGGCGAAGAGCCGCGCGGCCTCCTTCAGGATCTGCTCGCGGCGGGTGGGGGCGTCGGTTCTGGTGGCCATGGAAGCAATTCTAGACAGGGAGGTTAGCGCTCGTTAACCTGATGGAAATGCGTTAACGCTCATTAACAAGGTGAGGGGACCGCAGGATGGACCAGGCACCGGAGCTGACGACCGCGGCGGATCCCGCGTCGGAGGCCTGGCAGGCCAACGAGGCGGCGCATCTCGCGCTGGTCGAGGAGCTGCGCGGCAAGCTGGCCGCCGCCCGGCTCGGGGGTGGTGAGAAGGCGCGCGCCCGGCACACCGCGCGCGGCAAGCTGCTGCCGCGCGACCGGGTGGACACGCTGCTCGACCCGGGTTCGCCCTTCCTCGAGCTGGCTCCGCTCGCGGCGGACGGGATGTACGACGGGCAGGCGCCGGCCGCGGGGGTGATCGCGGGGATCGGCCGGGTCAGCGGACGCGAGTGCGTGATCGTCGCCAACGACGCCACCGTCAAGGGCGGCACGTACTACCCGATGACGGTGAAGAAGCACCTGCGCGCCCAGGAGGTCGCCCTCGAGAACCGGCTGCCCTGCCTCTATCTCGTGGACTCCGGCGGCGCCTTCCTGCCGATGCAGGACGAGGTGTTCCCGGACCGTGACCACTTCGGGCGGATCTTCTACAACCAGGCCCGGATGTCGGGCGCCGGCATCCCCCAGATCGCCGCCGTGCTCGGCTCCTGCACGGCCGGCGGCGCCTACGTCCCCGCGATGAGCGACGAGGCCGTGATCGTGCGCAACCAGGGCACGATCTTCCTGGGCGGCCCGCCGCTGGTGAAGGCCGCGACCGGCGAGGTCGTCACCGCCGAGGAGCTGGGCGGCGGCGAGGTGCACTCCCGGATCTCCGGTGTCACGGACCACCTCGCCGAGGACGACGCGCACGCCCTGCGGATCGTGCGGAACATCGTCGCGACCCTGCCGGAGCGCCGGAGCATCCCGTGGGAGGTGCGGCCCGCCGTCGAGCCCAAGGTCGACCCGTACGGGCTGTACGGGGCCGTTCCGGCCGACCCCCGCACCCCGTACGACGTCCGGGAGATCATCGCCCGCGTCGTCGACGGCTCGCGGTTCGCCGAGTTCAAGTCCGAGTTCGGGCAGACCCTGGTCACCGGTTTCGCCCGGATCCACGGCCACCCGGTCGGCATCGTCGCCAACAACGGCATCCTCTTCGCCGAGTCCGCCCAGAAGGGCGCCCACTTCATCGAGCTGTGCGACCAGCGCGGCATCCCGCTGGTGTTCCTCCAGAACATCTCCGGATTCATGGTCGGCAAGGACTACGAGGCGGGCGGCATCGCCAAGCACGGCGCCAAGATGGTGACGGCGGTCGCCTGCACCCGCGTGCCCAAGCTGACCGTGGTGGTCGGCGGGTCGTACGGCGCGGGGAACTACTCGATGTGCGGCCGGGCGTACTCGCCGCGCTTCCTGTGGATGTGGCCCAACGCCAAGATCTCCGTCATGGGCGGCGAGCAGGCCGCCTCCGTCCTCGCCACCGTCAAGCGCGACCAGCTGGAGGCCCGCGGCGAGGAGTGGCCGGCCGAGGAGGAAGAGGCCTTCAAGGACCCCATCCGCGCGCAGTACGAGCGCCAGGGGAATGCCTACTACGCCACCGCCCGCCTCTGGGACGACGGCGTCATCGACCCGCTGGAGACCCGGCAGGTGCTGGGCCTGGCCCTGACGGCCTGCGCGAACGCCCCGCTGGGCGAGCCGCAGTTCGGCGTCTTCCGGATGTGAGGGGGTTCACGACCATGTTCGACACCGTTCTTGTGGCCAACCGCGGCGAGATCGCCGTGCGGGTCATCCGTACGCTGCGCGCGCTCGGCGTGCGCTCCGTGGCCGTCTTCTCCGACGCCGACGCCGACGCCAAGCATGTGCGGGAGGCCGACACGGCGGTACGGATCGGCCCGGCGCCCGCCGCCGAGTCCTATCTGTCGGTGGAGCGGCTGCTTCAGGCCGCGGCCCGCACCGGCGCGCAGGCCGTCCACCCGGGGTACGGCTTCCTCGCCGAGAACGCCGCCTTCGCGCGCGCCTGCGCCGACGCCGGGCTGGTGTTCATCGGGCCGCCCGCCGACGCCATCGCCCTCATGGGTGACAAGATCCGCGCCAAGGAGACGGTCCGCGAGGCCGGGGTGCCGGTGGTGCCCGGCGGACGCGACCCGAAGCTGGCCGAGGCGGCCCGCGAGCTGGGCGCGCCGGTGCTGCTGAAGCCGTCCGCGGGCGGTGGCGGCAAGGGCATGCGCCTGGTGCGCGACCTGGACCGGCTGGACGACGAGATCGCCGCCGCCCGCCGTGAGGCCCGCGCCTCCTTCGGCGACGACACGCTGCTGGTGGAGCGGTGGATCGACCGGCCCCGGCACATCGAGATCCAGGTGCTGGCCGACGCGCACGGCAACGTGCTCCACCTCGGCGAGCGCGAGTGCTCCCTCCAGCGCCGCCACCAGAAGATCATCGAGGAGGCGCCGAGCGTGCTCCTCGACGAGGCCACCCGCGCGGCGATGGGCGAGGCGGCGGTCCAGGCGGCCCGCTCCTGCGGGTACGTCGGCGCGGGCACGGTGGAGTTCATCGTCCCGGGCGGCGACCCCTCCCAGTACTACTTCATGGAGATGAACACCCGCCTCCAGGTGGAGCACCCGGTCACCGAGCTGGTCACCGGCCTGGACCTGGTGGAGTGGCAGCTGCGGGTCGCCGCGGGCGAGAAGCTGCCGTACGGCCAGGAGGACATCCGGCTCACGGGGCACGCCGTCGAGGCCCGGATCTGCGCCGAGGACCCCGCGCGCGGCTTCCTCCCCTCCGGCGGCACGGTGCTGCGGCTGCGCGAGCCGGAGGGTGACGGCATCCGCACCGACTCCGGGCTCAGCGAGGGCACGGAGGTCGGCAGCCTCTACGACCCGATGCTGTCCAAGGTGATCGCCTACGGCCCGGACCGCGCCACCGCCCTGCGCAGGCTCCGCGCGGCCCTCGCCGAGACGGTCACGCTGGGCGTGCAGACGAACGCCGGTTTCCTGCGGCGCCTCCTCGCCCATCCGGCGGTCGTCCAGGGCGAGCTGGACACCGGGCTGGTGGAGCGGGTGGTGGACGACCTGGTCTCCACGGACGTACCGGAAGAGGTGTACGAGGCGGCGGCGGCCGTCCGGCTGGACGCGCTGAGGCCGCGCCAGGAGGGCGGCTGGACCGACCCGTTCTCGGTGCCCAGCGGCTGGCGCCTGGGCGGCGAGCACAGGCCCGTCGCCTTCCCCCTCCGCGTGCCGGGACTCGAACCCGTCGCCCACGCGTGCCGTGGCACCCACACCGTCACCGAGGACCGGGTGCACGTCACCCTCGACGGTGTCCGCCACACCTTCCACCGCGCGGGCGACTGGCTGGGCCGGGACGCCGACGCATGGCAGGTCCGCGACCACGACCCGGTGACCGCCTCCCTGGCCCGGGCCGCCCACGCCGGCGCCGACTCCCTCACCGCGCCCATGCCCGGCACGGTCACCGTGGTGAAGGTCGCGGTCGGCGACGAGGTGACCGCCGGTCAGAGCCTGCTCGTCGTGGAGGCGATGAAGATGGAGCACGTCATCTCCGCCCCGCACGCGGGCACGGTCGCCGAACTGGACGTCACGCCCGGCACCACGGTCGCCATGGACCAGGTGCTGGCGGTCATCACCCCGCACGAGGACGCGTCCGGGGACGGACCGAAGGAGGCGGCGGAATGACAGCCGAAGGACGCCCCACGACGGCCCCGGCCGACGGCCGCCCCACGACCGCCGCGACCGCCGCGACCGACGGCCGCCCCGCCACCGCCCCGGCCGGCGGACTCCCCATGACCGTCCCCGCCGACGGCCTGCCCGCCCGCGTGCGTATCCACGAGGTCGGCGCCCGTGACGGCCTTCAGAACGAGAAGGCGACGGTGCCCGTGGAGGTCAAGGCGGAGTTCATCCGCCGCCTCGCCGACGCGGGCCTGACGACGATCGAGGCGACCAGCTTCGTGCACCCCAAGTGGGTGCCCCAACTGGCCGACGCGGAGCAGCTGTTCCCACAGGTCGCCGACCTCCCCGTGGACCTGCCGGTCCTCGTCCCCAACGAGCGCGGCCTGGACCGCGCCCTCGCGCTCGGCGCCCGCCGTGTCGCCGTGTTCGCCAGCGCCACCGAGTCCTTCGCGAAGGCCAACCTCAACCGCACGGTCGACGAGGCGCTGGCCATGTTCGAGCCGGTGGTGAGCCGGGCGAAGGCGGAGGGCGGGCATGTGCGCGGCTATCTGTCGATGTGCTTCGGCGACCCCTGGGAGGGCCCGGTGCCCGTCCCCCAGGTGGTCCGCGTCTGCCGGGCGCTGATGGACATGGGCTGCGACGAGCTGAGCCTCGGCGACACGATCGGCGTGGCCACCCCCGGCCACGTCCGGGCGCTGCTGACCGCGCTCACCGCCGAAGGCGTCCCCGTGGACGCGCTCGGCGTGCACTTCCACGACACCTACGGCCAGGCGCTCGCGAACACCCTCGCGGCGCTCCAGCACGGGGTGACGACCGTCGACGCCTCGGCGGGCGGCCTGGGCGGCTGCCCGTACGCCAAGTCCGCCACCGGCAATCTCGCGACCGAGGACCTGGTGTGGATGCTGCGGGGCCTCGGCATCGACACCGGCGTCGACCTCGGCCGGCTCACCGCCACGAGCGTGTGGATGGCCGAGCGCCTGGGGCGGCCCAGCCCGTCCCGCACCGTCCGAGCCCTCTCCCACAAGGAGCAGTGAAGAACGATGGACCACCGTCTGACCCCCGAGCTGGAAGAACTCCGCCGCACCGTGGAGGAGTTCGCACACGACGTGGTGGCCCCGAAGATCGGCGACTACTACGAGCGGCACGAGTTCCCGTACGAGATCGTCCGCGAGATGGGCCGTATGGGCCTGTTCGGACTGCCGTTCCCGGAGGAGTACGGCGGCATGGGCGGCGACTATCTGGCGCTGGGCATCGTGCTGGAGGAGCTGGCCCGGGTGGACTCCTCGGTCGCCATCACGCTGGAGGCGGGTGTCTCGCTGGGCGCAATGCCGATCCATCTGTTCGGCACCGAGGAGCAGAAGCGCGAGTGGCTGCCGCGGCTGTGCTCCGGGGAGATCCTGGGCGCGTTCGGGCTGACCGAGCCGGACGGCGGCAGTGACGCCGGGGCGACCCGGACGACCGCCCGCAAGGACCCGGCGACCGGCGAGTGGGTGATCAACGGCACCAAGTGCTTCATCACCAACTCCGGTACGGACATCACGGGTCTGGTCACGGTCACCGCGGTCACCGGCCGCAAACCGGACGGCAAGCCGCAGATCTCCGCGATCATCGTCCCCTCGGGCACCCCGGGTTTCACGGTCGCCGCCCCGTACTCCAAGGTCGGCTGGAACGCCTCCGACACCCGCGAACTGTCCTTCGCGGACGTGCGGGTGCCGGCGGAGAACCTGCTGGGCGAGGAGGGCCGGGGGTACGCGCAGTTCCTGCGGATCCTGGACGAGGGCCGGATCGCCATCGCGGCGCTGGCGACGGGCCTGGCGCAGGGCTGTGTCGACGAGTCGGTCAGGTACGCGAAGGAACGTCACGCCTTCGGCCGCCCGATCGGGGCGAACCAGGCGATCCAGTTCAAGATCGCCGATATGGAGATGAAGGCGCACACCGCCCGCCTCGCCTGGCGTGACGCGGCCTCCCGGCTGGTCGCCGGGGAGCCCTTCAAGAAGGAGGCGGCGCTGGCCAAGCTGTACTCGTCGACCATCGCCGTCGACAACGCCCGCGACGCCACCCAGATCCACGGCGGCTACGGCTTCATGAACGAGTATCCGGTGGCCCGGATGTGGCGGGACTCGAAGATCCTGGAGATCGGCGAGGGCACCAGCGAGGTGCAGCGCATGCTGATCGCCCGGGAGCTGGGCCTGGTGAGCTGACACCCCGCCCGGGAGCGGAGCCCGCGGCGGTCTCCGCGGCCCCCGCCGGTTCGACGCGCGATCCGGTGGGGGCGCTCCTAGGCTGGTGGGGTACGGCCCGACAGGTCTGCGAGCAGGGCTACGGCGACACCCTCATGCGCTGGGAGCAGCCCATGACGTTCACGTCGAGACGACTTCGCAGGGGGGCTGTGGCCGCGGGAGCGGCGGCCGTTCTCCTGGTGCCGGTGACCGCAGCGACCGCGTCCCCCTCGGCCGGTGCCGTTCCCGCCGCCGTCAGCCGGACGGAACCCGCCCCGGGCGACGACTTCCGGGAGATCACCCCGCAGGTCCGGCAGCGGCTGGACACGGCGATCCAGCGGGTCATGCGCGAGGCGAACGTCCCGGGTGTCACGGTCGGGCTGTGGACGCCGGACAAGGGGCAGTACGAGCGCTCCTTCGGGGTGGCCGACAAGAGCACCGGCCGGCGGATGGCGCCGGACCTGTTCTGGCGGATCGGCAGCGAGACGAAGACGTTCACCGTCACGGCCGTGCTCCAACTGGTCGACCAGGGCAGGATCAGCCTGGACGACCCGATCGGCGAGTACGTCGACGGCGTGCCGAACGGTGACGAGATCTCCCTGCGCGAACTGGCCGGCATGCGCAGCGGTCTGTTCAACTACTCCGAGGACCCGGACTTCTTCAAGGCGCTGACGTCCGATCCGGACCACGTCTTCACCCCGCAGCAGCTGCTGGACTACGCGTTCAAGCACCCCCCGATGTTCAAGCCGGGCGAGAAGTTCTTCTACTGCAACACCAATCTGATCCTGCTCGGCCTGGTCGTCGAGAAGGCCGGCGGGCAGCCCCTGCACGACTTCATCCAGGAGAACGTCCTGGAGCCGGCCGGCATGACGGACACCGTGTTCCCGACGAACGCGGACTTCCCCGCACCACACGCGCAGGGCTACACGAACCAGACCGCCTCCGGCAAGATCGAGGAATCCACGGACTGGAACCCGTCGTGGGCCTGGGCGGCCGGGGCGATGATCTCGAACCGGGACGATCTGCGCATCTGGGCGCGCACGGTGGCCACCGGCACCTTCCCCGACGGCTCCACGATGGTGGAACCGGCCACGCAGCGCGAGCGCCTGCGGACACCCTCGACCGGCATCCGGGGCGCCGGGTACGGCCTCGGCATCTTCGACGTCCAGGGCTGGATCGGCCACAACGGCTCGCTGCCCGGCTACGAGTCGCTGACCATCTACCTGCCGTCCGCGGAGGCGACCCTCGTCGTGCTCCTGAACACCGACGTCCTCGTCGGCAAGACGGAGCCGAGCACACTGTTCGGTGACGCCATCACGCGGATCGTCAGCCCGGACCACGTCTACAACCTGCCGGTCCCGCCGATGCCCAAGTGATTCTGATCATCTTCCGGATCGGCGTTTCGGCCAACTTCCCGCAAGGGTAGGCGCGTTGTGAGCGGCGCGTGAACCGTCTCGCTCACGCTCTCGAGCCAAGGGCTCCCCACCCCTGGACAAGATCTGAGGTTAGGCTAACCTACCTTCGAATTGTCCGGCGGGCTCTCCGCCCTGTTCGAAAGCAGCCAGACTCATGTCCAACGCCCGTGCCACCCACCTCACCCGCCGCGGGATCCTCGCCGCCGGCGGTGCCCTCGGCCTCGGTGCCGTCCTCGCCGCCTGCGGTGACGAAGACAAGAAAAGCGGTGGCTCGGACGCGACGGGTGCCGCCAAGTCGGGCCCCTGGACGTTCAAGGACGACCGCGGCGAGACCGTGAAGCTCGACAAGGTCCCCACGAACATCGTCGCCTTCACCGGTGTCGCCGCCGCGCTCTGGGACTACGGCATCCAGGTCAAGGGCGTCTTCGGCCCGACCGAGACCCAGGACGGCAAGCCGGACGTCCAGGCCGGCGACATGGACATCAGCAAGGTCGAGATCCTCGGCAACGTCTGGGGCCAGTTCAACGTCGAGAAGTACGCGGCGCTCGCCCCCGAGGTCCTCATCACCACGATGTTCGACGACTCGGGCAGCCTCTGGTACGTCCCGGAGGAGTCCAAGGACAAGATCGCCAAGCTGGCCCCGAGCGTCGGCATCTCCGTCTACGACCGTCAGCTGACCCAGCCGCTGGAGCGGATGTGGGCGCTGGCCGAGTCGCTGGGCGCGGACCTGAAGGCCGACAAGGTCGTCAAGGCGAAGCAGGAGTTCGAGGCGGCGGCGGAGCGGCTGCGCAAGGCCGCGAAGTCCCGCCCCGAGATCAAGGTCCTGGTCGGCTCCGCCAGCGCCGAGCTGCTGTACGTCTCCGGCACCAACCTCTCCATCGACCTGGAGTACTTCAAGGCGCTCGGTGTGAACTTCATCGAGCCGTCGGAGAAGGCGAAGAACGCGAACGGCGGAGGCGGCTGGTACGAGAGCCTGAGCTGGGAGAACGTCGACAAGTACGACGCGGACATCATCATGATGGACGACCGGGCCCAGGCGATCCAGCCTTCGGCGATCACCGAGGCGACCTGGAAGAAGCTGCCCGCCGTGAAGGCCGGTCAGGTCATCGCCCGGTCGCCGGAACCGATCCTGTCGTACGGCAAGTGCACGCCGCTTCTCACGAGCCTCGCCGAGGCGATCGAGAACGCGAAGAAGGTCAGCTGAAGTTCGCCCAGTCGAGGGGTGGGCTGATGTGTCGCGGGCGACTGCGGGCCGGTTTCGGCTGGTCGCGCAGTTCCCCGCGCCCCTGGAGGTGGGGCAGCTCATCCCCTGATGAAAACATCGGGAGACTCCATGTCCACCGCCGTTGCCGCGCCGTTCCGTTTCTTCTCTCTTCAGGTCGTGCGGACGGAGCGGCTCGGGCCGTCTCTGGTCCGGGTCTCCTTCGCGGGTGACGACCTCGCCCACTTCCACTCCGACGGGTGCGACCAGTCGCTGTCGCTGTTCCTGCCGCATCCGGGGCAGGACGCGCCGGTGGTGCCCGTCGAGATGGGCGAGGACTGGTGGAAGGGGTGGATGGCGCTGCCCGACGACGAGCGGGCGGTGATGCGCTCGTACACCCTGCGGTCGCTGCGCCGCGATCCCGACGAGATCGACATCGACTTCGTGCTGCACGGGGTCGAGCCGGACTCCGCCACCCCCGCCGGCCCCGCCTCCCGGTGGGCCGCGCGGGCCGCGGCGGGCGACCGGGTGCTGGTGCTGGGCCCGGCCGTCGCGGACAACCGGGCGATCCGGTTCCGGCCGCCGGAGGACACCGACCTGGTGGTGCTCTGGGGCGACGAGACCGCGCTTCCGGCGGTCGCCGCGATCCTGGAGTCGCTGCCGGCCGGACAGCGGGCGCGGGTGTGGCTGGAGGCGCACGACCCCGGGAACGTCCTGGACCTGGCGACCGAGGCGGACGCCGAGGTGACCTGGCTGATCCGGGAGCACGACCACGCCACCGAGTCCCCCCTGGCCCTCAGCGCCCTGCGCGACGCCCAACTCCCGCCCGCAGAGCACCCGTACGTCTGGATCGCGGGCGAGTCGGGCTCGGTGAAGGCGCTGCGCCGGCATTTCGTCGGGGAGCGCGGCATCGACCGGCGCCGGGTCACGTTCGTGGGCTACTGGCGTCAGGGGCTCACCGAGGAGCAGTTGCGGGAACAGGGCGACGAGTAGCGCGCCGTTGCTCCAACTCCGCACGACGTGACGGAGGTTACGGGCGGGGCCGGATTTGATCGTCCGACTTAGGTTAGGCTAACCTAAGTAAGCCGGAGCTTCGGCCCCGCCCCGGCCGCCCTTCCGTCCGCTCGGCCAGTCCCCACCGGAGGACCTCCCCATGCGCTCGCACCTGCTCAATGACACGACCGCGGAGCAGTACCGCCGCTCCGTGACCGAAGGAGTCGAGCGGGTGGCCGCCAAACTCGCCACCACCCAGCGCCCGTTCACCGGCGTCACGGTCGACGACCTGGCCCCCGTCATCGAGCAGATCGACCTGGACCGGCCGCTGCACGACACCACGGCGGTCCTCGACGAACTGGAGGACGTCTACCTCCGGGACGCGATCTACTTCCACCACCCCCGCTACCTCGCCCACCTCAACTGCCCGGTCGTCATCCCGGCCGTGCTCGGCGAGGCGATCCTCTCCGCCGTCAACTCCTCCCTGGACACCTGGGACCAGTCGGCCGGCGGCACCCTCATCGAGCGCAAGCTCATCGACTGGACCGCCGCCCGCATCGGGCTCGGCGAGAACGCCGACGGCGTGTTCACCTCCGGCGGCAGCCAGTCCAACCTCCAGGCGCTGCTGCTCGCCCGCGAGGAGGCCAAGACCAGCGACCTCGGCACACTGCGCATCTTCGCCTCCGAGGTCAGCCACTTCAGCGTGAAGAAGTCGGCGAAACTGCTCGGCCTCGGCCAGGACGCCGTCGTGTCGATCCCCGTCGACCACGAGAAGCGCATGCAGACCGTCGCGCTCGCTCACGAGCTGGAGCGCTGCGCGAAGGACGGCCTGGTCCCCATGGCCGTCGTCGCCACCGCCGGCACCACCGACTTCGGCTCCATCGACCCGCTCCCCGAGATCGCCGAGCTGTGCGAGCAGTACGGCACCTGGATGCACGTCGACGCGGCCTACGGCTGCGGACTGCTCACCTCGCTGAGGCGCCGCGCCCTGCTGGACGGCATCGAGCGCGCCGACTCGGTCACCGTCGACTACCACAAGTCCTTCTTCCAGCCGGTGAGTTCGTCCGCCGTGCTGGTCCGGGACGCGGCCACCCTGCGGCACGCCACCTACCACGCGGAGTACCTGAACCCGCGCCGGATGGTGCAGGAACGAATCCCCAACCAGGTGGACAAGTCCCTCCAGACCACCCGCCGCTTCGACGCCCTCAAGCTGTGGGTCACCCTGCGCGTCATGGGCGCCGACGGCATCGGACAGCTCTTCGACGAGGTGTGCGACCTCGCGCGGGAGGGCTGGACGCTGCTGGCCGCCGACCCGCGCTACGACGTCGTCGTCGAGCCCAGCCTGTCCACCCTGGTCTTCCGCTACATCCCGGCCACCGTCACCGATCCGGCCGAGATCGACCGCGCCAACCTCTACGCCCGCAAGGCCCTGTTCGCCTCCGGCGAGGCCATCGTCGCGGGCACCAAGGTGAACGGCCGCCACTACCTGAAGTTCACCCTGCTCAACCCTGAGACGAAGGCGTCCGACATCGCCGCCGTCCTCGACCTGATCGCCGGCCACGCCGAGCAGTACCTGGGAGACTCCCTTGACCGCGCTTCCTGAATCCGCCACCAAGACCTACGACTTCGTGGGGATCGGACTCGGGCCCTTCAACCTCGGCCTCGCCTGCCTCACCGAGCCGATCGCCGAACTCGACGGCGTCTTCCTGGAGTCGAAGCCCGACTTCGAGTGGCACGCCGGCATGTTCCTCGACGGCGCCCACCTCCAGACCCCGTTCATGTCGGACCTGGTCACCCTGGCCGACCCGACCTCGCCGTACTCCTTCCTGAACTACCTGAAGGAGAAGGGCCGGCTGTACTCGTTCTACATCCGCGAGAACTTCTACCCGCTGCGGGTCGAGTACGACGACTACTGCCGCTGGGCCGCGAACAAGCTGAGCAGCATCCGCTTCAACACGACGGTCACCGAGGTGACGTACGACGAGAGCGACGAGCTGTACGTGGTGACGACGGCCGCCGGTGAGACGTACCGCGCCCGCCACCTGGTCCTCGGCACCGGCACCCCGCCGTACATCCCGGAGTCCTGCCGGGGCCTGGGCGGCGACTTCATCCACAACTCCCGTTACGTCCAGACCCGGGCCGAGCTGGTGAAGAAGGAGTCGATCACGCTCGTCGGCTCCGGCCAGTCCGCCGCCGAGATCTACTACGACCTGCTCTCCGAGATCGACGTCCACGGCTACCGGCTGAACTGGGTCACCCGCTCCCCGCGGTTCTTCCCGCTGGAGTACACCAAGCTCACCCTGGAGATGACCTCCCCGGAGTACATCGACTACTTCCGGGCGCTGCCGGAGCGGACCCGCTACCGCCTCACCCAGGAGCAGAAGGGCCTGTTCAAGGGCATCGACGGCGATCTGATCAACGAGATCTTCGACCTGCTCTACCAGAAGAACCTCGGCGGCCCGGTCCCCACCCGCCTGCTCACCAACTCGGCGCTGACCAGCGCGACGTACGAGAACGGCACGTACACGCTCGGCTTCCGCCAGGAGGAGCAGGAGAAGGACTTCGAGCTGACCTCGGACGGCCTGATCCTCGCCACCGGCTACAAGTACGTCGAGCCCGAGTTCCTGAAGCCGATCCGCGACCGCCTGGTCTACGACTCCCAGGGCGGCTTCGACGTCGGCCGCAACTACGCCATCGACGTCACCGGCAGAGGCGTCTTCCTGCAGAACGCCGGCGTCCACACCCACAGCATCACCAGCCCCGACCTGGGTATGGGCGCCTACCGCAACAGCTACATCATCCGGGAGCTGCTCGGCAGCGAGTACTACCCGGTAGAGAAGACCATCGCGTTCCAGGAGTTCTCCGCATGAGCCGCACGACCTTCACGTTCCGCCCCCTCGACCCGCTGAAGGACGCCGAGCTCCTGCACGCCTGGGTCACCCACCCCAAGGCCGCGTTCTGGATGATGCAGGACGCGAAACTGGAGGACGTCGAGCGCGCGTACATGGAGATAGCCGCCGACGAGCACCACCACGCCCTGCTGGGCCTGAAGGACGGCGAGCCCGCCTTCCTGATGGAGAAGTACGACCCCGCGCACCGCGAGCTGGTCGGCCTGTACGAGGCGCGGCCCGGCGACGTCGGCATGCACTTCCTGACCCCGCCCACCGACAAGCCGGTGCACGGCTTCACCCGGTCCGTCATCACCGCCGTCATGGCCCACCTCTTCGAGGACCCGGCCACCCAGCGGGTCGTGGTCGAGCCGGACGTCCGCAACAAGGCCGTGCACGCCCTGAACGAGGCCGTCGGCTTCGTCCCGGAGCGCGAGATCCAGAAGCCGGAGAAGAAGGCGCTGCTCAGCTTCTGCACCCGCGAGCAGTTCCACGCCGCCACCGCCGCCGCGGAGGTGACCGCATGAGCCTCGCCGACACCGTCGCCCACCTCTCCCCCGAGCGCTGGGAGCAGGCCAACCGCCTGCTGATCCGCAAGGCCCTCGCCGAGTTCGCGCACGAGCGGCTGATCACCCCGGAGCCGGAGCGGGACCCGGAGACGTACGCCGTCCGCAGCGACGACGGGCTGACCTCGTACCGATTCCGCGCCGTCCGCCGCGCCCTCGACCACTGGCAGGTGGACGCCGGCTCCATCACCCGCCACCGCGACGGGTCCGAACTGCCGCTCGCCGCGCTCGACTTCTTCATCGAGTTCAAGGGCGCCCTCGGCCTGAGCGACGAGATCCTGCCGGTGTACCTGGAGGAGATCTCCTCCACCCTCTCCGGCACCTGCTACAAGCTCACCAAGGAGCAGATCCCGTCGGCCGAGCTGGCGGGCGCCGGCTTCCAGGCCATCGAGACGGGGATGACCGAGGGCCACCCCTGCTTCGTCGCCAACAACGGACGGCTCGGCTTCGGCATCCACGAGTACCTGTCGTACGCCCCCGAGACCGCGAGCCCCGTCCGCCTGGTCTGGCTGGCCGCGCACCGCTCCCGCGCCGCGTTCACCGCCGGGGTCGGCATCGACTACGAGGACTTCTTCCGGCAGGAGCTGGGCGAGGAGACCGTCGGCCGCTTCCACGGCATCCTGCGCGACAAGGGCCTCGACCCGGCCGACTACCTGCTCATCCCCGTCCACCCCTGGCAGTGGTGGAACAAGCTCACCGTCACCTTCGCCGCCGAGGTCGCCCGGCAGCACCTGGTGTGCCTGGGCGAGGGCGACGACGAGTACCTGGCCCAGCAGTCCATCCGTACCTTCTTCAACACCAGCCACCCCGAGAAGCACTATGTGAAGACGGCCCTGTCCGTCATCAACATGGGCTTCATGCGCGGCCTGTCCGCCGCCTACATGGAGGCCACCCCCGCGATCAACGACTGGCTGGCCCAGCTGATCGAGAACGACCCGGTGCTGAAGTCGACGGGCCTGACGATCATCCGCGAGCGGGCGGCCGTCGGCTACCGGCATCTGGAGTACGAGAAGGCCACCGACCGCTACTCGCCGTACCGCAAGATGCTCGCCGCGCTGTGGCGGGAGAGCCCGGTGAAGTCCCTGGCGGACGGCGAGTCCCTGGCGACCATGGCCTCCCTGCTGCACGTCGACCACGCGGGCGCCTCCTTCGCGGGCGCGCTGATCGCCCGCTCGGGCCTGACCCCGACCGAGTGGCTGCGCCGCTATCTGCGGGCCTACTACACCCCGCTGCTGCACTGCTTCTACGCCTACGACCTGGTGTTCATGCCGCACGGCGAGAACGTGATCCTGGTCCTGAAGGACGGCGTGGTCGAGCGCGCGATCTACAAGGACATCGCCGAGGAGATCTGCGTCATGGACCCCGACGCGGTGCTGCCGCCGGAGGCCCAGCGGATCCGCGCGGAGGTCCCCGAGGACAAGAAGCTGCTGTCGATCTTCACGGACGTCTTCGACTGCTTCTTCCGCTTCCTCGCCGCCAACCTCGCCACCGAGGGGATCCTGGAGGAGGACGACTTCTGGCGCACGGTCGCCGAGGTCACCCGCGAGTACCAGGAGGCGACGCCGGAACTGGCCGACAAGTTCGCGCAGTACGACATGTTCGCCCCCGAGTTCGCGCTGTCCTGCCTGAACCGGCTCCAGCTGCGGAACAACAAGCAGATGGTCGACCTCGCGGACCCGTCCGGCGCGCTCCAGCTCGTCGGCACCCTGAAGAACCCGATCGCCGGGTTCTGACCCACCAAGGCCAGGCGGGCGCCCCGGAGTACGGTCCTCCGGGGCGCCCGTCCGCTGTCCGCCGCGGTTATCCCGCGGGCCAGGACACCTGCGGCGAACGGTAGTAGCCGATGCCGAGCGCGTCCCAGCGCGGCCCCTGCGCCGCGAGCCGCGTCCGGTAGTCCTCCCAGTCGTGGGTGGCGGCCGGCGACCAGCCCAGCTCGGCGACGCCCGGCAGCCGGGGGAAGGCCATGTAGTCGATGTGCGCGGAAGTTTCGATGGTCTCCGTCCACAGCGGCGCCTCGACGCCCCGCACGGCGTCCTCGGGCACGCCCGGCAGATAGGCGCCCGGGTCCCAGTCGTAGGACCGCTTCACCTCGACGTATCCGGCCCAGGACAGGCCGAGCGGGGTGGTGCGGTCGTACTTCATGTCGAGGTAGACCCGGTCGGCGGGCGACAGGACGATCCCCGTCCCGCTCTGCGCCGCCTTCGCCACCTGCGCCTTCTCCTCGGCGCTGGTGCCGTCCAGGCCCCAGTACTGGGCGAGCGCGCCCTTGGCCGGGGTGGCGCCGGTCAGCTGGTGCCAGCCGACGACGGTCTTGCCGTACTTCGCGACGACCGGCTGCACGCGGTCCATGAACTTCACATAGTCGGCGTGGCTGGTGGAGTGCGCCTCGTCGCCGCCGATGTGGAGGTAGCGGCCCGGGGTGAGGGCGGCCAGCTCCCGGATCACGTCGTCGACGAAGTCGTACGTCACCTCCTTGCCGACGCAGAGCGAGCTGAAGCCCACGTCGGTGCCGGTGTAGAGCGGGGGTGCCACGCCGTCGCAGTTGAGTTCGGCGTACGAGGCGAGGGCCGCGTTGGTGTGGCCGGGCATGTCGATCTCCGGCACGACCTCCAGGTGGCGGGAGGCGGCGTACCGCACGATCTCCCGGTACTGCTCCTTGGTGTAGTAGCCGCCGGGCCCGCCGCCGACCTCGGTGGAGCCGCCGTGGGTGGCGAGGCGCGGCCAGGAGTCGATCGCGATGCGCCAGCCCTGGTCGTCGCTGAGGTGCAGATGCAGCTTGTTGAACTTGTACAGCGCCAACCGGTCGACGTACCGCTTGACTTCGTCGACGGTGAAGAAGTGCCGGGAGACATCGAGCATGGCACCGCGCCAGGCGTAGCGCGGGGTGTCCCGGATGGTGCCGCCGGCGACCGGCCAGGGGCCGGGCTGGACGGTGTCCTTCTCGATGGCGGCGGGCAGCAGCTGGCGCAGGGTCTGCACGCCGTGGAAGAGCCCGGCGGGCCGGGCGGCGGTGATGGTGACGCCGGTGCGCCCGCTGTCGAGGCGGTATCCCTCGGCGCCGTAGGGGCCCTGGGCGAGGCGGAGCCGGATGCCGCCGGTGCCGTGCCCGGTGACGGGCAGCCGGTAGCCGGTGGCGGGCCGCAGCAGGCCCGCCAGGTACTCGCCGACCTCGCGGGCCTCGCGGGAGTCACCGACGCGGATGCGGGTGGCGTCGGTGATGCGGTACGGGGATCCGGCCGGGGCGACCGAGGCGGGCGCCGGGATCACCTGGCCGAGGGGCCGGGGCTGGACCTGCGCGGGCGTCGGTGCCGCGCCGGAGGTGAAGACACCGGCCGCCGCGACCAGCAGCAGCGAACCGAGAAGGTGCAGTCTGTGCCGTCTCACACGTGCTCCCTTCGGAATGGGTATAGACCACTCTCCCCCAGGCCGCTCTTCCGCAGAACCCTCCCGGCACAACCGGTGGAACAATCCCCTCATGGCGGAAATCCTTCAGAAGGACGGGACTTGGGTCTTCGACGGCGACGCGCTGCGGCTGACTCCCGGGCGGGACAAGAACGTCGGCCTGCTGCGCAGGACCCTGGGTGAACTCGTCGTCCCCCTGGGCGCGCTGGCGGGCGTCTCCTTCGAGCAGGGCAAGAAGTCCGGGCGGCTGCGGCTGCGCGACGGCGCCGACCCCCTGCTCCAGGCGACGGGCGGCCGGCTGACCGAACCTCACGACCCCTACCAGCTGGTCGTGGAGCCGGACCGGTACGGCGTGGCCGAGTACTTCGTCGAGGAGGTGCGAAACGCCCTGCTGCTGGACCAGGTGCCCGCCGATCCGGTCACCGGCTATCTGCTGCCGGGCCCGGCCGTGCCGCTGTCCGCCGCCGCGGGGGACGCGACGGCGAGCTTCGACGGCGAGCGGGTGCGGCTGGAGTGGAACTGGAAGACGGAGGACGCGAAGGCCGCCGCCGGCACCCGCGTCCTGCCCGTCGAGGACATCCTGGCCGTGGAGTGGCAGCCGGCGGCCGGACTGGAGAACGGCTACCTCCGCTTCACCGTGCGCAACGCGCCCACCAAGCAGCCTCCGAAGTACGACCCGAACGCGGTCGAGCTGTGGGGCTTCAAGAAGGACCCGCTGATGGCCCTGGTCGCGGCGGCCGTCCAGGCCCGCCTGCCGCACCCGTCGGCACCCGCCCCCGCCCCCGCCGCGGCCGGTGCCGTCCCGCTCCCCGGCCCGCGGCCCGCCGCCGAGGACGACCACGACGCCCTGCTGCGCCGCCTGCGCGAACTGGGCGAACTGCACCGCTCCGGGGTCCTCACGGACGACGAGTTCACGATGGCCAAGCAGGCGGTGCTGAAGCGGATGCAGTGAGCGGCGCCACAGGCCTCACGCCCCTCACCCAAGGGCCCTGCCCGGAATCGGGCAGGATTCTTGCAAAACCCTGCCCCTTACTCCAGGATCTACCGGGTGCACGACGAACTTGTTGATCATCTGACGCGGTCCACGCCCCTCAGCCGGGGCGAGGCGCTGCGCGTGATCCAGGACGTGCTCGCCTTCTTCGACGAGACGACCGAGGAATACGTCCGTCGCCGCCACCGCGAGCTCCAGGCCCAGGGCCTGGTCAACGCGACGATCTTCGAACGGATCGAGGCGGACCTCAAATACCGTGCGGTGGCCCCGCCGGAGCTCACGCTCCGGCAGCTGCGGCGGATCGTCTACGGCTAGAACTACGGCTAGGAACACCCATATATGTGCGGAATCGTCGGATACATCGGCAAGCGGGACGTCGCGCCGCTGCTCCTCGAAGGCCTCCAGCGCCTGGAGTACCGGGGCTATGACTCGGCCGGCATCGTCGTGACCTCCCCCAAGGCCTCCGGCCTGAAGATGGTCAAGGCCAAGGGCCGCGTCCGCGACCTGGAGGCGAAGGTCCCGGCCCGCTTCAAGGGCACCACGGGCATCGCCCACACCCGCTGGGCCACCCACGGCGCCCCCTCCGACGTGAACGCGCACCCGCACCTCGACGCCGAGGGCAAGGTCGCCGTCGTCCACAACGGCATCATCGACAACGCCTCCGACCTGCGCCGCAAGCTGGAGGCGGACGGCGTCGAGTTCCTCTCCGAGACCGACACCGAGGTCCTCGTCCACCTGATCGCCCGCTCGCAGGCCGAGAAGCTGGAGGACAAGGTCCGCGAGACGCTGCGCGTCATCGAGGGCACCTACGGCATCGCCGTCCTGCACGCCGACTTCCCGGACCGCATCGTCGTCGCCCGCAACGGCTCGCCGGTCGTCCTGGGCATCGGCGAGAAGGAGATGTTCGTCGCCTCGGACATCGCCGCGCTGGTCACCCACACGCGGCAGATAGTGACCCTGGACGACGGCGAGATGGCCACGCTGAAGGCCGACGACTTCCGTACGTACACCACGGAGGGCACCCGGACCACGGCCGAGCCGACCACCGTCGAGTGGGAGGCCGCCTCCTACGACATGGGCGGCCACGACACCTACATGCACAAGGAGATCCACGAGCAGGCCGAGGCCGTGGACCGCGTGCTGCGCGGCCGGATCGACGACCGGTTCTCCACCGTGCACCTCGGCGGCCTCAACCTGGACGCCCGCGAGGCCCGCCGGATCCGCCGGGTGAAGATCCTCGGCTGCGGCACCTCGTACCACGCCGGCATGATCGGCGCCCAGATGATCGAGGAGCTGGCCCGCATCCCCGCGGACGCCGAGCCGGCCTCCGAGTTCCGCTACCGCAACGCGGTCGTCGACCCCGACACCCTGTACATCGCGGTCTCCCAGTCCGGTGAGACGTACGACGTGCTGGCCGCCGTGCAGGAGCTGAAGCGCAAGGGCGCCCGGGTGCTGGGCATCGTGAACGTGGTGGGCTCCGCGATCGCCCGCGAGGCCGACGGCGGCATCTACGTGCACGCGGGCCCGGAGGTCTGCGTGGTCTCCACCAAGTGCTTCACCAACACCTGCGTCGCCTTCGCCCTGCTCGCCCTGCACCTCGGCCGCACCCGCGACCTCTCCGTGCGCGACGGCAAGCGGATCATCGAGGGCCTGCGCAAGCTGCCCGGGCAGATCGCCGAGATCATGGAGCAGGAGGAGGAGATCGAGAAGCTGGCCAAGGCCTACGCCGACGCCCGCTCGATGCTCTTCATCGGCCGCGTCCGGGGCTACCCGGTCGCCCGCGAGGCCTCCCTCAAGCTCAAGGAGGTCTCCTACATCCACGCCGAGGCCTACCCCGCCTCCGAGCTGAAGCACGGCCCGCTGGCCCTCATCGAGCCCGCCCTCCCCACGGTCGCGATCGTCCCCGACGACGACCTGCTGGAGAAGAACCGCGCCGCCATGGAGGAGATCAAGGCCCGCAGCGGCAAGATCCTCGCGGTCGCCCACCAGGAGCAGGAGAAGGCCGACCAGACCATCGTCGTCCCCAAGAACGAGGACGAACTCGACCCCATCCTCATGGGCATCCCCCTCCAACTCCTCGCCTACCACACGGCTTTGGCCCTGGGCAGGGACATCGACAAGCCGAGGAACCTGGCGAAGTCGGTAACGGTCGAGTAAAGCACCCCTCTTGGGCCGCGGGGCTGTATCGATATGCGGCTCCGCCGCGCGGCGCGAGAAACCACAACGCACCCGCAGCGGCCGACGCACGAGAACGGCCCCCCACGTGTCGCCCCAGACACGCGGGGGGCCGCTCGTTTCGCCGGGGCGGACCCCCACCCCGGCGGCGCAGCTAGCCGGTGGCCGTCACTCCCCGGCCGGCAGCACGCCGCGGAAGCACCGTCGGCCAGTGAGCCAGCGCAGCGGTCGCCGCGTACCAGCAGAGCGCCCCCGCGGCCACGCCGACCCAGCCGCCCACCTTCGCGACCCCCTCGCTCTCGGCGAAGGCCGCGACGGCCCACAGCACCAGGGCCAGGCAGAACAGCCCGGACGACGCCTGCGCGAGCTGCCCCCCGCCCGCCAGGGTCAGCGAGAGCACCACGAGGGCGAACAACAGCAGGAACAGCCCCGCCGCGTTGGCGGAGACGTCACCGGAGACGGCCCAGGTGAACCAGAGCGCGCCGAGCGCCGTGAAGGCCGTGCCGCTCGCCGTGTCGCGGTCGCGGAACGCCAGCAGGCCGGTGAGGAACAGTGCGATTCCGCCCACGTACTGGGCGAGCGGCGCGGCGTCCGCCGCCGTCACACCGTCGATCACACCGGTGTGGCCGAGTCCGACGGCGAGGAGGGTGACCCCGAGAGCGAGTCGGCCGACGATCGTGGTGGTGTTTCCCGCAGAGACGTCGTTGTCCACGGCGGGCTCCCTTCATGCATGTGCAGTTGTGCGGTGACCGGTATATGCCCTTCACAAGAGCACAAACACATCTACGCATGAGTAGATTCATCCGGCGCACAAAGGGAGTTGGGGTTTCCCAGGGCTCATCTCACCTGGGACAAAGGGGAGTTACGGAATCACAACGACGGGACGCTTCGCCCGCTTGGCGAGCCGCCCGGCGACCGAGCCGAAGATGCGGCCGACGATGCCGTGCGTGGAGCCGACGACGATCGCGTCCGCCTCGTACTCCCGCCCGACTTCTTCCAGTTCGTGACAGATGTCGCCGCCGCGCTCGACCAGGATCCAGGGCACCTCGGCGAGATAGTCCGCACAGGCCAGCTCCAGGCCCAGCACCTCGGTGCGGTGGTCCGGGACGTCGACGAAGACGGGGGGCTCGCAGCCCGCCCACACCGTGGTCGGCAGCCGGTTGGCCACATGGACGATGATCAGGCCGGACCGGGAACGCCGGGCCATGCCGATCGCGTACGCGAGAGCGCGCTCACTGGACGTGGAGCCGTCGAAGCCGACGACGACGCCATGCTTGAAGGCGGGGTCGCACGAGTGGCGTGGCTCTTCCGCCGCCAGGGGCTCGGCCGCCGTGGGATCGGCGACGGGCCGCTTGCGGTCCGCGGGTTCGAAGAAGTCGTGACCGGCCATGGCTGTCTCGGCGTTGTGATCCTTTATGGGTGGGACGACAGTGTGCGGCGGAGCTGTGTCCGGGAATCATCTTCCCAACCCCATACCCCCAAGGGTACGGCGGCACGCCTCCTTAGCCCAGATCCCGCGCACCGTCCGTGGCGGTTCACCGGAGCATGCACGAGGGTGCGCCCGTAACGCAATGGTTGCTGCCCCGTACAGGCGGTTTGCGCAGGATTCAGGCCACGGCCAGGTGACCGACCGGCCAACCGGCCGTTGATCTCCGTGAACCATCCCCGCGCACCGCCGCGGGGAGCGGCACAGGGAGCACACCACATGTCCTCACAGTCCGGGCCGGACAGCGTGACCGACGTCGTCCGCTGGGCGGCGTTCAGCTGTGTCCTCGTCCCGGTGGTGCTCCTCTGGTACGGCACCTCGCTCGCCGGCGCGGCCGGCACCGCGCTCGGCCTCGCGGCCGTGACCGCCGCCTGCCGGCTGCTGCTGCGCCGCTCGGAGCGGTGCGCGTCCCGCACGCTCGCGGAGGAGCCCGCTCCGCACCGCGGCCGGCACCACCGGACGGGCACGGGCGCGCACCGCGGCGGGCGGCCCGGCGGGCGGGGAAATACACCGGGCGGCTGACCGGTTTCCGCGCACGCGCCCGTAGCTTTTCAGCCAACTTCTGAATGTCGCGCATCCCCCGTCCCGGACACCCTCCACGCCCCGTTTGACCTGCACGGAAAGGGTCTCCGGCGATGCGCGCACCCTACGTGCTTTGGCCACTGCGACGAGGCGCACTTCCCTGCACGGCCCGCGAGTGCAACGCTTCGTGATCGAATGCTTTACGCCAAGTTGCCAAGTCGACAATGTGCCTGGTGCCGAACTGGCCACCCCGGCACGGCGTGACGCAGTAGATTCGATCTTGACTGTCTTTACGGCGGGGGACTCGTGCAGGACCGAGGGGAAACGTGCAGGAGCGACACAACCGAGGAGCCGCGACCACCGAGGGGGGCTTAGCAGGATGAGCCACGACTCCACTGCCGCGCCGGACGCCGCGGCCCGGAAGCTCTCCGGGCGACGCCGCAAGGAGATCGTCGCGGTGCTGCTGTTCAGCGGCGGCCCCATCTTCGAGAGTTCCATACCGCTGTCGGTGTTCGGGATCGACCGCCAGGACGCCGGCGTGCCGCGCTACCGACTGCTGGTCTGCGCCGGCGAGGAGGGTCCGCTGCGGACCACGGGGGGACTGGAACTCACCGCACCGCATGGCCTGGAGGCGATCTCGCGGGCGGGCACGGTCGTCGTGCCGGCCTGGCGGTCGATCACCTCCCCGCCGCCGGAGGAAGCGCTCGACGCACTGCGCCGGGCGCACGAGGAAGGCGCCCGCATCGTCGGGCTGTGCACCGGCGCCTTCGTCCTCGCCGCGGCAGGCCTGCTGGACGGCCGTCCCGCGACCACGCACTGGATGTACGCGCCGACGCTGGCCAAGCGCTATCCGTCGGTGCACGTGGATCCGCGCGAACTCTTCGTCGACGACGGGGACGTCCTGACGTCGGCGGGCACCGCGGCCGGTATCGATCTCTGTCTGCACATCGTGCGGACGGACCACGGCAACGAGGCGGCCGGGGCCCTGGCCCGCCGTCTGGTGGTGCCGCCGCGCCGGAGCGGAGGCCAGGAACGCTACCTGGACCGCTCTTTACCGGAGGAGATCGGCGCCGACCCGCTCGCCGAGGTCGTCGCCTGGGCGCTGGAACACCTCCACGAGCAGTTCGACGTGGAGACGCTGGCGGCCCGCGCGTACATGAGCCGCCGTACCTTCGACCGCCGGTTCCGCTCGCTGACGGGGTCGGCCCCCCTCCAGTGGCTGATCACGCAGCGGGTGCTCCAGGCGCAGCGGCTACTGGAGACGTCGGACTACTCGGTGGACGAGGTGGCGGGCCGCTGCGGCTTCCGCTCCCCCGTCGCGCTGCGCGGCCACTTCCGCCGTCAGCTCGGCTCGTCCCCGGCGGCGTACCGCGCCGCGTACCGGGCGCGCCGGCCGCAGGCTGAGAAGCAGGCCGACGCGGAGAACACGCAGACGCAGAGCCCGGCCGCCCTCGGGATGGGCGCGGGTCAGCAGGGTCCGGGCGGCGCCGGCCAGTCCGGGCACGCCGCCGCGCACCACCACCAGGACCACCCGGTCCCGCTCCAGGCCCGCCGCACGGCGGCCGCGAGCGCGGTGGGCTCCTCCGCGTCGATGTCCGCCGACCACCGCGACGCCTATGTGCCGTCCCGCGTCGGCCTGCCGGGCCAGCGCAGCGGAACGTGACCGTGCGACCGCGCCGCGGGGCCACGAGGAACCTCCTCGTGGCCCCGCGGCGTTTTCCGGCGCGGTGCGCGCCCCACGCGGGGGATCGGGGCCCCGCGGTCGGCCGTAATGTGGACGCATGAACGATCGCATGGTGTGGATCGACTGCGAGATGACCGGCCTCTCGCTGTCCGACGACGCGCTCATCGAGGTGGCCGCCCTCGTCACCGACTCGGAGCTGAACGTGCTCGGCGAGGGTGTGGACATCGTCATCCGGCCGCCGGAGCGGGCGCTGGAGACGATGCCGGAGGTGGTGCGGGAGATGCACACCGCATCCGGGCTGCTCGCGGAGCTCCCGAACGGTACGACGCTGGCGGACGCCGAGGAGCAGGTCCTGGCGTACGTCCGCGAGCACGTGAAGGAACCGGGCAAGGCCCCGCTGTGCGGAAACTCGGTCGGCACGGACCGCGGCTTCCTCCTCCGGGACATGCCCACCCTGGAGGACTACCTCCACTACCGCATCGTCGATGTCTCCTCGATCAAGGAGCTGGCGCGCCGCTGGTACCCCCGGGCCTACTTCAACAGTCCGGAGAAGAACGGCAACCACCGCGCCCTCGCCGACATCCGCGAGTCCATCGCCGAGCTGCGCTACTACCGCGAGGCGATCTTCGTCCCGCAGCCCGGCCCCGACTCGGACACCGCGAAGGCGATCGCCGCCAAGCACGTTCTCCCTGCTCAGCAGGGCTGACGAGGCCCGTGGGAGGGGCGCCGCGGAATCTGTGCGCGAGCACCCCTTCGGACCCTGTACACTTTTTCTCGGCCGGTCGGGGAAACGACAAAGTCAACCGTCGCCGGTCATGGTGGGTGTAGCTCAGCTGGTAGAGCACCTGGTTGTGGTCCAGGATGCCGCGGGTTCGAGTCCCGTCACTCACCCTGAGTGATCAGCCGGTGACTCTCGGAAGAGAGTTACCGGCTGATCGCGTTCTTGGGCTCGGCCGTACGCAGGCTCAGTGCAGCGCCTCGATCGCACGGAGGATCAGCGCCCTCGCGTCGCCGCTGTACACGGCCATGCCGCGCAGCTGCTCGAACGCCTTGACGTACAGGGCGACCTCGGAGGGCTGGGTGACACGGATGCGGGCGGACATCAGCTCCACGGACACCAGCTGGTCGTCGTAGACGTGGAAAACCTCCTGCGGCCACAGGGTTCGCCGCACGGTCCTGGGGATGATGCCGAGGGACACCGATGGCTGTGCGCCGGCGGTGAGGAGGTAGCCGAGCTGGGCGGCCATCGCGTCCGTGTCGCCCATGCGGTGGTAGAGCACGCCTTCTTCGATGACCATGACGAACCGATGCCCGGGCTGGTGGATGATCTGGTTGCGCCGTATCCGGGCAGCCGCTGCCTCGTCGGCATCGTTGGGCAGGTCCAGCAGGTCGGCTGCGGCCGAGAGCACGGCCCGCGCGTAGCCTTCTGTCTGGAGCAGGCCAGGCACCAGGGTCGGCGAGTAGACGCGGAACAGCTCGGTGGACCGGAACAGGTCGACGTAGCTGTCCTGTAGACGCTTCAGACCGGCGCGGACCTGGCGCCGCCATTCCGTGTACGCCTGCTCGGCGTCGCGGGACTGGGCGATGACGTCGTCCGCTTGATCCTCCGCACCGCAGGCCCGGCACCAACGGCGGATGTCTTCCGGCGTCGGCGGCGTGCGTGCGTTCTCCAGCCTGCTCGTCTTGGGGTGGGTCCAACCGCACCGCCGGGCCAGCTCGGTCCCGGTCAGGCCCGCGTCGGTCCGCAGGTCCCGCAGTCGACGCGCGACCCGCTCGCGGGCGGCCTGCGCCGATGAGGACGGGGAGGTGGCCATGGTGCGGGTGGACCCTTCGCGCTAGTCGATCTTGTACTCGTCGTGCGGGATCGCCCGTCTCCAAACCGCCGCGAAAGCGTCCAAGCACAGGCGGATGGCCGCAGGGTCCGTGCTGATCTCTCCAGGCGCACTGGCCCCCGAGCCGGTGAAGTGATTCCACCGCACGACCTTGCCGTCGATCAGCCAGAAGTCGTTGCCGGGCAGCGCGATGTCTGATGCCTGCCGCCGCGGCAGCCACCGGACGTCCTCGCCCGCGGCGACGTTCACGACCGTCCCAGCGTGCTCGTACCGGATGTAGTCGCTGACAGGTTCGGACACGATCCGGGCGCGCCTGACCGCCACACCTCGGGCCACAGTGCGGCGGACCAGTTCCGTCCACGGTCGCCAGTACGGCGAGTCGGGGTCGGTGTCGACCTCGCCGGTCTCCTGCCAGCGCGCGAAGGGGTCGGCCTCGGCTGCGACCGCGTAGGAGTCCCTCATCTCCAGGTGGTATGCGCTGTGTTGCGCACTGTCCAGCAGCTCAGCGAAGTCGAGCAGCTTCTGCGACATCGCACGCCTCCCTCAGGATGGACACCATGCGGGCGGGCACCCGCACGACCTGCTCGTGAGCCGGGATACCGACGGCGTGGCCGGGAACCTCGGTGGCCGCGCACTCTGCCTCGGTCTCCGGGCTGGGCTTCCAGCCCTGGATGACCAGTTCGCCTCTGCTCTCATCGACCCACACAGTCGGACTCTCTCCCTGGCCGGTCTGCGGGTCGATGCCGATGAACCGTAATGGCATCTGTGCCTCCAACACTCGGGCTGTGCACGGACGTTCACACCATTGCCCTGTCGACAAGGAGCGGTCAATACCCAGAACTCCCGTGCGAGCAGCCAAAACGAGAAGCTATGAACATTCGTGAACATTGCTGGCAGCGCAGCAGGCCACACTCCTAGCGTCGGCGGTACGCGAAGACTCCGGCGAGGCGGTGGAACCTCCTGGGGTACGGCCGACGCGCGAAGGAGCGCCGACATGGAGCAAGCCACAGGCACAGCGTCCGGGCCGGGAACAGCGGAGCTGTCGCCACTGGACGTCGAGGTCCTGCGCGAGGCGGCGCGCCGCCTGCCGGCCGAGGACGCCGGACTCCCCACCGACGACGAGCTGGTCGCGCTGACACTCCAGCTGCGCGGCCACCTCGCGCTGGCCATCCCGGTCGTGGAGGACTTGGCTGAGCGCTTCCCCGAGGACGACGTGCCGCGTGCCTGTGCGCACTCCGCCGTCATGCAGGCCCGCGTCCGCCTCAGCCGACCACCCGGACGGATCCTCCCCTCCCAGGTCGCGTACGCCCAGCGGCTGGCCCGCTCCGTCAACGCCCTGTGCGACCACTACGAGAACCTGAGCGGCGAGCAACCCACCGTCATCGCCCCGGACACCGCCGCGTTCCTGCACCTGGCGGACCATTGCCTCACCTGCCCGACCTGCCAGACCAGGGACGAGGAGACCGGCGCCAACGCCAACCTGCCGTGCCCGGACGCCGCCCGGCTCTACAGGGCGTACCGCCAAGCGGTGAAGTACCCCGCTCCCGCGCCGGACAGGAGGCTGCCGTGACTCCTCAGGCGATCCACCTCGGCCTGCCCCTCGCCTGGCCCGCCCCACCACCGGCCTGCGAGGTGTGTCAGGCCCTCGCCCGACAGCGCACCGAAGCGGCAGCGAGCGGTGATCACTCACGGGTCAGCGACTGCAACGTGGAGATCCGCAACCATCACACGGCTTCCTTGAGCGGCCCTCGCCCGCGATGACGCGCCGCATGTGAGCGTGAGTCGGGGCTGCCCACGCGGTCACATGTCTGCTGATGAGGAAGACAGGCCCCTCGGAGATCGCTCCGAGGGGCCTGTCTGATGCTCCGCGCCTGTTCGGGCTTGGTTCCCCCGGGATTCGAACCGGCGATACCCGGCCGTGTGCGGCTGTGTGTCACCGTTGTCACACAGTTGGACACTCACCCGCTTCCGCGATGTGTCGGCCGTGTTCGGCGGCTCGTAGCAGTGACTGGGCTACCCGTTCGGCGTCATCGGGGTGCAGGTGGATCTCCTGGGTCCACAACACGGACAGGCGGACGGTGCCGTTCAGCAGGTTCGTCGCTACATCCACCTCGACGCCGTTGCCCGTGGCGTCGGTGACCTTCAGGTCCGGGTCGCTGCTGTAGGCGCTCATATACCTGAGCATGCCGGAGGTCCGGCCGAAGGTACGAGGCGCGGCCGGGGGCGCCCGGCGGCACATCGATCGCGTCGGCGAGCCGGATCAGGGTGTCAGGGCCGGCAACGGCTCGGCCTCCGGATTGTCAGTGGCGGCTGACAGGATGACGATCATGAGCCGGATCATCTCCTACAACACCGCCGACAAGGCCGACGTCCTCTCCTTCCTCGGCGCCGCCGGGAACCTCACCGCCGACCAGGAGCGTGTGCTGGGCATGGTGCGCGAGCGGGCGCGCAGGAGCCAGGCGGATCTCGAGCATCAGGGCATCGACTGGGGTCTGTCCATACCCGACGCGCTGGACCATCTCGTGGCCGGTCACGCCGACTCGGACGCCTCCTACGCGGCCGGTGCCTACCACCGCGCGCTCCAGCACATCATCGACTGCAACGGCTCGGACCCCGCCGAGCTGGGCGTGTACTCCAAGCCCTCCACCTTCTTCGGGCTGCTCGACGACGAGCTGAGCCGCTGCGGCGTGAGCGCCGACCTCCTCTTCCACCAGTACCTCTTCTCCGGCCCGCCGGAGGAGATCCCCTTCCGCATCCCGTACCCGGTGGACGGACCGCACATCGGGATGTTCCCGCTCGCCAAGGCCAAGCCGGCCGCCGACGCCTATCGCGCGGTGCTCGACCAGGTGGAGGAGAGCTTCCGGTACGACCTCCGGGAACTCATCGAGAAGCTGGAGTTCGAGCACTCCGAGTGGGAGTACGCGATGGCGAAGATCGATTGGTACACCCAGGACACGATCTTCTTCTCGATCACGGGCTGATCCGTACGCGCGCTGCTACGAAGAAGCCCGCTCCACCAGTTCCGTCGCCAGCACCACCTGCCGTCGCTCCAGCCCCCGGGACACCGCCGGCCTGCGGTCGGCGATCTCGTTCAGGAGGAGGTCGATCATGCGGCGGCCCATCTCCTGGATGGGCTGGCGGACGCTGGTGAGGGGCGGGTCCATGTGGCGGGCGATCGCGGAGTCGTCGTAGCCGACGAGGGCGACGTCGTCGGGGATGTGGCGGCCGGCCTCGCGCAGGGCGTGGCGGGCGCCCGCCGCCGTGACGTCGGAGGCCGCGAAGACGGCGTCCAGGTCGGGGTGGCGGGCGAGGAGTTCGGTCATCGCGCGCCGGCCGCCCTCCTCGGTGAAGTCGCCCGGCTCGATCAGGCTCTCGTCCACCTCGTGGCCGGCGTCGGTGAGGGCGTCGCGGTAGCCGTCGACGCGGCGCTGGGCGCCGTAGACGTCGAGGCGGCCGGTGATGTGGGCGATGCGGGTGCGGCCACGGGAGAGCAGGTGCTCGACGGCGGAGCGCGCGCCGCCGTAGTTGTCGGAGTCGACCGAGGTCAGGGTCTCCGCCGCGGACCGGGGACCGCTGATCACCGCGGGGATCTCCAGCTGGGCCAGGAGGTCGGGGAGCGGGTCGTCGGCGTGGACCGAGACGAGGAGGACGCCGTCGACGCGGTGGGCGGCGAGGTACTGGGCGAGCCGGCGCCGCTCCCGGTCGCTGCCCGCGAAGATCAGCAGGAGTTGCATCTCGGTGTCGGAGAGCTCCGCGCCGACACCGCGCAGCATGTCCGAGAAGTACGGTTCCGCGAAGAAGCGGGTCTCCGGCTCGGGGACGACGAGCGCGATCGCGTCGGTGCGGTTGGCGGCGAGGGCGCGGGCGGCCGTGTTCGGGACGTAACCGAGTTCGGCGACCGCCGCCTCCACCGCCGCCCGGGTCGCGTCGCTGACCCGCGGGGAGCCGTTGATGACCCGGGAGACCGTGCCGCGGCCGACTCCGGCGCGTGCGGCGACCTCCTCCAGGGTCGGCCGCCCGCCGCTGCGACCTCGCGCTCCGTGGCTTGCCATGGGCTTCGCCCTCCCTCGTACACCCGTTGGCCTGGAATGTAACAGTGGTTCGGCCGTCCGGCCCCGGTGGAGGGCGGGCGATCCCGACCGGCGGATTCCAGTTAACAGGCCGATAACTGAACGCATCTCTCCGCGTCCGGTCCCTTGACACCCCCGCTCGAACCCACGAACCTTCAACACATCACCGATGGGAGCGCTCCCACACTACCTGGCACATACACATCCCGCACGTTCCCCGCCCGAGCCGCAGCGTCACACAGCATCAGGCAAGACCCACGCATCACGCACCACCTTGCACCACGGGACAAGCAAGAAATTCTGGCCGGGGGGTCGGCACGTCAGGGCAACAGGAGGACCCAATGCGAGCATCTACCCGAATCCGCCGCAAGGCGGTCGTCCTCGCGGCCGTCGCGTCGCTGGGCACCGGGCTGCTGGCCGGCTGTGCCGACGACGGCGAGAACGAGTCCCCGTCCGGCAACGGGGACGCCGGCGGCAAGACCACCATCACCCTGGGACTCTTCGGCACGTTCGGCTTCAAGGAGGCCGGGCTCTACGACGAGTACATGAAGCTCAACCCCGACGTCGTCATCAAGGAGAACGTCGTCGAGCGCAACGAGAACTACTACCCCGCGCTGGTCAACCACCTGACCACCAACAGCGGTCTGATGGACATCCAGGGTGTCGAGGTCGGCAACATCGCCGAGATCGTCTCCACCCAGTCCGACAAGCTGCTCGACCTGTCGAAGTACGGCAAGAAGAGCGACTACCTCGAGTGGAAGTGGCAGCAGGCCACCACCCCCGACGGCCAGACCGTGGGTCTCGGCACCGACGTCGGCCCGATGGCCATCTGTTACCGCACGGACCTCTTCGAGAAGGCCGGCCTGCCCACCGACCGCGAGGAAGTCGCCAAGCTGTGGGCGGGCGACTGGAAGAAGTTCGTCGACGTCGGCCGCGACTACCAGAAGAAGGCGCCCGAGGGCACCACCTTCATGGACTCCCCCGGCGGCCTGATCAACGCGATCCTCAGCAGCGAGACCGAGCGGTTCTACGACTCCTCCGGCAAGGTCGTCTACAAGAAGAACCCGGCCGTGAAGGCCGCCTTCGACCTGACCGCGGAGGCCGCGCAGGACGGGCTCGTCGGCAACCAGACCCAGTTCCAGCCCGCCTGGGACACCACCATCGCCAACAGCAAGTTCGCCGCGATGTCCTGCCCGCCGTGGATGCTCGGTTACATCAAGGGCAAGTCGAAGCCGGAGGCGAAGGGCAAGTGGGACGTCGCCCAGGCGCCCAAGTCCGGCAACTGGGGCGGCTCCTTCCTCGCCGTGCCGAAGTCCGGCAAGAACACCGAGGAGGCCGCCAAGCTGGCCGCCTGGCTGACCGCGCCCGAGCAGCAGGCCAAGCTGTTCAAGGTGCAGGGCAGCTTCCCGAGCACCCCGGGCGCGTACACCATGCCCGAGGTCACCGGAGCCAAGAACGACATGACCGGTGACGCCCCGATCGGCGAGATCTTCGCCGAGGCCGCCAAGAACGCCCCGGTCCAGGTGATCGGCCCGAAGGACCAGATCATCCAGCAGGGCCTCACCGACAACGGCGTCATCCTGGTCGCCCAGGGCAAGTCGCCCGAGGAGGCCTGGGAGAACGCCGTGAAGACCATCGACAACAACCTGGACCAGTGACCCGTATGACCACTGGGCACGACACCGCCGCCGCGGCCCCCTCCAAGGAGGGGGGCGCGGCCCCGGGCCGCCCGCCCGGCGACCCCGCCGCCGCCGACAAGGAGCGGCGCCGACGGGCCCGGCTGTCCCGCCGCTGGCAGCGGGACGTGCGCTGGAGCCCGTACGCGTTCGTCTCCCCGTTCTTCCTGCTGTTCGTGGCCTTCGGCCTGTTCCCGCTGATCTACACGGGCTGGGCCTCGCTGCACAAGGTGGAACTGACCGCGCCCACCGACATGGACTGGGTGGGCCTGCGCAACTACACCCGGATCTTCGACGACGACTTCTTCTGGAACGCGGCGCAGAACACCCTGACGATCGGCATCATCTCGACCGTCCCGCAGCTGCTGATGGCCATGGGCCTCGCCCACATCCTCAACTACAAGCTGCGCGCCTCGACGTTCTACCGGGTCGCGATGCTCGCGCCGTACGCGACCTCGATCGCCGCCGCCTCGCTGGTCTTCGTGCTGCTCTTCGGCCGCGACTACGGCATGATCAACTGGGCGCTGGGCCTGGTCGGCATCGACAACATCGACTGGCAGAACGAGACCTGGGCCTCCCAGATCGCCGTGTCGACGATCGTCATCTGGCGCTGGACCGGCTACAACGCGCTGATCTATCTCGCGGCGATGCAGGCGATCCCGCAGGACCTGTACGAATCGGCGGCGCTGGACGGCGCCAACCGCTGGCAGCAGTTCTTCCACGTGACCCTGCCGTCGCTGCGGCCGACGATCCTGTTCACCTGTGTCGTCTCCACGATCGGCGCCTCGCAGCTGTTCGGCGAGCCGCTGCTGTTCGACGCGAACAAGGGCGCCTCGGGCGGATCCCAGCACCAGTTCCAGACGCTCGGCCTGTATCTGTACGAGCAGGGCTGGGTGAACCAGCACCTGGGCCGGGCCTCCGCCATCGCCTGGACGATGTTCCTGATCCTCATCGTGATCGGGATCGTCAACTACGTCATCTCGCGCCGGCTGCGCGCCAGTAGTTAGGAGAACCGGCCGTGACGACGACGACCTTGACTCACTCCGATCCGGACCGGACCGAGGAGGCGCCGAAACGCTCGCGCCGCCCCCGGTCCGCGCGGGCGGGCGGGCAGCTGCACGCCGGTCCGGTCGCCTACGTGGTCCTCGCCCTGTTCACCATCGGCTCGCTGTTCCCGCTGGTGTGGACGGCGATCGCCGCCTCCCGCGACAACAACCGGCTGGCCGAGTCCCCGCCGCCGTTCTGGTTCGGCGCCAACCTGTTCGACAACCTCGAACTGGCGTGGACGGACGCCAACCTGGGCGAGGCGTTCCTCAACACCACCATCGTGGCGGGCATCTCGGCGGCCACCATCGTCTTCCTGTCGACGATCGCCGGGTTCGCCTTCGCCAAGCTGCGGTTCAAGGGCCGTAACGCGATGATGCTGATCGTGATCGGCACGATGATGGTGCCGCCGCAGCTCAGCGTGATCCCGCTGTACATGATGGTCGCCAAGCTGGACTGGACCGATCAGCTCCAGGCGGTGATCTTCCCGTCGATCGTCAGCGCGTTCGGTGTGTTCTTCATGCGGCAGTACCTGATCCAGGCGCTGCCGGACGAGATCATCGAGGCCGCCCGGGTGGACGGCGCGAGCAGCTGGCGCGTGGTGTGGCACGTGGTGTTCCCGGCGGCGCGGCCCGCGATGGCCGTGCTGGGCATGCTGATGTTCGTGCAGACGTGGAACGACTTCCTGTGGCCGTTCCTGGTGCTGACCCAGACCGGCAACCCCACCGTGCAGGTCGCGGTGGCGGGCCTGGGCCGCGGCTACACCCCCGACCAGTCCCTGATCATGGCGGGTGCGCTGCTCGGCACGCTGCCGCTGCTGCTGGTCTTCGCGATCTTCGGCAAGCAGATCGTGGGCGGCATCATGCAGGGCGCGGTCAAGGGCTGACGCCGGTCTTCTCCGCGCGTCCGCCTCTCCCCTGGGGGCCGGGTCATCGCCGCCTCGGCCCCCTGTCCTCCCGCCGCTTCGCCACCCCCCTCTTCTTCCTGTCCTACGTCGGTCTCCACGACCCCCAATGGGAGCGCTTCCATGTCTGAGCCCGTGAATCCGGTGACCCCGGCGACCCCGGCCACCCCCGACTCCTTCCCCCCGGCCTTCCTCTGGGGCGCGGCCACCTCCGCGTACCAGATCGAGGGCGCGGTCCGCGAGGGCGGCCGGACCCCGTCGATCTGGGACACCTTCAGCCATACGCCGGGCAAGACCGCCGGCGGCGATCACGGTGACGTCGCCGTCGACCACTACCACCGCTTCCGTGAGGACGTGGCCCTGATGGCGGAGCTGGGCCTTACCGCCTACCGGTTCTCCATCTCCTGGTCCCGGGTGCAGCCCACCGGCCGCGGCCCGGCGGTCCAGGTCGGCCTGGACTTCTACCGCCGCCTGGTCGACGAGCTGCTCGCGCACGGCATCAAGCCGGCCGTCACCCTCTACCACTGGGACCTGCCGCAGGAGCTGGAGGACGCTGGCGGCTGGCCGGAGCGCGACACCGCCTACCGCTTCGCCGAGTACGCGCAGATCGTCGGCGAGGCCCTCGGCGACCGCGTGGAGCAGTGGATCACCCTCAACGAGCCCTGGTGCAGCGCCTTCCTGGGCTACGGCTCCGGCGTCCACGCCCCGGGCCGCACCGAACCGGCGTCGGCCCTGCGCGCCGCGCACCACCTCAACCTGGCGCACGGCCTCGGCGCGAAGGCGCTGCGCTCGGTGATGCCGGCCCGCAACTCGGTCGCGATCTCGCTCAACTCCTCGGTGGTCCGTCCACTGTCGCAGGACCCGGCGGACCTGGCGGCCCGGCAGAAGATCGACGACCTCGCCAACGGCGTCTTCCACGGCCCCATCCTGCACGGCGCCTACCCGCAGACCCTGATCGCGGCCACGTCCTCGCTCACCGACTGGTCCTACGTCCACGACGGCGACCTGGCGGTCATCAACCAGCCGCTGGACGCGCTGGGCCTCAACTACTACACGCCGACCCTGGTCTCGGCGGCGGACCCCTCGGCGAGCGGGCCGCGGGCCGACGGGCACGGGACGAGCGAGCACTCGCCGTGGCCGGCCGCGGACGACGTGGCGTTCCACCAGACGCCGGGCGAGCGCACGGAGATGGGCTGGACCATCGACCCGACCGGCCTGCACGAGCTGATCATGCGCTACACCCGGGAGGCCCCGGGCCTGCCGCTGTACGTCACGGAGAACGGCGCGGCCTACGACGACAAGCCCGACCCCGACGGCCGCGTCCACGACCCGGAGCGGATCGCCTATCTGCACGGCCACCTCGCGGCCGTCCGCCGGGCGATCACGGACGGCGCCGACGTGCGCGGCTACTACCTGTGGTCCCTGATGGACAACTTCGAGTGGGCGTACGGCTACGGCAAGCGCTTCGGCGCGGTGTACGTGGACTACGCGACGCTGGAGCGGACGCCGAAGTCGAGCGCGCTGTGGTACGGGCAGGTGGCGCGGTCCGGGGCGCTGCCGCCGGTCGTGGAGGAAGTGGCCTGACGCCGGCCGCCTGACCTCGGCGGCCTGTCCTTGGCCGCCCGGCCCCGGGAAAGGGGAGCGGGGCGCGACGCTGTGGGGGGTGTCGCGCCCCGCGCTTTTTCCTGAAGGGGGTCACTTGTAGGCGGCGAACGCCTTCGTGAAGGCGAACGGCTCCTGGACGATGGAGCTGCACGTGGCGTCGGCGTGGTTCTGCGCGCCGCCGGGGCACTGCTTGTCGCGGGTGCCGGACCACATCGACAGCCAGCCGATTCCCTTGGCCTTGGCGAAGTTCACGAGCTGCGTGGCGTCGTCGACCTTGAAGATCTCGGTGGTCACGTCGTTGACGCCGATCATCGGGGTGACGGCGACCGTCTTCCAGGCGGCGCTGTCGGACAGGCCGAGGACGCTCTTGATCTGGGCCTGGGTGGCGGTGGCGGCCTGTTCGGCGTAGGTGCCCATGTCGCCGCTGTAGGCCGGGCCGTAGTCCATGGCCATGATGTTGACCGTGTCGATCCGCACGCCGTTCTTCCTGGCGTCGGCGAGGAGACTGACGCCGTCCTGGGTGAGGCCTTCGGGCATCACCGGGAGGGTGAAGGAGACGTCCAGGTCCGGGTGGCGCTGCTGGAGCTCGGCGATGGCCTGGGCGCGGCGGGTGTTGGCCGCGGTGTTCGGCAGTGCGCCGCCCTCGACGTCGAAATCGACCTTGGTGAGCCGGTAGGTGTCGACCACCTTGCCGTAGGCCGCGGCCAGCGCGTCCGCGGAGGAGCAGGCGGTGGCGAGTTCGCTGCCCGCCGCGCCGCCGAAGGAGACCCGGACGTCGCCACCCTTGGCGCGCAGGGCGCCGATCTGTCCGGCCACCGCGTCGTTCGCCAGATCGGTGACGCCGCCCCACTTGGGGGTGCAGCCGCCGCCGTCGGTGACGAAGGCGAGGTTGTAGTCCTTCACGCCGGTGGCCTCGGCCGCGGCCACCAGGTCGAACGCCGGGTAGAGGGAGGTGTCGACGTACGGGGCGAAGCCCGCGCCGGAGGGGGTGCCGGTGCCGGTGCTCTCCGAGGGCCTGGGGGACGCCGTGGGGGTCGGGGCGGTGGTCGTGGGGGTCGGCTTCGCCGTCTGGGAGGGGGTCGTGGTGGGTGTCGGTGACTGGGTGGGGCTCGGGGTGCGGGTGGGGCGGCCGGTCGGCTCGGGGGTGGCGGTGTCGTCCGTGGAGCACCTGGCGCCGTCGATACGGCAACCGGTGGGGTCACCGGCGCCGTTGACGACGAAGCCCACGGTGACCGTCTCGCCCGGGGCCAGCCCGTCCTTGTCCCAGGCGGGCGGGGAGACGGTGACGTGCTGTCCGCTCACACTGGACTCGCCGTTCCACAGGGAGCCGAGCCGCGACCCGGCGGGCAGGTCGAACTCCAGGGTCCAGTCGGCCTTGGCCTGACCGGTGTCGTTGGTGACGACGTACTGCCCGGTGTATCCGGTGGACCAGTCGCTGGTCCTGGTGTACGCGGCGCCGACGCCGGCCGCCTGGGCGGTGCCGGTGAACAGGAGCGCGCCGCCGCCCGCCACGGCCGCGGCGACGACACCGCCGATCGCCTTGTTCCTGCCGCTGATCCTGCGCCGGTGCGTGCTCATCGCGTGGTGCCTCACTGCTCGGGGGTGGGGTGCGGCAGCACGCTAGCGATCCGGAATCGGGCAAAACTCCCCATCCAGGCCGGAGTTCAGGATCTTAGGGTGCGCTTAAGGAAGGGATCGGGACCGGTTAAAGGTCGAGGCCGTCCCGCGCGGCCGGCGTCGGCGCACCGCCCCGCGGTGGCCTCTGCGCACCGGCTCCCGGCCGTCCACCTGGATCCAGATCCGCACCTCGGTGCCGCCCAGCACCGAGCGGCCGATCCGTACGTCGCCGCCGGTGGACTCCGCGAGCCGGCGCACGATGTCGAGACCGAGGCCGGTCGAGCCGTCGCTGCCGGAGCCCCGGCCACGCGCCATCGCCGCCTCGGGGTCGGCTATGCCGGGGCCCGCGTCGGAGACCAGCACGATCACCGCGTCGTCGCCGTTGTGGACGTCGACCGCGAAGGCGGTGCCCTCCGGGGTGTGCCGGAAGACGTTGCCGAGCAGCGCGTCCAGCGCGGCGGCCAGGTCGGCGCGGGCGACGGGGATGCGCACCGGCCGGTCGACCCCGGCGAGGCGCACGGTACGTCCCTCGTCCTCGGCGAGCGCCGACCAGAACGCCATCCGCTCGCGCACCACCTCGGCCGCGTCGCAGCCGGCGCCCGGGCCGGGCGCGGTCGTCTGCGGTTTGGCCTCGCGGGCGGTGCGGATGATGGTGTCGACCTCGCGCTCGAGCTGGGCGACGGCGGCGCGGGTCTGCTCGGCGGCCGGGCCGTCGCCGAGCGAGGCGGCGTTGAGCCGCAGCACGGTCAGCGGGGTGCGCAGCCGGTGGGAGAGGTCGGCGGCCAGCTCCCGCTCGTTGGCGAGGAGCTGGACGACCTGGTCGGCCATCGAGTTGAACGCGACGGCCGCCAGCCGCAGTTCGGTCGGCCCCTCCTCCGGCACCCGGGCGCCCAGCTTGCCCTCGCCCAGCTCGCGCGCCCCTTCGACCAGGCGCTGCGCGGGCCGCACCATGCGCACCCCGAGCCGGTCGGCGACCGCGACCGAGCCGACGATCAGCGCGAGGCCGACCGCGGCGAGCACCGCCCACGCGGTGCCGACGCCCTTCGTGACGGCGGTGTCGGGGATGTACACCTCGACGACGGCGAACTTCCCCGAGCTGAGCGCGACCGGCTGGAGCAGCGCGGATCCGCCGGGCACCTCGGCGGTGGAGGCGCGGCCCAGCTTCCGGGTGGCGGCGATGTCCGCGTCGGCGGCCCGCTGCCGGCCGATCTCGACCGGTGCGGTGCCGCCGGCCGCCGCGTCGGCCGCCGGTATGTGCACGGCCATCCCGGCGTCGGAGCCGGCGGAGGCGACGACGCGTTCGAGCTGGGCGCGGTCGGTGGTGATGGACAGCGCGGGGGCGATCTCGGCGGCGTCCCGCTCGGCGTCGGAGAAGGCGCGGTCGCGGGCCAGCTCCTTGATGACGAGGCCGAGCGGCACGGCGAAGGCCACCACGACCATCGCGGTGACCGCGAGCGACACCTTGACCAGGGCCCACCTCATGGCGCCGGCTCCGCTCCCGGGTGCCGCACGGCCGGGACGTCCGACGAGGGCTCCAGCTTCACGCCGACTCCGCGCAGGGTGTGCAGATAGCGGGGGCGGGCCGCGGTCTCGCCCAGCTTGCGGCGCAGCCAGGACAGATGGACGTCGATGGTCTGGTCGTCGCCGTAGGACTGCTGCCACACCTCCGCGAGCAGTTCCCGGCGCGGGACGACCACGCCGGGCCGGGCGGCGAGGAAGGCGAGCAGGTCGAACTCGCGGCGGGTGAGGTCCAGCCGTACGCCGTCCAGTTCGGCCTGGCGGCGCAGCGGGTCGACGGTGAGGCCGCCCACCCGCAGCACCGGGGAGGCCGGGGTCTCACCCGCGCCCGCGCGGGAGCGGCGCAGCACGGCGGACATCCGCGCGGACAGGTGCTCCACGGAGAACGGCTTCGTCAGATAGTCGTCGGCGCCCGCGTTCAGCAGCCGGACGATCTCCGCCTCGTCGTCCCGGGCGGTGGCGATGATGACCGGGACGTCGGTGATGCCGCGCAGCATCTTCAGGGCCTCGGACCCGTCCAGGTCGGGCAGTCCGAGGTCCAGGACGACCACGTCGAAACGGTGATGGGCGACCTCGCGCAGCGCCTCCAGCGCCGTGCCGACACTGCGCACGGTGTGGGCCGCGTCGGTCAGATGCCGGATGAGCGCGGAGCGTACGAACTGGTCGTCCTCGACCACGAGCACACTTGCCATGCGCCGCACCGTACGCCATGCGGGCGACACGGGTCCGGGCCCTGTGGACAACCAGCGGGGTGTGGAAAACCCGGTGCCCGGTGGGGCCGTGGCCGTGACGGGTGGGACAGGGGTGGCGGTCGTGGGGCAGTATGGCCCGCGATGCTCAGAGGAGTCGTACACGTACTGGCCTGGACGCTCGCCACCGGCGCGGCGACCACGCTGTCGTGGTGGGGTGTCCACACGGTGATGGCGGGCACGGCCTACGATCCGCCGCGCGCCCTGCCGGTCGTCTCGGCCGAGCCGACCGCCGCGCCGGACGAGCCGCCGGCCACCTCGGCGAGCACCCGCCGCCCGGAGGCGTCGAAGAGCACCTCGTCCGCCACCCGCCGGCCGGACCCGGCCCCGTCCCGTACTCCGGCCGCCCGTCCGAGCGCGTCCGCGTCCCCCGCGACCGCGTCCGGCCGGGTCCGCAGCTACACCACCGAGGGCGGCCGGGCCGTGTTCGACCTGGGCGAGCGGTCCGCGACGCTGGTGTCGGCGACGCCGGGGGCGGGCTGGTCGATGCAGGTGTGGAAGACGGAGACGTGGATCCGGGTGGAGTTCGCCTCCGGCGCGGACCGGGTGTCGGTGTTCTGCACCTGGCACGACGGCCCGCCGCGGGTGGAGATCGGCACGTACTGAGCCGCGCGCCGCGGCCGGGGCCCGCCGGGGACGGCTCAGCGGAAGACGGAGGCCGGGGGCGCGGGTGAGGCGACCGCGGCGGCGTCCGTGACGGGGGCGGCGCCGCCGGTGAAGTCGGTGAGCGCCCTGCCGTGCTCGACCCGGGCCGGGTGCGGGTCGGAGGCGGCCCGGCGGGTCAGCTCGGCGACCGGCAGGGGCAGGTCGGAGGCGACGAGCACGGCGTTGCCGAACCGCTTGCCGCGCAGTACGGCCGCGTCGGCGACCAGCGCCAGCTCGGCGAACCGGGCGGCTGCGGTGGAGATCTGGGCGCGCAGATGCGCGAGGGGCGGGCCGTCGGCGATGTTGGCGGCGTAGACACCGCCCGGCTTGAGGGCCCTGCGGACCTCGTCCAGGAACTCCGTCGAGGTGAGGTGGGCGGGGGTGCGGGCGCCGCTGAAGACATCGGCGATGACCAGGTCGGCCCAGCCGTCCGGCACCTTGGCGAGCCCTTCACGGGCGTCCGTCGAACGCACCCGGATCCGCGCGGTCGGCGCCAACGGCAACTCCCGGCGGACCAGTTGGACGAGACGCGCGTCCCGCTCGACGGCCTGCTGGGTGGAGCGGGGACGGGTGGCGGCGACATAGCGGGCCAGGGTGAGGGCGCCGCCGCCGAGGTGGACGGCGGTCAGGGGCCTGCCGGGCGGGGCGGCGAGATCGATGACATGGCCGAGCCGCCGCTGGTACTCGAAGGACAGAAACGCCGGATCGTCCAGATCGACGTGCGACTGCGGCGCGCCGTCGATCAACAACGTCCAGGCCCGCGCCCGGTCCCGGTCCGGTATCAGCTGCGCGAGCCCCCCGTCGACGGCCTCGACGACAGCCTCGGCAGCGACCGACGCCCGCCGGGACTTCCTGGACTTTCCCATTGGACCATTATCGGCCCCGATGTCCTTGGCTGCTCCGGTGGCCCCCGCGGTCAGCGACAGCTGTCCGCCGCCTCGATCATGCGGGCCGCCTCGCCCAGGGCCCGGCGCAGGACGGCGGGGTCGGTCGCCCGGTCCGACTCGTCGGGCGGGAGGAGCCAGCAGGTGCAGTCGGCGCCCGGGGTGCCCGTACCGCCGGGGGCGGACTGCGGGGGGACGAGGCTCAGACCGCTGCCGTTGGTCTCCGTGCAGGTGCTGCCCGGGACGTCCCAGGCCGCCGCGGTGCCGGGCGGGACCAGGAAACCGAGGGTGTCGCCGTCGCCGTCGTGCAGCACGGGACCGACGCCGACACCGTCCCCGTCGCCGCGCCGCAGGATGTCGACCGCCTCCAGCCCCTGCCGGGCCGGGACCGTCACGAGGTCCCACGCGGCCTGCGGCGTGGCCGACGGCGTGTACGTGTCGATGCTCCGGCTGGTCTCCATCCCGGCCTCCACCACGGAACCCCTCCTTGCGCCAGCGGTTCGGGAGTCGGGCGGCTCCCGGTCCATCGTGTCCAACGCGGAAAGGCGTCAA
Organism: Streptomyces sp. NPDC052773; assembly: GCF_044547145.1. Lineage (NCBI taxonomy): Bacteria > Bacillati > Actinomycetota > Actinomycetes > Kitasatosporales > Streptomycetaceae > Streptomyces > Streptomyces sp. NPDC052773. The sequence continues at coordinate 203,277 of NZ_JBITZX010000001.1, read as the reverse complement.
CGGCTACGGCGGAAATGCGCCGCAAAGGATGGCAGTTCATGGCAGATGACGGATGAGATATCCGGTTTGTAGCCAAACACAGCGTGGCGAACCCGCGACAGCAGGTACGTTCTTGCCCGCCGGAAATCAGGGCGTGACACCGATAAAGCCAGCAACATGGCAGTTTGGTCAACTCGCTCGATATCCGGCATGGTTCGACGGTTCGCACGAGAGGACCCGGCCATGACGTCGTCAACGGTGACCTCGTCTCAGCCCAGTCGGCCCCCGCGGCCGAATCTCGCCTTCCGACAGCTGCGCGGGCGGCGTTCGCCCGCCGAGTTCGCGGCGGCGGTACGCCGGGCCGCCCGGGAGATCGGCGAGCGGGTCAGCTGTGACGCGCGCTACATCGGACGGGTGGAAGCGGGCGAGATCCGTTGTCCCAACTACGCGTACGAGCGGGTGTTCCTGCATATGTTCCCCGGTCGCACGCTCACCGACCTGGGGTTCGCGCCCCGTTCGTCCGTCCGCGGACGCGGGGCGCGCGCCGCCGCGGACACAACCCCCGCGCACGACCAGAGCCCGGCGCACACCACCGGTGAGACGCGTGCGGGGTTTGAACCGTATGACCCGCAGTACCCGTACGACCCGCACATCGACTATGAGGAGAGCGACGTGCTGCGTCGCGCATTCATGACCGGCGGAGGCGCCACCGTCGCCGCCGCCTCGCTGAGCCCCTTCGGGCTCGCCCTCGACGCCACGGCCGCGCAGCGCCCCGTCCGGCGCGTCGGGGCGAGTGAGGCAAGCGCCCTGGAAGACGCCGTACGCCGGATCCGGCTGCTCGACGACCGGCACGGCGCCGACGGCCTCTACCGGCGCGCGGCGGCTCCGCTGCGCGCCGCGTACGCGCTGCTGGACGCCGGCGCGACCCGGCAGGCGACCGCCGACCGGCTGCACTCCGGCGCCGGTGAACTCGCCATCTCCGTGGGCTGGCTGGCGCATGACTCCGGCCGCTTCGACGACGCGCGCTCGCACTACGCGGAGGCGTTGGCCACCGCACGGATGACCGGTGACGACGCGCTGGAGGCGCACGCCTTCTGCAACACGGCGTTCCTCGCGCGCGACGCCGGGCGGCCCCGGGAGGCCGTGCGGGCCGCGCAGGCCGCGCAGCGCATCGCGCGCCCCCTCGGCTCCTCCCGGCTGATGTCGCTGCTGGCGCTGCGCGAGGCGGGCGGCTGGGCGGGGCTCGCGGACCGCGCGGGATGCGAACAGGCCCTCACGCGCGCGAAGGCCCTCTTCGAGCGAGGCTCCTCGGACGCGGACCCCGAGTGGATGAGTTTCTACGGCGAGGCCGAGCTGGAGGGTCTGGAGGCGCAGTGCTGGTCGACGCTGGGCGACTGGCAGCGGGCCGCGCGGCACGCGAGGCGGGCGGCGCGGCTGCAGGATCCGCACTTCACGCGGAACATCGCGCTGTACACCGCGGAGCTGGCGGACGATCTCGCCCGCGAGGGGCGGCCCGACGAGGCGGCGGTCGCGGGAATGCGGGTGCTGGACCTGCTGCATCAGGTGCAGTCGTCCCGGGTGCAGACGATGCTGGCGGGGACCGCGCGGGTGCTGCTGCCGCATCGGCGTACGGCCGGGGTGTCGGAGTTCCTGGATCGGCACGCGGGGTTGGCGCGTACGGCGTGAGGGGGCCGTTTCCCGGACGGTGACCGGAACCGGGGCCGGCCGGGGTGGGAGCGCAGCCCGGCGCAACGGGGTGCCTCCCCCGAGCTCTTCGAGCAGGGGGTACCCCCAGCGCCCACCCGTGCCGCCCCTGGGGGCCCCAGGCCCTTCGAGGCACTGGAGGAGGCACGACTGCCCGCAGCTACGCGAGGGCGCCCGCCCGGTCAGCCCGCCAGGTGACCCACATCGTTCCAGTTCTCGATCGCCGGTTCGCCGTACGCCCAGCCCAGGATGGACAGGGACGTCGGGTTGAGGCGGATGCGGGAGGCGAAGGAGATCGGCAGGCCCAGCCAGCGGGCGCCGATGGTGCGCAGGATGTGGCCGTGGGCGAAGACGAGGACGTCGCGGTCGGCCTCGAGGGCCCAGGCGACGACCTCGTCCGCGCGGGCGCTCACCTCGGCCAGGGTCTCGCCCTCCGGGACGCCGTCGCGCCAGATGAGCCAGCCCGGACGTATCGCCTGGATCTCGGCCGGGGTCATGCCCTCGTAGGCGCCGTAGTGGAACTCCATCAGCGCGTCCCAGGTCTGCGCGCGGTCCCCGAACCCGGCGAGTTCGCAGGTCTCGCGCGCGCGGGACAGCGGGCTGGTGCGCACCTCGACGCCGGGCAGGCCGTCGAAGGGCGCCCGGTGCAACCGCTCGCCGAGCAGCTTCGCGCCGCGCCGGCCCTCGTCGAGGAGGGGCACGTCGGTCCTGCCGGTGTGCTTTCCGGACAGCGACCATTCCGTCTGTCCGTGCCGGGCCAGCAGGATGCGCGGTGCCATGGATGACCTTTCCGGGGGAAACCAGAGGCGGAACACGTCCATCATCGCGCACGCTGTCTGGGGGCAACCCCGGGGGCGATCTCTGCGTCTTTCAGGGCCGGGGCGCCCGTGGGAGGCGCTATCTCGACACATGAGACGAAGGGGGAGGGCGATCGGATGCCGCAGTCCGAGTCACCAGGCATCGAGGCATCCGTACGGACCCGGCTGCGCTGGTGGACCGAGCTGCCGCTGATCCTCCTCGTGTACGCCTGCTATTCGGCGGGCCGGCTCCTCGCCCGCGGCGATGTCTCCACGGCCGTCGAGCACGGCCTGGCCATCCTGCGCATCGAGAAGGCCCTCCACCTCAACGCCGAGCACCCCCTGAACCGCCTGTTCACGCGGGAGGCCTGGATAGGCATACCGGCGGACTTCTGGTACGCCTCGCTGCACTACCTGGTCACCCCCGCCCTCCTGATCTGGATCTTCCGTTCGCGCTCCGCGCACTACCGCGCGGCCCGCACCTGGCTGATGACCTCGACCTTCATCGGCCTGATCGGCTTCACCCTGCTGCCCACCTGCCCGCCCCGGCTGCTGTCGGCCGGACACGGCTTCGTGGACACCATGGCCCACTACAGCGCGTACGGCTGGTGGGGCGGGGAGGCCAGCGCACCGCGCGGGCTGGGCGGCATGACCAACCAGTACGCGGCGATGCCCAGCCTGCACGTCGGCTGGTCGCTGTGGTGCGGGGTGATGCTGTGGCGGTACGGCGGGACGCGTCTCGCGAAGACCGCCGCCGTGGTGTACCCGCTGGTGACGACGATCGTGGTCATGGGTACCGCGAACCACTACTTCCTCGACGCGGTCGCGGGCGCCGCGGTGATGGGCGCCGGGCTGCTGCTCGCCCCGTACGTGATGCGCTGCGCGGACCGGGTCAAGGTCCGCCTGACCGCCCGTACCGCACCCGCCGCCGCACCCGTCACCACACCCACCACCGCACCCGCCACGGCGGTCGCCGTGGGCACTCCGTCCTCGATTGTCAGTGACGGATGCCAGACTTCGGCGGGTGAGCGAATTCCACGGCAGCGCGAGTCACGGTTCGGACCGGGAGCCGAGCCGAGTGCCGCACCCTCGGAGGCAGGGGGCGGCGCTCCGGCACCGGCTCGCTGAGCTGCGCGGTCCCGACGTACCGGCCAAGGCGCTCGACGCGCGTGCCCTCGCGGCGCTCGCCGCGAACCCGGGCTGCGCGCGACGCGCCGTCCTCGACGGGGCCGGGGTGGACAAGACGAGACTGGCGGACGCGCTCGGCTCGCCGTCCGCCTTCGGGCAGTCGCAGTTCGCCCTGACCCGGGGCAACGCGTTCGAGGCGCGGGTGAAGGCGGACGGCGGCGCGGAGCTGGTGCGGCTGGCGCACCGGAAGCTGGACCCGGGCGCCGAGCCGCCGGAGCGGGCGGCGGTGCCGGACCTGTCCGCGATCGGCCCCGAGGGGCGGGCCGCGCGTACGGCGCTGGCGCTGCGGGAGGCCGTCGAGGCGGGCGGCTGGACGCTGCTCGACCATCCGATGCTCGCCCTCGACGTGGCAGGGTCCCCGGCGTTCCTGGAGCCGGACGCGGTGGTCGTGCACCCGGACGGCAGCTGGACGGTCGTGGAGATCAAGTCGTTCCCGATGCTGGACGGCTCGGCGGACCCGGCGAAGGTGGGCGCGGCGGCCCGCCAGGCGGCGGTGTACGTGCTGGCGCTGGAGGAGGTCGCGGCCCGACTGGACCCGGCCCCGCGGGTGCGGCACCGGATCCTGCTGGTGTGCCCGAAGGACTTCTCCAACCTGCCCGCCGCCTCCGCCGTGGACGTGCGCAAGCAGCGCGCGGTGACCCGCCGCCAGCTGGCCCGGCTGACCCGCATCGAGGAGATCGTCGACACGCTCCCCGAGGGCACCTGTTTCTCCCCCGAGCTGCCGGCCGCCGAGCTGACCGCCGCCGTCGAGTCGGTCCCGGCGACGTACGCGCCCGAGTGCCTGTCCGCGTGCGAGCTGGCCTTCCACTGCCGCGAGCGGTCCCGCGCGGCCGGCGCGGTGACCTCGCTGGGCCGCGCGGTCCGCGCCGAGCTGGGCGGGCTGACCACCGTCGGCGCCGTCCTGTCGGCGGCCCGCGGCGAGACCGGCGACCCGGCCGACCCGGCGGTCGCCGCCCTCCGCCGCGCGGCCCGCCTCCGCGCGGAGGCCCTGGCCACCGCGAGCCCCGTGGCCACCGGAAGCGCCGAGGCCGCCGGAAGCGCCGTGGCCGCCGGGAATGCCGTGGCCACCGGAAGTGCCGTGGTCACCGGAAGTGCCGAGGACGCCGCCGCCCCGGAGGTCGCCCCGTGTCCCTGATCGCCACCCTCGCCCGGCTCGAGGCCGTCGACACCGGCCGGGCCCAGCCCGCCGCCACCGTGCGGCACCGGCATCTGTCCGAGCGGCCACTGGTCCTCGTGCCGCTGACCACCGCGGGTGAGGCCGGTGCGCCGCTCGGCGCGCTGGTCGGCACCGACCGCGACGCGCCCCGCCTGCTGGTCGTCCCGCAGCCGCGCGACCGCGATCTGCGGTTCGCGTTCCTGGCCGAACTGGCGGACATCGTGCTGCCGTACATCGACGGGTACGCGGACGCCGTCGAGGCCGCCGAGCGCACCGAGACCGACCCGGAGACCGGCAAGCGCGTCAAGGTCGAGGTGGACCTGTGCGCGGACGCGCCGCAGCTGATCGTGCCGAGCCGCGCGGGCATCGACCTCGTACGGCTGCTGGGGCGTTCCATGCGCTTTCGGCGTACGGCGGAGCAGGACCCGCAGACGCCGCATCCGGCGCCGCCCCGGGTGCCGCTGCTGGGCCGCTGGCTGACGCACTACGCGGAGCGCTCCCGGGTGCCGGGCTCCTCGCTGCTGCTGGCCGTGACCGAGGTGCTGTCCCGGCACTGGGCGACCGGTCAGTCCGGTCTGGAGGACCAGCACCTGGGCGCGCTGCTCTCCTGGATCGACCCGCCGGAGGGCGGCTCGGGCGCCGAGGCGGCGCTGCGGGCCGAGCTGGCCCGCGACGAGCGGGGCCAGCTGCTGTGCCCGCCGGCCGGCCCGGCCACCGACCCGGCGTTCGACAACAAGCTGCTCGCCCCGGCGATCGAGCGCTACGACCGCGCGCGGGGCGCCCTCGCCGCCGCCGAGGACGGCATGGAGGCCGACGAGCGGCTCGGTGCCGTCACCGCCGCCGAGCGGGAGATCCGCGCCCTGGTGGAGAGCGTGACGCGCCCGACCTGGGACGCGGTGTGGCGGGGCCTTGACCTGCTGCGGGCGCTGCCCGAGGGCGGGCACGTCGAGGAGCGCTGGACGCGCGACCGCTGGTCGTTCACCGGCCACCGCGACCGCGTGCTGTCCGGTGAACCGCCGCAGCCGCGCCACGACGACGCGGTGACCGCGGCGAACAAGCTGGCCACGCGGGAGCGGGAGCAGGCCCGTCTGGAGGCGCAGGAGGCCCTGGACGACCCGCTGGTGATGGCAGGCCGGCGGCTGGCCGGGGAGGCGTTCGCGGGCGAGGTCGTGGACGTCGAGATGGCGTACAGCGAGGGGAAGCGCCCGAGCCCCCGCCCACTGGTCACGGTCCGCACGGACGACCGGCCGCACCTCGGCGAGCGGGGGAAGGTGTACCGCTCGCTGGGCGGCAGGCCGCAGGCGGCGGAGTTCGTGGCCGCCGAGGAGGACGGCGCCCTGATCGTCCTGCGGATCCTCGACAAGATGGGCCGCGGCAAGGAGCCGGAGCCGGGTTCGGTGCCGGAGAAGGGCGACCGGCTGTGCTGGACGCTGTTCGAGCACGAGCAGCGCGGCGGCGCCAAGCTGCCCGACCCGGAGGACACCCCGTGGACGCACGGCGGACCGCCCGGTGAGGAGCCCGCCCCCGAACCCGCCGACCCCGTGACCGAGGAGGACCTGCTGTGACCGCCGAGGCCGCCACCGACCCCGGTACGCCGTCCGACCCCGAAGCCGCCACCGGCCGCGGTGTCCCCTCCGCCGCCGAGGCCGCCGACGGCACCCCCTTCGACCCGGCCGGCGCCGCCACGCGGGCCACCGACGCGATCCTCCGCGACACCCTGCACGGCCCGGACCGGGGTGTCGTCGTCGACTCCCCGCCGGGCGCCGGCAAGTCCACCCTCGTCGTCCGCGCGGCGCTGGAGCTGGCCGACGCGGGCCGCCCGCTGATGGTGGTGGCGCAGACCAACGCCCAGGTCGACGACCTGGTGCTGCGGCTCGCCGAGAAGAACCCCGAGCTGCCGGTGGGCCGCCTGCACAGCAGCGACGCCGACCCGTACGACAAGGCGCTCGACGAGCTGCCGCAGGTCCGCACGTCGGCGAAGGCGGCCGACCTGACCGGTCTGCCGGTGGTCCTCTCCACCGCCGCCAAGTGGGCCCACGTCAAGGTCGACGAGCCGTGGCGGCACGCGATCGTCGACGAGGCCTACCAGATGCGCTCGGACGCGCTGCTCGCCGTCGCCGGGCTGTTCGAGCGGGCGCTGTTCGTGGGCGACCCGGGTCAGCTCGACCCGTTCGCGATCGTCGGCAGCGAGCAGTGGGCGGGGCTGTCGTACGACCCGTCGGCGTCCGCGGTGACCACGCTGCTCGCGCACAACCCGGGGCTGCCGCAGCACCGGCTGCCGGTGTCCTGGCGGCTGCCCGCCTCGGCCGCGCCGCTGGTCTCGGACGCCTTCTACCCGTACACGCCGTTCCGCAGCGGCACCGGCCACGGTGACCGCCGGCTGGCCTTCGCGGTGCCGTCGGACGGCTCGGGCCCGGACCGGGTGATCGACGAGGCCGCCGAGTCCGGCTGGGGCCTGCTGGAGCTGCCCGCGCGGCACACCCCGCGCACCGACCCGGAGGCGGTGCGGGCGGTGGCCACGGTGGTGCGCAGGCTGCTGGACCGGGGCGGTGCGGCCACCTCCGAGCGCTCTCCCGAGCCCGTTCCCCTGACCGCCGACCGGATCGCCGTCGGCACCGCCCACCGCGACCAGGCGGCGGCCGTCCGCGCGGCCCTCGCCGAGCTGGGTGTGCGCGACGTCACGGTGGACACCGCGAACCGGCTCCAGGGGCGGGAGTACGACGTGACGGTGGTCCTGCACCCGCTCTCCGGCCGCCCCGACGCGACCGCGTTCCACCTGGAGACGGGCCGGCTGTGCGTGCTCGCCTCCCGGCACCGGCACGCCTGCGTCGTGGTGTGCCGCGCGGGCGTGGGCGAGCTGCTGGACGACTATCCGTCGACGGAGCCGGTGCAGCTGGGGACGCTGGTGAAGTTCCCGGACGGCTGGGAGGCGAACCACGCGGTCCTGGCGCACCTGGCGGAACACCGGGTGAGCTGGCGGCCGTAGCGCCTGTGCGGCCCAGGGGGTGCGGGGCGGGCACCCCCTACTCCCCCGCCCCGGCCCCCCTACCTCCGCCGACCAGGGAATGAACCCCCCGCCGCCTCCCGTTGTCGCCCATGACCCCACCGCATGGCGACGAGAGCAGGAGGCCCCACCGTGGCGGCAGACGACACCCGGGACGCCGAGAACCGTACGGGCGAAGGCGACGGCATCCAAGGCACCGCCCACGGCTTTGCCCCCGTCCCGCTGTCCGTCCTGGACCTGGCGGCGGTCAGCGCCGGCACCACCTCCACGGACGCGCTGCGCACCAGCGTCGCGCTGGCCCGGCTGGCCGAGTCCCGCGGCTTCCACCGCTACTGGGTCGCCGAGCACCACTCGATGCCGGGCGTGGCGTCCTCCTCGCCCGCGGTGATCCTGGCCCACCTCGCCGCCCACACCGACCGCATCCGCCTCGGCTCGGGCGGCGTGATGCTGCCGAACCACGCGCCGCTGGTGATCGCGGAGCAGTTCGGCACCCTGGAGGCCATGGCGCCGGGCCGGATCGACCTGGGCCTCGGGCGCGCCCCCGGCACGGATGGCGCGACCGCGGCGGCGCTGCGCCGCACGGACCGGCCGGAGGAGGCGGCGGACGAGTTCCCGCGGCTGCTGTCCGAGCTGACCCGGTTCCTGGACGACGACTTCCCCGACGGCCACCCGTACCGGCGGATCCACGCCGTCCCGGGCCCCGTGCAGGGCACCTCCCCCGGCGGTGTGCAGTCCCCGCACCGCCCGCCGATCTGGCTGCTGGGCTCCTCCGGCTACAGCGCCCGGCTGGCGGGTCTGCTGGGTATGCCGTTCGCGTTCGCCCACCACTTCTCGGCGCAGAACACCATCCCGGCGCTGGATCTTTACCGGGAGTCCTTCAAGCCGTCCGGGGTGCTGGCCGAGCCGTACGCGCTGATCGGCGTCTCGGCGCTGGCCGCGGACGAGGAGCGGGTGGCGCGGCGTGAGGTGAAGGCGGCGGTGCTGAGCATGGCACGGCTGCGCACCGGGCGGCCGGGGCTGGTGCCGAGCCCGGAGGAGGCGGAGGCGTACGAGTTCACGCCGATGGAGCGGGAGTTCACGCAGCAGTGGAGCGCGCACATCATCCACGGCACCGCGGACGAGGTCCGCACCGGCCTGGACGATCTGCAGAAGCGCACCGGCGCCGACGAGTTGATGATCACGGCGAACACGCCGACCGGTGAGGTGCGGGTGCGCAGCTACGAACTCATCGCGGACGCCTACGGGTTGCCGGCGGCCTGACCCGCCGGGCAGGCCAGCAGCTCGGAGATACGATCCGCCGCCACCGGCCGGGAGTACAGCCATCCCTGGCCGGTGTCGCAGCCGATCCGGCGCAGCCGTCCGGCCTGCGCGGAGGTCTCCACGCACTCGGCGGTGACGGTCAGTCCGAGCCGGTGGGCGAGCTGGATCATCGCCTCGACGATGACCTCGTCCGCCGGGCTGGCGTGCGCGCCGCTGTCCTCGTACTGGAAGCCGCGGACGAACGACCCGTCCAGCTTCAGCACGGACACCGGGAGCCTGCTGAGGTAGGCGAGGTTGGAGTAGCCGGTGCCGAAGTCGTCGATGGCGATGCGCACGCCCATGTCGCTGAGGGCCTGGAGGGCGCGCAGCGGGCGGCCGGAGGAGCCCATCACGGCGGACTCGGTCAGCTCCAGTTGCAGCAGGTGCGGGGCGAGGCCGGTCTCGGCGAGGGTCTGCGCCACGTCCGCGACGAGGTCGGAGTCCCAGACCTGGCGTACGGCCACGTTGACGCTGACGAAGATGGGCGGTTCGTCGGGGTGTTCGAGCTGCCAGCGGCGGGCCTGGCGGCAGGCGGTGGCGAGGATCCAGCGGCCGAGCGGGACGATCGCGCCGTCCTCTTCCGCCAATCCGATGAACCGATTCGGCGTCAGGGTGCCGAACTGCGGGTGGTTCCAGCGCACCAGCGCCTCGACCCCGCTGAGCCGTCCGTCAGCCATGCCGACCAGCGGCTGGTACTCCAGGGTGAACTCGCCGCGGTCGATGGCCGGGCGGAGGGTGGAGGCGAGGGCCTGGCGGGTCATGCGGTGGGCGTTGCGCTCGGGGTCGAAGAGCGTCCAGCGGGCCTTGCCGTCGGCCTTCGCCCAGTACAGCGTGGTGTCGGCGGCCTGCATCAGCCCGGTGGCGGTGGTGCCGGCGGTCTGCCGTTCGACGACGCCGATGGAGGCGGAGACGCTGAGCCGCTGCCCGGAGAGGTCGAACGGGGCCTGGAGCGCGGTGAGGACGGACTCGGCGAGGTCGGCGAGCTGCTCGGTGCCGGTGGAGTCCTCGACGAGCAGGGCGAACTCGTCGCCGCCGAGCCGGGCGACGAGCGGCGCGCCGGAGCGGGTGTAGCCGGCTTTCTCGGCACAGCGGGTGAGGCGTTCGGCGACGGCGGCCAGCAGCCGGTCGCCGACGCGGTGGCCGAGGGTGTCGTTGATGGCCTTGAAGCCGTCGAGGTCGAGGTAGCACAGGCCGATCCGACCGGTGCCGCCGCGGGTGTAGGACTCGGTGTCGAGGGCGGCGGAGAGGCGTTCGAAGAACAGGGTGCGGTTGGGCAGCCGGGTCACCGGGTCGTGCATCTGCAAGTGCCGCAGCTGTGCCTGGAGTTCGCGGCGAGCGCTGATGTCGGTGACGGAGAGCAGGACGCCGGGCCCCCGGTCGGCGAGCGGGGCGACGGTGATCTGCGCCCAGACGGCGTGCCCCTCGGGGTGTTTGAGCCGGCGGGTGCAGCGCAGCTTCGCCTGCCGGCCGCGCAGCACCTCGCGGTAGGCGTGCCAGGTGCGGGAGTCCGAGGAGAGATCGAGCAGGTCGGCGGCGACGCGTCCGACGAGTCCGCCCGGCGGGCCGCCGAACAGCGCGGCGAGGGTGTCGTTGGCGGTGACGATCCGCCCGTCGCGGTCGACGACCGCCATGGCGAGCGGTGCCGCGGTGAACGCGGACCGGTAGGAGTCGGCGTCACCGCCCGCCGCCGCGGCGGCCAGGTCCGCCGTCATGTCCGTGTCCGGGTCCGGGTCCAGGGGCACGAAGGCGACAGCGTCCGTACCACCCGGCGCCTTTGCGTCACTCTCTGTGACCGCCGACCGGATGAGGTCTGCCGCGGGCGTCGGCCCTTCGGAGGTTCCGCTCACCGCTCGCTCCCGCAGTGCACTCGATCGTCGTCCGCGCAGGAAAGTGTGCCGATCATAGAGGGTGTCCTCCGGCCCTTCCAGCCACTGCCCACCACTGAGCACATACCCATTCTGCGGGCGGATCGTTTCTGCCCACGGCTGGACGCCTTCTTCAGGCTCACGACCACTGGTGACGTTCCGTGAGCACTTCGGGGGTGTCGCCGTTCGGGCCCCTTGCCCATCTCACTCGTCCGGGCCAGACAAACAGGGCGCAGTACGACAATCTGCCACAGGCTGGATGCGGTGTCCCCCCGACCGCATCCGGAGGTTCCCGTGCCGCGTCCGCTCCCGCGCGCCCGACTGCGCAGCACCGCGGCCCTGTTCACCACCCTGACCGCCTTCGCCGCGACCTCCCTCGTCACCGGGCCCTCGGTCGCCGGGCCCTTCTCGGCGGCGCCCTGCGCCCTGGAACGCACCGACGCGCACCACTCGGAGGGCCTGGACACCTGGAACGCCGCCTACCCCCGGCCGACCCGCGCGCTGGACGCGGTGATGATCTTCCTGTCCTTCCCGGACTCCGCGCCGCTGACCACCCCCGAGGAGCTGACGGCCGACCACTTCCCCGCCACCAGCCGCTTTTTCCAGCAGGCGTCCTACGGCCGCTTCGCGCTGCGCCCGCATCCGCTGCGGCACTGGATCCGGATGCCGCGCCCGTCGACGGCGTACGCCATACAGCGCGACTGGAGCGCCCGGCACCGGGCCGCCTATCTGCGCGACGCACTCGCGGTCACCGACGGGCAGGTCGACTTCTCGCGCTACGACGTCGTCTACTTCGTCGCCGATCCGCACGCCCCCGGTGTGGACTCGGATGCCACGAAAGTGGTCAATCTGGATTCGCCGTTGCGGGCGGACGGCACGGACATCCGCCGGATCGTCACGGTGTTCGAGAACCATCCGCCGGATCGGCTGGTCCTCGCCCACGAGACCGGCCACGTCTTCGACCTGCCGGACCTCTACCACCGCCCGTCGGACGGCAAGGGCGACTGGGACACCCATGTCGGCGACTGGGACCTGATGGGCAGCCAGTTCGGCCTCGCCCCGGACCTGTTCGGCTGGCACAAGTGGAAGCTGGGCTGGCTGGAGGAGCGCCAGGTGGTGTGCGTGCCGGGCAGCGGGCCGACCCGGCTCACCCTGGAGTCGCTGAGCGCCGGGCCGGATGTGCCGGTGACGGGGGCCGCCGGGGCGCCGGTCTTCGGCACCGGCCGGGGCACCAAGCTGGCGGTGGTGCGTACCGGGCGCGACAGCGTGCTCGCCTTCGAGGCGCGGGGCGCGGTCGGCAACGACCGCTCGGCCTGCCGGCAGGGCATCCTGGTGTACCGGGTGCGCAGCGGCGCTGAGTCCGGGGGCGGCCCGGTCCAGGTGATCGACGCCCACCCGGAGACGGAGGCCTGCTGGGAGAACTCGGTCTACCCGGCGCTCGCCGACGCCCCCGTGGACGTCGGGGAGAGCTTCACGGTGCCCGGCGAGGACGTGCGCGTCGAGGTGGAGGGCCGTACGGCGTCGGGGGCGTGGACCGTAAAGATCTCGCCAGTGCGGTGACGGGGCGGCGGCGAAAAGAGCCGCGGACAAGCGAAAGGGCGTCCTCGGAACCGAGAACGCCCAGGTCAGCGACCTAATCGCAAGTGCGCCGCCAGGGACTCGAACCCCGGACCCGCTGATTAAGAGTCAGCTGCTCTAACCAACTGAGCTAGCGGCGCCTGCTGACGTCGTAGACCTTAGCATCCTGGTCGGCGGGAGGCGAAATCGATATCCGCACCGCCGCCCGGGCCGCCCGGACGGCCGCCCAGAGCAGCACCTCCGGGCCCGGCAGCCAGGGGTGACGGGTGTCGGGGGCGACGATCCAGCGCGATCCCGTGGCGGACGCGGAGGCCGCCGCGTCGTCCGGGCCGATCAGCGGGGGGACGGTCACGGCGTCCCCGGTGCCATGGCAGAGCAGTGGCGGAATCTCGCCGGTGCGGCCGTGGCCGCCCCACTCCTCCCACTCCATCAGCGAGGGCAGCCGCTGGGCCGTGCCCGGCGCCGCGAACAGCAGGACGCGGCCCCGGAAGGCGGCCACCGGACCCGAGCCCGGCCCGTCCTCCCACAGCCGGTCCAGCATGCGGCGCCCGAAGATGGCGGGCGCGCTCACCACGTCGAAGGCGGTGCCGCACGGCAGCACGGCCGGGGCGTCGGGGCGCTCCTCCCAGAGGGCGCGGGTGCTGCGCGGATACGTTCCTGCCGAGACGAGCCAGTCGGCTCCGTCGGCGGTGACTGTGCTGCTGCTCATGCACCCAGATCTACCGGCTGTACACGTTCCGTTTCCCAGGGTTGCCGGAAAAGGGGACACGGAGGGTCGGGAGCGGGTATCTTGCCCGCCTGGCATATGCCAAGTGGATCACTCACCTGCCCCGGGGGCCCGGACGGCCCGGAGGCCGAGAGGGGCCGGAGGCCCGGACGGCCTGGATGGCTCGGCCGGCCCGGGCGGCTCGGAGGCCCGGACGGCCCGGCTGACCCTGGCGGCTCGACGGACCGGACGGACCGGATGACCCCGGCGGCTCGACCAACCCGGACGGCCCGGAGGCCCGGGCGGCACGGCGGCATGGGCGGCACGGATGACCGGGCGACCCGGGCTGACCAGGACGGCCCAATGACCAGGACAGGACGGATGGCCAGGGCGGCCAGGATGACCCCGGCGGCTCGGAGGTCCGGGCGGCTCGGAGGTCCGGGCGGCTCGGAGGTCCGGGCGGCCCGGAGGTCCGGGCGGCCCGGAGGTCCGGGCGGCCCGGAGGGCTCGGCTGACCGGGAGGCCGAGGGCCCGGCTGACCCGGAGGGCTCGGTGGGGTGGACCCGGCTGATCCGGAGGGCTCGGTGGACCCGGACGGCCGGGAGGCCCAGGAGGCCCGGAGGGTCATACGGCCCGGAGGCTCGGAGGGCCATACGGCCCGGAGGCCCGGAGGTCCGGGCGACGGGCGGCCTCGATGGCTTCGTCAGACCGGGTCGGGGCCCCGCCCGTCCGCCCCCCGCAGCAGGTCCCGGCCGAACTCGACCATCTTCTTGGCGTAGTCCTCGGTCCAGTCCGCCCGGTCGGCGATGTCCGCGGTGGTCAGCCGGTCGAACCGCCTCGGGTCGGCGAGCTGGGCCGCCGCCATCGCCTGGAACTCCACGGCACGGTCCGCCGCCGCGCGGAACGCCTGGGTCAGCTCGGTCGCCCGCGCCAGCAGCTCGCGCGGGTCGTCGATGGACTCCAGATCGAAGAAGTGCTCCGGGTCGCCGGCCGCCTCGGCCGGCTCGAAGAGCAGGGGCGCGGGGCGTAGCCGCGGTTCGTGGCGACGCGGCGTGGGCTCCGCCATGTCGTGGCCTCCTCTGACGGACGGATCGGCTGGCCCGCCCCCCGACATCGCGGCCGGACCACCTTCCATTCTCCCCCGCCCGCGCAAGGAGGCCGTAAGGCCTCGTAGCGGCGAACACCACACCTGGACGGGCGGACCTCACACCTGGACGATCGGCTCCCGCGTGAAGAGGGCGCCGAGGCTGGGGGCGTTCACCCGGCGGTCGGCCAGGCGCAGGGCCTCCCAGACGGAGACCTGGTTGGCGGTGAGGACCGGCTTGCCCAGCTCCTTCTCCAGGACGGTGAGGTGGGAGGCGGTGTGCAGGGCGGTGTCCGGCAGCAGGACCGCCTCGGCGTCCGGGTGGTCGGCCGCGCGGGCCAGCGCGAACAGCTCGGCCTCGCCCCAGGTGCCGACCTCGGCGGCGGTGAGGATCCCGGAGGCGTGCACGGCGACCGGATCGAGGCCGGCCGCGCGCAGGAAGTCCGCGAAGAGCCCGGCGATGGCGTCCGGGTAGGTCGCGCCGATCGCGACGCGCCGCAGCCCCAGCTCCCGGCTCGCGTGCACGAAGCCGAAGGACGTCGAGGAGGCCGGCATCCCGGCGGCCACGGCGAGGCCGCGCACCTGCTCGTGGGCGCCCTCCCAGCCGTAGACGAAACTGCCGCTGGTGCAGGCCCACACCACGGCCTCGGCGCCCGCGTGCCGCAGCTCCTGGACGCCCGCCGCCAGCCGCTCGGCGGAGCCCATCGCGCGCAGCGCGTCCTCGCGGTGGGCGTCCTCGCCGATGTCCGTGTGGACCAGGTCCACCCGGATGTCACTGCCCAGCAGCTGCTCGATACGGGGATAGTCGTCCTCGGCCGAGTGGCCCGGGTAGAGGAATCCGAGTGCGGTCATGTCCAGCCTTCCTGCTGTTCTTCCGGCAGCACGGGGTTTTGTTCCGGCAGGACGGGAGGCCACACGCGCGCCTCCTCGTCCAGCAGAGCCTGGTACGGCCCCACGGCTCGGGTACCCAGTCGGCGCAGCGCCGCCCACATCGTCACTTGGTTGGCCGAGATCACCGGGATCCGCAGCTCGGCCTCCAGCTGGGGGATGACGTCGTAGGTGGGGAGGTTGGTGCAGCTGAGGAACAGCGCCTCGGGGGTGCCGGCGCGGGCCGCGCGGCGGGCCATGTCGACGACCTCGCGGTACGGCACCTGCCAGATGCGGCGGGTCAGCCCCATGAACGCGCAGCCGGTGACGGTGACGCCCGCCTCGGCGACGTACTCCTCCAGGGCGCGGGTCACCGACACCGTGTACGGGGTGACCAGCGCCACACGGCGGGCGCCCAGCTCGGCCAGCGCATCCAGGAGCGCGCCGGAGGTGGTGACGGACGGCACCGCGCCCGCCAGGCTCATCGCCGTGCGCATCGCCCGTTCCCCGGCGATCCCGCCGACGAAGCTGCCGCAGGCGCAGGCGTAGGCGACGGCCTCCGGGGCGACGGCGATCAGGGTGCGCACGGCGTCGGTCAGGGTCTCGCGCTCGCTGACCAGGCGGGCCAGGTCGAGGCTGACCTCGACCGGGACGTACGGGGTGCGGGTGAGGTGGAGGGAGACGTCGTCGGGCACCCAGCGCCACAGCTCGCGGTCGAGCGCGAAGTCGAAGGGGGCGACGACGCCGATGCCGCGTTGCGCGCCGGGCCCGCCGAGCAGGGTGACGTCCATGGCGGCACCGGCCTTCCAGGAGACGTGGGAGGGCGCGGACGCGGGACAACGGACCGTGCGGGCGCCCGTGTTGACGACGGTAGGTTCGGGTGCGAGCGTGGTCAATCGGTGCATGTCAGACGCCGCTGGCGAAAACCGATCCGCTGGGAGAGACGGCTGCCGATGACCGACCCCACGCTGCTCGTCCTGGACGCCGACCCGCTCCCCCGGCTGGGCCGGCTCACCGGCCGGGCCCGGATCGTGCACACGGACGAGGCGGGGCTCGCGGCCCGGCTGCCGGAGGCGGACGTCCTGCTGGTGTGGGACTTCACCTCGCACGCCGTGCGGAAGGCCTGGCCGGGCGAGGGGCCCCGGCCGCGCTGGGTGCACACCGCGAGCGCGGGCGTCGACCATCTGCTGTGCCCGGAGCTGGCGGCGTCGGACACGGTGGTGACGAACGCGCGCGGGGTGTTCGAGCAGCCGATCGCCGAGTACGTGGCCGCGCTGGTGCTGGCGATGGCGAAGGATCTGCCGCGCACGCTGGACCTGCAGCGGCGCGGCGAGTGGCGGCACCGGGAGTCGCAGCGGGTGGCGGGCACGCGCGCGGTGGTCGTGGGGTCCGGGCCGGTGGGGCGGGCGGTGGCGCGGACGCTGAAGGCGCTGGACGTCCGTACGGCGCTCGTCGGCCGCACCTCGCGCACCGGCGTGCACGGCCCGGAGGACCTGGACCGGCTGCTCGCGCGCGCCGACTGGGTGGTCGCGGCGGCCCCGCTCACCGACGACACGCGCGGGATGTTCGACGCCCGCCGCTTCGGGGTGTTCCAGCCGTCGGCGCGGTTCGTGAACGTCGGCCGGGGCGCGCTGGTGGACGAGGAGGCGCTGGCCGGGGCGCTCGCCAAGCGGTGGATCGCGGGGGCGGCGCTGGACGTGTTCGCGGCCGAACCGCTCGGCCCGGACAGCCCGTTGTGGCGGCTGCCGGGGCTGATCGTGTCGCCGCACATGAGCGGGGACACGGTGGGCTGGCGGGACGAGCTGGGCGCGCAGTTCGTGGAGCTGTTCGAGCGCTGGGCTGCGGGCCGGCCGCTGTTCAACGTGGTCGACAAGCAGCGGGGATACGTACCGGGGCACTGAAACCGCGCAGGGCACCGATTTCACAGGAGGCCGTATGGAGCTCACCGAGCTGACCGCCGTCCAGCTCGTCGACGGCTACCGCAGCCGGGCGTTCGGCCCGGTGGAGGTCATGCGGGCGGCGCTGGCGCGGGCGGCGGAGATCCAGCCGGCCGTGAACGCCTTCGCCCTGCTGACCGCCGAGGAGGCGCTGGAGCAGGCGCGGGCGTCGCAGGAGCGCTGGCGGCGCGGGGAGCCGGCCGGGCTGGTGGACGGGGTGCCGGTGACCGTGAAGGACCTTCTGCTGCTGCGCGGCCACCCCACCCTGCGCGGCTCGCGGACCATCGACCCGCGGGGCCCGTGGACGGAGGACGCGCCGTCGGTGGCGCGGCTGCGGGAGCACGGGGCGGTGTTCCTCGGCAAGACGACGACGCCGGAGTACGGCTGGAAGGGCGTCACGGACTCGCCGCTGTGCGGTGTCACCCGCAACCCGCACGACCCGGCGCGCACCGCGGGCGGTTCCAGCGGCGGCAGCGCGGCGGCGGTGGCGCTGGGCGCGGGCCCGGTGTCGCTGGGCACGGACGGTGGCGGGAGTGTGCGCATCCCGGCCGGGTTCTGCGGGGTGTTCGGGCTGAAGCCGACGTACGGCAGGGTGCCGCTGTATCCGGCGAGCCCCTTCGGGACGCTGGCGCACGTGGGGCCGCTGACCCGGGACGCGGCGGACGCGGCGCTGCTGATGGACGTGATCGCGGTGCCCGACGCCCGCGACTGGTCGGCGCTGGGGCCGCCGCCGGGGTCCTTCCGGGCGGGGCTCGCGGACGGGGTGCGGGGGCTGCGGGTGGCGTACTCGCCGTCGTTCGGCGGCCAGGTGGCGGTGCGTCCGGCGGTGGCGTCGGCGGTGCGGCGGGCGGTGGAGCGGCTGGCGGGGCTCGGCGCGTACGTCGAGGAGACGGACCCCGATCTGACCGACCCGGTGGACGCCTTCCACACCCTGTGGTTCAGCGGGGCGGCCCGCATCACCGAGCGGCTCGGCCCGCACCGGCGGGAGCTGCTCGATCCCGGGCTGCGCGAGATCCGCGCCGCCGGCGCCCGGTACAGCGCGCTGGACTATCTGGCCGCAGTGGACGTCCGGATGGACCTGGGCCGCCGGATGGGCCTCTTCCACGAGTCGTACGACCTGCTGGTCACCCCGACGCTTCCGCTCACGGCGTTCGAGGCGGGCGCGGAGGTGCCGAAGGGGTCGGGCCTGCGGCGCTGGACGGGGTGGACCCCGTTCACGTACCCCTTCAACCTCACCCAGCAGCCGGCGGCGTCGGTGCCCGTGGGCACGGACCCGGACGGGCTCCCGATCGGCCTGCAACTGGTGGCCGCCCGCCACCGGGACGACCTGGTGCTGCGGGCGGCGCACGCGCTCTACGAGGCGGGGATCACGCGCGGCTGAGCCGCGGGGGCGGGCCTCGCCCCGAGCGCCCCGGGGGGAGGCGTGGCGTCACGCGCGCGTGAAGGTCAGCGTCTCCCCCGCCGCGCCCGTACGCCACAGGTCGTTGCAGGCTGCCGCCATCTCCTCCAGCCCCTCGACGACCTCGCCCCACACCGTGCCCGGCACCCAGCCGACATCGCCGTTGAGCAGCAGGTTGTTGCGCTCGTAGAACAGGGCGAGGTCGACGACGGTGGCCTCGGGGCGGATGGTGCGGTCGTAGCCGTGGGCCCGGTTGCCGAGCCGGGCCCCCTCGAAGCTGAAGTAGCAGAGGTCACCGGGGATGGGCGTGACGGTGGGGTTCTCCAGGGGCGGCTCCACGCCGGTGAGGGGCGGGAAGAGGGCGTAGATCTCGTTACGGGCGAACTTCGCGTGGTACACGTCCCCGACGAGCGGCAGGGCCTCCCAGACCGCCGCGCAGGTGAGCGGGGCCCGGTCGTCGAGGAGCCGGGCGGTGCACCGTACATCCCTTTTGGTCAGGGCGACTTCGACATAGCGATCGGCCATGCCCGTGCGGGTGTCCGCCCTGGCGCCCTTCACACGCGCGCCCTGTCCGGAGCCAGCCAAGGCCTTTGCTCCTGACATATGCCACTGACCCAACCCCCAGCTCGCGGGGGCGGATTCTCGTCAACTGCCGGTCAATTGAAGCCTCTTGCCGGTTATCGTGGAGACGACCCGAACAGCGGGTCACGGCACATTGACTGAGCGCACAGGGGGAAACCGTGGCGCTGAAGCACGAGCCGACCGCGCCGTACCACTCGGCTCAGGACGCCCTCCGCGTCCTGGAGACGGTGGCCCGGCACTCCACCGGTGTCACCGACACCGAGATCGCCCGACAGACCGGCCTCGGCACGGAGCGGCTGACCACCCTCCTGCGGATGCTGCGTCGTGAGGGATACGTCGAGCAGGTGGCCGACGGGGCGTACGTCACCGGCGCCGCCCTCGCCCGCCTCGGTTCCGCGCACGGCCGTGACCAGGCCCTGCGGGACCATCTCCAGCACACCCTGAACCGGCTGCGCGACTCGGTGGGCGCCGCCGTCTACATCAGCCGGTACGTCGACGGCGAGGTCCGGGTCACCCAGTACGCGGACAGCCCGGCCACCCCGGCGGTCAACGAGTGGGTGGACTTCCGCTGCTCCGCGCACGCCACGGCGGTCGGCAAGAGCCTGCTCGGCCAGCTCGACCACAACGGCCGCCGCGATCATCTCGCCCGGCACAAGCCGGCCCGGCTCACCTCGCACACGATCACCAGCGACAAGCTGCTGCTCTCCCGCCTGGAGGCGCAGCCGCCGACGGTGCCGGTGCTCGACCTCCAGGAGTACGCGGTGGGCACGGTCTGCGCGGCCGTCCCGATCACCGCCGGGTCCTCCGTCGGCTGTCTCGCGCTGTCCCTGCCGGTGGAGCACGCGCACCGGCTGCGCCAGGCGGCGGACACACTGAACCGGAACGCGGCGCCGGTGCTGCTGTCCCTGGCGATCTAGGCGGGGCGATCCAGCCCCGGCGAATCCGGTCCCGGCGGTCCGGCCCCTCATCGCGCCTGGTCCTCGGTGGTCACGAGCACCCCCGAGGACCAGGTAGTATTTTCTTCGTCGCCGGCCGCGAAGAGCGGACGGCGGGAGTCATGCGCCGCTAGCTCAGTTGGTTAGAGCAGCTGACTCTTAATCAGCGGGTCCGGGGTTCGAGTCCCTGGCGGCGCACAGATGAGGGCCCCCTCGCCGGAGCGAGGGGGCCCTTTCCGTTCCCGTCTAGAACGTGACGTCCGAGCAGGCGTAGAACGCGTTGCCGGTGTCCGCGATCGTCCACACCGCGAGGATCACGTGCCGTCCGCTGAGCCCGGACGGCAGCGTGCCGCTGTGCGAGAGGGTCTGCGGCGGACGCTGGCCGCCGTAGGGGACCGTCAGGAACGGGGTGAGGTTGAGGTCCGAGCGGGACAGGTTGTGGTTCTGGTTCCAGCCCGGCTTGGTGATGTAGTACTTGAAGTCGGTCGTGGCGTGCATCGCCGTGAACTGCCAGCGGAAGGTGTAGCTCTGTCCGCCGGTGACCTTGGTGGCCGGCCAGGCGCCGCCCGACGGGGTGCGCGGGCTGTCGAGCTGGGCGAACCGGGTGTTGTTGCCGGAGCAGATCTGCCCGTCGGCGGGCCCGGAGGCGGGGAAGCCCTTGGGACCCTCGACGCTCTGCGGCTCCCACTGGATGGCGCCGCAGTTGGTCACCGTGCCGTTCTGGCACAGCTTCTGCCTGCTGATGGGGAGGTCGGTGTAGCCGTGGCCGCTGGCCGCGCCGGAGGAGAGCGCGAGGGCTCCGGCCGTCGCCAGCCCCACCGCGGCCGCGGACAACTTGGTCTTGGTGCGCATGCTGCCGCTCCTCGGAGATGTGGGGGAGGTTCGGTGAGCCGTGCAGTGGTGCACGTAGGTCTAGACCAAGTCTCAGACTATTGCCGATAGTTGAACATGTCCATACCAATACCGGGGCGGACTCACACGCCCGGTGGGGTCACGCGCCCGTCTCCCCCCGCCCCGCGCAGAACGCCACCGTCAGATCCTTCACGAGGGCCTTGCGCTCGTAGTCGTCCAGCTCCACCAGGCCGCGCATGGTCAGCCGGGTCACCGTGTCCTCCACCGAGTCCACGACCGAGGACAGCACGCTCGCCCGGTGCTGCGCGTCCAGCGCGGCGATCTTGCGGCGGTGCATCGCGGCGGCGACCTCGGGGGCGTACTCGATCCGCACCGGCTGCACCGAGAACACCTCGAGACCCACCGGTGCCGCGTCCGTCGTCACGAGCCGGGTCAGCGTCTCCGCGGCGGCCGTCACCGACCCGCCCCCGCCGGGCGTCTCCACCGGCACCCGCGCCAGCGCCGCCTCCACGCACTCGCGCAGATAGCCCTCGTGGTCCTCCACCCCGAGCACGGCCCGTGCGGTGTCCCGCACCCGCCACACCACCAGCACCACCACCCGCAGCGCCACCCCGCTGCCGTCCGCCGCGGGCATCGGCTCGCTGCGCCAGTGCCGCAGCCGGACGTCCACCCGGCGGCGCAGCAGCAGCGGGTTGACCCAGAGCAGACCGGTGCGGCGGACGGTCCCCCGGTAGCGGCCGAACAGGTCCAGCACCCAGGCCCGCCCGGTCCGCCCCCGGGCAAGCCCGCCGAACCCGAACAGACCGAGCGCCCCGGCCCCGGCGTACGCCGCCCACTGCGCGGGGCCCAGCCCGGCCGGCGCCGCGGCGGGCAGCCCCAGCGCCTGGGTCACGAGCGGCGGCAGCGTGCCCGCCCACCAGGAGGTGGCCAGCGCGCCGGCCGTCCCCGCCAGCCCGGCGAGGACGCCGACCGCGCCGGGCAGCACCCGGGCGGGCCGCTCGGCCAGCTCCGGGTCGACCTCCGGCACCAGCCGGGTCCGCGCGGGCACCGGGCGGCGCAGCCGGGGCTGCTCGCCGGTGCCCTGCCGGCGGCTGACCACGGCGGGCCTGAGCGGCACCGGAGCCGGGTCGGGGTCGTCACGGAACAGCAGATGGACGGGGATCTCGGTGGTCGCCTCGTTCTGGATGAGACGGCCCGGGCGGGCCGCGCCGCCGTCGGTGCCGCCGGGGTCGGGTGTCCTTGCAGGAGTCGTACTCATGCGTGCCTCCAGCCTCCGCGCCAGATGCGTCACAGATGGGCCGTACGGGTCGTCCCGTACGGGGTGGTTCAGGAGAAGAGCCGGCGCCAGGTCTCCGGCCCGGGGTAGCCGTCCGCCGCGCCGCCGCGCCAGCCCTGGGCGCGCTGGAAGGCCTCGACGTTGCGCCGGTCCGCCTCGCTCCAGCGAGGTCCGGGCCCGGTGGTGTAGTGGGCGCCGAACCCCTTCTTCACGAGCTGCCGGCCGAGCTGCGTGACGTACTGGTTCTCCGCGCCCGGCCGGAACATCCCCCGCCCCGGGAACGCCGGGATCCGCGCCGCCGGCGCCCCGGACGGGCCCGCCGTGCCCGCCGTCCCCGCGGTGACGTTCCTGCCCTGGCCGCTGACCAGCAGCGCCCACGTCCTGGGGCCGGGCAACCCGTCGGCCGCCGCTCCGGTCCAGCCCTGGGCGAGCTGGAAAGCCTGGGTGGCCCTGCGGTCGGCCTCGGTCCAGCGCGGGCCGGGGCCCGAGGTGTAGAAGCGCCCGGCGCCGCGCGCGACGAGCATCCGGCCGAGCCGGGTGACGTACGGGTTGTTCGCGCCGGGCCCGAAGTAGGCCGTCCCGGGGAAGGGGGTCGCCGCCGAGCCGCCCCCGCCCGCGGTGCCAATGCCCCCGGTGCCGCCCTGGCCGCCCGGGGTGCCCGCCGTCTTCAGCCCCTTGTAGCGGTAGGCGACATAGCGGTCGGACTGCGCCCAGTAGGCGAACGGGGTGGCCTGCCTGCGGGCGTACGGGCGGGCCGACTCGTAGGCGATGTAGAAGGAGCGGGTGTAGTCCGTCCAGCCGCCGAAGATCACCACATGGGAGCCTCGCTGGGGGTCCGCCGGGTTGTGGAAGAGGAGGATGTCGCCGGGCTGCAGCTCGTCCTTGCCGATCCGCACGCCGTACTGGTGCAGGGTGCCCGTCCACTCGTTGCCCGGCAGGCCCCAGGCCATGGAGACGAAGCCCGAGCAGTCCTGCCGGTACCCGTCGGACCAGTAGCGGGTCATGCTGTACGGCACCTTCGCCGCGACCCAGGTCTTGGCCCGCCGGATGATCTCCGCCCGGGTGGTGGCGGGCGCCTTCGCCGGGACGCTCGGGAGGGCCGGCTTGCCCGCCGGGCCGTGCAGCGGCGCCTTGCTCCCCTGCGGGGTCTCAGGCTCGTCACCTGCGGGAACGCCGGGGCGCTGGGGTGCGTGCGAGGCGGCGAGGGCCGGTGGTGCCGCATGGCCGGCGGCGAGCGCGGCGGCCGTCGCGGCGGTGACGGCCACGGCACGCGGGGTGAGGGAATGGCCCCCGGGAGGGGGCGGCAGGGTGCGGCGCGCGGTGACGCAGCCGGGGCAGTCGCAGTCGCGCGGGGGATCGAGTTCTGAGAAAACCGGAGTCTCCATGCGATTCCCCTCACACTCCTGGCGGGAATGTCCACACTTGTGCACGTTGATCAGTTTCTCAACTGTCTTCGGGACCCGCATGTTGACGGTCCGAATGATGTACGGGGCCGTTCGGGGGGCGCGCTGCCGGCTGTCATGTACCGGGCGGGCGGTCCGGAGCACCCTCGGACGTCCTGTAGAGTTATCGACGTCAGCAGGCGCCGCTAGCTCAGTTGGTTAGAGCAGCTGACTCTTAATCAGCGGGTCCGGGGTTCGAGTCCCTGGCGGCGCACAGACACGAGAAAGGCCCCTCGCTTTCGAGCGGGGGGCCTTCTCGCTGTCCTGGGACATTCTCCACAAGAGGATCTTGAACGCGAGGCCCTCCTCCTCCGTATAGGGCCGGAGAGGGGACAGGACCCCTTCGGAAACATTCGTTCACGAAAGAGCACAAGTGCACCAGCAGAATCCCACTTACGTCCCAATGAGCGCGTATAGCCGGTAAATACCGTGTATCGCGTCTTGCGATCATGCTGAACGCCGTAGAACCCTGCTCTCAAGAGGCTGCGGATACGCGCCAATTGGGGGGTACGGCACCGGTTGCCGGATGTAGCGGGGAGAAGGGGGCCCCGGTTCATGAAGCGATGCCGAGGGGGGCATCATGCAACCGGAAGCGCGCAGTTCCATGTCTATAGGGTGTGGACCATGTGGTGAACTGCGGCGCACCACTGTGACGCCTGTGAAGGTCGAGGGGGACCGGAACGGGCGAAGGAACCGACAGACACGCGCTGACCCGCGTGTGGGGGGATGACTCATGACGTCGACGCCGACGGGCGCCCGGCAGAACTTCGACCCGTCCCAGACCACCCAGCTGAGGGTGCCGGGACACCGTATGAGCACCACGGGGACTTTCCGACGGATCAAGAAGACGCTGCCGAAATACGACTACGAGCACTACAGCCGGCTGGCGGGTCCCCTCACCCAGCCCGACCCGAACAAGCCGTACACGGTGCAGTACCGCTCCCTGATCTCCCAGGAGCCGCACCGGATACGGGTGGCCCTGATGCTGATGGCCGCGCCGGTGCTCTCGGTGGTCCTGCTGGTCTGGCTGCTCCAGCCGGAGCACTGGACGGAGCGCGACTACCCGGCGTACGACTTCCTGCCCGCGCTCGACGTCGTGATGCTGGTCTCGATCGGTCTGATCGAGCTCTTCCGCTGCATGAACGTGGTGTCCAACGCGCACGCCACGCTGGTCGCCCGCGACCCGATCCCGGTGGTCCCGGAGACCGGCACCAGAGTCGCCTTCCTCACCTCCTTCGTGCCCGGCAAGGAGCCGCTGGAGATGGTGACGAAGACCCTGGAGGCGGCCGTGCGGATCCGCCACCGGGGCGTCATGCACGTCTGGCTGCTCGACGAGGGCGACGACCCGGAGGTCAAGGAGGTCTGCGCCCGGCTCGGCGTGCACCACTTCTCCCGCAAGGGCGTCGCCAAGTGGAACCAGGCCAAGGGCCCGCACCGCGCCAAGACCAAGCACGGCAACTACAACGCCTGGCTCGACGCGCACGGCGACGACTACGACTTCTTCGCCTCCGTCGACACCGACCACGTGCCGCTGCCCAACTACCTGGAGCGGATGCTCGGCTTCTTCCGCGACCCGGACGTCGGCTTCGTCATCGGCCCGCAGGTGTACGGCAACTACGACAACTTCGTCACCAAGGCCGCCGAGTCGCAGCAGTTCCTCTTCCACGCGCTGATCCAGCGGGCGGGCAACCGCTACGGCGGCCCCATGTTCGTCGGCACCTCCAACGCCGTACGCATCAAGGCGCTCAAGCAGATCGGCGGCCTGTACGACTCGATCACCGAGGACATGGCCACCGGCTTCGAGATCCACCGCCACAAGAACCCGGCCACCGGGCGGAAGTGGAAGTCGGTCTACACCCCGGACGTGCTCGCCGTCGGTGAGGGCCCGAGCGCCTGGACGGACTTCTTCACCCAGCAGATGCGCTGGTCGCGCGGGACGTACGAGACGATCCTCAAGCAGTACTGGAAGGGCTGGTACTCGCTGCCGCCGAGCAAGCTCTTCAACTACACGATGATGATCATCTTCTACCCGATGTCCGCCCTGAACTGGATTCTGGCGGCGCTGAGCTGCGCGCTGTTCCTGGGCCTGGGCGCCTCGGGTGTGAACATCGACCCGACCGTGTGGCTGATGCTCTACGGCAACGCGTCCGCGCTCCAGATCGGCCTGTACATCTGGAACCGCCGCCACAACGTCTCCCCGCACGAACCGGAGGGCTCCGGCGGTGTCGCCGGCATGGTGATGTCCGCGCTGTCCGCGCCGCTGTACGCCAAGGCGCTGATCGACTCCGTGCTGCGCCGCAAGAGCAAGTTCGTGGTCACGCCCAAGGGCGACTCCGCGAGCCCGGACCGCTGGCTCGGCACCTTCCGGTACCACTGGTACTTCATCCTGATCTTCGGCGCCTCGATCGTCGCCGGGTTCGTCTTCGGGAACTCCCACCCGGCGATGATCATCTGGGCGACGTTCGCGATGCTGATCACCGCCTTCCCGATCTTCGTCTGGCGGCACGAACTGCGGCAGGCCAGGAAGAAGCCCGCGGCGAGGCATGCGCGGGAGACCGCCGAGCCGCACCGGACCCAGCCGCTGCCCATCCCGCAGCAGCAGCCCGTCCCGCAGCAGCCCTCCGCGCCGCACGCCCCGCAGCCCAGGCCCACCTGGGCCGGCGCCGACGGAGGAACCGGCGGGGGCAACGAGGAGACCATGCAGATCGCCCTTGGTGGACTTGGGGGACGTAAGGAATGAACGACCGTGCCGGCCGCCGCCGCGCCCGTCGACTCGCGATAGGCACGGCGGTGGTAGTCGCGCTGGCCGGGATGAACGGTCCGTGGCTCTACCGCTTCGGAACCGAGAAGTACCACCAGTACCAAATCAACAAACCCGAGTACAAAGCGGAGAACGGCCACTGGAGAATCGTCGAGTTCCCCGAGGAATACCGGCTCAACACCATTCACGCGGCGCTGCTGCGCACCGGCAAGGTGCTGCTCGTCGCGGGGTCCGGAAACAATCAGGACAACTTCGACGCGAAGAAGTACGACACCCGGATCTGGGACCCGGTCAAGGGCACCATCAAGAAGGTGCCCACGCCGAACGACCTGTTCTGCACGGGGCACACGCAGCTGGCGAACGGCAATCTGCTGATCGCGGGCGGCACGAAGCGGTACGAGAAGCTGAAGGGTGACGTCACCAAGGCCGGCGGCCTGATGATCGTCCACAACGAGAACCCCGACAAGCCGATCACGCTGCCCGCGGGCACCAAGTTCACCGGCAAGGAGAACGGCAAGACGTTCGTCTCCCAGGACCCGGTGCTGGTGCCGCGCGCGAAGAAGGTGTTCGACCCGGCCACCGGCCGGTTCCTGCGCAACGACCCGGGGCTGGGCCGCATCTACGTCGAGGCGCAGAAGAGCGGCGCCAAGTACGAGACCGGTACGCAGGACAACTACCGCGTGCAGGGCCTGACCGGTGTCGACGCCCGCAACACCTACGGCATCGCGCAGAAACTCGCGCTGGACAAGAAGGACTTCCAGGGGATCCGGGACGCCTACGAGTTCGATGTCGTCGCCGAGAAGTACATCAAGGTCGACCCGATGAAGGAGGCCCGCTGGTATCCGACGCTCACCACGCTGAGCGACGGGAAGATCCTCAGCGTCTCCGGGCTCGACGACATCGGCCAGCTCGTGCCGGGCAAGAACGAGATCTACGACCCGAAGACGAAGAAGTGGGCCTATACCGACAAGGTCCGGCAGTTCCCGACGTATCCGGCGCTGTTCCTGATGCAGAACGGGAAGGTCTTCTACTCGGGGTCCAACGCGGGCTACGGCCCGGACGACGTGGGGCGTGACCCCGGTGTCTGGGACGTGGACAGCAACAGGTTCACGAAGATCCCCGGCATGAGCGACGCCGACCGGCTGGAGACCTCCGGGACGGTGCTGCTGCCGCCGGCGCAGGACGAGAAGTACATGGTGATCGGCGGCGGCGGGGTCGGCGAGTCCAAGCTGTCCAGTGAGAAGACGCGGATCGTCGACCTGAAGGCGGACCGGCCGCGGTTCGTGGACGGGCCGTCGCTGGACAAGGGCACGCGCTATCCGCAGGCGTCGATCCTGCCGGACGACAGCGTGCTGGTGTCCGGCGGCTCGGAGGACTACCGGGGGCGGGGCGACTCCAACATCCTGGAGGCGCGGCTCTACCGCCCGGAGAGCAACTCGTTCGAGCGGGTCGCCGACCCCCTGGTGGGGCGGAACTATCACTCCGGGTCGATCCTGCTGCCGGACGGGTCGGTGATGTTCTTCGGCTCCGACTCGCTGTTCGCGGACAAGGCGAACACGAAGCCGGGGAAGTTCGAGCAGCGGATCGAGATCTACAAGCCGCCGTATCTGTTCCGAGGGTCGCGGCCCTCGCTGTCCGGGGGGCCGCAGACGATCGAGCGCGGGGAGTCGGGGACGTTCACGTCGCGGCACGCGTCGTCCATCAAGAAGGTGCGGTTGATCCGGCCGAGTGCGTCGACGCATGTGACGGATGTGGACCAGCGGTCCATCGCGCTGGACTTCACGACGTCCGGGGACAAGGTGACCGTGACGGTGCCGGAGAACCGGAATCTGGTGCAGGCGGGGTGGTACATGCTGTTCGTGGATGACGATCAGGGGACGCCGTCCGAGGCGCAATGGGTTCGGGTGCCATAGCGCCTCTGGCGTCTGCGGGTGGTGCGTGGTTTCTCGCGCAGTTCCCGGCGCCCCTAATTGGTTGATGCTTGGGCGAGTTTCAAGGCGTACTCGGGCCACCACTCCCCTGCCTTGGGGCCGCCCTTGCATTCGCCGTCCGATTCTCCGGGGCGTTTGATCCAGAGGTAGGCGTCGACCAGGGGGTCGGCGGTCTTGGTGGTCGGGGTCTCGCCCAGGGCGCGGCCCGGGGGGTTGCACCAGCGTTCGTCGGGGTTGCCCTCGGTGTAGGGGCCGTTGCCGTTGCGGCTGGTGTCGATGACGAAGGGCTTGTTGCCGACCTTGGCGGACAGTTCCTTGCCGTAGGCGATGGAGTCCTGGGTCGTGTAGAAGTTCGAGACGTTGACGGAGAAGCCGTCGGCCTGGTCGATGCCGGCGCGCTTGAGGGGTTCGAAGATCTGGTCCGGGTGGCCCCAGCCGGCGTTGCCCGCGTCCAGGTAGACCTTGGTGTTCTTCAGGGCCTTCAGGGCGGTGACGGCGCCCTTGAGGAGGTCGTAGCGCTCCTCGTGGTACTCGGGCGCCGTGCAGTTGTCGACCATGTGCAGCACGGCGTCCGGTTCGAGGATGACCGTCGCGGGGCGGTCGCCGATGCCCTTGGCGACGCTGTCGACGAACGCGCGGTAGGCGTTGCCGTCGGCGGCGCCGCCGCCGGAGAACTGGCCGCAGTCGCGGTGCGGGATGTTGTAGAGGACGAGCAGGGCCGTGCGGTCGGCCCGGGCGGCGGCCTCGGTGAAGCCGCGCGCCTGCTCCTCGGGGCTCTCGGGGCTGATCCACTCGCCGGTCGGCTGCTGCGCTATCTTGCGGATCTGCTCGGCCTCGGCCTTCTTGCCGGCCTTCTCGTAGGCGGCGACCTGCTCGGCCGCGTTGCCGTCCGGGTTGACCCAGAACGGGGCGATGTTCTTGGGCTGCTGGGTGATGCCCGCCGCCGCCCCGTGGGCCGGCTCGTCCTTGTCGTCGGAGGAGCATCCCGCGATCAGCAGTGCCGCCCCCAGCACCGCCGCGGTCGCCCGCACTCCGGCCGCCCCCCTGCTGCCGTACATCCAACTCCCCCTTGGGTGCAGCGCTGTTCCCGGGCTCAATCCTGACATAAGTCGGTGAGGCGGGTCAGAGGACCGTGCCGGTGAGGTAGGCGGAAACGATCACGTTGGCGGTGTAGCTGCGGGTCTTCTCGTCGAAGCTGCCGCCGCAGGTGATCAGCCGGAGTTCGGCGCGGCCGTCCTGGCGCGGACCGTACGCCTGCTGGGCGTCGAAGCGGTCGCGGGTGACGACCTGGATGTCGTCGACGGTGAACTCGGCGACCTTGCCGTCGTCGCGGATGACCCGCACGGTCTGCCCGGCGCGCAACGCGCTGAGCTTGTAGAAGACGGCCGGGCGGGTCTCGGTGTCGACGTGGCCGACCAGCAGGGCGGTGCCGGCCGCGCCCGGTGCGGCACCGGCCGCGTACCAGCCGACGACGCCCGGCTGGTCGTACGGCGGCGGGTCGACGGCGCCCTGGGCGTCGAGGCCGCGGGCCACCACCGGCGCCTGGATGCCGAGCCCGGGAATGTCGAGGCGCTGGGGCAGCGCCTCGCCGAGCGGGCTGCGGGCGGGCGGCAGCCGGACGTCCGGGGGACGCCCGACCGCCGCCATGTCACCGGTCTTCGGCCCGGATATGCCGTGCCCTACGTCGGTCACCTCGCGGCCCCACAGCCACAGCCCGAGCAGCAGTACCGCCCAGGCCACGCCGGTGATCAGCCGCCCGGTGCCCGAGGAGTGTTCCCGGTCGGACATGGGTCAGCCCGTCCTGCCGCCCCGGCGGGCGCGGCCGGTCACGACGACCACGGCGGCGCCGGCCGCGAGGAGCAGCCCGGTGACCGCGTGGGCGGCACCCGGACCGGTGGAGCCGGTGTCGACGGCCGCGAGGTGCGCGGTGCCGCCGCCGCCCGCGCGGACCGGGGCGGTCGGCGAGGCGGGTGCGGTGGGCGTCACCGGGTCCGGGGCGGCCGGCGAGGCGGGTGCGATGGGCGCCGCCGGGTCCGGGGCGGCCGACGAAGCGGGTGCGGTGGGTGTCGCCGGGTCCGCGGAGCCGGCGAGGCCGACGGTGAGGCGGGTCTTCAGGGACATCTCGCCGCAGACGATTTCGACGTCGTACGGGCCGGGGCGGGCCGTGGAGCGGACCTGGGTCTCCCCGCCGAGCGCGCCGTCGGCGGCGGTCAGCCGGGCGTCGGAGACGAACGCGTCCGAGGCGGCGGTGCCGGTCTTGCCGAGGCACCCGGTGACCCGCAGCGCGATCGCGCCGCCGGGCGCCGGGGACGACGGGCTGACCTGCACCCCGCCGTCGTCCGTCGCGTGGGCCGCCGCCGGGGTGAGTGCGGCGGTGGCGGCCAGGATTCCGGTACTGAGAGTGAGTCGCAGAGAACTCATCGTGAACCTCCAGACACCTGGAGACTCCCCCGCGCGGCCCGGTCCCGCATCCTCAGCGGGGGCCGGACTGCTCCGAACGGGTGGCGTCCGCCCCACGGGTGGTTCACCCGGGTGGCGAAAGCGGCCTGGACGCGGTCCACGAGGTCGGCGACGGTGCCTGGACGCGGTCCACGAGGTCGGCGACGGTGCCTAGACGCGGTCCACGAGGTCGGCGATGGAGTCGACGACGTGCGAGGGCCGGTACGGGAAGTCCTCGATCTGCTCGGGCCGGGTCAGGCCGGTGAGCACGAGGTAGGTCTGCATACCGGCCTCGATGCCGGCGAGGACGTCGGTGTCCATCCGGTCGCCGATCATGGCGCTGGTCTCGGAGTGGGCGCCGATCGCGTTGAGGCCGGTGCGCATCATCAGCGGGTTCGGCTTGCCCGCGAAGTACGGCTTGCGGCCGGTCGCCTTGGTGATGAGTGCGGCGACGGCGCCGGTGGCGGGCAGCGGGCCCTCGGCGGAGGGGCCGGTCTCGTCCGGGTTGGTGCAGATGAACCGGGCGCCGCCGTTGATCAGCCGGACCGCCTTGGTCATGGCCTCGAAGGAGTAGGTGCGGGTCTCGCCGAGGACGACGTAGTCGGGGTCGTGGTCGGTGAGGATGTACCCGATGTCGTGCAGCGCGGTGGTCAGGCCCGCCTCGCCGATGACGTACGCCGAGCCGCCGGGGCGCTGGTCGTCGAGGAACTTGGCGGTGGCCAGGGCCGAGGTCCAGATGTTCTCGATCGGCACTTCCAGGCCCATGCGGTTCAGCCGGGCGTGCAGGTCGCGCGGCGTGTAGATCGAGTTGTTGGTGAGGACGAGGAAGGGCTTGCCGGACTCGCGCAGCTTCTTGATGAAGGCGTCGGCGCCGGGGATGGGGACGCCCTCGTGGATCAGTACCCCGTCCATGTCGGTGAGCCACGACTCGATGGGCCTGCGGTCTGCCATGTGCTGCAACTCCTGGCGTACGTGCGGATGTACTCGGGGGCGCCGGAACCACGGCGTACCGACGCCCCCAGCCTAGTCAGGGGGCGGCGATCCTGACCCCGTCGATCACCCGGTACCAGTTTTCGGCGCCGGCTCACGAGGGTGGGCGAAGGTGCACGTACGAAGGGCCCGGGTCAGTGGCGGCGCGCCCGGGCGCGGTACAGGGCCGTGCCGGCGAGCAGGAGGAGGGCGACGGCGAGGGCGCCGTGGGCGAGGAGGGCGGGGCCGGTGGCGGCGAGTTCGTCCGGGCGGCCGGGGAAGGGGGTGGTGTCCCGCAGTCCCGGGGAGGGCGAGGCGTCGGAGTCCGACCGGGGGCTCGCCTCGAGGTCGCGCTCGGGATCGGCCTCGGGGTCGCCGTCGGGGGCGGGGGTTTCGGACGGCTCGGTGCCGATGGTGAAGCGGTAGTCGTTCGACTGCCCGACCCAGTCCCCGTCGTCCTCCCGGCGCTGTACGACGGCGGCGGTCGCCGTGACCTCGTTGGGCCGGGCGTCCGGGGTCAGCGCGAGGCGCACCTTCACCCTGACGGTCCCCCGCGGGCCGACCGTGAATCCGGGGAAGCCGTCGTCGAACGCGCCCACCAGTTCGTCCCGGTCGGTCCCCTCGAAGCGCACGGGGTGCGGCTCGGCGCGGGCGCCGTCGTAGAACTCCAGGCGTGGCTGGGAGGGCTTCAGGGCGCGCTTCTCGTCGACGAGGACGACCACCGGGTGGATGCCGGCGCAGGTGCGGTCGGTGGTGTTCGTGAGGTCCAGGTACCAGGTCGCGAATCCGCCGCCGGCCACGTAGGTGTCGGGGCCGCCGTGGAGGCGGGTGGTGAGGGGGAAGGTGCGGGTGTCGGGGGTGGTGCAGGTGTGGGTGGGGGACGGGGGCGCCGGGCTCGGGGTGGCGGCGTGGGCCGGGGCCGGGGCGGAGAGGAGGGCGGCGGCTGCTGCGAGGCAGAGGGGAGCGGGGGTGCGGCGGCGCGGTCTCGGAAACAGTCGCATGAACACATGACCATGCCGGATGGGGGTGGGGGTGGGGGGCAGGCGCTCCGGGTGGGGTGGGAAGTCCGCTCGATCAGCGGAGGGGCCCCGCTCAGCGTCCCGCGCTCACCACTCCGCCCGCTCAGCGTCCCGCGCTGACCCTCCGCCCGCTCAGCCCCTTGCCCTTGGGCTCACCCCTCCGCCCCTCACGACTCCGCCCGTCCGAACAGCGGTGCCAGCAGCAGCTGGGCCGCCCCCTCGGCGACCCCCCGCTCACCGCCGGGGGCGACCCGTACGGGGACCGTGGCCGCGCCCTCGCGCCGGGCGCGGTCGGCGAGGACGCGGGCGACACCACGTACGAAGGCCTCCGGCGCGCCGGCCACCGTACGGCCGCCGAGCAGCACGAGGTCGATGTCGAGCAGCCCGACGAGGTTCGCGGCGCCCGCGCCCAGCACGCGCGCGGCCTGGTCGAGGTCGCCGTCGGCGACGGCGGCCAGGCACAGGGCCTCGATGCAGCCGCGTCCGCCGCAGGTGCAGGGCGGCCCGTCGAGGTGGATGACCTGGTGGCCGAACTCCCCGGCGCCGGTTCGCGCCCCGCGGTGCACGGCGCCGCCGATCACCAGGCCGGCGCCGAGCCCCGTACCGAGGTGGAGGTAGGCGAACGACCCCACGTCCCGGCCGACCTCCTCCCCCACCGCCAGTCCGAGCGCCGCCGCGTTGGTGTCCTTGTCGACGACGACCGGCATCCCGAGCCGCCGCGCCAGCGCGTCCCGCAGCGGGAAGCCGTCCCACTCGGGGAACCCGGTGACCCGGTGCAGTACGCCACGTCCGTGATCGAGGGGACCGGGCAGGGCGACTCCCACGCCGAGCACGCCCTCCGCCGGCCCCGGAGCCGCATCGCTGCCGACCAGGCCCGCGACCTCCCGCCGCACCCCCTCCAGGACGGCCTCGGCGCCCGCCCCGAGGTCCAGCGGGGCGCGCCGCTGCGCCACCACCGCGCCGGTGAGGTCCACGAGCACGGCCCGCAGTTCGTCCCGGTCCAGGTGGACTCCCACCGCGTGCCCGGCGTCCGGGACCAGCCGCAGGACGGTGCGGGGCTTGCCGCCGGTGGACGCGCGGCGCCCCGCCTCGGCGGCCAGCCCCTCGCCCCGCAGCCGTGCTGTGATCTTGCTGACCGCCTGCGGGGTGAGCCCGGTGCGCTCGGCCAGCTCCAGCCGGCTGATGCCCTCCTCGCCCGCCGTGCGCAGCAGGTCCAGCACCAGCGCGGTGTTGTGGCTGCGCAGCGCCAGCAGATTCGCGCCCGCGCCGTCCGCCGCTGCGTTCGTCCTGTTCACGGCACCCATTCTGCCCACCGCTTGCACTTTGGCAAC
Source organism: Streptomyces sp. NPDC052773 (assembly GCF_044547145.1). Classification (NCBI taxonomy): domain Bacteria; kingdom Bacillati; phylum Actinomycetota; class Actinomycetes; order Kitasatosporales; family Streptomycetaceae; genus Streptomyces; species Streptomyces sp. NPDC052773. Next base: position 169,177 of record NZ_JBITZX010000001.1, on the reverse strand, counting down.
AGCGTTGCGAAAGTGGACGCATGACGACTGGCACCTCAGGCACCCCCCTCCGCGTCGGCCTCATCGGCTACGGCCTCGCGGGATCCGTCTTCCACGCCCCGCTGATCGCCACCACCGACGGCCTCGCCCTCGACACGGTGGTCACCTCCAATCCGGAGCGGCAGGACCAGGCCCGCGCCGAGCATCCGGGCGTCCGGATCGCCGCCACGCCGGACGAGCTGTTCGACCGCGCCGACGACCTCGACCTGATCGTCATCGCGTCCCCGAACAAGACGCACGTCCCGCTCGCCGGCACCGCCCTGAAGGCCGGTCTGCCGGTCGTCGTCGACAAGCCGGTGGCAGGCACCGCCGCCGAGGCGCGCGAGCTGGCGGCCCTCGCCGAGGACCGCGGCCTGCTCCTGTCGGTCTTCCAGAACCGCCGCTGGGACAACGACTTCCTCACCCTGCGCTCGCTGCTCGACCAGGGCGAACTGGGCGACGTATGGCGCTTCGAGTCCCGCTTCGAGCGGTGGCGCCCGCAGCCGAAGGGCGGCTGGCGGGAGTCCGGCGACCCGGCGGAGATCGGCGGTCTGCTGTACGACCTCGGCAGCCATGTCGTCGACCAGGCCCTGGTCCTCTTCGGCCCCGTCACGCAGGTCTACGCGGAGACGGTGGTCCGCCGGGCCGGCGCGGAGACCGACGACGACACCTTCATCGCGCTGACGCACGCCAACGGCGTCCGCTCCCACCTGTACGTCTCGGCCACGGCCGCCCAACTCGGCCCGCGTTTCCGGGTGCTGGGCTCGCGGGCGGGGTACGTCAAGTACGGCCTGGACCCGCAGGAGGCGGCCCTGCGCGAGGGGCAGCGCCCCGGCAGCGGAGACGGGGACGGCTGGGGCACGGAGCCCGAGTCCCTGTGGGGCCGCGTCGGCTCCGGCGAGTCCCCGCTGACCGGCGGCGGCCGGCCGGCGCCCACCCTGCCCGGCGACTACCCCGCCTACTACGCGGCGGTTGCCCGCGCCCTGGTGCAGGATGGCCCCAACCCGGTGACCGCGCTGGAGGCGGCCGCCGCCCTCGACGTACTGGAAGCGGCCCGCCGTTCGGCCCGAGACGGAGTGACGGTGACCCTGTGACGCACCCGCAGAAGCACACCCCGCACACCACGCACACCATGACTCCCAAGATCACCCCCGAGCTGACGCCGAGCGTCGAGGAACTGGAGGCCCAGGAACGCCGCCTGGTCTTCCGCCAGTTCACGAACGACGACGCCTGGGAGCTGGGCTCCCTCCTGGTCCGGCTGGCCCGGGAGCGCCAGGCCCCCGTCGCCATCGACATCCACCGCGCGGGCCAGCAGCTCTTCCACGCCGCCCTGCCCGGCTCCACGCCCGACAACGACGCGTGGATCGCCCGCAAGCGCCGGGTCGTGGAGCGCTACGGCTCGGCGTCCTACCTGGTCGGAGCCCGCTTCCGCGCCAAGGGCACGACGTTCGAGGAGTCCTCCCGCCTCGACCCGGACGAGTACGCCGCGCACGGCGGCTCCTTCCCGATCAACGTGGAGGGTGTGGGCGTGATCGGCGCGGTCACGGTGTCCGGACTGCCGCAGCTCCAGGACCACCGGTTCGTGGTCGAGGCGCTGGAGGAGTTCCTGAAGATCTCCTGAGGACCCCGTTGGGTTCTCAGCCGGGGAAATACGTGGCCGTTCCCTCCGGTTGGCACAGCGGTAACTGCCGTAGCACGCCGGAGGGATCACACGCATGACCACGTCGCCCTTGAAGGACCAGATCGGCCGGTACGGCATCTGGAGCGTCGGCCTGCGCGGCGAGGACCCGGCCGGTGCCGGTGAACGCGCCGAGGCGGCGGCCGAGTTGGAGGAGCTGGGCTTCGGCGCGGTCTGGCTCGGCGGCAACAGCGCCGCGCAGCACGCCGCCCCGCTGCTGAAGGCGACGTCGACGCTGACCGTCGGCACGAGCATCCAGAGCATCTGGCAGTACGAGGCGGCCGACAGCGCCGCCTCCTTCGCCGAGCTGCACTCCGCCCACCCCGGCCGCTTCGTCCTGGGCCTCGGCGTGAGCCACGCCCAGCGGGCGGCGCAGTACCGGCGGCCGTACTCCGCCCTGGTCGGCTACCTCGACGCGCTGGACGAGGCGGGCGTACCGGCGGACCGTCGCGCGCTGGCGGCCCTCGGCCCGAAGACCCTGGAGCTGTCCCGCGACCGGGCGGCCGGGGCGATCCCCTACCTGGTGACGGCGGAGCACACGGCGCAGGCCCGGGAGATCCTGGGCGACGGCCCGCTGCTCGCCCCGGAGCTGAAGGTGATTCTGGAGACCGACCCGGACCGGGCCCGCACCCTGGCCCGCGAGAGCATCGCCATGTACCTGGCCCTGCCCAACTACACCAACAACTTCCTCCGCCACGGCTTCACGGAGGACGACCTGGCGGACGGCGGCAGCGACCGCCTGATCGACGCGGTGTACGCCTGGGGCGACGAGCAGCGCATCCGCGCCCGGATCGACGCGTTCGTCGAGGCGGGCGCGGACCACGTGGCCCTCCAGCTCGTGGACGACGGGGACAGGGACTCCCTCCCGAGGGAGGCCTGGAAGCGCCTGGCATCGACAGTGGGGTAAGGACGCTCGGTTCAGGGGCGCGGGGAACTGCGCGAGCAACCACGACGAACCCGCAGCCGCCGGCGCACCGCGGCCCCCACGCCGGCGCACCGCAGCCCCCACCCCTCAGGCGCGCGCCGCCGACCCGCGTCCGCGCCTACGCGCCGCGCAGCTCCTGCCGCTGCCGCCCAAGCCCCTCCACCTCCAGCTCGACCACATCACCGGGCCGGAGATAGGGCTTGGGCGCGGGCTGCCCGAAGGCCACCCCCGCGGGCGTCCCCGTGTTGATCACGTCCCCGGGGTAGAGCGTCATGAAGTGGGACAGGTACCGCACGACCTCCCCCACGGAGAAGATCTGCTCCGCCGTGGTCCCGTCCTGCTTCAGCTCCCCGTTGACCCAGAGTTTCAGCCCGAGTTTCTGAGGGTCCGGCACCTCGTCCGCCGTCACGAGCCACGGTCCGAGCGGGTTGAACGTCTCGCAGTTCTTGCCCTTGTCCCAGGTGCCGCCGCGGTCCATCTGGTACTCCCGCTCGGACACGTCGTGCGCCACCGCGTACCCGGCGACATGCGCGAGCGCGTCCTCCGCGGAGTCCAGGTAGCGGGCCGTACGCCCGATGACGACGGCCAGCTCGACCTCCCAGTCGGTCTTCACCGAGCCGCGCGGCACCAGCACGGTGTCGTTCGGCCCGACCACGGTGTCCGCGGCCTTCAGGAAGACGACCGGCTCGGCCGGCGGCTCGGCGCCGGTCTCGCGGGCGTGGTCGTGGTAGTTCAGCCCGATGCACACGACCTTGCCGATGCCGCCCAGCGGCGGACCGATCCGCACCCCGGCCGCGTCCAGCAGGGGCAGTTCCCCGCTCTCGGCGGCGGCCCGTACGCGGGCCATCGCCGCGTCGTCCGCGAGCAGCGCTCCGTCGATGTCCGGCACGACACCCGACAGGTCCCGCAGGTTCCCGTCGGCGTCGAGCAGCGCGGGCCGCTCGGCCCCGGCCGTACCGACTCGCAGCAGCTTCATGATCACAATCTCCCTCGATCGCGGCGGTCCACCGAGGCGACGGCCGGGTGCGGCGGCGCGCGACCTCGGAGGACTTGGCCGATCCTCCAAGGTGGGGGTCCAGTCCGCAATACCCCGTTCACGTACTGGACCCGCCTCCGCGATGCGGGGTCAGCGGTAGAGCACGGCCCGCTCGACGGCGCTCCACGTCGTGCTGGTCACCACGTACAGCGCCGCGGCCAGCGGCACCACGGCCACCGTGACCAGCGTGAAGAAGGACATGAACGGCATGACCTTGGTGACGGCGCCGAGCCCGGGCAGCTGCTGCCCGCCGTCCGCCAGGGGCGCCACCGGGTTGGCGGCCATCATGATCTTCGTACGCCGGTAGTTGAACGCGGCGACGGCCGCGACGAGGACGAACAGCCCGACGTACACGAGCCCCGCCTCGCCGAAGAGGCCGCCTCCGCTCAGCGCGTCGACCCAGTGGTCGCCGAGCGGGGCGCCCAGCAGCCGGTGCCCCAGCAGCTCGTTGGTCTCGCCGCCGATCGTCGGGTTGGAGAAGAGGTGATAGAGGAGGAAGAACGCGGGCAACTGGAGCAATCCGGGCAGGCAGCCGGCGAGCGGTGACACCTGCTCCTTCCGGTGCAGCTCCAGCACGGCCCGCTGCAGTCGCTCGGGATCCCGGCCGTACTTCTTCCGCAACTCGGCGATCCGCGGCTGGAGCCGGGTCCGCGCCTTCTGGCCGCGCGCGGCGGCCCGGGACAGCGGATGCACCAGCAGGCGTACGAGCGCGGTGAACAGGACGATCGCGGCGGCGGCCGCGGAGCCGTGGAAGAGGGGTGCGAGCAGGTCGGCCAGCCGCTCGACGAGGTTGGCGAAAACGGACATGGGTGAGTGAGCCCTCCGGGGTCTCGTCGTGCCGTGACAGGGATGGCGGCATGACGACCCGCGCGGGTCACCAGAGGAGATGCTGCTGGATGCCCTACGCGCAGGTCGCCGGGAGGGCACGCCCGGGCGCTCGGGGACGCGTACGCCCCCGCGCGTCGGGATCGCGTTGCGGCAGGAAGGCCGTACGGCGGTCACGGTCCCGGATCGCGGTCCGGACCCGCGTCGGCGGCACGGCGGGCGCGCAGCGCGCGGCGATCAGCGAGCAGACGGCCAGCGCGGACCCGGCGGCGGCGGTCGCGGCGAGCGCGACGGTCGCGGAGAGGCTGCCGGCGTCGAGGAGGACGAGCTCGAGGAAGAGGAAGAGCAGCAGGGCGGCGGGGCGCAGCTTGCTGAAGGCCTGGACCATCGGCGGCGCCCCCTCTCTCACCTCGTGCAGGTGTACGTAGGAACGGTTATACCTCAGGAACTTCCTCCACTGGTTTGAGAAAGGCTCGTCAGAACTCTCGACAGAGCCGCCCGGGAGCCGTGATGCTTCCAGACGGCACGGAGGCGCCGCGAGTGAACGAATGACATGTACTTGACACGACTGTAGAGAGCCGGAGGACCGGACAACCATGATCCGACGCAGGACACTGCTCGCGGCCACGGGCGGCGCGCTCCTCGGAAGCACCCTGGGGACGGGCACCGCCCGCGCGGACGCGACGATCACCGTGAACCCGTCCGGGACGTACGGCACCTGGGAGGGCTGGGGCACGTCCCTGGCCTGGTGGGCCAACGTCTTCGGCGCCCGGGACGACTTCGCGGACCTGTTCTTCACCATGAACTCCGTGGCGTACGGCGGCCGCACCCTCCCCGGCCTGGGCCTGAACATCGCCCGTTACAACCTCGGCGCGTGCAGCTGGAACTCGGTGAACGGCGAGTCGATGGTCGAGTCGCCGAACATCCCCGCGTTCAAGCAGATCGAGGGCTTCTGGCAGGACTGGCGGAATGAGGACCCGGCGTCCTCGGCCTGGGACTGGACGGCGGACGCGAACCAGCGGGCGATGCTGGTCAAGGCGACCCGGCGCGGCGCCGTCTCGGAACTCTTCGCGAACTCGCCGATGTGGTGGATGTGCGCCAACCACAACCCGTCGGGCGCGGCGGACGGCGGCAACAACCTCCAGACCTGGAACTACCGCCAGCACGCGTCCCACCTGGCGACGGTGGCCGCGCGGGCGAAGTCGGACTGGGGCGTGTCCTTCGCCACCGTCGACCCCTTCAACGAGCCGGCGTCGACCTGGTGGACGGCGACGGGCACGCAGGAGGGCTGCCACATGGACCCGTCGGTCCAGGCGGCGGTGCTGCCGTACATGCGCAGCGAACTGGACAAGCGCGGCCTGACCGGTATCCGCATCGCGGCGTCGGACGAGACCAGCTACGACGTGGCCCGCTCCACCTGGTCCGCCTTCGGCTCGTCGACGAAGGCCCTGGTGTCGCAGGTGAACGTGCACGGCTACCAGGGCGCGGGCGGTCGCCGGGACCTCCTCCACACGGACGTGGTGACGACGTCCGGCAAGAAGCTGTGGAACTCGGAGACGGGCGACGGCGACGGCACGGGCCTGACCATGGCCCGCAACCTCTGCTACGACTTCCGCTGGCTGCACCCCACGGCGTGGTGCTACTGGCAGGTCATGGACCCGACACCGGGCTGGGCGATGATCGCGTACGACCCGGCGACGCTCCAGCCGACCACCGTCCAGCAGAAGTACTACGTGATGGCCCAGTTCAGCCGCCATATCCGCCCCGGGATGACGATCCTGGACACGGGCGTCAGCTACGCGGTGGCGGCACTGGACCGCGCGGCACGCCGCCTGGTGATCGTGGCGGTGAACACGGCGACAACGCCGCAGACCCTCACCTTCGACCTCTCCCGCTTCACGACGGTGACGGGCGGCACGGCCGGCCTGGTCCCCCGCTGGAACACGGTGACGGCCGGCGGGGACCAGTACCGGGCGTACGTGGACACCCGCCTGACCGGCAAGTCGGTGAGCGTGCCGTTCGCGGCGGGAGCGGTGCAGACGTTGCAAGTGGACGGAGTGGCGTTGTAGCCGGCCGCCACTCGACGCGGGATACCTGACCCTTGTCAGCGGAGGGCAGTACGGTGTCCACCATGCGCCCCGACACGCCCGCCGAAAACGTCGACCACCACGCCGAAGCGGCCCGCCTGGAGCGAACCGCCGGTCTGTATCCCGAGGACGCCGAGGCCCTGCTGCTGCGCGCCGCGGCCCACCGGGAACTGGCCGGCGACCGCCCCTCGGCGACAGCGCTCTACGACCGCCTGCTCTCCGGCCCGTCCAACCTGGAGAACCCCCACCTCGTCCGCGCCCTCAAGGCCGCGAACCTGTGGGAGTACGGCCACGAGGCGGAGGCCCGCGCGATCATCGAGGGCATCAGGACGGCCGCCCCCCGCGATGCCGCCCCCTGGGTGATCGTCGCGGAGGCCCTGGAGTCGCACGACGAGCTGGAGTCGGCGCACGAGACCTACACGGAGGGCGCGCGCCGCCTCCTCACGGACACGGCGGAGCCCCCCTTCGCCGCCCACCCCCTCCTCTTCGGCCGCCACCGCGTCCGCCGCATGCTGGGCGTCCCCCACGACGACTGGGACACCCTCGCGGACACCCTCCACACGTCCCCGGTCCCCCTGGACGAACTCCACGACCCGAAGCGCGTCTGGTCCCTCGGCTCCGAGAACCCCGCCGAACTGAGGGCGGAGATCTCCCGCCTCCAGGCCGAGCTGGGCACCTTCCGCGAGGCCCTGTCCCGCCCCTTCCCGGTCGCGATCCTCCACTGGCCGGCCGACGAGCTGTCGGAACTCCTCTCCGACTATCCGGACCTCGCCTCGGAATACCCGTCCCACGAGGCCCACTTGGCCGCCGTCGAGTCCGCCCTGCGCGAGCTGGCCGCCTCCGGCACGTCGAACCTGGGCATCGTGCGGGGCACCGTCCCCTCTTACGAGGCCTTCGCCGCGTCCGAGGGCGCGTCCCCGTCGGACGCGACGCTGCTGCCGCAGTACGCGACGATTCTGGCTGCGCGGGGGCGGGCGGTGGGGTGGCCGCCGGAGCGGGGGGATGGGTGTTGGTGTGGGGTGGGGCGGGTTTATGGCGAATGTCACGGCAAGTGACAGTATTTGTTCGGCCGGAGTCCAGCGGCAAGAAACAGGCATGCGGAGCACACCTCTGCGCACATCTGGCAAAATCGTGCATCAGTTCGGGTGGTAGGTGGCTAGCCTGTCATCGGCGCTCGGATGACCTGGCGGGAAGTGCGAGACTCTTGGTGCTGGGGAGCAGTTGCTGATCGCTGCTCCCGACCTGTACTTGATCATCCAGGAGGAGCTGCATGCCCCGCAGCGGCCAGAAGCGACCCGAGTTCGCCTCGCCATTGACCTCGATCGAGATCTGCGCGGGCGCCGGTGGACAAGCCGTCGGGCTGCACAACGCCGGTTTCGACCACCGCGCGCTCGTGGAGTGGGACCCACACGCCGTGGCCACCCTCCGGGCCAACGTAGGCGACTGGCCCGGCTGGGACCAGGAGAAGGCCGACGCCATCCGCCCGATGGACGTCAAGGACTTCCTGGAATCCGACGTCCGGGAGAATCTCGGCCTGGTTCCCGGAGAACTTGATCTGCTCGCCGGTGGCGTGCCATGCCCTCCGTTCTCCCTGGCGGGACACAGGCTCGGTCCTGACGATGAGCGCGACCTTTTTCCGGCAGCGCTTGACATCATCGATGCTCTGCGACCCAAGGCGGTGATGATTGAAAACGTTCGGGGAATTCTCGAGCCGCCGGAGTTCTTCATTGATTACCGAATTTCGATCCTCGACAGACTCCGCAAGCTTGGCTACCTAGTTCCCGAGATCGATAGCAGCCTTTCTGCCACCGAACAGGACATCGTTATGCGGTCGGTCTGGCGACGCCTCGACGCGAGCGACTTCGGCGTTCCACAGCTTCGACCGCGCGCAATCCTTGTAGCCATCCACGAGGATGCCCTTCAGCCGGGAAATCCGCAGTTCCGTTGGCCTACGAAAATTAAGGGAACGCCGGTAACGGTTCATGGAGTACTCCATGAAAGCATGAAGGAACGCTGCCTGAAGTTTTGGGACAAGAATCTCCATGGGCAGCCTGCAGGACCGGGAGAGAAGACCGGCCGGAAGATCTACGAAGACTGGGAGAGGGCCGTTTCAGGTAAGCCCGTCGCCCCCACGCTCGTAGGCGGGTCAAGGAAGCACGGTGGCGCCGACCTGGGCCCCACACGAGCCAAGCGCGCTTGGCGAGACCTGGGAGTTGACGGCATGGGAATCGCGAACGACCCTGAGAACTGCGTCCCGGAGCGCGACCTCTTCCGCCCCGACGGCCCCATGCTCACCGTCGCTCAGGCCGCGATCATTCAGGGATTCCCGGACGACTGGAAGTTCCAGGGCCGCAAGACGGCCCGCTACCGCCAGGTCGGGAACGCGTTCCCGCCACCGGTGGCGGAGGCCGTCGGTCGGGCTATTGCGGCCGTTCTGCGTCCCGAGCACCGCGAAGAACTTCTCGCCGAGTACGAAATGGAACCGGCAGGGACGCTGCCCGGCGCGGATGTCCCGCGGCAACTAGAGATTTCAGTCGCCGTCACCCGCGCTCCCCTGGCGACGGCTCAAGACCGTGAGGGCGATTTTGTCGGCACAGGCGTCTGACGGCTCGTGCTCCCAGAAGCGGAGCACGAGCCACCCGGCTTCCTTCAGTTTCTGGTCCGTGTCCCGGTCGCGTTCCACGTTGCGCAGGACCTTCTCGGACCAGTAACCGGAATTTGTCCTGGGCGGCACGTAATGCTCCGGGCACCCATGCCAGTAGCAGCCGTCTATGAAGACAGCGACTTTCGCCGGACGGAAGACCAAGTCCGCCGTCCGGCGGAGATCCGGCAGCGGCCGGGCGGCGACGCGGTAGCGGAGGCCCTTCGCGTGGACAAGCCTGCGGATGAGCCGCTCGGGCTTCGTGTCACGGCTGCGGATAGCCTGCATGTTGCGGCGGCGTGCTGCGGACGAAGCCCAGGAACCTTCCGGGGCTTCCCATTCGGCATCGTGGGACACACCGCAGAGGGTAGTCCCGTACGGTCCGCAGCACCGGCCCGCCCCTAGCGGCCTCCGATGTGACTGAGGAGTGCCTCTATGTCACTCGGCGCGAGACCGGCCGCCACCGAGGGCTCCTCCTCCAAGTCGGCGAGCTGCTGGACCGTGGGGTCGTCCAGGATGCGCCCCATGAAGTCCAGCTTGCGTTCCAGGCGCTCGGCCACCACCTCGTCGATGGAGTTCCGTACCGCCAGGACGGTCACCCGGGTCTCCGTGTCGGGGGCCAGCCCAAGACGGTGGATCCGGTCGAGACTCTGAAGGAAGCGGCCTGCCATGAAATCGCGGTCCACGTAGACGGCGTCATGGCAGACGTGGTGCAGGCTTATCCCTTCTCCCAGGGTCGCCGGGTTCGAGATCAGCACCATGCAGGCCGGGTCCTCCCGGAACCGACGGAGCTGCTCCTCCCGGTCCGCAGTGCCGCCGTAGACGACAGCTGGGCTGTACTTCTCTAGCAGGCGTTCCAGCGTGGTGAGACTCCTGACGAACGTCGTCCAGACCAGCGTCTTGCGGCCCTGAGCGGCATTCTCCGCGATGATCGCGATGGCCTCCTGGTACTTGGGCGACAGCTCGTAGTCGGGGAGGTTCTGCATGAGCGAGTACAGCGAGCTGCCCTCGGGAATGTCCAGCGGCGGCAGCTGGTACGCGAGCGGTTCGTACCGGCTGCCCCCCTCAAGAAGCAGGGCGGGGCTCGTGGCCGCCATGAGGAGACGCAGAGCCGTCTTGCCCAGGGAACTCAGGTCCTCACGAGCGGCGCCGCTCTTCTCACCGCCCACGAGAGCCGTGTAGATCTCGTCGTGCAGGGGCGGCATATCGACGAAGCGCAGCCCCAACTGAACCGGCGGCAAACCGAGTTCCTGCTTGGTCGTGCGTGTGAAGAGCGGCCGGAGGACCGAGCTCGCGTGCGCGAGATCACCGCCGGCCACCGCCTGCACCACCGTGCGCTGGCCGTGCCCCGGCCAGACGAAGCCCAGCAGGTTCTCCAGGTCGCGGGACCCATTGGGGGCTGGGGTGCCGGTCAGGATCAGCCGGCGGGTGGCCAACGGGCCCAGCGCCATGCAGGCTGCCCCGTACGTCCCCCGAGCGCCCAGCTTCATGCGATGCGCCTCGTCCAGGATGATCATTGAGGGACCAGCCTTGAGCCAGCTCGCCAGCATGGGCAGCGACCGGTCGAGACGCTCGTAATTGACCACGAGCACCTCGGCCCACTCGTCACGTGAGCCGTCCAGGACGTTGATACGCAGCGGGTGGATGAGGCACTCGGCGGTCTCGTAGCGCCAGGACTCGTAAGCCGACTTGGGGCAGACGACCAGCAGTCGGCTTACCTTGCCGGCGGCCTTCTGCGCGGCGTACACGGCGAGGGCGACGCGTGTCTTGCCGGCGCCGGGCACGCTGAAGTTCGCACCGTGCTGCAGCGACAGAAGCTTCGCGATGTCGCGGCGCTGGAACTCGCTGAGTTCGCCCTTCCAGGTGTCGCCGAGGAGGGAGGGAACGTCGTCGGGCGCGACCTCGCCGGGCGCGTCCCGCCCCGCGAGCCGCTGCTGCACGGTGTGCGCGTCCTGGACCACACCGGAGACCAGCTCCCGCAGGTCATCCGCCCACTCCACGCCGGCCGGGTCGGACCAGGTGCCGAGGAGGCCAAGGTCCGCGAGCAGCTCGTCCAGGGAGACCGAGGCACTCAGGGGGCCGAGCTGGCCGCCGGTGCGAAACCGCGCGGCCAGCTGTACGAGTTCCTGCTGGAACGATTCCGTGGTCCGCAGGACTACCCGGGTCCGGGTCTCATCGAACCCGAGACGCAGCGACTTATCGCTGACAGGGCTGGTCACCGGGAACCCTCCGCCGCGACCGCCTCCAGCAGCCAGGCAACACCGTCTCCCGGCTGCGGCAGTCCGCGGCCGGCCTGCTGCGCGAGCTTGAGGAGGCTGCCCCGCAGCCTGACCAGCGCCTCATCGAACGCTTCCTCGTCCAGGCTGCGGGAGGTCCGCGCCTGCACCAGGTCGCTCACGCACTGGTCGATGCTCGCGCAGGCTTCCGCCAGCCGGGCCGGGGCGAGCTGCTTGCGCTTGCGCAGCCGGGCATTGCGGCCCGCCGCGTCGATCGCCTCGTCAAACGCCTTCTTCGTGCTGTCCAAGGCGTCCTGCGCGGCGGCCTTCCGCTCGTCACCGAGGTCAGAGGCTCCGTTCCGCACCAGGGCGGCGGTGCGGAGGATCTCGTCGTTCATCGCCCGGGCCTGCGCGACGGCGGAGGAAGCGGCGGGCACCTCCAGGCCCAGACCGGGGATGGTGACCGACTGCGGCTGCGCGGCCGTCGTACCACCCATGGGCAACTGCTGCTCAAGTCCGGCCTTCAGGAAGTCCTCGTCGATGTGACGAACGTCCGTCTTGGAGAAGTTGAGGAGGATCGCGGCCAAGCGCAGCTCCTTCAGGACCTCGGCCTGGTCACGGTCCACCGTTTCCAGCTTCACGTACAGCCGGTGCAGCTCCCTCAGCCGCTCCGTCGCGCCCTCCCAGTCCACCAGGCGCAGGCCGACGCCGCCGCCCGTACGGCTGCGCTCGTTCAGCTCACGGATCGTGCTGAGGATCCACCGCTCCTGGTGGTAGGTGCGCACCTGGATCCGGAAGTCTTTGGCGATCTGCTCCGGCGTCCGTCCCAGCGCCGCCTGCTCCTCCATAGCGATGAGGCGGTTGATGAAGGAGTAGTCACGCCGGTGGTCCTTGCGAAGCTGCAGGGACAGCTCCACAGCGTTGATGTCGGCCCAGGTGAACGACGCCGGCAGCACGCCCACGCGCATCGACTGCGCGCCGAGTTCGCGCAGCGCGGCGGCCCGGGTGTTGCCGTTCACCAGCACCCCGTGCCGGGTTACGAGCCCGGGGTCGTTCTGCCCGAACTGGTCAAGGCTGTCCTTCAGGGCATCGAAGTCCTTGTCCCGCACGTTCGTGTTCTCGGGGTCCGCCTTGAGCAGGAAGCCGAGGTAGTCCTGGCTCTCCGCGCACCAGGGGTCCTTGTCCAGCAGCGCGTCCCGCTCCGTGTCGTGGCTGCGCTGGGCCCGGATCCGGTGAGTGCTGGGGTTGTAGTAGAGACTGCTCAGCGGCAGGTCGATCACTTCGACATGGGCCTGCTGCCCGTTCCAGTCGACGGTCACGGTCTCCCGCGTACCGCCGGCCGCCTTGACCTCCTCGACCTTCTTGCTGATCAGTTCGCTGAACTCGGCCGCCCTCGGCGGAGCCGGGTACTCGCGCATCGTCGTCATCCCGTCCTGTCTCAGTCGTCCGTGCCGTCGAGCTTGTCGGCCACGACCCTGCGTGCGTCCGCCGGCAGCGTCCGGTACCGCGCCCACAGCTTCTCCAGCGCGCTCTGGTTCCGGCGGTCCGCGGCGATCCAGCCGCGGATCACCCGCCGCTCCACCGGTGCCAAAGACTCGATCTCCGCCAGGACGTCAGCCATGTGCACGGTCCGGTCCACGTTGCCCCGGCCGCACCGCTGGCACTCCGTGATGAGCTGGTGCACGACGCTGCCGTCCGGCTGGACGACCGGTCGGCGTGCCACGTTCAGCACGGCCTGCTCCAGTCCCCCGTCTCCGTACGTCTCGCCGCCCGTTACACCGCACGTCCGGCAGAGGTAGCCGTCGTCCTGGAACACCTTCGCCCGCTGGGCGTTGGTGATGCTGCCCTTGTGCATGGGCGCCTTCGACTTCCCCGGGATCCAGACGTCCTCACCCCTGGTCCGGAAGCGGTGTTCCTGCTGGCGCAACGTCGGGTCCTCACGGCTGGTGGCGATTTCCCAGCCGTGGTCACGCAGGTCACGCATGCGCCGGTCGATCTGCGCCACGTCCGGGAACGCGGCCCGCAGGTCGGCCTTGGTGAAGGTGCCGTTCTCCTTCACCTCCTGGATCAGCCACAGCGCGACGCGCGCCTTGGTTCCGAGCTTGCTGGCCCCGTAGGTCGTGTCTCGCCAAGACGGCAGCGTGGTCATCCGTTCCCCTCCTATGTGGGAATCACCTGAATATGGCCTTAAGACGCGCACCACCGCATAACGGCCCGAGAACTGCCGTTTCGGTGCAGACGTTCGCCCCTCGGTCACCCCCCGCTTCAAGAGCGGCTGCGTTCCAGTGAACACCACGAATGCCAAGAATCAATCCCCTTTGAACACTTGCCTGGCACAAAGCAAGCCTTGCTCATCAAAAGCAAGAACAACTCCGTCACCACTACGGCAGAATGAGCGAGGATCCCGGCAACGGGCCTGCTGGCAGGCCAACTTGCCGGAGAACGGGGAGGTCTCAGAAGCGTGCCGTACAGCAGAAACAGTCGCCCTCCGTACGCATGGGCGAAGAAGTCCTTCGAAAGCGGAGTTTCACCGGCGAGGCGTGAACTCGCCGCCGCCCTCCAGAGCCTTTGCCCTGTCCTGCTCATCAAGCCGAAGGGCGCCGACGCGCCTACCCGCAATCCAACTCAGGGCGAGGTCGCCAAGCGGCTCAAGATGAGTGAAAGCGCACTGTCGAGGGCGCTCAGTGGAAAGGCACTGCCCGAGCGGCGGTCGCTCGAGATCCTCTTCGAGGCGGCGAGCGCTGACGCCTTGGAGCGGGGCGTCGAGGTCGGGGTCAGCCTGGCCGACTTGTACCAGTTGCACGCGAAGGCAGCGGCCGAGCAGAACGGCGTGATCACCACGCACCTGAGCGCGGCCCTGGAGTCGGTGTCCAGACAACTACGCGTGGTCCGTGACGAGAACGAGCAGCTCAGAAGAGCGTACGAGAAGCTCCGTGCCGAGCATGACAGGCTGCGCCAGCAAGCTTCCCTGAAGGCCGACAGCCTGCGGTCTCTCCAGCGGAAGTACACGGTGCTACGACGGAAAGCCGCCTCGCTGCGGGAACGGGTCAGCCTCCTCGAAGCCGGCTCACCGGCCGTTCCGTCTGACGCTTCGGCCAGCGCTCCGCTGCCGGTACCCCTGCAGGCGGGGTCCCGGCAGCGGACTGAACTCGACACGGCGGCCGCCCAGAACGTCGCCAGGCGAGCGGAAGCTCTGTACGGCGGCGGCCGGCAAGCGGATGAAGTGCTGGCGCTCCTGCGGCACACCGCGGACGCCTACAGCCCGGCAGAAACAGCCTTGCTCGTCGGCCTGCTGGCCCAGGAAGGCCACGAGGATCTGGTCAGGGACCTTCTCCACATCTATGGTCGGGACAAGCCCGACCATGAAGTTCTGCGCGCGGCACTGGAACTCCTCAGGTCAGGTTCCCCGGCGAACGCTGAAGCCCTGTTGCTGACCGCCGCACAAACGCACAGTCCTTACCGGACTTCCTAAGCACCGCTCCGTCTCAAGGATCAGCGCCACCGCGTCGGAGACGCAGGCCGTGGAAGAGGACGAGGCCGGCCGGGTGCCATCGGGTGTGGTCAGGTGGTCGTGGCTCATGCGTGCCCCCGGTGCCTCCCCCGGTGCCGGCTGTGGCCATGTTGTTGCCGGAGGTGTGGGTTCCGCCACTGTCGGAGGCGCCGTGGAGTGGTGAACTCCGGAAATGTTGCTGCTCGGGCTGCTGCAGCTCGTCGTCTGTGTGATCGCCGTGTTCGGGTTCCTCGGGTATGGCGGGCAGACGCTCGCCGACGGGGGGCGAGGCAGGAGGGGGAGCTTTCGAGGGTGCTGCGCGGGGGTGCAGCCGTGGCCGCGGCGGTGGCCTTCGGGGCGTACGGCTGGGGGCTGCTGGGGCTGGCCGGGGCCCTCATGGACGCGGAGGACGGAGGGACCGGCTCCGCGCCGGTGCGGTCCTGTAGTACGCCCGGGTGGGAGGAGGGGCACGGGTCGGCGGGTGCGAGGGTCGTCGGGTACCACGTGTCCTGGATCCCGCTAGCGTTCGTGTGTGAGACGAGTGACGGGGGGAGTCATGGGAGCGGTGACGTGCCGGCGTATGTCAATCCACTCGTCTTCGTGTTCGGGGTCGCCGCTGCCGGGGGCGCCCTCTCCTCCGCGTACGTCGGGGAGTTGCGCGCCCGGCAGCGGCGCCGCGCTGGTTACGCCGCCGGGGTCAGTTCCGGTACGCCGAACAGGAGGGCGTAGCCCGGCGGGAGTTCGGCGAGGATGCGGGTCAGCAGGGGCTCGCCGATCATCGGCCGCAGGACGCTGAGGACCGAGCTGACGTCCCAGCGGGCCGTCGCGGGGGTCGCGCCCTCGATGCGGGTGGCCACCGAGTCCACGAACTCCGCGGCGGTCAGGGGACGGGTCGCCGGGATCTGGGAGGCGATCACCCGTGCCGCCTCGGTGGGGAGGGCTCGGGCCAGGTCCACCCGCTCGTCACCGGTGACGTGCCCGCCGAGCGCGGAGAGGACGATGCGGGTGATGCGTTCCGCTTCCGCCCTCGTGGGGTACTGGCCTGCTTCCTGCACCGCGTCGATCAACTCCGGCCAGCCGTCCGTGCCCACCTCGGTGAGCGTGGCGGTGGTCCGCTCCTCCGTCGTCGTCACGGTCATCGTTTCCTGTTCTCCTCCCAGTCCACAGGGGTCCCGGTCCACGGCGTCCCCGTCCACAGGGGTCCCGGTCCACGGGGTCCCCGTCCACAGGGGTTCCCGGTCCACGGGGTCCCCGTCCACAGGCATGACCGCCCCGCGGGCCACGGCCCTGCCCATCGGGCCCGCGAGGGCGTCGTTCTCCTCGGTCCATGCGGTCGGCTGAGCTGCCGCCCTGACCGCCGCTCAGTCGCCCAGCCGCTCGGTTACCCGGCCGTCGGTCACCCAGACGCCCGGTTGCCGGCCGCTCAGCTGCTCAACTGCTTGCGGTCGCCGCCGCCGGAGACCTGGATGCGGCGTGGCTTGGCCGCCTCGGCCACCGGGATGCGCAGCGTCAGCACGCCGGCGTCGTACGAGGCGTCGATACGGTCCGTGTCGAGGGTGTCGCCGAGGAAGAGCTGGCGGGTGAAGGTGCCCGTGGGGCGCTCGGCGACGAGCACTTCCGCGTCCTCGGGGGCGGGGGACGTGCGCTCGGCGCGGACGTTCAGGACGTTGCGTTCGACGTCCAGCTCGATCGTCTCGGGGTCGATGCCGGGGAGGTCGAAGTGGACGACGAGGTCGTCCCCGGCCCGGTACGCGTCCATCGGCATGGCGGCCGGACGCGCGGCCGTGCTGAAGACCTGCTGCGCGAGGCGGTCCAGCTCGCGGAACGGGTCCGTGCGCATGAGCATCACAGGTCACTCCTCTCATCAGGCGCTGTCCTTGTGCGATGCCCTACGCGTTTTTATATAACTCCGGGGAGGAAACTTGACAAGGTCTGACTCAGGTTCTGTTTGCGGTGTGACCCCGGGGTTACTGTCGGACTCCCCGAACTTCTGAGCCGGGCCCGGCAGGAGGCAGCAGGCACATGGCGAACATGGCGGACATCCCCAGCTCTCTCCCGAGCTCTCTCGTCGCCGCGACCGGACTCGTCGGCGGCTACGGCGTCGCCCGCTGGACCGGGAAGCGACCGCTCGGCGGCGCCGTGCTGGCCGTCGCGGGCGCCGCCGCGGCGCGGCAGTGGCGGCAGCGGGCCGGCGGGGGCGCCGCGGGTGCGCTGACCGCCGCGTATGTCGCCGCCTTCGCCGGGTCCCATCCGCTCGCCAAGAAGGTGGGCGCCTGGCCGGCCGTGTTCGGGGTGGCCGGCGCCGTGGCCCTCGCCTCCTGGGCCGTCGCCGACCGGCACGCGGACTCCCGGGACCGGTAGGCCTACGCCGATTCCCCCTGCCCGTTGGGTCTACGCCGGCTCCCCCTGCCCCGTGCGGGCCTACGCCGACTGCCCCTGCCCCGTGCGGGCTCACGCCGGCCCGCCCTGCCCCGTGCGGGCCTACGCCAGCTCCCCCTGCCCCGTGCGGGCCTACGCCGACTCCCCCTCCCCCGACCTGAACGCCCTCCGGTACCCCTGCGGGCTCGTCCCCACCACCCTCCGGAAGCGCTCCCGGAAGGCCGTCGGGGAGCCGAAGCCCGCCTGTGCCGCGATCCGTTCCACCGGGTAGGCCGTCGTCTCCAGCAAGTACTGCGCCCTGCGCACCCGCGCCCGGTGCAGCCACTGGAGCGGGGTCGTCCCCGTCTGCTCTCGGAAGCGGCGGTTCAGCGTCCGGGTGCTCATGCCCGCCCGCGCCGCGATGTCCTCCAGGGACAGCTCCTTCTCGCAGTTGTCCTCCAGCCACCTCAGCAGCGGCTCGAACGTCGCGCCGGACGGCACCGGAGGGGGGTCGTGGACGATGAACTGGGCTTGTCCGCCCTCCCGTTCCAGCGGCATCACGGACATCCGGGCGGCGTGCGCGGCGACCGCCGAGCCGTGGTCCTTGCGGATCATGTGCAGGCACATGTCCATGGCCGCCGCCGCGCCCGCCGAGGTCAGGAACTGGCCGTTGTCGACGTAGAGCACGTTCGGATCGACGGTCACCCTCGGGTAGCGCGCCGCCAGGTCCGGCGCCGCGATCCAGTGCGTGGTCGCGCGCAGCCCGTCCAGCAGGCCGGTCGCCGCGAAGAGGAACGCGCCGACGCAGACGGACGCGATCCGCGTCCCCTGGGCCGCCGCCGCGCGCAACGCCTCCGTGACGCCCGGCGGCAGCGGGTCCGGTGGGTCCTCCACGCCCGGCAGGATGATCGTGTCCGCCTCGGCCAGCGCGTCCAGCCCGTACGGCGCCCGCACCGTGAACGCCCCCGCGTTCACCTCCTTCCGGTCCGAGCAGACCCGCACCCGGTAGGCCTCCCTGCCGTCCGGCAGCCGGGCCCAGCCGAATGCGTCGATGGGGGCGGAGAGGTCGAAGGGGATCACCCGGTCCAGGGCCAGTACGGCGACGGTGTGCATGGCGAGAGCGTAGGGGTACGACGGGTTGTCGCCAACCGGCGCCACCTGCCAAGGGGATCACCGGCGCCACCTGCCAAGGGGATCTCAGCCAGGCCCGGCCACTGCTGGCGAGAATCCGTCGAACCCTGTCACTATCGCCACTTCTGCAAGATCCCCGCGCCGCCTACCGTCACCGGCGTGACCAAGTTCCTCCTCACCGTCCACGTCCTCGCCGCGATCGTCGCGATCGGGCCCGTCACCGTCGCCGCCAGCATGTTCCCGCCCGCCGCGCGCCGGGCGATGACCGCGCCCGACGACGCGCGGGCCGCCGAGACCGTGCGGCTGCTGCACCGCATCTGCCGGGTCTACGCCGTGATGGGCGTCGTCGTACCGGTCTTCGGGTTCGCGACCGCGAGCAGCATGGGCGTCCTCGGTGACGCCTGGCTGATCGTGTCGATCGCGCTGACCGCACTCGCCGCGCTGGTCCTCGTCGCCCTGGTGCTGCCCCGGCAGAGCGCGCTGCTGGAGGCGGGCGGCGGCGGGTCCAGGGAGGCGACCGTGCGGCTCGCCATGTTCACCGGGGTGTTCAACCTGCTGTGGGCCACCGTCACCGTGCTGATGATCGTCCGGCCCGGGTCGACCACCGGCGCGTAGCCGACCCCCACCGAGGGCCCCGGCGCTACGGCGTCGCCGTCCCCGTCCGCACCGACGACGCCGCCGCCCCCGCCGGCTCCACCACCGTCGACAGCGGCCGGGCGATGTCCTCCAGCGAGCGGCGTTCCGCCTTGACCGCCAGGAACGCCGCCACCAGCCCGGCCGCGCACATCAGGGACGCGCCGATCCGGAAGGCGAGGACCGTGTCGCCGACCACGCCGGACTCGGTGAGGTCGGCGAAGAGCAGCGGTCCGCTGATGCCGCCGGCCGCGGTGCCGAGCGCGTAGAAGAAGGCGATGGCCATGGCGCGGGTCTCCATCGGGAAGATCTCGGAGACCGTGAGGTACGCGCTGGAGGCGCCCGCGGAGGCGAAGAACAGCACCACGCACCAGCAGGCGGTCATGGTGGTCGCGGTCAGCGAGCCGCGGTCGAAGAGCCAGGCGGTGCCGAACAGCAGCAGGCCGGAGACGAGGTAGGTGCCGGAGATCATGATGCGGCGGCCGACCGTGTCGAAGAGCTTGCCGAGGACCAGCGGGCCGAGGAAGTTGCCGGCCGCGATGACGGCGAAGTAGTAGCCGGTGTGACCGGTCGGCACGTCGAAGAAGGTGATGAGGATGGCGCCGAAGCCGAAGGTGATCGCGTTGTAGAGGAACGCCTGGCCGATGAAGAGGGACAGGCCGAGGATGGCCCGGCGCGGGTAGGTGCCGAAGACCGTCCGGGCGATCAGGCCGAAGCCGATGCTCTTGCGCTGGTGGATGGTGATGTCGCCGGCCGGGGGCGGCAGCGGCTCGCCCTTCTCCTGTTCGATCTCGCGTTCGACCGAGGAGACCAGCGCCTCGGCGTCCTCGCCCTTGCCGTGGATGAACTGCCAGCGCGGGCTCTCCGGTACGTGCCGCCGCACCAGCAGGATGACCAGGCCCAGGACCACGCCGAGCGCGAAGCTGAGCCGCCAGCCGAGGTCCTTCGGGAAGATCGCGGTGTCCAGCATCACGATCGACAGCAGCGAGCCGCCGACCGCGCCCAGCCAGTAGCTGCCGTTGATGATCAGGTCGACGCGGCCCCGGTACTGCGACGGGATCAGCTCGTCGATCGCGGAGTTGATCGCCGCGTACTCGCCGCCGATGCCGAAGCCGGTGAGGAACCGGAAGAGGAAGAACCACCAGGTCTCGAAGGACACCGCGGTCAGCGCGGTCGCCGCGAGATAGACGGCCAGCGTCACCATGAACAGCTTCTTGCGGCCGTAGCGGTCGGTCAGCCAGCCGAAGAACAGCGCGCCCGAGCAGGCGCCGGCCACGTAGAGCGCGGCGGCCATGCCGGTGACCTGGGCGGAGGTGATGTCCAGGCCGCTGCCTTCCTCGGCGATACGGCCGGCGACGTTGCCGACGATGGTGACTTCGAGGCCGTCCAGGATCCAGACGGTGCCGAGACCTATGACGATCATCCAGTGCCAGCGTGACCAGGGGAGTCTGTCCAGGCGGGCGGGGACGGCGGTGGTGACGGTACCGACGGACACGGGCTCCTCCTCGTCGAGACAGCCGAAGCACGGCACTGCCACGACCAGGCGAGACGGCCGCGACAGTGCCGGCCGAGTGCCCCGCGCGGAAGCTTTTTACGCCCGCTCACGCCCAAGCGCTTGCTCACGCCCCAGTCGCTTTCCTCACCCGCCCCGAGCGCCCGCTCACCCCGTCCCGACGCCCGCTCACGCCCCCAGCGCCCGCGACACCGTATAGATCAGCAACCCCGCCAGGGAGCCCACCACCGTGCCGTTGATCCGGATGAACTGCAGGTCACGGCCGATGTGCGCCTCGATCTTCCGCGTCGTGTGCCCGGCGTCCCAGCTCGCCACGGTGTCGGTGATCAGGGAGGTGATCTCCGCGCGGTAGGTGGTGACGACGTGCACCGCCGCACCCTCCACCCAGCCGTCGACCTTGCTCTGCGTCTTCGGGTCCACGGCCAGCCGGGCGCCGAGCGACAGCAGCGACGCCCGCACCCGCAGCCGCAGCTCGCTGCGCTCGTCCTCCGCCGCCGAGACGATCATGGACCGTACGGCCGTCCAGGCGGACGCGATCAGGTCCTGCACCTCGCCACGGCCCAGCACGTCGCCCTTCAGCCGCTCGACCCGCGCGCGGGTGTCGGTGTCGGACTGGAGGTCGGAGGCGAAGTCGGTGAGGAAGCGGTCGAGGGCGCCGCGCGCCGGGTGGGAGGGCATGTCGCGCATCTCGGCACAGAAGCGCAGCAGCTCCTTGTAGACCCGCTCGCCGACCTTGCGGTCCACGAACCGCGGGGTCCAGCCCGGGGCGCCGCCCTGGACGGCGTCCATCACGTCGTCGCCGTGCAGCACCAGCCAGTCGTGCGCCCGGGTCACGACGAGGTCGACGACCCGTTTGTGGCCGCCGTCGGCGACGACCTTCTCCAGCATCTTGCCGATGCCGGGCGCGATCTCCTGGGCCTCCGCGCGGCGGGTGATCGCCTCCCCGACCACCGCCTGCACATCGGAGTCGCGCAGCACGGTCAGCGCGCCGCGCAGGGCGGTCGCCAGCTCGGCGGTGACCCGGTCGGCGTTGGCGGGTTCGGCGAGCCAGGCGCCGAGCCGGCTGCCGATGCCGACGGCGCGCAGCCGCTGCCGTACGACGTCCTCGGAGAGGAAGTTCTCACCGACGAACTCGCCGAGCGAGACGCCCAGCTGGTCCTTCTTGTTCGGGATGATCGCGGTGTGCGGGATGGGCAGGCCGAGGGGGTGGCGGAAGAGGGCGGTGACGGCGAACCAGTCGGCGAGCGCGCCGACCATGCCGGCCTCGGCGGCTGCGGCGACATAGCCCGCCCAGGCGCCGGCGCCGTGGTGGGAGGCCACCTTGGCGAGGACGTAGACGAGCGCGACGAACAGCAGCAGACCGGCCGCGGTGAGCTTCATCCGGCGTACGCCGCGCTGTTTCTCCTCGTCGGCGGCGCTGAAGGTGGTCATGGCGCGGGCCGCGGAGGCGGGGACGCGACCGCCGGACCGCGCCTGCCGCGGCTGGCCGGTTTCTTCCGGTTTCGTCAGATCCATCCACTCCACCCGTTCCCGATACCCCGCTATGACATTGTCCCTTCCTGACCGACTCCTGGAACGGAACAAGAGTTCCCGGCGTCTGTCCGGTCGGGGAAACGCACGCGTGAACGCCGATGGCCCAAAGGGGGGTCCCGTTCAACTTCCCCTCGCCGCATGACGCATCATGAGGTGATCACATCGGAGCCTCGGCGGCTCCGCGCGCCCGAGGAGACCCACACCCGCATGACCAGGCGTCACGGTTATGCCCTGCTGGCCGCGATCAGTGCACTGATCGTGGCCCTTTCGACCGCCATATACGTCGGCGTCTCGACCGACGACGGCAGCGCCCGGCAGACCGTCGCAGCGGGGCGCGCCCCGGGCAACTCCGCCGCACCCGCCTCCACCGGCACCTGGGTCGGCTCCTGGGCCGCGTCCCCGGCGGCGGCCGAGCCGGGCACGGAGACGACGGGCCTGGCCAACCGGTCGGTGCGCAACGTCGTCCACGCGAGCGTCGGAGGGACGAGTGCCCGCATCACGCTGTCCAATCTCTACGGCCAGCGCCCGCTGACCGTCACCCATGCCTCCATCGCCCTCGCCGCCGCCGACGACAGCGCGGCGGCCGTGCCGGAGAGCATGCGCCGGCTGACGTTCAACGGCGACACGACGGTCGTCGTCCCGGCCGGCGGTCAGGTGATGAGCGACGTCGTCCGCATCCGCATCCCGCACGGCAGCGACGTCCTGGTCACCACCTACTCCCCCACCTCCTCCGGCCCGGTCACCTACCACCCGCACGCCCGGCAGATCTCCTACGCCGCCGAGGGCGACGTCACCGAGGACGTCACCGGCGCCGCGTACACGGAGGAGGTCGAGTACTGGCGCTATCTGACCGCGCTGGACGTGCTGAGCAACGAGTCCGACGGCACCGTCGTCGTCCTCGGCGACTCCCTGACCGACGGCATCACCTCCACCGAGGGCGCCAACCGCCGCTGGACGGACGTCCTTTCGCAGCGGATCCGCGACGCCCTCGCGGCCGGGCAGGACGTGCCGCGCTACAGCGTCGTCAACCAGGGCATCAGCGGCAACCGCGTCCTCGACGACGGTCTGGGCCGCCCCGCGGACAACCCCAGCGGCCTCAACCGCTTCGCCCGCGACGTCCTCGGCCAGACGAACGTCAAGGTCGTCGTCATCGACCTCGGCGTCAACGACATCCTGCGCAACCGGCAGCTCGCCGAACCCGGCAAGATCCTCGACGGTCTGCGCACCCTGGTCCGCCAGGCCCACGCCCGCGGCATCAAGGTCGTCGGCGCCACCCTCATGCCCTTCTACGGCCACCGGGGCTACACCGACGCCCGCGAGGCCGTACGCCAGGAGATCAACGCCGCGATCCGCTCCGGGTCGGTCTACGACGCGGTGGCCGACTTCGACGAGGCCCTGCGCGACCCCTACGATCCCCGCCGGCTGCGCCCCGAGTACGACTCGGGCGACCACCTCCACCCCAGCGACCTGGGGTACGCGCAGATGGCGAACTCCTTCGACCTGGAGAGCCTGAAGGGCGCGGCACCGGCCCGGCTGTAGCGGAGCGGTACGGGTGCCGTCGGGGCCCCGGCTCAGTCCCCCAGCTCCCGCCGGTGCGGGTCCCGCCCGTGCAGGCCGCGGCCGTGCGGGTCCCGCCGCCCGGCCTCGCGCTCCAGCCGGTCCTGCCGGCGCTCCTCCCTCAGCCGCCTGCGCTCGGCCCGGGGGAGCTTGCGCTCCACCCCCACCCCGCCCCAGAAGGCGAACCCGGAGACGATCACCCGGGGGGCGCCGGGATCCCCCGGCACCCCGTCCTCGCTGTGGTCGAACCCGCCCATGATCCCGATGCCGCGCACCACCACCTCGACCCCGGGCGGCACGACGATGTTCATCCCGCCCATGATCGCCCAGCAGTCGATCCGCACCTCGGGCGCCGCGAAGTCCGCCTCGCGCAGATCCAGCTCCCCGCCGCCCCAGAAGGAGAAGCAGGTGAATTGGCGCGGGACGGTCCAGCGTCCCTTGCGCTGGAACGCGGACATCACCGCCACGGCCCCGCGCGAGGTGCCCTCGCCGCCGACGATCCGGGGCGCCCAGTCCCCGGCGCCCGCGGATTCCTTCCCGAGCGACACGGGCGGCGCGGCGACCCGGCCGACCGGCAGATCCCGGGTGATGGGCGCCAGCTCCCCGTAGGTCCGCGCCCGGTACGTCGCGTCCAGCCGCTCCTCGAACTCCGCCATGTCCAGCCGCCCCTCCGCGAGGGCGTCCCGCAGGACCTCGGCGACCCGTTCCCGATCGGCGTCGGAGGCGCGCAGCTCCGGAGCATCGTCCGTCATGACCAGAAGCCTACGGACTCCCGGCCCGGCGCACTACGCGTGCGCCCGCTCCTCGTACATGCGCGCGATGACGGCCTCGATGTCGGGTTCCCGCACCGACAGGTCGACCAGCGGGTACTCCGCCGCGATCCGCGCCACCAGCGGCGCCGCCGACTGAGCGGCCGGGAAGGCCAGCCACTGCCGCGGCCCGTCCACCCGGACCACCCGCGCGGGCGGCGGCGCGTCGATCGGCGGCAGCTCCCGCTCCAGGTCCACGACCAGGGTCCGCTCGCTCTCCCCCGCCTCGTGCAGCCCGGCGAGCGGACCGTCGTACATCAGCCGGCCGTGGTCGATGACCATCACCCGGGAGCACAGCTGCTCGATGTCCTGGAGGTCATGGGTGGTGAGCAGGACCGTCGTGCCGCGCTCGGCGTTCAGCTCCCGCAGGAACTCCCGCACCCGCGCCTTGGACACCACGTCGAGGCCGATCGTCGGCTCGTCCAGGTACAGCACCTCGGGGTCGTGCAGCAGCGCCGCCGCGATGTCCCCGCGCATCCGCTGGCCCAGCGAGAGCTGCCGTACCGGCACGTCCAGCAGCGCGCCCAGCTCCAGCAGCTCCACGCACCGGTCCAGGTTCTCCCGGTAACGGGCGTCGGGGATGCGGTACATGCGGTGCATCAGCCGGTACGAGTCGATCAGCGGCAGGTCCCACCACAGCGTCGTCCGCTGCCCGAACACCACTCCGATGCGGTGCGCGAGCCGCGACCGCTCCCGGGAGGGGTCGATGCCCGCGACCCGCAGCCGGCCGCCGCTCGGGGTGAGGATGCCGGTCAGCATCTTGATCGTGGTCGACTTGCCGGCGCCGTTCGGCCCGATGTACCCGACCATCTCGCCGCGCGGCACGGTGAAGGAGATCGAGTCGACCGCCCGCACCTGCCGCCGCTCCCGCTTCAGGAACCCGGTCTTCTTCCGCACGTCGAACACCTTCTCGACGCGGTCCACCTCGATGAAGGCACTGTCCCCACTGTCACCGGTCATCTCTCAGCTCCCCGTGCTCCGATACGTCCGCAGCCCCGCCCGCCAGGCCAGCCCCGCCAGCACCCCGCACCCCACCGCCACCAGCGGCGGCGTGAACGCCACCCACTGCGGCAGCCCCAGCGGATACGGCCGCTCCAGCACATACGCCGCGGGCAGCCAGTTCACGAAGGCCAGCGGCAGGACGAAGGTCACCCCGCGCACCAGCTCCTGCCCGAAGATCGTCGGCGGGTACTGGAGCAGCGTCGTACCGCCGTAGGTGAAGGCGTTCTGCGCCTCCGACGCGTCCTGCGCCACGAACTGGAACGCCGCGCCCGCCACGAACACCGCGCCGAAGATCCCCGCCCCGCTGACCAGCACCACCGGCATCAGCAGCAGCTTCGGCACGGTCCAGTCGATGTCCACCGTCCACAGGGCGTACGTCAGCACCAGCGCGCCCTGGGTGACCCGGCCGAGGCGGCGCAGCCCGAACCGGTCGGCGGCGACCTGCGCGAGCACCGGCGCGGGCCGCACCAGCAGCGTGTCGAGGGTGCCGTCGCGCACCCGGCGGCCCAGCTTCTCCATCGAGCCGACCGTCAGGTCGGCCAGGCCGAAGGAGACGCTGGACAGGCCGTACATGAAGGCGACCTCGGGCAGCGCGTAGCCGCCGAGCGCGTCCACCCGGGAGAACATCAGCAGGATCGCCACGAAGTCCAGCGCGGTCGCCGCGAAGTTGCCGAACGTGGTCATGGCGAAGGAGGCCCGGTAGGACATCGTGGAGCGGATCCACATCGCCGTGATCAACCGGTAGGCGCGCAGACCGTCGAGGACCCTGCGTCCGTCGGGGACCCTGCGTCCCTTGAGGACCCGGTGTCCGTCGAGGCCCTTGCCCCCGTCGAAGACCTCGCGTCCGTCGAGGCCCCCGCCCCCGTCGAAGACCTCGCCGTCGAGGACCCGGCGCTCACCCACCCTGCACCACCACCCGCCGCGTCGCCGCCGACTGCACCAGCCGCCCCAGCGCCAGCAGCGCCACCGCCCACGCCGCCTGGAAGGCGAACGTCGGCAGCGGGTCCGCCGTGCCGAGCAGCAGGTCCGCGGGCGCCTGGAGGAGCGAGGACCAGGGCAGCGCCCGTACGACGTCACCCAGCTCCCCCGGGAAGACGTTCAGCGGCAGCAGCATCCCCGAGCAGAAGAACCCGGCGAGCCACGCCATCTGCACCACACCCGTGCCGTCCATCAGCCAGAACGCGCTCAGCGCCACCAGATAGCGGATGCCGAAACCGACCACGACCCCCAGCACCACCGCGACCAGGAACGCCGCCCAGACCAGCGGATCCGACGGCAGCGCCACCTCGAAGAACACCGCCCCGAACGCGAACGGCACCACCCCGCGCCCCAGCAGCTGGAACCCGGCCCGGCCCAGGTCCGCGGCGAGCCACCACAGCTGGAGATCGGCCGGGCGGTACAGGTCGATGGCGACATCACCCGTACGGATACGCTCCATCAGCTCGTCCTCGAACCCGCCGCCCCCGATCGCGGCGGCGGCCAGCAGCGCCTGCCCCAGCCACACATAGGTGACGGCCTGCGCCTGGTCGTAGCCGCCGAGCTGCGGTCGCTCGTCCCACAGGGCGAGATAGGCGTAGACGAGAATCAGCCCGAAGACCGTGTTCGCGAACACCCCGGCGACCGTGGCCGCCCGATACGTCGCGTACCGTCGGAAAGCCCCAGCAGCGACGGCACCGTACAACCGTCCCGCACCCACACCAACCGCCCTCCCGGCCCGCCCGGCACCGAAGCGCAGGAGCCTAGCGGCCGGGCGGCCGGGCCTGCCAGGCAATTTTCCGGCAGGACCGGATGCGGTGATCCGGGAACGGAACGCGCGGTGCGAGAGTCTTCATCCGGGGGCGTAACAGACGTACGAGGCGTGCGGAGACGTACGCGCGAACAGGAGTCCGTGCACGACATGAGCGACGAGCCGCAGGCGCAGGCGCAGGCGCAACAGCCGAACGAGGGCGGGCCGGGAGGCGAGCCGGGGGGCGGCAAGGGCAAGCGGCCGGGGCGCACCGGCTGGCGCCGGATCATCCCCACGTGGCGGATGGTGCTCGGCACCTTCGTGATCGGCCTTCTGCTGCTGGGCGGACTGTTCTTCCTCGGCTACTCGATGGTGAAGATCCCGCCGGCCAACGCCCTCGCGGTCAAGCAGAGCAACGTCTTCCTCTACGCCGACGGCAGCCAGCTCGCCCGCGACGGCGAGGTCAACCGGGAGAACGTCACCCTCGCGCAGATCTCCAAGGACGCGCAGCACGCGGTGCTGGCCGCCGAGGACCGCGACTTCTACTCGGAGTCCGCCGTCGACCCCAAGGCGATGGTGCGCGCCGCGTGGAACACCGCCACCGGCAAGGGCAAGCAGTCCGGCTCGACGATCACCCAGCAGTACGTGAAGAACTACTACCTCGCCCAGGAGCAGACGCTCACCCGCAAGGCGAAGGAGTTCTTCATCGCGATCAAGCTGGACCAGGAGAAGAGCAAGGACGACATCCTCGAGGGCTACCTCAACACCAGCTACTTCGGCCGCAACGCGTACGGCATCCAGGCCGCCGCGCAGGCCTACTACGGCGTCGACGCCACCGAACTGGACGCCGCCCAGGGCGCCTACCTGGCGGCGCTGCTGAACGCGCCCAGCCAGTACGACGTCGTCGCCCACCCGGAGAACCGCAAGTTCGCCGAGTCCCGCTGGAACTACGTGCTGGACGGCATGGTCAAGGAGGGCTGGCTGAGCCGGTCCGAGCGGGCCGGGATGAAGTTCCCGATGCCGAAGGAGACCACCGTCTCCACCGGCCTGTCCGGGCAGCGCGGCTACGTGGTGCGCATCGTGAAGGACTACCTGATCGACAACGGCATCGTCGACGAGGCCTCGCTCGACGCGGGCGGCTACCGCATCACCACCACCCTCGAGAAGCCCAAGCAGGACGCCTTCGTGAAGGCCGTCAACGACCAGCTGATGAAGAAGCTGGACAAGAAGAACAACAAGGTCGACACCTACGTCCGCGCGGGCGGCGCCGCCGTCGACCCGAAGACCGGCAAGGTCGTCGCGATGTACAACGGCATCGACTACGTGAAGCAGTACACGCCGAACGCCACCCGCCGCGACTTCCAGGTCGGCTCCACCTTCAAGCCGTTCGTGTTCACCTCGGCCGTCGAGAACGACTCCACCACCCAGGACGGCCGCCCCATCACCCCGAACACCATCTACGACGGCACCAGCCAGCGCCCCGTGCAGGGCTGGGACGGCGGCTACTACGCCCCCGAGAACGAGGACCACGTCGACTACGGCGACATCACCGTCCGCGAGGCCACCGACAAGTCCGTGAACTCGGTGTACGCGCAGATGGCCGTCGACGTCGGCTCCGACAAGGTCAAGCAGACCGCGATCGACCTCGGCCTGCCCGAGAACACCCCCAACATGTCCCCCGGCCCGTCCATCGCGCTGGGCACGGCCACGGCCAGCGTCCTCGACATGGCCGAGGCCTACGCCACCCTCGCCAACCACGGCGAGCACGGCACGTACACCATGATCGAGGAGATCACCAAGGACGGTGTCGAGATCCAGCTACCGGCGCGCAAGACCCGCCAGGCGGTCAGCCGCGCCGCCGCCGACACCACCACCTCGGTCCTGCAGAGCGTCGTCGAGAACGGCACCGCACGGGCCGCGCTCGCCGCCGGCCGCCCCGCCGCCGGCAAGACCGGCACCGCCGAGGAGGACCGCGCCGCCTGGTTCGCGGGCTACACCCCCGACCTGGCCACCGTCGTCGCCGTGATGGGCCAGGACCCGGTCACCGCCGCGCACAAGTCGCTGTACGGCGCGATGGGCCTGGACCGGATCAACGGCGGCGGCGCGCCCGCCGAGATCTGGGCGCAGTTCACCAGGGAGGCCCTGAAGGGCACCCCGCCCACCGAGTTCAACCTGGAGCTGCAGAACGGCTCCGAGGACTGGGTGTACCCGAGCGTCCCGCCGGCCAGTGAGGACCCGGGCACGGAGGGGCCGACCGACGCGGCCTCCCCGGGCGAGACCGGCGAGGAGGACGAGGGCCGCACCGAGGGCCAGACGCAGGGCGGCACGACGGACGGCTCCACCACGGACGGCGCCACCACGGACGGAACGACGACCGGCGGCACCCCGACCGACGGCGGCACCACCGGCGACGGCGGCACGACCACCGACGGCGGCACCACGGGTGACACGGCGACCGGCGGCACCGCGGACGGCGGCACCACCGGCGACACGACGGGCGGCACCACCGGCACGACGTCGGGCGCGGCGGCCGGGACGACGGGCGGCACCCGCAGACAGTGACGCCGCGGCGGGTGGGGCTCAGTGACCGGAGGTCGCCTTGAGCCCCACCACGGCCACCAGCAGCAGACAGACGAAGAAGATCCGGGCGGCGGTCGCCGGCTCCCCCAGCACGGCCATGCCGAGCACCGCCGACCCGGCCGCGCCGATGCCGACCCAGACGCCGTAGGCGGTGCCGATGGGCAGGGAGCGGGCGGCGTAGGACAGCAGCAGCATGCTGGCGACGATGCCGGCGCCGGTGAACAGGCTGGGGACGAGACGGGTGAAACCGTCGGTGAACTTCATCCCGATCGACCAGCCGACCTCGAGCAGACCGGCGACGACGAGCAGAACCCAGGCCATGGGGGCACCTCCGAGAGACGTATGTCGCGGCAACGGGGTGCGTCGTCTTTGCCTTGACCCGGTACGGCGCGTCTCGTCGGGTGCCTCTCCAAGCTAGCAAAGTGCACAGTGCACGGAAAAGGGGCCGGTGACGACGGTCACCGACCCCTGCAACCACTGATCCGCCGGATCTACAGGTACAGCCCCGTGGAATCCTCGGACCCCTCGAACCGGTCCGCGGCCACGGCGTGCAGATCACGCTCACGCATCAGCACATACGGCACACCGCGCACCTCGACCTCGGCGCGGTCCTCGGGGTCGTAGAGCACCCGGTCGCCCGGCTCCACGGTCCGTACGTTCTGCCCCACCGCGACGACCTCCGCCCAGGCCAGCCGACGGCCGACGGCCGCCGTGGCGGGGATCAGGATGCCGCCGCCGGAACGCCGCTCACCCTCGCTGTTGTCCTGCCGCACGAGCACGCGGTCGTGCAGCATACGGATGGGCAGCTTGTCGTGTGGGATGCTCTGGTCGTCTCTCTTGGCGCTCACGCCTTCGAACCTACCTGTCCGGCCTCAGCCCTTGCGCCGCCGGGTCCCGAGGACGAGGACCCCGACGAAGGCGACGGCGACCAGCGCGACGGGCACGACCCGCTCCATGCGCGGCGCCCCCTCGTCATCGACGAACGAGGCCTTGACGTCCGTCACGACCCGATTGACCTGCACATACGCCCGCCCGAGCGTGTGATCGATATTGCTGACGACCTTCGCCTTGGCATCGCCGACGATGGTCTTCGGGTGCACCCGCACCCCGATCTCGTCGAGCGTCTCGGCCAGCGCCTCGCGGCGGCGCTTGATGTCCGCCTCGATCTGCGCCGGGGTTCTGGTGTCCGCCGTGTCCGCCACCGTACGGCCTCCGAAGTCTGCGTTTGCCTGTTCCGGACAGTCTGTCAGCTCAGCGTCCCGCCGCACTGTCAGCACCCCCGGTTACGCTAGCCGGATGAGCGAGCGACTTCAGCCCGGGGACACCGCCCCCGCCTTCACCCTCCCCGACGCCGACGGCCGCGAGGTCTCCCTCTCGGACCACAAGGGCCGCAAGGTCATCGTCTACTTCTACCCGGCCGCCCTCACCCCCGGCTGCACCAAGCAGGCGTGCGACTTCACCGACAACCTGGACCTCCTGGCCGGCGCGGGCTACGACGTCATCGGCATCTCCCCCGACAAGCCCGAGAAGCTCGCCAAGTTCCGCGACAAGGAATCCCTCCAGGTCACCCTCCTCGCCGACCCCGACAAGCAGGTCCTCGAGGCCTACGGCGCCTACGGCGAGAAGAAGCTCTACGGCAAGACGGTCGTCGGCGTCATCCGCTCCACGATCATCGTCGACGAGGACGGCAAGGTGGAACGCGCCCTCTACAACGTGAAGGCCACGGGCCACGTGGCCAAGATCATCAAGGATCTGGGGATCTGAGGACGCCGCCCGACCAGTAGCATGGCCGGGCAGCGCCAAGCGGCCGTGGTGGAACTGGCAGTCACGCTGGGTTTAGGTCCCAGTGGGGTAACTCCCGTGAGGGTTCGAGTCCCTCCGGCCGCACCAACTCTCAGTCCAGCAGCTCCTGTACCACCGGCACCAGGGCCCGGAAGGCCTTGCCGCGGTGGCTGATGGCGTTTTTCTCCTCGGGGGTCAGTTCCGCGCAGGTGCGGGTCTCGCCCTCGGGCTGGAGGATCGGGTCGTAGCCGAAGCCGTTGGTGCCGACGGGCTCGTGGCGGAGGGTGCCGCGCAGGCGGCCCTCGACGACTCGTTCCGTGCCGTCGGGCAGGGCGAGGGCGGCGGCGCAGGTGAAGTGGGCGCCGCGGTGTTCGTCGGCGATGTCGGAGAGCTGGGCGAGGAGCAGGTCGAGGTTGGCCTTGTCGTCGCCGTGGCGGCCGGCCCAGCGGGCGGAGAAGATGCCGGGGGCGCCGTTCAGGACGTCGACGCAGAGGCCGGAGTCGTCGGCGACCGCGGGCAGGCCCGTCGCGCGGGCGAGGGCGTGGGCCTTCAGGAGGGCGTTCTCGGCGAACGTGACGCCCGTTTCCTTGACGTCGGGCACGTCGGGGAAGGCGTCCGCGCCGACGAGTTCGTGGGGCAGTCCGGCGTCGGCGAGGATCGCCCTCAGCTCGGTGATCTTTCCGGCGTTGCGGGTGGCGAGGATCAAGCGGGTCATGGCGTCCAGTATCGCGGGGACGCCATGAGCCGCCGGTCCGGCCCGGCCCGCGTTACGGGGTGCAGACCTTGGTGAGTTCGCCGGCCGCGTCGGTGACCGGGGTGATGTCGGGGGTCGCGTCGCCGTTGTCGACGGAGGTGCGGACGTTGTCCACGGCCTTCCGGAGGTCCTCGACGGCCTTGTTGACGTCGGCGTTGTCCGTCTTGTCGCCGATCTCGCCGAGGTTCTTCTCGATCGAGTCGAGGGATTCGTCGAGCTGGGTCGGGTCGTTCGCCGCGTTGTCGACGGCCTGCTGGAGATCGGTGACGCTGTCGGCGATGGCGTCGGCGGTCTGGACGCAGTCCAGCGCCTTGTCGACGGCGTCGCAGCCGGTGGTGAGTCCGGCGGTCAGCGCGACCGCCGCCAGAGTGGCGGCGATGGCGGCGGTGCGGCGTCGGCGGCTCGCGGCCATGGAACGGTCCCTCCCTCGCTCGGGCCAGACGGCCCCTTGTCCTGGCCGGGCGCACAGGGTTGAAGCTGTGCGCCCGTACCCCTCAAGACGCGGCGCCGCTCGGCGCGGTTGCCCCCGCCGAGCACCGGTTTTTGTGCGCCTTTTACTTTTCGGTGACGGTCTCCAGCGCCGCGCGCTGGGCGGTGGCCAGTTCGGTGCAGCCGGCGACCGCCAGGTCCAGCAGCGCGTTCAGCTCGTCGCGGGCGAACGGCTCCGCCTCGGCGGTGCCCTGGACCTCGACGAAGCGTCCGTCGCCGGTGCAGACGACGTTCATGTCGGTCTCGGCGCGCACGTCCTCCTCGTAGCAGAGGTCGAGCAGCGGGACGCCGGCCACGATGCCGACCGAGACGGCCGCGACGGTGCCGGTGAGCGGCTTGCGGGTGGGCTTGATCAGCTTCTTGCCCTGGGCCCAGTGGATGGCGTCGGCGAGGGCGACGTACGCGCCGGTGATGGCGGCGGTGCGGGTGCCGCCGTCGGCCTGGAGGACGTCGCAGTCGAGGACGATGGTGTTCTCGCCGAGCGCCTTGTAGTCGATGACGGCGCGCAGGGAGCGGCCGATGAGGCGGGAGATCTCGTGCGTACGGCCGCCGATCTTGCCCTTGACGGACTCCCGGTCGCCTCGGGTGTTGGTGGCGCGGGGAAGCATGGAGTACTCGGCGGTGACCCAGCCTTCGCCGCTGCCCTTGCGCCAGCGCGGGACCCCCTCGGTGAAGGAGGCGGTGCAGAGGACCTTCGTGTCGCCGAAGGAGACGAGGACGGAGCCCTCGGCGTGCTTGCTCCAGCCGCGTTCGATGGTGACCGGGCGGAGTTGTTCGGGGGTGCGGCCGTCGATTCGAGACATGGGTCGAGCCTAGTCGTATGGGGAAGGGGTCCTTCCCCTCCCTGTCGCATGGGCGGCGGCGCTTGTCACCGCGTATACGGAAGGGGCCCCTCCGGGTGCGGGTGGGGCCCCTTCGGCGGGTGAGCGGCGGCTCACATCATGTCTTCGATCTCGGCGGCGATCGGGTCGGCGTCGGTGCCGATGACGACCTGGATTGCGGTGCCCATCTTGACCACGCCGTGGGCGCCGGCGCCCTTGAGGGCGGCCTCGTCGACCAGCGAGCCGTCGCCGACCTCGACCCGCAGCCGGGTGATGCAGCCCTCGATCTCCTCGATGTTGTCGATGCCGCCGAGCCCGGCAACGATCTTCTCAGCCTTGCTGGCCATGTTCTTTCTCCCTGATCCGGCAGGATGTGCGCCGATTTTCACCGCGGCTTACCGCTTTGTCGCAGTAACCCACAGTCGGCCCAACTTCGCGAGCATTCGGGCGGTGTCGACCGCAGGATGACGTCACGGCAACACAATCGTCCATGACTGGTCTACACCACCTGACAGACGGTCGCCAAACCGCTCGGAAGGACATCCATGATTGCCGACGCCGTCAGTCCTGCCCGCGCTCGCTGGAACTCCCTGTTCCAGGGCCTGCAGAAGATGGGCCGCAGCCTTCAGCTGCCGATCGCGGTGCTGCCGGCGGCGGGCATCCTCAACCGGCTCGGGCAGCCGGACGTGTTCGGCGAGGACGGGCTGGGCTGGACCGATGTCGCCAAGGTGATGAACGGCGCGGGCGGCGCGCTGCTGGACAGTGCGCTCGGGCTGCCGCTGCTGTTCTGTGTCGGTGTCGCCATCGGCATGGCGAAGAAGGCGGACGGTTCGACGGCGCTCGCCGCCGTGGCGGGTTTCCTCGTCTACTACAACGTGCTGCGGCAGTTCCCGGAGGACTGTCCGGCCGGGACGAGGCCGGTGCCGAACATCGGGTGCCAGGGGGCGGTCGACGGGATGGTGAGCGCGTTCACCTACCAGAACCCCGGGGTGTTCGGCGGCATCGTGATGGGGCTGCTGGCGGCGTTCTTCTGGCAGCGCTACCACCGCACGCGGCTGGTCGACTGGCTCGGCTTCTTCAACGGCCGCCGGCTGGTGCCGATCATCATGGCGTTCGTGGCGATCGTGTTCGCCGCGCTGTGTCTGTGGGTGTGGCCGCCGATCGGTGACGCGCTGGAGAGCTTCAGCGACTGGATGAGCGATCTGGGCGCGTGGGGCGCGGGCGTCTTCGGCGTGGCCAACCGCGCGCTGCTGGTGATCGGGCTGCACCAGTTCCTGAACGTGCCCATCTGGTTCCAGTTCGGGACGTACACCAGGCCGGACGGTCAGGAGGTGCACGGTGACATCAACATGTTCCTGGCGGGCGACCCGACCGCCGGTCAGTTCACCTCGGGCTTCTTCCCGATCATGATGTTCGCGTTGCCGGCCGCGGCCCTGGCGATCACGCACTGCGCGCGGCCGGAGCGCCGCAAGGAGGTCGGGGGCCTGATGCTGTCGGTGGCGCTGACGTCCTTCGTGACCGGCATCACCGAGCCCATCGAGTACTCGTTCCTGTTCATCGCGCCGGCGCTGTACGCGATCCACGCGGTGCTGACCGGGGTGTCGATGGCGGTGACCTGGGGGCTGGGCGTGAAGGACGGCTTCAGCTTCTCGGCGGGGCTCATCGACTACGTCATCAACTGGAATCTGGCGACGAAGCCCTGGCTGATCATTCCGATCGGCCTGGCATTCGCCGTCGTCTATTACGCGATCTTCCGTTTCGCGATCACGAAATTCGACCTCAAGACGCCCGGGCGGGAGCCGCAGGAGGAAGTCGAGGACGTCACAAAGGTCTGAACCAATACGGTCGCCATACGGGAAACACCTACGTCACGGGCACGGCGGGTAGCGGCTCCGTAGCAGGAATCGCGGGTTCCTTATCCCTCCTTCATCGTGCTACAACAGGTCTACACCAGTGACTGGTGTAGACCTGTTTGGACGCCGCCGTCCCCTTCCTTTGTCCCCGGGCGGCGCCATGCCCTCTGGAGGAAGTTGTGTCCACGGCCAGCGCCGCTCCCGCGGCCGAGAAGAAGAAGGGTTCCGGCGTGATGGCTGTCCTGCAGCGCATCGGCCGGAGCCTGATGCTGCCGGTGGCCGTCCTGCCCGCCGCCGCCCTGCTGGTGCGCCTCGGCAACACGGACATGCTGGGGCGCGAGGAGTTCCCGGCGTTCGTGACGAAGATCGCGAGCTTCATGTCGGCCGGCGGCAACGCCATCCTCGACAACATGGCGCTGCTGTTCGCGGTGGGCATCGCGATCGGCTTCGCGAAGAAGTCGGACGGCTCCACGGCCCTGGCGGCGGTCGTCGGCTACCTGGTGTTCAAGAGCGTGCTGGCCACCTTCACCGACGGCAGCCTGCCGAAGAAGGAAGCCATCGTCGACGGCAAGATCGTGATGGTCGAGCAGGCGGTGGACGCCAAGGTGCTCGGCGGTGTCGTCATGGGTCTCGTCGTCGCCCTGCTCTACCAGCGCTTCTACCGCACCAAGCTGCCCGACTGGGCGGGCTTCTTCGGTGGCCGCCGCCTGGTCCCGATCCTGTCGGCCTTCGCGGGTCTGGTCATCGGCATCGTCTTCGGCTACATCTGGCCGGTCCTCGGCACGGGTCTGCACAACTTCGGCGAGTGGCTGGTCGGCTCCGGCGCCGTCGGCGCGGGCATCTTCGGTGTCGCCAACCGCGCGCTGATCCCGGTCGGCATGCACCACCTGCTGAACTCCTTCCCGTGGCTCCAGGCCGGCGAGTACGAGGGCAAGAGCGGCGACATCGCCCGCTTCCTGGCCGGCGACCCGACGGCGGGTCAGTTCATGACCGGCTTCTTCCCGATCATGATGTTCGCCCTGCCGGCCGCCTGCCTCGCGATCGTGCACTGCGCCCGCCCCGAGCGCCGCAAGGTCGTCGGCGGCATGATGTTCTCCCTCGCGCTGACCTCGTTCGTCACCGGTGTCACCGAGCCGATCGAGTTCACCTTCATGTTCATCGCGCCGGTGCTGTACGCCATCCACGCCGTCCTCACCGGTGTCTCGATGGCGCTGACCTGGGCGCTCGGCATGAAGGACGGCTTCGGCTTCTCGGCCGGCGCGATCGACTTCCTGCTGAACCTGGGCATCGCGACCAACCCGTGGGGCCTGGCCCTGGTGGGCCTGTGCTTCGCGGCGGTCTACTACGCGGTGTTCCGCTTCGCGATCACCAAGTTCAACCTGCCGACGCCGGGCCGCGAGTCCGACGAGGAACTGGCGGAGCTGCAGAAGGCCGAGGCCAAGTAACCCCCGGCTCCCCGCACACCGAGGCCCCCGGAACCGTCCTGGCTCCGGGGGC
Source organism: Streptomyces sp. NPDC052773 (assembly GCF_044547145.1). NCBI lineage: Bacteria > Bacillati > Actinomycetota > Actinomycetes > Kitasatosporales > Streptomycetaceae > Streptomyces > Streptomyces sp. NPDC052773. The sequence goes on along the minus strand of NZ_JBITZX010000001.1, from coordinate 132,223 downwards.
CTTCGTCATGCCGTACGACGCATCCCTTACGGGGTAGGGATCCCGTGCGGCTCAGATCTCGTACGACCTCCTGGGCACCGCCAGTTCCACCGGCCCGTCGTACACCGCCCGCGCGTCGGTCAGGTTGACCTGGGGGTCGGTCCACGGGGGGATGTGGGTGAGGACCAGGCGGCGGGCGCCCGCCCGGGTCGCCGTCTCGCCCGCCTCGCGGCCGTTGAGGTGCAGGTCGGGGATGGACTCCTTGCCGTGCGTGAACGCGGCCTCGCACAGGAAGAGATCGGTGTCGCGGGCGAGTTCGTCCAGGACCGGGGTCACACCGGTGTCGCCGGAGTACGTCAGGGAGCGGCCGGCGTGCTCGATGCGGATGCCGTAGGCCTCCACGGGGTGGGCCACCCGTTCGGTGTGCACGGTGAAGGGGCCGATCTCGAAGGTCGACGGCTTGACCGTGTGGAAGTCGAAGACCTCGCTCATCGACGACGCCGACGGCGTGTCGGCGTAGGCGGTGGTCAGCCGGTGTTCGGTGCCCTCGGGGCCGTAGACGGGGAGCGGATCGCAGCGTCCGCCGTCGTGCCGGTAGTAGCGCGCCACGAAGTACGCGCACATGTCGATGCAGTGGTCGGCGTGCAGATGACTCAGGAAGATCGCGTCAAGGTCGTAGAGACCGCAGTGGCGCTGCAGCTCGCCCAGGGCGCCGTTGCCCATGTCGAGGAGCAGCCGGAAGCCGTCGGCCTCGACGAGGTAGCTCGAGCAGGCCGATTCCGCGGACGGGAACGACCCCGAGCAGCCGACGACGGTGAGCTTCATGAAGCAGAAACCTCCGCTGGCGGGTGGTGAGAAACGGGGGTCGTGCGGTCCGTCGAGCGTAAGGCGCAAATCCTGCGGTCGCTCCTCCGGCAGTGGCCGTTGTGGGCGAACTCACCTGTGTTGTCACCGGTTCGGCTGGACGCGGGGGGTGCGCGGCGCTGTGCAGGGCGCGCGGGTGAGGGCGTGCGCCGGTAACGTCGTCGGTATGGACACGTCCTGGTGGCTGGCGCTCGTGGCGGTGGTGCTGCTCGCGCTCGTCGCGGTGCTCGTGGACGGCTGGGGCCGGCGGCGTCCGCGCGGTCACCGGTCGCGGGGCCGGGGCGGTGCCCGGCCGCAGCCGGCGGAGATCTGGTGGGCGGACGGGCCTTGTCTGGTGCTGTCGGTGCGGGGGCGGCGGGCGCGGGTCGCGAAGATCACCAGCACGTACCGGGACGAGCGGGCCGGTGTGGTGCCGCTGCCGCCGGGTGCCGTGGGCGACACCCAGGGGCGGGCGGGTTTCCTGGAGACGGACGAGCTGTGCGAGGTCCCTGTCGGGGACTTCCGGCGCAGGGTCGGGGTGGTGGACCCGGTCCTGTGGGACCAGGTCCGTCACCTGACCCGGTAGCGGTCGTCGAGCGACCGCGGGCCGGTGGGGGCTTGTCGCGCGGTTCCCCGCGCCCCTTCCGGGGCGCTGATCAGGCCCAGAGTTGGCCTTGCAGCGTTTCGATCGCTTCCTCCGTCGTCGCCGCGGTGTAGACGCCGGTCGAGAGGTACTTCCAGCCGCCGTCGGCCACGACGAAGACGATGTCCGCGCTCCCGCCCGCCTTCAGCGCCTTGCGGCCGACGCCGATCGCGGCGTGCAGGGCGGCGCCGGTGGAGACGCCCGCGAAGATGCCCTCCTGCTGGAGGAGTTCGCGGGTGCGGGTGACCGCGTCGGCGGAGCCCACCGAGAAGCGGCTGGTCAGCACGGAGGCGTCGTACAGCTCGGGGACGAAGCCCTCGTCGAGGTTGCGCAGGCCGTAGACCAGGTCGTCGTAGCGCGGCTCGGCGGCGACGATCTTCACGTCCGGCTTGTGCTCGCGCAGGTAGCGGCCGACGCCCATGAGGGTGCCGGTGGTGCCGAGGCCCGCGACGAAGTGGGTGATCGAGGGGAGGTCCGCCAGGATCTCCGGGCCGGTGGTCGCGTAGTGCGCGCCCGCGTTGTCCGGGTTGCCGTACTGGTAGAGCATCACCCAGTCGGGGTGCTCGGCGGCCAGTTCCTTGGCGACGCGTACGGCGGTGTTGGAGCCGCCCGCGGCGGGCGAGGAGATGATCTCGGCGCCCCACATGCCGAGCAGGTCCCGGCGTTCCTGGGAGGTGTTCTCGGGCATCACGCAGACCATGCGGTAGCCCTTGAGCTTGGCCGCCATGGCCAGCGAGATGCCGGTGTTGCCGGAGGTGGGCTCGAGGATGGTGCAGCCCGGGGTCAGCCGGCCGTCCTTCTCCGCCTGCTCGATCATGTGCAGGGCGGGGCGGTCCTTGACCGAGCCGGTGGGGTTGCGGTCCTCCAGCTTGGCCCAGATGCGGACGTCGGCGGACGGCGAGAGCCGCGGCAGGCGCACCAGGGGGGTGTTGCCGACCGCGGCCAGCGGGGAGTCGTACCGCATCGCCGGTCAGGCCATGCCACCGGCGACCGCCGGCAGGATGGTGACGTTGTCGCCGTCGGCGAGCTTGGTGTTGATGCCGTCGAGGAAGCGGACGTCCTCGTCGTTCAGGTAGACGTTGACGAACCGGCGCAGCTGGTCGCCGTCCACGATCCGGGCCTGGATGCCCGCGTGCCGGGTCTCGAGGTCGGCGAACAGCTCGGCGAGGGTGTCGCCGCTGCCCTCCACCGCCTTCTGGCCGTCGGTGTACTGGCGGAGGATGGTCGGGATGCGGACCTCGATGGCCATGGCAAGGGGCTCCTGTCGGAAGGAAAAGGGGTCTGACGTCAGGGGGCACGCGAGGAGGACGCGCCGCGGCGCACGGCCGTACGGCGGCAGCGCGAGATCAACAGATGGCGCTGTTCAGCCTGCACAGGTCGACGTGCAGCCGCGCCACGAGCAGCGTGCCCGGCGCCTTGTCACTCACGTCGAGGAGAACCATGGGCTCATCGTATCGATTCCCGGTCCGGCTTCCGGAGTGTGATCCCACATAGCGGACGTCTGTGGGCCGCATTCTGGGATCAGTACGCCGCGACGACCTTGACCTCCTCCTCCGTGACCTCGCCGTCCACGATCCGGAAGGAGCGGAACTGGAACTCGCCCATGCCGTCGGTGTCGGCGGTGGAGACGAGGACGTAGTGGGCGCCGGGCTCGTTGGCGTAGGAGATGTCGGTGCGGGAGGGGTAGGCCTCGGTCGCGGTGTGGGAGTGGTAGATGACGACCGGTTCCTCGTCTCGGTCGTCCATCTCGCGGTAGAGCTTGAGCAGGTCGCCCGAGTCGAACTCGTAGAACGTGGGCGACATGGCCGCGTTCAGCATGGGGATGAAGCGCTCGGGGCGGTCCGAGCCGGCCGGGCCCGCCACGACGCCGCACGCCTCGTCGGGGTGGTCCTTGCGCGCGTGGGCGACGATCTGGTCGTACAGGGCCTGGGTGATGGTCAGCATGTCCGTCAGGATAAGCAGAAGGGCCGTTCCGTACCGAGGGTTGGTACGGAACGGCCCATATGCCGGACGCCCTGAGCGGCAGCCGCAGGGGGTGCCACGAGTACCCCCTGCGGCTGAGCGTCCTCGGAGAGGGTCCGCCGCGCTGTCGGCCGCGCCGCTCAGCCGCGCTTGCGGAAGGCCGCCGCCTCCGGGTTGCGGCTCTTCAGCACGAGGTAGCTGACGCCGAGGATCAGGGCCCACACCGGAGCGCAGTACAGCGAGATCCGGGCGTCCTTGTCGATCCCCATGAGCACGATCACCATGCCGATGAAGGCCAGGGCGAACCAGCTGGTGAACGGGGCACCGGGGGCCCGGAACTCCGAGCGGGGCAGCTCGCCGCGGTCGGCCTTGGCCCGGTAGCGGATCTGGGAGATCAGGATCATGATCCAGGCCCACATACCGGAGATGGTGGCGAAGGAGACGACGTAGTCGAACGCCTTGCCCGGCCACTGGTAGTTGATCCAGACGCCGACCATCATCAGCGCGGCCGAGAACGTGGTGCCGACCAGCGGGAGGCCCTTGGGCGTCAGCTTGGTGAACAGCTTCGGGCCCTGGTTGTTCAGCGCCAGGTCGCGCAGCATGCGGCCGGTGGAGTACATGCCGGAGTTGCAGGACGACAGGGCGGCGGTGAGGACGACGAAGTTGACGATGCCCGCGCCGGCGGCCAGGCCCATCTCCTCGAAGGCGGCCACGAAGGGGCTCACGCCGGGCTGGAAGTGGGTCCACGGCACGACCGACAGGATCATGATCAGCGCGCCGACGTAGAAGACGGCGATACGCCACGGCACGGTGTTGATCGCCTTGGGCAGCACGGTCTTCGGGTCCTTGGACTCGCCCGCGGTCACACCGACCAGCTCGACGGCGAGGAAGGCGAACATGACCATCTGGAGGGTCATCAGGGACTCGCCGACGCCGTGCGGGAAGAAGCCGCCGTTGCTCCACAGGTGGGTCAGCGAGGCGGTGTCGCCGGCGTCCGAGAAGCCGATCGTCAGGATGCCCGCGCAGATCAGGATCATGCCGATGATCGCGGTGACCTTGACCATCGAGAACCAGAACTCCAGCTCACCGAAGAGCTTCACGGAGATGAGGTTCGCGCCGTACAGGATGATCGTGAAGACCAGGGCGGACACCCATTGCGGGATGTCCCACCAGTACGTCATGTAGGCCGCCGCGGCGGTGACCTCGGTGATGCCGGTGACGACCCAGAAGAGCCAGTACGTCCATCCCGTCACGAAGCCCGCGAAGGGGCCGATGAACTCGCGCGCGTACTCCGAGAAGGAGCCGGACACGGGGCGGTACATCAGCAGCTCGCCGAGCGCGCGCATGATGAAGAAGATGACGAGGCCCGCGATGGCGTACGCCAGGATGAGGCTGGGCCCGGCCTTCGAGATGCCCTTGCCCGCGCCGAGGAAGAGACCGGTGCCGATGGCTCCGCCGATGGCGATCATCTGGATCTGCCGGCTGCCGAGGCCCCGCTCGTACCCCTCTTCGGAGGTGTTCTCCTTGTCGACCTGCACAGAGGTCATGTCTTTGGTGCGCCTTTCTCCATACCGACCCGGGCCTCTCGTCGGCCTCGGATCGGGTCACGATCCCCCCGGATTGATGGAGCTGAGCGGGTTCCCTCCCCGGGGCCGCTCTTGCCTGGCCGACGGTTGTCGGCTCGGTGGCGCACCCGGCGCACATGGGTGGTGTTCGCCGGGCGGTCGTGAAGATTTATCACGGCCGCAACATTGATCACCCGCGGGACATGTGGCACACACCATAGGGAGAAGCGGACAAAGGGTGCATTGGCGTGCATGTGCCGCCACGGAGGTGACACGATCGTTATCCGGATTTGAGCGTCCGCTGAGCGAACACCCGCACGAGAGCAATCAGGGCATCAGGGTGGAGACCAGCGTCTCCTGGAGCCCGCCCAGCCACAGATACGCCATCACCATCGGCTTGCGGGGATCCTCGTCCGGCAGCCGGTAGAGCCGGTCGGTGTCGTCCTCGTCGGTGATGTCCAGCCGGGAGCCGATGGCCAGGCGCAGATCGTTGAGGGCGCCGAGCCAGCGCCGGGACTCCTCCGGGGAGAGCTCCAGCACCGCGCCGGTGTCCCCGGCGGGCGTCAGCGCGTCCAGGGAGCGGATCACCGCGAGGGCGTTGTCCCGCTTGCCGGCCCGCAGGTCGTTCTCGGTGTAGCGGCGGAACTCGGCGGAGTACGCCTTCTGCTCCTCGGCCTCGCGGGGGTCGGCGGTGCCCTCCGGGTCGCGGTAGGCGTCCGGGAAGAGGCGGCGCAGCACCGGGTCGGCGGGCGGTTCGCTCGGGCCCTCGGCGAACAGCTCGGCGAGCGGGTCGCCGGAGGCGTCCTCGGCGGGGCCGGGCCCGATGAGTTCCAGCAGCTGGACGGCCAGCGAGCGGATGATGGAGATCTCGACGTCGTCGAGCGCGACGGCCGCGCCGCCGCCGGGGAGCGGTTCGAAGGTTCCGGGCATCGGTCTGAGGTCGCTACTTCCGGTCCTGCTGGAGGGTGGCCCACAGACCGTAGCCGTGCATCGCCTGCACGTCGCGCTCCATCTCCTCGCGGGTTCCGCTGGAGACGACCGCCCGGCCCTTGTGGTGGACGTCGAGCATGAGCTTGGTGGCCTTGTCCTTGGAGTAGCCGAAGTACGTCTGGAAGACATACGTCACATAGCTCATGAGGTTGACCGGGTCGTTGTGCACGATCGTGACCCAGGGGACGTCGGGCTCGGGAACGGCGGAGACCTCCTCCGCCGACTCGGTGCGTTCGATCTCGATGGGAGCGGCTGACGTCACATGACCATGCTGCCACGCCCACCAGAAATCGTCACACTGACGAAATAGGAGTACCATGCGTGGGCATGAACACAGCAGACCTTGGGCTGCCGGTGAACGTCCCGTCGACGGCGCTCTTCACGGACCAGTACGAGCTGACGATGCTCCAGGCCGCACTCCGGGCGGGCACCGCCGGGCGGCGGAGCGTGTTCGAGGTCTTCACGCGGCGGCTGCCGGACGGGCGCCGCTACGGCGTGGTCGCGGGCACCGGGCGGGTGCTGGACGCGGTCGAGAACTTCCGCTTCGACGAGGGCGTCCTCGGCTTTCTGCGCGAGCGCGGCATCGTCGGCGAGGAGACCCTCGACTGGCTCGCGGACTACCGCTTCAGCGGGGACATCTGGGGCTACCCCGAGGGCGAGGTGTACTTCCCGGGCTCGCCGATCCTGCGGGTCGAGGGCACCTTCGGCGAGTGCGTGCTGCTGGAGACGGTGATCCTCTCCATCCTCAACCACGACTCGGCGATCGCCGCGGCGGCCTCCCGGATGTCCTCCGCGGCCGGGGAGCGCCCGCTGATCGAGATGGGCGCCCGCCGCACCCACGAGCTGTCCGCGGTCGCCGCCGCGCGCGCCGCCTACGTCGGCGGCTTCGCCTCCACGTCCGACCTCGCGGCCGGGTTCCGGTACGGCATCCCGACCGTCGGCACCTCCGCGCACGCCTTCACCCTGCTGCACGACCGCGAGCGCGACGCCTTCCGGGCCCAGGTGGACTCCATGGGCCGCGGCACGACCCTGCTGGTGGACACCTACGACGTCACCGAGGCGGTCCGTACGGCGGTGGAGGTCGCCGGTCCGGAGCTGGGCGCCGTGCGGATCGACTCCGGCGACCTGCTGCTGGTCGCGCACCGGGTGCGGCAGCAGCTGGACGAGCTGGGCGCGGTGAACACGAAGATCATCGTGACCTCGGACCTCGACGAGTACGCCATCGCCTCGCTGGCGGCGGCGCCGGTGGACGCGTACGGCGTGGGCACCCAGCTCGTCACCGGGTCCGGCTATCCGACGGCGTCCATGGTCTACAAGCTGGTCGCGCGCGCCGAGTCCGCCGACCCCGAGGCGCCGCTGGTGCCGGTGGCGAAGAAGTCCACCGGCGGCAAGACCTCCATCGGCGGCCGCAAGTGGGCCGCACGGCGCCTCGACGAGCAGGGCGTCGCCGAGGCCGAGGTGGTGGGCACCGGGCCGGTCCCGGACGCGCTGGCCGACCGGCAGCTCCTCGTCCAGCTGGTCAAGGGCGGTCAGGTGGTCGCACGGGAGCCGCTGGACGTCACACGACGGCGCCATGCCGCCGCACGAGCCAATCTGCCGCTGTCCGCTACCCAGCTCTCCCGTGGGGAACCCGTCATTCCGACGGAATACCTGCACGGCGAGGCGGGCAGCTGACCTCTGGCCGCCCGTACGCCCCCGGTGCCCCCTCCCGCACCGCGACCGAAGTCTCTAGGCTCGGAGGTTCACCTGCGGACCTCCGAGACCCCATAGCCGAAGGACACCGACCATGCGCCGCGCCTTGATCGTCGTAGACGTGCAGAACGACTTCTGCGAGGGGGGCAGCCTCCCGGTGGCCGGAGGTGCCGACGTGGCCGCCGCGATCACCGAGCTGATCGGGCAGGCCCCCGCCGGGTACCGGCATGTGGTGGCCACCCGCGACCACCACATCGCGCCCGGGGGCCACTTCGCGGACGACCCCGACTTCGTCGACTCCTGGCCCGCGCACTGCGTCGCGGGCACGGAGGGCGTCGGCTTCCACCCGAACTTCGCGCCCGCCGTCGCCTCCGGCGCCATCGACGCCGTGTTCGACAAGGGCGCGTACTCGGCGGCGTACAGCGGGTTCGAGGGCGCCGACGAGAACGGGGTGCCGCTCGCCGAGTGGCTGCGGGCCCGGCAGATCGACGAGGTCGACGTGGTCGGCATCGCCACCGACCACTGCGTGAAGGCCACCGCCCTGGACGCCGCCCGCGAGGGCTTCCGCACCCAGGTCCTCCTCGACCTCACCGCGGGCGTCAACCAGGAGAGCGTCGAGCGGGCCCTGGAGGAGATGCGCGAGGCGGGCGTGGAGCTGACCGGCAAGCCGGTCGTCTCGGGCTAGCCCGCCACGGGCCGACCTGCGGGGACCACTCGGGGTTGCCCAGGCCTGACGCGCCTGCGCCCGCCGACGCGATTCAGCCGGCCCGGCGCGCTAGGCCGGGGCCGTCGGCCGGCGGAGCAGGGAGCGGATCGGGCGCCAGAGTTCCATGGCCGCGACACCGTTGTCGGGGGCCGTGCGCCATATCAGGCCGTCGGGGTGGTGGAGGACGGCGGTGATCTCGTCCGGGGTCGGTGGGGCGGCGTTGCCCCGCAGGTAGACGGCGCGCAGTCCCAGGTTGCGCAGCCTGGTCAGGGCGCGCGCCCGGTTCTGGGCGTGGACGAGGACCCGGACGCTGCCGGGGCTGTCGGCGGCGGGGCTGGGCAGGTTCAGCGCCACCACCACCGAGCCGTTCGGCAGCTTGCAGAAACCTCCTGCGGCCATGCGGTCACATCCCCGTGTCAGCCGGTGTCAATAAGAGAGCCACAGGACGCATCTGAACACGTTCGGCGGCAACCCGCCAAGGGGTTGCCGCCGATACGCCTCTGACCTGCGGAAATTCCGACTACTTCACCGCGGGCCCGACCTCGACCTTGATCAGGGAGCCGTCCTTGGCCTCCTTGACGATCTTGATCTTGGTGTTGGTGTCAGTGATCTTGACGCCGGCGGTCGGGGTGGACTCGTCGTAGTAGGTGTTCGTGTGATCGTTGAAGACCGGCACGCCCTTCGACGACGGGACCCGGGTCGCGACGTCCGCCTTGTGCAGCGTGATGCCGTCGGTGCGGTACAGGCTGAACGGCGCGTCGTACGACTGCACGCGGTTGCGCATCGGCGTGCCGTCGGCCCACTTCAGCGGCGCCGGGTGGGAGTCCACCGGGAGCAGCAGGCCGACGCCCTCGTGCTCGCTGGTGTTGTTGTCCTTCTGCGAGGTGTCCCACTTCCAGATCAACAGGCCGTTCTGGTACGGGTAGTGCTCCACCCAGTCCGGACGGCTCGCGAAACCGAAGTTGTACGGGCCGGACTTCAGGGTCCTGTCGTACGACACGTACTGCCGGTTCTCGGCGATGTAGAACTGGTCGTACTCCTCGGTGAAGGTCGCCCCGATGCGGGAGAAGCCCTTCTTCGTCCAGCCGGCGTCGTCGCCCTCGGCGTTGTCCGTGAACAGCGCGGTGCCGTCGGCCACGACGGAGATGGCGTCGGCCGCGAAGCCCTTCAGCGCCACGCCGCCGTCGCTCTGGTAGCGGAAGCGGAGGTCGATCTTCTTGCCCGCGTACGCGTCCAGGGAGTACGCCAGCTTCTGGTAGCCGTCGACCGTGCCGGTCAGCGCGGGCTTGCCGCTGCCGTCGCGCGGGATCGGCGAGCCGCCCACCGTGCCGTCCAGGGCGGTCCAGGTGGCGCCGCCGTCGGTGGACACCTCGGTGTAGAGGTAGTCGTAGTCCTTCTCGATCTCGTACCAGCCGTCGAGGGTCAGCGCCGCCGACGTCTTCCCGGTCAGGTCGACCGAGCGGGTCAGGGTGTTGCGCAGGTCGTCACCGCTGCCGCTCCACCACTGCTTCGTGCCCTCGGCCGGGGTGACGATCTCGGTGGTGACCTGCTTCCTCGGCAGGGTCACGATGAGCGCCTGCGGGTTCTTGGTGTTGTACTCGGCCACGCCCAGCTTGTGCTTCGACTTCGTGGCGGCCTTGGCCGTGTCGTAGTCGAGCCAGCCGAGCTGGAGCTTGTCCCAGGCGGTCATGTCGCCGGGCAGGTCGCCGATGGTGCCCTGGCCCCGGCCGAGCCAGGAGCCGGAGGACATGAGGGTCCAGAAGCCGGTGGAGTTCTCGCCGCCCTGGGTGTCGTAGTGGTCCGGCAGACCGAGGTCGTGGCCGTACTCGTGGGCGAAGACGCCGAGTCCGCCGTTCTCCGGCTGGATGGTGTAGTCGCCGACCCAGATGCCGGTGGAGCCGATCTGGGTGCCGCCGAGCTTGTTGAAGTCGGGTCCGGTGGCTCCCTGGTCGGTGCCGAAGGCGTACCAGCGGTGGGCCCAGATCGCGTCCTCGCCCTGCGCGCCGCCGCCCGCGGACTCGTCCTCGCCGGCGTGCACGATCTGGAAGTGGTCGATGTAGCCGTCGCGCTCGTTGAAGTCGCCGTCGGCGTCGAAGTCGTAGCGGTCCCACCGGTCGTACTCGGCGAGCTTCGCCTTGATCTCGGCGTCGGTCTTGCCGGCGGCCTTCTGCTGCTCGACCCAGGCGGTGACGCCGTCCTGCACCGCGTACCAGGCGCAGTTGTCCGGGTCGCACTTGTTCGAGCCGTAACGGGCCTCGTTGTACGGGACCTTGACCCAGTCGGAGACCTCGCCCTCGATGGAGTAGCGGCCCGAGGACTGCCTCTCGTAGTAGGTCTTCATCGAGTCGGCGCCGTCGCCGAAGTACAGGTTCCGGTAGTGCTCGCGGTCGTAGTCCGCCTGCCAGGCGGTGCTGTTGTCCTTGGTGCGGTCCGGCTCGGCGATCTGGTTGTGCAGCGGGCCGGGGGTGCCGCCGTAGCGGGGGTCGGTCTTGTCGCCGAACTCGACCAGGATGGTGAAGATCTTGTCGGTCTTCTCCCGGCCCAGCTCGACGTACTTGCTCTGGCCCTTGCGGCCGGGCAGCTCGACGACCTGGGAGCCGTCGCGCTTCTGTATCTCGGCCTCGCCCGATATGACCTGCTTCAGGGCCTCTTCGCGCTGGGCCTCCTGGGTCCTGGTGAAGGGGCCCTCGAGGTCGTGTTCCTCGTGGGCCTTGGCGGACGCCGGGTCCTGCCGGTCGACGGCGGCGGGCTTTCCGGCCGGTCCGGCCGGGTCGGCCTGCGCCACACCGTAGGTCGAGAGGCCGGCGGTGGCCGCCGCGAGCGCCACCGCGGTCGCGGCGGCTCTGAACGTCCAGGGTCTGCTGGTCACTTGAGATCCTCCCCCGCGTCCGGGCGCGCGGAAGGAAGGACCTGGTCATCGGGTGTCCGCGCACGCGCGATCGACGCGTGTAGTCAAGTGACGTCATTGGACTAGAGGTTGGGCGGAAAAGACAGGTCTTGACTTGGACAGGTCAACTGCACTATGCGGTGTTCCACTTCCGCTCAGCGGACACCTCCGGGCACCGGGTATGACTCGATGCGCCCCCTGTGCTCCGGCACTGTTGGTCATCTCACGCTTACGCTTCGTTCCACTCGGGCATGCAGGCGAATAGATTGACGAACACTGCCGAACACATATGCCTGTCCGCACCTCCCCCACGGCGAGAGGCACAGGGGGAGACCCCCGATTTCCGAGGACAACGATTGCCATGCCTCGTCCGACCGCCGCACAGCTCGCTTACGGCTCCTGCACCGTGATCCTCTCCACGCTCGCCATGCTGCTGTTGTCCCAGACGAGTTCGGCAGCGGGGATCGCCCTCATCGCCGTCGCGGCGCTGGCCCTCGGGCTGCTGGTCGCGCTGGCGGTCCCGGTGCGCAGGGCCGCCGCCCCGCGGACCGTGCCCGCCTCGCCCGCGGCACGGCGCACCGCCCAGGAACCGGTGGGGGCCGCGTCCGTATCCGACAACTGACGGCGTGGCGCGCCGTCCGCGCGGTCAACCGGTGCTGACCACCACCGTCTTGGCCGCCTTGTCGTGCAGGCCCTGCTTGTAGGGCTTGTCGAAGTAGCTCACGCCGCCGGTGATCGCCGTCCACACGCAGGCGCAGCAGAAGGCGAACGGGAGCCAGAGCACCGCCGCGCGCAGCAGTGCGGTCTGGACGGAGGGCGTGGCCCCGTTGTCCAGATTGGCGACGCGCATGTTCAGCCATTTCTTGCCGAGCGTCTGCCCCGACTTGGCGGTCATGAAGGTGTCGTACGCGATGTAGAGCACCGCCGCGATCGCGGACTGCCCGAGGGACTTCGCCGTGTCCATGTCCTCGCCGGTCACGTCGTACTCGCCGACATTGAAGATCCAACTGAGCAGGACGATGACCGCACCCACCAGGATCATGTCGATCAGCCGGGCGAGCGTGCGTTTGCCGCTGTCGGCGAGCGGGGGCATCCCGGCGAGCGGGTCCTCGGGGTAACCGCCGCCGTATCCGCCACCGGGTCCGCCGCCGGGTCCGCCGGGACCGCCGGGGCCGCCGGGTCCTCCGCCGTACGGGCCGCCGTCGTACGGGCCTCCTCCGTACGGCGGGGGCGGCGGGCCGCCGGGTCCGGGGCCACCGCCGCCGGGTGGGTTGTCGTACGGCGATCCGCCGCCCGGCGGGGTGCCGTACGGCGAGCCGGAGCCCGCGCCGGGCGGGGGCTGCTTCCTGAACGGATCGTCTTGCGGTGGCCGGTCGTCGGGGCCGGGGGGCGGTTCGGTGGTCATGGCCCGAGTGGACCGCGAAGGCACCGGCCGCGCATCCGGCGGGCCGCCGTCCGGAGTACGGCCGACCGGGCGGCCGAGGCCCGCCCGCCGGGTGACCGGGGGTCAGCCCGCCACGAACGTCCGCGCCGCCTTGTCGTGCCAGCACTGGCGCCACGGCTTGTCGAACAGGCACCACAGCACGCCGACGAGTCCCACGCCGAGCATGCCGGGCACGCTGTAGACCAGCCAGCGGCACAGGGCCGCGCCGAACGCCGGGGGCTCGTGCGCCTCGATGTCCCGCACCTCCAGGCCCATCAGCCGCTTGCCGAGCGTACGGCCCCACTTGGCGACCGGCAGCGCCTCGCAGAGGATGCCGGCGACCATCATGACGCCCAGGATGATGCCCAGGTACATCGACGTGGTGCCGTCGAGCAGCCACACCGTGACCGTCTGGCCGGAGAGCTTGGCCTGGTCGACCTTGTCCTGGATGTGGTCCAGCGCCTTGGCGCCGAGCGGCACCGCCGCGATCGCGGTGATGCCCGCGACGACGACCGTGTCGATGAGCCGCGCCACCAGCCGCTTGCCGAGCCCTGCGGGGCGGGCCGACGCCTGGCGGCGCGCGGCGGCCTGGAACGGGTCCTCGACCGGCGGCTTCCACGGCGCGACCGGCTGGTCGTCGGCGGCGCCCGCGGAGCCCCCGGCGAGCTGGTGCACCTGCTGCGCCCAGGAGGCCTGTCCACCGCCCGGTCCGGCCGTCACCGGCGTGGCGGCAGCCGCCTGCTGCGGCACCTGCGCCGCACGGGCCGGGAAACCGGCGGCGGGCTGGTGCTGGGCACCTGCGGCGGGCTGGTGCTGGGCACCTGCGGCGGGCTGGTGCTGGGGGCCTGCGGGGGTGGTGGGGGTGGCGGCGGAACCGGTTGCGGGGGCCGAGGCTGCCTGCGCCGCCGCCGCGGCGCGGGCGGCCGCCGCCTTGCCGGCGGCGAAGCCGGGGCCGGCGGGGGCGGGGCCGGTGGGTGAGGTGGGGGTGCCCGCTCCGGGGGTGCCGGGGGTTCCGGGAGTGCCCGGGGTTCCGGCGGTGCCGGCGGTGCCGGACGCGCCCGGGGTTCCCGGTGCGCCGGGCGTTCCCGAGACACCGGCGGTGCCGGACCCACTCGGGGTCCCGGGGGCGGCGGAGGCTCCCGAGGTCCCCGGGGTTCCCGAGGCACCGGGCGTACCCGGCGCGGCGGACGCCGCCGAGACACCGGCGGTGCCGACGCCGCCCGGGGTTCCGGCCGCGCCGGAGGCTCCCGAGGCGCCGGGCGTCCCCGACACGCCAGGCGTGCCCGGCGCTCCCGAGACACCAGGCGTGCCCTGTGCGCCGGATGCCCCCGCGGCACCGGACATGCCGGGCCCGCCCGGGGTTCCCGCCGCGCCGGGGGCTCCGGAGGCAAACGGCGTGCCGGAGGCGCCCGGGGTTCCCGACCCGGGCGGACTCGCCGCCGCCGTACCGGAAGCAGCCCCACGCGGGCCGACCGCGCGGAAGGTCATGGTGCCCTCGTCCCGGCCGCGTCCCGCGGCGCCGGGCCCCATGACCGGGCCGAAGCCCGCCCCGGAGCCGGAGGCGCCGGGGGCACCCTGGTCCGCCCCGAAACCGGGAGCGCCACCCGAGGCCTGGCCCGCGCCGCCGGCCTGGCCCGGCCCGAGACCTGACGCGCCGTCGCGCCCGCCCGCGCCCGCCGCGGACCCGCCGGGCGCCGAACCCCCCGCCGCCGGGCCCGCCGCCGAACCGCCCTCCGCTCCCCCGGACTCAGCCGTCGGGCGGCGGAAGACGAACGTGTTGCCGGGGGTCGCCGAGTCGGTGTCGGACGTGGTCGGTGCGGTGGTGTCGGGGCGGGGGGAATCCTCCGTGGACGCCCGGGGGTCGGTGCCCTGGGGAGCGCCCCAGGAGACGCGGCGGTCCTGGTCCCCGCCGAAGCCGGACTGGTGGGAGCGGTCGGCGCCCCAGGAGGGCGCGGGTTCCTCCACCGGGTCCTCGTCGAAGAAGTGGGGCCCGGTCTCCTCGACCGAGGCCGAGGCCGCCGAGGGCTGGGCCGGGCGCACCCCGGGCGGCGGGGCGAGCGGTTCGCCGTCGGCCGGGGCCGGACGGCTGGTGCCCGGTACCCACGCGGCACCGTTCCAGTACCGGACATATCCGGGGATGGAGGGGTCCGGGTAATACCCTTCGCGGGGCCTGTCGTCACCGGGGGCCGGGGTTGGGGCGCTCATGTCCGTCGTCCCGTATCTGCTCGGGGGTGTAATGGGGGCCTCCACATCTATCAGACCGGCGCAACCCTGAGCGCCCGTCCCGCCGTACCCACCCCTTTCGAGCACGGTTGTGCTACCCCGGCGCCACCGAAGGCCACCGGCGCGGAAAAAAGTTCGCCGAACCCGCGTAATGCCCGAGCGTCCACCCGCTCTCCACTCGTACGGGCCCACCGCCGGACCCGTACGACAGAGAGGAAGACCGTCATGTTCACCGTCGTGGAGCGCGAACTGGAGATGCGCCTGGTGCTGTCCCCGGAGCACGCCGTCGCCGTGCCGGCCCGCCTCGGCTACCGCACCGACGACCCGTACGCCGTGCACATCGCCTTCCACATCAACTCACAGTTCCCGGTGCACTGGACGTTCGCCCGGGACCTGCTGGTGGAGGGGGTGTTCCGGCCGTGCGGGCAGGGCGACGTGCGGGTGTGGCCGACGAAGACGGAGGGGCGCAGCGTCGTGCTGATGGCGCTGAGTTCCCCGGACGGGGACGCACTGCTGGAGGCTCCGGCGGCTCAGGTGTCGGCGTGGCTGGAGCGGACGCTGCGGGCGGTGCCCCCGGGCACGGAGGGCGAGCAGCTGGGCGTCGACGACGGTCTCGCCCAATTGCTCGCCCGGTGAGCGTACGGGGCCGGGGCGCGGAGGTCAGAACAGCTTGCCCGGGTTGAGGATGCCCAGCGGGTCGAACACTTGCTTCACCGCCCGCTGCATCTCCAGGCCTACCGGGCCGAGTTCCCGGGCCAGCCACTCCTTCTTCAGCACGCCGACGCCGTGTTCGCCGGTGATGGTGCCGCCGAGTTCGAGGCCGAGGGCCATGATCTCGTCGAAGGACTCGCGGGCGCGCCGGGACTCGGCCGGGTCCCGGGCGTCGAAGCACACCGTCGGGTGGGTGTTGCCGTCCCCCGCGTGCGCGCAGACCCCGATGGTCAGCCCGTACTTCCCGGCGATGCGCTCGACGCCGTCGAGCAGTTCGCCGAGCCGGGTGCGGGGCACGCACACGTCGTCGATCATCGTGGTGCCCTTGACGGCCTCCAGCGCGCTGAGCGACAGCCGGCGCGCCTGGAGCAGCAGTTCCGACTCGGCGGCGTCGTCGGCGGGCACCACCTGGGTGGCGCCGGCGGCCTCGCACAGCGCGCCCACGGCGGCGAGGTCGGCGGCCGGGTCGGGGGTGTCGAAGGCGACGAGGAGCAGCGCCTCGGTGGTCTCCGGGAGCCCCATGTGCGCCAGGTCGTTGACGGCCTTGACCGTCGTACGGTCCATGAGTTCGAGGAGTGACGGGACGTGTCCCTCGGCCATGATCCGGCACACGGCGTCGCAGGCCGCCGCCGCCGAGGCGAACTCGGCGGCGAGCACGAGCTGCCGCGGCGGCTCCGGTTTGAGCGCGACGGTCGCGCGGACGACGATGCCGAGCGAGCCCTCGGAGCCGACGAACAGCCGGGTCAGGTCGTATCCGGCGACGCCCTTGGCGGTGCGGCGGCCGGTGGACATGAGCCGTCCGTCGGCGAGGACGACGTCCAGGCCGAGCACGTACTCGGCCGTCACCCCGTACTTCACACAGCACAGCCCGCCGGCGGCGGTGCCGATGTTGCCGCCGATGGTGCACATCTCCCAGCTGGAGGGGTCGGGCGGGTAGTACAGCCCGTGTTCGCCGACCGCCCGGGAGAGGGCGGCGTTGACGACGCCCGGCTCGACGACGGCGATCCGGTCGACCGGGTTGATCTCGAGGATCCGGTCCATCTTGGTCAGGGACAGCACGATGCAGCCGTCGGTGGCGTTCGCCCCGCCCGACAGGCCGGTGCGGGCGCCCTGCGGGACGACCGGGACGCGCAGCTCGGTCGCGGTGCGCATGACGTGCCGAACCTCTTCGACGGTGCGCGGCAGCACCACCACGGCGGGCGTGCCGGCCGGGCAGAAGCTCGCCATGTCGTGGGCGTAGGAGACGGTGACGTCGGGGTCGGTGTGGACGGCCTCGGCCGGCAGTCCCGCGAGCAGCCGGTCGACGAGAGGGCTAGGGCTCATGATCACAGCGTCGCACCGGGGGCCATCGGTGTGAACCCCGTCGCGGCACCCTTCGGCTGACCGGATGTGCTCGTCGTATTGACGCACAGTGAGCGGCATGGAGACGCAGGAACGCACGGAGGAGAACGCGTCCGGCGGGCGTCGGCGCCGCCGGACCCGGATCGCGACGGTCGTCCTGGCCGGCGTGCTCGCCGGGGGTTTGGCGGTCGGCGGCGCGCTGGTGCTGCTGCCGTCCGACCGGCCGGCCGCGCCGCCGCCCGCCGCGGGGGCCGCCGCGGCGCGGGACGCGGTCGCCAAGGGGATGCCGGCCGCGCCGCCGGAGCTGTCGGCGCTGATCGGGAACCGGGAGGCGCATCTGCGGAAGCATCCGCGGGACGCCGCGGCCTGGGCGGTGCTGGGGACGGCGTATGTGGAGCAGGGGCGGCGCAGCGCCGACCCCGCGCACTACCCGAAGGCGGACCGGGCGCTGCACGCCTCGCTGCGGGTGCGGGCCCGCGGCAACGCGGAGGCGCTGGACGGCCTGGCGGCGCTGGCGAACGCGCGGCGGGACTTCCGGGCGGCGCGCAAGTGGGCCGAGGCGGCGCTGAAGGCCGACGGCGAGCGGTGGACGACGTATCCGCTGCTGATCGAGGCGTACACCGGTCTCGGTGACCTCAAGGCGGCCCAGCGGAACCTGGACCGGTTGAAGAAGCTGCGGTCCGGGCCCGCCGTGCAGGCCCGCGCGGCGGCCGTGTACTGGGACCTGGGCTGGCGTGAGGACGCCGCGGCCAAGCTGGCGGACGCGGTGGCGGGGGCCGGCTCGGCCGCCGAGCGGGCGGCGTGGCTGGAGCGGGCCGGGCATCTCGCGTGGGAGCGCGGGGACCGGGAGGCGGCTCTGCGCCACTTCCAGGAGGCGCTGCGCACCGACCCCGACCAGCGGGCCGCGCAGGCCGGGCAGGGCAGGGCGCTGGCGGCGCTGGGGCGGACGTCGGAGGCGCTGACCGCGTACCGGGCGGCGCTGGACAAGCGGCCGGCGCCGGAGTACGCGCTGGAGCTGGGCGAGCTGTACGAGTCGCTGGGGCTGGGCCAGGCGGCGCGGGTGCAGTACGACCTGCTGCGGGAGCGGGTGCGGGCGGCGGCTGCGGGAGGCGCGGACGAGGAGCTGCTGCTGGGCCGCTTCGAGGCGGACCACGGGGACGCGGAGTCCGCCGTGCGGCGGCTGCGCGCGGAGTGGCGGCGGCACCCGTCGGCCGCGGTGGCCGACGCCCTGGGGTGGGCGCTGCACCGGGCGGGCGAGCACGAGGAGGCGCGGAAGTTCGCGGTGCGGGTCACGGAACGGGAGAAGGGCATCGGGGTGCGCAGCGCCCTGTACTCGTACCACCGGGGGATGATCGAGCGGGCCCTCGGGCACGAGGGCCCCGCTCGGCGCCATCTTCAGGAGGCGCTGCGCCTGAACCCGTGGTTCTCCCCGCTGCACGCGCCGCGCGCGCGGGCGGCTCTGAGGGCGCTGGGCGAGCCGCCCGTGGAGCCGCTGCCACGGGGAGTGCGGGCGCCGGAATAGCCCCGGAGGGCCCGGAGCAGGGCCCGGAGGGCTCCGGAGCCGGACCGGTGGGCTCCGGAGCCGGGCCGGTGGGCTCCGGAGCCGGGCCGGCTACAGGTTGCCGCGCTTGGCCTGCTCGCGTTCGATCGCCTCGAACAGAGCCTTGAAGTTGCCCTTGCCGAAGCCCATCGAGCCGTGGCGTTCGATGAGTTCGAAGAAGACGGTCGGGCGGTCCTGGACCGGCTTGGTGAAGATCTGCAGCAGGTAGCCGTCCTCGTCGCGGTCGGCGAGGATCTTCAGCTCGCGCAGGGTGTCGATGGGCACGCGGGTCTCGCCGACCCACTCGCCGAGGGTGTCGTAGTAGGAGTCCGGGGTGTCCAGGAACTGCACGCCGTGCTCGCGCATGTGGCGGACGGTGGCGACGATGTCGTTGGTGGCGAGCGCGATGTGCTGGACACCGGGGCCGTTGTAGAACTCCAGGTACTCGTCGATCTGCGACTTCTTCTTCGCGATCGCCGGCTCGTTGATCGGGAACTTCACCTTGCGGGTGCCGTCCGCGACGACCTTCGACATCAGCGCCGAGTACTCGGTGGCGATGTCGTCGCCGACGAACTCCTTCATGTTGGTGAAGCCCATGACCTTGTTGTAGAAGGCCACCCACTCGTTCATCCTGCCGAGTTCGACGTTGCCGACGCAGTGGTCGATGGCCTGGAAGGTGCGGCGCTCCGGCGGGGCGACGATCGGGGCGGCGGCGGTGTAACCGGGCAGGTAGGGGCCGTCGTAGCCGGTGCGCTCGACCAGGGTGTGGCGGGTCTCGCCGTAGGTGGCGACGGCGGCGAGGACGACGGTGCCGTGCTCGTCCTTCAGCTCGTACGGCTCGGCGACGCTGCGGGCGCCCTGCTCGATGGCGTGCGCGTACGCGGCGCGGGCGTCCGGGACCTCGATGGCGAGGTCGATGACGCCGTCACCGTGCTCGGCCACGTGCTCGGCGAGGAAGTGGCCCCAGGTGGTGGCGGGCTTGATGACGGAGGTGAAGACGAACCGCGCCGAGCCGTTCTCCAGCACGTAACTGGCGGTCTCGCGGCTGCCGTTCTCCGGTCCGGAGTAGGCGACCAGCTTCATGCCGAAGGCGGTGGAGTAGTAGTGCGCCGCCTGCTTGGCGTTGCCCACGGCGAAGACGACCGCGTCCATTCCCTTGACCGGGAAGGGGTCGGCCTGCCGGGCGGTGTCGGGAGTGTGGTGTGTGGTCTGCGTCATAGCCGAAGCCTGGCCTCGCTCTGCAAGGTGCGCAATAGTTTGCGTATTCACTGGGCAGCCTGCTCAGTCGTACGGCCGTATCGGCAGGCTTTCTGTACAGGATGCCCACTGCACGGCCACCGCGGAACGGGCCGGGAGGGATCGGCATGGCGATCGATCATCTGGACGGGCGGATCATCGTGCTGCTGGCGCGCGAGCCGCGGATCGGGGTGCTGGAGATGTCCCGGCGGCTGGGGGTGGCGCGCGGCACCGTGCAGGCGCGGCTGGACCGGCTTCAGTCGAACGGAGTCATCCGCGGGTTCGGCCCGCAGGTGGACCCGGCGGCCCTCGGCTACCCGGTGACGGCGTTCGCCACGCTCCAGATCCGGCAGGGGCAAGGAGCCGACGTACGGGCCCACTTGGCGACCGTGCCGGAGGTGCTGGAGCTGCACACCACGACCGGCACCGGCGACATGTTGTGCCGGCTGGTGGCCCGCTCCAACGCCGATCTTCAGCGGGTGATCGACCGGGTTGTCGGTTTTGATGGCATTGTCCGGGCCTCTACCGCGATCGTGATGGAGAACCCCGTTCCGCTGCGGATCATCCCGCTGGTGGAACAGGCGGCGCTGCCGACCGACTCGCCGGGCAGGGCCCGGGAAGGGACGTCCTAGCCGTGGGGTGAGCGATGTGAACTTCTGGGAGTACCTGGGCAGTCGCCACCAGCAGCTGCTCGCCGACGCCGGGCAGCACGCCAGCGCCGTCTTCCAGTGCATGGTCGTGGCCACCGTCCTCGGGGTGCTGATCGGGGTGGTCACCTACCGCAGCGACTGGGCCGGCAACCTGGCCACCACCGCGACCTCCACCATCCTCACCATCCCGTCGCTCGCCATGATCGGCCTGCTCATCCCGGTCGTCGGCCTCGGCGTGCCGCCGACGGTGATCGCGCTGACCCTGTACGGGCTGCTGCCGGTCGTGCGGAACTCGATCGTCGGCCTGCGCGGCGTCGACCCGGCGCTGGTGGACGCCGCCACCGGCATCGGCATGTCCCGGCTGTCCCGGCTGCTGCGGGTGGAGCTGCCGCTGGCCTGGCCGCCGATCCTCACCGGCATCCGGGTCTCCACGCAGATGCTCATGGGCATCGCCGCCATCGCCGCCTACGCATCCGGGCCCGGCCTCGGGAATCTGATCTTCCGGGGCATCGCCTCGCTGGGCAGCCAGAACGCACTCAACCAGGTCCTCGCGGGCACCCTCGGAATCATCGTCCTCGCCCTGCTCTTCGACGCCGCGTACGTCCTGATCGGACGGCTGACCATCCCCAGGGGGATCCGTGCCTGAGAACACCGCGACCGGCGGCGCGACCATCGAGCTGGAGAACCTCACCAAGCGCTACCCCGGCAACCCGGCGCCCTCGGTGGACAACGTCAGCATGGAGATCGGCGCGGGCGAGACGGTGATCTTCGTGGGGCCGTCCGGCTGCGGCAAGTCGACCACGCTGAAGATGATCAACCGGCTGATCGAGCCGACCAGCGGCCGGATCCGCATCAACGGCGAGGACGTCACCGACATCGACCCGGTGAAGCTGCGCCGCAAGGTCGGCTACGCCATCCAGTCCGCGGGCCTCTTCCCGCACATGACCGTCGCGCAGAACATCGGGCTCGTACCGAAGATGATCGGCTGGTCGAAGTCCCGGATCCGCGACCGGGTCGAGGAGCTGCTCGACCTGGTCGGACTGGACCCCGGCGAGTTCCGGGGCCGCTATCCGCGCCAGCTCTCCGGTGGCCAGCAGCAGCGCGTCGGCGTGGCCCGGGCGCTGGCCGCGGACCCGCCGGTGCTGCTGATGGACGAGCCGTTCGGCGCGGTCGACCCGATCACCCGCGACCACCTCCAGGACGAGCTGATCCGGCTCCAGCACGAGCTGCACAAGACGATCGTGTTCGTCACCCACGACTTCGACGAGGCGATCAAGCTCGGCGACCGGATCGCGGTGCTGCGCGAGCGCTCGCACATCGCCCAGTTCGACACCCCAGAGGCGATCCTCACCAACCCGGCGGACGACTTCGTCTCCGGTTTCGTCGGCGCGGGCGCCGCACTGAAGCGGCTGAACCTGACCCGGGTGGGCGAGGTGGAGATCACCGACTATCCGACGGTGACCGTCGACGACGCGCTCCAGGACATCTTCGACAAGCTCCGCCGCAGCGGCACCAACGAGATCCTGCTGCTGGACAAGCGGGGCCGCCCCTACAAGTGGCTGCGGCGCGGCGACCTGATGCGCGCCAAGGGGTCGCTGGCCCGCGCGGGCACCCTGGTGCACGACACGGTGACCCGGGACGCCACCCTGCGCGACGCCCTGGAGGCCGTGCTCACCGACAACGCCGGGCGGGTCGCGGTGACCGGCCGGCGCGGGGAGTACACCGGGGTCGTCGACGTGGAGACGCTGATGAACTCCGTGCACGAGCTGATGGAGGCCGACCGGCTGGACGCGATGGAGCACCAGCACGAGCTGGAGGAGGCGCGCGAGGAGCTGACGCACGCCGAGCAGGAGGGCCGCGGAGGGGAGGCGAAGGCGTGACGAGCGCACCGGACCGCGGGCGCCGCCCCGAGGGCGAGCACGAGGTCAGAGGGCTGCCGTTCCGGGACGACGGCGAGGCCGAGCTGGAGCCCGTGCCGCATCTGCGGCGCCCGCAGCCGCGCCGGATCGGCTGGCGGAAGCTGACCTTCCTGCCCGCGTTCCTGGTGGCGCTGCTGCTGGCGACCTGGCTGTGGTTCCGGCAGGCCGACCTGGACACGATCTCCGAGAACGCGCTGTCCGGCGGGCAGGTCTCCAAGGCGCTGTGGCAGCACGTCGAACTGACGGTGATCTCCACCTTCTTCGTGCTGATCATCGCGATCCCGCTGGGCGTCCTGCTGACCCGCAAGGCGTTCCGCAAGGGGACCCCGGTGGCGATGGCGCTGGCCAACACCGGGCAGGCGACCCCCGCGATCGGTCTGCTCGCGCTGCTGGTGATCTGGCTCGGCATCGGCCGCCGGGCGGCCCTGATCGGCATCATCGTCTACGCCGTCCTGCCGGTGCTGTCGAACACCGTCGCCGGCCTCAAGGCCAACGACCCGACCCTGCTGGAGGCGGCCCGCGGCATCGGGATGTCCCCGCTCGGCGTGCTCACCAAGGTCGAACTCCCGCTGGCGGTCCCCCTGATCCTCGCGGGCGTGCGGACCGCGCTGGTGCTGAACGTGGGCACGGCCACGCTGGCGACCTTCGGCGGAGGCGGCGGCCTCGGTGTGCTGATCACCACGGGCATCACCAACCAGCGGATGCCGGTGCTGATGCTCGGCTCGATCCTCACGATCGCCCTCGCCCTGCTGGTGGACTGGCTGGCCTCGCTGGCGGAACTGCTGCTGCGGCCGCGGGGACTGGAGGTGGGGACATGAGACGGCGGATGTGTCTGCTGCTGGCGGGCGGGCTGCTGACGGCGGCCTCCGGCTGCGGGCTGACCAGCGGCTCCCCGATGGTCGACGACGTGCGGCCGGGATCGATCGGGAGAGGAGAGCCCCTCGAGGGCGCCGATCTCACCGTGACGTCCAAGTCGTTCACCGAACAGCTCATCCTCGGCGCGATCATGGGGATCGCCTTCGAGGCGGCCGGCGCGGAGGTCCTCGACCGGACCGGCATCCAGGGTTCCATCGGCTCCCGCGAGGCCGTGCGCAGCGGCGACGCGGACGCCGTGTACGAGTACACCGGCACCGCCTGGATCACGTACCTCGGCAACAAGGAGCCCATCCCCGACCCGCGGCGGCAGTGGCAGGCCGTGCGCGACGCGGACCGGAAGAACGGCCTGACCTGGCTGGAGCCTTCCACCCTGAACAACACCTACGCCCTGGCCATGAACCAGGCCAACTTCCGCGAGTACGGCACGAAGACGCTGTCGGACGTCGCCGCGCTGGCGAAGAAGGACCCCGGCGCGGTGACGCTGTGCGTGGAGGGCGAGTTCGCCAACCGGGAGGACGGGCTGCCGGGGATGCAGAAGGAGTACGGGATGAACATCCCGGCGGCCCGGATCACCCAGATGGACACCGGCATCATCTACACCCAGGCCGCGAAGGGGAGTTGCGTCTACGGCGAGGTCTTCACCACCGACGGGCGGGTGAAGTCCATGAACCTGGTGGTGATGGCGGACGACAAGAAGTTCTTCCCGAACTACAATGCCGCGCCGGTGATCAACACCAAGACGCTGAAGGAGTGGCCGGCGATCACGGACATCCTCGCGCCGATCACCGCGAAGCTGAACAACGACGTGGCGCGGGAACTGAACGCCAAGGTGGACGTGGACGGCGAGGACCCGCACCAGGTGGCGCTGGACTGGCTGGTGGCGGAAGGGTTCGTGAAGGAGGGCTGACCCGGCTCAGCAGGAGGGCACGGACTTGCCGGAGTCGAGCGCGACCAGCGACTGCACTGCACCCTTCAGCGTGGTCACCGGGATCAGCCGCAGCCCCTTCGGCAGCTCCGCCTCCGCGTCCGCGCACTCGTCCCTCGGCACCAGGAAGACGGTCGCGCCGTCACGCCGGGCGGCCTGCGTCTTCAGGGCCACGCCACCCACGGCACCGACTTTCCCGCCGGCGTTGATCGTGCCGGTGCCGGCGATCGTACGGCCACCGGTGAGGTCGCCGCCGCGGCCGTTGCCGTCCAGCTTGTCGATGATGCCCAGCGAGAACAGCAGCCCGGCGCTGGGGCCGCCGACGTCCGCCAGCTCCAGGTCGACGTCGATGTCGTCGCCGGAGCGGCCGAGGTAGTTCAGCGCGGCGGCGGTCGCCGCGTCCTGCGACTGCCGCATCTGCCGCGCGTTGAACTCCTCGACCTCCTTCACGTCGTCACCGCTCGGGTAGACGGCGTCCAGCGGCATCACGGCCCGGTCGGACCGGAACCACCCGTCGAGCAGGTCCGGGAGCGACGCCCGCACCTTCGGGCCGGTCGCGACGATCGTCGTCATCCGCAGCTCGCCCCGCGTGTCCCGGGTCGGCGCCCCCGAGATCGTGATCACCGGGGTTCCCTTGTTCTTCCCGAGCACGTCCGCCGTCGACCCCGGCTGCGCCACCGCGAACGGCAACGGCGCGAACACAGCCGTCGCGACCAACGCCACAACGGGCACCGAACAGACGGCGAGGGCCTGGGAACGCGTGAGACGAGAGAGCACGGGCCCAATCTAACGCGACGGCTGGTGACAACGACTTGCGGGCAGCCGCGGACCCACCTACGCAGCCTGCGGGCAGTCGTGCCGCTTGGGGCGGCACGGTTGGGCGCTGGAGGTACCCCCTGCTCGAAGAGCCAGGGGGAGGCGCCTCGCCGCGCCGAGCCCCGCGACCGCCCCCGCCCCCGCCCCCGCCCAACGCCGGGCAACCGGTTAACGCAGGGCCTCGGCGACTTCCCTCGCCGCCTCCACGACCCGCGCCCCCACCCGCTCCGGCACCGCGTCGGCGAGCATCACGACACCCACGCTGCCCTCGACCCCGGTCACCCCGAGCAGCGGTGCCGCGGCCCCGCTCGCGCCCGCCTCCAGCTCACCGTGGGTCAGGGTGTACCCGGGGTCACCCGTCGGCTTGGCGCGCGCGGCGAGGATCGCCTTGCCCGCGGCCCCCCGGTCCAGCGGATGCCGGAAGCCGGCCCGGTACGCCACGTGATAGTCGGTCCACGTCGGCTCGACGACGGCGACGGCCAGCGCCTCCGCCCCGTCCACCAGCGTCAGATGCGCCGTCGCCCCGATGTCCTCCGCCAGCGATCGCAGCGCGGGCAGCGCCGCTTCTCGTACCAGCGGGTGCACCTGCCGGCCCAGCCCCAGCACACCCAGCCCCACCCGGGCACGTCCGCCCAGGTCACGGCGTACGAGTGCGTGCTGCTCCAACGTGGCCAGCAACCGGTACACCACGGTCCGGTTCACGCCCAGTTTGGTGGATAGCTCGGTGACGGTCAGCCCGTGGTCCGTGTCGGCCAGCAGCTTGAGGACCCGCAGTCCTCGGTCGAGCGTCTGAGAGGTCTCCGCGGTCACGACGCCCACTCCTTAAGTGGTGAGGTCGGCAGCCCCCCTCGCGGCGGATGCGTCGCCGAGTCCCGTCAGCGACGCGCTTGTAGAGGCTGCCGATCGGCTGGCGGCCCGGCCTTGTTCCGGGCCGCGTCGCTACACGGCTGCGCTCCGCGGCGGCGCTGCCACGGGGCGTGTGCGTAGCGGGACAGTAGCGAGCCGGTTCGCTGAGCGGAAGGCTCCGTCCAGAATCCGGTCATTGGCCGACATGACGTGCCGCGATATGTCCCGATACGTACGGCGCGCAGCTCCCCGCCACACGCCCCGCCCCACAGACCTCGAGAGACCCGGAGGAGACCTCACGGGCCCGGAGGGCTACCGCATCCGCGTGGCCCACTCCTGCACCTTGGCGATCCGCTGCCGCAGCTGCCCGGCGGTGGCCTCCGCGGCCGGCGGCCCGCCGCACACCCGGCGCAGTTCGGTGTGGATGACCCCGTGCGGCTTGCCGCTCTGGTGGACGTACGCGCCGACCATCGTGTTCAGCTTGCGCCGCAGCTCCATCATCTCCTTGTGCGAGACGACGGGCCGCCGCTCGGCGGGCAGCTCCAGCAGGTCCGCCTCGCTGTCCGGCTTCTTCTTGCTGTGCGCGATCTGCCGCGCCTGCCGCTTCTGGAGCAGCAGTTGGACCTGCTCGGGTTCGAGGAGTCCGGGGATGCCGAGGTAGTCCTGCTCCTCCTCGCTGCCCGGGTGCGCCTGCATGCCGAACTCGGCGCCGTTGTACATGACCCGGTCGAAGACGGCGTCGGACTCCAGCGCCTCGAAGGGCAGCATGTCCTGCTCGCCGGTGTCCTCGTCCTGCTGCTTCTCCGCCTCCTTGAGGAGCTTCTCCTCCTCGGCGTACGGGTCCTCCTCGCCGTCCTTCTTCGGCTTGTCGAGGACGTGGTCGCGCTCGCGCTCCATCTCGTTGGCGAAGCCGAGCAGGTCCGGCACGGTCGGCAGGAACACGGACGCGGTCTCGCCCCGGCGCCGCGACCGCACGAAGCGTCCGACGGCCTGCGCGAAGAACAGCGGGGTGGAGATCGTCGTCGCGTACACCCCGACCGCGAGGCGCGGCACGTCGACGCCCTCGGACACCATGCGGACGGCGACCATCCACCGGTCGGTGTTGTTGCTGAACTCGTCGATCCGGTTCGACGCGCCCGCGTCGTCGGAGAGGACGAGGGTCGCCTTGTGGCCGGTGATGTCCCGGATCAGCTTGGCGTAGGCGCGGGCGGACTCCTGGTCGGAGGCGATCACCAGCGCGCCCGCGTCCGGGATCGCCTTCCTGACCTCGGTGAGGCGCTGGTCGGCGGCGCGCAGCACGGCCGGCATCCACTCACCGCGCGGGTCGAGCGCCGTACGCCAGGCCTGGCTGATCGCGTCCTTGGTCATCGGCTCGCCGAGCCGGGCCTGGATCTCGTCGCCGGCCTTGGTCCGCCAGCGCATGTTGCCGCTGTAGCTCAGGAAGATCACGGGGCGGACGACGCCGTCGGCGAGCGCGGAGCCGTAGCCGTAGGTGTAGTCGGCGGCCGAGCGCCGGATGCCGTCCGGGCCCTCCTCGTACGTCACGAAGGGGATCGGGTTGGTGTCCGAGCGGAACGGCGTACCGGTCAGGGCGAGGCGCCGGGTCGCCGGCTCGAACGCCTCCAGGCAGGCCTCGCCCCAGGTCTTGGTGTCACCGGCGTGGTGGATCTCGTCGAGGATGACGAGGGTCTTGCGCTGCTCGACCCGGTTGCGGTGCAGCATGGGCCGCACGCCGACACCGGCGTACGTCACGGCGACGCCGTCGTACTCCTTGCCGAGCGGCCCGGCGCTGTACTCGGGGTCCAGCTTGATGCCTATCCGCGCGGCGGCCTCCGCCCACTGCTTCTTCAGGTGCTCGGTGGGCGCGACCACGGTCACCTGCTGCACGACGTGGTGGTGCAGCAGCCAGGACGCCAGCGTCAGCGCGAAGGTCGTCTTACCGGCGCCGGGGGTGGCGACCGCCAGGAAGTCTCGCGGCTGCTCCTGGATGTACTTCTCCATCGCCCCCTGCTGCCAGGCACGCAGCTTGCTGGCGGTGCCCCAGGGAGCACGGCCGGGGAAGGCGGGCGAGAGGTGGTGGGAGGAGGAAGCGGCGGTGGTAGTCACGGTCTCCGTCGTGGGGGTCGAGCGGCTCGGCTACGTATGACAACCGGGCCACCCTACCGGCGGTCCGCCGCCGTCAACGCGCGAACGACACCCGGTCGCCCGAGGGTGGGACCCACGTCACAACACCCTCGGTGACACCGCTCGTGACTCACCGTTCCCGCAGCCGCGTGGTCACCCAGGCACCCACCAGCGCGACCGCCGCCATGGGCAGGAAGACGGCGGCGAAGGCAGCCGGGTGGGAGGCGGTGCCGGCGGCCTCGGTGGTGGCGTGGGCGACCGTGCCGCCGCCGAGCGCGGCGAAGGCTGCGCCGCCGGCCGCGAGCAGGATCACATTCGACAGGCCGTCGGAGATCTGGAGCGCGGCGGAGTTGCTGCCCGCCTCCTCGGGGGCGGACAGGTGGAGCAGCAGCACGCTGGTGGAGGAGATCACCAGGCCCATGCCGAAGCAGCCGAACCCCCAGGCGACGGCCACCGTCCACACCGGCACGGCCTCGATCAGCACGCTCGGCGCGGTCGCGATGGCCGCCGCCACCATCACCATGCCCAGCGTCATCAGCCGCTCCCGGTACGGCTCCACGCGGGACCGCGACTGCACCCACGAGCCGAGCGCCCAGGTCGCGCCGCCCGCGGCGAGCGAGAACCCGGCGAGCGTCGGCGTGAGGCCCCGCTGGGTGACCAGCATCAGCGGCACGAACGACTCCGCCGCGATGAACGAGCCCGCCGCGACACCGCGCAGCAGCACCACCGACGGCAGCCCGCGCGCCGCCCGGTAGGTGCCGCGCGGGAGGAGCCCGAGTACGGCGGGGACGAGCAGCGCGGCCCCGGCCGCGCCGGGCAGCAGGGAGAGCCAGCGCAGGTCCTGGGCGGCGTACTGGAGCAGTCCGGCGCCCAGCGAGATACCGAGCGCGAGCCGGATCCGCCGCGCGTCGAACGAGGCGGCCCCCTTCGACCCGTCGACCGGGCCTCCCGCCCGCCGCCGGATCTGCGGCAGTGCCAGCGCCAGCGGAAACACGACGAGCACCGGAATCCCGACGAACACCCAGCGCCAGCCCAGCTGCTCGGTGACCGCGCCGGCGGCGAGCGGTCCGACGATCGACGGCACGACCCAGCCCGCGGCGAACGCGGCCATGATCGCGGGCCGCAGCCGCTCGGGGTAGGCCCGGCCGACGACGACGTACAGCGCGACGATGACGAGTCCCCCACCGAACCCCTGCACGGCCCGCCCGAGGATGAACAGCCACATCGCCCCCGCGGTCCCCGACAGCAGCAAGCCGGCCGCGAACGCGGCGATACCGCAGGTGAGGGGGGACAGCGGGCCGCGCCGGTCCGACCACTGCCCGGCCAGCACCATGCCGAACAGGCTGGTCGTGAAGTACGCCGAGAACGCGAACGCGTACAGCGACACCCCGTCCAGCTCCCGCGCCGCCACCGGCATCGCGGTCCCCACGGCGGTCGCCTCGAAGGCGATCAGTACGACGACGGAGACGATCCCGATACTGAGCGCCCGGTACGACCGACTGAGCACACCGCCACCCGGCGGCTCCGGAACACCCGGTACGTCTACGGAATCCACTGCTGCGTCGGCGACATCGGCGTCGCGCGGATCGAGGGCGGCCATGCCCGCCAGAGTAAGGGGCTCGGCAACGTTTGGCCCCTGTCGGGAGACGTGATCCCCCTCAGCCCTTGGTCGTACGCCCCTCCCCCGCTTCATGAACGGCGTGTGGCAGTCCCGTTGCAGCCCACCCAGATCCCTTGAGCCCGGCTTCCGCCCCGCCATACGGTCGACACAACACGTTGGCCGTGTGGGAGTTACGCGGGTCCGATCCCCGCCACGGCTACCGAAGTGAAGTTCGTCTTGGCCGTGTGCCCGAGTGGTTGAGGGACTCGCCTGCAAAGCGAGTTACGCGGGTTCGATTCCCGCCACGGCCTCAAGTGCATTGACCAGGCAATAGGGAAGGGCGGCACCCTCCGAGGGGGCCGCCCTTCCCGTTGTCCGTCTCAGTTGTAGTTCTAACGCGTGGTTCGGTGAGCAGTTTCACGTGGAGCCGGAGGGAGTAGCCCAGCGTGCGGTGCCTCCGGCCATGCGCGGCGCTGAGGGCAGCTACAACCCGCGTCGTGGTGTACTCGCCCGACGAGGACGGTGGCCGGCGCGTGCGTGTGGAGGGCAAGAGCCTCGGGATCGCATACTCACAGGATCCTCGTGCGAAAGGGCGATGCGCCCGCTGACCACCGCCCGCACGCGCAGCACAACCGCCCCGCTACAGAATGTTATTGGGGCTTCGCTGCTGGATGCCCTCTGCTCTCGCCGTGAGTATGCTGGGAGTGGGTGTACTTCATGGAATGGCTGACGAGGCTGCCTGGCATCGCATGGCTGAGGCGTACGCACGTGTGGCGGGCGTTCGAGCGGCTGGCCACGGTCCACTGGGCGCGGCTTGCCGCCGCGATCACCTTCACGAGTTTCGTCGCACTCTTTCCGCTGATCACCGTGGGCGCGGCGATCGGCGCCAAGCTACTGAGCGAGGAGCAGCTCGGGCAACTCCAGGACAAGATCGCCGACCAAGCGCCGGGCCTTTCGGACCTGCTGGACCTGGACAGTCTCGTCGCCCACGCCGGGGCCGTCGGGCTCATCGCGGGCGTGCTGCTGCTCGTGATCGGGATCAACTGGGTCGGCGCCCTGCGCGGGTGTCTGCGCGCGGTGTGGGAGAAGGAGCAGGACCCGGGGAATCCCATCCTGCTGAAGGTCAAGGACGCCGTGGTGCTGGTCGGTCTCGGCGTGGTCGGGCTGGTCGCGATCGGCAGTTCGGTGTTCGCGAACATTGCGGTTGGCTGGGCCGCCGACAAGGTCGGGATCGAGGGCGGGGCGGGACGGGCGCTGCTGTTCTTCGCGGGTCTGGCCATCGCCCTGCTCGTCGATTTCCTGCTGCTGGTCTACCTGCTTACCCGGCTGGCGCGGGTGCATCCCGGCCGGCGCGCGGTCTTGGTGGCCGGCCTGATCGGTGCGGTCGGCTTCGAACTGCTCAAGTGGCTGCTGACCGGCTATCTGCAGGGTGTCGCAGGGAAGAGCATGTACGGCGCTTTCGCCGTGCCGGTCGCCGTTGTGCTGTGGATCAACTTCATGGCCAGGCTGCTGCTGTACTGCGCCGCCTGGACAGCGACAGCGACGGCGGTGCAGTCCGGCGAGACAGCCGAGGGCGAGGGCCCGGAGCCCGGGATCAGCCCCGCAGCCGGCGATGCACCACAGCGGACGTCGGCCGACAGCCCCGCCCCAGCAGCACTGCGCCGCACGGCGCCTCCAGCGCACGAACCGAGATCCGAGCGCCGGTAACTGCGGGGGGGGGTATGAGATTCAAACTCGTGAGGGTTTGCCCCACACGCGCTCTGAGCGGGCGCCCTCGTCGACAGCCTCCGCCTGGGAAATTACGTGACGCTCAAGCCATCGAGCAGGGGGAAGTACCTGACCGTCGACATGAACCGCTCTGACTCGTGACCACCCGACCCTGACGTTCCGCGACCTCTAGCGTCCTGACGTGCGCGGATGCCGCGGACAGCGTGGCTTTCGGCTCCGTCTCTCCTGTGGGACAGGGAGCTGGGGCCGTCGCTTGAACCAACAGCGGCGGACTTGGCTCCCGGCCACAAGGAGCCGCGAGAGTGCATGGCGAGTTACTCGTCGCCCTTCACGAACGATCCTTGACCCAGCACGGTGTAAAGCCGCCCCTCTTCTCGCAGAGCGGCCACGGCTTTCTGCACCGTGGAGGGTGCCACGTCCAGCTCGGCCGCCAGCTCGTTCACGGCGGGGAAGCGCTCGCCGGCGGGGTACTGCCCGGCATCGAGACGGCGGCGCAGCTCCTCCGCCACCTGGGGCCAGACGGGCACCGAACGGTCAAGATCCATACAGCCGAGCATCCGCGTATCTTCGTAAACACGCGACCGCGTATACGCGTATACGCGTATGCTCGCCACGCACAACGACAGAGACCCCCGCGACAGCGGCGAACTGTCCGGGGGCGCGGCCCGCACTGACAAGGAGTGCAGACGTGCGAACTCTACTGATGCTCATCCTCTCGTGGCTCCTGCCCGGCCAAGGCAGGCGGCGAGCAACCCCGCCCACCGGGACCGGGCATACGGCAGCCCCATCCGCCGCGATCTCCCCGGCACGGCGACTGATCGTTACGCGTGAGGCGGTGGGGGTGGGGCGTCTCGCCCTCGTCATCGAGGCTGACGGCTTGCCCGTCGTACGGCCGTACGTCATCGCCCACGAGCGGGAGCTGGAGCGACGACGCCAGAGGGGCGGGCGACGCGCTGCCGTGCCGATGACGCTCGGGCAGGCCCGCCCGGCAGGAGGGATGGCATGAGCCCACAGTCCGGCAGTACCCCGGCCGTCGTCATCCGACATCTGCGTCTGCTGCCGTGGACCGGGCCCGAGGGGAGGCCGGCTCATCTCGTGACGGACGGCACGGCCTCTCCCCTGTCCCGGCTCGCCGACGAAGTGGAGGCCCAGCAGATCGAGACGGCCACAGTGATCCGCGAGCTGGCCCTCTCGATGATCGTGGACTTGGAGAACCCCACGCCCGATGAGGTTCGGTTCCTTGTCCGCCGTCTATGCGAGTCGATCACTGACTTGCTCAGGATCGCGGAGAGCCGGGGCGATCGCATCCCGCCGTACGACGAGCCCGACACCGACGAGGGGAGTGAGTACGAGTGATCCGGTGCGGCGACGTGACTCCCGCACAGGCGGCCTTCGCTGCGCTCGGGGAGCACTGCGCCTGCTGCTCCACCTGCGTGACGGTTAACGAAGACGGCCGGAACGCGCATCTTCCCTGCGAGATCGCCGACCGGCTGGGACGGACGTACAGGGACACGCGACGAGCCGCCGGCGGCCGCACTGTGGGGTAGCCACCACGGACGGGAGCCCCGAAACCATGCCCCGGCCACCGGACCTCGGGGTTCCCCACTGGTGATCGCCAAGCGAGTTACGCGGGTTCGATTCCCGCCACGGCCTCTATGCCTCCCATTGCCTCCGCGCCGCCCGTGCGCAACAGGCACAGGGCCAGGACCAGTTCCGAGACGTCTCGGTTCAGGGGGTCCAGGCGGGCCTCCATCTCGGTCCAGCGGAGGATTTCGCCGGTTGTGCCCTCGACCACCAGGCCCGCGTCTCCGATGAGGCGGCCCAGGCGTATCAAGTGGTCGGCTTCGGCCGGGAGTTGGTCGAGGGGGAAGTCGCCTGTGTATTCCTCGTCGGTGTAGTACTCCGTGAGGGTCGGCAGGGGGAGGTCCGTGTCGAGGGAGAAGAGGATCTCGTCCTCGGGCAGGCCCGTCTCGCGGAGGAAGCGGCGGGTGGGTTCGTGGGTGAGCGTCGCGGGGAAGTCGACGTCCTCGAAGCGGGCCACGCGGCCCCGGCCGAACTCCTGGTCCAGCAGGCGCGCGGGCAGGTCGAGGGCGAGGCCCGATGCGGTGGCCGGGGTGCTGATCGCCGTGACGACGGCGCCGGTCGTGCTCATGGGAAGAAACACTACGCGGCGCCACTGACAATCGCCCTGACCAGGGCGAACAGCGCGATTCCGGGGCTTACTGCGCCGGCGTCGTCACCACCGCCGCCTGCGGGCGGATCGGCAGCCGGTTCACCGGGCGGCCCGTCGCCGCCCGCACCGCCGACGCGATCGCCGCCGGCGACGCCACCACCGGCACCGCGCTGACCGCCTTCGCGCCGAACGGCGCGACCACGTCCCGCTCCTCGACCAGCTTGACGATCCGGATGTCCGGCGCGTCGAGGGCCGTCGGCAGGGCGTAGCCGGTGAGGTCGGGGTGCCGTATCACGCCGCGCGGGGTGCGCAGGTTCTCGGTGAGCGCGATGCCGACGCCCTGGGTGACACCGGCCTCGATCCGGGCGGCGAGCTGGGCGGGGTTCAGCACCCGGCCGACGTCCTGGGCGACCGCCAGCTCCACCACGCGTACCGAGCCCAGTTCGATGTCGACGTCGACCACCGCGCGGATCGCGCAGAAGGCGAGACCCACGAACGCGTCGCCCTGCCCGGCTTCGTCCAGCGGCTCCGTCGGGTGCGGGCGGCACTGCGCGGTCGCCCACAGCTCCTTGCCCTCCAGCGCCTCGGCGACCGTGGTCGACAGGACACCGTCGTAGGACGTGATTTTCCCGTCGGCGACCTGCAGCAGCTCGGTGGACATGCCGAACTTCTGCGCCAGCGGCTGGAGGAGCTGCGTACGGACCATCTTCGCCGCGCGCTCCACCGCGCCGCCCGAGACCCACGTGTGCCGGCCGCGGCAGCCCGCCCCGGCGGGGGGCTGGTCGGTGTCGACGGGCGCCACGTGGACCTCGTCGACGCCCAGGATCTCCTGGACGATCTGCCGGGCCAGCGTGGAGAAGCCCTGGCCGGTCTCGACGGCCGCGCACAGCACCGTCGCCACCCCGTCCTGGACCTTCACCGTGGCCGTGGAGACCTCGTCGGCGCCCTCCGCGCCGAGCATGTGCACCATGCCCAGGCCGTAGCCCACGCCCCGGCGCACCGCGCCCGGCTCGCCCGCGCCCTCGGGGCCGCCGGGCAGCAGCCACTGCTCCTCGGGGGTGTCCTTCGGCAGCGGCGGGAGGGGGAAGTCGCGTACCGCCTGGAGCAGTTCGGCGACCGGCGCCGGGCAGGTCACCGTCTGGCCGGTGGGCAGGACGTCGCCCGTCGCCATGACGTTGCGCAGCCGCAGCTCCGCCGGGTCGATGCCGAGCTTCTTCGCCAGCTTGTCCATCTGCGCCTCGTACGCGGCGCAGACCTGCATCGCGCCCTCGCCGCGCACATGGCCGGAGGGCGGGTTGTTGGTGCGCACGGCCCAGCCCTCGATGAAGGCGTTGGGGACGACGTACGGCCCGCAGGCGAAGGACACCGCCGCGGCAAGCGCGTCCGACGAGGTGTCCGCGTACGCGCCCGCGTCGAGCAGGATCTGCGCCTCGACCTTCACCAGCCTGCCCTCGGCGTCCGCGTGGTGGCGGTAGCGCAGCAGGGTCGGGTGGCGGTGGACGTGCCCGAGGAAGGACTCCTCCCGCGTGGCGGTGAGTTTCACCGGGCAGCCGGTCTTCAGGGCGAGCAGGCCGAGCGGCAGCTGGAAGCCCTGGTCCTCCCGGTCGGCGGTGGCGCCGGGGACGCCGGTGACGACGACCTTGACGCGCTCGGGCTCCAGGCCGTAGCAGGCGGCGGCGGTGTCGCGGTCGGTGTGCGGGTCGGTGGAGGCCACGTACAGCTCCACGCCGCCGTCCGGGCGCGGCACGGCGAGGCCCGCCTCGGCGCCGATGGGGGCCGGGTCCTGGCGGCCGATGCGGTACAGGCCCTCGACGACGACCTCGCCGTGCGCCTGCGGGTCGCCGTGGCGCAGCGGGATGTGCCGGATCAGGTTGCCGTCGGGGTGCAGCGGCTCCGCCTCGAAGGCCTGCTCCGGGTCGGTCACCGGGTCGAGGACGTCGTACTCGACGATGACGGCCGCGGCGGCCATCCGCGCGGTGTCCGGGTGGTCGGCGGCGACGGCGGCGATGGGCTCGCCGTGGTGGCGGACCACGTCGGAGGCGAAGACCGGACGGTCGGCCTTGCCCCGGCCGTACAGCGGTCTGCCGGGCACGTCCTCGTGGGTGACGACCGCGCGGACACCGGGCATCGCGCGCGCGTGCGTGGTGTCGATCGACTTGATGCGCGCGTGCGCGTGCGGGGCGCGCAGCACGGCCGCCCACAGCAGGCCCTCGGCCCACAGGTCGGCCGCGTACGGGAAGGTGCCCTCGGTCTTGGCGCGCGCGTCGGCGGCGGGCAGGGAGGAGCCGAGGCCGTGCGGGATCGGCTCCGGGGCGGGGCCGGCCTCCGCGGCGCCGGCCGCGGTCGCGGTGGTCGCGGTGGCGGCTTCGTTGCTCACGCCTGGCCTCCGTCCTGTCCCTGTCCCTGTCCGTACGGCGGATGGTGCGGCTGATGCGCTTGCTGGTGCGGCTGGCCGTGCGATCCGAACGGCTCGAACGCCGACGGGTTGACGCTTCCGGCGCCCGGGCCCGCCTGGTGCGGGATACGGGCGTCCCCGGCGCCGTGTTCGGCGGCCTCGGCCGGCTCGGCGGCCTCGGCGGCGGCGTGCGCGTCGCGTTCGGCGACGACCTCCTTGACGGCCTCGACGACCCCGCGGTAGCCGGAGCAGCGGCAGAGGTTGCCGCACAGCGCCTGGCGGGTCTCCAGCTCGGTCGGCGCGGGGTTGCCCTCCAGCAGGTCGTGCACGGTCATCGCCATGCCGGGCACGCAGAACCCGCACTGCACGGCGCCGCACCGGGCGAGCGCCCGCTGCACGTCCGAGGGCTGCCCGTCGACGGCCAGGCCCTCGACGGTACGGACCTCGCTGCCGGCGGCGGTCACCGCGGGCACCAGACAGGAGGCCACGAGCCGCCCGTCGACCTGCACGTTGCACGCCCCGCACTCGCCCTGCGAGCAGCCGTCCTTGGCGCCCGCGAGCCCCAGCCGCTCACGCAGCACGTACAGCAGCGACTCGCCGATCCACGCGTCGGTGACGGGGCGGTCGCTGCCGTTGACGCGCAGCACGTAGGACGCGAGGGGGTGCTCGTCGGCCGGGGGCGCGGGGGGTTCCTCGGCGGGCGCGGAAGCGGTGTCCCGCGCGGGGTCCGGTTCCGAGGTCGCCGCTGCCTGGTCCTGCTCGGCGGGGGCTCCGGCCTCGGCGTCCGGGGCCGCGCCTTCCGAGGGGGAGGACGGGGCGTCCCCGGCGGGCACGCCGTCTCCGGCGGTGGGCTGGGGCTGCGGCTGGGCCTCGGGCCGGGTGGCCGAGGCGGCCTCCGCGTCCGGGGCCTGTCCGGCGTTCTGGGGCTCCGGCCGGCCGTCGGCGTGCGGGGCGTGCCCAGACTCCGCGCGCGGCTGATCCTCGCCCTGCGGGGCGTATCCGGTCTCGGTGCCCGCCTGATCCTCGCCCTGCGCGGCGTAGTCGGGCTGCTCGCCCTGCGCGGCGTAGCCCGGCTGCTCCTCCGCGTGCTGCTCGTGCCCAGGCTCGGGGCCCGGCTGTCCCTGCGGCGCGTACCCGTCCTCCGGGGACGCCTCCGCGGGCCCCTCCGCGGCGTTCTCCGCGCCCGTGGAGCCCTCCGTGGCCGTACCGGCACCCTCGGTGGCCCCGGGAGCCTCAGCGGGCCCGGAGACGGCCTCTGCGGCGCTCTGCGGGGGGCCGGCCGGGTCGGTCGGCTCGTGGGCGGCCGGAGCCCCGGTCTGCGGAAGGTGTCCGGCGTACGTGCCGTGCGCGGGCGTACCGCCGTCCCCGGCCGTCGCCTGCTGCGCCCACGGCTGTCCCGCGCCGTGCGTCGCCCAGGGCGCGGGCGCGCCGCCGGGCAGGGTGGCGGGCGGGGTGCCGCCCCACTGCTCGACCAGGGCGGACGTGGTGAACTCGCCGGACTCGTCCGGGAGGTCGCCCCCGGCGACGGGGATCGACCACTGGCCGGTCACGTCGTGGCCGGGCGCGGGCGGCACCGGGGCCGTCTCGCCGGTCCCGGCCGCCCCGGTCGTGCCTGCCGTCCCGGCCGTCTCGTCGTACGTCTCGTAGGCCCACTGCCCGGTCGCGCCGGGCTCGTAGGTGAACTGGTCGTGCGCGGCGTCCTGCTGGGGCACCGCGTTCGGGTCGGGCCACTGGACGCCGCCCGCGGGCATGGACCAGGTGCCGGTGGCCGCCGGGTCGGTGCCCGCGGTGGTGGCCGGCGTGACCGTTATGGGCGGGGGCACATAGCCGTGGCCGGGCGCGGCCAGCGGGCTGTCGGAGGAGGCGAGGAGCGCGTCGATGCCGCCCTCGGGCAGCTTCACGAACGCGGTGGCGCCGTCGTCGTAGTCGCCCTGGGGCAGCGGGTCCCAGCGTCCGCCCCCCTGGGGCGTGCCCTCTCCGTACCGGTCTGCGTGCTGGTCGTCGGTCACGACAGCGCCCTCCCCAGTGCTCGTCGGGCCAGCGCGGCGACGGTGCGCCGCAGGTGCAGTACGGCGGGCGGCAGCGGTGTCACGGAGCCGTCCTCGGCGGGGGCCGGGTCGGGGATGCAGGCCGCGGCGACGTACTCGCCGAAGGCGTGCAGCGCCTCGGGCACGATCGCGCGGTCGTTGTCCCAGTCGATGAGCTGGGCGACCCACTGCTCGGCCTCCAGGGGCCGCAGCGGCATCGGCGCTATGGCGCCCACCGCGCAGCGCACACCGCGCCGCGCGGGGTCGAGGACCAGGGCGACGGAGGCGACGGCCCGCCCGGGGCCGGTACGGCCGGTCGCCTTCAGGAACACCTGCGGGGCGTGCAGCAGCGGCACGCGCACGTAGCCGATGAGTTCGCCGCCGCGCAGCATGTCCATCCCGGCCAGCAGGTGCGACACGGGGATCTCCCGGCGGGCGCCGCCCGGACCCGCGATGATCAGGGTCGCCTCCAGCGCGGCCAGCACCGGCAGCGCGTCGCCGGTGGGCGCGGCGGAGGCGATGTTGCCGCCCAGGGTGCCCGCGTTGCGGA
The DNA here is from genome assembly GCF_044547145.1 of Streptomyces sp. NPDC052773. Classification (NCBI taxonomy): domain Bacteria; kingdom Bacillati; phylum Actinomycetota; class Actinomycetes; order Kitasatosporales; family Streptomycetaceae; genus Streptomyces; species Streptomyces sp. NPDC052773. The sequence goes on along the minus strand of NZ_JBITZX010000001.1, from coordinate 93,853 downwards.
TGTGCGGCGGACCGGCGGCGCGCGCGGCGGCGGCGAGCGCGGGGATGAGGGCGGCGAAGTCGGGGCGGCCCATCCGCGCGTGGGTGAGGCCCGCGCCGAGCAGGGCGTGGCCGTCCTGGTACTGCCAGCCGCGGATCTCGCTGATCCGGCCGAGACCGACCAGTCCGGCGGGCCTGAGCTGCCCGGAGTTGACGGCGGTCATGAGGTCGGTGCCGCCCGCCACCGGGACCGCGGCGGGCATCGCGGTGAGCGCCGCCACGGCCTCGTCGAGCGTGGCGGGCAGGGTGACGGCCTGCGCCGCCTGCGGTGCGTGCGTGGTCAAACCGGCTGCCCCTTCCCGCTGCCCCACCTGGTCCCGCCTGTGCTGCCGTACGGTACGTGCTGACAGGGCGGACGTGGCAACTCTGGCACATCTTCGCAGGGCCCGAACGCGGGGGTCCGCTAGGAGGCATTCGCCCACCTCACCGGGGGGTTGGTCCGTTTCCACACGGCTGCTCCGGTGCGCGCGGATTGCACCTCTTCGGTGAAGTTGCCGGATTTTCTCCCTTTACTTGTTCCCTTGCCTGTTCCTTCCTCGTTCCCTCGTTCCTTTGCCGGTCCCCTCACCTGTTCGGGGGCGGCCCGTCGATCGGGCGTCCGAGGACGCCCGGCCGGCGCTGCCACGGGCGCGGCCCGGCGGGCGGCCGGTAGGCCACGCCGAGGGCGTCGAGCCGCCGGTAGTGGGCGGCCATCCGCCGCTCGAAGTCCGCGAAGTCCCGCTCGCGCGGGGCGGGCAGCGCGCTCCAGGCGACCTCCGCGAAGGCGGCGAGCCGAGGGAAGACCTGGTAGTCCACCCGCGCGGAGTCCTCCATCACCTCGGTCCACACATTGGCCTGGGTGCCGAGCACGTGCCGGGCCTCCTCGGGCGTCAACTCCGGGGGAACCGGCTCGAACCGGTAGACGTCCTCCAGGGTGCGGACGTAGCCGATGGGGACCGGCTCGTCCGCTCCCGCGTCCTGCCGGTGGTCGAGATAGACCTGCTGCTCGGGGCACATGACGACGCCGTGCCCCGCGCGCGCGGCCGTCACCCCGCCCGCGTAGCCCCGCCACGAGGACACCGCCGCGCCCGCCGCGAGACCGCCCTCCAGGATCTCGTCCCAGCCGATGAGCCGGCGCCCGCGCGCGGCGAGCCAGCGGTCGAAGTGGCCGATGAACCACGCCTGGAGCCCGTCCTCGCCGGCCAGCCCGAGTTCCTTGATGCGCGCCTGTGCCACGGCCGACCGCCGCCACTGGTCCTTCGGGCATTCGTCGCCGCCGACGTGAATGAACCGCGACGGGAACAGCTCCAGCACTTCCTCGAAGACGTCCTCGTAGAAGCGCAGGGTGTTGTCGGTGGGGGCGAGTACGTTGGGAGAGATCCCCCAGTTGTCCCAGACGGTCAGGGCGGTGGTGTCGATGACGTCGGTGTTCCCGAGTTCCGGATACGCCGCGATGGCGGCCTGCGAGTGGCCCGGTACGTCGATTTCCGGGACGACGGTGATATGCCGCTCGGCGGCGTAGGCGACGATCTCCCGGATGTCGTCCTGGGTGTAGAAGCCACCGTGCGGCTTCTCCTCCCACAGCGGTGAGGCGCGGTGACCGAATTTCGTCCGCTCCCGCCAGGAGCCGGTCTCGGTCAGCCGGGGGTACTTCCTGATCTCGATCCGCCACCCCTGGTCGTCGGTCAAGTGGAAGTGGAAGACGTTGAGTTTGTGCACGGCCATCAGGTCGAGGTAGCGCAGGACCCCGTCCTTCGGCATGAAGTGCCGGGCGACGTCGAGCAGGAGGCCGCGCCAGCGGAAGCGGGGACCGTCCTCGATCACCACCATCGGCACGTCCCACCGCCGCCGGGCCGGATCGACCGGCGCCCGCCGGAAGGCGTCGGGGCCGAGCAGCTGACGGAAGGTCTGCGCGCCCCAGAAGACGCCGGCCGCGCTCCCGCCGTCGATCCGGATCGCGTATCCGTCGACCGTCAGGCGGTACGCCTCCGGCGCCAGCCCGGGGTCGACGCGCAGCACGATGCCGTTGTCGTCGCGGCCCTCGGTGAGCGGCAGCCCGGTGGCGGCGCCCAGGGTGGCGCGCAGCCAGTGCGCGACCCGCTCGGTGCCGGGTTCCGCGTGGAGCGCGGTCTCCTCGTCCAGCGGGAACACCCCCCGCGTGGGCGGCACCCACCACCCGTCGCGCGGAGCCGGAATCAGATCCTCGAATCCCATGTCGTCAGTCCTTTACCGCTCCGCCCAGCCCGGAGACCAGCCGTCGCTGTACGAGTACGAAGAACACCAGCACCGGAATCGTCATCACCGTGGACGCCGCCATCACGCCGCCCCAGTCCGGATCCTCGGGTTTGTAGAAGACCAGCAGGGCCATCGGCAGGGTCGACTGGGAGGTGTCGCTGATGATGAACGACTTGGCGAACAGGAAGTCGTTCCAGGCGGAGATGAAGGAGAACACACTGGTGGCCACGAGGCCCGGGAAGACGAGCGGGAAAAGGATCTGCCACAGGAATCGCGCCCGGCTCGCCCCGTCGATGTACGCGGCCTCCTCCAGCGCCTGCGGAACCGCCTTCAGGAACCCCCGCAGCATCCAGATCGCGAACGGCAGCGAGAAGGCGATGTGCGGCAGGATCAGCGACCCGAGCGTGTTCAACTGGCCGAAGTCCCGCATGAGGAAGAACAGCGGGATGGTGAGCGCTTCCACCGGCACCATCTGGGCCACCAGAAACATGATCAGCAGGGTGGTCCGGAAGCGGAACCGGAATCGCGTCACGGCGGTCGCCGCGAGAAACGCGATCAGCCCGGAAACGATCACCACGGTGCCCGCGACGAGCAGGCTGTTGAGGAAGTAACGGCCGAATTCCTGCTGTCCGAAGACCCGTCGGAAGGATTCCAGCGAGGGGGCGAGCGTCCAGGGCCGCGGCTCGCTCGACTCGATCTCCCCGGCCGGCCGGACGGCGCTCAGCACCATCCAGTACAGCGGGAAGGCCACGACGGCCGCCACCAGCAGCGCGGCCGTCTCGGCGGCCGGCCGCCAGGGCCGCCGCACGAGAACTCTCACGGATTTCACAGTTCCTCCCCCTGCCGGCGCAGCAGCCGCAGATACCCGAGCGTCACGACGAGCAGGATCAGCAGCATCACGACGCCGATCGCCGCGCCGAGGCTGTACTCGGAGGACGCGAACGCCCGTTGGTAGGCGTAGACGTTCAGCACCAGGTTCTGTCCGGCTATGCCGCCGCCGCCCGTCATGACGTAGATCTGGGTGAAGACCTTGAAGTCCCAGATCACCGACTGGATCGTCACGATCGCCAGGATCGGGCGGAGCAGGGGCACCAGTACCGACCGCCAGATCCGCCACTGCGAGGCCCCGTCCAGCGCGGCGGCCTCCAGCACCTCGGTCGGCACCGCGCGGATGCCCGCGTACACCGTCACCATCACGAACGGGAAGGAGCACCACACCACTTCGAGCAGCACCAGCAGGAACGCGCTGTACCGGCCGTACGTCCAGGAGTGGTCGCCGAGTCCCAGCACCCGGTTCACCGGCCCGAAGTCCGGGTCGAAGAGCAGCAGCCACACCGTCGACCCGGTGACCGCCGGGGTCGCCCACGCCCCCAGCGCGGCCAGCATCAGCGCCAGCCGGGGCAGCGCCCGCACCCGCGTCAGCAGCACGGCGAGCGCGCACCCCACCACCAGGGTGCCCACCACACAGGCGCCCGCGAACACCACGGTCGCCAGCAGCACCTGCCAGAACTGCGGGTCCCGGAAGAGGACCGCGTAGTTGCCGACCCCCCGGAAGGAGGTCGGCTCCCCACCGCTGACCTGCGCCTGCGTGTACTCGAACAGCGAGATGAGCCCGAGCTGGTAGACGGGATAGACGAGCAGCCCGCCGAGGACGACCAGAGCGGGGGCGAGATAGACCCAAGGGACGGTGGAACGCCCCCAGGGGCGCGGGGAACTGCGCGACAAGCCCCCACTCACCCGCACCCGCCGGCGCACGGCACCCCCCACCTCCGCAGGCACCCCCCTCACCCGGCGGAGCCGAACGCGTCGTCCATCTTCCGCGCCGCCTCCCGCGAGGCCGCGGCCACGTCCTTCCGGCCGCTGACGATCTCCTGGAACATCGTCGGCAGCACCAGCGAGGAGTCGATCCGCGCCCACGCGGGCGAGACGGGCACGAACTTCGTCCCGGCGGCCAGTGTCCGCACGAAGGGCTTCACGAACGGCTCCTTCGCGGCCACGTCCCGCCGTACGTCCGTGAACGTCGGCAGAAAGCCCATCGCGTCGAAGAGCCGGCCCTGGGTGTCCTTGGACGCGAGGCGCTTCATCAGCTCGACGGCGAGGGTCCGGTGCCCGGTGCTCTTCAGCACGCCGATGTTGTTGCCCCCGGCGAACGCGGGCGCGATCTCCCCGGACTTCACCCCTGGGAGGGGCACCACGGCGTACTTGCCCTTGACCGCGCCCGCCTCGACGGCCGCGTGGCTGAAGTCGCCGCCGATCGCCATGCCCGCCTTGCCGGAGGCGAAGGCGGTGACCGTGTCGTTGCCGCCCATGCCGGCGCACTTGGCGGCGGGGCAGTTGTCGTCGCCGAAGAGGGCGGTGTACGCCGCGATGCCGCGCCGCGCGGCGGGGCTGTCGAGGGCGGCGGTGTACGAGTCGCCGCGGCGGGTGGCGAGTTCGCCGCCGTGGGCCCAGACGAACGGCAGCGCGCCGTAGGTGTAGGCGCCGCCGACGACGAGGCCGTACAGGTCGGGCCGGGCGGCCCGGATCCGTCGCGCCGTGTCGGCCAACTCGTCCAGGGTTCGCGGCACTTCGAGGCCGAGGTCGGCGAAGACGTCGGTGCGGTAGTAGAGAGCGCGTACGCCGACGAAGAACGGGGCGCCGTAGACCCTGCCGTCGACGGTCACCGACTGCCGGGCGGTCGGGTCGGTGTCGGCGGCCTCGCGCCAGGCGGCGAACTCCTCGCTGACGTCCGCGAGGCCGCCGTCCTTCACATGGCCGGCGGTGTCGGTGTTGCCGTACTCGATGACGTCGGGCGCGGACGCGGGGTCGTTGAAGGCGGCCCTGACGCGCTGGGCGCGGGTCTCGACGGGGATGTACTCGACGGACACCTCGGTGCCGTCGTGGTCCTTCTCGAAGCGGTCCACGACCGCCTCGACGACCCGTTCCTTGGGCCCGTTGTCGACCTCCCGGAAGAGCCAGACCCGCAGGGTGCCGGTCTTGGCGTCCTTGCCCGAGGCGGAGGTGTCCGAGGTCTGGGGGGCGCAGGCGGTGGCGGCCAGGACGGCCAGGAGCACGGCCAGCCGGGCGGGGTGCTTCATGGAAAGCCTCCGAGCGTTGCAGCATACGCAATGGGGATTTCGCTCTGCACAACACAGGGAGGCTAAGGACTACATGAACATGACGACAAGAGGTCTCCACCAGTTCGTGACACACGAAAGGCCCCCCGAGCGCGCCTGAAACGCGCCCAGGGGGCCTCGCCGAGCATCAGCGGGACACGGCGGAAGGGTTACTTGTCGCCCTTGCCCTTGTCGTCACCGCCGGCGCCCATGGACTCGTAGATCTCCTTGCACAGGGGACACACGGGGTACTTCTTCGGGTCGCGGCCCGGCACCCAGACCTTGCCGCACAGCGCCACGACGGGAGTGCCGTCGAGGGCGCTCGCCATGATCTTGTCCTTCTGGACGTAGTGGGCGAAGCGCTCGTGATCACCGTCGCCATGGGACACCTGCGGCGTCGGCTCTACGAGGGTCCCCGTACCAGTCCCGCGCTCGGGCTCGAGAGTGCTCATAGGACCCAAGGGTACTGAAGCTCACATGCTTCAGTTGAGCGAAGGGTCGTCGGGATACGTGGCCACCATCGCCAGCTCGTTGCGCTGCCGGCGCAGCACCTCCCGCCAGAGCCTCTCGGGGGCAGGCGAGGAGACGTCGCCGGGCTCGGACTCCACCACGTACCACGCGCCGTCGACCAGCTCGTCCTCCAGCTGGCCCGGTCCCCAGCCGGCGTACCCGGCGAAGATCCGCAGCGAGCCGAGGGCGGAGGCGAGGAGTTCCGGCGGGGCCTCCAGGTCGACGAGACCGATCGCGCCGTACACCCGGCGCCAGCCCAGCGGGTCGGCCTCCCCGGATCCGCCGCCCGGGACGACGGCGACCCCGAGGGCCGAGTCCAGTGACACCGGGCCGCCCTGGAAGACCACGCCGGGCTCGCCGGCCAGGTCCGCCCAGCCCTCCAGGATGTCGCCCACTCCCACCGGCGTCGGACGGTTGAGGACGACACCGAGGGAACCCTCCTCGTCGTGGTCGAGAAGGAGCACCACCGCGCGGTCGAAGTTCGGGTCCGCCAGGGCGGGCGTGGCCACGAGCAGCCGCCCTGTGAGCGAGGACACCTCGGTCATGCCAGACATGATCCCGCATCTTCCCCCGGTGTGGGGAGGCAATCCGGATGCCCGGGTGAAGGCACACCGGGCGCACCGGTGCGCCCCGCGCGCACGGCGGCCTCCCGCCCCGGGCGTCCGTGACCCCATGTGCCCGATAGGGAACGGTTCGTGTTGTGACACACCTATGACGTGACCAAGCGGTCATCGGGCTTACAGGAGGGGGGTCCACGGCGATTACTCTGTCTCTCCTGCCCTGCCCCGAACACTCCCACGGAACGCGAGATTCATGACCGTCAACGACGATGTCCTGCTTGTCCACGGCGGAACCCCGCTGGAGGGCGAGATCCGTGTCCGCGGCGCGAAGAACCTCGTGCCGAAGGCCATGGTCGCAGCGCTGCTGGGCAGCGCGCCGAGCCGGCTGCGCAACGTTCCGGACATCCGTGACGTGCGCGTGGTGCGCGGACTGCTCCAGCTGCACGGGGTGACGGTCCGTCCGGGCGAGGAGCCGGGCGAGCTGGTGCTCGACCCGACCCACGTCGAGAGCGCCAACGTGGCCGACATCGACGCGCACGCGGGCTCGAGCCGTATCCCGATCCTGTTCTGCGGGCCGCTGCTGCACCGCCTCGGTCACGCCTTCATCCCGGGCCTCGGCGGCTGCGACATCGGCGGCCGGCCCATCGACTTCCACTTCGACGTGCTGCGGCAGTTCGGCGCGACCATCGAGAAGCGCGCGGACGGCCAGTACCTGGAGGCCCCGCAGCGGCTGCGCGGCACCAAGATCCGGCTGCCGTACCCGTCGGTCGGCGCGACCGAGCAGGTACTGCTGACCGCGGTGCTCGCCGAGGGCGTGACGGAACTCTCGAACGCGGCCGTGGAGCCGGAGATCGAGGACCTGATCTGCGTCCTGCAGAAGATGGGCGCCATCATCGCGATGGACACCGACCGCACGATCCGCATCACCGGTGTGGACAAGCTGGGCGGCTACACCCACCGCGCCCTCCCGGACCGGCTGGAGGCCGCCTCCTGGGCGTCCGCGGCGCTGGCGACCGAGGGCGACATCTACGTCCGCGGCGCCCAGCAGCGCTCGATGATGACGTTCCTGAACACCTACCGGAAGGTGGGCGGCGCCTTCGAGATCGACGACGAGGGCATCCGTTTCTGGCACCCGGGCGGGCAGCTGAAGTCCATCGCCCTGGAGACGGACGTGCACCCCGGCTTCCAGACCGACTGGCAGCAGCCCCTGGTCGTGGCCCTGACGCAGGCCACGGGCCTGTCCATCATCCACGAGACGGTCTACGAGTCCCGCCTCGGCTTCACCTCGGCGCTGAACCAGATGGGCGCCCACATCCAGCTCTACCGCGAGTGCCTCGGCGGCTCCGACTGCCGCTTCGGCCAGCGCAACTTCCTGCACTCCGCGGTCGTCTCCGGCCCCACCCGGCTCCAGGGCGCCGACCTGGTCATCCCCGACCTGCGCGGCGGCTTCTCGTACCTCATCGCGGCCCTGGCGGCCCAGGGCACGTCCCGGGTCCACGGCATCGACCTGATCAACCGCGGCTACGAGAACTTCATGGAGAAGCTCGTGGAGCTGGGCGCGAAGGTGGAGCTGCCGGGCAAGGCCCTCGGCTGACACGCACCGCGCAATCGCCGATGGGGCGGTCACCCGGACTCGGGTGACCGCCCCATCGGCGTGTGGTGGAACGCCCCTGCGAGGGGCGCGGGGAACTGCGCGGCCGGCCACCGGCGGCCCGTAAGCCGCGGGACGGCCCGCAGTCACCCGGCGCTCACAGCGGAGCGCTTACTTGCCCTTGGCCGCTTCCTTGAGCTTGGAGCCCGCGGAGACCTTCACGCTGTACCCGGCCGGGATCTGGATCGGCTCACCGGTCTGCGGGTTGCGCGCGGTGCGAGCGGCACGGTGGGTGCGCTCGAAGGTCAGGAAGCCGGGGATGGTGACCTTCTCGTCCCCCTTGGAGACGATGTCGCCGACGACGTCGGCGAACGCGGCCAGCACGGCGTCGGCGTCCTTGCGGGTCACCTCGGCGCGGTCGGCCAGCGCGGCCACCAGCTCACTGCGGTTCATGTTGTTACTCCCGTGTTCTTCTTGCTGTTGGGGCGTGCCACGCGGCGGAGCCGCATCGCGGGCACAGCGAAGCCGATGCTGCCAGGGCCCTCGGACGGGTCCCGGACCCGGGGTCCGTCGTCAGACGCTCGCGCCCAGGACCGCATCCTGCCCCTACCTGCGGCGGGAAAGCCAATCCGGCACCCGTTGGAGTCGTGAGAACACCCTTGGGAGTCACACGAAGAGCGCCCGTGACCGGCCGTCCACCCGGATGGCGGCGGCCGACGGCCCGCCCACCCTAGAGGGCGGGCGGGCCCGCTTGGTTCCACGACGCGCCGGAATCCCGGCCCGCCGTGGCGATCCTCACAGCCCGCGAAGGGGCCCGGCGAGGTCTCAGGCGGTGGCTCCGGCCGCCTTCGCCGCGTCCCGCACGGCACCGGCCACGGCGCCCGCGACCTTGTCGTTGAAGACGGACGGGACGATGTAGTTCGGGTTCAGCTCGTCCTCGGTGACGACGTCCGCGAGGGCCTTCGCGGCGGCGAGCATCATCTCGGTGTTGACGGTGCGGGACTGGGCGTCCAGCAGGCCGCGGAAGACGCCCGGGAAGACCAGCACGTTGTTGATCTGGTTCGGGAAGTCGGAGCGGCCGGTGGCCACAACTGCGGCCGTCTGACGGGCGATTGCCGGGTCGACCTCGGGGTCGGGGTTCGCGAGCGCGAACACGATGGCGTCGTCGGCCATGGCGGCCACGTCGTCGCCGTCGAGGACGTTGGGGGCGGAGACGCCGATGAAGACGTCGGCGCCGCGCACGGCCTCCTTGAGGGTGCCGGTGATGCCCTCGGGGTTGGTGTTGTCGGCGATCCAGCGCAGCGCCGAGTCGGGGGCGGCGTCGACCAGGTCCTCGCGGCCGGCGTGCACCACACCGTGGATGTCGGCGACGACGGCGTGCTTGACGCCGGCGGCGAGCAGCAGCTTGAGGATGGCCGTACCGGCCGCGCCGGCGCCGGACATGACCACGCGGACGTCGCCGACTCCCTTGCCCACCACGCGCAGGGCGTTGGTGAGGGCGGCGAGCACGACGATGGCGGTGCCGTGCTGGTCGTCGTGGAAGACGGGGATGTCGAGGGCCTCGCGCAGCCGGGCCTCGATCTCGAAGCAGCGGGGCGCGGAGATGTCCTCGAGATTGATGCCGGCGAAGCCGGGGGCGATCGCCTTGACGATCTCGACGATGGCGTCGGTGTCCTGGGTGTCGAGGCAGATCGGCCAGGCGTCGATGCCGGCGAAGCGCTTGAAGAGGGCGGCCTTGCCCTCCATGACGGGCAGCGCGGCCTTGGGGCCGATGTTGCCGAGGCCCAGCACGGCGGAGCCGTCCGTCACGACCGCAACGGAGTTGCGCTTGATCGTCAGACGCCGCGCGTCCTCGGGGTTCTCGGCGATGGCCATGCAGACGCGGGCCACACCCGGCGTGTAGACCATGGACAGGTCGTCACGGTTGCGGATGGGGTGCTTCGACGCCATCTCGATCTTGCCGCCGAGGTGCATCAGGAACGTACGGTCGGAGACCTTGCCGAGGGTGACGCCCTCGATGGTGCGGAGCTTGCCCACGATCTCGTCGGCGTGCGCGGTCGAGCTGGCCGCGATCGTCACGTCGATACGGAGCTTCTCGTGGCCGGACGCGGTGACGTCGAGGCCGGTCACCGAGCCTCCGGAGGACTCCACCGCGGTGGTGAGCTGCGAGACGGCGGTTCCGCTCGCGGGCACCTCCAACCGGATGGTCATCGAGTAGGAGACGCTGGGCGCCGTTGCCATGGCCGACTTCCTCTGCTTTCACCGTGTCGCGAAGTTGTGCCGTCCGATCGTCGCACCTACCACCGAGTAGGTAGTAGTCGCCCCGGATTGCGGACGTTTTGTTCACAGGGGCGTGGACGACTTCGGAAAACATCTTCCACGATACGAGAATCGATCAGCCAGTCGAAGAGCAACAAAGAGGCCCACGTCACATCGGACGTGGGCCTCTTCGTACGTTCATGACACCGACCCGCCATGCTCGCCTCGCGGCAAGTGGTCCCTCGAAGGGACGAAGGTTGGGCCCGGGGGCTTGGATCGAGCCGGTGCCACACCCAGGCTAACAAACGATCCCCTACGGCCATTCCCGTCCGGGAGAACGTGCGCGCGCCCGGTGTTCCCCGTCGTCGTCGCCTCAGTCCCTGAGCAGGTCCGGCACCCCGGCCGCGTCCGGCTCGTCCCGCTCCCCGGAGACCACCGTGAGCTGCTGGGTGGCCCGGGTCAGGGCGACGTAGAGCACGCGCAGGCCCGCCGGGGACTCGTCGGCGATCTCCGCCGGCGAGACGACGACCGTCGCGTCGTACTCCAGGCCCTTGGCCTCCAGGCTGCCGAGGGCCACCACGCGGTCGCCGAGCCCGGCCAGCCAGCGCCGGGCCTCCTCGCGCCGGTTCATGGCGACGACGACGCCGATCGTGCCGTCGACCCGCTCCAGCAGCCGGGCGGCCTCCGCGCGGACGGTCTCCCCCAGCGACTCCCCCACGACCGCGAAGCGCGGCTCCACGCCCGTCGAGCGCACCGCCGACGGCGACTCGGAGCCCGGCATCGCCAGCGCCAGCACCTTCGCGGCCAGCTCGGCGATCTCGGCCGGGTTGCGGTAGTTCACGGTGAGGCGGAAGCGGCGGCGCGGACGGGAGCCCAGGGCCTCGTCGCGGGCCTCGGCCGCCTCGTCCGGGTCGGACCAGGAGGACTGGGCCGGGTCGCCGACGATCGTCCAGGTGGCGTGCCGGCCGCGGCGGCCGACCATGCGCCACTGCATCGGCGTGAGGTCCTGGGCCTCGTCGACGATGACGTGCGCGTACTCCACCCGCTCCTGCGCCAGGCGCTCGGCGCGCTCGCGCTGCGACTCCTCGCGCACCGGCATCAGCTCCTCCAGGCCGGTGAGCTGGTCGAGCGGGTCCAGCTCACGCTTCTTCCGGGGCCGGGCCGGGGCACCGAGGACGGCGTTCAGCTCGTCGAGCATCGCGATGTCGTGCACGGAGCGGCCGTCCCGCTTCAGCGAGCGGGCGACCTTGCGCACCTCGCCGGGGTTGAGGATCCGCCGGGACCAGCGGCCGAGCCGCTTCTCGTCGGCCATCGCGGCCAGCACGGCCGCCGGGGTCAGCTCCGGCCACCAGGCGTCGAGGAAACCGGTGAAGGAATCCTCACTCGTGACGTCCTCGTCGAAGGAGGAGCGCAGCTCGGCGGCCAGCTCCGGGTCGGTGTGACGGCCTGCGGCGCCCGACTTCTCCCACAGGGCGTCCAGGAGCAGTCTGCGGGCGCGCGGGCGCAGCAGGTTGACCGGGGCGGTGCCGCCGAGGGCGGTGCGCCGGATCCGGTCCAGCTCCTCGGCCTCCAGTTCGATCCGGCGGCCGAAGGCGACGACTCTGAGCCGGTCCGGAGAATCGTTCAGCTCGAGCGCGCCGCGCGCGGCCTTCCGCAGCACCTTCAGCATCCGGGAGGAGCCCTTGGCGCGGGCCACCGCCGGGGAGTCGTACAGCGTGGCCTCGGCGCCGTCGACGAGCGAGCCGATCGCGCGGATCGCTACCTGGCCCTCCTCGCCCAGCGAGGGCAGCACACCCTCGGTGTACGCCACCAGCAGCGGCGTCGGGGAGACGATGAGGATGCCGCCCGCGTACCGGCGGCGGTCCTGGTAGAGCAGGTAGGCCGCGCGGTGCAGGGCGACGGCGGTCTTGCCGGTGCCCGGACCGCCCTCGACGTACGTCACGGAGGCGGCGGGGGCGCGGATCACCAGGTCCTGCTCGGCCTGGATGGAGGCGACGATGTCCCGCATGGTGTGACTGCGAGCCCGCCCGAGGGCGGCCATCAGGGCGCCGTCGCCGATGACGGGCAGCTCACGGCCGTCCAGGAACGCCTTCAGCTCGGGGCGCATCAGGTCGTCCTCGACGCCGAGGACGCGGCGGCCCTTGGAGCGGATGACCCGGCGCCGCACCACCCGGCCCGGGTCGACCGGCGTGGAGCGGTAGAACGGCGCGGCGGCGGGCGCGCGCCAGTCGATGACCAGCGGGGCGTAGTCCTGGTCGAGGACGCCGATGCGGCCGATGTGCAGGGTCTCGGCGATGTCGGCGGTGTTGTCGGCGCGTACGGCGCCCTCGGCGGGCTCGACCGCCGTGTACGCGCCGTCCGGGCCCTTCTTGCCGTCCTTGCCGGGCAGCAGGTCGATCCGGCCGAACAGGAAGTCCTCGAACTCGCTGTTCAGCCGGTTGAGGTGGACGCCCGCGCGGAAGACCTGCGCGTCGCGCTCCGCGAGCGCGCCGGGCGTGCCGACCTGGCCGCGGCGGGCCGCGTCCTCCATCAGGAACTCCGCCTCGTGGATCTTCTCCTCCAGGCGGCGGTAGACCCTGTCGAGGTGTTGCTGCTCGACGCCGATCTCGCGCTCGCGCACGGAGTCGTGTCCGGAGTCGTGAGCGGTGTCCTGAACCGAGTCGACCGCGGAAGTCTGCTGAGCCTGTGCGGCCACCGGGCCCCCTTCTGACGTGCTGGGCAGCCGTCCACCGTACGCGAAAGGGGGCTCCGCTGCTACGGGGGCGCCTACGGAAGGGCGGGTTCCGTCCGTAGGCGGGTGCGGGTCCGTTGTGGCTGGTCGCGCAGTTCCCCGCGCCCCTTCGGGGGCGCGGGGAGCTTACGCGTCGACCTCCACCAGCCGCTTGCCGTCGAAGGTCATGACCTCGAAGTGGTCGATCTCCTCGGGGGTGAAGGCGGCGCCGCCGTGGACGTACAGCGGCTGCTTGGCCTGGTCGGTGGTGGCGCCGGGGATGCCGTAGCCCCAGTTCGGGACGGACCAGGAGGTGACCGTCTCGCGTTCGCCGTTCTTGCCGACGGCGATCAGGGAGCACTTCTGGGGTCCCTTGACGTTCTTCAGCTCGAGGACGGCGTGGGTGCCCCAGGCCTTCTTCTCCAGGGCGACGGTCGCGCTGACCTGGGTGCCCGGGTCGGTGGCGGTGACCTTGTCGTCGATCTCGTCGAAGGACGCCTTCGCGGGGCTGGTGGCGTGGGCGGTGACCGGCCGGCCGCCGTCGTCGTCGCCCCCGCTGGTCGCCACGGCGACGAACGGCCCGCCGACGATCAGCGCGGCTGCCGCCGCGACCATGTAGAAACCGCGCCGGCGCTTCTGCGCGCGGCGCTCGGCGACCTCGTCGACCAGCCTCTCCACCAGTCTCGGGCTCGGCTTCGCGGACAGGGACTCCGCGACCGCGGGCGTGCCGGTGCCGGCGGGCAGGTCGGCGAGCGCCGCCAGCATCGGCTCCATCCCGGCCAGCTCGTCGAGCTGCTGGGCACACCACTCACAGGTCGCGAGATGCGCCTCGAAAGCGGTTGCTTCGGCGTCGTCGAGAATCCCGAGGGCGTACGCGCCGACGGTCTCGTGTTCGTTCGGGCCCGCGGACCCCTCGGGCCCCTGAGATCCCTGCATGGGGCCAGACATACCCGGACCCCCCGCGCCGTATCCCCCGTATCCACTCATCACGCCGTCACCCCCCGCTCCTCCAGTGCCAGCTTCATCGAACGCAGCGCGTAGAACACCCGGGAGCGCACCGTGCCGCTCGGTATCCCCAGGGTCTGAGCCGCCTCATTGACGGTACGCCCTTTGAAGTACGTCTCGACCAGCACCTCCCGGTGGGCCGGGGTCAGGTCGTCGAGCGCGTCCGACAGCGTCATCAGCCACAGCGCCTTGTCGATCTCGTCCTCCGCGGGGATGACCTCCAGCGGCGACGGGTCGACCTCCTGCGGCCGGGCCTGCCGGCTGCGGTGGCCGTCGATGACGATGCGCCGGGCGACCGTCACCAGCCAGGGGCGTACCGAACCGGTCGCTCGGTTGAGCTGACCGGCGTTCTTCCAGGCACGGATGAGCGTTTCCTGCACCACGTCCTCGGCGCGCTGCCGGTCTCCGGCGACCAGGCGCAGCACATAGGCGAGCAGGGGTCCGGCGTGCTCGGCGTACAGCGCGCGCATCAGCTCCTCGTCGGGCTCCGAGGGCTGAGAAGACATGCGATGTCGGGCCCTCGTTCCACGTTCCTTGGCCACGACGGAATCCTTGCGCACGCCCACCTCCGATGTCCGGGGGTTCCCCCAGCCGGTCGCTCAACGACGGGTACGCACGCGGGGCGTTGGGTGTTCAAAGCGAGGCGACAGATTTCTGGGAGACGGCGCGACGAGGCGGACATGACGCCATAAGTCCGCCGCTTCACCTTCACATTTCCCGCATGAGGCACGATGGTTGACGGCCGTGTGGGCTACGTCACTTCGCGGGTGCCGCACCGGTGAGGGCCGCGCGGCGGCGGTGCCGCGCCACCCTCTCCCGGTTGCCGCACACCTCGCTGGAGCACCAGCGCCTGCGCCGCCCGCGCGAGGTGTCGAGGTAGACGATCGGGCAGTTGTCGCCCGCGCACTGGCGCAGACAGGCCCGCGCGGAGGGGTCGGTGAGCAGGTCCACGGCGTCCCGGGCCACGGCCGCGAGCAGCGCGGCGCACTCGGGCGGGCGGTCGAGGCGCCGGACGAGCGTGCCGTCCTCGGCGCGCACCGCGCGCGGGGCGGGGGGCGCGGCGCGGGCGATCTCGTTGAGCCGGGCGAGGGCGCGGTCGTACGCCGTGCCGGTCCCGGCGGGCCGCAGCGCGCCGCGCACCAACGGGTCGATACGGGCGCGCAGTTCGCGGAATCCCAGCAGCCAGGTGGTGTCCGCGTGGCCGAGCGGTGTGCCCGGCGGCACCAGTCCGGCCCCGCTGATCCAGGCCCGCAACACCTGGACGGAGTCGAGCCGTTCCCCGGGGTGCGTCGTCGCCAGCAGGTCGAGGCAGTGCCGTCCGGCGTCGAACCGCAACTCGGAAGCGTCCGTGGCCGTACCCAGTGCCATGCGCCTGTCACCGCCTAGGGGTCACCTGGGTCAGATGGAGTCCGGGGATCCGGGAAGGGTGGTGGGAGGGTGTCCCCTCCTACAGTGCCTGCCCGGATTCGCCTCCGTAACCCCCTGGGACGGCCACGATCGGACGCCGGCTCAGACGTCGGCGTACTTGGCGTCGGCCGCCGGGTCCAGGGCGAGGCGGTAACCGCGCTTGACGACGGTCTGGATGAGTTTGGGCGCGCCGAGGGCCGTACGGAGGCGGGCCATGGCCGTCTCGACGGCGTGCTCGTCGCGGCCGGCGCCCGGGAGGGCGCGCAGGAGTTCCGCGCGGGCGACCACCCAGCCCGGCCGCCGGGCCAGCGCCCGCAGCAGGGACATCCCGGCGGGCGGTACGGGCCGCAGCGCCCCGTCCACCAGCACCGCGTGACCGCGGATCTCCACCCGGTGCCCGGCGATCGGCAACGCCCGGGCCCGCGCGGGCAGTTCCTGGCACAGCAGCTGGACGAGCGGGCCCAGCCGGAAGCGTTCGGGCGAGACGGTGTCCACGCCGTGGGCCTGGAGGGGCAGCGCGGTGACCGGTCCGACGCAGGCCGGGAGGACGTCGTGGTGGAGGGCGGCGAGCAGTTCGGGCAGCAGCCCGCGCTCCTCGGCGCGGTTGAGCAGGGACTGGGCGGCGGGCGCGCTGGTGAAAGTGAGCGCGTCGATTCCCCGGGATACGGCGGCGTCCAGCAGCCGGTCCACGGGCGTCAGGTCCTCCGGCGGCAGCCAGCGGTACACCGGCACCCCGATGACCTCGGCGCCGCCGGCCCGCAGCGACTCGACGAACCCGGGCAGCGGCTCACCGTGCAGCTGTACGGCGATCCGGCGCCCGTCGACGCCCTCGTCCAGCAGCCGGTCCAGCACCTCGGCCATCGACTCCGACGACGGCGACCACTCCTCGGTCAGCCCGGCGGCCCGGATCGCGCCCTTGACCTTCGGCCCGCGGGCGAGCAGCTCCACGCCGCGCAGCCGCTCCAGCAGGGCCTCGCCCAGGCCCCACCCGTCGGCAGCCTCGACCCAGCCCCGGAACCCGATGGCGGTGGTCGCGACCACCACGTCCGGCACCCGGTCGAGGAGTTCCTTGGTGGCGGACAGCAGCTCACTGTCGTCGGCGAGCGGCACGATCCGCAGGGCCGGGGCGTGCAGCACCGATGCTCCGCGCCGCTGGAGCAACGCTCCGAGTTCGTCGGCCCGGCGCGCGGCCGTCACCCCCACGGTGAACCCGGCGAGGGGCCCGTGTTCGGCCCGCTCCTGGATCCCGTCGCCCGGTCGCTGCTGTTGCTCGTCCATCACACTCGTCCCGCACTCGAGTCGTTCCACCTACATGCCGCCGAGCCTGTCAACGCCGCGTGACAGGCTCGGATCGGCTCGATGTCGCCGGTGTTACGTCACACCTCGGCGTAGCTGAGCTGCGGCTTCCGTTCGGTGGCCGGCTCGGTCGCGGCGTCGGGCCGGGCCGGGCGGCGAAGGTATACGGACCAGGTGACCACGAAGCAGGCGGCGTACCAGACCAGGAAGGCGATGAAGGCGCCGGTGCCGGAGCCGTAGGAGAGGAAGGACTGGCGGAAGGCCATGTTGATGCCGACGCCGCCGAGTGCGCCGACCGCGCCGATCAGTCCCATCGACGCACCGGACAGCCGCCGCCCGTAGGCCGCGGCGTCCTCCCCGCGCAGCCCCTTGGCGAGGGCCTTGGCGTGGAAGATGCCGGGGATCATCTTGAAGGTGGACCCGTTCCCGAGACCGCTGAGCACGAACAGTACGACGAACACGGGCACGAACAGCGCGAGCGACTTCTGCATGCTGGCGTAGACGAGGACGGCGGTCGCGGCGCCCATGCCGACGTAGTTGTAGAGGCTGATGCGGGCGCCGCCGTAGCGGTCGGCGAGCCAGCCGCCGAGGGGGCGGATCAGTGAGCCGAGCAGCGGGCCGATGAAGGTCAGGTAGGCCGCCTGGAGCGGCGTACGCCCGAACTGGTTGGTGAGGACCTGCCCGAAGGCGAAGGAGTACCCGATGAAGGACCCGAACGTCCCGATGTAGAGGAACGACATGATCCAGGTGTGGCCGTCACGGGCGGCGTCCTTGGCGGCGCCGGTGTCGTTCTTCACGTTCTCCAGGTTGTCCATGAAGAGCGCGGCGAGGACGGCGGCGACGAGGATGAGCGGGATGTAGATCCCGAGCAGGACGCGCGGGCCGCCGCTGGCCCCGATGATCGCGAGCGCGACCAGCTGGATCACGGGCACACCGATGTTGCCGCCGCCGGCGTTGAGGCCGAGCGCCCACCCCTTCTTCTTCAGCGGGAAGAAGGCGTTGATGTTGGTCATGGAGGAGGCGAAGTTGCCGCCGCCGACGCCGGCCAGCAGGCCGACCAGGAGGAAGGTGGAGTAGGAGGTGCCCGGCTCCATCACGGTGAACGCGGCGATGGTCGGGATCAGCAGCATGGTCGCCGAGATCACCGTCCAGTTCCGTCCGCCGAAGATCGCGACGGCGAAGGTGTAGGGGACGCGGACGACGGCTCCGACGAGGGTGACCACCGAGGTCAGCAGGAACTTGTCGGCCGGGGTCAGCCCGTACTCCGGTCCCATGAACAGCACCAGCACCGACCACATGGTCCAGACCGAGAACCCGATGTGCTCGGAGAGGACGGAGAAGAACAGATTCCGGCGGGCGATCTTCTCCCCCTTCTCCCTCCAGAAGGTCTCGTCCTCCGGATCCCAGTGCCGGATCCAGCGGCCGCCTCGGCCGGGGGACGAGCCCCTGTCGGGGGACGGGGGTGCGGGGGCTGAACTAGGGGATGTCATGGACGCCTCCACGGTGCTCCGGGCTCGGGTACATCCCGAAGGTAGGGAGGGCGCGTTTCCTGCCTGTGGCTATTGGTGACCGGAAAGGAACTTTGCTCTCACCCTGGGCGGGGGCGGGATGAGAGGTTCAGTGGGTGGGGGGCTGGGTGGGGGGCTGCCCGTAGGGGTTCGGGGGGTACGGCGGCTGCTGCGGGGCGTAGGGCTGGGGATACGCCGGGGCGTGCGGCTGGGGGGCAGGGGCGTACATCTGGGGGGAGGCGGCGTACGGCTGGGCAGCGTAAGACTGGGGCGGATGCGGCTGGGCGAAGGGATTCCCGTGCCCCGGCGGCTGCGCGCCCGGCGGCAGATACCGCACCCGCCCGCTCTCATCGGCGACCGGAGTGAACCCGGCGGCCTGGAGCCGGGCCGCGAACTTCGCGTTGCGCCGCCGGTTGAAGAAGAAGACGAAGGCGAAGACGCCCATGAAGAAGACCCAGATCATCGCGCCCCAGAGCAGCGCGCCGGAGCCGCCCTGCACGGCGACGACCGCGGAGCCCACGGTGACGCCGACCGCCCCGACGAGCATCCGCTTCTCGGTGCCCTTCCCCGTGAGATCGAAGTTGATCCGCGCCTTGAGCAGCTCCAGCGCGTCCGGCACGAACGGGGGCAGCGACACCCCGTCCCCCGCGTTCGGGTACTGAGCCCAGTTCTGCGCGGCCCGGGCCCGGGCGTGCGGGCTGGGGTCCGGCACGATCAGCATCATGAGCGAGCTGTTGTTGGCCCCGCCCTGCCGCACATCGGCGTACTCGTACCCGAACTGCTGGGCGATGAAGGCGAGCCGGGCGAGTTTCTTTACGGACGCCATGGCACTGGTGACCTGCACGGGCTCACCGGTCGCCATCAACCGCAGCATCTTCCGTATCTGCCGCTTGCTCACCCGTACCCACTCCCCGTCTCACTCTGGTCACTCTGTTCACTTCAGCAACGCGGGCAGTTTTCCATACGGGGCAGTACGACGTGTTCCTGCCGCAGATGATCGTCGACGGCCTGGAGCAGGAGGCGCAGCGCCTCCGGGGTCACCCAGCCGATGACGGCGGGCAGGGCGTTCGCCGTCGCGGGCAGCCCGGAGAGGAGCACGAGGGCGGCCTGCGCCTCGGCGGCGAGCGGCGCCAAGTGCTCGACACAGTAAGGATGTTCGGAGCCGATGGCTGCCTCAACGGACTCCTCGAGGGTCGCGAACTCCCCGCCGTACACCCAATTGACCCCGAATCCGGAAAGCAAGGGAAATCCGACCTCGATCTCCCAGCGAGACAAGGGCAGCTCGTCGTAGTCGTCCTGCGGTTCCTTTCCCAGGGTCCGCAGCTTCTCCGCCAGAGAGCGCAGACATCCGGCGGCGTCCGTCCCGGCACCGGCTCGATCCAGGAGCTGCCGGAATTCGAGGGGTAGATCTTCCACCCCGTCGGCGCAGAGACCGGCGACATGATCGAGCAGCGCGGTCACGGTGGTGAGCGGGCACAACCAGTCCGTCGCAACGGTCGCACGCGTGGTCCGGACGAAACGCCGCAGCTCGGCATCGAGGGACGGCGCTCCCCCGGAACCCCGCGCCGCGGCGGCGAGTTCCAGGACCCTCCTCACCGGACCGTCGATGAAGAGCCGCGCGGTGTGTGAGATCAAGCCATCACCGTCCTACCGAGGGTCAGCGCACGGTGACCGTGTAGACGAAGAACGCCGGCCGGTCGTCCGGTGTGCTCGTTGCCGTCGGATAGGGACTCATCGAGGGCGTACCGGAGGCCGACGCGCTCGGGTACGGCGTCGCCGACTCGGTGCCGCTGTGGCAGCTGCCCATGGGGCAGTGCAGCAGCGTCACGGTCGCCTTGCCGGGCTTGCGCGCCGTGAAGTCGAAGAACTGGGTGCCGTCGCCACCGCCGACGAGATCGCCGCCGTCCTCGATGTCCTCCCGCTTGCCCCGGTACTCCAAGACGTCGGCGTCCGGCCGGGGCTCGGCCAGATACCAGTTCTGCCCGAGCGCCGGACTCGCCGGCACCTCCAGGGTGAACTCGTCCCCCGCGTTCACGGTGATGGCGGGCTCCTCGGGGCCGTACTCCTCGACTCCGCCCAGCGCCCCCCAGCCGGCCGTCAGGACGAGGGCTCCGGCGGCGGCCAGGGGGATCAGCGCGGTGCGTATGTTCACGAGCCGGCCGCTCAGGGAGCGATCGGCAGCTGCCGCTTGTGCTCGGTGAGCCGGTACCGGCGGACGATCGCCTCGAAGGCGGGCTCGGCGACCGGCTTGCCCTCCAGGAAGTCGTCGATGTCGTCGTAGGTGACGCCGAGCGCGTCCTCGTCGGGCTTACCGGGGTCGAGGGTCTCCAGGTCGGCGGTCGGGGTCTTCCAGACCAGCGAGTCCGGCGCACCCAGCTCGGCGGCGATGGCCCGCACGCGCCGCTTGGTGAGCCCGGTCAGCGGTACGACGTCGGCGGCGCCGTCCCCGAACTTGGTGAAGAACCCGGAGACGGCCTCGGCGGCGTGATCGGTGCCGACGACGAGCCCGTTCTCGGCCCCCGCCACCGCGTACTGCGCGATCATCCGCTGCCGCGCCTTGATGTTCCCGTGCACGAAGTCCTGGTGGTGCGCGTCCCGGAAGACGGTCCCGCCGGCCACGACAGCCTCCAGCGCCGCATCGCTCGCGGGCTTCACGTCGACGGTCAGCACCCGATCCGCCCGGATGAACTCCAGCGCCCGCTGTGCGTCCGCCTCATCGGCCTGCACCCCGTACGGCAGCCGCATCGCGAAGAACGTCGCCTCGTGCCCGGCGGCCCGCACCCGCTCCACCGCCAGCTGGCACAGCCGGCCCGCCGTCGACGAATCCACGCCACCACTGATCCCCAGCACCAGCGCCCGCAGCCCCGTGGACGTCAGCCGCTCGGCCAGGAAGGCCACCCGCCGCTCGATCTCCTCCCGCGCGTCGAAGGACTCGCTGACCTGGAGTTCGCGGGCGATCTGCTGCTGGACGGTTATGGGCGTCGGGTCGGTCACGTTCGCTCCTCGATCGAGCCTGCGGGCCGGGGCCACAGGTGGCTGTGCTGTAGGGACGGAAGAACTCTAGAACCCACGCCCCGAGCGCCGTGCGGCACCTGTGTCCGAGTCCGGCACCACGGCGCACCAATCGCCCATCACCGTGTCCGCGAGCATGAGCGAGAATCCCTCAGCTGTGACCTCGGAGAGCGTCTCGGCGCCACCGAGGTAGGCCCGGTGGGTCAACTCGCCCGGCAGCAGCGGGGCCGCGAAGGCGGTGAAGTCGTCCTCCAGCAGCTCGGGCCTGGGGTGCAGCTCCGGCTCGGTCACCACGTAGACCAGTGAGCGTGGCCGCATGAGCCGGGCCAGTCCGGCGGCGTTCTCCCGAGTCACCCGGAACCATCTGCAGCCGTACGCGCCGTGCGCCCAGCGCTCGCACAGCAACGTGAGGCGCTCGGAAGCTTCCGCCACCGCCGCCCAGAAGCTGTCGTCCGCGACGGCGTCGACGGGCTCCGGGATCTCCGTGGGCTCGGGAGCCGCATCGCGCCACTGGAGAATCACGTCCTGACCACCGAGACCTGCCAGGCCGGCGGCTGCCGCTCGCGTCGTATAGACGTGTACGGCGCCCTCCCATCCCGACTCGATCTGAACCCGCCCCGGGGCGGCCAGCTGACAGTACGGCCCGCGCCCGGCTGCCATTCCCTCGGCGAGATCGATCGCCTGCGGCGTCTGGACCCGCGCACCGTTGAAGAGGCCTAGGCACCCGGCGGGAAGGGGTTCACCCACCAGCAGCTCACCGACCTCCAGAAAGCCGGCGCCACTCTTCTCGATCACCGCCCCGAGCACCCGGCGCAGTTCCACCGCATACGAACCCCAGGCAGCAGCGCCTGCCAGTTCCTCCCGCACGCGTTCGCTTCGAGGGCTGATGATCAGTTCTTTGTTCAGTTCCCCGGCCATACAGCCCCGCTGCTCTCCGTTCGATCCGATGCCGATCCGCGAGTGTCGGGCTGCATTCTCCCGGGTCACTCCGGCGCCGCCCCAAGCGCCAGATCCACCCCCGGAACCCAACTCCCCACCGGCCTCCGCAACCACCCCTCCCCCGCCCCCACCTCGGCCGCCGCCCTCCGCAACGCCTCCAGCCCCGGATGGTTCAGCCCCTTCCGCCACACCAGCGAGACGGGCGACAGAGGAACCGGATCGACGAGCGGGCGCAGGACGCAGCCGCGCAGGGCCGGGAAGTCCACCACGGCGAGCACCGGATAGCCGCCCTTGGACATGATCCGCTCGAACTCCTCGTCGCCGACGGCGAGGGGGACGGGTGGGGCCACCTTGATGCCGCGGCCTTCGAAGAGGCGGTGGGCGAGGTCGGTCCACTCGGGGGTGCGGGGGTTGCCGGCGCCGGCGTAGACCGTTTCGCCCGCCAGTTCGGACAGGGGGACGGTCTCCCGGGAGGCGAGGCGGTGGTGTTCGGGCAGGACGATGGCCATGGGTTCGAAGCGGACCGGCTGGTGCGACAGCCGGCGGCGCAGCGCCGGGTCGAGGCCCGCGTAGCGGCCGAAGGACGCGTCCAGGCGCCCGGCGACCAGGTCCTCCGCCGCTCCCGTGAGGCCGCTCTCGTAGCGGGCCATCAGCTCCAGCTCGGGGGCGAGTTCGCGGGCGCGGTGCAGGACGCGGCGCGGGGTGCCGAGACCGGCGGAGTTGAGGTCGACGAGCAGGGGGCGGGCCTGGCCGAAGGCGGCGAGGAGGTCGTCCTGGGCGGCGAGGACGCGGCGCGCGTACGGCAGGAGCCGTTCCCCGTCGCCGGTGAGGGTCACCTGGCGGGTGGTGCGGACGAACAGCTCGGCGCCCAGCTCCCGTTCCAGCCGCCGTACGTCGCGGCTGAGCGCCTGCTGGGCGACGTACAGCCGGGTCGCGGCGCGGGTGAAGTGCAGTTCCTCGGCGACGGTGACGAAGGCGCGCAGCAGCCGGGGGTCTATGTGAGGGGCGGGCACCGGCCGAATTTACAACACGGGCGCGTCAATCGGTGTCGAACAGGTGTTGGACCCCTTGATCGCTTCCGGGGGACGGTTTCCCCATGCCGTACCGAGATCTCTTCGCCCGCCCGGGCGCCAAGGCCTTCACCGCCGGGAACCTGATAGCCCGCCTCCCGATGGGCATGTTCAGCGTGAGCGCGGTCGTGATGATCGCCGGGGCGCGCGGCTCGTACGCCCTCGCCGGTGCCGTGACCGCGACCGGGCTCGCCGCGACCGCGCTGGTCGCGCCCTGGACGGCCCGGCTGGTGGACCGGTACGGCCAGGCCCGGATCGCCGTACCCGCCACCCTCCTCGCCGCCCTCGGCAGCGTCGCCCTGGTGCTGTGCGTCCGCCACGACGCCCCCGACTGGACCCTGTTCGCCGCCTACGCCGCCACCGCCACCACCCCGAACATCGGCGGCATGTCCCGCGCCCGCTGGGCCCATCTGCTGGACGGCGACCCGGCCGCGCTGCACACGGCGAACGCCTTCGAGCAGGCGGCCGACGAGCTGTGCTTCATGCTCGGCCCGGTCGTCGCGGCCTTCCTGTGCGGGACGCTCTTCCCCGAGGCGGGCACGCTCGTCGCCGTCGTACTGCTCCTGGCCGGTGTGCTGCTGTCCGCCGCCGCGCGCAGCACCGAGCCGCCGCCCGGGGGAGCGAGCGCGCGCGGTACGTCGCCGATCCGCGCGCCCGGCATCCCGCCGCTGCTCGCGGTCTGCGTCGCCGTGGGCACGGTGTTCGGGGCGATGGAGGTCGTCACGCTGGCGTTCGCGGACGCGCGCGGTCAGCAGGCGGCGGGCGGTGTCGTCCTCGGTCTGCAGGCGGCCGGGTCGTGCGCGGCCGGGCTGGTGTACGGGAGGTTCCGGCCGAGCGGGCCGGCCGAGGTCCGGTACGTCCGCTGCATCGCCGCCATGGCCGCGCTGCTCACCCTGCCGCTGCTCGCGGCGGCGCTCACCGGCTCGCTGCTCGTCCTCGCGGGCGCGCTGCTGATCGCCGGGATGGCGACCGCGCCGACGATGGTGACCGGCATGGCGCTGGTGCAGCGGCGCACCCCCGAGGGGCGGCTCAACGAGGGGATGACGCTGGCGGTGACCGGCCTGCTCGGCGGGATCGCCTGCGGCAGCGCGCTGGGCGGCTGGACGGCGGAGCATGTGTCGGCGACGGCCGGGTACGGGGTGCCGGTCGCGGCGGCCGTGACGGCCCTCGCCCTGTCCCTCGGCATCCGGCGGCCCGTGCCGCTCGTCGCATCGTTCCGCTGATGTCTCCGGATTGCCGTCCGACCCATTGACGGCCCCTCGGGCCCCCCATACCTTCGCTCGTCGAAGCGCTTCGATGACCCGCGTCACGCATCGATCCGGGGGACCCATGGTCAAGATCACGGATGTGGCCCGGCACGCCGGGGTCTCCCCCAGCACCGTGTCGTACACGCTGAGCGGCAAGCGCCCGATCTCCGAGGAGACCCGGCGCCGCGTCCACGCGTCCATCCGGGCTCTCGGCTACCGCCCGCACGCCGGTGTCCGCGCGCCGGCCGACGGCAGGCCGAACGTCCTCGCGCTGGTCCTGCCGCTGCGGGCGGGCGTCCACGTGCCGGTGGCCATGGAGTTCGCGGCGGCGGTGGTGACCGCGGCGGAGACGTACGACCACGACGTGCTGCTGCTCACGCGGGAGGACGGCGAGGCGGGCCTGCGCCGGGTGGCGGACTCCGCCCTGGTGGACGCGCTGCTCGTGACGGACGTACGGCCGAACGACCCGCGGCTGCCGCTGCTGCGGACGCTGGACCTGCCGGCGGTGCTGATCGGCTTCCCGGCGGACGACGCGGAACTGACCTGTGTGGACCTGGACTTCAGGGCGGCGGGCGAGGCGTGCGTGGATCATCTGGCGGCCCTGGGTCACCGCGTGGTGGCCCTGGTCGGCTCGCCCCCGGAGGTCTACGTCCGCCGGACCGCCTACGCCCAGCGCGTCGTCCAGGGCTTCACCGCCGCCGCCGACCGCCACGGCCTGGCCTCCGCCGTCCACCCCTGCGAGGCGACCCCCGTGGCGGCCCGCGCGACCGCGGAACGGCTCCTGCGCGAGCAGCCGGCGCTGACGGGCGTGGTAGTCCACAACGAGGCGGTCCTGAACCCCCTGCTCATCGCCTTCGAACAGCTCGGCCTGCGCGTCCCCGACGACCTCTCCGTCACCGCCCTGTGCCCCACCGCCCTCGCCGAGTCCGCCCGCGTCCCGCTCACCTCGGTCGCCCTCCCGACCACCGAGATCAGCACCCGCGCGGTGGCCCTCCTGATGCGGAAGCTGGCCGGAGAGCCGGTCCCGGCCACGACCCTGCTGCCCCCGGAGCTGACGGTGCGGGCGAGCACGGCGCGGCGGCGGTCGTCGACATGAGACCCAGGGAGGCACGGGGCGAGCGAGGCACGGGGCGAGCGCACATGACAAAGGCCCTGTCGCTCGCAAGCGACAGGGCCCGTGCCCACATGGGGTGAGGGGGTCCGGGGGTCATGCCCCCGGAAAGTCGACGAGGGGGAGTGCGCTCGCGCGTTCTGTGAGCGCACTCCCCCTCCCACTCGTGGAGATGGCGGGAATCGAACCCGCGTCCAACGGTGTGGAACCAGGGCTTCTCCGTGTGCAGTCTGGTGCGCTTTTCTCAGCCCTCCGGATCACCCAGACAAGTCCGGAACGGGCTCAGTCACTGTTTGGTTTCCCTCTTCACCCCGTGACCGGGATCGAGGTTTAGTTCCCTAGCTGATGCCAGGATCCGGGTCGGGAACAGCCCCGGGCTGACACTCCCTTTAGTAGGAGGCTCGCTCTGCTACCTGAGATCAGGCAGCGAGGGCGAAGGCCTGCTGGGAGGAATCGCGCTTGGTGTTGGCGATTATTTTTTCGGCCTGTGGTTTACGAGATCATGGCCGCTTCCTCGACACGCTTCCCCTGCTTCGACAGCCGCTGTCGAAACCGATCATCCCCATGTTGATTTATCAATCACCGCACCCAGCGTGTGAGTGCAGATGCCATCATACGGGGTCAACGGTCCCCGATGCCACCGTATTCCCGGCCCCGGGCGGAGCTACGCCCGCTGCTTGCGCCGTACCGCCGAGATCGCGCGCTCGGCCTCGCGGCGGTCCTGCTTCTCCCGGAGCGTCTGACGCTTGTCGTACTCCTTCTTGCCCTTCGCCAGCGCGATCTCGATCTTCGCCCGGCCGTCCTTGAAGTACAGGGACAGCGGCACGATCGTGTGACCCGTCTCCTGGGACTTGGACTCCAGCTTGTCGATCTCCGCGCGGTGCAGCAGCAGCTTGCGCTTGCGGCGGGCGCTGTGGTTGGTCCAGGTGCCCTGGCTGTACTCCGGCACGTGCACGTTGTACAGCCACGCCTCGTGCCCGTCCAGCTGGACGAACCCGTCGACCAGCGAGGCGCGCCCCTGGCGCAGTGACTTCACCTCGGTACCCGTGAGGACGAGACCGGCCTCGTAGGTGTCGATGATGAGGTAGTCGTGCCGCGCCTTCTTGTTCTGCGCGATCAGTTTGCGCCCTTTTTCCTTAGCCATAGTGCCGACCATTTTCGCACTACGCGGGGGGTGCGGGGGAAGTCATTAAGCGGTGGGTGCCGCTAGGGGGTGTCTCGTCGATCAGGCCGGATCAGCGAGCGGCGTCTGGTGCCGTGCATCGCAAGGCGGAGGAGGGAGTCGATGCGATGGGGGTGCCCCCGCGCGAGCGCAGCCGAGCGTGGGGGAATCGGCGACCGACGACAACGCGGCGAGGCGCGGTGCCAGGCGTCGGGAGCCCGGCATGATCGGCGAGACACCCCCTAGCTCCCGAGGCCCGTCAGGACGGTGCCGGCCCGTCGCAGGGCGTCCTGGTCGGCCTCCAGGTCGGGGGTGATGCCCCGCCCGTCCACCCCGCGGCCCGAGGGGGTGCGGTAGTGCCCGACGGTCAGTTCGGCGACGGAGCCGTCGGGCAGCCGGCTCGGCATCTGCACCGAGCCCTTGCCGAAGGTGCGGGAGCCGACGACGACCGCGCGGCCCCGGTCCTGCAGGGCCCCGGTCAGCAGCTCGGCCGCGCTCATCGTGCCCCCGTCGACGAGCGCGACCAGGGGTCTTTCGGTGTCGCCGCCGGGCTCGGCGTGCAGGGCCTGCTGCTCGCCCTCGACGTCGTACGTGGCGACCAGACCGCCGTCGAGGAAGGCGGAGGCGGTGGTGACGGCCTCGGTGACCAGGCCGCCGGAGTTGCCGCGCAGGTCCAGGATGATCCCCCCGCCGCGCGGGGCCCGCCGGACCGCGGCGCGGACGGTGTCCCCGGTGCCCTTGGTGAAGGCGCCGATCTTGATCAGGGTGTTGCCGTCGGGGAGGGTGCGGACGGTCACCGTGTCGGTGGCGAGCCGGGCCCGCCGCAGTGTGACGCTCCACACGCGCGTGCCGCGCTCCAGGCCGAGCCGCACCGGCGTACCGGCGGGCGCGTCGGTGGCGTCGCCGCGCAGTAAGGAGACCACCTCGGTGACCGGACGGCCGTCGACCGGGTGGCCGTCGACGCTGCGCAGCCGGTCGCCCGCGCGGATCCCGGCGCCGGCCGCGGGCGAGCCGGGGGCGACCCTGGTCACCTCGATCGACCCGTCGCGTTCGCGCCGGGCCCGCAGTCCGACGCCCGTGTACGCGCCGTCCAGGGCGTCCTCGAACTCCTCGTACTCGCCCTCCGAGTACACGGCGTCCCAGCGGTCCCCGCTGCGGCTGACGGCGCGCTCGGCGGCCTCCAGGGGCGACTTGCCGTCGGCCAGCGCACGCGCGGCGGCGTCGCGCACCTCGTCGGGGCGGGCCGCGGGGACGGACGCGCGGGACGGGCCGGGCGCCGGCTCGCGCTCGGTGCCGGGCAGGGAGCCCGTCGCGGCACCGGCGACGAGCACGCTCGTGAACACCAGTGTCAGGGCGGCCCCGCGGCGCATGCGGCGGGGCTGACAGAACAGGTCACGACCTGACATGGCGGTGAGTCTAGGACAACGCGAAGGGCCGTACGGTCCGTTGACCGTACGGCCCTCGTTGGCATGCGTCACACCTTCAAGTACTTGCGCAGCGCGAAGAACGCGGCCAGCGCGGGCATCAGCAGGCTGGCGGCGAGGATGAGCGGCAGCTTCGTCAGGACGGCGTCCCAGCCGATGAAGTTGATCAGCTCCAGCTGGTCGGCCAGGGCCAGTCCGTGGTCGATGAGGAAGTACCGCGCGGTCACCAGGAACGCGCACGCGACCACGCCGCCGATCAGTCCGGCGACCGCGGCCTCCATGATGAACGGCGCCTGGATGTAGAAGCCGGAGGCGCCGACCAGCCGCATGATCCCGGTCTCGCGGCGGCGGCTGAACGCCGAGACGCGGACGGTGTTGACGATCAGCATCAGCGCCACGACCAGCATCAGCGCCATCACCGCGCGGGCGGCCCAGTTCATGCCCTCGAGCAGCTTGAAGAGGTTGTCCAGGGTCTCCTTCTGGTCCTGCACGGACTGCACGCCGTCCCGCCCGTTGAAGGCGGTCGCGATGACCTGGTACTTCTCCGGGTCCTTCAGCTTGATGCGGTACGACTCCTGCATCTGGTCCGGCGTCAGCGAGCTGGCCAGCGGGGAGTCGCCGAACTGCTCCTTGTAGTGCTTGTACGCCTCGTCCTGCGACTCGTACGTCACGGTGTCGACGACCGGCATCTTCTCGAGGTCGGTCTTGATCTGCCGCTTCTGCTCCTCCGTCACCGCGCCCGTCGCGCAGGCGGGGTCGGACTCGGCGTCGCTCTTGTTGCAGAGGAAGATCGAGACGTTGACCTTGTCGTACCAGTAGCCCTTCATGGTGTTGACCTGGTCGCTCATCAGCAGCGAACCGCCGAACAGCGCCAGGGACAGGGCGACGGAGACGACGACCGCGAAGGTCATCGTCAGATTGCGGCGGAGACCGACACCGATCTCCGACAGAACGAACTGGGCGCGCATGGCGTCTGGTTGAGCCTTTCCGTCGTGGATCTCAGTGCTGGTAGCCGTAGACGCCGCGGGCCTGGTCGCGGACGAGGCGGCCCTTCTCCAGCTCGATGACGCGCTTGCGCATCTGGTCCACGATGTTCTGGTCGTGTGTGGCCATCACGACGGTCGTACCGGTGCGGTTGATCCGGTCGAGCAGCTTCATGATGCCGACGGAGGTCTGCGGGTCGAGGTTGCCGGTGGGCTCGTCGGCGATCAGCAGCTTGGGCCGGTTGACGAAGGCCCGCGCGATGGCCACGCGCTGCTGCTCACCGCCGGACAGCTCGCCGGGCATCCGGTCCTCCTTGCCGCCGAGGCCGACCAGCTCGAGCACCTGCGGCACGGACTTGCGGATCTCTCCGCGGGACTTGCCGATGACCTCCTGGGCGAAGGCCACGTTCTCGGCGACGGTCTTGTTCGGCAGCAGCCGGAAGTCCTGGAACACCGTCCCCAGCTGGCGGCGCATGTGCGGCACCTTCCAGTTGGAGAGGCGCGCGAGGTCCTTGCCCAGGACGTACACCTGCCCGTGGCTGGCCCGCTCCTCGCGGAGGATCAGCCGCAGGAAGGTGGACTTTCCGGAGCCGGAGGACCCCACGAGGAACACGAACTCGCCCTTCTCGACCTCCAGGGAGACGTCCCTGAGGGCCGGGCGGGTCTGCTTGGGGTAGACCTTGGAGACATTGTCGAATCGGATCACGGATGCACCACGGGTCGCCGGGGGTAGATGAGCGTGACCATACGCGAACCGGGTAGGTGACCGCAGTCACCGGTCACGGTTGCGCGCGGGTTGTGCGCATTTATACCGAGGGTGAGTGGATTCCGTTTCATGGGGGCGCGAGGAACCGCGCGACCAGCCCACGACGGCCCGCAGCCCCGCGACGACGGAATCCACCCCCTGTAGGCGCCCGCTCACCCTCCGGAGGAACCGCGCACCCTTCGGAGGAACCTGGCACAGTGGAGGGGGAACGTTCGCACCCTCGCGAGCGTTCTCCAGGAAAGAACCGGCACAAGGAGGGCGAGCACATGACGTACGACCGGCTGGTGTGCGCGAACTGTGCCGCGCCCGTCAGCGAGGGCCGCTGCCCCGTGTGCCGGGCCAGCCGTGAGCGGCTCCAGCAGGAGAACCCGCTGGCGGCCCTGACCCCCATGACCCTGATCGCCCTGCTGGCGGTGCTGATCGCCGCGGTGGCACTGCTGGCGCACCAGACGGCGTGACGCGAAAGGGCCCGGAGCACACGCTCCGGGCCCTTTCGGCTACCGTCGGCCGGCCGATCAGGCAGCCGCACCGCCACGGCCGCCCATGAGGCGCGGCAGCACGCGGAAGCCGATACCACCGGCGATCATCGTCGCGGCGCCGACCAGCAGGAACGTGGTCTGCGCGGCACCGGTCTCGGCGAGCTCCTCGCCGCCGCCCTGGGCCGTGGTGTCGGCCGGGGTGTCGGAGCCGGTGTCGGTCAGGGCCGAGGAGCCGGCGCCCTGGGCGGAGTCGTTGGAGCCGCCGTCGGGGTTGGCGTTGTTGCCGCCGCCGTTGCCGCCGCCGTTCCCGTTGCCGCCACCGTTGCCGTTGCCGGGGTTGCTCGGCTCGACCGGGTCCTCCGGCTCGGTCGGGTCCTCGGTCGGGTCAACCGGCGGCTCCTCCGTCGGAGGCTCCTCGGTCGGGGGCTCCTCGGTGGGCGGCTCCTCCGTCGGAGGCAGCTCCGTCGGCGGGAGCTCGGTGGGAACCTCGCTCGGGATCGGCTCGCTCGGCTCCGGGTCGGGGCTCGGCGTCTCGCACCCGATCCCGAGGAACCCGCAGTCCTCCGACTCGGCGGCGGAAGCGGCACCCGCGGCGGTCAGCGAGGCACCGGCGGCGATCACGGCGCCTGCCACGATGCGCGCGACACGGATCCGCGTCTTGTTGGTCATGTGGTTGCTACCCCCAGTAGCTGATCGTCAGTGAGGCGGCGCTCGGGGCCGTGATCAACGGAGATAGCTGTGATGAAGCCCCCCGGTTCACATGCGCCCCAGAGATACGCATGCCGCGCTTTACCCTTCCGATTTTTCAAAGCAACGTCAAGGCCGTTGCGTTGCGCAATGTCCGCTTGTACTGCGCTTTGCGGGGGATGGCAGCTGTGAGTGTGATGTAAAACCCGGACAAACGACAACCGCCCCCGAATCGGGGGCGGTTGACTTTATCGACAAACTTACTTTTCCTGCTGCTTGCGCCAGCGAATCCCGGCCTCCAGGAAGCCGTCGATCTCACCGTTGAACACGGCCTCGGGGTTGCCGACTTCGTATTCCGTGCGCAGGTCCTTGACCATCTGGTACGGGTGCAGGACGTACGAACGCATCTGGTTGCCCCAGGAGTTGCCGCCGTCGCCCTTGAGGGCGTCCATCTTGGCCTGCTCCTCCTGGCGGCGCCGCTCCAGCAGCTTGGCCTGGAGGACGTTCATGGCGGTGGCCTTGTTCTGGATCTGCGACCGCTCGTTCTGGCAGGAGACGACGATGCCGGTCGGGATGTGCGTGATGCGCACCGCGGAGTCGGTGGTGTTCACGCCCTGGCCGCCGGGGCCGGAGGACCGGTAGACGTCGATGCGCAGGTCCGACTCGTCGATGTCGACGTGGTCGGACTGCTCGACGACCGGCAGCACCTCGACACCGGCGAAGGACGTCTGGCGCCGGCCCTGGTTGTCGAAGGGCGAGATGCGCACCAGGCGGTGGGTGCCCTGCTCGACGGAGAGGGTGCCGTAGGCGTACGGCGCCTGCACGGCGAAGGTGGTCGACTTGATGCCGGCCTCCTCGGCGTACGACGTCTCGATCAGCTCGGTCTTGTAGCCCCGCTGCTCGGCCCAGCGCAGGTACATCCGCTGGAGCTTCTCGGCGAAGTCGGCGGCGTCGACGCCGCCCGCCTCGGCGCGGATGTTGACGAGCGCCTCACGGGAGTCGTACTCGCCGGAGAGCAGCGTCCGCACCTCCATCTCGTCCAGCGCCTTCTTGACGGCGGCGAGCTCGGACTCGGCCTCGGCACGGGTGTCCGGGTCGTCCTCCTCCTCGGCCATCTCGAAGAGCACGGCGAGATCGTCGATCCGCGAGCGCAGGGCCTCGGCCTTCCTCACCTCCGCCTGGAGGTGGGAGAGCTTGCTGGTGATCTTCTGCGCCTCATCCGGGTTGTCCCACAGGGACGGCGCGGCCGCCTGCTCCTCGAGCACGGCGATGTCTGCCCTCATCTTGTCAAGGTCCAGAACGGCCTCGATCGACTCCATGGTCGAGGAGAGGGACTTGAGCTCTTCGGATACATCGACGACTGCCACGCTCCCAGCGTAACGGCTCCGCCGGTTTGCCAGTGCCGTGCGTGAGGTCGGTTGTGACGTACCCGGGCTCGGTGCGGGCCGCGCCGGGGGCCGCCGCCCCCGGACCCCCGCTTCGGCCTGGACGGCCTCGTCCTCAAGCGCCGGACGGGCTGGATTGCCGTACCGCCGCGTCCTCCTCAGGGCATCTCAGGCGCCGAGTTCCCCGAGTCCTGGGGTGTGCCGCCCGGCTCGTCGTCCGAGGTGGCGAGCCAGGCGCCCATGCCGATGGCCGCGGCCAGGGCCACCGCGGCGGCGCCGAGGGTGAGGCGGCGCCGGCGGGTGGCGGCGCGGTTGCGGGCCGAGCCGGGGCGGGGGGCTCCGGCGGCGCGGGGGGCGCGGGCGGTGCCGTGGGCGCCGCCGGCCAGCTCGTCGGGGGCGGGGACCCGCATGGAGGTGTGGGTGTCCCGGTTGGAGTCGGGGGTGGCGCCGGGGACCAGGGAGACCGCGCCCCGGCGCTGCCGTGCCGGGGGCCTGGGAGCGCCCGGCGCGGGGCCGGGGGCCTCGTCGGCGGGCTCGGCGGCGTCGACGTCCGGCTCGTCCACGTCCAGCGGCGGCATCCCGGCGAGCGTGGGCAGCTGCTCGCGCAGGCGGGCGGCCAGCTCGGAGGCGCGCAGGCGGGAGGCGGGGGCCTTGGCGAGGCACTGCACGATGAGCTGCCACAGCTCCTCGGGGATGCCGGGGAGCGGGACCACCGTCTCGGTGACGTGGCGGCGCAGCACCGCGCCCGGATGGCCGCCGCCGAACGGGGTGAAGCCGGCCAGCAGCTCGTAGAGGACGGTGGCGAGGGCGTAGATGTCGACGGACGCGCGCGGCGGCAGGCCTTCGACGATCTCGGGGGCCAGGTAGTCGGGGGTGCCGATGACCTTGGTGGCGCGGGTGCGCTGCGGGGTGTCGATCAGCTTGGCGATGCCGAAGTCGGTGAGCAGGGCGCGGTGCGCGCCGCCTGGTCCGAGCGGGCTCTGCATGTCGAGCAGGATGTTCTCCGGCTTGACGTCGCGGTGCACGACCCCGGCCGCGTGCGCCGCCGCGAGGCCGTCGGCCACGTCGGCGACGATCGCGACGGCCGCCTCGGGGGCGAGCCGCCGGTCGCGCTCCAGCCGGGTGCGCAGGTCGGTGCCGCGGACCAGGTCCATGACGAGCGCGAGGTCGTTGCCGTCGACCACCAGGTCACGGACGGAGACCACGTTCGGGTGGTCGAGCCCGAGCAGGGCGGTCCGCTCCTGGACGAAGCGTCCGACGAGTTCCTGGTCGGATGCCAGATCCTCGCGCAGCAGCTTGATGGCGACGGGGCCCTCGGGTCCCTCGCCCAGCCACACCGTGCCGGCGCTGCCCCGTCCCAGGATCTGGTTCGCGGTGTACCGGCTGCCGATCTTCCGTGCCAAGACTGCTCCTACAGACGCGTGTTGTCGCTAAAACTACGCGTCCGGGGAGCCGGCCTTCACCGGGGAGGCGGAAATCACCCCCGAGTATCGACAAAGCGACAGGCTCGTCGCTTCCCGCGCCGGGCTCGTCACCGGCTTCGCCGGGCCGGTTACTGACCGGTCCCGGTGCCGGTGCCGGTGCCGGATCCGGAGCCCGAGCCGACGAGGTCGCCGATCCAGTCGGCCGCCGAGCCCACCCAGTCGGTGAGCTGGTCCCAGTAGCCCTTGCCGGTGCCGATCCAGTCCTGGAGCGGGCTCAGCTCCCAGATCAGCCAGCCGGCCACGAACAGGATGACGATCGTGAACAGGCAGCCCTTCAGGCAGCCGAGGCCCGGGATGCGCATCGGGTTGGCGCTGCGCTGACGCGGCGGGCGCGGCTCCCGCGCGGGGCGCTGCGGCTCCGGCGGGGCGGGCGGGGCGTACCGCTGGGGCTGTTGCGGCTGCTGGGGCTGCGGTGTGCGGCGCGGCGCGTACGGCTGCGGTTGGTGCTGCTGCTGTTGCTGCTGGGGGTAGCCGTAGCCGGGCGGCGGGCCCTGCTGGTGCCGGGGCTGCGGGCGCTGCTGGGGCTGGGGCGGCTGCTGCGGGCGGGCGACCTGCCGCTGGGGGCGGCGGCGCAGCGGGTCCTCGCTGGGGTCGAGGTACTGGATCTGCGTCTGCTCGTTGCGGTCCCGCGCGGCGCGGAGCTGGGTCTGCCAGGGGTGCTCGCCCTGCTGACCGGGGTCCTGTCCCTGCTGTCCGGCCTGGTGCGGGGGCACCGGAGGCATGACGGCCGTCGGGTCGGCGGCCCCGGTGTTGGGGAGGACGGCGGTGGGGTCGGCGGCGCCGGCCGGGCCGCCGGTGTGCGGGAGCACGCTGGTCGCGGCGTTCGGGTCGTAGGCGCCCTGCGGGGAGCCGTGCGGGAGCACCTGGGTCGGGTCCGCGGCGCCCGGGGTGCCGGGCACCGCCGTGGGCGCCGGGTCGGGGGCGAGCAGCGCGCCGACGTTCTCGGCGGCGGCGATCTGCGCGGAGTTCGCGTGCACGCCGACGCCCTCGGCGACGACCCGAAGGGCGCGCGCGAGGTTCTCGGCACTGGGGCGCTCGTCGGGGTTCTTGCGCAGGCAGCGTTCGATGACCGTCCACAGCGGTTCGGGGACGGTGGAGGGGCGGCGCGGCTCGGCGCTCAGATGCTGGTGCAGCACCTCGAGGGCGGAGCTGCCGGAGAACGGGGGACGGCCGGTGACCAGCTCGTAGAGGAGGATGCCGGCGCCGTAGATGTCCACCGCGGAGGTCTGCGGGCGGCCTTCGGCGGATTCGGGCGCCACGTACGCGGGCGTGCCGACGAACTCGTGGGTGCGGGTGAGGCCGGGTGAGTCGGCGAGGCGGGCGATGCCGAAGTCGGTCAGCATCGGGTGCATCTGGCCGCCGTTCTGCCGCAGCAGGACGTTCGCCGGCTTCAGGTCGCGGTGGACGACGCCGTCCGCGTGGCTGGCGGCGAGGGCGTCGGCGATCTGGGCGGTGAGCAGGGCCGCGGCGACCGGTGTGAAGGGGCCGTTCTCGCGCAGATAACGGTGCAGGTCGGGGCCGTCGACGAGGTCCATGACGAGGGCGAGCAGATCGCCCTCGACGACCAGGTCGCGCACCCGGACGATGTTGGGATGGGTCAGCCGGAGCAGCACGGAGCGCTCCCGCAGGAACCGCATCACGACATCGGCGTCGTTCGCCAGCTCCTCCTTGAGGACCTTGATGGCGACGGTCTCGCCGGGCTGTCCGGGCACGGCCGCCTCGGCGCCCGCGGTCTCCCGCTGGCGGGCTCGCCAGACGGTGCCCGTGGCGCCGCGTCCGAGCGGCTCCTCGAGCAGGTACTTGCTGCCGACTGGCCGCACGTCACGCGCTCCCTAGCTGCTTGCCTTGCCTGTGTGTCTGTCCGTGTGTCGTTCCGAACCACTGTAGTGCCGAGGTGTGACAGCCGGGCTGTCGTCCTTCTGTGGCTCTGCCTGTGACTCTTCCTGTGGCTCTTACGTCGCCGGTCCCGTACACGTTCGGCATACGTTTCGCAGGAAAGACGCTCGCCTCGGTCTCCAGGTTGCCGAAAGCGGACGTGACCGATCTCAAGCGGTCGCCGGTACCGCCCCTGGCAGGCACTTCTGCGGGCAGAGCCGACCAATCAAGATCACTTGTTCCGGAGCGGCGGGCGCGTTGTCGGTGACAGGTGCGAGGATGCGTGCAGTTACTGGCCGACGTGCTCGTGTGGGGTGGGGGACCCTCCGCGCCCGCGCAGAAGGGACCGCTGACGGCGATGCAGATCCGGCTGACCGTCGTAGACCCGCTGGGCCCGCCCTCGGCTGAGGCGCGAGGCCGCGCCGCGAGCCGCGACGTGCTGGTCACCGCGCCCGCGGGCACCGCCCTCTCGGCGGTCGCCTCGGCGCTGGCCTCGGCGGTCACCGGCGACGCCGCCCAGCCGGGACCGGTGGTGCTGTACGCCGGTGCGGAGCGCCTCGACGACCGCCGCTGCACGCTCGGCGAGCCCCCGCTGCTGGACGGCGCCGTGCTCTCCCTGGGCGCGCCCGCCGACCCCGAGCCGCATCCCGAGGTCGAGGACGCCCCGGCCCGCCTCGACGTGGTCGCGGGGCCCGACGCGGGCGGGGTCCACCTGCTGCACGGCGGCCGGATCGAGATCGGCCGCTCCGCCGACGCCGACGTCCCGCTCGACGACCCGGACGTCTCCCGCCTGCACTGCGCGGTGACCCTGTCGCCCGACGGCCGCGTCACCGTCGCCGACCTCGGCTCCACCAACGGCACCACCCTCGACGGCACCCGCGTGGGCGCCCGCCCGGTGCGGTTCACGCCGGGCGCACTGCTGCGCCTCGGCGAGTCCGCCCTGCGCCTCGCCCCCGCCGGGGGACCGGGAGCCCCGCGCGGCACCACTCCGGACGGGGAGGGATACGTCCGGGTGGCCCCGGCGTCCGCGCCCGCGACGCCCGCGTCCGCCGGCCTGCCGGAGGCCCCGGAAACCCACACCCGCGCGGACGCCCCCGACCCGGCCGCCGAACAGCGCCCGGGCGGTGGCCCGTCGGCCGCCCAGGACCACGCCCCCGCCGAGCCGCCCGTACGGCCACCGGTCGTACCGGGGCAGGCCGGGGCGCCGGGTGTCGAGCGAGGTGGGTGGACTCCGGGGGGCGGGGAGGCCGTCCGGGGCCGAGGCATGGGTCGGGGCGGACAGGTGCCGCAGGGCGGAGGGACGCCCCCGGGCGGACGAGCCGAGCCGGAGGGCGGCGGACGGGCGCAGCGGGGTGACTGGGCCGGTCCGGGCGGGCACGCCGGTCGTACGACGGCGCCCGGTTCCCGGCTCGTGCCGCCCGCGGCCCAGCCGCCCGTCGGCGGCGGGACCCACGGCGGCCGGCAGGGCGTGCTCGGCCTCGACGGCACACCGACCGCGCACGGCGGCGGGCCGTCCCACGACTCCGGCGCGCAGCGGTCGCCGCAGGCCGGGCGCAGGCGCGGAGGCATCGGCGCCTGGGCGCGCCGGCTGACCGGCGGACGCGGCGAGTCGGCGGCGACGGCGGGCCCGACGGCGTACGACGACGAAGCGGCCGGTACGCCGCTGCCGGCCCCGGCTGCCGGCCCCCGCCTGCCCGAGACGTGGCCCGACCCGGCCGCCCTGCTGCTGACCGCTCTCGGCCCCGGGCCCCGGCTGTGGGAGCGCGGGCCGGGACACCCGGAGGCGCTGACCGTACGGCTCGGCACGGCCGACCGCGCGGCACCCGACGGCTCCGGACTGCTGCCCGCCGTACCCGTGACCGCGAACCTGCGCGAGGCGGGCGCGCTCGGCCTGGCCGGACCGCGCCCGCGGCTCGCCGGGGTGGCCCGCGCGGTGCTGGCGCAGCTGGCCGCGCTGCACTCCCCCGCGACGCTGGAGATCGTCCTGATCAGCACCGACCACTCGCGGTCGGTGGCCGACCGGACCGCCGAGTGGTCTTGGCTGGGCTGGCTGCCGCACGTCCGCCCCGGCCACAACCAGGACTGCCGCCTCCTCCTCGCGTACGACCGTGAGCAGGCGGCGACCCGCACCGACGAACTCCTCCGCCGTCTGAACGACCACCTCGCCGACCACACGCCCGCCCCGCAACCGCCCCCGGTACCCGCCGACTCGGGTCAGGGCGGCGGTGGCGCCCCGGGCGCCCCCCGCGCGGCCACGCACTACGCGACGGGTGATCCCCGCATAGCGGTGCAGGGCCTGCCGACGGGTCCCCGCGCGGGCAGCGGCTCGCCCCACCCGGCAGCCGGCAGTGGCGCGGCAGCGCACCGCCCCGCAGCCGCCGACGGGGCCGTCCCGGCCGACCGGGGGCGTGCCGAGGCACAAGCCGACGCGAACGGCGCCGCGGTGACGCACGGCCTGCCGGGCGGAACCGGTGCCGGTGCCGCTGGCGGGGCGGGTTCCGGTGCCGGTGCCGGTGCAGCAGCGCACACCCAGACGGGCGGCAGCCAAGCGGCGGCGCCCGCCCCGGCAGGCGACCCCCGCGCGGCAGCGCGACACCTGCCGGGCGACCCCCGCGCGGGCAGCGGTCGTCCCCTCGCGGCGGCCCCCGCCGTACAGGGCCCCGCGGCGCCGCACACCCTCCCGACCCCCACCGCTCCCGGCGCGTCGGGGCCGGCGGCGGCCCACAACCCCACGGGCGCTCCCCGCGCGGCGGCGCAGGCCCAGCCCCCCACCGCCGGCGCCCCGCGCAGCGGTGGACAGCGGCGGCCCTCCTGGGCGCGGCAGGGAGGTTCCGAGGGGGACTCTCCGGGGTCGTACACGGTCGTCGTCGTGGACGGTGACCCGGGCAGTGCCGGGCTGCGGGACGCGATCGCGCGGCTGGCGGCGGAGGGGCCGGCGGCCGGGATCCATGTGGTGTGCCTCGCGGAGACGGACCCCGCGTCGCCCGCCTCGCCGGTGACGGAGACGTACGAGGCGGCCTGCGCGGCGGTGCCGGTGTTCCGCGAGTGCGGCGCGGTGGCGCTGCTCAGCGGGGACGTGGCGACGGCGCTGCGGCTGCTGCGGGTGGCCCCGGCGGGGCCGGTCGGGCACGGCACGATGGCGACCGTCGACGCGGTCTCCCCGGCCTGGGCGGAACGGTTCGCGCGGGCGCTGGCCCCGCTGCGGCCGGACGGCAGCGGCGCCGAGCGGCAGGCGCGCGTGTCCGCCCCGCTGCCGCAGTCGGCCCGGCTGCTGGACGAGCTGGGGCTGGCCCGGGCCACCCCGGCGTCGCTGATGGCCCGCTGGGCGGACGCGGCCGACGACGCACGCGCGCTCGGCGGACGGGCGTGGGCGGTGCTGGGCGCCGGTCCGCGCGGGCCGGTCTGCGTGGACCTCGCGGCGGACGGCCCGCATCTGCTGATCGAGGGCCCGGCGGGCAGCGGACGCACCGAGCTGCTGCGCGCGATCGTCGCCTCGCTGGCCGCCGCCGAGCGCCCCGACCGGCTGGGCATCGTGCTGATGGACGGCCGGGACAGCGTGGGCACGGGCGCGGCGCACGGCGACGGTCTGCGCGTGTGCACGGACGTACCGCACGTCACCACCCACCTCACCGCCAACGACCCCGTCCGCATGCGGGAGTTCGCGCAGTCGCTGAGCGCCGAGCTGAAGCGGCGGTCGGAGCTGCTGGGCCGTTCGGACTTCACCGAGTGGCACACCGGCCGGGAGCTGGCGGGCCGGATGGTCGCCCAGCGTTCCGCGTCGGGACACACGGCGGGCCAGACGACGCGCCCCACGTCGGGACCCACGATGGGACCGGCGACGCGACCGACCACGGGGCCGACGACTGGACCGGCGACGGCGGGACCGGCCCCCGCTCAGCCCGCGCCGAAGCCGGGCCAGGTCCCGGGACAGGCCACGGGCCAGGTCCCGGGACAGGCCACGGCACCCGCCCACACCGGCGCCGCCGATCTCGACGCCCCGCCCAGTTCCACCCTGCGTCTGCGCCCGGGCCGCGCCCGCCGCAACGCGGAGGTCGCGCCGCCGCTGCCGCGGCTCGTCGTGGTCGTCGACGATCTCGACGCGCTGGTCTCGCCCGCGCTCGGCTCCCCGGGCCGCCCCGCGGCCGGGTCGGTCGTACGGGCCCTGGAGGCGGTGGCCCGGGACGGCGAGCGGCTGGGCGTGCACCTGGTCGCGGCGGCGGGTCCGGGCGGTCGTACGGCCGAGTCGGAGGCGGCGCGGCGGGCACGGCTGCGGATCGTGCTGGACGCGCCGGCGGCGGGCCCGGACGAGCCGGCGCCGGGGCGTGGCCGGCTGACCGGCGCGGACGGGAAGGTGACGCCGTTCCAGGGCGGCCGGGTCACGGGGCGCATCCCGCGCACGGCGACCCTGCGGCCGACGGTCGTCCCGCTGGACTGGCACCGCATGGGCGACCCGCCGGCCCGTCGCCCGGTGCGTGAGCTGGGCAACGGGCCGACGGATCTCGCGCTGCTGGCGAGCGCGCTGGAGCGGGCGGCCCGGGAGGTGTCGGCGACGGAGGTGCCGTCCCTGCTCTGACGGCCCGCCGGCGCCCTTGCCCGCCCGCCGCGCCCTGTCCGCCCACCGCGCCCTTGCCCGCCCACCGCGCCCTGTCCGCCCAGGCGCCTGTACGCCCAGACCCCTGTGTGTCCAAGCGGTCCAGTACGCCCAGGGGTCTCGTACGCCCAGACGGGCCCCGTACGCCCATGCGGGCCCTGTACGCCCAGGCGGCCCCGTACGCCCAGGCGGCCCGTACGCCCAGGCGGCGGCACGGCCCCCGCACGCCCAGCCCCGCCCCCGCACCCGGGCCTCTCCCGGCACCGGCACACCCCCACCCGAGTCACAGCGCGGTCACGATCACCCCCCTGAGCGTGTTCGCGCCCTTGCCGACCCCGGTCACCAGGCGTAGACCAGTGCTCACCGGAGCATACGGATCAACGCTGGACGTTCGACGAGGAACGAAGAACGGGGCCGTGATGCACAGCGAGAGCAGCACCAGCCGGACGACGACACGCAGGGCGGCGCGGGTCGCCGCAGCCCTCCTCGCGGGAGCGCTCACACTCACCGCGTGTGGCGGCGACGACGAGAAGGACAGCCCGACCGAGGGCGGAGGCGACTCCACCGAGACCACCGCCACCGTCCAACTCCCCAAGCTCGACGGCGAGTCCCTGGAGGTGGCCGCCGTCTGGACCGGCCCGGAGCAGGCCAACTTCAAGAAGGTGCTGGCGGAGTTCGAGAAGCGCACGGGCGCGAAGGTCACCTTCGTCCCGGCGCAGGACCCGATCATCAACTTCCTCGGCTCGAAGATCGCCGGCGGTCAGCCGCCGGACATCGCGATGCTGCCGCAGCCCGGCGCGATCAAGCAGGCCGTGGAGAAGGGCTGGGCGAAGCCGCTGGGCGCCGAGGCGCAGGCGGAGCTGGAGAAGAACTTCTCGCCGGGCTGGCAGGAGATCGGCCAGGTCGACGGCAAGCAGTAC
Source organism: Streptomyces sp. NPDC052773 (assembly GCF_044547145.1). Classification (NCBI taxonomy): domain Bacteria; kingdom Bacillati; phylum Actinomycetota; class Actinomycetes; order Kitasatosporales; family Streptomycetaceae; genus Streptomyces; species Streptomyces sp. NPDC052773. The sequence goes on along the minus strand of NZ_JBITZX010000001.1, from coordinate 52,525 downwards.
GGCGTCTACTACAAGGCCGCCAACAAGTCCCTGATCTGGTACAACACGCAGGTCTTCGAGAACGCGGGCGCCAAGGAGCCCAAGACCTGGGACGAGTTGCTGACCACCGCGCAGACCATCTACGACTCCGGTGTCACACCGTTCTCCGTCGGCGGCGCCGACGGCTGGACGCTGACCGACTGGTTCGAGAACGTCTACCTCTCGCAGGCGGGCCCGGAGAAGTACGACCAGCTGGCCAAGCACGAGATCAAGTGGACGGACCCCTCCGTGAAGGAGGCGCTGACCACGCTCGCGCAGATCTGGGGCAAGCAGGACTACCTCGCGGGCGGCGCGAGCGGCGCGCTGCAGACCGAGTTCCCGGCGTCCGTCACGCAGACCTTCACCGGCGGCGACCAGCCGAAGGCGGGCATGGTCTACGAGGGCGACTTCGTGCAGGTGAACATCGCGGAGACCGACGCGAAGGTCGGCACGGACGCGAAGGTGTTCCCGTTCCCGGCGGTCGGTGACACCGCGCCCGTGGTCTCCGGCGGTGACGCGGCGGTGATCCTTGAGGACTCGAAGGCCGCGCAGGCCCTGGCGACCTTCCTGGCCTCCCCGGACGCGGCGACGATCCAGGCGAAGCTCGGCGGCTACCTGTCGCCGAACAAGAACGTCGACCCGAAGGCCTACCCGAACGCGGTGCAGCAGGAGATGGCGAAGGCGCTGATCGCGGCCGGTGACGACTTCCGCTTCGACATGTCCGACCAGGCTCCGCAGGCCTTCGGCGGCACGCCCGGCAAGGGCGAGTGGAAGGCGTTGCAGGACTTCCTGAAGAACCCGAAGGACGTCGCGGGCACCCAGCGCAGGCTGGAGGCCGACGCTGCCGCGGCGTACGGGAACTGAGCCGGCGATGACGTCGCCGGCACCGTCGGCGGGGGTCCCCGGGGCCCCCGCCGCACCGTCCAAGCGCAAGAGCGTGACCGGCACCCGCACCACCATCGCGGCGCTGTTCCTGCTGCCCGCGCTGGTGCTGCTCGGCGCGCTCGTGGTCTACCCGATCGGGTACTCGGTCGTCCGCAGCTTCTACGACCAGTCCGGCGACGGTTTCGCCGGATTCGACAACTACCAGGCCCTGTTCACCGACGACGGCATCCGCACCGCGTTGAAGAACAACGTCATCTGGGTGGTGTTCGCGCCGACCGTGGCGACCGCGCTCGGTCTGATCTTCGCGGTGCTGACCGAACGGGTGCGCTGGGGCACCGCGTTCAAGCTGGTCGTCTTCATGCCGATGGCGATCTCGATGCTGGCCGCGGGCATCATCTTCCGGCTGGTCTACGACCAGGACCCGGACAAGGGCATCGCGAACGCGGTCTGGGTGGGCGTGCACGACACGTTCGCCCAGTCGTCGGCGTTCCCGAAGGCGCATCCGGGGCGCCAGTCGCCGTTGGAGGCGGCCGGCGGGGGCGCGTTCGTCACGAAGGAGCCGGTCCGCCCGGGTGAGCCGGTGGCGCTGCCGCTGGTGGGTGTGGCGCCGGATCTGATGCCGGACGACGCGAAGCCCGCCGCGAAGCCTCCGGCCGACCCCGGGAAGATCACCGGCACCACGTGGCAGGACTTCACCCGCGGCAAGGGCGTGGGCACCCTGAACGCGCCCGACGCGTCCGAGGTCGGCTACGCCGGGATGCGGATCGAGGCGGTCAAGGACGGCAGGGTGGTCGCCTCCACCACGGCCGCCGGTGACGGCACGTTCACGCTGCCCGCCTCCGCCGAGGGGGCGCTGCTGCGGCTGCCCGCGGACAACTTCAAGGAGCCGTACAACGGGCTGGACTGGCTCGGCCCGTCCCTCGTGACGCCCGCCATCATCGGGTCGTACATCTGGATGTGGGCCGGGTTCGCGATGGTGCTGATCGCGGCCGGTCTGGCCGGGGTGCCGCGGGAGCTGCTGGAGGCGGCGCGGGTGGACGGCGCCACCGAGTGGCAGGTGTTCCGGAGGGTCACCGTGCCGCTGCTCGCGCCCGTCCTCGCGGTCGTCACCGTGACGCTGATGATCAACGTGCTGAAGGTGTTCGACCTGGTCTTCATCATCGCCCCGGGCTCCTCGCAGGACGACGCGAACGTGCTCGCCCTGGAGCTGTACCGCAAGGGCTTCGCCGAGGACCAGCCGGGCATCGCCAGCGCGATCGCGGTGTTCCTGCTGCTGCTGGTGATCCCGGTGATGTGGTTCAACGTCCGGCGGCTCAGGCGGGAGGTACGGCGATGACGGCGACGACCAAGCTGTCCGGGCGGCCGACGACCAAGCTGCCCGCGCCGCCACGGCAGTCGCTCGGCGCGCGGCTGGTGGAGAAGCTGAGCGGCGGCGCCGTACGCGTCTTCCTGATCGTGGTGGGCCTGTTCTGGCTGGTGCCGACCATCGGTCTGCTGCTGTCCTCGCTGCGCAGCCCGCGGGACATGAACGAGAGCGGCTGGTGGACGGTGTTCACCGAGCCCGCCCAGCTGACCGTCGACAGCTACGAGAGGCTGCTGGAGAACGGCGACATCACCGACTCCCTCGTCAACACGGTGCTGATCACAGTGCCGGCGACGGTGCTGGTCGTGGTGATCGGCGCGCTGGCGGGCTACGCGTTCGCGTGGATGGAGTTCCCGGGCCGCGACTGGTGGTTCCTGACCGTGGTGGGGCTACTCGTGGTGCCGGTGCAGGTGGCGCTGATCCCGATCGCCGAACTGTTCGGCAACATCGGGCTGTTCGGTTCCATCCTGGGCGTGATCCTCTTCCACGTCGGGTTCGGTCTGCCGTTCGCGGTGTTCCTGCTGCGGAACTTCTTCGCGGAGATCCCCCGCGAGCTGCTGGAGGCGGCCCGTCTCGACGGTGCGGGCGAACTGCGGCTGTTCGCGCGGGTGGTGATGCCGCTGGGCGGGCCCGCGATCGCCAGCCTCGGCATCTTCCAGTTCCTGTGGGTGTGGAACGACATGCTGGTGGCGCTGGTGTTCACGGACGCCGGCAGCCAGCCGATCACGGTCGCGCTCCAGACACAGGTACGGCAGTTCGGCAACAACATCGACGTGCTGGCGCCCGGCGCGTTCATCTCGATGGTGGTGCCGCTGGCCGTGTTCTTCGCGTTCCAGCGGCAGTTCGTGTCGGGCGTGATGGCGGGGGCCGTCAAGTAGCCCTGTGCGCAGGGCGTTTCACCGGGGCGGGCCGGGGTCACCGGCCCGCCCCTTCGCGTTCACCGCGATTCCCCCACATGCCGTACGGACCGTAACTCCGGGGCGTCGGCGGCCGTTCCCGGGCAGAGCGCCCGAGCAGACCCGCCGACCCTTGGATGTCCCCTTGCCCAGGTTCAGTGTCATCGTCCCCGCGTACCAGGTTCAGGCGTACCTCCACGAGTGCCTGGAATCGGTGCTCACGCAGTCGTACCCCGATCTCGAACTGATCGCGGTGGACGACTGCTCGCCGGACGCCTGCGGCGAGATCATCGACGAGTTCGCGGCCCGCGATCCGCGGGTGAAGGCCGTCCACCTGCCGGAGAACGGCGGTCTCGGCCCCGCCCGCAACGCCGGGATGGCCGAGGCGAGCGGCGACTACCTGATCTTCCTGGACTCGGACGACACCCTCACCCCGGACGCCCTGCGCGCCATCGCCGACCGGCTGAAGGAGACCGGCGAACCGGACGTGCTGGTCTACGACTACGCGCGCACGTACTGGACCGGCGAGGCGATCCGCAACAAGGCCGCCGCCCAGCTCACCGAGCAGGGCCCGGCCCCGTTCCGGCTCGAGGACCGGCCGGGTCTGCTGCGGCTGCTGATGGTGGCCTGGAACAAGGCGTACCGGCGGGAGTTCGTCGAACGCGAGGGCTTCGCCTTCCCGCCCGGCTACTACGAGGACACGCCCTGGACGTATCCGGTGATGCTGGTGGCGGAGACGATCGCCACCCTCGACCGGGTCTGTGTGCACTACCGGCAGCGGCGGCGCGGCAACATTTTGTCCACGACCAGCGACAAGCACTTCGACATCTTCGAGCAGTACGACCGGGTGTTCGCCTTCGTCGAGGAGCGGCCCGAACTGGCCCGGTGGCGCCCGCTGCTGTTCCGCCGCATGGTCGACCATCTGACGCTGGTGTACCGCAAGCCGGACCGGCTGCCGCGCGGCAGCCGCGCCGCGTTCCTGCGCCGGGCCCGCGCCCACTACCGCCGCTACCGGCCCCCCAAGCGCTCGGCTGCGCTCGCGCAGGAAGGCACCCCCATCGGCGCCTCGGTGTCGCGGCGCGTCCGTCTGCGGCACGTGTTCGTTCGGTTCGGCGCGCACCGGTCCTTCCGCGCCCTGCACCTCGTGCTCGCCGCCCGCCGCCGGGCCCGCCTCGTCGCCCGGGGCCTGGCCCGCGCCGTCCGCGCCGGCGCGCTGCGGCTGCACTACCGGATCCAGCTCCGGCTGCCCCTGAAGTGCCACCGGGCCGTCTTCGCCGCCTCCTGGGGCGGCGGCCACGGCTGCAACCCGGGCGCGCTGGAGGCCGCGGTCCGCGCGCACGCCCCGCACATCCGCACCGCGTGGATCGCCCGCCCGGAGCACCGGCACACCGTCCCGGCCGGCACCCGCGCCCTCACCCCGGGCACCGCCGCGTACTGGACGGCGCTGGCCCGTTCCAAGTACCTGGTCAACAACGTCAACTTCGACGACCGGCTGGTCAAGCGCCCCGGTCAGGTCTTCGTGCAGACCCAGCACGGCACCCCGCTGAAGCACATGGGCCTCGACCTCCAGGAACGCCCGGCGGCGGCCCGCGACCTGGACTTCGCCCGGCTGCTGCGCGGCGTCGACCAGTGGGACTACGTGCTGTCCGCGAACCGCCACACCACGCTGACCTGGGAGCGCGTCTACCCCGGCCGGTACACGACGCTGGAGTACGGCTACCCCCGCAACGACGTCTTCCAGCAGGCGACCTCGGCGGACGTGGCCCGGCTGCGGGAGGCGCTGGGCATCCCGGAGGGCACGGTGGTGATCCTGTACGCGCCGACCCACCGCGACCACCGCCGCACTCAGCGCACCGCCCTGGACCTGGACCGCGTGGTGCGCCGCCTGGGCCCGCGCTTCATGGTGCTGGCCCGCGCGCACGCCCGGCACGGCGGTCCGCTGGCCGCGACGAACGGCCGGGTCGTCGACGTGACCGGCCACCCGAGCGTGGAGGAGCTGTGCCTGGCCTCGGACGCCCTGGTCACGGACTACTCGTCGATCATGTTCGACTACGCCAACCTGGACCGCCCGATCGTGATCCACAGCCCGGACGACGACTGGGCGGCGTACCAGGCGGCCCGCGGCACCTACTTCGACCTGCGCGCGTTCCCACCGGGCGCCCTCGCGCGCAGCGAGGACGAGCTGATCGACATCTTCGCCACCGGGCACTGGCGCGGCTCCCGCTCCACCCAGCTGCGCACCGCGTTCCGGGAGCGTTTCTGCCCGTACGACGACGGGCGGGCCGCCGAGCGGGTCGTGCGGCATGTGCTGCTCGGGGAGGGTCCGGAGGCGATTCCGCCGGTGATCCCACTCGCCGAGCGCCACCCGGTGCCGTCTGCCGCCGCCGCGCAGCCGCGCACCCCGCTGGCCACCGTTCCGCAACCTTCTGGTCCGCTCACCGTCACCGACGGCCGCCACTGACCGTTCACCTTCCGGGAGTTCACATGCCCCGCAGTTCGTCGCGGCCGACCCCCACTCGGCCGTCCACGTGGCGGCCGGCGGGGCGGCCCGGCCGTTCCTCACACGGTCCGAGGCGCGGGCCTCCCGTCTGACCCGGACCGGCACAACCACGGAAAGAGCAGAATGCCCCGCTTCAGCATCATCGTCCCGTCCCACGGGGTCGCGGGCCGGCTGGCCCAGGCGCTGGACTCGGTCCTCGCACAGTCCTTCGGCGACTTCGAGCTGATCCCGGTGTGCGACGGGCCCGGCTCCCCCGCGGCGGACGTCGCCGCCGCACACGCCGAGCGGGACTCCCGGGTGGCCCCGGTCCACTCCCCGCCGTCGGCCGGGCTGGCCGGGGCGCGCGGAGCCGGGATGCGGGCGGCGACCGGCGCGTATCTGCTGTTCCTCGACGGCGACGACATTCTGCTGCCGGGCGCCCTGGCCACGCTGGACGCGCGGCTGGCGAAGACCGGCGACCTGGACGTGCTGCTCTTCGGCTACGAGCGGACCCCCTGGTGGGAGGGCGAGCCCACCCAGCCGGCGGCGCCGCTGCTCGCCCAGGCCCCGTCCGGCGGCGTCTTCCACCCCGACCGGGCGCCGCAGCTCACCGGCGTCCAGCTCCCCGCGTGGTCCGCGGCCTACCGACGGGCCTTCCTCAGCGAGTGGAAGATCGCCTTCCCCGAGGGGCACTACACGGACATCGGTTTCGGCGCGGCGGTGATCGCGCGGGCGGAGCGGGTCGCTGTGCTGCGCGAGCCGGTCGTACGGCATCACATGCGGCGGCAGGGAAACCGGCTGCATCTGCCCGGTGAGCACCATGTGGAACTCCTCGACCAGGCCGAGCGCGCCCTGGCACTGGTCCCCGAGCTGCCCGCCGAGAGGGCGCACGCCCTGTTCGACCAGCTCTTCGCCGCGGTGCTGCGGACGGCCGGGCACCCCCGCCGGCTGCCGCCCCGCAGCCGCCGCGCCTTCTTCCGCCGGGCGAGCAGGCTGTACCGGCGCCACCGCCCGGCCGGGCATCGCACCCCCGGCGGCAGCCTGGGCGTCCAGCACCGGCTGCTGGCGACCGGCGCGTACACGGCGTTCCGCGTGCTGCGCGACGCGAAGGAGTCGGCGGTGCGGGCCGGGGAGCGGCTGCCGCAGCCGCGCGGACTGCGCACCCGGCTGTTCTACCGGCGCCGGCTGCGCCGCCCGCTGGACCCCCATCTCGCGGTGTACTGCGCGTACTGGGGCCGCGGTTACGCCTGCAACCCGGCCGCGATCCACGCCAAGGCCCGCGAACTCGCCCCGCACATCCGGTCCGTGTTCCTGGTGGAGCCCGGCCAGGCGCACACCGTGCCCAAGGACGTCGACCACGCGGTGATCGGCAGCCGCCGCTACTGGGAGGTGCTGGCCCGCGCCAAGTACCTCGTGAACAACGCCAACTTCGCCGAGGGCGTCGTCAAACGGCCGGGCAGCGTGCACGTGCAGACCCAGCACGGCACCCCGCTGAAGAAGATGGGCATCGACCAGTCGACGTATCCGGTGGTGGCCGCGCAGACCGGCAGCTTCGCCAAGCTGCTGGGCCGGGTCGACCGCTGGGACTACAACCTCTCCTCCAACAGCCACTCCACCCAGATGTGGGAGCGCGCCTTCCCCGGGGCGTACGAGCAGCTCGAGTACGGCTATCCGCGCAACGACGTGTACTACACGGCGACCGCCGCCGACGTGGCCCGGGTGCGCGCCGAACTGGGCGTGCCCGAGGGCAAGACGGCGGTGCTGTACGCGCCCACGCACCGCGACTGGCACACCGGTTTCGAGACCGGCCTCGATCTGGAGGCGTTCTGCGAGGAGGCCGGCGACGACGTCGTCGTCCTGCTGCGCGCCCACTACTTCTACGACCGGGGCCGCTCGGAGGCGTCCGGCCGGATCATCGACGTCACCTCGCACCGCTCCTCCGAGGACGTCTGCCTGGCCGCCGACGCGCTGGTCACCGACTACTCGTCGATCATGTTCGACTACGCCAACCTGGACCGGCCGATCGTCGTGTACGCCGACGACTGGGACGTCTACCGCGAGACGCGGGGCGTGTACTTCGACCTGATGCACTCCCCGCCGGGGCCGGTCGCGCACACCCCCGAGGAGCTGGCGCGGATCTTCCGCGACGGCTCGTACGCGGGCGAGGAGTCGCGGGCGCTGCGGGCCGCCTTCCGGGAGCGGTTCTGCGAGTTCGACGACGGACGGGCCGCCGAGCGGGTGGTGCGCCGGGTGTTCCTCGGTGAGCCGCCGGAGGCGATCCCACCGGTGATCCCGCTCGCCGAGCGCATCCCCGCCCCCGCCGCGACGACCCTCGTGAGGAGCTGACGTGCCCCGCTTCAGCATCATCCTTCCCTGCTTCAAGGTGCAGGGTTTCCTGCGCGAATGCCTCGACTCGGTCCTGGAGCAGTCGTTCGGCGACCTGGAGGTGATCGCCGTGGACGACTGCTCGCCGGACGGCTGCGGCGCGATCCTCGACGAGTACGCGGCCCGCGACCCGCGCGTGAAAGCCGTCCACCTGCCGGAGAACGTCGGTCTCGGCCGGGCCCGCAACGCGGGGATGCCGCACGCCACCGGCGACTACCTGTTCTTCCTCGACAGCGACGACAGCCTCACCCCGGGCGCGCTGCGCGCGATGGCCGACCGGCTGGCCGAGGCCGGCGACCCGGACGTGCTGATCTTCGACTACGTCCGCACCTACTGGTGGGGCGGCACCCGCCGCAACGTGCTGGCGCCCGTGCTGGGCGAGGCAGCCGGCGCGGGCGTCTTCAGCGCCGCCGAGCGGCCCGAGGTGCTGGACCTGCTGATGGTGGTGTGGAACAAGATCTACCGCCGGGACTTCGTGGAGCGGCACGGCTTCGCGTTCCCGCCCGGCTACTACGAGGACACGCCGTGGACGTTCCCGGTGATGCTCAGCGCGGAGCGGATGGCGGCGCTGGACCGGGTGTGCGTCGAGTACCGGCAGCGCCGCCAGGGCAACATCCTGTCCACCACCAGCCGCAAGCACTTCGACATCCACGAGCAGTACGAGCGGGTGTTCGCCTTCGTCGAGGCCCATCCGGAGCTGCACTCCTGGCGGGGCTTCCTGCACGCGAAGATGGCCGAGCACTGCCTGGACATCCTGTCCAAGCCGGACCGGCTGCCGCCGTCGGACAAGGGCGAGTTCTTCCGCCGTACGGCCGAGATGTTCCGCGCGCACAAGCCGGAGGGCGCCACGGTCGCCGAGGAGCACCGGGTGCTGGAGCGCGGCTACGCCGGCTATGTGGCGCGGCGGCAGGCGGAACGGGCCGGGCGGCTGCTGGAGCGGCGGGCCCAGCGGGTGCGCGCGGCGGCGGCCGGCGGGGTGCGCCGGGCGCGCGGCGCGGTGCTGCTGAGGCGCCCGCTGGACCCGAACCTCGTTGTGTACTCGGCGTTCTCGCACCGGGGCGTGCTCGGCGACCCGGCGGCGATCCACCGGGCGGCCCGGGAGGTCGCGCCGCAGCTGCGCGGGGTGTGGGTGGTGAAGGACGAGGAGACGGCCGCGCTGCTGCCGCCTGACGTGGAGCACGTGGTGCTCGGCTCGGCCGCCTATGAGCGGGTCACCGCGCGGGCCACGTACTTCGTCAACAACGTCAACTGGCCCGGCGGGCTCACCAAACGGCCCGGCACCGTCCACATCCACACCCATCAGGGCACGCCGCTGAAGTACATGGGCGCCGATCTGCTGGGCAAGCCGGGTGCGCGGCTCGGGTTCGACGTGCCGAAGATGCTGTGGCGCGCCGACCGCTGGGACTACAGTCTGGTCGCCAACCGCCACTCGGAGCTGGCGTGGGAGCGGGCGTTCCCCTGCCACTTCACCTCGCTGCGCTCCGGCAGCCCCCGCAACGACGTGCTGGTGAACGCGGGCCCGGAGGCGGGGGCGGCGACCCGGGCGCGCCTGGGCGTCCCGGACGGGAACACGGTCGTGCTGTACGCGCCGACCCGCCGCGAGTACCGGCGCGGCGGACACGTCGACCGGATCGACCTGGCCCGGTTCGCGGAGGATCTGGGCGAGGACCACACCCTGGTGGTGCGGCTGCACCCGTCGCTCGCCACCGGTCACGCGCGCGGGATGGGCCTGACGGATCTGCACCGGCGGGGCGTGCTGATCGACGCCACCGACGAGCCGCACGTGGAGGAGCTGATGCTCGCATCCGACGTGCTGGTCACCGACTACTCCGCCCTGATGTTCGACTACGCCAACCTGGACCGGCCGATCGTGATCCACGCCGACGACTGGACGGCGTACGCGGCGAGCCGCGGCGTCTACTTCGACATCACCGCCGACCCGCCGGGCCATGTGTCGCGCTCCTACCGTGAGCTGGCGTGGCTGTTCGCGTCGGGGACGTGGCGGGACCAGGACGCGCAGCGGCTGCGGGCCGGGTTCCGGGAGCGGTTCTGCGAGTTCGACGACGGTCACGCCGCCGAGCGGGTGGTGCGGACGCTGATGCTGGGCGAGGAGGCGTGGACGCCGGAGCCGGTCGCGCTGCCGGCCCCGGCCGCCGCCGATCACGACGTGCTGACCGCGTCGTGATGCCCCGCCCGCGCCCGCGCACCTGGCGTCCGCGCACCTGGGTGCTGGTCCTGGCCGCGGTGTTCGCCGTGCTCCAGCTGGCGAACGTCACCGGCCGGGACACTCCGGACACCAAGAACTACCTGTCGTACGCGCTGAGTCTGCGCGGTGACTCCAAGCGGGAGGCCGCCGCGGCGACGATCGACTACGTGTGCACGGGTCGGGCCGCGCTCGCCCACCGCAACCAGAACGTGCACGTGGTCCGCTTCCACCGCCCCGATCCGGCGCCGCGGGTGAAGCGGGAGTGCGGCGCGGACGAGTGGCGGGTGGTGGACCGGCGGCTGCGGGCGGGGCAGACCGGCGGGCACACCGTGCCGTACATGCCGGAGCGGTTCATGCGGATCTTCGAGGCGCGGCCCGGGTATCCGGTGGTGCTGCTGCCGTTCGTGACCGTGTTCGGCGTGGTGTGGGGCGTGTGGGCGGCGAGTGTGGTGATCGCGGTCGCGGGCGGGGTGCTGGTCTTCCTGGTGCTGCGGACGCTGCGCGTGCCGGTGCCGCTGTGTCTGACCGGGCAGGGCCTGTACTACGTCCTGCCGGTCGGCACGACCGCGATGCGGCCCATGACGGAGGGCCTGATGCTGGCGCTGACGCTGGCGGCGGTGTGGGGGTGCGCGCTGGTCCTGGACGGGCGGCGGTCCCGGGCCGGGCTCGCGCTGATCGGCGGGTCGCTCGCGGCGCTGTTCACCGTCAAGCACTCGCAGGCGCTGTTCCTCGGGGTGTGTCTGGCGGCGGCGGGCACGCTGATCGCCGTACGGCGGTGGCGGCGGGGCCGGCCGCCGGGGCGCGGGGTGCTCGCGGTGGCGGGCACCGGGATCGCGGCGGCGGTGCTGACGGTGGTGCTGGCGAAGCTGCTCGGGTATCCGTCGACCGAGGACAGCGTGCAGGATCTGCTCACCCATCATTTCGCGCGGCCCGACCGGGCCGATCCCTGGCCGGAGTTCCTCCAGTTGCAGGGGAACTTCTGGATGGAGTGGCTGCGCCGGCAGATGTGGCAGCCGCTGTTCCTGGCGGCGCTGGCCGCGGGGGCGTGGGGGGCGGCGCGGCGGCCCGCGTTCGGGGTGTTCCTGGCGGCGGCGGCGTTCACCGGGATCCTCACCCAGGCCGGGCATCCGGACATCAACATCTGGGGCGAGCGGCTGATCGTGCTGGCGTGGCTGCTGCCGGTGGTGGGGGTGCCGCTGCTGCTGGACGCGGTGGTGCGGCGGCCGGTCGCCCTGCCGGCGCAGGGTCACTCCGAACGGGCTCACTCGATGCGGTGAGGTGAGGTCATGGCGTTGACCTCGCCGGGAACATACGGCAAATGCCTCGAATGCTTACCCTCCCCGCGGATCGATGAGCGCCCAGGTCCTCGTACGGCGGCCCCCGCGCGGTGCGACGGCGCTGCGCGGCCGGGTCTGGCGGCCCACCCCCTTCCAGGTCTTCGGCTTTCTGTTCTGGCTGGTGATGTGCCTGGCGTACTGGCGGGTGCCGCTGTGCTGTGACGCCGGGCAGCACGCCGCCGTCGTCGAACGCCTGCGGGCCGACCTGCTGCACCCGCGCCACCCCACGGCGGACCTGCCGGGCGCGGGCAGTCCCTACTACTCGCCCTACGCCGTCCTCCAGGGCGCGTTCGCCCGGCTGGCCGGGCTGAGCGGCTGGGAGGTGGTGCGGCTGGCCGGTCCGGTGAACCTGCTGGTGCTGCTGACCGGCCTGAACCGTTTCGTGCGGGTGCTGACGCCCCGGCCGTGGGCGCCGGTGCTGGCGCTGGCCGCGATGACGCTGCTGTGGGGGGTGGAGCGGGCCTGGTGGAGCGGCTGGCTGTCGCTGATGTCGATGACCGGAACGCTGCCCTATCCGTCGGCGCTCGCCATCGGGCTCACCTTCTGGGCGTGGACCTGGACCGGGACGCGGGCGCGGGACGGGCGGCCGGTGCGGTTCGTGGGGCCGGGCGGGCTGCCGAGCTGGACCGGTTACGCGGGGCTGGGCGCGGTGTACGGGCTGATCCTGCTGGTGCACCCGATCACGTCGGTGGCGGCGGTGCTGGGCGCGGTGGCGCTGGTGGCGGGGTGGCAGCGCGGATGGCGGCCCGCGGTGGCCGGCCGGTGGGCGCTGGCGGGGGGCGCGGCGCTGCTGGTCGGCGCGGTCTGGCCGTACTTCGACGTCTTCGCGCTCACCGGGGACACCAGCGTCGACGCCATGCACCGGCGGCTGTACCTGGATCTCGGCGGGCGGTTCGGGCTGGCGCTGCTCGGGCTGCCCGCGCTGTGGCTGCGGGCGCGGCGGGAGTCCTGGCGCGATCCGCTGGTGCTGATGTTCGCGCTGGAGGTGGCGGTGGTGGCGTACGGCTGGTTCAGCGGCCACTACACCTACGGGCGGATCCTCGGGCTGACCCTGGTGCCGCTCCAGTTCGCGCTGGCCGTCGAGCTGGCGGCGCCCCGGCCGTGGCCGGTGTGGCGGCGGGCGCTGGCGGTGGTGGCGGCGGGGGCGGCCTGCGTGGCGTTCCTCGCCGTGCACGCGGGGGCGGTGGTGCCGCGCTCGCTGGACCCGGTCGGCTTCGCGCAGCCGCCGCGCTGGCCGTCGTACGGCTGGGCCGCCGAGTACATCGAACCCGGCGAGGTGGTGATCACCGACGGCTACTACGCGGTGCACGCCATCGCCGGGCACGGTCCGAACCTCGCGGCGCCGACCTGGCCGGACGCGGCGGTGGACGAGCGGGAGCGGCTGCGGCGGGTCGCCGCCGTACAGGCCTATCTCGACCCGGCGTCGACCCCCGCCGAGCGCGCGGCGATCGCCCGCCGCTACGCCGTGCGCTGGCTGCTGCTGACCCGCTGGCGCCAGGTGCCCGAGGAGGCGGTCGTCGTGGCGTGGAGCAGTCGCACGGGGGAGGTGCTGGCGCGGCTGCCCGAGTGACGGGCGCCGCGCCGGGGGGTGTGCGCCGGGGTGTGCCGGGGGTGCCGGGGGTGCCCGGGTGGGTTACTCGACGACGATGTCGACCGGGATGTTGCCGCGGGTGGCGTTGGAGTACGGGCAGACCTGGTGGGCCTGCTCGACCAGCTTGCGGCCGGTCGCCTCGTCCAGCGTGTCGGGCAGCTCGACGCGCAGCGTGACGGCGAGCGCGAAGCCCTCGCCCTGCTTGCCTATGCCGACCTCGGCGGTGACGGCGGCGTCGCTGACGTCGACCTTGGCCTGGCGGCCGACGAGGCCGAGGGCGCTGCCGAAGCAGGCGGCATAGCCGGCGGCGAAGAGCTGCTCGGGGTTCGTGCCCTGGCCGTTGCCGCCCAGCTGCACCGGCATGGCCAGCGGCAGGTCCAGCGTGCCGTCGGAGGAGACGGCGCGGCCCTCGCGGCCGTGGGTGGCGGTGGCGACAGCGGTGTAGAGCGCGTCCATGGGAGAACCATCCCTCTCGGATCGGGAATCGGGTGGGCGGTGGCCGGTCGGGCCACCGCCGTACGACCAGAAGTAGAGCACACAATTCAGTTGCGCACAACTAAATGGCGGACAAGAGCTACCCTGGAGCCATGACCAGCACGCCCGCGGACGACTGGCTCCGCCTCGACCGCCAGATCTGCTTCTCGCTGAACGCCGCCTCGCGCGCCTTCAACGGCGTCTACCGCGTGATCCTCAAGGACCTCGGACTCACCTACCCCCAGTACCTGGTGATGCTGGTGCTCTGGGAGGCCGGCGACCAGCCGGTGAAGAGGCTCGGCGAACGGCTGCGGCTCGACTCCGGCACGCTCTCCCCGCTGCTCAAGCGCCTGGAGGCGGCCGGACTGGTGCGCCGCGAGCGCAGCGCCCGCGACGAGCGCTCGGTCGAGGTCCGGCTCACCGAGGAGGGCGCCGCCCTGCGCGAGCGCGCGGTGGAGGTGCCACGCCGCATCGTCGCCGCGACCGGCTGCGACGTCGACGAGATCCGCGCCCTGCGGGACCGCCTCGACCAGCTCACGAGTGCGCTGGACGCGGCGGTGGCGGCGGAGACGGCGGTGCGCTAGGAGCCCCGAGTCTCACCGTCCACCATCCGGCATCCGGCATCCGGCATCCGGCATTCGGTTACGCGGCGTCACGTCCTGATCACGCAATGGCCCCGCGCCTGCTTCACTGTGTCCAGTACAGCCACCGGCCCCACGGGGCCGACTGACGAGGGGACGGCCGCACATGACCTGGCTGATCACCGGCGGCGCCGGATACATCGGGGCACACGTCGTACGAGCGATGACCGAGGCGGGCGAGCGGGCCGTGGTCTACGACGACCTGTCGACGGGGATCGCGGAGCGGGTGCCGGACGGCGTGCCGCTGGAGGTGGGCTCGACGCTGGACCGGGAGCGGCTGAGCCGGGTGCTGGCCGGGCACGGGATCACCGGGGTCGTGCACCTCGCGGCGAAGAAGCAGGTCGGCGAGTCGATGGACCTGCCGCTGCACTACTACCGCGAGAACGTCGAAGGTCTGCGCGTCCTGCTGGAGGCGGTCACCGCGGCCGGGGTGCCGTCGTTCGTGTTCTCCTCCTCGGCGGCCGTGTACGGCATGCCGGACGTGGACCTGGTCACCGAGGAGACCCCGTGCGTGCCCATGTCGCCGTACGGCGAGACCAAGCTGGCCGGTGAGTGGCTGGTCCGGGCGACCGGCCGCGCGACGGGTCTGTCCACGGCGTGTCTGCGCTACTTCAACGTGGCGGGCGCGGCGGCCCCCGAGCTGGCCGACGTCGGCGTCTTCAACCTCATCCCGATGGTCTTCGAAAAGCTGACCGAAGGGGCACCCCCGCGGATCTTCGGCGACGACTACCCGACCCCGGACGGCACCTGCGTACGGGACTACATCCACGTCGTCGACCTGGCCGAGGCCCATGTCGCGGCGGCCCGCGCGCTGGAGGCCGCCCCGGGCCGCGACCTCACCCTCAACATCGGGCGGGGCGAGGGCGTCTCCGTGCGCGAGATGATCGACCGGATCAACGCGCTCACCGGCCACGACCGCCCGCCCACGGTCACCCCCCGCCACCCCGGCGACCCGGCCCGCGTCGTCGCCTCCGCCGAACGCATCGCCGCGGAGCTGGGCTGGAAGGCCAAGTACGACGTCCAGGACATGATCACCTCCGCGTGGGAGGGCTGGGTACGGCTGCATCCGGGGGCGGCGCGGGACTAGCCTGCGCGGATGACCGACACCCGGCTTGAGCGCGCCGTCGGCGCCGTCCTCGGCTCCGCCGTCGGTGACGCCCTCGGCGCGCCGTTCGAGTTCGGCCCCGAGGGCGCCTTCACCGCCCGGTTCCCGCGCCCGGGGCAGGGCGGCGAGATGTGCGGGGGCGGCGGCTGGGACCCGGGCGAGGCCACCGACGACACGCAGATGGCCGTCCTCGTCGGCGAGTCGCTGCTGGAGCGCAGCGGGCTCGATCTGCCGGACGTCTTCCGGCGGTTCCGGCGCTGGGCGGCGGCCGAACCGAAGGACATCGGACTCCAGACGGAGGCCGTGCTGAGTGGCGGCGACCCCTGGGACACGGCCGCTGCGCTGCACTTCCAGGCCAATCAGCGCGCGGCGGGCAACGGTGCCCTGATGCGGGCGGCGACCTCCGCCGTGCACTTCGCGCACCGGGGCCGGGACGCCACCATGGACGCCGCCCGCCGCCTGGCCGCCCTCACCCACGGCGACCGGGCCGCCTGGGAGGGCACGGCCGTCTTCCACGAGCTGGTGCGGGTCGCGCTCGCCGGGGGCGACCCGCTGGCCGCCCTGCCCGCGACGCTGGCGGCCGTCCACCCCGATCACCGCGCGCGGTACGCCGTCGTCCTCGCTCCCGACTGGCACCCCGACCAGGCCACCGAATTCAACGGCGCGGTCTGGCCCTGCCTCGGCTGCGCCGTCTGGGCCGTCCGCACCACCTCCTCCTACGAGGACGCGGTGCGCGCCGCCGTCGACCTCGGCGGCGACACGGACACCGTCGCGGCCGTCACCGGCGGGCTGGCGGGGGCGGTGTACGGGGTCGGCGCGATACCCGAGCGGTGGACCGGGCCGCTGCACGTGCCGCTGCCCGGCTTCGGGGAACGGGTGCTGCGGGCGGGCGAGTTGAGCGAGCTGGCGCGACGGCTGGCCGCACCGGCCGGGTCTGCCGGTCCCGCCGTTTCCACCGTGCCGGCCGGCTGACGTCAGAGTGCCTTCAAGGCCTCCGCGGTCGCGTGGGAGAGTGCGGACAGGTAGCCCTTCGGGAGCTTCGGGCCGCGGATCACCACCGAACGCCAGTACAGGGGGCCCGAGATGAGGTCGAGGACCAGTTCCTGGTCGACGCCCGCGCGGACCTCGCCCCGCCGCTCCGCCGCCGCCACGATCTTCAGCGCGACGCCTTCCTGCCCGTCCCGCAGCGCCTTCCGCATCGCCTCGGCGATCTCCGGGCTGCGGGCCGCCTCCGCCTGGAGGTCGGGGATGATCTGCGAGGCCACCGGGTGGCGCAGGGCGCGGGACGTCACCTCGTACAGCAGCCGCAGATCGGACTCCAGCGAGCCGGTGTCCGGCGCCGGCAGGCCCTGCACCGCGATCGCGGAGACCACGTCGAGCACCAGGTGGAGCTTGGAGCGCCAGCGGCGGTAGACGGCGGTCTTGCCGACCCCCGCGCGGCGGGCGATGCCCTCGATCGACATCCGCGCGTAGCCGACGGCGGCCAGTTCCTCGAAGACGGCCGCGCGGATGGCTTCCGTCACGTCCTCGCGCAGTACCGCCGCGCCTGCGGGGGTCCGGCGGCGCGGACGCGGCTGGGGGCCGTCGGCGTTCGTCGTCATGCGGACAGCATAGGGCGTTACGACGAAACGGTTGCGTTCCGACGCTCGAACGGCTTACGCTCGCGTTGCGACGATACGGTGCCGTCCCGACGTACGGATCCACCGCCGCGCGAGACTCCACCGCGGTACGAGACTCCAGCCGTACGGGAGTCCACCGCCGCACGAGACCACCCCCCTCCCCCGACCGAAAGCAGCGGATGTGAGCCAGGTCCTCGACACACCGCCCCCGGCGTCGGCCCGGGCCACCACCCCGGCCCCGGGTGACGCCGATCTCGCCGACCTCGCGGCCCTCGCCGCCCGCCACGGCCTCACGGTCAGCGGCGCCCGCCCCTCCCTGACGCAGTACGTCCGGCAGCTGTGGGCGCGCCGTCACTTCATCGCCGCGTTCGCCACGGCGAAGCTCACCGCCCAGTACAGCCGGGCGAAGCTGGGCCAGGTCTGGCAGGTCATGACGCCGCTGCTGAACGCGGCGGTCTACTACCTGATCTTCGGCGTGCTGCTCCAGACCAGGAACGGCGTGCCGGACTACGTCCCGTTCCTGGTCACGGGCGTGTTCATCTGGACCTTCACGCAGAGCTCCATCCTGGCGGGCACCCGCGCCATCTCCGGCAACCTCGGCCTGGTGCGGGCCCTGCACTTCCCGCGGGCCTCGCTGCCGATCTCGTTCTGCCTCCAGCAGCTCCAGCAGCTGCTGTTCTCGATGGCGGCGCTGATCGTGATCCTGCTCGCCTTCGGCGTGCCGCCCGCGGTGTCCTGGGTGCTGGCGGTCCCGGCGCTGATCCTCCAGTTCACGTTCAACGCGGGCGTCTCGCTCGTCATGGCCCGGCTGGGAGCCAAGACGCCGGACCTCGCGCAGCTGATGCCGTTCGTGCTGCGGACCTGGATGTACGCCTCCGGCGTGATGTTCAGCATCGACCACATCCTGCGCACCCACACCGACCTGCCGGGCTGGGTGGGCACGCTGCTCCAGGCCAACCCGGCCGCCGTCTACATCGACCTCATGCGCTTCGCGCTCATCGACAGCTTCCACGCGAGCCAGCTGCCCCCGCACGTGTGGGCGCTCGCGACGGGCTGGGCCCTGCTCGCCGGAGTCGGCGGCTTCATCTACTTCTGGAAGGCTGAGGAGACGTACGGCCGTGGCTGAGCACACTTCCGCATCCGAAAAGATCCCCACCGTCATCGCCGACCACGTCGACATCGTCTACCGGGTCAACGGCACCGGCGCGGGCCGCGGCTCCGCGACCGCCGCGCTCAACCGCATCCTGCGCCGCAAGCAGACCGAGAAGGCGTCCGGGGTCCGCCGGGTGCACGCGGTCCGTGACGTGTCCTTCGTGGCGTACAAGGGCGAGGCGATCGGCCTGATCGGCACCAACGGCTCCGGCAAGTCGACCCTGCTGAAGGCGGTCGCCGGGCTGCTTCCGGTGGAGAACGGCCGGATCTTCACCAACGGCCAGCCCTCCCTGCTCGGGGTCAACGCGGCCCTGATGAACGACCTGACCGGCGAGCGCAACGTGCACCTCGGCGGTCTGGCGATGGGCATGTCCCGCGAGCAGATCAAGGAGCGCTACCAGGAGATCGTCGACTTCTCCGGCATCAACGAGAAGGGCGACTTCATCACCCTGCCGATGCGCACCTACTCCTCCGGCATGGCCGCCCGGCTGCGGTTCTCCATCGCCGCCGCCAAGGACCACGACGTACTGCTCATCGACGAGGCGCTGGCCACCGGCGACCGCTCCTTCCAGAAGCGCTCCGAGGCCCGCATCCGCGAGCTGCGCAAGCACGCCGGCACGGTCTTCCTCGTCAGCCACAACAACAAGTCGATCCGCGACACCTGTGACCGGGTGCTGTGGCTGGAGCGCGGCGAGCTGCGGATGGACGGGCCGACGGAGGAGGTCCTGAAGGAGTACGAGGCGTTCACCGGGGAGAAGACGGCCAAGCCCAAGGCGAAGCCCAAGGCGCAGGCTGCCGCCGAGGGCGTCAAGGTCAAGGTCGCCTCCTGAGCCCGCCCCGGTATCCGCCCCGCTGCCCGCCCCTTCCGCGTCCCGACCGGCTCAACCCCGGTTATCCCTTTCACCGGTTTGGTGCCACGATGACCGAATAGGCCATGCCGTGTGAGGCACCCGAACGTGTGAAGGGAGTCCGCCGTGCCAACCGAGCTCAGCATCGTCGTCCACGGCCCGAACACCCAGGGCCATCTGACCGGCCTTCTCGACTCCGTGGCCGCCGACCCGGCCCCGGACACCGAGGTGATCGTGGTCGCGGTCGGCGACTGGGCCCGGGAGACGGCCCGCGAGCACGCCCCGGGCGCCGTGCTGGTCGCCCTGCCGGACGGCACCGGGGACGCCGAGGCCCGGGCGGCGGGAGCGGCCCGCGCGTCCGGGCGGTGGCTGCACTTCGTGCACGCCAAGGACGGCCTCCCGCCGGGCGCCCCCGCCCTGCTGGCGGCCCGCGCCGCCGAACTCCCGGACACGGTCGACGTCCTGCTCTTCGACCACGTCCGCACCACCTGGCAGACCTCCGGCGCGCCGTCCTACGACAGCCGGCTGCTGGCCCGCGCGGGCCGCGCCGAGCTCACCCTCGACGACCTGCCCGCCCTGCTCCGGCTCACCCCGATCCTCGGCAACCGCCTGATACGCGCGGACCACTGGCGCGCCCACGCCGACACCCTGTCCACCGACGACGAGGCGTACGCCGCGCAGAGCGCCCTGCTCACCGCCGCGCGGATCGCCTGCTACACCCACCCCGGCTTCGAACACCGCGAACTGCGCCCCGGGAGCCTCCCGCCGCGCACCCTCGACGACCACCTCGCCGTCCTCGACCGCTACGAGGCGCTCCTGGAGGCCACCCGCACCCGAACGGCCCCCCACGCGGTCCTCTACCACCTGATGGTCCGTGACGGACTGCGCACCTTCGTCCGCGCGGGCATGCCGGAGCGCGACGCGCGCGTCTTCTTCCACCGCGCCTCGCAGGCCGCCCGCCGCCTGCGCCCCGAGGGACTGCGCCACCCGGCCGGACCGGAAGGCCTGCGCCGCACCCTCCTCGAAGAGGATGCCTACGCCCGCTACCGCGCCCTGCAGACCGCCAACCACGCCCGCCGCGCCGCCAAGAAGGCCCTCCGCACGGGCAAACGACAGCTCGGCACCCAGATCCGCTCCCTCCAGTACCGCAGGGCGCTGTCCCGTCCGGTCGACCCCAACCTGGCGGTCTTCTCGGCGTACTGGAACCGCGGCGTCGCCTGCAACCCGGCCGCCATCGCCGCCAAGCTCGCCGAACTCGCCCCGCAGGTCCACCCGGTGTGGGTCGTCGCGCCGAACCGCGTGGGACTGCTGCCGCCCGGCACGGACCACGTGGTGCCCGACAGCCGCCGCTACTGGGAGGTGCTGGGCCGCGCCAAGTTCCTCGTCAACAACGTCAACTTCGCCAACGCGGTGGTGAAACGCCCCGACGCCGTGCACGTCCAGACCCACCACGGCACCCCCCTCAAGCGCATGGGCATCGACCAGATGCGCTACCCGGCCACCGCCCAGGGCCTGGACTTCGAGGCGCTGCTGGCCCGGATCGACAAGTGGGACTACAGCGTCTCCGCCAACAGCCACACCACCCGCATGTGGGAGAGCGCCTACCCGTCCCGGTACGTCTCCCTGGACCACGGCTATCCGCGCAACGACGTCTACTACACCGCGACCGCCGCCGACATCGCCGCGATCCGCGCCCGCCTGGGCATCGCCCCCGGCCGCCGCGCGATCCTCTACGCCCCCACCCACCGCGACTACGAGGCCGAGTGGACCCCGCGTCTCGACCTCGCCGCCCTCGCCGACCGGCTCGGCGAGGAAACGGTCCTGCTGGTGCGGTCCCATTACTTCCACGCCGGCACGGCGACGGCGCTCACCGGCCTGCGCCGCGCGGGCCGCGTCCTCGACGTCTCCGCCTACGAGCCCGTCGAGGAGCTGTGCCTGGCCGCCGACGCGCTGATCACGGACTACTCGTCGATCATGTTCGACTACGCCAACCTGGACCGCCCGATCGTCATCCACGCCGACGACTGGGAGACGTACGTGGCGACCCGCGGCGTCTACTTCGACCTGATGGCCGAGGCCCCCGGCCCGGTGGCCCGCACCCAGGGCGAACTGGTCGACATCCTCACCTCGGACGCCTGGAACGACCACGAGGCGGGCAAGGCGCGGGCGATGTTCCGGCGCCGGTTCTGCGAGTTCGACGACGGCCGCGCCGCCGAGCGGGTCGTACGCCGTGTCTTCCTGGGCGAGCCGGAGGAGGCCCTGCCCGCGATCATCCCCGTCGACGAGCGCACCCCCGCGCCCACCCCGCAGGAGGCGACCGCGTCATGAGCCCGGAAGTCCCGGATGTCCCGGAAGCGTCCGAAGCCCCCGAAGTCGCGGAGGCCCCGAAGGCCGCGCAGGCCGCGCAGGCCCCCGAAGCACCCGACGCCACGGTCGTGGTGATCGTCTACAACGACGCCGAACGCCTCCCCCGCGCGGTGGCCTCCGTGCGCCGCCAGACCCACGCGAACATCGAGATCGTCATCAGCGACGACCACTCCACCGACGCGACTCCCGAGGTGGCCCGCCGGCTGGCCGCGGAGGACCCGCGCATCCTGCATCTGCGCCTGGACCGCAACAGCGGCGGGTGCAGCGTGCCCCGCAACCGGGCCCTGGAGATCGCCCGCGCGCCGTATGTGATGTTCCTGGACAGCGACGACGAGCTGCTGCCGGAGGCGGTCGAGCTGCTGCTGGCCGCGCACCGGGAGCAGGACGTCGACTTCGTGATGGGCGCCGTGGAACGGGTCCGCGCGGACACCGGCAACCGCGCCCGGTGGATGCCGCGGCTGGTGGCCGAGCGCCGTACCGTCCCCGGCATCGACGCCGAACCGCGGCTGTTCTTCGAGCACCTGGCGACCAGCAAGATGTACGCCCGCGCCTTCCTCGACCGGCACGGGCTGCGCTTCCCGGAGGGCATCCACTACGAGGACCAGCTCTTCACCGCGCAGGCGTACTGCCAGGCCCGCGCCTTCACGGTCATCCCCGAGCCGGTCTACCGCTGGTACATCGCCCCGCACGCGTCCGGCGACGCCGCCTCCATCTCCAACCAGCGGCACAAGCTGGAGAACGTCCGCGACCGGGTGCACGTCCAGCGGCTCGTCGACGACTTCCTCGACGAAAGCGGGCACGGCACGCTGCACGAGGAGAAGGACTACAAGTTCCTCAAGCACGACTTCCGGATGTACGCCGGTGACCTCCCGCACCGGGACGAGGAGTGGCTGGCGGGGTTCGCGGAGATCGTCAACCCGTATCTCGCGACGCTCACGCCCGGCGCGTACGCCCGTCTCCCGCGCCCCGAACGCGTCGTCGTCCAGCTCGTGCGCGATCTGCGCCTGGCGGACGCCCGGCTCGCGGCGCGCGGCCTCGGCCACGCCGTCGGCCCGCGCGCGGTCGTCACCGACGACGAGGGGCGGACGTACTGGGGCGACCGGCTCCCCGACACCGACTGGGCACGCCGGGAGCTGGACCTGTCCGACCTGGCCCCGGACACCTGCCCCTTCCCCTACGCCCTGCTCCGGCACGAGGTCACCGCGATCTCGCCCGGCCCCGGCGCCTCCGTCGACCTCGCGATCCGCACCTACGACCCGGCCCTGCGCCTCCCGGTCGGACCGCAGGCCGCGACCCTGCTGCTCTCCCCCGGCCGCCGGCGCATGAGCGTGCCGTTCCGGCTGTCCCCGGTGCGCCCTGGTGTCTACGAGGGCCATGTCCACCTCGACCTGGCCGCCGCCCCGGTCCCGCTGCACGGCTTCGACGGCGCCCGTCACCCCGTGCTGCGCCTGGAGCACCGGGGGCTGTTCCACCGGGGCGTCCTGCTGGCCCCGGAGACCCCCTTCCGGCCGCTGACCGCGCGCGTGGAGTACCACTCGGGTGCCGCCCCGCACCTCGTCACCGTCGAACCGGAGCAGCGCGGCACGGGCCGGCTCCAGGTCCGGTGGCGTCCGGCGGGCGTCACCGCGCGGGTGGTGCGCCCGCTGGTACGGCGCGCGGCCCGGCCCCGGATGCGCCGGGCGGTACGCCTGCTGGCGAGCGCGCTGCGCTGAGCCCCGGCCCGACGGGAGGCGCCCCGGACCGACCGGCCCGGGGCGCCTCCTTCATGCCGTACGGCTACGAGTGCGTCCGCAGCAGCGTGCGCATCGTCCGCATCGCCACCGACAGGTTGGCGAGGTCGAACGTCTCCGAGGACTGGATCTCCTCCAGGGTGGTGCGGGCGCGGCCGAGGATCGCCGCGTTCTTCTCCCGCCAGCCCTCGAACCGCTGCTCCGGCGTGGAGGTGCCGTTGCCGACCGCCAGCACGTCGGCCGTGAGGGCGGCGTGCGCGGCGAACAGGTCCTCGCGGATCGCGGCGCGGGCCATGGACTGCCAGCGGTCTGCGCGGGGCAGCTCGATGATCCGGTCCATCAGCTGGGTGATGCCGAGGCGGTCGGCGAGGTCGTAGTAGACCTCGGCGACGTCCAGCGGCTCCTTGCCCATGCGGTCGGCCACCGAGACGATGTCCAGCGTCGGGAAGGCGGACGAGAACCCGGCCACGCGCGTGGCCAGCTCGTCCGGCACCCCGGCGTCGGTCAGCTCGTCGTAGATCTTCTGCCACCACTCCAGGTCCGCGCCGCGCAGCAGCTTCGGCAGCTGCGACCAGACCTGCTCGACGCGCTCGGCGAAGAAGCCGACCGTCTCGGCGAGCTGGATCGGCTGCGGCCGGTTGTTGAGCAGCCAGCGCGTGCCGCGCTCCACCAGGCGGCGCGAGTGCAGCCGGATGCGGGTCTGGACCTCGGCCTCGACCTTGTTGTCCAGCGCCTCCACGCCGTCCCACACCTCGGCGGAGCGGAAGATCGCGCGGGCCGCGGTCTGCGCCCGGACGATCTCCTCCAGCGACGCCCCGGTCTCCTCGCGCAGCCGGTGCAGATACGTCGTACCGCCGGTGTTGACCGTGTCGTTGACCAGCACCGTCGTGGTGATCTCACGGCGCAGCGGGTGGGTGTCGATGCGGTCGCCGAACTGCTCGCGCAGCGCGGTCGGGAAGTAGCAGTGCAGCAGGCCGCGCAGGTACGGGTCGTCCGGCAGCGAGGTGCGCAGCAGCTCCTCGGCGACCGTGATCTTCGTGTACGCCAGCAGGACGGCCGTCTCCGGGCCGGTCAGGCCCTGGCCCTGGGCGAGCCGCTCGCGGATCTGGCGGTCGGTCGGCAGAAACTCCAGGGCCCGGTCCAGGTGGCCCTCGCGCACCAGGTGCTTCAGGTAGCGCTGCTGGGCGTGGAGCATGTCCTTGGACTGGGCGAGGGCGTTCGCGATCGCCGTGTTCTGCGCGTAGTTGTTGCGCAGCACCAGCTTGCCGACCTCGTCGGTCATGTCGGCGAGCAGCCGGTTGCGCTGCTTGACGGTCATGTCGCCGTCCGCGACCAGGCCGTTGAGCAGGATCTTGATGTTCACCTCGTGGTCGGAGGTGTCCACGCCCGCGCTGTTGTCGATGGCATCGGTGTTGATCCGGCCGCCGTGCAGCGCGAACTCGATCCGGCCGAGCTGGGTCAGACCGAGGTTGCCGCCCTCGCCGACGACCTTGACGCGCAGGTCCCTGCCGTCGACGCGGATGGCGTCGTTGGCCTTGTCGCCGACGTCGCCGTGGGACTCGGTGGAGGCCTTGACGTAGGTGCCGATGCCGCCGTTCCACAGCAGGTCCACCGGCGCCTGGAGGATCGCCTTCATCAGCTCGGCGGGGGTCATCTTGGTGACCTTGCCCTCGATGCCCAGTGCCTCGCGGATGTGCGCGTTGATCTGGATCGCCTTGGCGGTGCGCGGGAAGACGCCGCCGCCCGCCGAGATCAGCTCGGTGTTGTAGTCGGCCCAGCTGGAGCGGGGCAGCTCGAACATGCGGCGGCGCTCGGCGTAGGAGACGGCCGCGTCCGGGTTGGGGTCGATGAAGATGTGGCGGTGGTCGAAGGCGGCGACCAGGCGGATGTGCTCGCTGAGCAGCATGCCGTTGCCGAACACGTCACCGGACATGTCGCCGATGCCTACGACCGTGAAGTCCTCGGACTGCGTGTCCACGCCCAGCTCGCGGAAATGCCGCTTGACGGACTCCCAGGCGCCGCGCGCGGTGATGCCCATGCCCTTGTGGTCGTAGCCGGCCGAGCCGCCGGAGGCGAAGGCGTCGCCGAGCCAGAAGTTGTACTTCTCCGCGACCTCGTTGGCGATGTCGGAGAAGGTCGCGGTGCCCTTGTCGGCGGCGACGACCAGGTAGGTGTCGTCCTCGTCGTGGCGGACGACGTCCGCCGGGGGCACGACCTCGCCCGCGACCATGTTGTCGGTGATGTCGAGCAGCGCCGAGATGAACGTCTTGTAGCTGGCGATGCCCTCGGCCATCCACGCGTCGCGGTCGACGCTCGGGTCGGGCAGCTGCTTGGCGACGAAACCGCCCTTGGCGCCGACCGGCACGATGACGGTGTTCTTCACCATCTGCGCCTTGACCAGGCCGAGGATCTCGGTGCGGAAGTCCTCGCGCCGGTCGGACCAGCGCAGACCGCCGCGCGCGACCTTGCCGAACCGCAGGTGGACACCCTCGACGCGCGGCGAGTACACCCAGATCTCGAACGCCGGGCGGGGCGCCGGCAGGTCCGGGATGGCCTGCGGGTCGAACTTCATCGACACGTAGTCGTGCGGGCGGCCGTCCCCGGTCTTCTGGAAGAAGTTGGTCCGCAGGGTGGCCTTGATGACGGTCAGGAAGGAGCGCAGGATGCGGTCCTCGTCCAGGCTGGCCACCTGGTCGAGCGCCGCCTCCAGCTCCTCCAGCAGGGCGTCGACCAGCTCGTGCCCGGCACGCTGCCGCTCCGGCGACATCCGCGCCTCGAACAGCGAGACCAGCAGCCGCGTGGTGTGGACGTTGTCGCGGAGGGTGTCCTCCATGTAGTCCTGGCTGAACGTGGAGCCCGCCTGGCGCAGGTACTTCGCATACGCCCGCAGCACCATCGCCTGCCGCCAGGTCAGCCCGGCGGTCAGCACCAGCGCGTTGAAGCCGTCGTTCTCGGCCTGGCCGGTCCAGGTGGCGGCGAAGGCCTCCTGGAAGCGCTCACGGGCGTCGTCGCTCGCGTAGGCGCCGTCGGCGGAGCCGTTCTGGGCCTTGGGCATGCGCAGCCCGAAGTCGTAGATCCAGGCGACCCGGCGGTCGGCGCAGCGCAGCTCGTACGGCCGCTCGTCCATCACCTCGACGCCGAGCCGGTTGAGCACCGGCAGCACCGCGGACAGGGAGACCGCCTCGCCCTTGCGGTAGATCTTGAAGCGGCGCTCGTCGGGGCCGGCGCCCACCGGCTCGTAGAGGCTGAGCGCGAAGTTCCGCTCCTCGTCGAGGCGTTCGAGGTGACCGAGGTCGGCGACCGCGTTGCGCGGGGTGTGGTCGGCCTTGTAGCCCTCGGGGAAGGCATCGCCGTAGCGGCGCAGCAGCTCCGCCGCGCGTTCCTCGCCGAACTCGGCGTTCAGCGCCTCCGCGAAGCCGTCGGCCCAGGAGCGGGCGGCCTCGACCAGGCGGGCCTCGATGCGCTCCTTGTCGGCGTCGGACAGCTGCGGCAGCTCGGTGCCCTGCGGGACGCGGACGACGAAGTGCAGCCGGGACAGGATCGACTCGGTGTTCCAGGCGGTGAAGTCGACGCTGATGCCGCCCAGTTCCTCCTTGAGGATGTCGATGATCCGCAGGCGCACGCCGGTGGTGTAGCGGTCGCGCGGGAGGTAGACGAGCGCCGAGTAGTAGCGGCCGTACTCGTCCTGGCGCAGGTAGAGCCGCAGCCGGCGGCGTTCCTGGAGGTACAGGACGGAGGTGACGATGGAGCGCAGCTCGTCGACGGGCGTCTGGAACAGCTCGTCGCGCGGGTAGGTCTCCAGGATCTGGAGCAGGTCGCGCCCGTCGTGGCTGTTGGGCGAGAAGCCGGCGCCCTTGAGCACCGCCTCGACCTTGCGCCGGATCACCGGTACCCGGCGCACCGACTCGGTGTAGGCGGCGGAGGAGAACAGACCGAGGAAACGCCGCTCGCCGATGACGTTGCCGTCCGCGTCGAACTTCTTGACGCCGATGTAGTCCAGGTACGACGGCCGGTGCACGGTGGCCCGGCTGTTGGCCTTGGTCAGCACCAGCAGCTTGTGCTCGCGCGCCTTGGCGCGGGCGTCCGCGGGCAGCCGCTCGAAGGACGGGCTGACCGGGTGCTGGTCGTCGCCCGCGTGGTGCGGGTCGGCGCGCAGGATGCCGAGGCCGGTGCCGGGGACGGCGGCGAGGGAGTCGTCGTCGCGGAGCTGATACTCGCGGTAGCCGAGGAAGGTGAAGTGGTCGTCGGCCAGCCAGCGCAGCAGCTCGCGGGCCTCCTCGACGTCCTGCCCGGGCAGGTCGGCGGGGGCCGGCTCGGCGGCCAGGCCGTCCGCGAGGCGTACGGCCGCCTCGCGCATCTTGCCCCAGTCCTCGACGGCCTCGCGGACGTCGGACAGCACGCGCAGCAGGTCGGCGGTGATCTGCTTCAGGTCCGCGCGGTCGGTCTCGCGGTCGATCTCGACGTGGATCCAGGACTCGATGTGCGCGTCGTGCGGCAGGTCGCCGGCGGGCGAGGTGGTCAGCACCTCGATCAGCTTGCCGGTGACGTCGCGGCGCACCGTGACCTGGGGGTGGATGACGACGTGGATGCCGCGTCCCTGCCGGGTCAGCTCGTTGGTGACCGAGTCGACGAGGAAGGGCATGTCGTCGGTGACGACCTCGACCACGGAGTGGCTGCACGTCCAGCCGTTCTCCTCCACGGTCGGGGTGTGGACGCGCACGCTGGCCGTGCCCTGGGGGCGGTTCTCGGCCAGTCGGTAGTGGGAGTAGGCGGCTCCGAAGACGTCGACCGGGTCCCGGTCGGTGAGGTCTTCCGGGGCGGTGTGCAGGTAGTAGCGCTGGAGGAACGTGAGCACGGCCTCCCGGTCGGGGGTTCCGTGTTCCGTCGTCCCAGTCGGTAGGTGCCCCCCGACCGGGCTGTTCTCAGCTACCCGGGCGGCCCTGTCGAGCAGCTCGGCCTTGGCTTCGTCCAGCTTGGTCTGCATTGTCCTCTGGCTCCTGTCGCGCGCCGTTGCGTGACGTAGAAGGAAGTACGGTCTCTGCCCTTCCGGCGTGACGCCGGAACACGGGGTGTCCGGTCCGCTTCGACGCTATGCCGCAAGGGGAGACGAGCGGGGGGTTATCAGCCATTTCCGACGCGTACGACGGATCCGGCGCGCGCCGCGGCCGCTCCGTCCTGCGTCCGCCCGGCGCCCTGAAGGGGGCCTCGGATTCCCCGGCCCGCCCGCGAAGACCAGCGACCGCCGCCCGGTCACGGATGTCGTCCGTGCGTCCCGGGCGCAGGGCAGGGGCAACGCCGCCCCCGCGAACTATCGCGCTGATCACGCCACCAAGGCTATCGCTCCTCACCGGGGGCCCGTCATGAGCCGTATGTGTACAAAACCGGGGCCGGAACTTTGACAGTCTGCACAGTCCGGCCGTGGCCGTCGGTGTCCCGGGACCGGCGCGTCCCCTTGGCAAGCGGCCCGACCCAGGGCAGGTTGCCCAGTGACGCCCACCCCGGAGGGGAGCCGCTCGTATGACAGCCAAGATCCTGATCGTCACCGGCGACGCCGCAGAGTCCCTCGAAGTGCTGTACCCCTACCAGCGCCTGCGCGAAGAGGGCTACGAGGTCCACATCGCGGCCCCCACCCGCAAGCAGCTCCGGTTCGTCGTCCACGACTTCGAACCCGGCTTCGACACCTACACCGAGAAACCCGGCTACACCTGGCCGGCCGATCTCGCCTTCTCGGAGGTCGACCCCGGCCAGTACGCCGCCGTCGTCATTCCCGGCGGCCGGGCCCCCGAATACCTCCGCAACGACCCCGAACTCCGCAAGATCCTCAAATCCTTCTTCGACGCCGACAAGCCCGTGGCGCAGATCTGCCACGGCCCCCTGCTGACCGCCGCGGTGGACGCCCTCCGCGGCCGCCGCGTCACCGCGTACCCCGCCCTGGAGCTGGACATGCAGGCCGCCGGCGCGACCTTCCAGGACGCCGAGGCGGTCGTCGACGGCACGCTGGTCTCCTCCCGGGCCTGGCCGGACCATCCGGTGTGGATGCGGGAGTTCCTGGGGGTGCTGCGCGCCAAGGCGCCGGTCACCTGATCGGGGGCGCGGGCGTGATCGGGGGCGCCGCGTCCGGGGTGCGGCCCGTAGCCAGGACCGTCGGGCCCGGCGTGCGGCCGTAGCCAGGACCGTCGGGCCCGGGGTGCTGGTCGCGCCCGGGAGTCACCTGGTCCGGGGCGCGGCCCGCGCCCCGGCCGTGCCTCACGCGGCCATCGCCAGCCGTTCCGCCTCCGCGACCGCCTCGTGCAGGGTGTCCACCACGGGCACCCCGGCCGTCTCCAGGCTGCTGCGGCTGTGCGAGCCCCCGGTGTAGAGCACGGCCCGCGCGCCCACGTGGAGCGCGGCCACCGCGTCGTCCGCGGCGTCCCCGATCACCACCGTGCGCGAGGGGTCCACCCCGGCCAGCGCCGCGAAATGCCGCACCATGTGCTCGGCCTTGCTGCCCCCGGAGGGCCCGGTGCGCCCGTCGACCCGTATGAAGTGGCTCTCGATCCCGAATCCGCGCACCAGCGGCACGAGGTCCTCGTGCCCGTACATGCTCAGGATCGACTGGCTGCGCCCCGCGGACCGCCACTGCGCCAGCAGCTCCACCACGCCCTCGGTGAGCCCGCACCGCACGCGGTGCTCGGCGTAGTACCGGTGGAAGGTCCCGTCCATGACCTCCCACTCCTCGTTCGTGGGCAGTCGTCCCATCAACCGCTCGTAGAACTTCGGCACCGGCACGCAGTACATCGACCGGTACTGCTCCAGTGTGATCGGCTCCAGTCCCAGCTCGGCGAACGCCGCGTTCGTCGCCCCGATGATCGCGTCATTGTCGTGGAACAGCGTGCCGTTCCAGTCCCACACAATGTGCGCGGCTCCCAGCTTCCCCATGCCGAAGACCGTACCCGCCGCCACTGACAATCAAGAGACGCCCGGGTGACGGGCCTGCGGTTCCGCGCGACGGGCCGGCGGTCCGACGGCTCGACGGCCCCGGCGGCCCGGTGCGGCTCAGTCCCCCAGCCCCACCAGGTTCGGGATCTCCTGCGTGGCGTACCACAGCAGCTCGTGGTCCTCGGCCCCGTCCACCACGAACTGGGCGTCGTCGTCCCCGCCGTCCGCCGCCTCCAGCGCGTCCGCCGCCGCGGCGACGTCCGCCTCCGCGTCCCCGGCGTCGACGTGCACGGACGCCGCCTTGGCCAGCCGGATCGGCCCGGCCACCCGCACCTCGCCCAGCGCGGCCGGGTCGAGGCCCCGGTCCGGATCGGCCGTCGCCGCCCCGTCGGGCACGTCGACGGCGACGACGACCCGCCGGCGCGGGGCCCCCGCGTCCGCCGCGAGCAGCCGCAGCGAGGCCAGCGCGGCCCGGCTCAGCGCCGCGTACTCCAGCTCCTCGATGTCGTCGGAGAGGTACCACTCGCGCAGCGCGGGCGTGACGGCGTACGCGACGAGCGGCCCGCCCCCGAGCTCTCCCGCCTTGTACGCCTCGGCGAGACCGGGGAGGGTCAGGGGGACGTAGACGCGCATGGCTGGCCGCTTCTTTCGTGGTCGGAGGGCCCCGCAAGGCTTCGGAGAGCCTTCAGGATACGTGCGGGCGTCCCCTTTCGGGCCCCTGCCCGCGCTCCGGAAAGCGTCCATCCGACGCCCGGGAATTCACCCACCGCACCCTCCTCACCAGGGCTTCCACCCCTCCGAACCACTCGGATAGGTGAACTCTGTGGGCCTCCGACCCCGACTTGCGCTCGGCTTGCTGCCGCCTCTCCCGCCCCGTACAAGATCACCACCAGCAAGTTACCGCCCGGTATCTCCCGGGCCGCAGCGAACGGGGATCCCATGAACAAGGTCATGACCAGGGCCCAGCACCACCCGGCCACCCGTCCCGGCGCCCGCCCCGGCACCCGTCCTCCGACGCGCCGTGACACCCGCCGCGACCCACGCCGACCGGGCGCGACCCCACCCCGCGCCCGCCGCACGGACACCACGCCCACGACCCCGGCGGACACCCGCCGACCGGCCGTCCCGGCGGCTCCCGGCAGCGCGCCGGCCCACCCGACGGTCGCCGGCGGCGCATCGGCCCTCCCGGCGACGGCCCCCGGTGGCGCGCCGGCCCACCCGGAGGCGGCCCCCGGCGGCACCCGGCACACCCCCCTGAGGGTGCCGCCGCAGACCCCGCGCCGTCCGGTCGGGCTCCCGCAGCCCCGTCCCACCGATGTCTTCGCCGACCGTCTGCTGCTGGTCCTCAGCGGCCAGCGCCCCGTCCACTTCATGCTCCGCCACACCGTGGGACGCGCCTACGACGACCTGGCCCGCCTCGCCGAGACCGGGCCCCTGCGCTCCCCCGGCCCGCGCCCGGTGGTGCGCGACGTCGGCTGGTACGAGCCCTACCCCGGCGCCTTCGAGGCCTTCGCCCGGATCCGCACCGGCGACCGGCTGCGCGCCATGGCCTTCCGCCTGGAACGGGGCGCCGACCACCGCTGGCGCTGCACGGCGGTGGAACTGGACGGCCCGCGCGGGCCCCGCGCGGAGGACGACGACTGACGGGCATGCGAAAGGGCCGGGCACCCCTGGGGGTGTCCCGGCCCTCGGCCACGGCACGAACCGCGGCGGCGTCACGCCGCCGCCGGCCTCACTTCTTGCGGCGCCGCCCGCCCTTGGCCTGCTTGCGCCGCTCCGCGCGGGTGAGGCCGTCGGCGGGGGAGCGCACCGGCTCGTCCTCGGGGAGGTCGCCCTCGATGGTGCCGCCCTCGCCGTCCACGGTCGGCGCGGTGAAGTGCAGGTTCCGCCGCTGCGGGGCCTCCAGGCCCTTGGCGCGGATCTCCGGGCGCGAGGCGGTCGCCTGCGCCGGGACCGCGTCCTGCTTGGTCAGGTCCGGCTTGGCGTCCTCGACGGGGACCTCCTCGACCTGCTGCTCGACCTGGACCTCCAGGTTGAACAGGTAGCCGACGGACTCCTCCTTGATGCCGTCCATCATGGCCTGGAACATGTCGAAGCCCTCGCGCTGGTACTCGACCAGCGGGTCCTTCTGGGCCATCGCGCGCAGGCCGATGCCCTCCTGGAGGTAGTCCATCTCGTAGAGGTGCTCGCGCCACTTGCGGTCCAGGACCGACAGCACGACCCGGCGCTCCAGCTCACGCATGATCTCGGAGCCGAGCTGCGCCTCACGCGCCTCGTACTGCTCGTGGATGTCGTCCTTGACGGACTCGGCGATGAACTCGGCCGTCAGACCGGCGCGGTCGCCGGCCGCCTCCTCCAGCTCCTCGATGGTTACCTTGCACGGGTAGAGCTGCTTGAAGGCGCCCCACAGCCGGTCGAGGTCCCAGTCCTCGGGGAAGCCCTCGGAGGTCTCGGCCTGGACGTACGCGTCGATCGTGTCGTCCATGAAGTGCCGGATCTGCTCGTGCAGGTCCTCGCCCTCCAGGACGCGGCGGCGCTCGCCGTAGATGACCTCGCGCTGCCGGTTGAGGACCTCGTCGTACTTCAGGACGTTCTTACGGGTCTCGAAGTTCTGCTGCTCGACCTGCGACTGGGCGGACGCGATCGCGCGGGTGACCATCTTGTTCTCGATCGGCACGTCGTCCGGCACGTTCGCCATGGACATCACGCGCTCGACCATCTGGGCCTTGAACAGCCGCATCAGGTCGTCGCCGAGCGACAGGTAGAAGCGGGACTCGCCGGGGTCGCCCTGGCGGCCGGAACGACCGCGCAGCTGGTTGTCGATACGGCGGGACTCGTGCCGCTCTGTGCCCAGCACGTACAGGCCGCCGAGCCGCTCGACCTCCTCCTTCTCGGCCTTGACGGCCTCCTCGGCCCGCTTGAGCGCCTCGGGCAGGGCCGCGGCCCACTCCTCGATGTGCTCCTCGGGGTCGAGGCCGCGCTGGCGCAGCTCCGCCTCGGCGAGGTCCTCGGGGTTGCCGCCGAGCTTGATGTCCGTACCACGGCCGGCCATGTTGGTGGCGACGGTCACGGCGCCCTTGCGGCCGGCCTGGGCGACGATCTGCGCCTCACGGTCGTGCTGCTTGGCGTTCAGCACCTCGTGCTGGATGCCGCGCTTGCTCAGCTGCTGCGACAGGTACTCGGACTTCTCGACGGACGTCGTGCCGACGAGGATCGGCTGGCCCTTGCGGTGCTTCTCCTCGATGTCGTCGACGACGGCGGCGAACTTCGCGACCTCGGTGCGGTAGATCAGGTCCGACTGGTCCTTGCGGACCATCGGCCGGTTGGTCGGGATGGGGACCACGCCGAGCTTGTAGATCTGGTGGAACTCGGCGGCCTCGGTCATCGCCGTACCGGTCATGCCGGAGAGCTTGTTGTAGAGGCGGAAGAAGTTCTGGAGGGTGATCGTGGCGAGCGTCTGGTTCTCGTCCTTGATCGGCACCCCTTCCTTCGCCTCGATCGCCTGGTGCATGCCCTCGTTGTAGCGGCGGCCGGCGAGGATACGGCCGGTGTGCTCGTCGACGATCATGACTTCGCCGTCGATGACGACGTAGTCCTTGTCCTTCTTGAAGAGTTCCTTGGCCTTGATGGCGTTGTTCAGGTAGCCGACGAGCGGGGTGTTCACCGACTCGTACAGGTTGTCGATGCCCAGCCAGTCCTCGACCTTGGCGACGCCGGACTCGTGGATGGCGACGGTGCGCTTCTTCTCGTCGACGTCGTAGTCGCC
The DNA here is from genome assembly GCF_044547145.1 of Streptomyces sp. NPDC052773. Lineage (NCBI taxonomy): Bacteria > Bacillati > Actinomycetota > Actinomycetes > Kitasatosporales > Streptomycetaceae > Streptomyces > Streptomyces sp. NPDC052773. The sequence goes on along the minus strand of NZ_JBITZX010000001.1, from coordinate 18,745 downwards.
GGTCTCCTCGATGCCCTTCAGCGGCTGGCCGGCCTCGCCGCGCTTGAGGCGCTGGACCAGCTTGGCGAAGTCGCCGTACCACTTGGTGGCCTGGTCGGCCGGGCCGGAGATGATCAGCGGCGTACGGGCCTCGTCGATGAGGATGGAGTCGACCTCGTCGACGATGGCGAAGTTGTGCCCGCGCTGGACGAGTTCGTCCTTCGACCAGGCCATGTTGTCGCGCAGGTAGTCGAAGCCGAACTCGTTGTTCGTGCCGTAGGTGATGTCGCACGCGTACTGCTCGCGGCGCTGGGCCGGCGTCATGTTGGCGAGGATGCAGCCGACCGACAGGCCGAGGAACTTGTGGACGCGCCCCATCATCTCGGAGTCACGCTCGGCCAGGTAATCGTTGACCGTGATCAGATGAACACCGTCACCGGACAGCGCGTTCAGATACGCGGGCAGCGTACCGACCAGGGTCTTGCCCTCACCGGTCTTCATCTCGGCGACGTAACCGAGGTGGAGCGCGGCACCACCCATCAGCTGCACGTCGTAGTGGCGCTGCCCGAGGACGCGCTTGGCGGCCTCGCGGACGGTGGCGAAAGCCTCGGGGAGCAGATCGTCAAGGCTCTCCCCATCGGCGTACCGCTGCTTGTACTCATCGGTGAGGGCCCGCAGCTCGGCGTCGGAGAGGTCGACGAAGTCCTCTTCGATGGAGTTGACCTGGTCCGCGATGCGGTGCAGCTTGCGCAGGATCTTGCCTTCGCCTGCACGCATGATCTTCGAGAGGACGGACACGGGGGTTGGTCTCCTTGCCGGTCGGGCCTGGGACGGTCGGTTTCCTTCTGACGTACTGAGCAACGGCCATCGTATGCGAGGACCCGGCCACGCCGGGAGGCCTGCCGTGACGACGGCGTCGCCGCTTCCTCAGAGGACAACGGCCGGGAGACACGGATGGTGCCGCGGCCTCCCACCGATTTCCACGAACGACGCCCCCCTCACATTCACTCGCGAAAAACGGATGACCTCCGTCCCGCCCCCCAGCAGAATCGGCCGATGGACCCCGTCACGATCCCCACGGCCCGCCTGCTGCTGCGCCCGGTCGGCCCGGACGACATCGACGCCGTATACGCAGCCTGTCAGGACCCCGACATCCAGCGCTGGACGACGATCCCCTCCCCGTACCTCCCGGAACACGCCGAGACCTTCGTCCGGCAACAGGCCCCCGACGGCTGGGCCGCCTCCTCGATGTTCACCTTCGGCGCCTTCCTGCCCGACGGGGACCTCGCCGGCATGCTCGGCATCACCATGCGCTCCCTGGGCACCGCCGAACTGGGCTTCTGGGCCACCAAGCGCCACCGCGGCAACGGCTACATCACCGAAGCCACCCGGGCCGTCTCCCACTGGGCCTTCACCCGCATCCCCGTCGACCGCCTCGAATGGCGCGCGGAGGTGGGCAACACCGCCTCCCTCGCGGTCGCGCAACGAGCCGGCTTCACCCTCGAAGGCACCCTCCGCGCGGCCCTCAACAACAACGGCACCCGCCGCGACTGCTGGCTGGCCTCCCTCCTCCCCTCAGATCTGTCCCTCCCTTCCACAGCCCCGTACCTGCCACCACGGCCGACGATGTGAGGGGGCGCGGGGCTGCGGCGACCTGGGGCTCAGGGGCCGAGGGCACAGCCCCCGCCGGCGTCCAGGGGCGGAGCCCGGCGGGGGCAGGGTCACAGCCCCCGGGGTGCAGGGGGCGCAGCCCCCGGGGTGCAGGGGGCGCAGCCCCCGCCGCGGCGGGAACCCAGCCGCACCGGGCACCCACGGCCCACACTCTGCCGAGGCCCAGGGCCGCAGCCCCTTCGAGGGTGCAGGTGGCGCAGCCCCCGCCGGGGCGGGAACCCAGCCGCACCCGGCGCCCACGGCCCACACCCTGCCGAGGCCCAGAGGCCGCAACCCCTCCAGGGTGCAGGGGGCGCAGCCCCCGCCGGGGCGGGAACCCAGCCGCACGGGGCACCCACGGCGCGAATCCGCCGCCGGGGTCCAGGGGCGGAGCCCCTGGTGGGGTCGAAGGGGCGGAGCCCCTGGGGATGGGAATGGGTAGGGGCGGCGGGGGCGAAGAACCTCCACGCCCGCGCCGGACGCCGCCGCACCCGACCACCCACATCAGCCCCCGTCCACGTCCCCATCCCCCACTCCCACCACGCACGCCCAGCCCCCACCCCACCCCCCACCAGCCAATTCCCCAACCCACCCCCCACTGTCAGACCCACCCCTTATCGTTCGAAGCCATGACGACCCCGCGCCCCACCACCACCCTCTCCGCAGACGAAGCCCGCCGCATCGCCCTACGAGCCCAGGGCTTCCTCGGCACCCCCAACCGCCGCGCCGGCGTCCGCGGCATCCTCCGTCACCTCGGCGCGGTGCAACTCGACACCATCTCGGTCCTGGCCCGCTCCCACGAACTCGTCCCCTACGCCCGCCTGGGCGCAGTAGGCCGCACCACAGTGGAGAACGCCTACTGGAAGGACACCCACGCCTTCGAGTACTGGTCCCACGCCGCCTGCATCCTCCCCATCGAGGAGTGGCCCCACTTCGCCTTCCGCCGCCGCGCCTACCGCAACCGCCCCCACTGGAACCACGAACTCCCGGACGGCGCCTACGACCAGGTGATCAAACAACTCCGCGCCGAAGGCCCCCTGACCGCGACGGAGTTGGGCGGCGCGAAGAAGACCAATGACTGGTGGGACTGGTCCGGCGCGAAGGTCGCCGCGGAGCGCGCCCTGATGTACGGCGAGGTCGTCTGCGTGGAGCGCCGCGGCTGGAAGCGCGTCTACGACCTCGCCGAACGTGCCATCCCCTCCACCCTCCTGCACGACGACCTGGACGACACCGAATGCCTCCGCCGCTTGGTCCGCCTCGCCGGCGAGGCCCTCGGCGTGGGCACCCGCGCGGACATCGCCGACTACCACCGCCTGAAGGGCGAGCAGGTCGACGCGGTGATCGCCGACTCCGGCCTGGTCCCGGTCACGGTGGAGGGCTGGTCGAAGCCGGCCTGGGCGGACCCCGCGGCCCTCGCGACACCTCCGCGCGGCCGCCACCGCACCACGCTCCTGTCCCCCTTCGACTCCCTGATCTGGGAGCGCGCCCGAACGGAGCGGATCTTCGGCTTCACCCACCGCCTGGAGGCCTACGTCCCGAAGCAGAAGCGGATCCACGGCTACTTCGCGATGCCGGTCCTGGCCGGCGGCCGGCTGGTCGGCCGTGTCGACCCGGCCCGCGAGGGCCGCACCCTGGTCGCCAAGCAGATCTCCCTGGACGGCCCGAAGACGGTCCCGGCCGTCGCCGAGGCCCTGCTGGAAGCGGCAAGCTGGGTGAACTGCACCAACGTACGCGTGGAACAGGTGAACTCCCCGGACCTGCGCGCCCCGCTCATCGCGGAACTGGCCCGGTCCCTGGCCTGACGCAACCTCAGGGGCCTCACGGCCTCACCGGATCTCGAGAATCTTCTCCCGCATCGCGTACACCACCGCCTCCATCCTGGAGTGCAGCTGCAGCTTCTCCAGGATGTTGCGCACATGGTTCTTCACGGTGTTCTCGGAGATGAACAACTCCTTGGCGATATCCCGGTTGTTCATCCCGGTCGCCACGAGCTTGAGCACTTCCAGTTCCCGGTCGGTGAGCCGCGGCGCGGGCACCAGCCGGCGCTCGTCCGTCCGCTGGATCATCGACTTGAACTCGGTCAGCAGTTTCGACGCCATCGAGGGGCTGATCTGCGACTGCCCGTCGGCCACGGCGCGAATCGCGGTGGCCACCTCGTCCGTCGAGATCTCCTTGAGCAGATATCCCGTCGCGCCCGCCTTGATCGCGTCGTAGAGATCGGCTTCCTCGTCGCTGATCGTCAGCATGATGATCTTGGCGCTGGGCGCCACCTCCTTGATGGAGGTGCACGCCTCGATCCCGCCCCGCTTGGGCATCCGTACGTCCATCAGGACGATGTCGGGCAGCAGGTCCGCGGCCTTCTCCACCGCCTCGGCGCCGTCCCCCGCCTCACCGACGACCTGGATGTCCTCCTCGGCCGCGAGCACGATCTCCAGGCCACGGCGGAAGAGGGCGTGGTCGTCCACGACCAGGACGCGGATCGGCTCGTCGCGTGAGGAGCCCGTGTCCGGGCCCCGGCCGTCCGGGCCGTCGCCGGCCCCCTCGGCCTGCATCGGTCCGAAGCTGTCCGCCATCGTTCCTCCCCCTGAAGGCTTAGGCCTGTGGTCCCGTGCCATCGCCAACCCAAGGCAACGACCCACCGGTTGAGCCGTTGTGGCCATGATTTCATGCCCGGACGACACCGCGGTGACGAAGCCATGGGCGAAGTGGTCGCACACCGGTCGCACACCCGTCGCACACCGGTGGCATACGGGTGGCACAGCAGCACACCGGTGGCACACCGGTGCCCCTGGGGGCGCACAGCACTCCAGGGGCACCGGGTCAGCCGTCGTCCGGGAAAGTCAGCCGCCCAGCGAACCGCCGGCCTCCGGCGAGGGCGGCGCCGTGATCATCGTGTCCGTCCTCAGATGGATCACGCCATAGTCGTACGCGTGCCGCCGGTAGACGACACTCGGTTCCTTCGTCTCGGAGTCGACGAACAGGTAGAAGTCGTGCCCGACCAGCTCCATCTCGTAGAGGGCCTGGTCGAGGGTCATCGGGGCGGCGACGTGCGTCTTCTCGCGGACGACGAGCGGGCCCTCGCCCTTGATCTCGAGGGAGCCGATCTTCTTGGTCGGCACGTCTTCCGACTCGTCCGCCCCGGCGGTGTGGCCGTTGCCGTTGAGCGTGGCCGCGCCCGGAACGTGGTGGGGGACTTCGGCTGCGGTGAGCCGACGGACACCGCGGCGCGTGTGCCGCTTGTCGTGCTGCCGGCGCAGCCGGGCGTCCAGCTTCTCCGCGGCCAGGTCGAGTGCCGCGTAGGGATCGCTGGCCGCTGCCTCCGCCCTGATCACCGGACCGCGGGAATGGAGCGTGATCTCCACCCGGTCGCTGCGGTCGGCCTGTCGGGGGTTGGGCTCCTTGGACACCTCGACGTCGAGGCTGATCACCTTGCCATCGAGCTTCTGGATCTTCTCCAGCTTCAGCTTCTCGGCCACGTGCTTGCGGAACCGCTCGGGCACCTCGGTCTTGCGGCCCTTGACGACGATGTCCACGCAGAACTCCGTTCCCGGATCGCTCCGCCTCGGATGCGGAGCATCTCCCTTGTGCACCAGGTCCCGGTGTGGCCCGGAACCTCGGACTCGGTGACGTCCACCTCCTCCTCCCCCACGGGCGAGATCTGCACCCGGCCGGCCCGGTGATTGCGGAAATCCCGCGGCACGGCATTCGGATATGAGAGGTGTGGCCTGCGGCTTTCCCTCACAACCGAACATATCTCGCCCGGACGGATGTCGTCACCCTCTACCGCGGCGTACCTCCGTTCCGGTGAATTGGCGCTCTCACTACCTGCAACGATGCAACTTCGCAGTCAGTTCCGGTTCATTTCGAAAGAATCCGGTGTTGCCGCGATCACCGCCGCGCAGATGACGTCGACGCCCCCTTCCTTCGGTACAGCAATCCGTGCCCCAGTCCTTTCCCGGGTTCCACTCCCGTACACAACCGACACGCGTTCGTCTCGTGCCCCGTCTCCCCGGCGCCCACGACCGGCCCCTCCGCCGGCCGCCCCACGCACCGCGTCCGCCCGCGCTTCCCGCACCGCCCGCGCCGCCTCCGTCAGGGACGCGCCCGTGGTCATCAGGTCGTCCACCAGCACGACCGGCCCTCCCTCCAGCAGCCGCGCCCCGCCGGACGCCACGGCCAGCGCGCCCGCGACGTTGTCCAACCGCTGCCGGGAGGTCAGCCCCGACTGGTCGGCGACCGCCCGCCGCTGCCGCAGCACGGCGGCCACCCGGGCCGGCGTCCCCGTCCGCCGCAGCTCCCCGGCCGCGGCGAGCGCGATCCGCCGCACCGGATCGTGCCCCCGCGCCCGCACCGCACCCCGCCCCGACGGAACGGGAACGAGCAGCACCGGCGCACCAGGACCCCAATGCCTCCCCTCACCAGTCACATCACCCCCACCGGCACCACCGACTGCACCACCCCCAGTTCCCAGACCACCGCCACCACTCCACGACGCCTGCCCCAGCCCCGCCCGCACCGCTCCCGCCAGCACCTCGCCCAGCGGCCCGGAGAGCACCAGGGCACCGCGCTCCTTGTGGGCCAGCAGCGCGGCCCGCACCTCGTCCCCGTACCGGGCCGCCGCGTACACGAACGGCAGACCCGGCGGCTCGGGCACCGGCCGCACCCGGCACGGCGCCGCCCCGCCCAGGGCGGTACGGCACTCCGGGCAGAGCACCGTACGAGGCCTGCCGCAGCCCCCGCACTCGGCCGGCAGCACCAGGTCGCTGAGGTCCCGCCACCACCCCCGCATGCGCTTCACTCTGCCAACCGCCGCGCCGCCCGACCACCCCTGTGGAAAAGCACCTGTGGAAAACTCCACGCCCCGCGCCACAGCCCTCATCCACCCGGGTGAACGCCGACGCGTGGGCCACGAAAACGGCCGCCCCCGCCGGATCACTCCGCACGAGAACGGCCGTACGGCCACACAGCCACCCACGACACAGGACGCACACACCCGACACAGGACGCGCACACCCCGCGCCCCGCCCCGGTTTCCTCACCCCGGATAAACCGGCGCCGACCCTTCCTTCACCACCGTCTGCCACTGCGCCCCCGACGGCAGCCGCACGATCCCGTCGTCCGAGTACGCCACCAGCGGCAGCCGCTCGTCCTCGGACGCGGCGATCTCCTTCACCCCGGTCAGGGCGTCCGGCGCGGGCCCCTTCGGTGTGGAGCCGTCGACCTGGGCGTACCGCAGTTGCAGCACGCCGCCCTTGGCGCGCCCGACCACCACGAGCTGGTCGTCGCCGCACCACGACACCGTGGTGACGTCCTCCAACTCGGGCGCGGCGTTGTGCAGTTCGCGCACCGTGACCGTCGACCGCTCGCCCACCTTCTCGTCGAGATCGATCCGCCCGACGAGCAGCGACTGCTCGCCGTCCTTCTCCACGATCAGCGCGATCCGCACCCCGTCGGCGGCGACCCGCACCGACTTGATGCGCCCGTCCAGAGCCGGAACCGCCACTTCCAGCGGCTCGCCCTTGCCCGCCTGGAGCAACAGCAGCCGCGCGTGCGCGGGATCGCGGTCGGCGACCCACAGATTGCCCTGCTGGTCCCAGCTGGGCGTGGTCAGCCGGTCGTCCTCGGTCTTGCCCGCGCTGGTCAGCACCGGCTCGCCGAGCGCGGCACCCGGCTCCACTCTCGCGACGTACAACTCCCCGCCGTCCCGGGAGACTCCGGCCGCGCTGCGCTCGTCGCGCGACACCGCGACGGAGCGCAGCGTGTGCGTACCCTCGCCCAACGGACCCGGCACCGGCTCCGCACCGGCCGTCTTGCTGCCACTGCGGATCCGCACCATGCGGTGCTCGCCGTCGAGGAAGTACAGGTACTCGGGACTGCGCGCGGGACCCCGCGTGGCGACCGCCGTGGCCGCGTCCGCGTCGAGCGCGCACAGCTCCGCGCCGCCCGCCTGCAACTCGACCTCGTCCACCGCGGGGGCGAGGTCCTGCAAGGTGAACAGCAGCTGGGCCGCCATCTCGTTGCACTTGGCCAGCCCCACCCGGGCCGCCTTGTCGTTCAGCGGCACGGTCAGCTTGTTCTGGTCGTCGGGCGTCAGCGGGACCGCGTCCTCCTTCAGCCGCGTCCCCGTGGGAAAGCTCGACCGGACCACCGGATCGAGCCACCGCGTGGGCCCGTCGAGCAGCGACCGCACCACCTGCGTCGTGGGATCCACGCGCTGGCGCACATAGACCGGGTCGGCGACCGCCGCGAGCTGCGCGGACGTGCCGGACGCGAGGTTCGACGCCAGGTAGTACTTGTTGACGGACATGTAGTTGCGCTGGAAGTCCGACTGGCCGAGGACGACGCCCTGGGGCAGCCGGTCGATGCGCCACTGCCCGCTCTCACGGTCCCTCTTGAGGCGGACCTGCTGGCTGTAGTTCCCGCTCGCCGGCGCGTACGACAGCTCCGCGTCCACGATGGCGACCCTGCTGCCCGTCAGCAGGAACGCGAACGTGTCGCTGTCCTCCTTGTTGGCCGCCCAATCGACCTCCAGGCCGGGCGCGTTGGCGAGTACGGTCGTGGTCCGCTGCGGCTTCCAGGACTTCCTGGCCGCGTCGGTCAGATACTGCTTCGCCGTCTCGTAGTTGGGGTCGTCACTGGTCAACGCCTCCAGGAACCCCTGCACGATCTGCGGCGGCGAGGCGTCCTCGGACGGCGGCACGGCGAACACCCGCACCTGCGCGTCCTGCCGCGGCGTGGACTCGACACCGCGCAGATCCCCGTGGTCGGGCATCGAGGCGCACCCCGACAGCAGGACGACACCACAGGCGATATACGCCACCGCGCGCGCCGGCGTACGCCGGGCGCCCCCCTCGCGGTCAGCGCCCACGAATTGCCTCCCCTTACTCATACGACTCATCGGACTCCGCGTCCGCCGGGCGGCCTGCCGCGGCGCCGGGCGCCGGCTCCTCCGCGCGGCGCGTCCCGCTCACCGGCCGGGGCACCACGCGCGCGCCGTTGCCGGGCAGCGCCGTCGGATCGGCCGTCGGGGCCACGGCGGCCATCCGCGGGCCTATCGCGTCGAGCGGCCGCACCGGCCCGCCGGCCGTGGTCTGCGCGGGCACGGTGGCACTCTTCTCGCCCCCGCGCGGCTGACCGGCGTCGTCCAGTCCGCGGTTGCGCCGCGAGTCCTTGGGCTCCAGCGGTATCGGCGAGCCCCGCAGCGGCTCGTCCGCGGTCCGCGGCAGCGTCAGCCGGAACTGCGAACCAGCGCCCGGCTCACCCCACGCCTGCAGCCAGCCGCCGTGCAGCCGGGCGTCCTCCAGGGCGATGGACAGCCCCAGACCCGTACCGCCCGTCGTCCGCGCGCGGGCCGGGTCGGCCCGCCAGAACCGGTTGAAGACCCGGGTCGCCTCACCGGGCTTGAGCCCGACGCCGTAGTCGCGTACGGCGACCGCGACCGCCCCGCCCGCCGCGGCGAGCTTGACGACGACGTCCCGGCCCTCACCGTGCTCGACGGCGTTGACGACGAGGTTGCGCAGTATGCGCTCCACCCGCCGGGCGTCCGCCTCGGCGACGACGGGCTGCTGGTCGCCCACGATCCGGATCCGCGAACCCTTGCGCTCGGCCAGCGGCTCCGCCCCGCCGACGACCCGCCGGACGACCTCCCTGAGGTCTATCGGCTCGGCCTCCAGCGCCGCCGCGCCGGCGTCGAAACGGCTGATCTCCAGCAGGTCCGACAGCAGCGACTCGAACCGGTCCAGCTGGTCGGCGAGCAGTTCCGCCGACCGCGCGGTCACCGGGTCGAAGTCCTCCCGCGCCTCGTGGATGACGTCGGCGGCCATCCGCACGGTCGTCAGCGGCGTACGCAGCTCATGCGATACGTCGGACACGAACCGCCGCTGCATCCGCGACAGGTCCTCCAGCTGCGAGATCTTCAGCTGCAGGTTCTGCGCCATCTTGTTGAAGGCCTCACCGAGCCGCGCGATGTCGTCCTCGCCGGTGACCTTCATCCGCTCCTGCAGCCGCCCCGCCGACAGCCGCTCGGCGATCCCGGCCGCCATCCGCACCGGCGTGACGACCTGGCGCACCACCAGCCAGGCGATCGCCCCGAGCAGGACGACGACGAACAGCCCGGCCGTCGCCAGCGTCCCCTTGACCAGGCTCAGCGACTTCTCCTCCTGCGTCAGCGGGAAGAGGTAGTACAGCTGGTACGGATCGTTGTTCGGGTCGTTGACCTGCTTGCCGATGATCAGCGCGGGCTGGGACTCCTTGCCGGGCCCGTACACGATGCGGGTGTAGCTCTGATACGCCCCCGGGCCGCTGGTGACCCGCTCCCGCAGCTCCTCGGGCACGCTCTTGTTGGGGTTGACCCCGCCGGAGGCACGCGGACCGCGCCCGCCCCCGGTGTCGTCCCCGGCGGGCAGCGTGACGACGTCGAAGGCGCCCTGGCCGCCACTGGACAGCGACGTGACGAGATCACTCATCCACTGGATGACATTCTGCGAGGACCGTCCGTCCTCGTCGGCGGCGTTGTCCACGGCCGCGCCGCTCGCCGCCTCCTCCGCGCGCTGCTTGGCCGCGGCGAACCCGCCCGTGGCCTGGCTCTGCGACGCGTTCACCTTGGCGTCCAGCAGCCCGTTGCGCACCTGCCCGATGACGACGAAGCCCAGCAGCAGCACGACACCCAGCGACATCAGCAGGGTCGTGACGACGACCTTCAGCTGGATGTTGCGCCGCCACAGCCGCATCACCGGCAGCAGCGGCCGGCGCACCCAGCGCATGAACAGGCGGAGGACCGGGCTGCCGTGGACTCCGCCCTGCAGCAGCCCGCTCTCCGTGAACCTTCCCCAGCGGGAGCCCGCCGCCTTCCGGCCGACAGGCCGCCCCGCGCGGGCCCCGGACCGGCCGGGCGCCGAAGCGGCACTGTCCCCGGACATGTCAGCTCGGCCCGGCCTTGTAACCGACACCACGGACGGTCACCACGATCTCCGGGCGTTCCGGGTCCTTCTCGACCTTGGAGCGCAGCCGCTGCACATGGACGTTGACCAGCCGCGTGTCCGCCGCGTGCCGGTAGCCCCACACCTGCTCCAGCAGGACCTCGCGGGTGAACACCTGCCACGGTTTGCGCGCCAGCGCGACGAGCAGATCGAACTCCAGCGGCGTCAGCGCGATCGACTGCCCGTCCCGCTTCACGGAGTGACCGGCCACGTCGATGACCAGGTCACCGATGGCGAGCTGCTCCGGCGCCGGCTCCTCCGACCTGCGAAGCCGCGCCCGGATACGCGCCACCAGCTCCTTCGGCTTGAACGGCTTCACGATGTAGTCGTCCGCACCCGACTCGAGGCCGACGACGACATCCACGGTGTCGCTCTTCGCCGTCAGCATCACGATCGGCACCCCGGATTCCGCCCGGATCAGCCGGCACACCTCGATACCGTCCCGCCCGGGCAGCATCAGGTCCAGCAGCACCAGATCGGGCTTGGTCTCCCGGAAAGCGGCCAGCGCCTTGTCGCCGTCGGCTACGAAAGACGGCTCAAAACCTTCACCACGCAGCACGATGCCGAGCATCTCGGCCAGTGCGCTGTCGTCGTCGACGACAAGGACTCGTCCCTTCATAAACGACATCATCCCATTCTCATAACGGTGGCGAAGGCGCAGGTGAGGTAGCTCACTGGCCTGTGACGATAGCCGCACGGGACCGTCACTGTCTGCCCTCGCCGACCGCCGGCGCCCCGCGGTCCGGCCCACGCGCCCTCCCGCAAGGCTGCCATGCCGTGCGTCGGCGTCACCGGGGCGGCGACTCCGCACGCGCCCCGAGGCCGGCGCACCGGCCGTCACCCCTGGCCGCCGCGCGCCTTCCCGCACAGCTCGGCCAGCGCCTCAGCCGTCACCGGCGACGCGACCCCCTCCTCGGTGACGATCGCCGTCACCAGCTCGGGCGGCGTCACATCGAACGCCGGGTTGTACGCCTGGGTCCCCAGCGGCGCCACCGGAACCCCGCCACCCGCTCCCGACACCTGCACCTGCGGCGCCGTCACCTCCGTCACCTCGTACCCGGGACGCTGCTCCACCTCGATCGACGCCCCGTCCGGGGTACCCAGGTCCACCGTCGTCACCGGCGCCACCACGATGAACGGCACATGGTGATAGCGGGCCAGCACCGCCAGCGGATAGCTCCCGACCTTGTTCGCCACCGACCCGTCGGCCGCGATCCGGTCGGCGCCGATCAGCACCGCGTCCACCTCCCCGGCCGCGAACAGGGACCCCGCCGCGTTGTCCGTGAGCAGCGTGTACGCCATCCCGCTGCGCGCCGCCTCGTACGCCGTCAGCCGGGCGCCCTGCAGCAGCGGGCGCGTCTCGTCCACCCACAGGCGCCGCAGCCGCCCCTGCCGGTGCGCCGCGAGCGCCACCGCGAACGCCGTCCCGTCCCCGCCCGACACCAGCGACCCGGTGTTGCAGTGGGTGAGGATCCGCTGGCCGCCGCCGGGCAGCAGCTCGTCCAGCAGCGCCAGCCCGTGCTCCGCCATCCGGGCACTGGCCTCGGCGTCCTCCCGGTGCAGCTGCCGCGCGGCCGCCAACGCCGCCGCCGCGCCCGCCCCGGCGTCACCACCGCGGGCCAGAGCAGCGTGGTACGCCTCCTGCGCCCGGCGCACCCCGACCGACAGGTTCACCGCGGTCGGCCGGGCACCCGCCAGCGCCAGCGCCGCTTCGTCCACGTCGAACCCCCGGGCGGCGGCGAGCGCGACCCCGTACGCCCCCGCGATCCCGAGCAGCGGCGCCCCGCGCACGGCGAGCGACCGAATCGCCTCCACCAGCGCGGGTGCGTCCGTGCAGACCAGTTCGACCTCCTCACTCGGCAGCCGGGTCTGGTCCAGAAGCACCAGCACCGGCCCCTCGGGTGGCTCCTCCCACCGGACCACCGGTACCTCGGTCGCCCGCTTGTCCTCGCCGGTTCGCGCCTGCTGATCAGCCATGCGGTCAGTCTGCCCACTATCCGGCGGACAATTGAAGGTGTGCAGCCCGCACCGCGGCCGGTCCTTCGCCGGCCACCCCATGGCACGATGGCTGCCAAGCTGCCGCCGCGACCGCGGACGGGCACCGTGAAGGAGCGACGATGAACGACACTCCGGGCTGGGCCTCGCCCGGATCCGCCCCGTCCGACGGGCACGAGCCCGGCACCTCCGGCACCTCCGGCCCCACCGAGCCGGCCGACCGGCCCGGCCCCGAACAGCCCTCGCAGCACCCGGGCACCGACCCGCACAGCCCCGGCGCGCAATGGTCCAAGCAGCAGCCGCCACCCGCCCAGTGGTCCGCGCCCACCGGCCCGCCGGCCCCGGGCCAGACCCCGCCGCCCCCGCCGCCCGGCCCGGGCTGGGGCACCCCGCCCCCCGGCGGCCCCGGCGGCCCCGGCGGCTACGGCGGCGGCAACTGGCAGGGCCCCGGCGGCTACGGCGGCTGGGGCACCCCCTGGGGCGGCCCCCCGCCCGCCGCCAAGCCCGGCGTCATCCCGCTGCGCCCGCTCGGCGTCGGCGAGATCCTCGACGGCGCCGTGTCGACCATGCGCACCTACTGGCGCACCGTCCTCGGAATCTCCCTCACCGTCGCGGTCGTCATCGAGATCGTCGTCGTCCTCGTGCAGGGCCTGGTCCTGAACGAGTACACCGACACCGGCGCCCTCGGCGACCCCAGCGCCAGCCTCGACGAACTGACCGATGCCCTGGCCGACACCACGCTCAGCTCCGGCGTCCTGCTCCTGATCTCCCTGATCGGCGCGGTCGCCGCGACGGCCCTGCTGACGACCGTCACGAGCCGCGCGGTGCTCGGCAAGCCCGTCACCGCCGGCGAGGCCTGGCGCGACGCCCGCCCGCAGATAGGGAAGCTGTTCGGCCTGATCCTGCTGCTGCCGCTCATCGCCGCCGGTGTCCTGCTCCTGGGCGCCCTCCCCGGCATCCTCGTGGTCGCCGCGGGCGGCGGCGAGGGCGGCGCCGCGCTCGCCGTCTTCGGCGGGCTCGCCGGTGCCGTCGTCACCGTATGGCTGATGATCCGCTTCTCCCTCGCCTCCCCGGCCCTGATGCTGGAGAAGCAGACCATCTTCAAGGCGATGAGCCGGTCCGCGAAGCTGGTGCGCGGCTCCTGGTGGCGGGTCTTCGGCATCCAGCTGCTCGCGGCGATCATCGTGAACGTCATCGCCGCGATCGTCGTCATCCCGTTCACGTTCCTCGCCGCCGCGGTCAGCGGCGACGGCATCAGCGGCTTCGTCAACGGCACCGGCGGCTTCGGCTGGACGTTCCTCGTCGTCAGCGGCATCGGCTCGGTGATCGGCTCCATGATCACCTTCCCGATCACGGCCGGCGTCACCGTGCTCCTCTACATCGACCAGCGCATCCGCCGCGAGGCCCTCGATCTCGAACTGGCCCGCGCCGCCGGTGTCCAGGGCTACGGCCCCACCACCCCCGGGAGCTGATGCGGTGAGCCTGACGGGGGCAGCCCTCACAGCGGCGACGGCACTGCCCCGCGCCGCCGAAGCGGCCGTACGGACCTGGTCACGCACCCCCGACCCGGCCGTACGGCTGCCCCACCGTGACCTGTCCGTCCTGGCGACCGCGGGCTCCGACGACGCACCACCGTTGACGACCCCGCGCGACCCCGCCCGCGAGGCCGCCCGACGCGAACTGTCCAAGCGCGTGTACCACGAGGACGACCCCGGCTTCTTCGAACGCGCCCTCAACGCCTTCTGGGACTGGCTCGACAAAGTGTTCGACGCGGCAGCCTCCGCCACCCCCGGCGGCGCGGTGGGCCTGACCGTCGTCATCCTCGCCGCGCTCGCCGCCCTCGGCGCCCTCTGGTGGCGCCTGGGCACCCCGCACCGCCAACCCGCCTCCTCCGCCGCCCTGTTCGACGACCGCCCCCGCAGCGCCGCCGAACACCGCGCCACCGCCGACGCACACGCCGCCCGGGGCCACTGGAACCAGGCCGTCCAGGAACGCATGCGGGCCATCGTCCGCTCCCTCGAGGAACGCGCCCTCCTCGACCCCCGCCCCGGCCGCACCGCCGACGAGGCCGCAGCCGAAGCGGGCCGCGCCCTCCCCTCCCACACGGAACGACTGCACGCAGCCGCCCGCGACTTCGACGACGTCACATACGGCGGCCAAACGGCCACCCGGGAGTCGTACCAGCGCATCGCCGACCTCGACCGCGTCCTGGAACGCACCAAACCCCACTTGGTGAACAGCACCGACCACAGCACCCCCCACCACACCAGCCAGGGGACCGCCGGATGACCACGGAGGCCACGCCCCCGACCACCTCGGTCTCGCCCACCACCCGCCAGGTGTGGACCCGCGCGCGAGGTCTCGTCCTCGCCCTCGTCCTCCTCCTCGCGGCCGGCGTGACGATCGCCCTGATCCGCTCCGACACCCGGCACGGCAACCTCGACCCGCGCTCCCCCGACCCCCAGGGCAGCCGCGCCGTCGCAGAACTGCTCGCCGACCGCGGCGTCTCCACCCGCGTCGTCACCACCCTCGACGAAGCCCGCGCCGCGGCCGCCCCCGACACCACACTCCTGGTCGCCGTCCCCGACCTCCTGGCCCCCAACCGCCAGGACCGGCTGCACACCGCCATCGCCGAATCCGGCGGACGCACCGTCCTCGTCGCCGCCGGCAGCGCCTCCGTCGAACGCCTCGCCCCCGGCGTCACCGCGGACCCGGCCACCAGCCTCGAATCCACCCTCTCCCCCGACTGCGACCTGCCCGCCGCCCGCCGCGCCGGCAACGCCGACACGGGCGGCATCCGCTACACCACCACCCACCTCGAGGCCGACCAGTGCTACCCCAGCGAGCGCCTGGCCACCCTCATCCGCGTCCCGCACCCCTCCGGCGGCGGTGACACCGTCGTCCTCGGCGCGCCCGACATCCTCCACAACGAACACCTCGACGAGCAGGGCAACGCCTCGCTCGCCCTCCAACTCCTCGGCTCCCGCCCGCATCTGGTCTGGTACCTCCCCTCGCTCTCCGACGCCTCCGCCACCCAGCCAGACGACGAGAAGACCCTCTTCGAGCTGCTCCCCTCCGGCTGGCTCTGGGGCACCCTGCAGCTCTTCATCGCGGCGGCCCTCGCCGCCCTGTGGCGGGCACGCCGACTCGGCCCCCTCGTGACCGAAAAACTCCCCGTCGCGATCCGCGCCTCCGAAACCGTCGAAGGCCGCGCCCGCCTCTACCGCAAAGCGAACGCCCGCGACCGCGCGGCCGCCGCTCTCCGCTCCACCACCCGCACGCGCCTCGCCCCCCTCGCAGGCATCCCCGTGGCCCAGGCCCACACGCCCGAAGCCCTGCTCCCCGCCCTGTCCGCACGCCTCCACGCCGACGGACAGGCCCTGCACTCCCTGCTCTTCGGCCCGCCGCCCAGCGACGACGCGGCGCTCATCGCACTCGCCGACCAACTCGACGCCCTCGAAAGAGAGGTACGCCGTCCATGATGGACCCGACCACTGACAACGCCGGGCGGACCGGAGACCCGGGCGACGCCCGAGCCGCCCTCGAAGCCCTGCGCGCCGAGATCGCCAAGGCCGTGGTCGGCCAGGACCCCGCCGTGACCGGCCTGGTCGTCGCCCTCCTCTGCCGCGGACACGTCCTACTGGAAGGAGTCCCCGGGGTCGCCAAAACGTTGCTCGTCCGCGCCCTCGCATCCGCGCTCGAACTCGACACCAAGCGCGTCCAGTTCACACCCGACCTGATGCCCAGCGACATCACCGGCTCCCTCGTCTACGACGCCCGCACCGCCGAGTTCTCCTTCCAGCCCGGCCCGGTCTTCACGAACCTCCTCCTGGCCGACGAGATCAACCGCACGCCCCCGAAGACCCAGTCGTCCCTCCTGGAGGCCATGGAGGAACGCCAGGTCACCGTCGACGGCACCCCCCGCCCCCTCCCGGATCCCTTCCTGGTCGCCGCGACCCAGAACCCCGTCGAGTACGAGGGCACCTACCCCCTCCCCGAAGCCCAGCTGGACCGTTTCCTCCTAAAGCTGATGGTCCCGCTCCCCTCCCGCCAGGACGAGATCGACGTCCTCACCCGCCACGCCCAGGGCTTCAACCCGCGCGACCTGCGCGCCGCCGGCGTACGCCCCGTGGCAGGCGCCGCCGACCTCGAAGCCGCCCGCGCCGCGGTCGCCAAGACCACGGTCTCCCCCGAAATCACCGCCTACGTCGTCGACATCTGCCGGGCCACCCGCGAATCGCCGTCCCTCACCCTCGGCGTCTCCCCGCGCGGCGCCACCGCCCTCCTCGCGACCTCCCGCGCCTGGGCCTGGCTGACCGGCCGCGACTACGTCATCCCCGACGACGTCAAAGCCCTCGCCCTCCCCACCCTCCGCCACCGTGTACAGCTCCGCCCGGAGGCCGAAATGGAAGGCGTGACGGCCGACTCGGTCATCAACGCGATCCTCGCCCACGTCCCCGTCCCCCGCTGATGGCAATCACCGGACGCGCCGCCCTCCTGGCGGCCCTCGGCTCCCTCCCGGTCGGCATCCTGGAACCCGGCTGGACCGGCATCCTCGCCGTGAACGCCCCGCTTGCCCTCGCCTGCGCCTGCGACTTCGCCCTCGCCGCGCCGGTACGAAGGCTACGGCTGTCCCGCTCGGGCGACACCTCCGTACGCCTCGGCGACACCGCCGACGTCACTCTCACGCTCACCAACCCCACCCGCCGCCCGCTCCGCGCCCACGTACGCGACGCATGGCCACCGAGCAGCTGGCAGCCCGGCACTGAAACCGCCGCGTCCCGCCACCGCCTGACGGTCCCCGCCGGCGAACGCCGACGCATCACCACCCGCCTACGCCCCACCCGTCGCGGCGACCGCCAGGCAGACCGCGTGACCATCCGCTCCTACGGCCCCCTGGGCCTCTTCACCCGCCAGGGCACTCACAAGGTTCCCTGGACGGTCCGCGCCCTGCCCCCGTTCACCAGCCGCAAGCACCTCCCGTCCAAGCTCGCCCGGCTCCGCGAACTCGACGGCCGCACCAGCGTCCTCATCCGCGGCCAGGGCACAGAATTCGACAGCCTCCGCGAATACGTCCCCGGAGACGACACCCGCTCGATCGACTGGCGCGCCACAGCCCGCCACTCCACGGTCGCCGTCCGCATCTGGCGCCCCGAACGCGACCGGCACATCCTCCTGGTCCTGGACACCGGCCGCACCTCCGCGGGCCGCGTGGGCGACGCCCCACGCCTCGACGCGTCCATGGACGCTGCCCTCCTCCTGGCCGCCCTGGCCTCCCGCGCCGGCGACCGCGTCGACCTCCTCGCCTACGACCGCCGCGTACGCGCCCTGGTCCAAGGCCGGACGGCCAATGACGTCCTCCCCGCACTGGTCAACGCGATGGCGACCCTGGAACCGGAACTCGTGGAAACGGACGCCCGAGGCCTCACCGCCACAGCACTCCGTACGGCCCCACGCCGCTCCCTGATCGTCCTGCTGACCACCCTCGACGCGGCCCCGATGGAAGAGGGCCTTCTTCCGGTCCTGGCCCAGATGACCCAGCGCCACACCGTCCTCGTGGCATCCGTGGCCGACCCTCATATCGCGGGCATGGCAAAAGCCCGCGGAACCATCGACGCCGTCTACGAGGCCGCAGCCGCCGCCCAATCCCAAACCGAACGTGACCGCACCGCCGAACAACTCCGCCGCCATGGCGTCACCGTCGTCGACGCGACCCCGGACGACTTGGCGCCGGCACTGGCGGACGCCTATTTGGCCCTGAAAACGGCGGGCCGCCTGTGAGGCGAAGACCGGGCCCTGGAAAGGAAAAGGGCCGGGAACGCAGAAAACCCCCGCACCATACGGTGCGGGGGTTTTCTCAATAATTGTTCGGCGGCGTCCTACTCTCCCACAGGGTCCCCCCTGCAGTACCATCGGCGCTGTAAGGCTTAGCTTCCGGGTTCGGAATGTAACCGGGCGTTTCCCTCACGCTATGACCACCGAAACACTATGAAACTGTCAACCGGAGCCGCAGCAACAGCTACGACGGTTGTTCGTGGTTTCAGAACCAACACAGTGGACGCGAGCAACTGAGGACAAGCCCTCGGCCTATTAGTACCGGTCAACTCCACACGTTACCGTGCTTCCATATCCGGCCTATCAAC